>NZ_BJDU01000001.1:0-60695 GCF_005405305.1 Companilactobacillus formosensis
TAGTAAGATAGTTCTAGCCTCTACCGACTGGTTGGAATACTAGTTGGCAAGTATGGAATGTTCCTAGAAGCTCGGTACTTTAGTGCCGATGTAGTTCACAATTGTAAAGTTTTGGTAATGATTCCTGGAATGGATTGTTTTAAAAATTGATAATTCATAAAATAGAATTGCAACAAGAAGAGAGTCTATAAATGGAGATAGGGAAAATGAAGAATAGAACTAGAAAAGTTATCGCGGCTTCAGCTGTAGCTATTATGTTAGCTCCAGCAGCACTCAGTGTTCTACCACAAAATGTTGATGCTGCAGCTGTCGGAACTGTTTCAGTTACCACACCAGTTTATGACGCAAATGGAAAAGCTACCGGACAAACTTTACCAAGCGGTAGTAGTTGGCAATTAGGTCAACAAGTTACTATTAATGGTGTCGCTCATTATCAAGTCGCAACTAACGAATATATTCCAGCTTCTGTAGTTAGAAATGTTACTGGTTCGGCTAATTCAGTTGATACTACTCAATCACAAGATCGTTGGATAGAAGCAAATCCTGATGCTGGTAAAATTGCGACAGCTAAAACTACTTTAAATGTTGTTGATGCCTATGGAAATACTACTGGTGCTACTTTAGCAGCTGGTAGTCAATGGAAGATTGGTAATGTATTACATGCTAACAAGATGATCTATTATCAAGTCAGCACTAATCAATATATCAATGCTCAAGATGTAACGGTTGCTGGACAAACTACCACAACGACAAGCAGCGACCCTTATATCACAACAGATGCTCAATATGGTAAGACAGTAACTATTACTAATACTGCTAATATTGTTGACAGTAACGGTAATACTACTGGAATGACATTACCTGTAGGCAGCAAGTGGAGAATTGCTGATTTACTATTTGTTAATGGCAAAAACTATTATCAAGTAGCCACTAACGAATGGATTCAAGATACTGACCTTACAATTTCTGGACCAGCTACTGGTTACAACGGTAGTTACATTACTGATGTACCAAATGTTGCTGGTTCTGTTGGTGTAACAGCTACTAATGCTCCAGTAGTTAATGGTAGTGGAACTCCAACCGGTGCTACTTTACCAAAGGGTACTCAATGGAAATTAGGTTCAAAGATGTTGAATTACGACAAGCAAACATTTTATCAAGTCGCTACAGATGAATATGTTTCAGTCGCATATATGAACCTAGTTGATCAAACTTCAACTACAACAAATACTAATACTAATTCATCAGTTCCTACACCAAGCAATGGTTTGATTGGTACAGCTAATAAACAAATTAGAACTTACAATACGGCTACTAATTCTTATGATTTAACATTACCTGCTGGATCAGCTTGGAAGATTTCTAAGTTGGTTGTCAACAAGTATGGTTCATATTGGGGTCAAGTAGCTACTAACCAATGGGTTTGGATTACTGACGTAACTTTGAATAGCGGTCTTAATTTGAAAGCTAATTCATATTACGAACCAGAATTTGCTACAAGTATTAATAAATAATCTAAAAATATCTTCCGATTTTTTAAAATATTGGAAGATATTTTTTTTGCTTAAGTTTAGCCAATGGAAGCGCTTCACATGTAAAAGTTTCAATTAGAATAATGATAACTTTATTAGAAAAACACTTGTATTTTTTAATCTTCAAGAGTATTCTAGCTATTAATTTCTACCGAGTAGAAAAAACTAGATTCAGAAAGGATGATAAGTATGAATGTTGGTCTTGTCGGTGTCACCGGCTATAGTGGCAGTGTTTTGTATGAATTACTGTTACGGCATCCCAATGTTGATAAAGTTAATTTGTATGGGCACTCCCAAAAAGTAGCACAAGCGCTAGAAGAGGTTTTACCACAACTACGACGACGAGATAACATTTTACCTTATGATTCTGCTGATATCATGAAGAATAATGACATGGTGTTTTTCGCTACCTCAGCTGGAGTTACAACGAAGTTAGCTCAACCGTTTATCGAAAACGATTTTCCGGTAATTGATTTAGCAGGTGACTTTCGACTCAAAGCTGATGTGTATGAGAAGTGGTACAAAAAGCCCGCTCCTAAGAGTGAATATCTCGCCAAAGCACATTATGGATTAGCTGATTTTACTAGTTCAAAGGGTTCTAAATACGTTGCCAACCCTGGCTGCTATGCCACTGCAACGATTTTGGCCTTGGCCCCACTAGTTAAATATCATTTAATCGATCCATCTTCAATCGTCGTGGATGCCAAATCTGGTACTTCCGGCGCCGGTAAGAAATTGAGTCAATCAACTCATTTCAGCCAAACAAATGAAAATCTGCAACTGTATAAGGTAAATCAACACCAACACATTCCTGAAATTGTTCAAGAATTACAAAAATGGGATCAAGAATTACCTTATATTCAGTTCACAACAACACTTTTACCACTGACACGTGGAATTATGGCCAGTTGCTATGCAAAGGCTAAGTCAGATGTAACTGAAGAAAAGGTTCAAGAAGCTTTTTCCCAGACTTATTCAGATGACACCTTTGTAAATGCTACTGAAGGAATTTTTCCCAATCTTAAACAAGTGATTGGAACTAACTTCTGTGACATAGGTTATCAACTAAACCCTGTTACCCATCAAATCGTAATAGTCAGTGTAATTGATAACCTCCTAAAAGGTGCAGCTGGACAAGCAATTCAAAACTTTAACCAAATGTTTGAATTTCAACCAGATGCAGGATTGGATTTAATTCCAGTTCTACCTTAAATTAGGAGGATTTTTTTATGCAATCATTTTTAGAAGAAACAAAAACTTATCAAGAAGTACCTTTTACTTGGCCTAAAGGCTATAAAGCTGACGGTGTTCATGTAGGATTGCGCAAAAATCCTAACAAAAAAGATATGGGCTGGTTGTACTCAGAAATACCTGCTCAAGCCGCTGGTACTTATACAACTAATCAATTTCAAGCTGCTCCAACCAAGTTGACGAAACAAACTATCAATCAAGATCATCTCTTGCAAGGAATGGTCATGAATACAGCCGTTGCCAATTCCGTTACTGGTGAACAAGGGATGATAGATGCCAAAAAGATGCAAAAATTGGCAGCCGACAAAATGGGAATTGACGCTAATCTAGTTGGAGTCGCCTCAACTGGTGTGATTGGTGAAAATTTACCAATGGATTTGATTCAAAAAGGAGTTTCTCAACTGGAATTACTCGATAACGATTTAGTTACTGAAGCAATTTTAACCACGGACACACATCCTAAAACTATTACCACTCAAATTGAAATTGATGGCAAAAATGTTACTATCAGTGGATTTTGCAAAGGTTCAGGAATGATTCATCCGAAAATGGCCACAATGTTAGGTTTCGTTGTGACTGATGCTAAAATTGCTGACGGACAACTCCAACCAATCCTCAGTCAACAAGTTGATAAAACTTTTAATCAAATTACCGTCGATGGCGATACTTCAACTAATGATATGGTCGTCACTCTTGCAAACGGAATGGCTGATAATACACCAATTTCTATTGACGATGGTGAAAATTTTGAAAAATTCAACGCTGCTTATAACGCCGTTTTAACTAAATTGGCTCAAGATATTGCTGAAGATGGTGAAGGTTCAACTAAGTTAGTTGAAGTCAATGTTGAACATGCGGCAACTCACGCTGATGCTCAAAAAGTTGCTAAAGCTATCGTTGGTTCTAATTTGGTCAAAGCAGCAATTTTTGGTGAAGATGCTAATTGGGGTCGTATCATTGCCGCCATTGGTCAAACAGATGCTGTCGTCGATGTTGAGCATACGAGTGTTTGGTTGAACGATTTACCATTGGTAGATAACAGCCACAGTGCTGATTTTGACGAAACGGTAATGAAAGAAGCTTTAACTGATAAAAAGATTACCGTTTTAGTTGATCTAAATTCTGGAACTGCCACCGGACAAGCTTGGGGTTGCGATTTAACTTACAATTACGTCCGTATTAATGCCACATACAGAAGCTAAAATACGAGGTAAAAAGATGAAGAAGATAATTGTAGTAAAAATAGGTGGTAATGCTAGCAATAAGTTACCGTTGACATTTTTTAAGCAAATTCAAACTTGGTGGCATGAAGGTAAGCAAGTTTTGATTATTCATGGTGGTGGACCACAAATTTCCAAATGGAGTGACAAATTACATCTAGATGTTGAAAAAATTAATGGTGTGAGAGTAACTGATCCAGAAACTTTGGATGTTACTAAAGCTGTTTTATTAGGATTAGTTCAGCCCAAATTGTGTCAAAGCATAGCAGATTTTGGATTACCTGTAATAGGTTTGAATGCTAGTGATAATCATTTGCTAGAAGGAAAATATTTAAATCAGTCTGAATATGGTGAAGTAGGAAAAATCACAAAGATTAATGTTGCCTGGCTTTTGCAAGAAATGCAGGATAAAATCGGTATTTTGGCCCCACTTGCACAAACGCAAAACGGAAATTGGTTAAATGTAAATGCTGATACAGCTGCTGCCACGATTGCCAGTCAATTGAATGCAGAGTCATTGGTGTTGTTAACAGATGTTCCTGGTGTTTTGAAATCTGGAGAAGTGGTACCTGAATTGACCGAAACATTTGCCGATGAATTATTTCAGCAACATATTATTAAGTCAGGGATGATGCCTAAAATCAAGGCTTCGTTTGCAGCTTTGAAAAACGGTGTCCATCAGACTTTTATTACTAATGATTTAGGACGACCTGGAACGCAGTTCCAATACGTGGAAAAATAATAATTTGGAGGAAAGATTCATGGAACATGTATTCCCAACATACGCACGTTTTCCATTTGATTTGGTAAAAGGAGACGACGTATATTTAACTGATAATCACGATAATAAATATTTAGATTTTACTAGTGGCATCGGTGTTTGCAGCTTTGGTTATAGTAATGAAATTATTCAAGAAAATGTTCAAACGCAGTTACAAAAAGTTTGGCATATTTCTAATTTGTACGAGAGCCAAATACAAGATGATGTAGCGGGTCTTTTATGTAATGATGATCAATTGGCTTTCTTTTGCAATTCTGGTACTGAAGCTAACGAAGCGGCTTTCAAGTTAGCACGTAAATACACAGGTAAATCAACTGTCTTAGCTTTTAATAATGGTTTTCACGGACGGACTTATGGCTCAATGTCATTGACCGGAAATCCAGATATTCAACAAGGCTTCGCTCCATTAGTACCAGATGTATTATTTGCTGACTATAACGATAACAAAGCGCTAGATTTGATTGACAATAACTTAGCGGCCGTTATTTTAGAAGTTATTCAAGGTGAAGGCGGCGTTTTCGTAGCTGATAAAAAGTGGTTGACCGATATTCAACAAGCTTGTCATGATAACGGCGTTTTGTTGATTATTGATGAAGTTCAAACCGGAATTGGCCGGACAGGTTCTAAATTTGCCTTTGAACAATTTGGTTTAAAGCCCGATATTATTACTTCTGCTAAAGCTCTAGGTAACGGAATGCCAATTGGAGCGATGATTGGTAATAAGAAATTAGCTTCTGCCTTTGGACCCGGAAGTCATGGAACTACTTTTGGTGGCAATAAGATTGCAATGGCAGCTGCTAAAGGAGTTTTGGAACAATTAACACCAGAATTTTTGGATGCAGTTCAGAAGAAATCAGAACATCTTTGGGATAAATTAAATACTGAAATCAAACCCTTGGATAAAGTAAGTGATGTGACTGGTTTGGGCTTCATGATTGGTATTCATTTAGATGAAAGTGTGCCAGTTAATGATGTGATTATTCAATTACACCAAAAGGGACTATTGACACTTTCGGCTAAGCACAATACTTTGAGATTGTTGCCACCACTAGTGATGAATGAAGAAAAATTAGATGAAGGGCTTGAGATAATTAAGTCGATTCTATAAAAAAATGTTCTTAACGTTATTAGATTGTATCTAGTAATGTTAGGAACATTTTTTATTTTGTTGAAATAAATTTAGAAAATAAGTCCATTGATATTTTAGACATTTCTGAAACTGAAACATTCATATCTTGATCAAACCAATATTTAAGCAGACCCGAAAAACCATAAAATAAGAAATACCATTCTGAAGAGGAAAAATTATCTCCAAATGCATGATTAGTTGCACTAAATATGGGTGAATTTAGTCTTTTCAAGAGTCCTTTCTTCTTTAAAAGCATAAAAGTATCCTTGTGTTCAGAAAGACTTGAAAAAACTAAATTGAATTTCTGATTCATAGATAAATCATCGGCAGAAAAGGATTTCAATATTTCCGTAGTTATTTCTTGAAAAAATTGATCGACAATATCATAAATATCATGATAATTACGATAAAAAGTAGAACGATTTATATTACATTCTTTGCAAATTTCAGATACTGTAACTTTATCTATGTCTCGTTTTTTTAAAAGTGAGAAAAAAGTTTGATTGATAACTTTTCGAGTATATCTTCTTCTAATATCCATAAATATTTTTCCTTTTTATGCATCATATTTAGAAATATGTTGTTTAAAACAACACAGCATACTAATTGTTGATTGTTTAGTAAATATATATATCATATACTTTCAAACATTGCTTATGAAACATTGTTGCAAAAATAGGAGAAAATATATGAATTTTACTAACTTATCACTCCCATTCTATCAATTAATTGTGGGAGCTGTTATTTATATTTGCTATTTAGGATTCGTCATGTTTGGCGGTCTACGTAAAAAGAAAATTAAACCAATCCATTTCATCTTGATGGTAATTATATTATTTTGGGCATTAACTAAAACTTATAGTGGATTAGGTCCATTTTGGAGTAACATAGACTTAATTGTTGTGCTTATTATAGCCGTAGCTAAAGGTATTACGCTAGGAAATAAAAAGCAGATTAAGATGATCAATGATGATTATTATATTTGGCATGAAAAAGAGTATATCTTGTTGTGGTCAGCTTTCTTTATTGGGAAAATATTGTTTACCTTAATATTAAGTATTTTATTCAAAGTTAATATATCTATATGGCATATGGTTGCATACTTCTTTGTTTATTTCACGGTAAGAACTCTTATAATTATAAAATTATATCCTGAAGCTTTTAGAAGAAAATAATAAAAAATGAGATTGTGACAAAAAAGTCCTTTTGACTAGAAAAGCTTCGATGAATTTAAAAAAATTCGTCGAAGCTTTTTTCGTTGCCCATAAGAAAATAAAAAGACATTAATACTATTTTTTGATATTTTGCGATAACTTTACATAGCTTTTAAAAAAGGCTTTTTTATTTTTGTCTCAAAATGCATATGTATTCACATATGTATTCACATGTGTATTCACCAACGCTATAATCTAGTAAGACTTTGAAATGGAGGATAGGCCTATGGAAAAATATGTAAAAGCTCGAAAGCAAGGAAACTCTATTGTTGTTACAATTCCGAGCAACCTAGCTGTAGCGCCCGGAACTCAGTATAAAGTTGAAAAAAAGATAATGGTGAATTAATTCTTAAACCCTCAAAAAAAATGGCAACTAGTTTAGACAGCTTATTTAAAGATTGGCATGGAAGCTATCAGCGTGCGCATGATTTGGATGACTGGGAAAATACAAAACCAGTAGGGGAAGAATTATGGTAAATATGCCTAAAAATGGAGAAATTATTTACATTGATTTCGATCCATCTGCTGGAGCTGAAATACAAAAAAGGAGACCTGCTGTAGTTGTTAGCAATAATCAGCTGATGGCTACTTCTCCTTTTGTATGGGTTGTCCCTATATCACATGGTAAGTTCAATGGAAAAGATTATCCTTTACATGTACATTTAGATAAACGAACTAAGATGGATGGCACGATTTATACTGAGCAGTTAAAATTTTTTGATTACATCAACAGAAATTGGCAATTTGTGGAGCAACTACCAACGGACTTAAGAGAGGAAGTTCAAAACAAGATACAATTAGTTGTTCAATTTAATAATGATTAGGTAAAGCTTGCGTTTTATGAAACTTGGGCGAGAAAACACGTTCTTTTAAGGATGTGTTTTCTCGCCTATTATTTATAAAAATGCTACCAATCGATTAAATGGATATTTACTTTCGAAGATTTATGTCACAATCCCATTTTTATGCCAACAATTTTTTGTTTGACCAATAAACTAAAATGATTAAAGGCAAAGTAATCATCATCATTGGGTAGAACCACGAAATTGGCAAGAAATCACTGATCAAACCACCAGTAATTGGACCCAAGGACATTCCTAAGTCGACACCGATATAGAAGGTACTGTTCGCAATCCCATGTTCGTGAGGTGAAACTACCATTAAAGCTTTAGCCTGGCAAATTGAGAACATCAATCCATATCCAACCGCTAGACCTAAGGTACTAATAATGAGGAAGAACCAATTAGTTAAGTGAGTTAATCCTAATAATCCAACTAAGTTTCCAATCAAGCTGATTTTAATAAAGGTTTTGAATGGAACTCTATCAAAAAGATCGCGCATTGACAATCGCAAAACTAGCAAGATAATTGCATAAATTGGAAAGAATATCCCTGCTGAAACAGAGAAATGTCTTTGGGCAATGTAACTAACTAGGTAAGTTTGAGTGGCAAAATATGGTAATGAAAATAGCAACAAGATTATTGAAATTGGTACTACTTTAGGTTGAACGATTTGTAAATGTTTTT
This sequence comes from Companilactobacillus formosensis, assembly GCF_005405305.1. Taxonomy (GTDB): domain Bacteria; phylum Bacillota; class Bacilli; order Lactobacillales; family Lactobacillaceae; genus Companilactobacillus; species Companilactobacillus formosensis. Next base: position 8,654 of record NZ_BJDU01000001.1, read on the forward strand.
TGGTTGTAGGTTTAGTAGATTTCGTTGGTAAACCATGGTTGCTGACAAATTGAATGATTATTATCAGCAGTAAACTGCAGAAAGCAGCTAACCAAAATGATGATTGGTGACTGACGTGTTTGTATAGGGAGATACTAATAGCAGGGCCACAGGCCATTCCTAAAGCGTTGGCTAAACCGTAAATTCCCATACCGGCACCGACACGGTTAGGTGGCAGTAAATCGGCAATCCAAGTCGACATACAAACGGAACAAAGCGTGTAACCTAGACCGTTAATGATTCTTAAAGCAGTAATAATAACTAAATTAGTAGTTAAACCATAGCCAAGGTTAGCTAGTAGTAAAAAAGAAGCACCAATCATAGTTAATTTGTATTTGGAAATTCGATCGGTTAGATTACCGGCAATTGGTCGTAATAACAGTGAAGTGATGTTCATAATACCGGCGATTAATCCTGCGATAGCACTAGTAGCACCAATATTCTGGGTGAATTCTGCAATAATTGGCGTAATCAGCATCGAGGACATCATATAGAAGAAACTAGCAATTAAGACTAGAGTGACGTTCGGGGTGTATAGTTTAGTTTTCATAAAAATCCATCGCTTTCAAGATATATATAACTCTATAAACTATACAACCATGAATCACTTTTTGTAAAATTGGTTTTGATTTTCAGAAATTTGATTAGTAATAATATTCCGTCCTCCATAGCAAAGAAAATTTGGCTGGAACGATGTGGACACGACTTGAAGCCTTTGCTAAGCCCAAGTACGGGCAAAGTCTTCAAGCTCGGTCTTATTCTAAGCAATAAATTGCTAAGAATAATTTCACATCTGAGCCAATTTTCTTTGCTATTCCGGACTAGATAGAGCTTTTAGCGTTTTTTATGCGCTTAATAGGAATCTTCATTGTCAAAATATTGTTGATCATCATTTTCATTATTTGATGGATCTTGGTCTGGTGAATCTTGGTCTGAAAAATCATCATCTGAAGAATTATCAGTATCTGAAGAGTTTGAATTTTTAGAAAAATCGACTGGGTAGCCATGTTCATCATTTATTTGTTGGATTAATTGATCTTTAGTTCCATCAAAAAGATTGTAAGTTATATTAGTCTTATTATCTTTTAAACTATTTTGAGAAACTATTGTCAGATTTACTGTAGACCCATTTTCACCATAAAATGAGTGGTTTTCATCAGCTGGATTTCCAGAAATAGTGATTATATTATTATGGACTGAATAATTTGGATTCATAATGTCAGAAACATCATATTCAAATCCATTCATTCGTACGTTTAGTAAAGAAAATGAATTGTCAGAAATATAAATAAATTCTGTAGAGGTATTTGAGCTTCTATAAACTTTATTTTTGAAGTGTTCTATGGATTGTTGTGAAGTATTATTTTGTTCATCTTTAGATTCTTTTGTAGGGCTAGTTAATGTATCAAATTGTTTTTTACTATATGATTTGTACCATTTTAAATTACTTTTGTTGGCTTTGATTTGCTTATAACTTTGTAAATTATCCTTATTATCAGCATTGTAAAGGCTTAAATATTTTTGTCCATTTTTTGTTTTATATTTTAATTTTAAATACATTTTGCTGCCAAATTTTTCCGTTGCTTTAACCATAAAAGTATTTTTAGAAATTTCTTTAGAGGTGATGTCTCTTAGAATTGTTCCTTCACCTTGATTAATAGTTATTTTGTTTTTCTTTACTACAATAGTAAAGAAAGAGTTAGGGTCTCCATAAGCATTTACATATCGACCGTAATTACCGACTAATTCGGTTGGAACATCGGACTCAAATTTCTTTTTTGTTGTTTTAGTAATTCGAGTTTGTTTGGTTGTCGATGGAGCAGATTGATTGGAACAGCCAGATAGTATTAATAAGAATGACAAAATAACAAATAAAGGCAAATATAATTTTTGCTTCATGATAATACGCTCCCTATATATATTAAAATCCCTTTATTATTATAATCTGTTTCATCAAAAAAACCTCACCAGAAATTATCTAGTGAGGTTAATTTATCTATTTATTTTTTGTCGTAACTAGCGATTGAATCGAAGATGAACTTAACGAAAGCTTCACGGTCAACATCTTCAAGAACTTTAATACTGTTCTTCTTTTCTGAGTCAACACGACGATCTGGATAAGTCATACCACGATATTGGTCGTTAGTTAATGAAACATCCATTGAATAGTTAGTGCTCTTTGTAAATAGTTCTGGGGCAATCAAACTAATAACAGCACAAGCATCGTGGATTGGAATTTTAGTCATACCGATTGAGCTTTCGTGACCGGCATAAATATCAAGAATTGAACTGGCCATAACGCCGACATGTCCAAGGTCTTTGATCTTTGAAATTTCATCCATTGTCACATAAGCTTTGTTTTCAGTTAGGTTCAAGCCAGATAAAGTAATTGGTAAACCAGAATTGAAGACGATGTCCATAGCTTCAGGATCAACGTAAGCATTGAATTCAGCAGCTAAAGTGATGTTACCTTGAAGTGTTGAGCCACCCATGATGTAAATGTGTTCAATGTTCTCTTTAACATCTGGGAAAGTCTTCAAAAGTAATGCTACGTTAGTCAATGGGGCTGTAGCGACAAGGTTTATTTTTTCATCACTGTTGATAATCTTGTCATACATGTATGTAACGGCGTTATGACTCTTGATAGGATAGTCAAGACTGTTTTCTGGGAAGTCATATCCATCCATACCAGTCTTACCGTGAACGTGGCTAGCTGTTTGAATTTCCTTAACTAGTGGAGTAGCTTGACCGGCTGCTAGTTCAGCGTGAGAACCTAAGAAGGTCAATAGTTTTTGAGCATTTTGAGTAACGTAGTCTAGTTGAACGTTACCACCAACGGTAGTTACGCCAATCAAATCAGCTTTTTCGGGATGTGCAAGCAAAACTGTTAGAGCAATCGCATCATCAATACCAGGATCACAATCCATAATTACTTTTGTCATTAAATCCTTACCTCACTTTTTTAATTTTTGGGGAATTTTTTTCAAGGCGTGTACGAAACTATGTCTTTCCAAAGTACCTAAGGTCGAAAGAATCATCTGATCATTTTGATCCATGAAATTTTCAATTGAATCTTGCATGGCTTTGGATTTGTCGGACAATACGATTCGTTTTAAGCGTGAATCATTTTGAACCGAGCGACGCAATATTAAGTCGTTTTTTTCCATAGTCTTCAAAATATTAGTCGCCGTGGAGCGTCGAATGTTAAATTCTTGTTCGATATTCTTTTGATAAATATGTTCTTGATGGTTGTTAGACAAATAGTGAATTATTTGTACTTGAGTTCCAGTCAGACCATATTTGTGAGCAAAAGTATTGATCTCTCGAGAAATTTCATTCGATGCAACCTTAAGTAAATGAGCCACATCACCCGTCATAAAACACCCTCCTTAGAGCATTGTGTTACGGAATAATTATAACATCATGTAATAGTTTCTGAGACCTAGCTTGTAGATTAATTCACAAAAATTTACTTATTGTCATTTTATTTTAAATTTTATAAAAATTGCTTGGATTACGAGAAACATTCTTTGTATTAATTGAAAAACTCTCTTATATTGGATTATAGAAACTAACACAGGGGGAAAAATTAATGGCTAAAGTTTTAATTTTAGGTGCTAACGGAAAGATTGCCCGCTTAGCAGAACATATTTTTGTTGATACAACAGATACAGACTTAAAGTTGTATCTCAGACACGCTGAACGTTTGAGAGATTTCGCGGATTCTCATACTTTAGCTGAAGCTGTCGAAGGCGATGCTACTGATGCAAATAACCTAGCCGATGCTATGAAAGATGTTGACATGGTATATGCTAATTTAGCTGGCGATAATATCGAAACACAAGCACGTGCTGTTGTTGAAGCCATGCATGCGGAAAAGAAGACTCGTTTAGTTTGGATTTCAACATTAGGTATTTATGATGAAGTACCCGGAAAATTTGGTGAATGGAATAAGAAAGTCTTAGGCGATTACATCACTAACTATGCTGCAGCTGCCAAAGTTATCGAAAATTCAGATTTGGATTACACGATTATTCGTCCAGCTTGGTTAACTGACAAACCCGAAGTTGATTACGAAGTTACTCAAAAGGGTGATTCATTTAAGGGTACTGAAGTTTCAAGGAGATCAATTGCTCAAATCGTAGTTGATATTGCTCAAGATCCTGATAAATATAGCCGTGAATCAATTGGTGTTAATAAACCTAATACTGATGGAGACAAACCAGCTTGGTATTAATTAATTTAGAAGCGTCGTTATAAAGCGAAGCTTCTTTTTTTATGCTAAAGTTTAAATTGAAACCGATTGCAAGAAGGAGAAAATAAATGGTTAAAAGATTAATTAGTGCTAATTCTAGTGAAATGTTGAAGATGAATGGAAAAGAATTGAAACAAAGCATCAAAGCCAGCGAAGGGCGGGTTGTTTTGAGTGAAAATGTTGTTGTTCATGAGCCTTTGGATGGCATCACAACTTCAGAAATGGCGGCGGCTTTTGGAGCAGATATGATTTTGTTGAATGTTTTTGATGTCTTTAATCCTTTGATTTTGGGACTTTATGAAGGGGAAGGAACACTTGCCACAGCAAAAGTTCATAACGATGGCGAAACGATTAAAAAATTGCAAAAATTAGTTGGTCGACCAATTGGCGTAAACCTTGAACCAGTTGACCCTAATGCCGATATGTTGGAGGATCGTTTAGAAATTCCAGAAGGACGAATGGCTAGTGAAAGAACACTGCAAGAAGCTGAAAAATTAGGCTTTAATTTCGTTGTTTTGACAGGAAATCCTGGTACTGGTGTTACGAATGAGCAAATTGCTAAGAACATCGTTACCGCCAAAAAGGTCTTCTCAGGTTTAGTAATTGCTGGGAAGATGCATGGTGCTGGTGTTGATGAAGCTGTAGTTAGTGAAGAAGCTGTTGAACAATTTCTCGAAGCAGGAGCGGATGTAATCTTAGTTCCAGCAGTGGGGACTGTTCCAGGTTTTGATGAAACTGAATTGAAAAAAATTGTCAAATTAGTTCATCAATCAGGAGCTTTAGTAATGAGTACAATCGGTACAAGTCAAGAAGGTTCAGGTAGTAGCTTTATTCAAAATATTGCTATTAGAAACAAAGTTTGTGGTGTAGATATTCAGCATATAGGTGATGCAGCTTGGGGAATTCAGTCACCAATTGAAAACATCTATGCTCTAAGTAAGGCAATTCGTGGTGAACGTCATGCAATTGTGAGAATGTCACGTTCAATTAATCGATAAGTAAAAGGCATCTGTTTTTCTGAAAACAGATGCCTTATTTATTTTGTTTTAAAAATAAATAAATATCATTTATTTATATATTTTCTTTTTGGACAAAGAAAGGAATAGATTATGTGAAGAATTAGTCATATTTTTGAAAAAAGCTCATATAAAAATAATAATATACATGATAAATTCATAATATCAAAATAAAACGGACTAAGAATTGTATACAAAAAATACATAACCCTCTGCTAAATTTTTTGTCACGGAGGAATGATGATGAAAAAGAAGATTATTTTATCAAGTTTGGTTTTACTTTTTATTACTGCTTTGGTGGGGTGCTCAAATACTAAACAGGCTAATATCTCAAATGATTGGGGAACTATTGAAAAACAAGCCAAAAAAGAAGGCAAGTTAGCTTCAGTTGGTATGCCAGATACTTGGGCTAACTGGATCGGTACATGGAAAGATCTTAAGAGTAAATACGGGATCAAGCAATCGGATACTGACATGAATAGTGCTGAAGAAATTCAAAAATTCAAAACTGAAGGCACAAAGGGAACAGCTGATATTGGTGATGTGGGAATGAATGTTGCACCAACAGCCAAATCAAAAGGCGTTCTAGCCAAGTATAAAGGTCAATATTGGAAGGATATCCCTAACTGGGCCAAGGATAAAGAAGGTTATTGGTCAACTGGTTATACAGGAACAATTGTTTTTATCACAGATAAGAAGAATGTCAAAGCTAGCGATGCTCCTAAATCATGGGCTGATTTAAAGAAGGGGAATTACAAAGTTTCTATCGGTGACCCAACTGGTGGTGCTCAAAGTCAGTATGCAATTTTAGCTGCTGCAACTACTATGGGTGGTGATGAATCAAACATTAAACCAGGTTTGAAATATTTTGCTGATTTGAACAAGAAGCATCGCCTATCAACTGTTGAAGCTAACGTTCAAAACTTGAAAAAGGGTGAAGTTGACGTTGCTGTTATGTGGGACTTCAATGCCTTAAATTACCGTCATTTGATTGATGAAAATCGTTATGAAGTAACTATTCCATCTGAAGGTAGTGTTATGAGTGGTTACTCACAAATTATCAATAAGAATGCACCACATCCATATTCAGCTCGATTAGCACGTGACTACATTCTTTCTGATGAAGGACAAATCAACTTGGCGAAAGGATACGCTCGTCCTATCCGTGAAAATGTTAAATTGCCAGATGATGTTAAATCAAAATTATTGCCAGACAGTGCTTACAAGAATATTTATCATGTTAAAGATAATGAAGTTTGGAATAAAACAACTTTGAAGATTGGTCAATTGTGGCAATCAGAAGTTCAAAGTAAGGGGTAATTACTAATGAAGTTTAGTCTCAAAAATAGATTCTTATTATTGTTTGTATTACTGATTTGTTTAGTACTGATTTTTCCAATTATGGTTATGATCTATTCAAGTTTTACGACGGAAAATGGAGCTTTTGGAATGATGAATTACAAGGAACTTTTTTCCAATGTATACTATCGTAAAGCTATTACCAACAGTTTGATACTTTCAATGACAGCAGCTTTAGTTAGTGAATTGATTGCTGTGGTCGGTGCTTGGGCTTTAACGAAAATTTCAAGATCAGCTAAGGAATCACTCGTGACGGTACTGAATTTGGCATCTAGTTTTGCCGGAGTTCCGTTGGCATTTTCACTCATTATTTTATTGGGTAATTCTGGAGTAGTTCATGCCATTTCTAAAGCTATCAATTTTAATCTGACAGGTTCATTTAACTTGTATTCTTGGGCCGGATTGATTGTCGCTTATTCCTTTTTTGAAATTCCTTTGGGGATGTTGTTCTTATACCCAACGTTTGAAGAAATTGATAAAAGCTGGAAAGAGGCTTCCGATACTTTAGGTGCGAATAATTGGTTTTTCACTAAGAAAGTTATTTATCCAATTTTAGTGCCAGGTTTGATTGAAACTTTGATTATTTTATTTGCTAATGCAATGGGTACTTACGAGACGGCTTTTGCATTAACAGGAAATAAGATTACTTTGATTTCAACAATTATCGGTTCATTGATTGGTGGAGAATTAGAATCAAATATCCCACTAGCTTGTGCTTTATCAGTTGTTTTCGGTTTAGCAATGGTCGCTTTAGTGATTTTCGGTAATTTCATAGTTAAGAAAAAGACATCTGTGGAGGGATAAAATGCTCAGTAAAAGATTACCAAAAGCTATTTTGATAGTTATTTTCATTTATTTACTACTACCGATTTTGGCAACTTTGTTATACTCACTATCTTCTTCATGGGTCGATACATTGTTGCCAGAAGGTTGGACCTTCAAGTGGTACGTACAGTTGATTGGCAATATGGATTTCTTAATGGTTATCTTACGTTCATTGTTCTTATCAATAGTCACGACCATTATAGGATTATCGATTTTTGTTCCAATTACTTTTTATTTAAGTGTTTATAACAAAAAATTAAAATCAAAGATGCGTTTTGTGACAATGTTGCCATTTATCATTCCGGGAATCATCTTAGTAACGGGGTTGATCAAACTATATGGTGAATTGCCAATTCCTAAAATCGTTATTTTATTCTTAGTTTTGTCAGTGATGAGTCTGCCACTGGTTTATCAAAGTTTATCTAATGTTTTCATCTCTAAAGATTTCAGGTCAATGTTTGAACAATCACAGTTATTAGGATATGGTCCAGTAAAGTCGTTTTTAAAAGTTGTTTTACCTAATATTAAAACTGGTTTAACGATCGCCACTTTGCTGTTGTTTGCAACTGGTTTTGGAGACTTCGTTTTGACTAATCTTTTCTTAGGTGGCAACTACGTTACTTTGAAAATCCACATGTATCGTTTAATGCAAGTCAACGGTAATGCGGGTAGCGTATTGACGATCATCTACTTTATTATGTTGAGTATTTTGTCATTGATTTTGATTAGAACAACTCGTAAGGCAAGGAAAGGTTAATTTCATGAGTGAATTTTTAAAAATAGAGAATCTTCAAGTAAAATTTGAGAATAATATCGTGATTGACGATTTAAATCTATCGATTCCAGAAAATGCAATAACAGTTTTTTTGGGACCTAGTGGTAGTGGAAAAACGACTGTATTAAGATCTATTTCGGGTTTAAACAAAAATGCTACGGGAACAATTTTGTTAGACGGAAAGGACATTTCTCAATTGCCTATTAATAAGCGTAATATTGGAGTTATTTTCCAGTCTTATGCATTGTTTCCAAATATGACAGTTTTTGATAACGTGGCTTATGGTTTGCACGCTCAAAAAGTTGCCAAAACTGAAGTAAAACAGCGTGTTCAAGAGATGTTATCTTTAGTTAATTTGAGCAAAAAGACAGATCAATATCCTGATGATTTATCAGGTGGTCAAAAACAACGTGTAGCAATTGCTCGTTCGATGATTATGAAACCAAAACTACTATTATTGGATGAACCTTTGAGTGCTTTGGATGCCAAAATTCGAGTAGAATTGCGTGATCAAATCAAGGAGTACCAACAAAAATTAGGTATTACGATGATTTTTGTTACCCATGATCAAGCTGAAGCCATGGCAATTGCGGATAATGTAGTTGTTATTTCCGAAGGTAAGATACAACAAGAAGGTTCACCTTATGAAATTTATCAAAAACCTAGTAATGAATTCATGGCAACATTTATTGGAGAACATAATTTATTAACTGGTGCTGAATTAAAAATGGTTGGTATTGATGGATTAATAGAAGACAGCAAATATCTCATTCGTCCGGAATCAATTAGAATTGGACAAGAACATGAAGGTATCCAATGTCGTGGGAAAATTAAATCAGCTGTAAATCTTGGAAACAGAATTCAATATGTTTTTGTTGTTAATGGCATTGATTTGAAAATTGAAGCTTTAAACCAACTACAACCTTTACAACCAGGAGATGTTTCAGAAATTTCTATCAATCAAAAAAATATTTACCAGGTGGAGAATAAATGAAAGACTTTGATGTCAAGACTTGGAACGGGCACACGCATACTGAATTTTGTCCGCATGGATCAAAAGAAGATACAGAATTTTTTATTAAGCGAGCTATTAAGGCTGGGTTTAAGACTTATACGATAACGGAACATTTTCCAATGTCACCGATGTTTTATGAGCAAGTTTCTGGATCAAGACATGCAATCGAAACAGCAGCGATGAGCATGGATGACTTGCCACAATATTTTGATAAAATGGAGCATTTAAAAAATAAGTATTCACAATTTATCAAAATATTAATTGGTTTTGAAGTAGACTTCTTTGAACAATTTGAAGATTGGACCGCAACAATGTTACAAAAGTACAACGAACATATCGATGACGCGATTCTTTCTGTTCATTTCCTACCAACTAGAGAAGGATTGCGTGCAGTGGATGACAGTTATAGAGACTTTTGTAACGGTGTATTAAAGGAATATCAAACACCGGTTGGAGTGGCTAATGCATACTTGAGTACAATCTTAAAAGCTGTTCAATGGGATAACAAATACAAACCAATTCGTTACGGTCACATAACGTTATATCGCAAATGGATTCAAGATTTTGCTCCGGGAATAGTTTGGGAAAATGAAACTACGAAACACTTAATAGAAGAGATTTTAGATACGATTCAAGAAAATCAAGAAATGCTTGACTGTAATATGTCAGGAATGAATCGAGAGAGTCAACGAGAACCTTCGCCCTATTGGGAAGTGATCAGGTTAGCTCAAGCAAAAAAAATTAAATTAGTTTATGGTGCTGATGCACATTCTTCAAAGGATGTAGACCAAGGTTATCAAAATTTTTTAAATATGGGAGATTAAAAAATGGCGTTATATGTTGAAAATGGACAACCATTTAAAATTTGTCAATTAACTGATATTCATCTGGGAGAATATCCCTTAAATGAAGCTGATTTGAAGACTTTGCAAGGAATTAAGCAAGTATTAACTGATAATAAATTTGATTTAATTATGATTACTGGAGATTTGATCTGGGGGAAAGAAAACCTTGAGCCAAGAAAAAGTCTGCGGGAATTGTATGATTTGCTAAATCAGTTTGATGTTCCGGTCGCAATTACTTATGGAAATCATGATACTGAAGGTACATTTAGTAGAAAGTATTTGCGTGAGTTTGAAGAGAATTTACATAATCTAGCGGATCGTCATAACAGTTATATCGTTGATGATCGTGAAAACTATACCTTGCAAATTTTCAATAAACAAACAGATAAGTTGGTCAATGTCTTGTATGTTTGGGATAGTGGAGATTATTATAAAGATCCTCAAATTAGTCAATATGCTGCTATTGGTAGACATCAAATTAATTGGTATGCTGAAATTGCTCGAGACTGTAATCAAAGTAGTTTTGATTTAGGCTTTATGCACATTCCTTTACCAGAATATTTAGCTGTAGAAAAGTCATCAGTAACGGACACTTACAATGAAAAACCTTGTCCAGCTAATATCAATTCTGGCTTATTTTATGAAATCCTAATGGTTAATAAGATTAAGGCTCTCTACGCCGGACATGATCATGATAATAACTTTTCAGTGCAACACCAAGGAGTGCAATTAAATTATGGAAATGTTACTGGCTATAATACTTATGGTGACTTGCCACGTGGCGTTTTGAAGATTGATTTATACGCAGATAAAGTGGAACGTAAAATTATTAATTTCTAGTTTCTTTTAAAGAAATATTGAGTTAACTCATTTGAAAAGCAGAGAAAAATTTCAGAAAAAACTTACCAAATTAATTTTTTTCTGGTATATTAACCTATTGTTGTAACAAAACGGAGGTAAATATGAGTAAAACTCAAAGAATTAATACAAAACCTCTTCATCCGTTACTTGCATTGATGGGTGTTCTGATCGGTGGATTCGTTGGTATGTTCAGTGAAACATCACTAAACATCGCTCTTCCATCTATTATGAAAGCTTTTAATATTGAAACAGGTACTGCACAATGGTTAGTTACTGGTTATATGCTAGTAATTGCGATTGTCTTGCCACTTTCAAGTTTATTGACTAAACACTTCTCAACTAGGGGATTAGTTAGATTTGGACTTTGGGATTTCATCATTGGTTCAGTTATTTCAGCTATTGCCGTTAGTTTCCCAATGCTTTTAGTCGGTAGAATGATTCAAGGTATCGCTACTGGTATCATTTTGCCATTAATGTTCTCAATTGCTATGAGAATATTCCCACCTAATAAATTGGGTGGAGCTCTTGGTATGGCAGCATTAGTTATTATGTTTGCTCCTGCCATTGGACCTACAATTTCTGGTATTATTTTGGGCGCTTTGTCATGGAGATTTATTTTCTGGTCATTCATCATCTTCTTGTTGATTGGATGGGCCATCATGGAAAAGAATCTAACAAACGTCTTTGAAGTTACAAAACCAAAAGTTGATTGGCTAGCAATTATTCTTTCAACAATTAGTTTTGGCTTGATTGTCTTTGGTATTAGCTCCTTAAGTTCAAACATGGCAGTCGCTTTGATTGCTTTAGTAATTGGTTTGATTTTCTTGGTTGTTTATATCAGACAACAACTTCATGCAAATGTTCCAACTTTGGACTTTACAGTTCTAAAGAAACCTGAATTCGTTACTGGTTCTGTTCTAGTAATGATCAACTTTGGTATCACACTTTCAGCAATGTACCTATTGCCAATGTACCTTCAAAATGGTTTAGGTGTCGCCGTTGCTTTGACAGGTATAATTATGTTGCCAGGTGGAGTCATCAACGCCGTTGTTTCATTTGGTGCCGGTCGTGCTTACGATAAAATCGGTGCTAAGATGATGTCACGTCTTGGCTTCTTGATTTCAATTATTGGTTCCGCAATGTTCTTATTCAGTAATCAAAACAGTTCTATTGGTTACATCATTGCAGCCCACATTGTTTTGATGATTGGTGTTCCACTTGCCATGTCACCATCACAAACTTATGGTTTAAATTCACTAGATGCCTATCAATCAGCTGATGGTTCAGCTATTATCAATACTTTCCAACAAGTTATTGGTGCGGTTGCTACAGGTATCGCCACAATTCTTTTGAGCACTGGTCAAAATACTTACTTTGCAAATGGTGGACATTCTGCAAAAATAGCATTTACTAATGGCGCTCACTATGGATTTGTGTTTACATTAGTATTAGCTGTTTTTGGATTCTTATTGGCATTCCGTGTGCACAATAAGGTTAAAGAAACAGTAAGTTCCAAACAAGCAGAAACTTCTCCTGAAAAAGGTGAAAATACTGTAACTGAATAGACTAGTCGCAGAGTTTTTCAGTAAAAAACAATTGATACAAAAAAGAACTGATCAAGATGGTAATTGATTAGTTTTTTTTATGCCATGAATGTAAATTTGAGGTTGAAAAATATAACTGATTCTCTTATAATAATAGGGTTAATAAAATAAGTTAAATGTAATAACGGGAAGGAGGGTTTTTTAGATGTCACAAAATACACATAAAGGTATGACTGGCCACCGCCGTCCTGTAAACCAAAAAAATGGTGCAGAAAAACGCGCTAACACACAAGCTGTTCTTGACTTCTTGAAGAGCCGCGAAACAAAAGAATCAAAATAATTAGTAATAAATAAGAGCTGACGGAAAATCCGTTAGCTCTTTTTTTATACGGTCGTGATCTTGTTTCGACCAGTTCTTTTTGAATGATATAAAGCTTTATCGACACGTGAATAGAAATCAGTCATTGAAACATCGTGGGGACTAATTTCTGAAACTCCAAATGAAGCAGTGATGTTAATGTCTTTTTCTTTGAAGTGTATTGTTGTTGAATTGATAGCTGAGAAGATTTTGTTAACAATATCAGTCGTTTCTTCAACTTTGTAATTAGGGAAGATGACGTTAAATTCTTCGCCCCCAGTTCGGTATAACTTAATTTTAAGATCACTTTGTTTGAGTACATTTTGAACGATTTGAACGACTTCTTTTAAAACCGCATCACCAGCTAAATGACCGTAAGTATCATTGATGTTCTTGAAGTGATCGATGTCAAACATCATCATGGTAAATTTGGTATCAGGCTGGCTGTCCTCTTTGAAGATAGCTCGAAGATCAATGTCAAAGGCATCGTAATTAAAGGCATGCGTGAGTCGATCATGAGTAGCATCTCTGAACAAGGAGGCTCGTGATTCTAAGTCAGAGAACAAGACAGCTATGTATCCAATTGTAAATAATTCCATAACGAATAATGAAGTTAGTTGGTGAATAAACATAGGATTATTGATGTTAAATTTAATTTTGGCGAAGAACCAATAGAGAGATCCAAAGATGACACTAGCAATTAAGTATTTAAAGAACGGAAATTTATTTTTGGTGTGATTTTTAATATAGTTCAAAGCTTGATAAAAGATGATCAGATCAAATGATAGACACCAAGATTCCCAACTCGTCAGCGCTGAATTTAAAATCATGAATGCTAACAATATTAAAGGGAAGAAGTAGTAATAATAGTGTTTGTTGGCACTGAGAATCACTGTATAGAAGATGACTGAAATCAATTCGAAATTAATATAGATCCAGGAATGCTGTGCGCTCGTAGCGGTTATTTCCATATAGAACAGGAGCGACATGATATAAATGACACCCAAAGCGGCTCTTAAAGAATAAGGATCGTAATGAATCGCCATCTTGTTGAGAATGACCTTGATACCGGAGAATAATACTTGGAAAACTAAAAAGGCTCCTAGGATATAAAACAAACTCGGTAATAACGAAGATACATCTAGAAATGAACTAGTTAACAAATATTAATTCCTCCTCTGTGATATATATAACAATTATAATTGTATTTACATAGAAAATTAACAGTCAAACCAAACAAAATATCCTATAAAGAGTTTTATCTCCTTATAGGATATTTTTAGTCTACAGCTTCAGGACGGTGTAATTTAAATGTCAAAATTAGTGCTACAATCAAGAATCCTAAACAAGCTAGAAAACCTGCTTGAATACCGACGGATTGGTTAATTGTACTTCCAGTGATGATTTTATCGGCCATTGTGATAACCGCAATGATAATCGCTGTTCCAAAGGAAGCGGCAATTTGTCTAAGGGTATTGAAAGTTGCTACACCATCGGACAGATATTTCTTAGGTAAAGAACTTAAAGCTTGAGTTTGAATAGGAATCAAGATTAAGACTAAACCTAATTGGCGGATCATTTGCCCTAACGTCAACATTAAGACTGATGCATTAACGTCAATCACCGCTTGCATAAAGGTACCAAAACAGTCAATTAGAACACCGGTAACAACGATACGCTTAATTGGATATTTGTCGAATAGACGACCACTGACGGGTGACATGAAGCCAGTTAAAACGGCACCTGGTAACAGTGCTAAGCCGGAAATCAAAGGACTCTTGTGTAAAATGTTCTGGATCATCAGTGGTAGTAAAATCGTGTTGCCGTACATAGTTAAAACAATCAACATATTAATTGTTGTAGCGACTGAAAATTGTGAATGCTTAAAAATTTCAAAATTGATAATTGGACTGTCGGCTTTGTTTTCCATGATTGAGAAAATAGCAATTAGAATTAAGCCGATGACTGTGAATCCTAAAACATTGAAAGATAGGAATCGAGATTGACCAATGTTTGAGAAACCAGTTAATAGGAAGAGTAATCCTAAACTGATGGTGATCAAACTTGGTACGTCGAATTTGGGATTTTCACTCGTTTCAACTTGTGGCAATTGGAAAATCGACAATAAGACGACGGCAATGATAAACGGCAAGATCAAAATGAATAAGTATTGCCAAGGGAAGTACTGTAAAATCACGCCTGACAAAGTTGGACCAATAATAGGAGAGAAGTTAAAGGCTAAACCAATAATTCCCATAACAGCTCCTTGTTTGTCTCTGGTAGTATATTGCATTGCTAGAACATTAACTAAGGGCATCATCATTCCAGTTCCGATAGCTTGAATCATTCTACCGATGATAACTAGCATAAAGGTGTTGGCAATTGCTCCCAGTATTGTTCCGACTAAAAAAATTGAGCTAAAAGCAATAAATAGATGCCGAAAAGAAAATTTCTTAATAAAATAGGCACTCGTTGGAATCATGATTGCATTGACCAACGTGTAGCCGTTCGTCAACCATTGTACAGTAGAGGAGTTGACGTTGAAGACACGCATAAAAGTAGGTAGAGCTGTGTTCATCAAAGTAGAGCACAAAACACCGAAGAAGGTCCCGAAGACCATGATGAATAGTGATTTCTTAATTTGTTTTGACAATTTAGTGCTCCTAATCTAAAAGTAGTAACTTATTTATTTTAGTTATTTAGACTAGGCTGGTCAAACGCTATTTGTTTAGTTTTTCATAAACATTATGTGGAATATTTTGTTCAAAGGCTTCTTGATACGTGATGACATAAGTACCCTTAGTGGTTAATTTCAAGTAATGATCTTGTTTTAATTTACCCATACCAGTGAATTTGATGGGATGTTCTTGTCCTTTTTGATCATAACTAGTTAAGGTGTAGTTGTAATTACCATAACCATCCTCATCAACTGCTTTGGCATTATCGATTTTGACATAACGTGGTTCTTCTTTAACCAAAATATTAATTTTGTTGAATGCTTGGCCTGCTGCGCTCGTATTGTCCTTGAGACCTATACAAGCTCCGAAATACCCAATTGCTAATAGAAAAAAGCCTAACAAAAAAACTCTCAAAAAACTTCTCATTTGAATTACCTCCTGAAAAGTATCTTAAGAGTTTTTTGCTTTTTAAGACATTTGATTCACTTATATTACTCTTACAGATTTGTAAGCTTACCACCAATCGAAGTTAAGGGTGTAGTCTACAATCTTGTTGAATAATTTGGCAATTAATTCCATCATAGTCAAACACCTCCAGTAACTATTCTTTCTATCTATATTATAGTTGCTTATGAAAGCGTTATCAATAATTATTAACCCCAGATTTCATCTTGAATTGACTTAACGAGCTTTAATTTAGCCCATTCTTGATCTTCGGTCAAAACGTTGCCTTCTTCTGTTGATGCGAAGCCACATTGAGTTGATAACCAGAGACGGTCTAGTGGCAAATATTGACTAGCTTCTTTAATACGGTTGATGATGTCTTGACGATCTTCTAGTTCACCAGATTTAGTAGTCAAAAGACCTAAAACAACTTTTTTATTACCGGAAACCTTAGCTAGAGGTTCAAAACCACCAGCACGCTTTGAGTCGTATTCGAGGAAGTAAGTATCGACATTCTCTTTAGCAAAGAGTGTGTCAGCAACGGGACCATAACCGCCGGAGAAGGCAAAATCTGAATGATAGTTACCACGACAGACGTGTGTGTTGATAGTTAAATCTTCGGGTAAGTCTTCGATAGCTTTGTTGTTAAGGTTTAACAAGATATCTTGAATACCGGAGTTAGCATATGCTTGTCCATCAGGAGTTGAAAGGAAACTGTCGTCTAAGAATAGTCCCCATGAACAGTCGTCTAATTGGATTACTCGTGCACCTTCATCGTAAAAGGCCAAGATGGCATCATGATAAGCTTGTTCGATATCTGAATAAAGATCTTCGATATTAGGATAAAATTCTTTGATCTTATCGTCATTAGTTCCACGAATTAGTTCGATATAAAGTTGTGATGGAGCAGGGATAGTTTGCTTAGGTTCGATATCCAAGTTATCAGTCAATGACTTCAAATAATCGAAATGTTTAATGAATGGGTGAGTATCTTTGTTAAATTTGATTTTTCCAGAAAGGATAGCTGTGTCGTCACGAGTTTCTTCGTGAGCAAAATGATAACCTTCGCCGTAATGAATGTGATCGATACCTTCAAAGCCCCAGAAGAAATCGAGATGCCAGTATGAACGGCGGAATTCACCATCTGTAGCGTAATCCAAGCCAACCTTTACTTCTTTGTCGACTAAGTCTTTGATGGCCTTGTCTTCAACAGCTGTAAGTTCTGCTTGAGAGATTTTTTTGTTATTGAAATCTTTACGTGCTTGTTTTAATTCTTCTGGTCTAAGAAAACTTCCTACGTGTTGGAATCCGATTTTATTTGCTGTTTTTACTGTCATATTGTTTTTCCTCCTGAAATTGCTTATTTAATTTTTAGTTGGTGGTAGTGAAAAGAGTTAGGGGTGTAAAGACTCAAGGAATACGGAAGCTAAAGCTTCCCCATAACTGTCTCTAAGCAGCATGCTGCAAGTTCAAGGAATACGGAAGCTAAAGCTTCCCCATAACTGTCTCTAAGCAGCATAGCTGCAAAGAGACAGTAAAAAAATCGCCCCTACAAAACAGACCTAAATCTGAATTGTAGGGACGATTTCCCGTGATACCACCCTAATTTATACTTTGCTTACACAAAATACCTCAACGACACTAACATGTCCGGGATGATATCGCATCCTTGCGTACCTTTGGCTTGCACCTAGGTAAGACTCCAAGCTCATCTTCAGTTAAACTTTCGTTCCGCCTTTTCACTATCTAGCGGTCACTCTACAAACTACTCGTCAACTTACTCTTCTCTTCAACGTCTAATAAAATTAAATAAGTTTTAATTAATTGATTGGTGATTAATCTACACCTTGGTTTTTAGTTTGTCAAATATATATTTGAAAAAATTTATCGTTATAACGATGTTTTAGGAATTTTTAACTATGTCACTGGCTGTCCAAGTCAAGGTTCCGGTGTATTTTCCAGCTTTGGAATTACCGCTTTGTTTTAGTAAAATTCCCGAACTACTATTCCATTTTTGAGAAATATCGTCAATTTTTATTGGGTCGTGACTAGTTTTGTCATCAGTTATAAAAGTTGGGGCATCGGTTAATGGATGAATAGTATTTTGTTGATCAACAAAAACTGGTGAACCGTTAAAAAGTTCTTCGCCATTTTTTAAAGGAGTGGTAGAGACACTCAAAGACCAAGGTTCACGAAAACTAGTAATTTCTAGAATAAAGTTAGTTTTACGATGCAGGATTTTATTAGTATTGAAAATATTAGTATCAGAAAATTCGATGTTTTTTGAAGTTCTAATTTGTAGAATTTTATTTTGTAAGACATGTACGGTGAAGGTCTGCGGAGATGTGGAGATATTGTCTTTATCAGTGGCAAAAACCGTAACGGGGACGTCAGTCTGACTAGGAAAAAGGGACCAAAAATCAACTTTTGAAATATCATTATCAATTAGTTCGCGTAAATCAATCGTATTTTCTGAAGTATCAGAATTAGAATTGGATGGTAACTCTTTCGTAAAGGTATGACTGCCCACCTTGAATGTATATTTGATTTTGTCGGAATCATAAAAGTCGTGTTTGTCACTATAAGTTAATTCAGGATTGATATCGAGTGTGGCATTCTCTTGCTTGAATAATAAATTTTTATCTGTCAGTGGTTTCAAAGACATCGACCAAGTAGGATTATATTTGATAATAAAACTAGGTGTTTCAGTAGAACTGATATTGGTATCACCAACGAATTTTGCCGGTTGTTTAGTAATATCCAAATCCTTCCCCGTCGTATTATTGACAGTTCCATTGAGCGTGATTTTAGCAGTACTGTCATTTGTATTGAGGGGAGAACGCAAGGTGTACGAAATATAAGTTTTATCAGTTGCTAAAGAGCTTGCGGGGATGCCTTCAATTATGCCATTAGCATAGGTGATGGTTCCAATATTGTCTTGGGCATCGGGAGTTAATTTGAAGTGCTTCGGTAAATTAAAACGTGCTTTGATGTTGTTCCAGTCAGCATTTCCTGTGTCGTAATTCAATTGATAGGTAAGGGCGACTTTGTCACCACCTAAGACTGTTTTATCGGTCGAATCTTCAGTTATAGTTTTGTTTAGACTTTGATCAAAGAGTGAACTGGTTGCATGGGCTTCTACTAGAGATGGGATGGATTCAAAATCAACTAATTTGCTAGCTACAAGTCTAGTTTCTTTTGGACTTGGTTTGTCACTATTTGCACCGGTAAAACCCCACAATACGGTATGTTGACCATTAGCCAGGTGAAAAATATCAGTATTAACGTCTATTGAATGTGAAATACTTTTGTTGAATTGATTACCAGTATTTACTGGATTCAAAGTACCATCTTTATCTTTGTCATTAAAATAATAAGTAGCTTTACCGATTGTGCTGCCAGCTTTTGGAGGAGTCCAAGTAAAGGTCATATGATGCCAATCAACGTTTTGATTATGTGAATCAGTACCGTCAATTAAGGCGGCTGTGGTGTTTTCTGTATGAAATAGTGAGTAAGTTTTTGTAAAAGGGCTATAAGTATCACTATTGGATGTTCCAGTGACTAAATTTGTTAAATGATAGGAGTTGGAATTGGATGGAAAAGTAAAAGAAATGTGACCGAATTGTCCGGAATAAGCCCCTAATAAGGTGTTGTCTGGGAAATTATTCGGTGCAGCAATACTAGTATCTACGGTATCAAATGCATTTAATGAGTAATCTGCATGTTGATAGACTATAAATGGATATCTCCAAATACTACCAGTCGAATAGGTTTGAAAGGCCGTTGGAGCATCTCCTTGTGAATTAGTCACATCGTTTTTTTGTGTATCAAATTCAATAGCTAAACTATTTTGAATAGCGCTTTTAGCAATTGTAGTGGGATCGTCAAATTTTGTAGTATAGTAGTCAATCAGGCCAGAACCATTGGCTTGTGTTTTCGTAGACCGGTCATATCCATCAACACCTAACGCTTGTCCTCCAGCACCTAAGGCAGCTTGTTTTCGACTATCATTTTGTAAAACTAGGGCCATTCCTTGTCCGTTAAAAACATCTGATCCTTGGTCAGGTCCAAAATATAACCAGGCTGAAATTGTTTGAGGATAGCGCAAATCAATATAATTTTTAATATCATCGCGCCCCCATAATGCACCATAAGTAGAATAACCATCGGCTAAATCTAGGATGTAATTATTTTTTATTGAAGCAGAATTTGTCTTGAAAGGATTATGTTCTCCATAAGGTGATGGCTGAGTAACAGGGTAGAAATATTTGTGGATATCAATTCCTTCAGGTGCAGAAGCGATAGCACTGTTAGTATCCGCAAAGCTAGTGGAATAATTGTTTGAAACATAAATAAGACCTATAAGAATAGTTAAGATAAAAAATAATACATACTTTCTCATCATAAATAACACTTCCCTTAATGGATTCTTAAGAAGGCGATATATATACGATATGAGTATAGTCCATTTGTACACATTTAAATCATTTATGAGTATTATTTATGTAATTTAAATATAAATAAATTGTCAATTAGATATATTGTTTATAGAATTAAATTTATTGTATAAAAAAACACATCCCTTAGGATGTGCTTACAAATCTATTTATTAGTATCGACGATATTGTCGGGTTTCAAACCTTCAATCAATGATTTGTTAGAATCAAATGATGTTGTGATCATATTATGAATGGCTGTTTCTGTATAGAAAGCACTGTGTGGAGTAACGATAACATTCAAACGTTTAGCTAGATTTCTGATCTTTTCGTTAGGAATGTTGTCGATGCTAGACCATTTCTTACCAAAAACAGAATTTTCATTGTCGATAACGTCTAGTCCGGCTCCAGCAACTTTACCACTGTCTAAGCCCTTGATTAAAGCATCAGTATCAATTAATTCACCACGGGCACAGTTAATGATGTAGACGCCATTTTTCATTTGTTCGATAGCTTTTTCATTGATCATATACTTGTTACTGTCGAATAATGGCACGTGGAGAGTGATAATGTCGGCTTGTTTGTACAATTCTTCCAATGTATCAACGTATAAACCTTGTTTTTCAATTTCAGGATTGTGGTAAACATCATAAGCAACGATTTTGCAGCCAAAGCCTTTTAGAATTTGCATAACAACACGGCCAATGTGACCAGTACCGATGACACCAACTGTTTGTTCACGGTATTCTTTACCAATTGTAGGTGCCCAAGTGAAGTTGCCGTCTTCAATTTTTTGAGCAAATTCAGGAGTACGGCGGAGCAATCTTCCCATTAATAGTACTGCGTGTTCAGCGATGGCATTAGGTGAGTAAACTGGTACGTTTGTCAAAGTAAAGCCAAAATCGTTGAGATCTTGGAAATTGAAATTATCAACTCCAACGTTACGGATAGAAATATATTTGATGCCTAAATTGTGAAGTACTTCCAAGGCTTCTCTAGTGTAGTCAGCTGTTTGAAGAGTAACTACACCGTCAGCACCTTCAGCCATACGAGCTGAGTCAGCAGTCAGCATGTTGTTAGTGAAGCCCACTTCGACATCTGGGTTTGCTTGTTCCCATTTTTTCAAAGATGGTTCTTCATCTTCACGAATTCCATAAGCAAATATTTTCATCAAAAAATCCTCCTTTAAGCTATACACTAATTAAAGCAGAATTTATAATTTGATTCAAAAATAACCAGCCAAAATGAATTAAACATTTTGACTGGTTATTTGTCTTTTTAGTCCTCTGAAATATCGACTGGGAATTTCGGAGTTTGATTATTTAGCATTTTAAGATTGTCATTCAAAGAATCGAAGACCATATTATGAACAGCTGTAGTTGTATAGAAGGCTGTATGTGGAGTCATGATGACGTTCTTGCGGTTAAGTAGAGCTTGGAATTGTGGATCTTTGACATCTTCAATCTTGTCGAATTTCTTTTGGAAGACATCATTTTCACTTTCCAAGACATCCAAACCAGCACCGCCAACTTTGCCACTGTCCAAGGCTTCAATCAAAGCATCAGTATCAACTAAGCCACCACGAGCAGCATTGATAAAGATTACGCCGTCTTTCATTTTGGCAAAGGCAGCTTTATCAATCATATGAACATCACGTTTGGCTAGAGGTGTGTGTAGCGTTATAATGTTAGCTTGCTCTAATACTTTATCCAAAGAATCAACGTAGATTCCTAGATTCTCCAAGTATGGGTCAGGCTTAATATCGTAAGCTACTACTTTGGCACCAAAGGCGAGCATCAATCTAGCAACGACTGAGCCGATGTGACCGGTTCCTACAATACCAACAGTTTTACCATTGATTTCCTCCCCGATTGTAGGGTACCAGCGGAAGTCAGCGTTATTGAATTTCTCGTCAAATTCTGGTACTCGTCTTAACAAACGTAAAATCAAACTAGTTGTGTGTTCAGCAATAGCGTTAGGTGAGTAAACGGGAACACTCGTCAATGAAAATCCGAAATCACGGAGATCCTTGAAATCAAAGCCGTCCAAACCAACGTTACGAACTGAGATTTTACTAATGCCAAAGTCGTGCAACTTTTGCAAGGCCAAGCGAGTATAGGGTTGTGTTTGCAACATTACAACGCCGTTATAACCTTTTGCCAAATCAACTGTTTCTTCAGTAACGATTTTGTCAGTATAGTCGATTTCAACATCTGGATTAGCGTTTTCCCATTCCTTTAGGTAAACTGCCTCGTCTGGTCGAACTCCGTATAGAAAAATTTTCATAGCGATCCCTCTTTCGTATAATTAGAAAATATATATTAAATTAGTAAAATTCTAATAATTTAATTGTTATTAAGTTTAACGCAAATTCTGACAAATGAAAGGGGAAATTTTAAATTATTTAGATAATTCTAAGTCTTGAACCTTCTTTTCGAGTGCTTCAACGTCAAAATCTCTTGAGAATTCGGCTAGATGAACTAAATTACGCAAGAAATCATGAGTTTTAGCTTCATAGTGATATTTCAATCCCAAATCGTAAATATAGCCGTTGATATAGTCGACCTCAGTGTTACGTCCTTTGGACATGTCTTGATACATTGAAGGGTAGTGCAAAGGATTGCTGACACTACTTACGAATTGAACGGATTCCCATTCTTCTTCACGAGTATTGAGCAAAGTAATTCCTGCACGTTCGCAGACATCGAAAGCTTCATCGATCAACTGTCGACTGAGCTTTTCAGCAACTGGTGATTGAATGAATTCACCCATTTGAATCTCGAACATGGTACACAAAGTGTTAACGACTGAATTGAAAATAACTTTTGCCATCAAGGTTCCCATAAAATTGGTCGTCAAGTTGGGATTAAGGTTAGCTTGAGTAAACTCATCCTGAATATTTTTAGTCATTTCATCGGGTGTTTCCGTCTCATTAGCCATATTCATGCTACCAGCACCTTTAGCACCGATAAAATCAACGTCTCCAGGTCCATTCAAAACTGTACCAATCAACGCAGTAGCGCCAATAACGTTTTGCTTGTCGAAGTATTGATTCAACTTGTCGATATGGCCCATTCCGTTCATTGGTGAAACCACATATTGAGATGGTTTAAAAGCATGTGCTGTTCGTTTCAAAGCATCAGCCAATTGCATTTGTTTAGTGAAAACGACCCAAACATCAGGATCACCAGTATATTCTTCGGGGGAGTAAATATTGACGGGCACCAAGTGCTTATTCTTGTGATCACGTGAAACGAAAACGCCATTTTGTTCACGAATCTTATCAATTTGTGGTTGCCAAATTTCGACAAAGTCGACATCGAATCCAGCTTCCTGTAGAAGAACTCCATAACGTAGTCCCATAGCACCTGCACCTAATATTGCATATTTCATAAATACCGCCTCCAAAATTTTTTGTGACTGTATTATTAGACGAATATTAGAGAATGTCAAATTAAAATTAATCAATTTTAATGAATTTACAGTGCGTTTTTTGAATGCATTATATAGTGTGTTTTATCAACAAAAATTATAAAAATAAAAAATATTATTTAAGCAATTGACAATTCGATAAACAAATATTATTCTAAATACAATTTAATTTTATTCTAATTTGAAAAGAGGCCTTCGCTATGTATACTATTTTGATTATTGTCGTCGTGATTATTTTGCAGATCAACTTGGGTCAAGCGTTGCCTCTAGTGAAAAACTAAGGGACACAAAAAGGGCCGCCAAGTTGATCTATTTCGACTTGGCGGCCCTTTTTTACTTAAAATTTATTCAGTATCATAACGATTCAATACGTAGATTGCTAATACAACAATGATTGCTCCAATAATTTCGGGCAAGTTAACAGCATAATGTAAGAAAATCACGCTTAAAACTAGAGTTGTAAATGGTTGTACAGCATCAGTAATACTAATGATTGCAGCGGTTGTGTACTTAGTACTCAAGACCATCAATAAGAATGCAGAGACAGTTCCTAAAAGAATAACGGTTCCGATTCCAAGAACGCTAGCGGTACTCATTTTTGGTGGGTTGACCCAGATGGGACTGAAGAAATTGGAAATAATTCCCGCAATCAACATACCCCAACCAGTAATCAAAATTCCGTGATATTTGGCGATAAGGGATTGTGGAATAACAACGTATAAAGCAGCTGTAATACCACTACCAATTCCCCAAAGTACTGAAACAAACGGAATAGATAAGTGACCAATGTCACCACGAGTAATCATCAAGACTACACCAATCAATGCCAAAACAAAGGAGATGACATCAACACGAGAAGTTTTCTTTTTCGTGAAAAGAATCAAACCAATCATAATGAAGAGTGGTGATAAATACTGCAAAATAGTTGCAGTAGAAGAATTACCAGTTTTAATGGCATGGAAGAAGGTGAACATATTAGCTAACAAACCGAAAACGGCAAATGAAACTAACGTCAAAAGATCTTTCCAATTCTTAAAAACAGCAAAGAACTCTTTGCTTGGTAAAACAATTAAGCCAACGGCTAACAAAATAATTCCGGCTACGGTAGTTCTAGTTGCGATAAACCACATAGCTGGGATGTTCAAATTCTTAGCAACGACTTGCAAGACAGTTCCAGATACACCCCAAAGAGCAGACGCACAAAATGCTAACCAAAATCCTCGGTTAAGAGTTTTCTTGGCCAGTTTTTTCCCTTCGTCCATGAAAAAATTCCTCCTAAAAAAAGCTAATAGCAATATTATACCTGTGAATAAACGATTTTGACTATTGTTTTTTTTATATCATGACGTTTGGCACGTAAAGGTATGGAGAACTTTGTTGCTATCAATGAATCCCTTTAAAATGGTATATACCGTATTTAATTTTTAGTGATAGCGTTGACTTAATTATTCCAATGAAATTTTGATGATTTTTACATCATATGAGCCTTCAGGAGCGCTGACTGAAACTGTATCGCCGACTTTATGATTTTCTAAAGCACTGCCGATTGGTGAGGCAAAAGAAATTTTGTTTTGAGTTAAATTAGCTTCTTGTTTTCCGACTAATTGATAAGTAACCTGGTCGTGATCGTCTAAAAATTCAATTGTCACGAATTTACCAATATCTAAAAGGTCGTTATCAGCAGGCAAAACTACATCAGCGTATTGCAATTGTTTGTGTAAATAACGTAAACGGCTCTCAAGATGTCCTAGATCACGTTTGGCACTAGAATATTCGGTGTTTTCGGAACGGTCGCCTAAAGCTGCAGCGGCTGCCAAGATTTTGATTTTTTCAGGACGACTGGCCTTCAAATCTTTTATTTCTTGTTCGATAGCTTTGTAGCCAGCAGGTGTCATCTTATTAAAAGTTGGTTCCATTTTAAAAACCTCGATTTAGTTGTTTTAAATCCAATGTAACACAAAAAAGGCACCTTCCAAAGAAGATACCTTTTAGTAATTGATTATAGATTTGCATCCATATTAAATGTAAGTTTTGAAAGATTGATTCCTTTAGTATAAAGTTCACCAAAGAATTTGTGAGTCTTTTCTTGCATTTGCTTAACAACCTTTTGGTTACGGTCAGTTAAGAATTCAACTAGTTCATCACCAGAATAGTTAGCAGCTAATTTGTCAGTTTCAGCAACAGCTTCACGTAGTTCTTGACGAATTTCTGTTAAGTAGTCGATATCGTCTTGAATGAATTCTGTGTAGTTTGATTCAACTAGAACTGACAAGGCTTTATACATCCAATATGCATCCTTGAAGTTGAATTCAAGTGAAGCATCATTATATGAAGGATCTGTTTCGTTCATATTAGTATAGAAAGGAATGTATGGTGAGAATGTTGGGTAACCGATACATAACCACATGATAGCAGCATATTCTTCAGGAACGTCATTTCTGATTTGAAGAACGTGTGAGTTTTGAGTTCTGTTCAAACCGATTGGACGGTAACGGTGTTTGTCATCTTCACTAGCATATGGGCTGAATGGATCGAATGGTGTTTCGTTGTAGTGTGAACCCAAAACATATTCGATATCATCAACAGAAATCTTGTGATCTGTCTTCATGATGAAAGGTAATTCACCATCTTCTGGATCTTGTTGGATTTCTGGGTTGAAGTACTTTTGACCAAACCAAACACGTGGTGTGTTGTAGTGACGATCTTTAAGGTTGTCTGTACCGAAGATATGTCTGAAGTTCCAGCCAGTCTTGTCAGTGTTTAGGTGGTTCTTTTCAACAAATTCTTGGATTCCTTCTGACCACATGAATTCGTCAGTATTATTGAAATCTACTTGTTGAATTGAAACACGGTTAGCACAAACAGCATAACTGTCGTCAGGAATTCTTTGGGCTACCCAGTGGTGACCAGTAACGATTTCCATGTACCAAACGTCATCTTTGTCACTGAATAGAACAGAGTTACCAGCAGGTGAACCGAACTTCTTGATCAATTCACCAGTACGTTGTACAGCACCTTTGGCTGAGTCAACATAAGGTAGGACCATACGAACGATAACGTCTTCGTCCATACCATCTTTAACTAATGGATCAAAAGCTAAGGCACGTTCGTTACCATAAGTACTTTCTGTGGCAGACATAGCAACGTTCTTACCATTAATACCACTTTCGTCGTAGTAGCCAAACTTCTTGTAATCAACGTTTGGAACGGCAGGCCATTTGTAGCCATTTTCAGGAACTTCTGATTCAAAGCCATTTAACCATGACTTAACCTTGCGTCCTTTTTTACCGTTTACGGCAGGATTCAATACGAAGCTATGTGGAGCTACCGCAAAGAAAGTGTCGTCGTTTCTAGCAATCATTGTTGATCCATCTAAACTGGCGTTTTTACCAACTAAAATAGTGGTACAAGCGTCATCCAAATGATTTTTCTTCATCTTTTCGAATTCCTCCTATTTGTACTGGTTACATTCTATCATATAAATGTAAGCAGTATCTTCAAACTTATTCATATTGTAATCACGAATATATGGTATAATTTTGATAAATTAGGAGGGTGTAATGGATATAAACACGAACGATAAGGAAGAATCATTCCTTAAAAATCTGTTATTAGGCTTTCAGCATTTGTTAGCAATGTATTCTGGCGATATTTTGATTCCAATTTTAATTGGTGCTTCTCTAGGATTCAGTGCTAAAGAAATGACTTATCTAATTTCAGTTGATATTTTTATGTGTGGGGTTGCTACACTCTTACAGATTAAACGAACACCATTGACGGGTATTGGTTTGCCAGTTGTTTTGGGTTCAGCTGTCGAATATGTAACGCCGTTACAAAACATTGGGCATCATTTTGGAATTGCCTATATGTATGGTGCCATCATCGCTGCTGGGGTTTTCATCATGTTGATTTCCAAGTTATTCGCTAACTTGAAAGACTTCTTCCCAACAGTAGTTACTGGTTCTTTGATTACTTTGATTGGATTTACTTTGATTCCTGTAGCTTTCCAAAATATTGGTGGTGGAAACGTTGATGCCAAAGATTTTGGTAGCTCTACGAATCTGATCCTAGGATTTGCAACAGCCTTGATTATTGTGATCGTAAGTATTTGGGGTCGCGGATTTATCAAGCAAATTGCTGTTTTGATCGGTATTGTTGCCGGATATTTATTAGGAATTGGAATGGGCGAGATTGGTTTCAAGACCGTGGGTACTGCTCATTGGTTCCAAATTCCTCAACCATTTTACTTTGCAACGCCTAAGTTTGAATGGTCATCGATCGTAGTTATGCTTTTAGCTGCTTTAACTTGTATGATTGAGTCAACTGGTGTTTACTACGCTTTGGCAGAATTGACAGGCGATGATTTGGATAAAGATGATTTACAAAGAGGTTATGCTTCAGAAGGCTTGGCTGCTATCTTAGGTGGTATCTTTAATACATTCCCATATTCGACTTTCTCACAAAATGTGGCGGTCGTTCAATTGTCAGGAATTAAGAAGAACAAGCCAGTTTATTTCTCAGCCTTCCTATTAATTATTTTAGGTTTGATTCCTAAGGTTGGTGCTGTAGCTGAATTGATTCCTAATGCCGTCTTGGGTGGTGCCATGTTGATTATGTTTGGTACCGTAGGTATTGAAGGAATTAAGATGTTGTCACGTGTTGAAATGAATAACAACAACATTATGATTATGGCAGTTTCAATCAGTTTGGGCTTGGGTGTAACAGTTCAACCAACGTTATTGCACTTCTTGCCATCAACTGTTCAAACTATTTTAAACAATGGTTTAGTAGTCGGAAGTTTCTCAGCAATTATTTTGAATTTATTGCTAAATCCGAACAAAAAGACAAATTAGCAAGTTTTGAAACTTTCAAAGCATAAGCAAAGTTTGGTCATATTTTCATCACATTTGGTACGTATACTTGTCGATAAATAAGATAAGTATACGTATTTTTTTTAGCCAAAGGAGTGAAAAATATGAATGAATATAAATATATAAGCATTGTTATTAATAAGTTTGATTTGCCGTTTGAAGTAAAATTGGCCACTTTGAATGAAGGTGCTATTAATAAAGAATTAGTTGATGAGACCATTGAAAAAATTTCTGAAAACGTTCAAGAATATGATAGTCTGTTTTCATTAGAGAACCATGATTCGTTATTATCACGTTTCCAAGATGGTGAAGAAACTGCCTTAATGACTTCGAAGACTTTTCGTGAAGTTTATGAACAGACAATTACAGCTGAACAAATGACCCATCATTACTTTAGCTCTTACTTTAATGGGAAGTATGATCCAATTGGTTTATTGAATGGTTGGATGATCGATCAAATCTTTAACCGTTATTTATTATCATTATTGAGTGATGAAGGTATCGATGGTGTGTCACTACGTTGTGGTGAGGATGTTCGGTTAGCCAGTCGTCCCAATATTGACTTTAGATGGCGCATTGCAATCAAAGACCCTAAGAACCTCGACATCTTGTTAGCAACATATTTTTTGAAGAATGGTGCTGTTTCAACTGCTAATGAATTGCGTGGTTTGCGAAATGAAAAGAGCAATGTTGAGCAAGTAACGATTGTTGGCAATAGTGCTGTGGATGCTAATATTTGGTCATCAGCTGGATTGTCGGCCGGGTCTAAGTTCTCCGATTTCATTACTAAGTACCATTTGACCGGCATGATCGTCGATAAGTACGCTGGGTTAGAAAACTTTCGTGATGGCTTTTCTGATAAGATTCCTTTACGTAAATGAACTGTGTAACGTCGTTATACGGTTCTTTTTTTGTTTAAAAATTCTATTTTTGGTCATAAATAATTCATATCTCATTTTTATAATTTTATATATAGTCAAAGAAGATTTGACGCTTGATATAAATGAGGTACGTTATGAAAATTAAAAAATATTTTTTCCCTAATATGATAATTAATCAAATGAATGAACAATTTAAACTTGAAATAGCGACAACTAAAAATAATCAGATTCTAATGGAACAAATGAAAGCAGCTCGGCAAAATGTTGAGCAATTTTTAATTGAGGTTAACCACCAATTTTCGCCATTTGCTTATGATTCTTTAGTTTCAAGATTTCAACGAGGAGATAAAACACCATTACAAGAGTCAAGTGACTTTGCGATGATTTATAACTCAACGGTTTTGGCAGAACAAATGACCCAAGGAGTTTACACGCCATATTTTGCTGGTAAATATGATCCTAATACTTTGGTACAAGCCTGGGCACTAGAACAAGCTTTCAATAAATATGTAACGCCGTTATTAGAAAATTCTGACATCGAAGGAATTTGGTTGAGTAATGATAAACAAATTAAAGTTGCTACTAAACCGGAATCTGATTTTAAATGGGCAATTGATATCAATGACTCTACTAAAGAAGAGCCACTGACAACTTATTACTTGCAAAATGGCGTTATTGCGATGTCTGAGAACGATTTCGAGTCAGTCCACATGAATCTTAGTGATATCAAACAAACCATTGTCATCGGTCAAAATATCGTTGAAGCAAGCGTTTGGGCAGAGGTTGGTCTTTTAACAACTGTTTCCAAATTTGTAGATTTTATAGAAGCTTATGATCTATCTGGTTTAGTAATAGATAAAGAAGAAATACCATTGGCCTTTAGTGATGGTGCAATTGAAACCAATGAAAAGAAAATATCTTAATATAAAAAGGAACCTCGCAATGTAGATTTTCTACACCAAGAGATTCCTTTTTTATTAAAATGAGATTATTTTAGTCGTCCCATTGTTCAACTTCATCTTTGTAACCATCAGGGTTGCCACTCCAGAAGAAGCCACCATACCAGAGACTTCTCTTGTCTGTGTCAAAGCCATTGATTTCTTTCATGTCGGCGTCACTTAGTTCGAAGTCATAAACGTCAGAGTTTTGAACAATTCTTTCTTCGTGAACTGACTTAGGAATGGTAATGATGCCATTTTGTAAGTCCCAACGTAAAATAACTTGAGCAACTGACTTGTTGTACTTGTCAGCAATCTTCTTAAGTCTAGGGTCGCCTAGAACTGAACCACCACCAAGTGGAGACCAAGCTTCAAGATGAATATTATTTTCATCACAGAAATTCTTGATATCAACTTCTTGGCAAAGTGGGTGATATTCCATTTGGTTAACTGCTGGTTTAATTGAGCAGTGTTGGAGAATATCCTTTAATCTTTCAATATTGAAGTTAGAAACACCAATAGCACGGGCTTTGCCTTCTTTATAAATGGTTTCCAAAGCACGCCATGTTTCTAGGTAAGTTCCATCAACTGGCCAGTGAATCAAGAGTAGATCTACATAATCAGTTTGTAGTCTCTTTAATTGACCTTCGAAGTTGTCGAGTGTTGATTGATAACCTTGGTCACCGTTGAAGATCTTAGTTGTTAGGAAAATATCTTCACGCTTGAGACCATTGTCTGCAAAACCTTTTTGTAATCCTTCGCCTACACCAGCTTCGTTACCATATTGTTTAGCAGTATCAATTGCTTTATAGCCGTGTTTTAATGCCCATTGGACGGCTTGAGAAGCACCAGAATTGTTGACTTTCCAAACACCCATACCTAATTGGGGCATTTTAACACCATTATTCAAAGTTACAGTAGAATCTAATTTTAAATTCATGTCTAACTAACCTCCTATAACTATAATTTTAACTCAAATATTAGTTTGATACTTGGAAATAGACTGTGCATTTGGTATAGTTCAATTGTATACGCTATCATAACTATGATTGATATATTGCGGGAGAAGGTTTTTTCTAAATGGAAGAAAAGTTCACGGATATTAATGAAATAAAGACGAAAATTATTAATTTATCAGCGACTCTGAACTTACCTAAGGGAACGGAGGCGTTTATTAGTGATGTCCATGGCAATTACGACAAGTATTTGAATATCATTCGTAGTGGTGCTGGCAATATCAGTCGTAAAGTCGGAGAACTTTTTAATGGTCGTTTGACAGTTCCCAATCAACAAAAATTGGTCTGTTTGATTTATTATCCTGAAGATATTTTGAAAAAAATCACCCCCGATCTGAAAGGCAATGATTTAGAGCAATGGTACATGGATACGACAAATCAGATGATTGAAGTATTGCGCTATGTAGCTGAAAAGTATCCCCAAAATGTAATCGATCAATCGCTTGATACGCAATTTTTAGATATTTCTGAAGAGTTAGTTTTTGGAGATTTGAGAGCTGAAGATAAGCGTCAATACTATCGAGAAATGGTCAAGCAGTTAGTTAAATTAGGTTTAGCGGATGAATTTATAATCTCTCTTTGTCACGCTATTCAGAAACTGGCAATTGAGCGAATTCATATTGTTGGCGATTTGTACGACCGCGGACCTCATCCTGATAAAGTTATTGATCATCTGACTGAGACGTGGCAGAATTTTGATTTTGAATGGGGCAATCATGATGTTTTGTGGCTAGGAAGTATGGCCGGGTCAAAACTGTGTATGATGAATTTGATTAGGATCAGTGCCCGTTATCACAATTTGAAATTATTGGAAGATGTTTATGGAATTGATCTAACTTCGATGGTTAAATTCGCGACAAATCGTTACATGCCTTTGCCAAATTTTGAACCCAAAGTAGCTTGGGCCGGAATGACTGATGAAGAAAAGGATATCGAT
The DNA here is from genome assembly GCF_005405305.1 of Companilactobacillus formosensis. GTDB lineage: Bacteria > Bacillota > Bacilli > Lactobacillales > Lactobacillaceae > Companilactobacillus > Companilactobacillus formosensis. The sequence goes on from NZ_BJDU01000001.1 coordinate 41,179, forward strand.
AATTGCATTCAACAAGCTGCGGCGATAATTCAGTTTAAACTCGAAGGACAAGCAATTAAACGTCGTCCGGAATTTGAAATGGATGACCGCTTATTATTGGATAAATTGAGTTTGGATAAAAGAACTATAACGATTAATGGGAAAGACTATCCAATCGAAAATGGTTGTTTTCAAACAGTTAATCCAGCTTCACCTTATCAAATTACTAATAGTGAACGTGTAGTTTTAATAGATTTAATAAATCAATTTATTCAATCAAATAAATTAAATGAGGACATGTGGTTTTTAGCTGACAATGGGGGAATGTATCTGGAACATAATGATAACTTGCTATTTCATGGATGCATTCCAGTAGATCAAAAAGGTAATTTATCTTCTATTGCCATTGAAGGAAAAGCCTACGCAGGAAAAGAACTTTTGGATTACAGTGAGTATATTGTCAAAGATGCTATGAGACATCCAACAACAGCTGATTGTTTTAATTCCGATTTTATTTGGTACCTCTGGGAAGGGAAAAAATCACCATTATTTGGTAAAGATAAAATGACTACTTTTGAACGCTATTTTGTTAATGACAAAGAAGTTCAAAGAGAAACACCTAATCCATTTTTTGATTTGTGTAATGAAGAATGGTTTGCCAATAGGATTTTAAGGGAATTCGAACTAAGTACTCGCGGTCATATCGTTAATGGTCACACGCCAGCTGATGAAAATGCTAATCCTGTAATGGCAGACAAAAAGATTATTGTAGTCAATGGGATGTTTGACGCTAAGCGAAGTTCAAAGATTGGTGGTCATACATTGTTATACGATTCCTATGGCATGCGTTTGGAAACTTTGAAACCATTCGCTAATAAAAACAAATCGATTGCTGAAATGTCGGACGTCGTGATGGATAAAGAAATCGTTGAACACTCTTCAGAACGTCGTACGATTAAAGATACTGATTATGGGAAGAGTATCCAAAAGCAAATAAAGTATTTATGTAAATTTATTAAATGAAAAAAGCGATTCATATCTTATAACATAGATATGAATCGCTTTTTAGTAACCAGAATTAAGCATTCTCTTTTGTTTTTTGATCCTTTTTCCAATTATCTTTGTCATCGTCCCAGTGTTCTGACAAGGCATGTTTTGGCAAGATTAAGTTTAAAATAATGCCAACAACTGTAGCCACACCAACACCAGTAAATTGGAAGCTACCGATTTGTAGATAAGCGTTACCGATACCGATAACTAAGATAACTGAAGCAATCATCAAGTTACGTTTTTCATTGAAGTCGACTTTGTTATCAACTAAGATTCTTAAACCACTTGATGAAATAACTCCGAATAAGACGAAACTGATACCACCGATTACTGGTCCAGGGATTGTTTGAATCAGGGCACTCAATTTACCAACGAATCCAAACAGAGCAGCGAAGACGGCAGCACCGATAACAACGTAAACACTGAAAATCTTATTAACAGCCATAACACCGATGTTTTCACCGTATGATGTTACAGGAGGACCACCTAGAAAGGCGGCAACGATTGAAGCTGTACCATCACCAGCTAGAGTTTTGTGAAGGCCGGGATCTTTGAAGAAGTCACGTCCAGTCAATTCGTCTAGTACCATGATGTGTCCCAAGTGTTCTGCCATCGTTACGAAAGCGATTGGTGCAAAACTCAAGATAGCGCCCCAATAAATTTTCTTAGGCATGTAGTTAGCAAACATTACATCGAAAGCAGGTAATTTGAACCAAGGTGTAGAAATAACTTTTGAAAAATCAACAATACCTAAAGCAACGGCCAAAATATAACCGCCGATGATACCTAAAAGAATAGCAATATTACTCCAAAATCCTCTCAAAACCATGTTCAAAATAACAGTTAGAAATAAAGTGAACATAGCGACACCAAAGTAAGTCAGATCATAGTGAGAACCGTTCATCATGGCATTGTTAGCAGCACTTCCAGCAACTGACATACCAATAACGATAACAATAGGTCCAACGACGATAGGTGGTAAAGCTTTGTCGATCCAATCGGAACCAATGAAACCAACAATCAATGAAACAATCAAGTAAACCATACCAACGGCGATAGTACCTTGAGCGACACCGGCATAACCAACTGTCTTCATCAAGGAAACCATCGGCACAATGAATGAGAAACTAGAACTCATGTAAGCTGGAATCTTACGATGAGTAATTAAAATATGAATAATTGTTCCGACACCAGAACTGAAAAAGGCAATACTAGGATCTAGTCCAACTAGTAACGGTACCAAAACGGTGGCACCAAACATTGAGAATAAGTGCTGTAAAGATAAAAAGGCCCAACTGCCTAATGGCGGTCTTTCGTAGACGTCTAAGACTGCGTCTGGGTTGCGGTACTGCTGATCATTTGTAGCCAAAAGAAACATCTCCCCTAAATGTATTTTTGCAAAAAAATAGCCCTCTATCCCGTGTATGCGAAATAAAAGACTGAACGTGTTTCCTTATTAGCCTCACGGGACCAATATTTAAAGGACTATATTTGATTGCTTTCACTATAATTGAGTTGCAAAGCAAAGTCAATAATGAAATACTAAAAGAAGTATTTTAAGCGCTACCAAGAAGGAGATATTATGGTCGAATTATACATTGTAAGACATGGAGAAACAGATACTAATTACGAAAATCGTATCAACGGGATGTCTACTGATAAACCCTTGAATGCTAACGGAATCAAGCAAGTTGAAACTTTAGAAAAAAATATCAATATTAATGATTTTGACGAAATTTATTCAAGTCCTTTAAAACGTGCCGCTCAAACTGCCAAAATTTTGAATCAAGGCGTACACGAAATCAAATTAGATAAGCGTCTTTGCGAAGGTGATTATGGTTCATGGGACGGTGTTAAGGCAAGTGAGTTGGAACCCAAATATCCCGATGCATTTGATGAGAACCACTATTTGGCACCTAAATATGCTGATTATGCTAAAGATGGCGAAACATTTGAACACGTTTATAAGCGAGTAGATGATTTTTTGGATGATATGGCTAAGAAAGGCGACAAGAAAATTATGGTCGTTTGTCATGGCTTCGTTAGTCGTGCCATCATGAAAGAAATTACCGGAATCAAAAATATTTCACAAATCATCCAGCCAGCTAATGCAGGAGTTTCTAAGTACATGATTTCTAACAGTGGCAAGCGTTATCTCATGTACTATGGACGTGCTAATAATTTTGATTAAGAGGTAAATTATGAGTCTGACTAATAAAGTTCCCCAAAAAGATGTTCAAAAGACTTTCAATAATATAGCTGGCAACTATGACAAACTAAATTCCATTATGAGTTTAGGAACTCACCAAAAATGGCGTAAAATCGCTACGGCAAAAATTGACAACGGACCAGATATGATTCTTGATCTTTGTTGTGGGACAGCCGATTGGACGATCATGTTAGCTCAAAAATATCCACATGCCAAAGTCGTTGGGTTAGATTTTAGCTCCGAGATGTTAAAAATTGCTCAAGCAAAAGTTGCGGCCTCAAATTTAACTAATATTGAATTAATGTCGGGCAATGCTATGGATTTGAATTTTTCCGATAAAAGTTTTGACGTGGTAACGATTGGTTTTGGTTTGCGTAATGTACCGGATGCTAATCAAGTGTTGAATGAAATTTTTCGTATTTTGAAATCAAATGGGCAATTGATCTGTTTGGAGGCTTTCAAAGTTCAAACACCAGTCGTCAAACTAGGCTGGGAAATGTATTTCAATCATTTGATGCCTTTGATGGGAAAGGTCTTTGCCAAAAGTAAGTCGGAATATCAATATTTAGATGACTCAGTTAATAAGTTTGTTAGTATTAAACAACTAGCGCAAATGATGCAAGATGCAGGTTTTGACGATATTGAAGTTACAAATTTGATGTTGAAAGCTGCTGCAATCCATTTTGCAAGAAAATAGGCACGAAAAAAGAACACCCGGGGAAGGTGTTCTTTTAATTTTTAGGGGATTAAATATATATGTTATAGGGGGGATGAGATGAGATTTCGTATCTCTCATCTACAATTAATACTATACTTAATAAGTGTGAATCAAATATTTTGAAATTGTGAAGAAAATGTGAAGATTAGCTTTTTTATGAAAAAGGCTGCATTTATCATGATGTAGCAAGCTAACAATCCAAATCAGGAGTGATCTTTATGTCAAATATTAGAGATGTTGCCAAACTTTCCAAGCACTCGGTCTCGACAGTTTCTCGAGTTATCAATGATCGAGGTTATGTCGCTGCCAAAACTAGAGCTGAAATTATTGATGCAATGGAAAAATTAGATTATCATCCTAACGATGTTGCCCGTGCTTTAAGTACTGGTCAAACGCACACCGTCGGGGTTGTTTTGCCATATATTAGTATTCCTTATTTTCAAAAATTGGTCGCTGCTATCACTCGAGTGGCCTTCAAGGAAGACTATCAAGTGATTTTATTGCCATCTGATTATAACGAAGAAAATGAAATCAAATACTTAGAAATGTTAAAACATCATGCCTTTGACGGAATTATTTTTACTTCCCGAGCCATTTCATTTGAAAAAATCCTCGAATACAAACAGTATGGACCCATTACTTGCTGTGAAGATACCTTTGATTATCCAATTTCTTGTGCTTATACGAATCGGGGTCAGTCATTTGTCGATGTTTTCAAAGTTTTACAACAACATAATTTTGACCATATCGGCGTTACGGTCAGCCGTAAAGAATCCTCAAGCCAGTCGACTAAATTAATTAAACACGCTTTTCATCAGGTTTTTGATAAAAAAATCGATCAAGACCATGTTTACAATAAGGCCAAAGATTTCAAAGGTGGCAATCTCGGTGCCCAGTATTTATTAGAAAAAGATCCTGACTTACAGGTGATTTTTGCTAACAGTGACCAAGTTGCTGCTGGAGTAATCCAACAATTAATCAAGATGAAGAAAAAGATTCCAGTTATTGGGCAAGAAGATTTGGATTACAGCCGTTTAATGAATTTCTCAACGGTAGATCATAAATTGACCGAAATTGGTGAATATGCTTTTTGGTCTATCTTTGAAAAAGACGTCGTGAAGAAGATGATTCCATCGGAATTGATTTTGCGTGGATCGTTAAATGGAGAATAGATAAGCAAAAAGGGCATCCTTAATCAGAAAAGGATGCCCTTTTTAGGGGATTTATTTTGTTATAGGGGGGAAGATAAAAGTATAGTCATCTTTTATCAGTTTTTCGTTTGTTACAGGCTTATCAGAAAATAGTTTCAATATTTTTATTACGTAAAACTTGGATAGCCCTGTTTATAGATAAGTCTTTTTAAATTTTATAAATTCTTAAGTCCTTTTGTAGTAATTTAATACTACATCCCATGAGAGTAGAAAAATTCCACTCTGCATATATCAGTATAGCTTATTTTGTGTATAACTACTACCAGCAGATACCTAAAATACATAAAAAAACACCTCGGGGAAAGGTGTTTTTTAAATTAGGGGATTAAATATATATATGTTATAGGGGGTGAGAAAAGGGATTTATTACATCTCTCATCTACAAGTTATATAGTACTTTATTAATATGAAAAATGTATTTATAAAATGTGAAGAAATTGTGAAGGTACATCAAAATTACGGCAAGAATCAACAAAAGAAGCCCGACCATACCGAACCAAATTCAGTAAGTCGGACTTCTCTGAAAAGTCGAAGTTAAATTGATATTTTTAAGTATTAGTCAATATCAATGTGATGTCCTGATTCAACCTTCTTTTCTAACTTTGGAAGGTTAATTTCTAGAACACCCTTGTCGTAAGTAGCTTTGATACTCTTTGAATCAACTGCTGGCAAGTGATATTGTCTCATGTAACGACCACTTGAACGTTCACTCATAATCATGTCGCCGTTCTTATCATTGTGGTCGTTAAAGCTATCACGATGACCACTAATTGTTAGTACATCATTTTCATAATTGATGTCGATATCCTTCTTATCAAAATCGGGCATATCTACATGAACCTCGTAATTTTTATCAGTTTCTTTAATATCAGTCTTCAATGTTGAATCTTCTGGGAAATTGTTGTCAAATATGGATGGAAAATTGTTCATCCAAGAATCATTGTTGAACCAATTTCTCATTAAATTGTTACGATCCATAATTTCGTTTGTCATACTATGTTACTTCCTTTCCCTTCATTACAAATACATTGTAAGACCTTTTCGGGTGGAAGTTCAAGAAATTAGCACTCTTAATTGTCGAGTGCTAAAACAACAAAAGATCAGTAAATTATAGATTATTTTATGTGATATAATTAACATGAAAAAAGAGGGTTAGTTAAATGACTAAACTAATTTTGAAACGTATTTATGACAAAGAATTACCTGAAGGCTATCGAGTCTTAGTTGATCGTCTATGGCCCCGTGGAATGTCTAAGGTCAGAGCCAAACTTGATCTTTGGGCAAAGCAGATTGCCCCATCAGCGGAATTGAGAAAATGGTTTGGACACGATCCTGAAAAATACACCGAATTCAAGAAAAGATATTTGGAGGAAATTAATCAGAATCCCTATACGTCTGAATTCTTAACGGAAATTAAATCCGCTTTGCAAGAACAAGATGTTTTGATTTTATACAGTGCTAAAGACGAAGAACACAATGATGCGGTAGTTCTCATGGAATATCTAAATAAAAACATTTAAATATTGTAAATGAGGTTGGCTAACGAAAATGGAAGAGTTCGATTTACAGTCTTTATTATCTAGCAACGAAAAATTAATAATCCGCCTGCTGCAGGCATATGCCCAAACTAATAATATAGCTGTCTTTGTTTTGGGAAATGACGATCACTTGCGTGCGGGTATTTTTGGTGTGCTATCAGAAAGCGCTTCCTTAATACAAAAGGATAAAAAGACAGATTTGTCAAAATTAAGTATTCATAAGTGCAAATATCATATGGAATATGCTGACGCACCAATCAGAATATCCCAATTGAATCAACGAGTTGGAAAAATTTGTGTAGCCAAAGACACTATTGAAGTTAGCCCTAAAAGACTAGATTTAATGCGTAGATTGAATGATCAAGTGGTTTATTTGCGTACAATGGTTGAAGGAATATCCAAAATAATCATTGAAAATCGTGGTATTGATGATTTTATTATTAAATACGCTCTAGATGCTAATGAGACTATTGATGATTTAGACGACAATGACGGCAAGGCTTTGCAACAAATCAAGACGATGTCGACGTCAAATGCTTCCATTATTTCTGCAATAGAGTATATTGATAGTAACTTAGATAAAAGATTAACGTTGGATCAAGTTTCGAGTAAAGTTTATTTGTCAGATTACTATTTCAGTAAATTGTTTAAGCGAGAGACAGGGTTGAGCTTTTCAGTTTACTTAAATGCACGTAAAATTCAAAAAGCGATGCTCTTATTAAAGGAATCTGACAAAAGTATCAATGATATTTCCGATGCCTTAGGTTTCACTAGATTGAGCTACTTTAGTCAAACCTTTAAGAAATATACTGGGGTCGCACCGACGAAATATCGTACCGAGGGTAATAATTAAAATAATTATTAAAAAAAATTGAGGTAATCTTCTTAAATACAAGAGAAGATTGCCTTTTTTTATTAAAAATATTGTAGTAAGATTTAAACTTAGTGTAATTCATTTACGCAAATTAAGGGGTAAATTTTCATGAAAAATGTCTTTAAAAAAGAATCAGTGGCAACTTATTTAAAAGCTGATTCCAGACTTACCAAGACTCTTGGTGCAAGAGATTTATTGTCACTCGGTATCGGAGCGGTCATTGGTACAGGTATCTTTATTTTGCCAGGTCATGAAGCGGCGTTACATGCTGGACCGGCAGTTACAGTTGCGTTTTTGATTGCAGCGATTGTTTCTGGCTTTGTCGGGATGGCGTATGCGGAATTTTCATCGGCTATGCCCGTGGCTGGCTCGGCTTATTCGTTTGGAGCAGTCATTTATGGCGAAATTATTGGTTGGATTCTTGGCTGGGCCTTGATTTTGGAGTATTTCTTGACAGTTTCTGCTGAAGCAGTCGGATTTGCTTCGTATTTCAACAACAATATCTTAGGAGCTTTTGGGGTTCACATGCCAAAGTTCTTAGCGGCTGGGCCTTTGGAAGGTGGAGTTATTAATATTTCAGCGACTTTGATTGTTTTGTTGATAGCGTTCATTATTTTGCAAGGTGCTAGTTTGTCGAAAAAAGTCGAGAACGTGGCAGTTCTGATCAAAGTGACGATTATTATTTTGTTCATCATCGTTGGCGCTTTTTATATCAATACTAAGAATTACGTGCCATTCTATCCTAAACAGTTCCACACTGAACCATTTGGAATGGGCGGAATTTCCACAGCTACGGCAACAGTCTTCTTTGCCTTCGTTGGTTTCGATGCTTTAGCGGCTAATTCCGCAGAAACTATCAATCCCAAAAAAGATGTTGTTCGTGGGGTCTTAGGTACCGTGGTCGTGGCGGTAATTTTGTACGTTGGCTTCTCTTTTGTTTTAACCGGAGTGGTCAATTACAAAGAATTAAACGTTGATGATCCGGCGGCTTATGCTTTGAAAGTAGTTCATTTGGACACCTGGAATAAATTGATTACTATTGGTGCCTTAGTAGGAATTTTCACGTCATTATTAACGATGTTCTTTGGTGGCTCACGTTTGGTTTATGCCTTAGGACGTGACGGTTTGTTGCCAGAAAAAATGGGTGAAGTTGATGAAAAATTCTCCGTGCCTAGAAATGCCGTTCTATTGGCGATGGTCGTTCAAGCCTTCTTTGCTGGGTTAGTACCATTGACAGAGTTGACTTCCTTGATCAATGCTGGAACTTTGTTGGCCTTTGTCTTTATCTCGTTTGGAATAATTCCTTTGCGGAAAAGAAAAGATATTCCCAATGACGGATTCAAGATGCCTTGGTATCCAGTCTTGCCAATCTTGGCTGGACTTGCCAGTATTTATTTCCTATTCATGTTGCCAACGATTTCTAAAATCAGTGTTGGTCTTTGGATCACCATTGGAATTATTGTCTATTTCGTTTATGGATTGAAACATTCAAAATTACAAAATAAAACACATTAATTAGAAGATAGGTTTTTAGTTAGTAGTAATATTACCGTCCTCCATAGCAAAGAAAATTTGGCTGGAACGATGTGGACACGACTTGGAGCCTTTGCTAAAACCAAAATCGGGCAAAGTCTTCAAGCTCGGTCTTTCACTAGGCAATAAATTGCCAAGAGAAATTTCACATCTGAGCCAATTTTCTTTGCTATTACGGACTAGATAGTGGTTCTATTTTTAATATCAACAGGCCAATAGCATTTATTTGGGGTTTACTACTCGCAAATAGATGCTATTTTTAACTTAATTATTAGAACAATTCTACTTTTATTAGAAAAACTCTTTTTTTAATAAAAATATTGTAGTAGACTTTTTACTTAATTAGTTGCTTTCGAGAGGAAGAATTTTTGTGAAGGATATTTTTAAAAAACAATCAGTAGATAATTATTTAAAAGTAGATGCTAGACTGACCAAAAGTTTAACAGCGAAAGACTTATTAGCGCTAGGAATTGGGGCTATCATCGGAACTGGTATTTTTATTTTGCCAGGACACGAAGCAGCCTTACATGCGGGACCAGCAGTGGCGGTTGCGTTTTTGATTTCCGGTATTGTAGCTGGAGTCGTAGGGATGGCTTATGCAGAATTTGCGGCCGCTATGCCAGTAGCCGGATCAGCGTATTCGTATGGTTCAGTCATTTATGGTGAAGGAATCGGCTGGATTCTCGGTTGGGCTTTGATTTTGGAGTATTTCTTGTCGGTATCCGCTCAATCAGTCGGATTTGCATCGTATTTCAATAACAATATCCTCGGAGCTTTCGGAATTCATCTGCCTAAGTTCTTATCCGCAGGTCCACTAGAAGGCGGGGGAATCAATCTCTCGGCAGTTTTAATCGTTTTGATAATTGCCTTTGTGATTGCTCACGGAACTAGTCTCTCGAAAAAAGTCGAAAATGTTGCAGTCGTTATCAAAGTCACAATTATTGTTTTGTTTATTTTGGTAGGTGCTTTGTACATCAAGACTAAAAATTACGTCCCATTTTATCCACAAGAATTTCGGACTTCTCCTTTTGGATTAGGTGGTCTGTCAACTTCAGCAGCGACAGTTTTCTTTGCTTTCATCGGATTCGATGCTTTAGCTTCTAATTCGGCAGAAACTATCAATCCCAAAAAAGATGTTGCCAAAGGAATCCTAGGTACAGTCTTTATCGCCATTGTTTTGTACGTGGCATTCTCGTTAGTTTTGACCGGGATCGTTAACTATAAACAACTAAACGTCGATGATCCGGCAGCCTATGCCTTGAAAGTTATCCATCTAAATACTTGGAATAAATTGATTACCATTGGTGCTTTGGTTGGGATTTTTACGGCTTTAGTGACCTTATTCTTCGGTGGCTCTAGATTAGTTTATGCTTTGGGACGTGACGGTTTATTGCCTAAGAAGATGGGTGAAGTCGATATGAAATACGCGGTGCCAAAGAATGCGATTATCGTTGCTACAGTCGTGCAAGCCTTTTTCGCTGGTTTAGTACCATTGACTGAGTTGACTTCGTTGATCAATGCAGGAACCTTGTTGGCCTTTACCTTCATATCATTTGGAATTATTCCTTTGCGCCATCGTAAAGATATTCCTAACAAAGATGGCTATAAGATGCCACTTTATCCAGTTTTGCCAGTTTTGGCGGGATTAGCTAGTTTGTACTTCTTGATAATGTTGCCAAAGCTATCAAAAATAACAGTAGTCATTTGGTTGATTGTCGGCGTTATAGTGTACTTCACTTACGGATTAAAACATTCTAAATTGCAAAATAAAAAATAGCCTCCAATTGGAAGCTATTTTTTCTTACTCTTAGGAGCTTTTTGATTGTTGATCATGTGAATTATCAAGGTAACAATGATGGCACCAATTAAGACACCGACGAAGAGTAGATTGGGAACTTCAATGTCGATAGCGGGAATTGATAAGAACAACTTGATAGAAATAAATAAAATCAAGAAATAAGCCATACCGTTCAACTCTGGAATCTTACTCATCAAGCCCATAATCAATTCAGCGATACCTCTCATGGCTAAGATACCAATCATACCACCGATTAAGACGATAACGGGGTTACTAGAAATGGCTAGTGAGGCTAAAACAGAATCGATTGAGAAGACGATATCCATCAATTCAATTGAGATAACAACCTGCCAAAATCTAGAAATGTGAAGATGTTTTTCAAGTTTATTTTCCTTTTTAGGTTCTGTCGGAGATTTAACTTTCTTTTTGTTAGTAAAGAAGAAGTGCTTTAAGAACAAGTAGAATAGGTAGGCGGCACCGAAAACTTTGATCCACCAGAAGTTAATTAAGTAGACACCGACACCGATAACTAAAAATCTAAAAATGTAGGCACCGAATAATCCGTAAAAAAGAGATTTTTCTTGTTCAACTTTATTCGGTAGCGATTGAGTTTGGGCGGCTAAAACTACCGCATTATCAACGGATAAGATACATTCCATCACTACTAGTGAGAGGATAATTAACCAGTCTTCACCTGATTCGATCACAGTTGCCCAGTTGTGAAGGTCGAAGAATGGGCCGTACATATTAACTAGTGCATTCAATCAATATTCCTTGCTTTCATTATTGTTTTTGTTGTGTAAAGCATACCAGATATTTACTGTAAATAACAAATTAATAATTGGGGGGAGGATGAAATATGCCATCGTCCACAAAATCCCTGTGATTGGCCGGAACATAGCCGACGCGATTTTGATAAATAAAAAGGTCCTAACAGAACTCAATGAAATGAATTCTACTAGGATCTCTGTATTTTTTTAAGTAATTAAACCGCAGGTACGAATGTAGTGTAGATCAACCAAATATTTAGAATAGTCAATACTACAGCGATGAAGTAACCGATGTACTCGATTAGTTTGTTATTAGCGAATTCGCCCATCAATTCTTTGTTACTTGTAAATTTGATCAATGGGAAAATTGAGAATGGTAAAGCGACACTCAAGAATACTTGTGAGAATGTCAAAAGTGATTCGATTTTTGCTTCGTTACCGTGATAGATTACCGCAAAGGCGATAACTGGGATGATTGACATCAAACGAGTAATTACACGTCTTGCCCAAAGTTTCATCTTCATGTGGACGAAACCTTCCATAACGATTTGACCAGACAAGGTACCAGTAATGGTTGAGTTTTGACCTGATGCCAATAGGGCAATCGCAAACAAAATACTCAAGACAGGACTAGCAACAGCACCGGCAACTTTTGGATCTTGCAAGGCATTGAACAAGTCAACGAAACGTCCAAGGTCACTGTTTGTACCGTAGAACAAAGCAGCACCTAGAAGTAATAGTAAAGTATTAACAACGAAGGCCAAAGTTAATTGAATATTTGAATCCCAAGTTGAGAAGCGAACGGCTTGGTGAATACTCTTAGGGTCTTCACGGTCGTATTTTCTCGCTTGTGAAATTGAAGAATGCAAGTACAAATTATGTGGCATAACTGTCGCACCAACGATACCAAGAGAAATGTAAAGCATACTTTGATTTTGTAGGATTTGTGGGTCGGGAACGAATCCGATTACCATTTGTCCCATATCTGGACGTGCCAAGATAACTTCGTATAGGAAAACGAATAGAATAACCATAATTAAAGCTGCAACGATAGCTTCGATCTTTCTAAAGCCAAGTTTCATCAAGACTAATAGAAGTAAAACGTCAAATGCAGTGATGATAACACCCCAGAGTATTGGAATGTTGAAAAGCAATTTCAGCGCGATGGCCGAACCAATAATTTCAGCGATATCAGTCGCCATAATAGCTAATTCAGTGATGATCCAAAGAATAAAACCACCAACTTTAGAAGTTCTATCCCTAGTTAATTGAGCCAAATCTCTTCCGGTCACAATGCCTAGTTTAGCCGCCATGTATTGCAAAAGCATCGCAATCAAACTAGAAATCAAGATAACAGATAGTAATTTGTACTTAAATTGAGCACCACCAGCAATAGATGTTACCCAGTTACCTGGATCCATGTAACCCACGGCAACTAAGGCACCAGGACCACTGTATGCTAATAGGGTTTTAAAGAAACCCGCATCAGTTGGAACCTCAACGGTGTCATTAATTTCTTCCAAGGAAGGGCCGTTAGCATAATGAATTAGGCTTTCGTGTTTTTTATTTTTTTCACTCAAGCGTATATCCCCCTTTTTCAATCTCAAGATATAATATCATGTTAGAGAGCAACATTAAAGGGTCTAAATAAAATAATTAAGTATCCCTAAAAATAATCGTCAAAAAGCCGTCATAATTGCATTTTTTTGATAATATAGCATGAATATTTTTATGCCAGATGGTTCTTTTTAACAAATAAATCAATGCAAATGATTACATTTTTCTGAAACTATCAATTCATCTTCATGTATTTAATGACTGAGTACGATACAATATAAGTGATAGATTTTGAAAATAAAATATACTTGATTATAATTACTAGAAAAGGGATAAATTTAAATGAGTGTAATACTACTAATAGTTGATGTGATCTTTTTTGTCGGTGCTGTTTTCAATGTTTATTGGCAGTCACAGATTGAAATTAGATCAATTTATAAAGTTTCATCATTGATCTTCGCAGCCTTTATCGGTGCATGGTTACTAGTTTCACCAACTGGTCAATTATCTTACATCATCATGGTTGCCTTGTTCATGTTGTTGAATATTATGAATGGTGTCGGTGGAGTCGGAGAAAAGAAAATCGTTCTCAACGGCTTTTATTCAGGTGTGCTCGATTATGCTTCCGTCGTTCACGTAACTTTGATTCCAATTGAGATTCAAGGTCGCAAACCTAAAGTAGCAGTGATTTTCAATACAAAAAGACCCCAACAAGTGGAAATGAACTTTAATATTTCCTATAAAGAAATGCAAAAGTATCTTGATAAGAAGTTGTCTAATGAAGTTTCTGTGGAAGTTGGACAAATATAAGCAAAATAAAAATGAGATGACGATTCCGATTACTGGAGTTTGTCATCTCATTTTTTTGTTTGTATTTTCCTACTATAGTCGATTAAAGAAATCAGATTTGGTGTTGAAGCTTGAATAATAGAGCCCAGTATTACCAGATTTTTGGGCGATTACTGCAATCTTATCAATCAATTGTTCTTGATCTTTTGGGAAATAGATTTTTCCCGCAGGTCCCATACTATAAATAAAAGTCGTTAGTTTGCTGAGTAATCTTTCAGGATATTTATTATTGTCGATTGTTTTATTTACTTGAACTAGAACATCAGATATATCTCTTAATTCCGATTTTTGTTGAAAATCATCTCTGTTAATAATCAAATCATTTAATGAACTAATAAGTGATTTTGCTTCTTTGATTTCGTTTTCTCTGTCAATTTTTTTCATCAGTATTCTCCCTCGCTAAATGTAATGAATCTCCACTACTTAATTTTAAGAGGATTTAAAATAATTTGAAAAGAATGTCATGAATGATGTCAAAGGAAGTCCTGAAATAATAGTCAAGAAGATGATATATATTTAAATCATTTTGTGTCGTCTTAAGGTTTGTTTATGCAAAGAGCAGTGAACAGGAGAATTTTGATTCAATTTTATTCATAATTAAAGACCCATTCCAAAGAAAAAGTCATTTCCTAGGTTTTTCAAAGCAGACATTTTATGCCACAGTTTTGATTCGGTATCGTTAAGACTGACATTTTCAGAGGTTCTTAACATTGAAGCCTTAGTAAGAAAGTAAAGAAATGCACCAGTGAATGCTTTTCCATCTTTTTTCTTCAGTTCTGTTAAAGTAATTTCGACATAGTTACAGGTTTCAGTATTAGGATGATATTTCTTTAGGGCAGTACTTAAGTTAGTAACGGCATTAATAATTTTTGCTTTGTCATCGTCTTTCATAATTGATACCTCCAAGAGATTATGTTGAATGGTTATAGTATGTAGGTTAATTTAAACATAATTAAATAGATGTTAAGTGAAAATATCCTGAATGCAGTTCTTATAGTCTTGGAGATTGAAAAATATTTTACTTTTGGCTCTTTAAATTAATTGCAAAATTAATTTAAAGTCGCTTAGTGTTGAAGGATTTTCTTGATTTCAGATTTAAGTTTTCTTGATTTACCTATTGGGAACTTTTTGGCTGAATCATTTTTGAATGTAATGAGTCTATTCGTGAAATTGGCATTTCTGATATTGTTAGGATTTATTAAGCATGACCTGTTGAGCTTCAAAAGAAAAGGGTATTCTTTTTCTAAATCACTTATTTTATTGTAAAACTCATAATTACCATTGATTGTTTCTAACGTTAATCGATGAGGAACACTTGAAGTTTCGATGAGGACAATTTCAGATTGATCAAAGTTATATATCTGATTACCGATTTCAAAAGTAAAATTAGAATTTTCTTTTTCCATGGTTTTGTTTGTTATGTTTTCTGCATATTTTAGAGCATCGTATAAATTATCCCGATAATCTTCAATGCTTTGATCTTTTTCAATAAAATCTATAGCTCCAACCTTATTTTTTAGAGTAACTGGTGCCATTTCGTCATGGGTTGTAGTAAAAATAATATTGGCTTGAACATCCATTTTTCTTATCTTCTTAGCTAAATCAATTCCATTTGTATTTGTTCCTAAATCAATGTCGAGAAAATAAATCCCATGGGATAATGGCTTTTCAGATAAGTAATTAATTACTTCATTAGGATTTAAAGCAGCTAATTTCAGTTCTAAAGGATCGTCATGAAACATAATATAACTTTCAAGTATTATTTTGATATTTTTGAGTTGAGTGGGATTGTCCTCACATATAACTATTGGATAACTCATAATAATCTCCTAATTTTTAGTAAGGACAATTTGAATATTAAATATTTTTTCATCCTTATGATAATTAATAAATAAATTTGGATATTTTTTGCTTATATCTTGAATATTTATCATGACAAGTCCGGCATGATTTTTTTTAGTGGAAAATCCTGTCTTGCGCATATTTTGAATAGTGGGTGACTTAGAGTGTACAAGAGTATTCTCGATGGAAAATAAAGTGGTTTTATCATCATTAATTATTGCTATTTTGATATTTCCATTTGGATTATCCTCGACTTCTTCTATGGCATTATCGATTGAAATACCTAATAATCTTATGAAATCAAATATGTTCATGCCGATATTTTTGATAGTCGATTTGCATTCAAAACTATATTTGATATCAAGTGTTTTCATTGTTTTGAATTTACTGATCAATAGACTCTTTATATAAGAATTAGAGACGTACTCCAAATCTTTATAGAAGTTCATAGATGTGTTTTCAAAATAAATGTTTGAATAGCCATTTAATTCGTCAAGTGATTTTTTCAATTCGTTATTATTTTCAGATTTGGCCAATTCTTCAAGACTCAAAAGTATATTTTTATAATCGTGTTTGAACTTATGCATGTTTTTTTGATCAGTATCTAATTGGCTGGTATATAGCTTTAGATTATCAATTTGCTTAATCAGTGATTCTTTCTCTAAGTTCTCCTTTTGTTTTTTTATCTCAGCCGATGAATATAGAATTGTTAATAGTGTCTGTATTATTAAAAACAATATTACACCGACAATTAATTTCTTATATGCTCTAAAATGTTGAATTAAATTCATGAATAAAAATAATGATATGTATAAATATGACAATAAAAAGCTTAGTTGAGGTGATTTTTGTTTTTTAACTAAAGTACTAAAGCCAAAATACCTGTAGAGTAATATGGCTAATGTTGATAGTAAAAAGCAGGTTACAGAGTCTATTAGAACAAGCAAGAGACTGTTTATAGTAAGCATATTATTAAAATACACTATCAATGAAGAACTGATTATTGAAAACGAGAGTTCTAATATGGCTCCTAGAAGAATTGAATTTATTAAGTAATAATTTGTCTGGTGATTCTCATTGAGTAAGAAATACATGGCTATAAAAAGGGTGAAAATCATCCAACTAGGTAGAAAATAATCCAGGATAAGAGAATACACAAATAGAAGAAATATCTTTAACCAAATTCTAGTGTTTATTTTACGTTTCAAATAATAAACATTAATGAAAATGTAAAAGAATATTAATTCTGTAAAAAAGTAATCAATTATGGTTCCAATGATGCTAATTTCTATCATGAGGTTAATCTCCATAAAATATGCTAAATAATATTTTACCTACAATTTATGAAAAATAAAAAAACGCCTTCTTCTGCTGATTTTCTTCAAATCTCATAATGGTTAAAGTATTGCAGATTTTGAATGCTTTTTTGAATGAATATCATAAAAATGATGAATGAGATCCTAAAACGAAAGTTCATATTTTTAGACAGTTCATGATATCAAAAGCACTTATTCAGGACATATGTCGTATCAAATATTTGCCCCTATGTAAAATATAAAGACAGGATCACTAACACTTATTTGTTAGCAATCCTGTCTTTATACGTTTTGGTTAGTGTTGACTTGCTTCTCATCTTTTTCCGTTAAGGCCGTGTAAATAGCACCCAAGCCTAATACCAAACATATGATGTCTAATAATCCAGTTATTGAAAAAAGTTGATCATGATGAAATAATCCGAATGTCTCGTATAGTAAGGATAATCCAACCCAGAATCCTAGTTTCTTATAGAACTTTTTGTTTATATTTAATGATTTAAGTTTGAACATATTAACCCCTTGTTACATATTGTTTTTTTTGATTGGATTCACTCTGTGTAAATAAATGCAGGATCAATTATATTATTCACTTGATATCCATAAAAGGATTATCACATTCAAAAAAATTAGATTAAATGGAATACTGCAGAGATCCCTATAACTAAGAAAACAACACCTATAAATAGGGAGAAGTAGATGGCTAGTGGAGAAAATCCTGATGTGGTCTTATTTCCGACTTTTTTCAGAACATTTAAATATTTGATACTGATGAAGAGTTGCCAAATGCCGATAAGTATAAATAGAACGCCAAAGATACTTTCCATGATTCCTGACCTCCATACTATTAATTATAGACTGGCTCCCCAAAGATTGTTCCCTAAAGAATTAAAAGCAAACAGCTTACGCCAAAGTGTTTTTCCCTCCTTATTAAGTTGGATATTGTCTGATAATTTTACGATATTAGCTTGATTAAAGAAGAGTTGTAAACTTCCGGTAAAGGCTACTCCATCGCTTTTTTTAAGTTTTTGTAGTGTCTCACTGACATAAGAAGTTGTTTCTGACTGTGCGTGATTCTTCTGCAATTCTGAAACTAAGGCCTGCATAGTATCGACAACTTCTGTTTTGTTTACCATCGTATGTTGTTCCTTTCTAGATTGAGAGCTATAAATATTTCTGTAAGATTAGTATAGCATCAAGGAAGTAAGCGGTAACAAAATATCCTGAGTAGTGGATTTTTGTGTCTTGAATTTTAATACCCGTAATAAATATTTGATAATTGAGTTAATTGTTGCAACTTTTCTTGTTGATCTTTAGGTAAAGTGATGCCATTTTTGTGCATAGTCGTTGAGATTGTTAGATTCATGCGGCTGAGGATATAGGGAACGGCGGACTCTCTTTTTTCTAGTTCAATTTTGAAATCAGTTAATACTTCTTGGAGTGGTTTAGTTGTGTCATCATCCAAATTATCTAGTAGATCGTCAATAATTGAGATTGCTACTTCACTGCGGTCTTTACCGCCAACAAACCATTTTAATTTCTTCATATTGTGCCCTCCAAAGGGGAAAACTTAATATTTGTTATAATTGTATTAGTAGATATCATTACATCCGACAAGGATGATACGCGGGGAATAAAAATATAGCAACCGTTATAACGCCTTTGATAACGTAAAATGATTTTAACTTTTAAATCACGGATGGTCTGCAGTTATCGGCTATGATGGTTGTTGGTGGTACTTTTAACAATATGTCCAACAATAAAGAAGAAGAATTAGTATTAAGTGATCTGTATGATTTTGTCTTGAATCCTAATATTTCTACCAGCGAAAGAAAAATAGGACTTATGGCAAAAAAGGATTAACAACTGAAGCATCACAATTTTACGATACTATTTACCCGATTCTTATAAAATTAAAACCTATTGGAACTAATCTTGGATATATCGGAATCAATAATAGTTATTTAGAGTAAATATTTAAAGGAGATAGTTAATGTTAGATATAGATACGACCAAAAAAGTAATTCATGAATTGTACAATTCGCTACATTCGCATCCTGATCAATCACCTTATTTGTTAAATATAACGGATGTTTTGAGTCAAGTTTACATGAAATTAGATACGGTGAAGAATCCTGAAGCATGGCTTAGTAGATTAGTGAATTATATTTATATGGAAGCTTTTAGTAGAGTTCCATTTTCCAGAGAAGAAGATAAGTTGCTGATTCGATTAGGTGACTTGTCTAAAAAATCGGGACTTAATGGTCGGAATCGAG
>NZ_BJDU01000001.1:60790-481861 GCF_005405305.1 Companilactobacillus formosensis
TATGGAAGCTTTTAGTAGAGTTCCATTTTCCAGAGAAGAAGATAAGTTGCTGATTCGATTAGGTGACTTGTCTAAAAAATCGGGACTTAATGGTCGGAATCGAGCTAGCTTTGACGATAAATCTCAGTTTTACGGTTTGTTTGAAAAAATGCCTCGGCGTTAAAGCTGGTTACTAAAAGCTAGCGTGTCATAATAAGGAACAAATATCTGAAATTATAAAAAATACCTATCCTAAATGGTACATAGTTAAATCTTCAACAGTTCTTTTCTTTTATCTACTAAATCTAAGACTTTCTTAAACGTTATTTATGCTCTTTTTTACAAGAATAGTATATATCTCGTTAAACTAGATGCATGGATATCCGAATAACATGCACAAGGAAGGTGTAATGATTATGATAAAAAAGAACTATCAAATAAGAAATTATTGTAACTATCATTGAATTTGGAATTCGATAATTTTCAATCATTCAAAATTAAAATGAAAGGGATTCATACCGTTGAAGAAGTATTATAAATTAACTAACAATAATTTAGCAAATGTTCGAGGTGGCTGGAATAAATCAGCTTTTGATGCCGGAAAAAGAGTTGGTCGCGTTGCCGTTTTTGCTGCAGGATTTACCCCATGGGGAAAAGTATTGAGATACTTAAAATAATTAATTTTAAATAAAGGATATTACGATAATGAAAAAAATTTACAAAAACAATAAATTTAATATGTTAACTGAAGAAGAACAATTAAACATAGTTGGAGGTGGACATTGTTATACAAAATCATGCTTGGCTGGTAGAGATAAGTCAATCTATAATGGAGTAAGCTTTACCATGGGATTTGGTTATGGAGTTTGTCAATCAGTTGGCATCTGCAACTAGATATGAGATTAAAATTCAATAAACTATTCTATAAAAATTTTAGTTTTTATATTTTTATTATGTTTCTAATTTTTAGCATTCATGCCTTTTATAAAAATAATTACTTGATTTTCGGAATTTTATTTTTAATAAGTATTGTTCAACTTATATATGCTATTTCTGATCGATGAAACTAATATAGTGATATTCGATTTAGTCGTCCAACTATTATTAATAAAGAAAACAGTGACATTCGCATCCTGATCAATCACCTTATTTGTTAAATATAACGGATGTTTTGAGTCAAGTTTATATGAAACTAGATACGGTGAAGAATCCTGAAGCATGGCTTAGTAGATTAGTGAATTATATTTACATGGAAGCTTTTAGTAGAGTTCCATTTTCCAGAGAAGAAGATAAGTTGCTGATTCGATTAGGTGACTTGTCTAAAAAATCGGGACTTAATGGTCGGAATCGAGCTAGCTTTGACGATAAATCTCAGTTTTATGGATTGTTTGAAAAGATGCCTCGACGCTAAATAATATCTTTAAAAAGAAGGACTAATTATGGATAAAAAAGAATTAATTTGGTCAAGAATGGACGAATTGATCATGTCCGATAACGTATCAGATTCGGAAAGAAAGATATTTGTGGAAGCTAAACAAAAGATTACTAAGGGTCAAGATAGTGAAGCTGTGGCTGGAAAACTTAAAACACAATTGTCGCTATTGTCATTAAAAAAGCAGTTATCACCTGATGTTGTACCGTTCTTTACTGAATTATCCAGAGTGTACTTAGGATATGGAAGACGTGATAACATTTCAATCATCTCTTAGTACAAAAAAGCAGAGCCACTAACATAATTTGTTAGCAGCCCTGCTTTTTGATTTTAATTTAATTCCATACCTTCACGACGTTGCTCGCGTTTTCGTAACCATGGCATAACGAAGCCTAGTCCGAATAAGACGATAACAGTAATGAAGTTTAGTAGAAGTTGATGATTGAAAGCACCAGTACCGAACTTAGCTTCTTGAGGGATGAATCCTAAAGTAGCACAGATGAAGGTAAAGGCTAGACACCAACCACCGACGATCAAAGCGCCAGTTTTATTTTTGATGAAAGTATAATCTGAATGGAACCTGTCTTGATGCATTCTCATAGCAACGAAGGCGAAGAAAACCCAACAAGTCTTATATGGTGAAATGATTCCGTTGATATTTAACAACCAGTTATAAATAGTGTTGATATTTGGCAAAGTACCTGTTAGCAACAATAGGAACAAACTCAAACCAGTTGTCATCGTGTAACTGTGAACAGGACGACCATTCTTATTTTTCTTAGTTAACCACTTAGGCATGAACTTGTCAGCAACATCACCGGCAAAGACACGACTAGAAGCATCGAGCAAGACAGCTAATTGAGCCATCATGAAGATTGCTTGAACGACCGCAAAGATGTACATCAATAATTTACCAACTCCCAAACTATTACCCAATAAGTGGAAGGCGTAGTAAGGACCGTTCATCTTGAAGTCATGTGGAATGTGGTTGGCGTTGAAGAACATTGCTAAGGCCAAAGTACCAAAGATAGTCAAGAATCCAGTCATGATAGCAAGTAGCCACATAGCTTTAGGAAATTCGTGTTTAGGATCACGCATTTGAACGACGTATGGTGCAGCTAGTTCAGCCCCAGACATGGCAAAAATCAGTAATCCGGTTGTCGAGAAGTATTTCAGACTAAAGTTAGGCTTGAAAGCTCCCCAGTTGAAAGGTTGTGTAGCGATATGATGACCGTGTAAAACAGCGTAGCCAGCTAATAGAACGAACAAAGCTGACATGATGAACATGGCACCTCCACCAATTAGTGAAAGGATTTCTAGTGAGTTTTTGATGATATTTTCTAATAAGATAAAGATCAAAATGATAATAAAAGTTAAGATTCCAAACCAGAAAGTCGACATTCTTTTATCTAAAGTATTGTTACCTAAGAACATCCAACTGAATGAAACGATAACCGAGTTAGAAACATCGACGATGTAGGGCACACTTTGAACCCAATACATCCAAGAAGTCCAATAACCTAGAGTGTCATTACTGGAATGACGAACCCATGAAGCTAAACCTCCGGCTTGATTGTCGAACGTTAAACTCATTTGACTAGAAATCAAAGCGTAAGGAATAACGTAGGCGAAGAGTAGGAAAATCCATGAGATGACCACAGATAGTCCTTGGTTTTGAAATGGATAAAAGATATTTTCAAAACTGATGATAGTAACGAAGTCGATCAAGGCAATGACCGGCCAACTTAAATAGTGCTTTTTATTTGGTTCTAAAGATTCCAATTTTATTTTCCCCCGAATTCGTGTAAAAGTCTTGTGTTAGTAGATTCCAACGATTTGGGGGCTTTAATGTAAGTAAAGAACTGTTGAATTTCACTTGTTAAAAACCCCAATGTGTAGATATAATCAATGCCGTAATAAATTATTCATAAATAATATTGCTAAAATGAAAAAAACATACCCAGAAAATTATAAGTATTTATATATCATTTGCAATACTTTTTTTGAAAAAACATTAAAATAATAGGAGGAAATTATGAATTTTCTGAAAATTGCCATCGGAAATGATGTGATAATCAGTGATTCGACTGATTTTGAGATAATTTCATTTACAGAAAACGTCACTGCTTCAGAATTAGTAGCAATCGTTTTGAATGAACACGATCAAAAGAATTTGTCAGTCGCCAAAAATCTACAAGAAACATCAGGTCTAGGCATTCCTATTATTACAACTGATGGGAAGACTGACGTTACAGTCAAGGCGCTACAACTAGCAAATGACTATCAAACTAAGATGGTACCGGGCTTTTTGAGTGACCTGATCAACTTTGCGGAAGACAAACCAATCAGTTTTACAACTCCGGGACACCATAACGGTCAATACTATGAAAAACATCCGGCTGGCGTGGTCTTCAACCGTTTCTTCGGTAAGAATTTAATGTTCGCCGATACGTCTGATACTGTCGCTGAATTAGGCGATACGATGACTCACGAAGGAACTCCATTGACGGCTGAACAAAAGGCTGCGCAAACGTATAACGCCGATAAAGTTTACTTTTGTACTAACGGAACGACTAGTTCTAATTCGATTTGTGCTAGTGCTTTGTTGTCTGAAGATGATTTAGTTTTATTTGACCGCAACAATCACAAGTCTCTTTACAACAGTGCTTTGGTGATGAGTGGGGCCAAACCAGTCTATGTGCCAACTGATCGTAATCCTTTGGGTTTGATTGGAGAAATGAATCCTGAAGCCTTAGACGAAGATAAATTACGTAAAGAAATCAGTAAAGTTGATCCTAAAAAAGCTCGAGCTAAACGTCCTTTTAGATTAGCAATCTTACAATTAGAAACTTACGATGGTGTTTTCTACGATGCACAATGGATAATTGATAAAATCGGCCATCTCTGCGATTACATTTTGTTCGACTGTGCGTGGGGTGGATTTGAACAATTCGTACCTATCATGAAACATCTCTCACCATTATCGTTGGAATACGGACCAGATGATCCGGGAATCTTAGTAACTCAATCGTTACACAAACAACAGGCAGGACTTGCGCAAACTTCACAGATTTTGAAAAAAGATGCTCATCTGAAAGGTCAAGCTCGTTATGTCGACCATAAACATTTCAACAACGCTTATTTGAAATTCGTCACATCTAGTTATTCCTATCCAATTTACGCTTCTTTGACAGTCAACGCCTATCTGACGGCCGGTCAAGGTAATAAGAACTGGTGGGATGAAACTTTACGTTTGGGTATTGAATGGCGCAAGCAGTTGTTACAAAAATCTAAATTATTCAAACCTTTAGTTCCTGACAACTTCTTGCAGATCAGTACCGATGATTTAGCTACTCACAGTGAGTATTGGAATTTGAAAAGTAGCGATAATTGGCATGGTTTTAAAGAAATCGCTGACGGACAAGCAATGATCGACCCACTGAAAATTACCGTTATAACGCCGGGCGTCGATATCAAAAATGCTCAATATCAAGATTCAGGGATTCCTGGTCCAGTAGTAGCGGAATTTTTGATGGAGAAACGAATTATTCGTGCCAAAGATGACTTAAATTCATTATTATTCCTATTAACTCCTGGCGATTCAAGGGAAGAATTAGATATACTATTAGAGGCCTTTTTGGAATTTGAACGTTTGTATTTGGCCGATGCTCCACTAACAGAAGTTTTGCCAAGATTAGCGCAACAATATCCAAAACGTTATCAAGGTTATACTTTGAAGCAATTGTGCCAAGAGATGCATGACTACTATCGTCAGAACAAGACTTTTACTCTTCAAAAAGAATTGTTTGCCAAAAAGGACATGCAAAATTACGAGATGACACCGGCTCAGGCAGACAGATTGTTCATGAAAAATCAGAGTGAATTAGTTGATTTGCAGGATATCAAAGGTCGAATTGCGGTTGAAGGAGCATTGCCATATCCTCCTGGGGTCTTCATTGTGGCGCCCGGTGAAAAATGGCAAGATGTCGATTTGAAGTATTTTGAAGATCTCGTTGGAGCTATTGAACGTTTTCCTGGTTTTGTGCCAGAAATTCAAGGTGTATATTGGGATAAGAATGCGGACGGAACAATTTCTGTGCAAGCGGAAGTTTTGAAAAAATAATTATTGAGGGAGTTTATTATGTCATTATCATGGACAGATGATTTACCAGAAGATTTAAAGAACAAAGTTGCTAAAGTAGAAAAGTTGATTCAACCACGTTTAGAGGAAATCGACCAACAAGTTTTATACAATCAACAACGAGTTTTGAATTTATTTAGAAAGCACCGTGTTGGGGAGGAGGATTTAGTACCATCAACTGGTTACGGTTACGATGATATCGGCCGTGACAAGATTGAAGCAATTTACGCTGACTATTTCAAAGTTGACGATGCCTTAGTTCGTCCTCAATTTGCTTCAGGAACACATGCCATTTCAACAGCTTTGTTCAGTATGTTGCGTCCTGGCAATACGCTTTATTATTTAACAGGAACTCCTTACGATACGATCCAAGAAGTTATCGGTTTAGCTGGAAACAAGCGTGGCAATATGAAGGAATACGGGATTGATTTCAAAGCTACTGAATTGCTAGATGATGGTTCAGTTGACTATGATCAAGCCAAAAAAGACTTACAAAATGAATCTATCAAAGTAGTTGCCATCCAACGTTCTCGTGGTTATGCCGTTCGAGATAGTTTCACAGTTGAAAAAATCGCCAAAATGATCAAATTCGTTAAATCAATTCGTCCTGACGTCAACGTCTTCATCGATAATTGTTACGGTGAATTTTCAGAAAAAGAAGAACCAACTTTTTACGGTGCTGATATCATGGCTGGTTCACTTTACAAGAATGCCGGAGCTGGTTTAGTTAAGAGTGGTGCTTACATCGTTGGTCGTGAAGACTTAGTTGACGGTGCCGGTTCACGTTTGACAGTTCCTGGTGCGGGTAAAGGTGAAGGTGCTACTTGGGGTTACTTGCGTGACTTCTATCAAGGATTCTTCATGGCCGCTCATACGACTGGTGAAGCTTTGAAAGGTATGATCTTCACTTCAGCTTTGTGCGAAGAAATGGGCATGAACGTTTCACCTAAGTGGGATGCGCCAAGAACAGATATCGTTCAAACAGTTTCCTTCGGTGATCCAGATCCAATGGTCAAGTTCTGTGCTGCCATTCAACACTACTCACCAATGAATTCTTTCGTTGATCCAATTCCTAGTCACCAAGATGGCTACGAAGATGATGTCGTTATGGCTTCAGGTAGTTTCGTTGAAGGTTCAACTATCGAGTTATCATCTGATGGACCAATCAGACCACCATATTCACTTTATATTCAAGGCGGTTTGTCATATGCACACGTTCAAATCGCAATTACACAAGCAGTTAGAGAAACATTTTATAAGTAGATAAAATAAATGTATTGGTTAAATATGCCGTCGTCCACAAAATCCCTGTGATTGGCTGGAACATAGCCGACGCAACTTGGAGCCTTTGCTAAGCCCAAATTCGGGCAAAGTCTTCAAGCTTGGTCTTATTCTAAGCAACAAGTTGCTAAGAATAATTTGGCTATTGAGCCATCACAGGAATTTTGTTCCCGACTAGATATCAGTTCTTATTCATAAATATCTTAAAAAATAAAGCCCCGATAGAATTCAGTAATTGAGTTCCATCGGGGTTTTGTCGTTTTGATTAGAGTTAATTGTAGTAATTCTATAAAACACTATCTAGTCGGTAGTGAGAGCTCTGGAAAATGCTCAGCCGCCAGATTATCCTTAGCGATTTATCGCTTAGGATAAGACCAATCTTGGAGACAGTTCCCGGTCTTGGAATTGGCTTCGAGTTGTGCCGGCAGCGTTCCAGCGTTTTCCAGAGCCGAACGGACGACGGCAGTTATTTCTTAATAATTTTTTCGATAGTTGTAACTTCATCATCAGTGAAATCTAGCTTGTTGATGGTATCTAAATTATCGTCTAAGTGTTTTACGCTAGTAGTTCCGATAATTACACTCGATACGACAGGATCTCTTAGAAGCCATGCTAGTGACATTTGACTCAAGGTTTGATTACGGTTTTGGGCAATGTCATTTAATTCATTTAGTTTAGCAACTAAGGCATCTTTACCATTGGCTAATAGGGCTTTATTGGTTGGATGAATCTTGAAATCATCAGTCAATCCATCTAAGTAGCGGTCAGATAGTAGTCCTTCACATAGTGGTCCGTAGGCAATAGCACCAACGCCACCGTCTTTTAGAACATCTCTTAAACCACTGGCATCAACGTGGTTATTCAATAAATTCATACTCATTTGGTTCAAAACAACTGGTGTGCCGAGTTCCTTGAATAGTTTGAGTGCTTCTTTCATTTGGGGAACTTCAAAATTTGAAACTCCAACGTACAATGCTTTACCAGATTTGACGATATCATCAAGAGCACGAACGGTTTCGTAGATTGGTGTTTGGTCGTCATAACGGTGAGCGTAAAGTATATCGACGTAATCTAGGTTAAGACGTTCTAGAGAAGAGTCGATTCCTTGAAGGAGAGCTTTTCTAGAAGTACCGGTACCAAAAGGTCCATCGTGAATTTCATAACCAATTTTGGTAGAAATAACTAATTCGTCACGATATGGTTTTAAATCAGTATTCAAGACTTGTCCGAGCAATCTTTCTGAACTACCGAAGTCACCGTCACCGTAGTGGTTAGCTACATCGAAGTGGAAGACGCCACGGTCAAAAGCGTGTAGTAAAACTTTCTTGCGGTCGGCTATTGGATCGGCACTGCCATAATGGCGCCACAATCCTAGAGAAATTGGTGGTAAAACTAGACCAGAGTTTCCAGCATGCCGCACTGGTCCTTGATAACGATTATCTGAAGCTGTATACATCTAATCATCCTTTCAACTACTAAGTTAACTAAATGATAAATCACTGCAAACGGTTACGCAATTAACTAGCCAGTAATTAAGTCACGTCTACGATAACCAAGATAACCAACAACGATTAAAATAACGGCGATGAGTAGCTGCCACCAAAAAGTCGACACGTCAAAATTGTGAACGGGAACTTTATCGATGAAACCAAAAGGTGTGATCTTTTCAGTCCAATCAGGTAGTTTTAATAGCTTGCCGAAGTATTTTACAAAGAATCCGACGATTAAATATCCATAATTTAAACTGACTAATTTAGGTATCCAGCCTAGTAAACAAGTTGAAATACCAAGCATGATTAAAGTTGGAGACGAGTAGCCGATGAAACAATTCCAGAAGAGTTCAAATTTCAAAGGTTGGTCCATAACGGCGTTACCACCAAGGTATAATCCCAAAATACCGGCGAATAGAACCGCGACACTAGTAATAAATGCGACCAAAGTTACAGAAGAAAATAGTCTGAGACGACTAGTAGGTTTTGAGTGGATGATCTCCAAATAGCCTTTATTTTCACCAGTTTTTAAATAATTGATGAGAGAAATACCAGGAATCAAGGCTAAAACAGCAAAGACGACAATCAAAACACTAATAAACTGTTTGATTAAAAGCAAATTAGCAGTATCAATGGCTTTGGTATCTAATAATTGACTAAACATCGGATTAGTTTTGAGAATATCGCCGATAGTGTTAAAAATTGAACCATAAGTCATACCTAAAATCATAATTCCGAAGAACCAAACTAAAATGCTGATTCGATTGAGGCGCCACAATAATGAAATTGGTCCATGTAAGAAGACACTGGCATTTTTTCGTCCCGGTCTAGTAGCAATCAAGCCACAACCGATGTCACGATGTCCATTGAGATAAAAGGCTAGGATTATCAAAAGTACGGAAACTAAGAGCATGAAGAGGACTGGCAACCAGTTGTTATCTTGATAAGTTGAGAACTTTTCGACCCAACCTAAAGGAACAAACCAAGTGTATTTGGGATGCGTGACGTCAGTGATCATTCTAGCGATGTACATTACCGCAAAAATTAAATAAGCGAGTATCGTTGCAGAACGTGAATTGTCACTCAACTGAGCTATCACAGCGGCCACAGTAGCGAACATGAAGCCAGCTGCACCCAATCCGATACCTAGCAAGAAATTACCGTTAGTATCAGTTCCAGATAAACCAGCGAATTGTAGTCCGATAGCGTAAATCAAACCAATGCCAAAATTTAAAACGAAGCTTTCAATCAGGACCGCTGCTAAATGCGACATCCGACCGACTGCGTGTGATTGAATCAATTCTAAAACGCCGGATTCTTCTTCGCCACGGGTATTTTTGATTACGAAATAGTAGTTCATAATTACCGCAAAGATAGCCATGAAGACGGTCATTTCAGCCGCAAAGACGTCAGCACTAGTGTAAGGACCTTGGGGTATTTTTCCAAAGAGTGAGACCATTGCTGGAGTTTTGAGAGTTTTAACGATTTGGTCGATGCCAGCTTTTGTACCGTAGAGACTAGTGAATTTACCAGCAACGCCAACAAATAGAGCAATCAAGACTAAAGCCCAGAGTGATAGTTTGAGCCAGTCACGTTTGAAATTAAATTTGGTTAAGAAAAGAGTTTTTTGGAATCTTTTAGTTTGCATGTTGATCCACCTCGTTGGAATCATAATAACGAAGGAATAAATCTTCTAGGGTTGGTGGTGTAGCTTGGATAGAGAGGATTTGCTTCTTAGATAAGTAATCCATCACGGCATCCAAATGGTCCGAATCGACGGCTAGAGTTTGGCTGCCGTTATTTTCCGTAACGACGTTATGGACACCAATCAAAGTTGGTAATTCGGGGGTAGGTTCGGCGGTTTGAACTTTGATAACAGTTCTAGTCAGATGTCTCATTTGTTCCAAAGTACCAGTCTCGACGATTTCACCGTTACGGATAATGCCGATTCGGTCGCACATTTTTTCTACTTCGGATAAGATGTGACTTGACAATAAAACGGCTTTGCCAGCTTGTTTGAGCTTGAGCACTTCTTGTTGGAAAACTTCTTCATTCAAAGGATCTAATCCAGAAGTAGGTTCATCGAAAATATACAACTGAGCTTCTGTCGACAAGGCCGCAATCAAGGCGACTTTTTGACGGTTACCTTTGGAATAAGTACGAGCTTTCTTAGTAGGGTCGAGTTGAAATCTTTTGATTAACTCATCAGTTTTTTGAGTGTGGCGATTATGACTGAGTTTTAAAAACAAGTCGATGATTTCACCACCGGTCAGATTAGGCCACAAGTAAACATCACCGGGGACATAGGCTAGATGTTGATGAATTTTGACGGCGTCCTTGAAAACATCACGTCCAAAGATGGTTGCTTTACCGCCAGATGCTCGTAAGATTCCGAGAAGAGTCCGAATCGTGGTCGATTTCCCAGCACCATTAGGTCCGATAAATCCAAAGACTTCCCCGGGGTAAATATCAAAAGTGATATTTTTTAAAGCTTGGAATTTACCGAATCTCTTTTGAAGATGATCGACATGTAAAGTTGGTTTTGGTTGATTAAACATAATAATTTACCTCTAAAAATGAAATATAATTCTTGAATAGTTCACTATTTACCGAGTATATTAAAGCTGGGTATTATGCTTGTCAATCGCGAAATAATGGGCTTTTGAACTATTTTGTGAGTCGATTTTAGAAAGATTGATAGATTAAGCCAAAAACTGAAATATTTAATAAAAAATTTTTCGAGGAATTTATTATGACCAATAATTTAAAACGTAAAAAAGATAAAAGACAGACAATTTTAGATGCAGCAACTAAAGTGTTTTTGGAAAAAGGCTATAAAAAAACCTCCATAGCAAATATTGCTAAAGAGGCAAAGGCTTCTCAAGTGACTTTGTATAAGTATTTTCCTAGTAAAGTGGCTTTAGGACGAGCCGTTATTATTAAATTAATTATTGATGGTTATTCTGAATACGACAAATTACTAGATAATGACGCACAATCATTTGTCGAAAAAATGAAAGTAATGATGAGTAATAGTTCGAGCTTGGCTGATGGTATTAATGATGATTTCGTAGTATTTTTACAAAAAGAATTCAGTGGTCAAAATGGTGATACTAGTGTAGTGAAAGTCTACAATCAGTACAAACGTAATTTTTGGTTTAAGTTGCTAGATCAAGGTCGTCAAGAAGGGGTTATAAGTGATGAAGTAACCAATGAAGGCGCAATGATTTTCTTAGATTTATTTATTAATTATTCAATGAACGCTAAAGAAAATGGTGTCGTTGCCTTAAAAAATCACGAGAAGGACATCATTCACTTATTCTTTTATGGAATTATGGGACGTTAATCCTGGTAATAATAGTTGGTAATCACGGAAATAGTCACTCTTGAGTTTGCCAAATTCATCGATTAAAGCGTGCAATTCTTCAGCTTGTTTGGAATCCATTTGGAAATCTTTTTGAACGGCATTTTTGAGTTGCATGTAAGTGGGCCGTTTTGTAAAAGTATGCAGTTGAGTGAAGAGTTTCATGGCATAGTTGTCGGCTACAAAGACAGGACGATGGAAGTAGTAGAGCAGTAACACGTCAGCCGTTTCGTTGCCGATGCCTTTGAGAGCTAATAATCTTTTGCGTAGAAGATTTGTTGGGAGTTTTTCCCATTCATCGAAATCATTCACGTAGGCTGTTAAGAGTGAACGTAAGTAGATAGCTTTGTTGTGGAAGAAACCACTAGGTTGGATCAGTTGTTCTAAGTCAGCAGCAGATAACTGCAAAATTTTATCAGCTTCAAAGTCGGTTGCTTTTTTGAGATTATTTAAAGATTTAGCGACGTTTTTTGAGTTAGTATTTTGGATCAAAATCATTCCCGAAAGCATTTCCTCGGTCTTTTCAGCTGGCCACCAATTTTGTGGTCCGAGTTTTTTAGTAAGTAATTTTAGTAGTTCGTAAATATCGATTTGTGTGTACAAAGTAATTTCCCCCAGAAATCAATTATCTAATATGTTGACAGAAAAAGGGTATATTTTCTCTTGGATACGTTTTCATAAGCTTTTGCGATTATTTCAGAAAAATAATTGTGATACGATAATATACGCTGATTAATTATGGGGGTGTAATTATTATGGGTATTATTTTTGTTATAGGTTCGATTACGTCTCTGATCCTTGAGAAATATGTTTTAGCAAATAATTCACACGTTTGGTTGGGAGCTGTCGAACCAGTAATTTCAATTATTTTTATAATTAGTTTAATGTTAACTGACTATATGAAATTTGATGTTTTAAATGTTATTTTGGCAGTCGTATACGTTTCACTAAGTTTTATTTTTTGGGGACAAGGAAACGATTTATACCATCAAAGAGTCGTTAATCGAATATATGAATAGGATTTATTCTATTAAAAAGGACTTTACTAGAGTGTAAGACAAATTCTGGTAAAGTCCTTTTTGTTAATAATCAGATAAAAATGAACCGATCATTGCCGCAAAGATGAAGAAGTAAAGAAGTACTACTAATATGACAAGGGCAAATTGGAATATTCCGGCACGATTCCATGTTGCCTGAACAGCTTTAAAAGTTTCCACATCGCTGTAGTTACCTTTTTGCCAAGCCCAAGTGTTGCCCTTGAATCCAACGACGAAGATCCAAAAAATATTAAAAATTGGAATCAAGCAGAGTAGTGGTAAATAGGTTTTGTTGCCAATTCCCCAGATAAAATTAAACATAAAGGCTCCCCAGTTCCAACCCTTGATTTCATTTGGTACAGTTCTTCCAGTTTCGTTCATAATTTTCCCCTTTTACAATAAATTGTGCAGTAAGTATATCGTAAAGAGAAATTTCTAACTACAAAAAATCAACGTTTTAGCAATAAAATTAATCCAAAGATAATCAAGACCATGTAAACGTACTTAGTAAAATGCTGGCTGTCGATTTTTGAATTGATCCAATTTCCTAGAGGTATCACGATTAACAATAAAGGGATGATCATTGCAAGTAACTTGATAACTTCAATATTCCACATACCAGAGGCCACTTGACTCAAAACGACCAAACTACCGACACAGACGAAATGCCCTTGTAGGATACCGCGTAACTTGTCGGCGTCCCATTTTTTGGCTGTACCGTAGACGACGATGGGAACACCGTGACTGTTAAATGAGGCACCCAAAATTCCCGAAACGATTCCAGCTAGATAGTCGTATTTGTCACTAATTTTCAAATTAGAAGTTTTTTGATGTTTTAAGGCATAGAGATTGTATACGCCATAAATTACGATAAAACTTCCTAATACTTTCATGATGATTTGTGGAGAACCGAGCTTGATAATCAAAATACCAACAGGAATCCCCAAAATTGAACCAATAACTAGTCGCTTAAGGGTTGCTAAATCGATGTGTTGGCGATATTTCAAAGCTACCGGAACTGCTACGATCAAACCTAAAGCTCCAATCAAGGCAGTTGAAGTTTGTAAGTCAAAGGCTATCAAAGCTAGTAACGGCATGGTAACTAGAGCTTCACCGAATCCAAAAACAGTCCGCATCAAAGCTCCAAATAAGGCAATTAAAACTACGATAAAGTAAGTCATTAAATTTATCCTTTCTTAATAGATGATGTCTATAATATTGTTATAGAAAAATTCTCTTTGATATAATGGCTCCAAGATAAGTAAAAATAGCAGAAGGGAGATAACAAGATGGATAATACTGATAAAGAAAGAACTGCACATTTGAAAGCACCATTAACAGATGCTGAAAAGCAAACCCAATCTATATCTCCAACTATCAAAGTTAAAGAAGAATTTAGATCTGATAAAAAATAGAATTCTCAAAAATAAGAGGGCCAAGTTAGACTTGGTCCTCTTTTGTGATATTCTCTACAGAATTGGTGATAAGAGTCGTGAAAATCTTTGTTTAAAGTGAAGCCACATACCTTGTTCCTTGATGATTTCTGGCGTCAAAAGAATTGAGTCATCCATATCTTTTTTGATGGAACGAGTAATTTGGTGTGCGACTTTGGCGTCGTAAATAAAGGCGTTAGCTTCGAAGTTCAATGAGTAACTTCTGAAGTCGTGGTTCATTGAACCTACAGAACATATTTTATCATCAAAGACAGATGTTTTGGCATGTAAGAAACCTTTTTGATAACTATAAATTTTAATTCCGTAAGTCGTTAGTAAATTAGCATAATATTGTGTTGCTCGATAGATAAATGGGTGGTCTGGCATACAAGGAATCATGATCCTGACGTCGACTCCAGATCTTGCGGCAATCGTTAGAGCAGTGAACATGGCATCGTCAGGGACTAAATAAGGCGATTGAATCCAGACACTCTTTTTAGCACTGACAATCATATCGATGAAACCATCTTTTAGGATTTCCTCACGGTTATCTGGTCCGTCAGAAATTATTTGGATAGGTAGGTTAGCATCGGTATTGAATTTGTCAGATGGGAAGTATTTTTCCAAAAATTCCAACGGTTCGGCGTTGCGGTCTAGAGAAGCATTCCAGTCACGAAAGAATCTTTCTTGTAACAACAACGTAGCGGCACCGAAGATTCTTGAATGGGTGTCACGCCAATAACCGAATTTCTCAGTAGTGTTGACGTATTGGTCACCAACATTGAATCCACCGATCCAACCGGTTGTACCATCGATAACAACGATTTTTCTGTGCAAGTGATAATTCAAACGGGTTTTAGCAATCACGTTTTTAGAAGTGATAAAAGGTAAAACCTCACCACCAGCAGCTTGAAATTTCTTGAAGTATTTAGGTTTAGTTCCACCAGAACCCCATGGATCATAGAGAATTCTGACTTCGAGACCTTCTTTAGCTTTTTGGGTTAATAAGTCTAAGAACTGGTCACCGATATTACTCTTGATAAAAGCGTAGTATTCCACGTGAACAGTTTCTTTGGCTTTTTTGATATCTTCAAACATGCTTTTGAATTTTTCTTGTCCATCGAAGAAGAGTTCAATCTCATTGTGACGCGTCAGTGGCGCTTCTTCGGTCTCATTGAAGAATCTTATTATATGGTCGGCATAACGCGTCTCATCGTAACGAGAGGCGTTTTGAGGACGTTTTTGAGCAGCTATGGCCATTTTCTTTAGTTGGCTTAAACTGTAATGTTCTTGTCGGCTAATATTAAAGATCTTTTCTTGAGCAATCCCACGACCCAAGAAAGCGTATATAAGGAATCCGACAATTGGTAATAACACGAGAACTAAAATCCAAGCCCAGGTAGTAACGATATTACGAGGCCTGTGGAAGACAGTAATCAGCGCTGAAATTGTATTGACTATTAAGATAATGAGAATTAGCCAAATGATCCAAATATCAATCATAAAATAAATTCCCCTCTATTATTCTTAATAGAAAGTTTACTTCAAAATGCTCATAAAATCTAATTTTTAGAGTTCTTAAGCAAAATAAAAAAAGCCCAGTAATAGGCTTTTTTGATAATAAGAATTCAAGCTATTTTTTCAAGAAAGCAAGTACTTTCTTATCATCTGGTTTCATTCTTCCTGCTAAAAAGGCAATTATGACTGCAACAACAGAGAATGTGAATTCCCATACCGACCATTTAAAAATCAGTGTTAAAACTAACATAATGATAACCGAAATCAACATTACTCCATCTCTGGGGCCTAATTTCAAATACGAATAGATCATCAGAAGTCACTCCTTCATTATTTGACATACATTGAATAAGCTCAACTAGGACGTTGTGTATGTAGAATTTTTAGTTAGCCATGCGTTATATCTCATAAAAAGGAGGCTAGGAATAATTCGAGCATGCATTAAATCCTAAGGTTAGTATAACACCGCTTTCATTTTGATTCTATCAAGTGAAAACAAAATGAGGAACCACAATTCTCTCGAATCATGATTCCTCATAAATGTTAATTTATTTTAATTACGGTTATCACCGAAGATAATAATTAAACGTAGTAGTTGTAGAGCAGTTGAAATAGCAGCGGCGACATAAGTTAAAGCAGCTGAGAAAAGAACTTTTTTAACCATAGGAACTTCGTCACTGTCGAGCATTTCACCTGAACTCAAAATTTTAATAGCACGACCAGAAGCATTGAATTCAACTGGCAAGGTAACTACTTGGAATAAAACAACTAAGGCGAATAACCAAATACCGATTGTGATCAAAGTGTGATTCATACCTAACAAGGCACCAACGATGATCAAAGGAATTGAAGCATTAGAACCAAGATTAACGGCGGGAACTAAGGCAGCTCTCACACGCATAGGCACGTAGCTAGTTTGATCTTGAATCGCATGTCCACATTCGTGCGCAGCAACCCCAATCGCGGCAACCGAAGTAGAATCATAAGTTGATTCAGAAAGGTTTAAAGTTTTATTGCCAGGATTGTAATTATCGGTCAAATTACCACTGACTTTGTTGATTTGAATATTTTGTAACCCAGCATTATCCAAAATGAACCTTGCGGCATCAGCACCACTGATTCCGTGATGACTGGTGAACTGATCATATTTTTTGAAATTATGATTGACGTACCATGATGCCCACAAGCTGATAACTAAACCAATAATTATCAACAAATAGCTGGGACCAAAACCGTAACCATATCCGTACATATATGTTAACTCCTCTTTAATGTATTATTTGTTACATTATATCCATTATTTGTGAAGTTTTCTTGAACAATACGATCTAATTGATTGATTTCAATAGTTTTAAGAGAAATTTGTTCTTTCAAAAATACTAACAGTCTTTGAGCAATTTCTGACTTTTCAGCGTCTGTGACATCTTTAAAAGTAACCATTAAGGCAGCTTTTTGATTGTCCAAATCTAAATCGCTTAGAGAAATCAAAGCACTGATTTTTTCAGTATGCTTTCTTTGTAACAACCAGTAGATTCCATCATTACGCATGATAGTTTTGGCGCTATCGGAAATATACTTAGTCGTTGGATCGATTTCTAAGCCGAGAAAGTGACTGACTTCTTTAAGATTGAAATGTGTTGGAAAATCCCAGAAGAAACTTTTCGTAATGAAAGGTCGATAGGATTTCATTTTTATATCTGACATTTATTTCCCTCTAATCAAAATTATTCGATGATCATACTCTTCTTGGCACTCTTGTGAAGTTTGTGCATGAATGGTTTTAATTTCTCTGTCGTTAGAAGACCTAACAAGTAGAAACCAATTCCGAATGCCAACAATATAATAATATCTTTTGTGGCGTTAGGCCAATAAATTCCACCGACGGCTTCACGAATCAGGTTGACCGCATAGGTAAATGGTAAGTATGGGTTGATAACTCTGAAGAATCCATCGGAAAGGACAACGGGGAAGTTACCACCGGCACCAGAGATTGATAGCACCAGAATGATAATACCTAATCCTTTACCAACTGTTCCAAACATTTGGACCAGCGAGTAAAGAATTGAAATGAAGACGAAACTTACTAACATACAGAATAATATTAGCCAGATCTTTTGTTTCGTGTAAGCATGCAAGATGAAAATATTACCAAGAGCAGCTGAGATGGCTTGTAGTTGATTTAAAAATCCGAAGGTCAAATAACGACCATTGAATCTTTGTTTGAAACTATAACGGTACTTCTGACGATCATTCAATTTGAAGTGAACTGTGAAGACACTGGATAGCAACAAGGCACCAACCCAAATACACAAGGCTAAGTAGAATGGCGCACTGGCAGAACCGTAGTTAGGTACATCGTAAAGGTTATCTTGTTTCAACTTAACTGGGTTAGCGAAGAAGTCAGATTCCTTTTCGGCGTCAGACTTCATTAACTTGATAATGGCACCCAAATCGACGTCTTTTTCGCCCTTCTTGAGTAGGGTAGCTGAATGATGAACGTCTTTCTTCAACTGTGGCCAATCGTTTTGAGCAAAGTCACTAGCAGTAGATAAGGCTTTTTCTAATTCGGGAGTCTTGGAGTTGACCAGATTCAAAGTAGTTGTTAATTCATTTTCAATTTGTGGCAATTGATATTGCACGAAGAAGGTAGCCGTAGCAAGTTTCTTCTTCAAAGTTGGATAGTCATTATTATAAAAATCATTGGCTAAATTAATACCAGTTACAATATTTCCCATGTTACCGTTTAACAATTGGTTGGCATCATGAATTTCATTACCAACAGCTGGCAATTGTTTTTGGTATTTTTGAAGATAAGCCAAAGCTGTTTTCAAAACGCCTTGAGTATTGTTCAAAAGTCCAGGGATAGCGGGGATGATATTGTTGTTGACATCACTAAGCGTCGAACCGGCATCCTTTAGGAAAGTACTGATATTGGTAATGGTATCAGAAACACTATCGGTAATATTGAGATCTTTGATTTCAGCGACACCACTAGCAATCTTGTCGGATTGTGATTGTAATTCAGAAAGCTTGTTTTGTAGTTGAGTTGTATCGAGATCTTGATAGTTGTTGACGATATCATTAGCTTTGTCAGCTAGGGTTTCGTTTAAGGCAGCCAAGTCATTTAGGTGTTTGATAGGTTTGTCAAAAATAGTAATTTGATCGTGGCCTAAGTCTTGAGCTAAGCGGTTGAATAAGTCTTGTAAGTCACTCAATGATGAAGCTATTTGACGACTAACTTGAGCTAATTGTGTAGCATCACTAGCAACGTTTTCCAAGACGGTCTTGAGTTGTTCTTTTAATTGTTCGTTAGTTGGATCGTTTTTGATCTTGTCAATCAAAGTATTGGCGTTTTCCAAGGAATTGCTGATTTGTTTAGCAATGTTGTAAACCATGGATAAACCAGTATCGACAGTTGATTTGATAACAGGTAAAGCTTTTTGAATCTTTGGAATTAATTCATTGTTAACTTTGTTAGTAGCATTTTGAGCATCTTCTCCGAGTTGTTGAATATCAGGGATGACGTTTTGAACTTTGTTAACAACTTGAATACCATTTTCGACTTGAGTGATACTAGTATCCATTAATTTAGAAATTTGACCAAAGTCACCATCAATCTCATTGATTTGAGAACCGGCACTTTGGATTTCAGGGATTTTAGTTTGCAAGTCTTTGGCAGCCGTACCACCAGCATCAGCTAAAGGCAAAATGTTGTTGATATTGGTTAGTTTTTGCGCATCCTGATTGAGCAGTGGCAAATAGCCATACATGTCGTTGACTTGTTGTAGCTTATTATTTAAATTTGGCACCATGGTATTGGCGTATTGAACTTTGTCCATGATATTTTGCAGTTCCGGCAAGTTATCGTCGGTTGTGACTAATAAGGAAGACAGACGCCGCAACATTGGTAAATTGTGTTGAATGTCGACTCCAGATTTATTCAGAACTTTCGTAATAGTTTTACTAATCGTCCCCATGAATTCACTGGAAATAGTCGTTTGTAAAGTCGTCGCCCCGGTTTCTGTCAATTTCGGGGCAATCGCATTGATTTTCTGGTTGACCGAGAAGACTAAAGTAGGCTTCTTAATGTGTCCTGACAAGAAACTGATGATGTCACGTGAGAACTTTTTAGGTACATAAATACCAGCGTAATAAGAACCATCTTTAACACCTTGGTCGAGTTCTTTCTTAGAGTCAACGAAAGTCCAACCTAATTTGTGGTTCTTTTTCAAGTTGTCGATCAATTGATCACCGATTTCAATCTTTTGCCCCTCAACTTTGACGGCTTGATCATCGGAATAAACAGCAACTTTTAGTCCACTGGTGTTGGAATATGGGTCCCATAACGCCCAAACATTAAACCAGCAATACAAACATGGCAAAATAATCATAGCCAACATTAGTAAAGTGGCGGGTTTTGAGTGCAAAGTCCTCTTTATATCTAGTCTAAATAGCTCCCAAGCTTTGATAGAAATCCCCTCCAAATCTCCTAAAAACTAAACGGCGCAATGTCATTATATAACGTTACGATAACGGATTATAGTAAATGAAACCGTTGACCGTATTTAAAATTTCAGAATCATCGTGAAGCATTGAATGTTCTGCATTAGTACCTTTAATTAAATATTCGTTATATTCTTTTACTCGAGGTTTGAGAATATATGAGATGGATTTAGCTGAGGTAACCGAAATATATTTATCACTATTTGAATGGTCACCAACGTTTCCAAAAATATTTAAAACTCGTAGGTCATCTGAAATATTGTTTTTATTCATAAATATTCTAAAATATGTAGGGCTCATAAAAGCAGGACGACCATTAGGACGAACTCGGTTGACGTTGGGAAGATCACCTAGTCCAAGAATTCCGTTGAAAGGTCCTGCGATGAGCACTAATTTTTTGAGTCGTGGCATATAAGGACGCATCTTTTCCCTTAGATTGACTAGAACTAAGGCGACCGCTCCAAGTGAGTGTCCGATGGCGTCATATGTAGTAAATTCGTGTTTTAAACGTAAGTCAAATAAGAGTTTCACTAACCAATATTCCATTTGGTTACTGCCAACCCATTTGTTTTGGAAGACGACTTGCACAATTGGATGTTCATCGTCAGTCCAAGTTCCCTCATATGTAACTTTGCCACGCCAGTTAATAATAGCTTTGAGAAACTGGTCTGATTTTTTACCGTTACATTTCAAAGCTGATTCAATCATTTTTTGTGTCGTATAGTCTCCACCACGAAATCCGTGAATGTAGAGTATCGGCCATTGTCCCTTTTTCATAAATTCACCCCAACAAGACATTATTATATAATTATTATTGAGAAATTTTAACCAAATGAGGTATGACAATTGCAAAAATATTATGCAGTAAGAAAAGGAAAAAAGCCAGGTATCTATTTAACGTGGCCTGAATGCAAGAAACAAGTCGATGGATTTGCCAACGCTAGATACAAAAGTTTCACGAGTCGAGCAGAAGCAGAAAAATTTTTAACAGGAACAGATTCCTACAATAGTAAGAAGAGTTCTCCTAAAAAAGTAACTAAAGCATCGAACATTGATGATTTTGACGTGGTGATCTACACCGATGGCGGATCACGAAATCACGGTAATGTTAAAGGTGGTCACGTAAAAACTGATGATAAAGCTGCTTGGGCTTATCATATCAGTAATAACGGCCAGACATATGAAGGAACCGCAGGTGAGTTAGGCGCAACTAATAACCGCATGGAGATAATGGCCCTAATTCAGAGTATTATTCGATTAAATGAGCTTAAAATCAACCAACAAAATGCGATATTTGTCTTAGATTCTCAATATGTTCTAAATGCTATTACTAAAAATTGGTTAAATGGTTGGAAAAAAAGAGGCTTCAAAAAGGCTGATGGCAGTGCATTAGCAAATGTTGAATTGTGGAAACAACTAGATAAATTATTGCCAACTGTTCCGAAAAAAACTTTTGAGTGGACTAAGGGACATGCGACTAACGTTGGAAACAACCGAGTTGATGAGTTGCTGAACGAAACTATGGATAAAATGTAAAAATAGCCTTGTTAGAATGTAGTTTTACAATCTAACAAGGCTATTTATTTTGGTTAATTGAAATAGAACTAAGCTTTTCTTAAAATACGTACACGGATAAACTTACCGATTTCAGTAACAATCAGAACGATAAATCCAGCGATAATTGGAATTCCCCAACCATACCAGAAGTTGATATTAGTTGTGTGGAAGATGTCTTGCATGAATGGTAGATAAATAATTCCCATTTGTAACAAGATCAATATTCCAATGATGTAAAAGGCCATCTTGTTTTGGAAGAAGTATTTGGAAATAACTGGATAATTATTTCTTAGATTAAAGAGATAGAAAATTTTACCGAAGATAATGATGTTAAGTGCCATCGTACTACCGACAACTTCAGGTAATCCTTGGCGAGTTAGCATATCAAAAGCCCAAATTCCTAGTCCAGAGATCAACGCCGAAACGTAAACGATTTCAAAGGTATCTAATTTCGTCAGCAGACCAGCTTTAACATTTCTAGGACCACGAGCCATGATTCCAGATTCTGGTGGTTCGAAAATAAAGGCAAATTGGATCGTCAAGGCAGAAACCATGTTGATCCAAAGCAATTGAGCAGGATAAAGTGGCAAGTCTTGACCGAGCAAGATGCTGATTACCACGATTAAACCTTCAGCAAAACTAGTAGGTAATAGGAAACGAATTGTCTTACGAATATTATCGAAGACGTGTCGACCTTCACGAACAGCCACTACGATATCAGCAAAATCATCATCGGCTAGAACCATATTGGCAGATTCTTTAGCAACTTCGGTACCTTTGATACCCATAGCCACACCGATGTCAGCTTGTTTCAAAGCTGGTGCATCGTTGACACCATCACCGGTCATTGAAACGACGTGTCCATTAGCTTGTTGAGCGCGGACGATTCTTAATTTGTTAGCTGGTGTAGTTCTAGCAAAAACGTTGTAATTATCGATTTTAGCAGTCAATTCATCATCAGACATAGCATCGATTTCAGGACCTGTAATAGCCCGGACAACTGAGTCCAAGTCTAATTTGTTAGCAATTGCCATCGCTGTATCAGGGTGGTCACCAGTAATCATTTTGACCTTGATACCAGCCATACGTAGTTCATGAATTGATTTTCGAGCTTCCTCACGAGGTGGGTCGATGATACCTACTAAACCAACTAAGTTTAAATCTCCAATTTTATCTTTGTCGATTTCTTCTAAGTTATCATCAACGATTTGATAAGCCAAAGCGACTACTCGCAAACCATCAGAAGCTAAATTCTTCATTTGGTCGTTCCAATAATCCTTATCGGTATCTGATTTAGAAAGGTTCATGATAGTTGAAGGAGAACCTTTGACCATCAAAACTCTATTTCCTTCAAAGTCTGCCAAACGAGCGGAGAATCTAAAGGCTGAGTCAAATGGTAGGGAGTCGATTTCGTCAACTTCAGGATCTTCACCAGTCATTTTACGATAAAGCGTCGTTAAGGCACCATCAGTTGGTTCACCGTTTAATTCCCAGCGATTATTTTCAAAATGCAATTGAGCATCGGTTGTTTGACCGGCAATGTGAACTAGTTTTCTCATGTGTTCATCTTTTTGCCAATCGTAAGTTTGACCACCGAGTTTTAAGTCACCAGCGAAATCGACACCACCGTCAGCGTCATAACCGACACCAGTAACATCGAAGACGTGATTTGGTGTAACAACTTTTTGAACAGTCATTTCGTTTTTAGTCAAAGTACCTGTTTTATCAGTATTAACGATATCAACGGCACCCAAAGTTTCAACTGCAGGTAAGGATTTAACGATAACGTTACGTTTAGTCATTTTACGAGTACCCATAGCTAAAACAACTGAGGTACTAGCAGGTAATCCTTCAGGCATTGAACCTACGACCATGGTAATTACAGAGATTAACAAAGTAGGTAGGGTATAAGTATCGATAAAGTAACCAATAATAAATAGGATTACCGCCGCAATCACGATAGCAACGGATAAGCCAAAACCTAATGAGTTCAAGTTTTGCATCAATGGAGTTGGTTTTTCTTTAACATTTTCCACTGAATCTTGGATTTGACCAATTTCAGTATCGCCGGCTGTAGCAACAACGATTCCGAGTCCAGAACCCTTAGTAACAGCAGTTGAAGCGTAAACCATGTTCTTTCTTTCGGCTAAAGGAAGTTTGTCATCAGGGATGGCTTCTTCGATTTTCTCGACGGGATTAGTTTCACCAGTCAAAACAGATTCTTGAACGCTCAAGTTATCAGCAGAAATCAAACGCATATCAGCAGGGACAGCATCTCCGGCTTCTAGGTTAACTAAGTCACCAACAACTAAGTCACGAGCATCGATTTCTAGTTTTTCATCATCACGGAAGATGAAGTTTTTAGAAACTAATAGTTCACGAATCTTTTCTAGAGCGTTACCAGCCTGTCTTTCCTGGACATATCCAATAATGGCATTAGCGATAATTACTAATCCAATAACGATTGAATCAGAATAACGATGCATTAAGAAAGTCATAATAGCAGCTGCAGCTAAAATATAGATGATACTGTTGTTGAACTGCTTAATGAATTGGATGAATTTGGAAGTTTTCTTGGTTTCTAGCTCGTTTTTACCATCACGATCTAGGCGCCGCTTGACTTCGGCACTAGTTAAACCTTTCTCCAAATCCGTTTGGTATTTTGAAGCCAGTTGTTCACTGGTTAATTGCCAAGTTTTTGTAGAGCTTTGTATCGGGACATGATCCGAATCGGAATTTTCGGATGAAGTAGAATCAAAGACAGTTTCGTCTTTCATGTAGTCATTCCTCCTAGTTATTTAGATATTGATCTATCTCTCATTTTAATAAGATGATATTAACTTGATTATATATGGTAGAGGCTAAAAAAAACAACACCTTCACTAATTATTGTGAGAGTGTTGTGTCGTTTTAGACTAATTGAACAAACCACTAAAGAAGGAAACGATGCTATCCCAGATTCTTTGTAGGAAATTACGATTTTCTTCAGTATTGAGATTGTTGAAAATATTTTTTGCTTTGCTCATGATGTCGCTACTTAATTTAGAAGCTTGCTCTTTAAAGTTAGAATTTTTCAAAGCACCAGAGTTTCTAATT
The DNA here is from genome assembly GCF_005405305.1 of Companilactobacillus formosensis. Lineage (GTDB taxonomy): Bacteria > Bacillota > Bacilli > Lactobacillales > Lactobacillaceae > Companilactobacillus > Companilactobacillus formosensis. The sequence goes on from NZ_BJDU01000001.1 coordinate 85,622, forward strand.
TGAACCATCAAGTTGATGATTTGTTGTTTTTGATTGTCATTGATGATGTTTTGAAGATTATTCTTTTGCAAGTTGTTATTTACGATCGTAGTAATTTGGTTGACCGTGATGTTGTCGCCTTTTTGAGCCATATCGGATTTGATTCCAGCAACAGCATTGTTTAATTGTTTATCGGAATATCCGTCGGTTCCTTTGTTAGCATCAGTAATACCACTTAGAACGTTCATTTCTTTTTGAGCGGCATTAACTTGGCTTTGATTTAAGTTATCACCACTGTTGGCATAAGCGGCATAAATACCAGCTAGGGCACCAGAACCATCGATTGGAGTAGCTGAAGTTACGTAGATGTTGGCATCACTGATACCGGCAGTAACTGCGGCGTTACGATATTGGTCGGCGGTAATAGTAGTAATGTTGTTTTTACCATTGTAGTCGACAATTTTGACGTTGATACCAGAGCCAGATGAAGTTTTTTGAATCAAGGCTGAAGACCAAACGCCTGAACTACTAGTAAAAGTACTACCACTTGGATTTAAGTATTTAACTAAAGTATCGCCATTGACAGTGATTGTTTTGTAATTACTGTCGCTGATCTGTGAAGATAAAGCGTTGATAGTACCTTGACGTTGGTCGCTCGTTAAAGATGTTCCCAAAGTCATTACCGGTTGATCACTCAAACTATCAGCCTTAACACTCTGGGCAGTGAAGATTCCCAAAGTAATTACAGATACTAAACTCAATAAAATAATGTTTAACTTTTTCACAGTAAAAGTCCTCCTTAATCCCAATTAAACCAGATATATGTGAAAAATTCGAGAAGATGACTAAATTTTTTAAAAACTTGTATTTTGAAATGGTTTTTTAAAATAAATTGTGCTATTCTGTAGGTTCTAGGATTACGCTTAAATAAATGTATAAGGATTAGGTGAAACACAATGAAAATTGTCGTTCTTTCAGGCGGAAGAAGTACAGAAAGAAATGTTTCTTTATCTTCCGGAGTTAAAATCACCAACGCACTACGTAGCAAAGGTTATGAAGTCGCATACGTTGATTCATTTTTAGGTAAGGATATTGAAGAAGATAAGATTGATGATCTTTTCACGACTGAACCAGAAAGTGAAAGTAAATTGATCATTGATGATGAAGTCTTAACTGATGAAAAGATCAATGCACTTCGTACCGATGGAACTCGCGGTCTTCTAGGTAGAAATGTCTTGAAGATTTGTCAACACGCCGATATTGTCTACATGGGACTTCACGGTGAAGATGGAGAAAATGGTAAAATGCAAGCTGTTTTCGATGTTTTTGATATTAGATACACTGGAAGTGGTACTTTAGCTTCTGGTCTAGCTATGGATAAGAAATATTCTAAAGAAATTTTTGTTCAAGATAATATTCCCACAGCCAAGTATGTAACTACTAAGACTGCTAAGATTTTGTCAGAAGATATTCCATTTAACTATCCAATGGTCGTTAAACCTTCCAATGGTGGTTCAAGTGTCGGTACACACATCGTTAAAAATGCGACTGAATTAAGAGAATCAGTTGCTGATGCTTTGAGATTCGATACCGAAGTCTTGATTGAAGAATACATTCAAGGTCGTGAATTCTCAGTTGCTATCGTTGATGGTTTAGTTCTACCAGCTGTTGAAATCACAGTTGATACAGGTTGGTATGATTTCCAACACAAATTCCAAGAAAACAATGTGACACACTTCATCACACCACCAAATAACTTGGATGATGAAACACACAGTAAGATGCAAGCTTTGACTAAGAAGACTTTCGAAGCTCTAGGGATGAGCAACTATGGCCGTGTTGACTTCTTATTACGTGATGGTCAATTGTATGTCATGGAAGCTAACACTTTGCCAGGTATGACACCATTGTCATTGATGCCAAGAGAAGCAGAAGCAGCGGGAATTTCATACGCTGATCTTTGCGAAAGAATCATTAAGAGCAAGATGCACTATTACGAAAATAAAAAATAGTTTTTCAAAGGCCATTTTCTTCTAAGAAAGTGGCCTTTTTTCTAATCAAAACGGTTTTTAAGAATGGTTATAATGAAAGTGTAAACATTATTAAAATATTGACTGTGAGGAATGTTTTTTATGACAAGAAAAATTGGAATCATTGGAATGGGTAACGTCGGAGCAGCCTGTGCTCACTATATCGTTGCTAGTGGTTTTGTGGATGATTTAGTTTTGATCGACAAAAACGAAAAGAAGGTCAAAGCTGACGCCTTGGATTTTGAAGATGCGATGGCAAATCTTCCTTACCACACTAATATTTTTGTAAATGACTATTCACAATTAGACGATGCAGATGTAATTATTTCAGCTGTAGGTCACATTAAGTTGATTGGTGGCGATCATCCTAACCGTTTCGGTGAATTGAAACCAACTGGTGACGATGTCAAAGAAGTCGCTGCTAAAATCAAACAAACTAAATTTCACGGCATTATGGTCGTAATTAGTAACCCTAACGATGTTATGACCTCGTTGTATCAACAAGTGCTGGGCTTCCCTAAGGAACGCGTTATCGGAACTGGTACTTTGCTAGATTCAGCTCGTATGAAGCGTGCCGTCGGTAAAGCTTTCAAAGTCGACCCAAGATCGGTTTCTGGCTATAACTTAGGCGAACACGGTAATTCTCAATTTACCGCTTGGTCAACTGTTAAAGTAATGGATCAACCAATTTTGAAGCTTGCTAAAGAAGATGGTCTTGACTTAGATAAGATCAATGAAGATGTTCGTATGGGTGGCTTTACGGTCTTTGATGGTAAAGGCTACACTAATTACGGTATTTCAACGGCTGCTGTCAGATTGTCTTTGGCCATCTTGAATGATGCTCGAATTGAATTGCCAGTATCTAACTTCCGTGAAGAATACGGAGTTTACTTATCATATCCAGCAATTGTAGGACGTGAAGGTATTTTGAAACAATTACAATTAGATTTACCACAAGAAGAATTAGATAAGTTGCAATATTCAGCTGATTACATCAAGAAAAATCTTAAATAAGTTTCTTAATTTAGTCATTCTCGAAAGAGAGTGGCTTTTTTTATGCCAAAATTTAATTATTTTATATTATTAACTTTATTTTAATGAAATTAGAGTATAATGGCAGTCACAAACAGAAATTCTTTAATAGATTGAGAGGCTGATTTTATGACTAGAAAAGTAGCAATCATCGGAACAGGTAATGTAGGAGCCGCCTGTGCGCATTATATCGTTGCTAGTGGTTTCGTCGATGATTTAGTTTTGATTGATAAAAATGAAAAGAAAGTAAAATCCGATGCGTTGGATTTTGAAGATGCGATGGCTAATTTGCCGTTCCATACTAATATTTTCGTGAATGACTACTCTCAATTAGATGATACAGATGTAATCATCTCGGCTGTAGGCAATATTAAATTGCAAGACCGAGTGGAGCCAGATCGTTTTGCTGAATTGGAATTCACTAGTAATGCTGTAACCGACGTGGCTAAAAAAATCCATCAAACAAAGTTCCATGGCTGCATTGTTGTTATTAGTAATCCTAATGATGTTATGGTTTCAATTTATCAAAAGATTACTGGTTTACCTAAGAATCAAGTTATGGGAACTGGCACTTTGTTGGACTCAGCTCGAATGAAACGTGCAGTTGGAGCAGCTTTAGACGTTGATCCTAGATCGGTTGAAGGCTACAACTTAGGTGAACACGGTAATTCACAATTTACAGCTTGGTCCACCGTTAAAGTAATGGATCGTTCTATTAAAGATTGGGCTCAAGAAGATGGTCTTGATCTTGATAAGTTGAATGAAGATATCAGAATGGGCGGTTTCACAGTCTTTAGTGGGAAGAAATATACTAATTATGGTATTTCGACTGCAGCTGTGGAATTGACCTTGGCTGTTTTGAATGATGCTCATATCGAATTGCCAGTTTCCAATTATCGTGAAGAATATGGAACTTACTTGTCATATCCAGCTATTATTGGAAGAAAAGGTGTTATCAAACAAGTTCAGTTGGACTTGCCACAGGAAGAATTGGATAAATTGCAATATTCAGCTGATTTCATTAAAAGCAAATTAGCTGAACGAGTTTCTGAATAATTGTGAAAAAATAGTTAATATAATAGAATATTTTGAATCGAATAACGCAGCCATAACGCTACGTTATTTTTTTGTATTCCTATCATTACAGTTAGTTCAGTCGTTATTGATTACATTATGAAAGAATGCATATACATATGAAAAATTGGTCAGACCAGTTTTACCAGTGGTATCTTATGAAAGTGGTACCAAAAAAAGTACCACTTTATTTTTTCACCACAAAAACCATTGATACCGCTGATTTTCCAAGATAAACCACCTTTTGATTGGTCTATCCCAGTTATTGTTTTATAAATTGTAACCGTATACAATGGTCTTGTGGTTGATACCAGAAAGGATTGGATTCGTATGAAAATTACTCTTCAAGAACAGTTAATCAACTTGCTGACTAATTACATTCAGACTTTACCAGCCAATGCTAAATTGCCCTCCGAAAGGGAATTAGCTGAAAAATATGAATTATCTAGGACAACAGTCAGAGCCGCTCTGATGGAGTTGGAAGTTACTGGGATGATTCGTCGGGTTCATGGTAAAGGCACTTTTGTTAATAGAGTTGATCTGAATAGTGATTTGAATAGTAGTTATAGTTTCAATAAGCAGATGATTTCACTGGGGAAAAAACCACAAACCAAAATTCTTAGTTTTGAGAGGAAGGAGGCTAATGCATACTTCGCTAAGAATTTGGAAACTGAAGTGGGCAGTCAAATCATTAAGTTAAAGCGACTTCGATTTGCCGACGGGATTCCGGTGATGTTGGAAAGAACTTACTTACCGGCTGAACACTTCAGTTTATTGACTGAATCGATGTTATCCAATCGCTCATTGTATTCAGTTTTCGCAGAAGAATTTAATGAACAGGTGTACTACGCTGATGAATATTTTCTAGCCGGCATTACTAGTGCAAATGATAGTAAATATTTGAAAATCAAAGAAGGTACGCCGTGCTTGAATCTCAGACGACAAACGTATAATCCGCACAATCAAATTATTGAGTTTACTTTGAGTGTTGCACGAAGTGATCAATTTGCATATCACATCAGACACGATATCAGTAACAAATCCTAAGGAAGAGTAGTTAATATTTGGAGGTATAAAGATATGGGTATTATTGCAGTAAGAATCGATGAAAGATTAATTCACGGACAAGTTGCTAATTTATGGACAACTAAATTACAAGCTTCAAGAATCATGGTAGTTGATAACGATATTATAAAGAATGACATTCAAAAGACTGCCCTTAAATTAGCTAAACCAGCCGGGGTTAACCTCAGTATTTTAGGAACAAAGAAATCTTCAGCAAATATCTTAGCCGGCAAGTATGAATCACAAAGAGTGTTCCTTGTTGTTAAGAAACCAGAAACATTAGTACAAATGATTGAAGAAGGGGTTAAGTTCGACACTATCAATGTTGGTAACATGTCTCAAAAAGACAATACACAACACTTAACACAATCAATCAATGTAACAGACGAAGATTACGATGCATTCCACAAGATTTTAGATGCAGGGGTTAAGATTACTGCACAAATGGTTCCAAATGACGATGCCAAAGACTTCGCAGGTATCTTAAAAGATTACAAAAAATAGTCATTAATTGGGGGAAAAAACAATGGAATTTTCAATTGTTCAAATATTGCTTCTAACGGCATATTCTATGTACAACATTTATGATGAATTGCAAATGAACTCATCATTGAGTCAACCCGTTTGGGCCGGAATGATTTCTGGTTTGATCATGGGTGATATGAAGACCGGACTAGTTATTGGTGCCGCTCTTCAATTGACAGTTCTTGGTGTTGGTACTTTCGGTGGTGCTTCAAAGATCGATGCTAACTCAGGTACTGTTTTAGCTACAGCCTTTTCAATCGGTACTGGTATGAAAGCTGCTACAGCTATCGCTGCTATTGGTGTTCCAGTTGCCGCATTGTTAACATCATTTGATATCCTAGCAAGATTTGCTAATACTTATTTCCAACACAAAGTTGATAAAGATATTGAAAACTTCAACTACAAGGGTATTGAAAGACATTCAATCATGGGTGTACTTCCATGGACATTATCACGTGGTATTCCTGTATTCCTAGCTTTGGCTCTAGGTCAAGGTGTTGTTAAGACAATGGTTACATATCTAAACGGAGATCTACAATGGTTGAACACAGGTCTACAAACAGCCGGTGCTACACTTCCAGCCGTTGGTTTTGCTATTTTGCTTCACTACTTACCAGTTAAGAAACACATTGCATACTTGATTCTTGGTTTTACAATTACTGCCCTACTATCAACAGTATTTACAAGTATCCAAACACTTGGTACAGGTCTTGGTGCTGCAAGTAAAGCCTTTACAACAACATTCAATTCTCTACCAATGTTAGCTATTGCTTTAATCGGTGGTGCTTTTGCCATTCTCGAATACAAGAAATCAATGGCTAAATTAAATTCTGCTCCAGCCACAAGTTCAAACAATAGTTCTGACGATGAGGACGAAGAAGACGAAATCGAAGACGCTAATGGGGAGGTTTCCGGTGATGAAGAAGAATAACGGATATGAATTAACTAAAGCAGATTTTAAACAAATCAATAAGCGTAGTTTGTTCGGTTTCCAAATGGGATGGAACTACGAAATAATGCAAGGTTCAGGTTATTTATACACAATCTTGCCACAACTAAGAAAAATTTATGGTGATGGTACTCCAGAGCTAAAAGAAGCTATGAAGACTCACAACCAATTCTTTAATACAAGTAACTTCTTTAATACAAGTAACTTCTTTAATACAAGTAACTTCTTTAACACAATTATTACTGGTATCGACTTGGCCGTTGAAGGTAAAGAAGGTGTTGATTCACTAGACACTGTTGCCGGTATTAAGACAGGTCTTATGGGACCATTCGCTGCTATCGGTGATTCACTTTTCGCCGCTTTAGTTCCAACTATCATGGGTGCTATTGCTGCTACAATGGCTGCTCAAGGTAACCCAATCGGTTTATTCCTATGGTTAGCAGTAAATATTGCTATCATGGTCTTCCGTTGGAAACAACTTCACTTTGCTTACAAGACAGGTACAAAACTTGTTTCTGAAATGCAAGGTCAACTAAATGCTTTAACAGATGCTGCTACATTGCTAGGTGTCTTCATTGTTGGTGCTTTGATTGCAAGTATGATCAACATTCAAGTTCCACTAGTTGCCCACTTGGGTAAAGTTTCATTGAGTGTTCAAAGCAACATCGATATGATTCTTCCACGTCTTGTTCCAGCTGCAGTCGTAGGTCTTGTTTACTGGTTACTAGGTAAGAAGGGTATGACTTCTACAAAGGTTATCTTTATCGTTATTATCTTCGCAGTTGCACTTTCAGCAATCGGCGTACTTGGTAAAATCTAGGAGGATTTAAATTATGGCATTAATCTTGATGAGTCATGGAAACATGGCAATTGAAACTTTAAAATCAGCAGAATTAATTATCGGTGAACTACCTGAAACAGTTGCTTTGGGACTTCAAAAATCTGACGGTCCTGAAACTCTAAAGGCTAAGGTAGAAACTGAAATCAAAAAGTATTATGGCAAGGAACCAGTCTTCTTGATCGTTGATTTATTGGGTGGAACTCCTGGTAACGTCGCTGTCAATTTGACACAAGATTACCCTGAAATGCACGTTATTTCTGGCTTGAACCTACCAATGGTTATTAACTATGCTAATCAAAAGTTTATCGGACAAGACATTAAAGTTAGCGACATTATGAAGGAAGGCAAAGACGGAATCGTTGATGTTAACGCCTTTATCAATGCAGAATCTGACGAGGATGATGAGGATGAATAATCCTTACCGTTATACATTAAGACTCGCCGTTGACAAAAATGTTTATACTGCTGAAAAGAAACAGAGATTAATTGATTTTGTCAAAAAAGCTCATATTTCAGATGTTGCCTTTTTCCTAAATCAAGAAGAATTGTCAGATACTCATATTACTTTAGATAAAGCCAAAGAATTAATTAAAGATGTTGATGAAATAAGTCAACCGCTCAAAGAATTAGGCGTAACAATCAGTTTGAATCCATGGACTACGATGAATCATTCTGATCGAGGAATTGCAATTAAGCATGAGCTTGATATTAAGCCAATGGTCAATTATCAAGGCGTTACTAGTTTATCTATGGCTTGTCCTGGATACAGTGGTTGGGCTGATTATATCAGTGATATCTATGCCATCTGGGCAAGTATTCACCCACATGAACTATGGCTGGAAGATGACTTCAGACATTATAAGAACGCACCCTTCAAATTAGGTTGTTTCTGCGATGATCATATGAAGCAGTACAACGACATCTTACAAACCGACCTGTCTCGTGAGGAATTCGTCCACAAAATGTTCACTGGTGGCGAGAATATTTATCGTAATGCTTACTTACAAGTTGCTCGAAAAGAAATTTTCCATGTAGCTCATATGATTGAACAAAAAGTTCATGCCGTTTCACCAACCACGACGTTAGGACTAATGAGTTCTTGGCCAGAAGTGCACGCTCTTGAGGGACGTGACTGGCAAAAACTTTTGGACTTAATGAGTGGCGAAGATACTCCAGCTGTTTCCAGACCACATTTGCCTGCTTACAACGAGGTAAGTCCGCAGCAATATGCTAGAGATTTTGAAAAATATACAGTTGCAACGAGAACGGAAGTTGGCGACAAACATAAGATTTATCCAGAAATGGAAAGTTTCTTATATTCACCTTATGCTAAGTCAAATAAATTTACTCAATTTCAATTAGATACAACGAGTTTAGTTCATGCTGACGGCGTTTTGCTAAATATGTTCAGTATGATGGGGGACGGGATCAATCCGACTTACCGTTATGACGCTTTACTAGATGATGACAAAGAATTTTTAGATTTCTTATACAATCATGGCGTCGATATTGAACAACGTGGCGGCGTTATCGTACCGATGAACCAAGACGTTGCACAAACAAAAATTGACGAAGAGGGTACTCTTGAAGGTTTAGTAGCATCACAAACACAATGGTTAGAGCTACTTTCCACAATGGGAATTGCAACGAAACCATTAAATTATATTGATCAGGAAATCAAAAATAAATGTGTTGCTGTTACAGGTAACTTCTTGAATACCTTGAGTGATGAACAAATTACTCAATTGTTAACACGTAACTTTGTCCTTTTGGATGGGGATGCAGTCGTTATATTAAACAATCGTCATTTATTGAACTTGATCAATGCAACTAGTATCGAAGTGCTTAAGAATCGTTCGGGACAACAGTCTTTTGAACAATTTGATGGTACGACAATTTCAGGAATCAGTGATCCAAGAATTACTATGTTGACTCACACTGGCGATTACGTAAGAATCCAATACCAATCTCAAGTTAAAGTACATTCACATGCTTACGATCGCTTTGAGAACAATTTAGGTCCAGTAACTGTCAGCGATGACAAATTTTATATCCTCCCAATGACCGACTCTCCAAAATACGGTTGGCAAGCGCAATATACCGATATTCGTGAGGGCGATATAAAGCATTTCTTTGAAGAACAGTTAAGCGTTCCACACTTAGTCAACATGTACAATTGCAAGATGGTTATCGATGAGGCACAGACTCAAATGATTGTCAGCAATTGGTCAATCGATAATGTTGATGGAATTAATTTCTTCTTGAAAGACCGCAGTGTCAAGCAAGTTTCTATTACATATCGTGATGAAAACAATCAAATGCAAAATGAAGTTTTAGATGTCACTTTGGATAAAAAGGGAATCTATCACGTCGACTTCACTGTTAAAGAATTAGCAGTTGTTCACATTCAATTCTTAGACTAAATAAATAGAGAAGGGATTTTCAATATCATGTTTACTAAAACAGATCAAGAACTAGAAAAAATGGGTGCTAAAATTACAACCCGTGAAATTCAACAACAACCAGATTTATGGAAAGAGGCTTTCCAAAACTACACTGATAAGAAATCAGAAATAGATAGCTTTTTAAAACAAATTACAGACAAATTTGCGGATCAAAAGATTAGAGTTATCTTCACTGGTGCTGGTACTTCAGCTTATGTAGGCGATACCTTGAGACCATATTTAAATCGTGTTGGCGATACATCGCGTTTTGTCTTTGAAAGCATTCCCACAACTGATATTGTATCTGCTCCTTTAGACAATCTAAGAAGTGAAGATCCAACTATCTTAGTATCATTTGCTAGAAGTGGTAATTCACCAGAGAGTGTTGCTACAGTTGAATTAGCTGAAAAACTCATTAAGAATTTGTATCAAATCACTATCACTTGTGCCCCTGAAGGACATTTAGCAAAGAAAGCTGAAACTGAAGATGCTAATCTTTTACTTCTTCAACCAGCGCTTTCAAATGATAAGGGATTCGCCATGACCGGAAGCTTCTCTTGTATGACTTTAACGGCCGCATTGATTTTTGATACAAATGCTGAAGACAAGAAAGCTTCTTGGGTTGATACAATGATCAAGATGGGTCAAGAAGTCATTAGCCGTGAAGATGAAATTCAAGCCTATGCTGACTTAGACTATGATCGTATTACTTACCTTGGTAGTGGTTCACTTTCAGGACTTACTCGTGAAGCCCAATTGAAAGTTCTTGAACTAACTGCTGGTGCTTTGACAACAATCTTTGATTCATCAATGGGATTCCGTCATGGTCCAAAATCATATGTTAACGGTAAAACAATTGTCTTTGATTTCTTAAGCAACGATAAATACACTCGCCAATATGATGTTGATATTTTGGAAGAAATCAAAGGGGATGAAATCTGCGAAAAAGTTGTTGGTGTCGGAACTTCTGCTGACAACGACTTCTCAGGCGACAACTTCTTTATTAAAGCTGGAGACAAAGATCTTCCAGAACTTTACCAAGCATTGCCTGACGTAGTATTTGCTCAAACATTTGCATTGATGAACTCAATCAAAGTTAATAACACTCCTGATACACCATCAGCTAGTGGTACTGTTAACCGTGTTGTTAAAGGTGTAACGATTCACGATTACGAATAAAAACTTTTAAAAAGGTTGAGACATTAATTTGTTTCAACCTTTTATTGCAAAAGGTATGGTATAGACCGATTTCTGGTGCTATAATACTTTATATATTTGGAGGAGATGTGGAAATGACGTACTATATTCATGCTAAGAAATTCTTTTTACACAATACTACTGAACACGGTGGTTACTTAGAAATCACTGATGACGGTAAGTTTGGTAAATACTTCACTGAAGAAGATGGAAAGCCAGCAGGCAAAGTTGTCGATTACTCAGATAAATTCATCGCCCCAGGTCTAGTCGACACACATATTCATGGAACTTGCGGTCATGATGTTATGGATAATGACTTTGAAGGTATCAACGAAATGTCAGAAGGTTTACTTAAGACAGGTGTTACTTCATGGTTACCAACAACTTTGACAGCTTCACATGAAGAGTTCTTGAACGTATGTAAAACAATTGGTGACAATTACCAAAAGGCTACTGGTGCTAAAATTCAAGGTATTCATCTTGAAGGTCCATTTTATACAGAAGAACACAAAGGTGCTCAAAATCCTAAGTACTTTAGAGATCCAAGTGTTGAAGAATTCAATGATTGGCAAGATGCTGCTCATGGAATCATCAAGAAAATCTCAATTGCTGCTGAACGTGATGGTGCACTTGATTTTATTAAAGAAGTTACAGCTAATGATGTAGCAGTTGCTATTGGTCACACGAATGCAACTTTTGCTCAAGTTAAAAAAGCTGTTGAAGCTGGAGCTAGCGTCTTCACACATGCCTTTAATGGTATGAGAGGTTTCACACATCGTGAACCAGGAGTTGCCGGTGCAGCTATGGGCTTGGATGGAATTTATGATGAGTTGATCTGTGATGGTCACCACGTTCATCCATTCTCTGTTAAGATGTTGATCAACGCTCAAACACCTGACCACGTTGCTTTGATTACAGATTGTATGAGAGCCGGTTTGATGCCAGAAGGTGATTATGTTTTAGGTGAATTGCCAGTTATCGTAGAAAACGGTACAGCTAGACTTAAAGACGAATCACACAACCTAGCCGGAAGTATTTTGCAATTGAAACAAGGCGTTAAAAACGTTGTTGACTGGGATATTGCAACACCAGCTCAAGCAGTCAAGATGGGTAGTTACGTACCAGCTAAGAGTACTTATATTGATGACAAATGTGGTATTATCGCACAAGGCCGTGACGCAGACTTTATCGTATTAGATGAAGACATGGAATTGAGCGAAACATATTTGGACGGAGTAAGCCGTTACCAAAGATAGATACAGTAAATCCCTTATTGATTGATATGTGAAAGCCTTTCATATAACTTTCAAAAAGGGATTTTTTTTAAGGTCGAATACAAGGTATAGACCAAATAGAGTGTTATAATTATGGAGTAAATTAAGGAGGAAAAACGATGTCATATTATATTCATGCTAAGAAATTCTTTTTAAAGAACACAACTGAAAATGGGGGTTATCTAGAAGTTACTGACGATGGTAAATTTGGTAAATTTATTCCAGCCGACGGTAACAAACCAGAAGGTAAAATTGTTGATTATTCAGACAAATTTATCGCTCCTGGACTTGTAGATACTCACATTCATGGTCTTGTAGGTCATGATGTTATGGATGATGATTTTGACAAGTTGAACGAAATGTCAGAAGGTCTACTAAAAGCTGGTGTAACTTCATGGTTGCCAACAACTTTGACAGCTTCACACGACCAACTTTTGAGTATTTGCCACACAATTGGTGATAATTACAAGAAGATTACTGGTGCTAAAGTTCAAGGAATCCACTTTGAAGGACCTTTCTATACAGAAAAACACAAGGGTGCTCAAAATCCTAAATACTTCAGAGATCCAGACGTTGATGAATTTAATGACTGGCAAGATGCTGCTCATGGCATGATTAAGAAAATTTCAATCGCTCCTGAAAGAAAAGGTTCAGCTGAATTCGTTAAGGAAGTAGCTTCTGATAACGTTGCTGTTTACTTAGGACACAGTGATGCTACATTTGAACAAGCTAAGGCTTGTGTTGAAGCCGGTGCTACTGGATTTACACACACATACAATGGTATGAGTGGTTTGAATCATAGAGTTCCTGGTATGGTAGGTGCAGCTCTTTCAATGCACTTGGTAGATGATGAATTGATCTGTGACGGACACCACGTAAATCCTTATGCTGCAAGAATCGTAATCGAAAAGAAGGGTGCCGAACACGTTGCTTTGATTACTGATTGTATGCGTGCTGGTTTGATGCCAGATGGTGATTACGTACTAGGTGAACTACCTGTTGTTGTTGCTAATGGAACTGCTAGATTAAAGGCAGAACCACACAGTTTAGCTGGATCAATCCTTATGTTAAATGAAGCTATTAAGAATGTTGTTGACTGGAACATTGCTACAGATGAAGAAGCTGTTGAAATGGCTAGTTATACAGCTGCTAAGAGTTCAAAAGTTCTTGATAAATGTGGTATCATTGCTGACGGACGTGACGCTGACTTTATCGTTTTGAACGATGATATGAGCCTATCAGAGACATACCTTGACGGTGTTTCACGTTATCAAGCTTAATTAATAGATACCGATAATTATTTTTAAAAAGACTGTTAAACCGAGAATATAAATGTACTCTCGGTTTTTTTGTTACTTGCATATTGTTGTATACTCTATCTATTGGAGGATTATTATGTCAAAAAAAATTGTTGCGCATAGAGGAATACCTACCTTAGCACCTGAGAATACCATGGCATCATTCAATACTGTTGCCGATTGCGATGTGAAGTGGATAGAAACTGATCTTAGTATCACTAAAGATGAACAAGTTTTTGTTATTCATGACGATAAATTAGACCGGACAACTAACATTTCCGGTTCAATTGAGACAGTTGATAGTTCCGAAGTAAAAAATGCTGATGCCGGTTATTGGTTTGCCGAAAGATTTCGTGGTGAAAAGGTACCTACCTTGGACCAACTAATCGACTTCCTTAATATTCACAAGATCAACGCTAATATTGAACTAAAGGGTGTTGTGGGGGACAATGCCAATTATTTAGCTGATAAATTAGTCGAAAAATTTGCTGAAGCTTTGGATCGTTTGGATGACCAAGTAGAATTGATTATTTCTAGTTTTAATCCCATCATGTTGGAAAAAATGTATCAACTAAAGCCGAACTTGAAGTATGCCGTTTTGTTCAGTAAGGCTACTTTGGGAGATGATTGGAATTTAGTTATGCAAGCTTGTCATGCTAAAATCGTTCACCCAGACAGTAATGGTTTGACTGAAGCAAAAGTTAAGAAAATGAAAGATTATGGTTACGAAATCAATGTTTGGACGGTTGACGATATCAATCGGGCTCAAGAGTTGTTGAGTTGGGGCGTTGATGGCGTGATTACTAATATTGCTGATAGAATGCTTTTCTTAGAAAAATAGACAAAAAATGACCTCGGGATTCAGTACGACACTGACTATCCTGAGGCCTTTTTGTCTAGACTAATTTGTGTTTTCGGAGGATTCATTATGAAAATTAATAGCTTACTGTTTATTAAAAGGGGCAGAAGCTTACTCCAAATACGATTTTTATGAATTAACATTGATTGATACTGCAAAATCCGAATTTATTTTCGATTTTGCCTCATCTCGATTCAACCCAAATTTTTGATACTATCCCATTCTACAACTACCTTAATTACGATTCTTTTAAACCGGTGACGTCTTGGTAGATGTATGCTCTTGCGAGACTTCGAAGATTGGAAACTACTTAGTTCATTTCCATTCCCCTTACTTTCAAGTATAAACATTCTGGAGACTTATCCAATGAAAAATGGCGGTATCATACTGTTTGTATAATTAGGTTGATTCTATGAAGGTCCAATTGAGCGTGGTTTCATAATTACCAGGACTGATTGATCCTGGTTTGAGTTTAAGGAGAAGTCCTTCGTTTTTGTTCCAATTTAGATAGTGGAGTTTTTGGTCACGTGTTGAGATAGCCACGAAAGCAGGATGGTCTGAAACATTCGTAACGGTATTGTTTGTAAGATTATGTATTTGTAAAACTGCTGGCAAATAAGCTTTACTTTTTTGGTCATAAAGAGCGTGGCTTTGAGCTACCATTATTTTGACAGGATTAAAGTTCCGGCGCTGATCGTCAAAGTCAATAATGTTATTCGGTGCATTAGTATCGTTTAAACGATAGATTAAAGAATTTGGAGCGTACGTTTGAATAGGATTAAAGGTAATATCATGAATTGATGGAAAAAACATATTTGTTATGAAATGAAAAGATATTGTAGACCCGTAATTGTGGTAACTGCTGTCATTTTTATCTTCAAGATATGTACCGTAAATAACAGGCTTTGATTCAAATTCAAAGTTGTTTGAAATTTGTCCAACTTTTAAATTCAATTCGACATTTAAATTTTCTTTATCTTTAAATTTAGTCAGATCAATAATCAAATTTTTCTTTTTGAAATTTTCAGTTTGAAGTTTGTATTCAATGTTTTGTTCATCGTTAATCTTTAGTTTAGTAATGTTCACTTGTAGTGGTAATGGAATAACTAAAGTTTGATCTTTTAGATTAGTTTTATTGACATTGGATAAATGAAGTCGGTAAGTTAGATCATCGTCCCTAGCGACGTTAGCTAGATTGGTTTTTGTATCTAACGGATCATCTTTATGACTAGTGTTTTGAATTTGATTGTCGATGCCAATAATAGAATCGGAAATCGTCAATTGGGCATCATTTGTTTTAAAAAATTCTTTGTCATATTTAAATTTTGCATAATATGAAGAACCATCTAATTTAGAAGTTACATTTTTTAAGGTAAGTTCCGTTTGATTATTATTTGGTAGTTTTATATATCCAGAGGTTGGTGAAGATTTTTGATACCATTCGATTGATAAGTTGTCTTCAGAATCTCTTTTATCATCTGAGAGCCCTTGAACCTTAAAAGTTACGTCTTCTCCCAACTTAGCGGACATATCTTCTAAACCACCACCGACGTAAATAGATTTTTCTGCTCTGATTTTTTGTTTATTGATTGAATTAGTAACTGAAGCAATGATTGTAACATCTCCAAATTTTTTGGGAGTGGCAGCAGTTATTTTTCCGTTAGAATCAATATTGGCTAATGAATTATCACTTGTTGTCCATGTAATATTGTCAGTGGAATCTATGGGTTCTCTAGTGGCAGAAGCAAAAACAGCATTATCGATGAGTGTACTATTTGTGTTTAATAAGTAATTTGAATTAGTATCGATATTCAATTTTTCAGTATCTATGGGATTTTTGTTGGTTACAACTTTGATAATTTTAGAATAAATTGTTATATCTCGGGAACCCCAAACGGTAATATAATTCTTGTGATAATGGACTTCCAATTGATAATAATTAGTGCCTATTTGAGAATTATCGATGGTAAAATTAGAACCTTTCGCACCTTTTACTGAAGACCATATGTTCTTATCTGAAAGTTTCCGCCAAGTGTAGGTATCTTTGACTCCCCATGTTGGAAATCCGGCTGGTCTAATTGGATTAAGATGAATAGTTAGTGGCGTACCAATTTTCCCGGAATAAAACTCTTGTTGTGGACTGATAAAGCCAGCTTTTCGAGAAATAAATGTTCCGGATTTTCCTGGTGGTGAAGGAGTAAAAGGTGGACTATCCTGCCCATACGTTTGTAAATCAGTTGTATCCGCCGAAGCACTTTGTACTGTCGAATGATAAGCAATTGGGGTGATGATGATCGTTAAAAAGAACAGAAATTTCAAAAAGGCGGTCGTCATGATATTTTCTCCTTAGTTGTCTATACCAATTTAGTATTATATAAAATATCATGATTATAAGATAGTCCAGATGGCAATTTAAATTTTAATAACTAAATATAAATGAAAAAAGAGCTTACGAATAGGCATCGTAAGCTCTTTTTTGAAATAATTTTTAATTACATTTTTACTTTTGGACGTAAAGTGTAAGCCATAATCAATGAAATAACTGAAGTAATCAAGAGAACGTAAAAGCTAGTTCCCAATGATTTACCAGTAGATGCAACTACTTGACCGGTAATCATTGATGAATTGACATAACCGAAGTTAATCACTACGTATAGAGCAGCGTAGAGGATTGAAGGTAAGAAGGTAAATAATCTAACCAAACGAATTGTTCCCCGTGATCTGAAGCAGGCTGCAATCAAGGCAATAACTGGTGACAAGAAGCAAATCAAACGAATAGCAGACACACCATTGGTAATCCAAACAGGTTGGGCAACATAAGCACTAGTCCGGCTAGCAGCACTAGTAATTGTTGCTGAAAGCGAGAAGCCATCTAGGAAAGGTCCACCGATTGAAGCGATGAAACCAATTAATGAAGCCACAATGATTGTCTTTTGAGCTGTTGTCTTATGATTTGGTTTGAGACGATCAGCAGCTGTTTCATATTTAGGCTTTTGTTGATGAGCCTGGTGTGTTGTTTGAGCAGTTGTATCAGGATGTTCGTTATTAGAATCTTTGTTAAAAGAAGTCTCATGTTTGAGAGCCTTATTTGCTCCAACTTCATTACCATGACGGAGTTGTGAAAGTAGGAACCACAAAATAATAACGATAGCTAGGGCAATATAGCCGTAGTTTCTTTTAACGACTAGCAGAATAGCCGTAATGATGACTGCAAAAATACTGATATAAGCATTGTTTTTCGCAAACTTAACCATGTTATGGATAAAGCCATCATTAGGATCAGTTTGTTCAGCTTTTCTCTTGGCTTCAGCAGCACGTCTTTCGTTTTCCGTTGGTGCAAAAGGATCTTTGATTGGATCTTTAATTGGGTCCTCAAAAGAATGGTAATCAGTTTCATGTTCTTGAGTCTTTTTGTAAGGCTTTTGAGAAATTGGATTGAAGTCATTCTTACTATAAACTTGAGTTTTATCATCTAAAGGTTCGTCGGCACTAGACTTGGCAAATGAAGATGGACGTGAAGTACTATCATTAGTCTTGTTATAAGTCTTCATTTCAGGTTCAGGATCTGGCCGCTGAACTTTAGGGTGATCGAAAGAACCATACTCTTTTTGTTGAGCTGGAGCTTGTTGTAGTGGAGCTTCAGGTTCTTTTTCTGATTTATCTTCTTGATTTAATTCATTTTCAATATCCGACAATGAGCGGATAGTGTCATCATCTTTTACTTGATTAGTAGTTTCAGTCTTTTTTTTCTTTAGGGCGTAGCCGCAATTATCACAAAATTTTTGATCTGGGTCGACTTTATGACCACAATTTGGACAAAACATTATTCATTCCTCCATTATGTTGACAAAATAAGTATACAAGACAACCTCTATCATAGGAAGACATTCCCCGGAAAGTTCACAGAAACGTCACATGTTGTATATCCGAAACTTAATTATACAAAATATTCTTAGACTTTGCTTAAATAAATAAAAAAACCTCACACATCGGGAAATGAGTGAGGAAAACGATTGTAGGTTTTGTATTAGTCAAACTTCAAGGTATGGAAATGTTGCAAATCGGTAGCGGGAGAGAACAGGCTGGATTTTTGAGTAAGAGGTGAGGTTCGTCTCTCCCGTAGTTGTATTATAACGAAACCTAATTCCTCAGTGCCAATCTAGTTTGATATAAGTAGATATTAACTTGTTGATTATTCAGTATAAATTGACTTTAATTGCTTTAATTTATCAGCATCGATGCCTAAGGCTTTGTCCAAATAGTTATCGAAGGTGCCATAGTAATGTTCGATAGCTCTAAAAACAGATGTAATACTGGCCAAATCAGCCTTAGTCATGTTCATCTTGTTAATATCTTGATTGCCATTTTCATCATTTAAAGTACTTTCAATCGTATCGATGTCATCATACATTAAATTGGTTAATAAATAATCCTTTGTGATAGTCTCTTCGTCTACATCTAGAGCCTTTAAGACTAACAAGGCACCAATTCCAGTCCGATCTTTTCCAGCCGCACAGTGAAAGAGTAGTGATTGTTTTGGTTGATCATTGTGTAACATTAGATCGAATAAAATTTTATAAGCTTGTTGACCATGTTTATCGAGGACGACGCTTTGATAAATCATGCCCAAATAAGAATAATTCTCGTGATTGATCATCATGGCTAATTTATCGCCATTACCTTTGAGTGGATAAACCGGATCAGAATAAATTTTATAAAAATCAGAAGTAGTATCAGCCCAAGTTCGTTGTTCGCTGTTGGAACGGAAGTCGACTACATACCGTAATCCGTAATTTTTAAGGTAACTTAAAGATTTTCCTGTTAGATTACTTATATCCCCTGAACGTAAGAGTTTATTGTATTTAATTGTCGTTCCATCTTTAGTGGGATATCCACCTAGTTCACGTAAATTTATTGCACCTTCGAGATTTAATATACGTTTCATTTTGTCCTCCCCTGGTCGTTGCGTATTTTAGGTCATTAGAAGTATTATAATAATAAGGTGATTTATGGTGAGAAATAAACTTTCAATTATTATGACAGCTTATAATGTAGCTGATTATATTTCCAGCTCGATCGATTCAGTGATTGCTCAAACTAA
The DNA here is from genome assembly GCF_005405305.1 of Companilactobacillus formosensis. Taxonomy (GTDB): domain Bacteria; phylum Bacillota; class Bacilli; order Lactobacillales; family Lactobacillaceae; genus Companilactobacillus; species Companilactobacillus formosensis. The sequence goes on from NZ_BJDU01000001.1 coordinate 105,290, forward strand.
TCGAAACTTTGATTTAATTATTGTGGACGATTGCTCTACAGATCAAACTCAAAAGATAATCCGTTCTTATGCTCAAAAATATGATTGGATTTCGGTTATTTGTCACGCTCGAAATTTTGGCGTTTCAACCGCTAGAAATACAGGTCTGAAAAATGCTGATGGTGAATTTTTAACTTTTATCGATGGCGATGATTGGGTTGAACCCGATTATGTCGAGCATTTTTTAGATATTTTTTCGGATCAAGATGTTGATATGGTAACTTGTGGTTTCTTTAATGAAACTGAAAGTGGCAAAGTAAAAAATAAATTTACTAAGCGTCAAACTAGCATTGTTGGTCGTGAAGAAGCTACTAAGCTCATTATCAAGATGACAGGTACAGTTATGGGTTACACATGGAACAAAGCTTACGTTCGTTCTATTATTGAAGAAAATAAGTTGATGTTTCAGACGGATTTAGATTTGATGGAAGATCAGGTCTTCAATGTTGAATATGCCGCCCATGCTAGAAAATTTTATCTCGATAATTTGCCACTGTATCATTATATTTCTCGCAAAGAGAGCATTACTAATCGTTTTGCGATGGAAAATGTCAGAGACATTGGTGTTGCTAGAATGAAAGTTTATAAAACCATTCGAGAAAGCACTCGAAATGAGAAAAAACAGATTTAATATATATATTAATGGGTAAGTCGAGCCGAGTGCTTGGCTTTTTTTGTTCCATCAATCCCTTTAAGAATAACATTTTGTTAGTTGAAAATGCTTACAAAAAACTCTTTTGTTATCTAAAGATTGAGAAATCAAAAAAATAATGTGGCTATTAGTCAAGCAACATTCAAATGTCATAATATGACAGACCTCAATGATAGAATTTGAAATGATCAGAGAGGGGATGTCAAACATTGACTAATAAGGATGTTAACAGTAAAGAACGTGCTCTTATTATTGCATTCAGGATGTTCTTTGGCGAAAAAATCAACGTGAATGAAACCGCCGAAACTTATGGTGTTTCTAAAAGAACTATCTTGCGAGATATTAGTTCAATCAGACATGTTTTGGCAGACAAAGATTTGGCTAATTATCGTTTTGAACTGAAATATAACGAAAGCCACAATAACTATAATATTTTTGATAATGGAATTTTGACCCTGGAAGAGGCCTTGTTAGTTTTAATGACTTTGGCAGGGAATATTCCAGATATTAATTCAGATTCACTCAATAAAGTACTAAAGGGAATAACTGATTTAGTGTCTACTTCTAAACGAAGACAATTAGGACCAGCTTTATTAAATGCGAAGGAAAATTATATGGCTTTGTCTAATAAAAAGGACATTTTGCCACTAATAAAAAAATTTTTGATTTGGATTATTGATCGTAAGACGATTCATTTCACTGATATATCAAAGAATTGTAGTTTAGATGGCGTACCTTTAAGTATTTTTGTTAGAAATCGAGATTGTTTTGTTTTGATATACGTAGCGGGAAATATTAATCGTAATGTTGTTTATCCAATTGACAAGTTGACCAATTTAAGTGAAAGCAAGCAAGAAATAAAAGTCTCGCGAACTAATTTGGAAAGTCATGGTGATTTTTGCTAATTTAAAGAGCTTGGTAATATATAATCAAGGTAACAGGGGGATTTAAAATGGAAGATGATAAAGAGAAATTAGATCCTGAATATCAAGATATCAAAAATAGTGGTAGTCGCTATCGAATCTTGAATATCTTTACAAGATTTTTAAATCACGAAACGATGACAATGGATTGGGCGACTGAGCATTACAAGGCTAATAAGACAGCTATCCAAAAAGACTTTAAACTCATCAGAAGAATCCTGGCACAACAAATGCCAAATCGACAACTGGTTTTGGACAAAAGTAATTCTGAATATCATATCACTCGAGAAGGTGTAATTGACGGTGCTGATGCAATCGCTATTTTGAAGATGTTGATTGGAACTAGAGCTTTTTCAAAGGCTGAATTAAAGGACTTCACTAGCGATATTTTAGATTTGGTCGATGATGGCGATTATCGCAATATTAAAGTTCTATTATCTGCTACGATGGCTGAATATAAGCCGGTTAAAGTTAGCGATGATTTGCGTGAACGAATCAGACGTTTGTCAGAATGTATTTTAAAGAAAAGGTCAGTTACTTTTAAATACCACAGTAGTCGTCAAGGCAGTGATGCTACCAAAGATATTATTGGTGTTCCTATCAATATGTATTTTGATACGTCTTATTATTACGTGATGATTTATCTTTTAAAAGATGCTGATCCAAAAGATAATCCACGAATCTTTCGTATAGATAGATTTGAGTTTCCAATTGATTCAAGTAAGAGAGCAATTAATATCCCTTATTCGAAGAAAGTTGATGAAGGAACGATGTTGAACAAAACTCACTTGTTGAAGATGGGGAATGATGTTAATTATAGTTTTGAATATTTCAGCTATCCTCAGACTGCTTTGGATAAATTACCAGGATCAAGAATTGTGGAGAAAAAAGAAAACAGTGTCATCATTGAAGGTAGTATTTTTACTGAGGGTGCGTTGTTGTGGATTTTTAGTCAGGGCAACCAGTTGAAAGTTTTGGGACCTGATTCGTTGGTAAGAGCTGTTAAACAGCGTTTGGTTGATACTTTAAAATTGTACGAAAAATAAAAAATCGTTGTTTGAATTGGTGTAGGATTCCGTCCTCCATAGCAGTTTCATTTTACATATTAAAAAACAAATAGCACCTGTATCGGAATAGCTTTCTATTCGTGATACAAGTGCTAATTTTGACTTAACATTAATTTTCTAAGTGAGTTTTGAAGTTTATTTTTCTAAGATATTCATTACTTGTTCATGAACTTTGTCAGCTTTCCAGTGACCGTTATTGCTTTTTGAATAATGGTACATAGTTTTTACAGGACGTTTAGCATAACTAGTCAAAGCTTTATTTACCTTTCCACCTAAGGCGACTAGGGTAGCGTTCTTTGAAATACCAAGATTATCTAGATGATTTTCAAGGTTGATAACATCATCTTGTGTGATATCGACATCCTTACTTGAACTTTCAATGGCGTGCGATACATCAGTCATGAAAGAACCCCAAAGTTCAGTGTTATATAAAGCAGCTGCTAGGCGATAATCCATACTATTTTTGTTTCCATGGAAGTTCAAGAATAGTTTATCCTTATTTTGATTTACAGCGGCGTTGCCTTGATTCATACCAACGATAACGTATTTCGTATTCTTCAAACGTTCATCAATATCATCATTTAATTTATTCATAGGAAAATGATTTGGTTGATAATTAGCACCAAAGGCTTTTTCACGTTCATCTGGTGTCATGTTAGCTAGATCAGTATTGGGAACGTCCCAAATTGCCCAGCTATCGATTGAAGTAAATTTTGCATTTGTCATATAAATGTTCCCCCAATTAATTTATCGATTTACATTCATAGAATAACACCGAGGGGTGTCATAATATGTCACTCTAGGAGTTCTATTTAGAGAAACTCAAAATAAATATTATTTTTTTTGACATGCTATAATAATTGTATATTGGGCAGTTGCAGGCGATACCCAGACCAAACATTGCCGTTGTCTGAAAGGAATTCTTATGAGAATAAATGTGTTGCAACATACTCCAAATGAAGGTCCCGGAATGATCCAAGATTGGTCACAAGAACATGGGCATCAAATGTATATCTATCACCCTTATCAGTTTGGGCATTTACCATCAGCCGAACAGACAGATATGCTAGTTATTCTTGGTGGACCAATGAGTCCTAATGATGATTTACCTTGGATCAAACAGGAACGTCAATTGATCAAAGAATTGTTGGCTCAAAATAAACCACTATTTGGTGCTTGTTTTGGAGCTCAACAAATTGCGAAGACGCTAGGTAAGAAAATTAAAAAATCCCCAGCTAAAGAAGTAGGTTGGGCACCAGTGTATCGACAAAATGAAGCGGTTTTTGGTATTCCGGAAAAGATGACAGTATTACATTGGCATGAAGAAATGTTTGAAATTCCAGAAAAAGCTAAGTTGCTATTCTCAAGTGATAAGGTCAAAAATCAAGGCTTTGTCATGAATCATCGCGTCATCGGCTTACAATTTCATATTGAACCTGGGGCTGACAACGTGCGTGAGATAGTAGTGAATGATTTCCCATATATTGAAGGATCCGTCTTGAATCAATCGAGTGAGGATATCTTGGATACACCAGTGCCTGCAGAGAATAAATTGATTTTAGACCGTATGTTAGATTACATTACAAACTGAGGTGGCATTTTGAAAAAAGCAATTATTTACGTCCATGGTAAAGGTGGTAGTGCTTTAGAAGTAGAACGTTTTAAGAAAAATTGCCCAGGCTTTGAAATGGTCGGTGTCGATTATCGAGAATATTTGCCTTGGATTGTTGAAAAACAAGTCCGTGATACTTATGAGAAATTAACTTCAAAATATGATCAAATATTTTTACTAGCTAATAGTATTGGAGCTTATTTTTCAATGTTAGCTTTACAAGACTTACCAATTAAAAAAGCTTTGTTTATCTCGCCAATCTTGGATATGGAAAAATCAATCACAGATACACTCGAAGAAAATAATTTAACTGAAACAGAATTAGAAAATCAACAAGAGATTATTTTGGGCCGTAAGACTTTATCATGGAAGTATTTGCAGTTTGTTAGGGAACATCCAATCAATTGGCAAATAAAAACAGAAATTCTTTATGGACAAAAAGATAATCATACTTCAAATGCAGTTTTAGATGCTTTTATTGAGAACCATAACGCTCATGTAACGATAATGAAAAATGGAGAGCATTGGTTTCACACGAAAGAGCAGCTAACTTTTTTGGATAATTGGATGCAAAAAACAGTCGAATCGTAAAATTCGGCTGTTTTTGTTATTAATCAAATGAACGATTGTTGTATGGAGGATATCCATCGATACGGACAGTGGATTCGTCATCGATGTTCCATTGGATTTTATTGACGTCAGAATAAAAATTACGACTAGCAAATGAACTTGAGAAGACATCGACAATTGGTAAGTCAGTTGTAAAAGCAAGGTAGCGACCTTCAACAATTGAATTGTTAAGGGCATAAAAATCGCTATCGGGACATTCGTCATTGGCATTTACAGTCATACGAATAAAAGTTAATGATGATTGGAAGTCAACACCAATCGAATGATTGATCAAGCAGTCTTTTTGTTTACAATTGGAATTTTTTAAATAAAGAGTGTTGATCGTATCATTGACAAGCAAATTAGGACAATTTTCAAGATACAGGCCAGCAGTTTCAATATTAGCGGTTGAAACGACGGAATCATAAAGTGCAAAAGAAGCGTTTTTGCAAAAAATCGTGTTCCATTTGTTGTCAAGAGGATGTAGGAAACGGACATTTTCGGCATAAAAGTGCGCATCATCGTATATCGCAACAGTATTAAGAGGACTTTGACCAGACGAAATTGTCATATTTTTAAGGATGATTTGAACGTCATCACCAATTAAAAAATAGGCATGGAGTTTTATTGCACGATTATTGGAATTATCACCAATGATATTGATACTTTTTTTCAAATTGAGATAATAAGGTTCATCATCAGAGAAATAATCACCATCGGCTAATTTGATAGTGTCGAAAGGTTTAGCAAGATTAAGAGCAGTTACCAAATCCAATTCCCTTTTATTTGTGTTTTTGATATAAAATGTTGTCATATACGCAAGCCTCCATTTGTTTTGTAATTCCATTATATGAGGCTGAGTGGCATACTATGGCAATTTAAAAGAACTAAGTACAAAATAACCTCAATAAAAATATTGTTTTTATTGAGGTTATTTTGTCTTTAAATTTTCTTTTTCAAATGATACTTAACAATTCCAGTATCAGAATCTTTAATGTCTTTTTTTTCATCTTTAGCAAAGTAAACCGCAAAGCTTTTATTATCGGAAACATCTTGTGCAACTACTAGGGATGATTCGTAGGGATCCTTTGCTTTATAAATTTGCGCACCACGAACTGCTTCGCCGTAATCTTTTGAATTAGCAATCGCATCGCCGGGGTTAAAAAATACCATTTCATCCATAAGTAACACATCCTTTCTCTTTTTTTCATTATACAATTAATGGTCAAAAGAATGGAAAGAATAACAGTATCATTAACTTTTATTAAAGGTTTTTCTCCGCTATACTATGACATATGGAGGGTATGTAGATGACTAATGTTGAAGATTATATTAAACAAAATGTTTTTGGCAAGCCACAGTTAAAGCCTGATGAGAAGAACAAATTCTTGGGAAACTTTGCTGAAAGAGTAGCGATTGCTTTAACGATTGCCCAATTAAAAAATGAGGATAATATCAAGACGGTTGAAAGCGTTATGAAAAAATATCCGCAGTATCATCTGTATTTAAATGGAAAAATTGATTCATATATACTGGATAAATACCTACAATTGAGTGTAAAATTAAAGTATAAGTTTACAATAGTTTCACAATCGGGAGTCCGTAATAAAGACCGTGCCTTGACTGATAATGACATGGGACTAGTTATTGCTAACGAGGGTAAACCTGTTGATAGACCAGTGCTTATATAATTTTGGAGGACAAAAATGTCTAATAGCTCATTAGATAAAATTGCTTTACTTTCTTTAAATGGTAATAAACCATTAGCAAAAAGAATTTCTGACTACATGGGAATTCCATTGTTGGATGCTACCGTTTCACATTTTAGTGATGGTGAAATCAACATTCAAATGAACGAAAGTATTCGTGGAAAAGACGTTTACATTATTCATTCAGTTTCTGATCCTGTTAATGACAACTTCATGGAATTGATGATTGCCGTAGATGCTTTGAGACGTGCTAGTGCTAACAGCATTACTTGTGTATTGCCATACTTTGCTTACACACGTTCAGATAGAAAATCTCGTTCTAGAGAACCTATCTCAGCTAAGTTGTTTGCCAATATGCTAGAAATGGGACAAGTCGATCGTGTTATCGCTATCGACATGCATGCTGATCAAATTCAAGGATTCTTTGATATTCCAGTTGATCACTTACGTGCTATGCCAATTTTCGCTAGTTACTTTGAACAAAAAATCAAGAACCCTGACGATTTCGTCTTTGTAGCTCCTGATCACAATTCAACTAAACGTGCTCGTGCTTTAGCTGAAGTATTTGGTTCACAAATTGCTATCGTTGACCAAAGATCAACAGAAGATGATGATGTTATTCCTGATATTATTGGTGATGTTGACGGTAAGCAATGTGTTATCGTTGATGATTTGATTGATACAGGTACTAGAATGATCAATAGTGCTGAAGCAGTCAAAAAGGCTGGTGCCAAGACAATTTCTGCCGTTGCTACACATCCAATTTTCTCAAAGAACGCTGCAAAACGCTTAGAAGCATCAGACTTGATGGAAGTGCTAGTTTCAGATTCAATTGTCGTTCCAGAAGAATGTCATTTTGACAAATTAAAGATTTTATCCGTAACTGACTTAGTTGGTGATGCTATTCGCATGACTCAAGATAATGAATCAATCGACTCATTATTTGATGTTCGTGATAGCTTCACAATTATTAAATAAGTTAATTAATCTCAATCCTTAGTGATTGGGATTTTTTTATTATCAAAATACTTAATAATGGAAAAATAAAAAAATTGTTGTTAAGGTAATGGTACTTGAGGAGGTTTTATTAATGAAAGTACTTATTATTGGTGCCCATGGTAAAGTGGGTCGTTTGTTAGTTGACGAGTTGAAAGCTAGAAAGATTGATTTTGCAGCTGGTTTGCGTAAAGAAGAACAAATCAAGGCTTATCAGGCAGATGGCATTCCTACTCAATACATTGATTTAACAGCATCTCCAAAGGATATTCAAAATTCTATCGCTGAATCTGGTGCTGATACGATCGTCTTCTCTGCTGGTGCCGGTGGTGCTGGATATGACAAGACAATTGAGATTGATTTGGACGGAGCTATCAAGACAATGGATGCCGCTCAAATTCTTGGCATCAAACGTTATGTTATGGTCAGTGCTGTTTACAGTGATGATCGTACTAAGTGGGAAGCTTCAGGAATCAGACCTTATTACGTAGCTAAGCATTATGCTGACAAGTATCTTCGTAGCACAAACTTAGATTACACAATTGTTCATCCGGGAACTTTGACTGATGATCCTGCAACTGGAAAGGTTAATATCCAAAGTAATTATGAAGGTGGTTCTGTAGCTAGGGCTGATGTTGCTAAAGTCATTGCTCAAGCTATCCAAACTCCATCATCAATCAAAAATGAATACAACTTCTCTGCTGGAGATCAAGCTATTCAAGACGTTATTAGATAAAAAAAAGGAGCCCAAAAATTAGGCTCCTTTTTGTATATATTAATTAAAGTCAGCATCAGCTAAACTCCATTCCAAAACTCCAGTATATTTACCAGCTTCGTTCAAACCAGTCTGTTTTAAGATAACGCCTGTGTCATCTTTCCAAGAATCAGAAATTGTTTTTATGGTTTCTTCAGAATAACTGTGATTATCTTGTTCAATCAAAGTTGGGGAATCATCTAGAGCTGATCTTTGATCGTCATCAATATAAAGCAAACTACCGGCGAATTGTTCATTGTCGTCAGTTTTAGTTAGGGGTGTGACCACACGAGTTCTTAGCTGCCAAGGGTTGTTACGACTAGTTACTTTGACGTAGCCATCATCTTTACGGTGAATGTAGTCAGCTTTGCTAGAGTAATTGATGTCGTTGAAAGAAATACTCTTAGAAGCATCGACTTCAAGAATTTTATCTGGAACTACTTCGACGAAGAATTGAACGTTGTTAGAGACTTTAGAATCCTTATCGGTTATTGTAATTTCAATTCGGTGAGGATTATTTTTTTCTAACGCGAAAGTATCCCAGAAGTCACTTGTCGAATCAAAAATAGTTTCGTTGATGGGAATTTTGATTTTTTCAGTTGTATCGTTGCCAGTGACGTTTAGTTTACTTTCAATTTTTCGTTCATTATCGATATTTATATCAACAATCAATTCATCTCCGGGGACAAATTTTTGTTCAGGATTGTAAGATAATTCGATAGGCAAAGTGATATTAGGATTATCTTGTTGGAAACGTAATGTATAGTTCTCTTCAAGCCCTTTAGCCATTAAGCTCCAGTTCTTCTCATAGCGGATGTTGAATTCAGGAGAACTAGTTGAAATAATGGCATTGCTACCGTTGAAATAGGCTGGGGCTTTTTGAACTAGATGGTCTTTCAAGTCCTTATTAATAGCTGTTCCGAAAATCTTAACATTGGTAATTTTGTTATCAGCGTTGTCGAGATCTTTGGAAAGTTTTTTGTTAATTAAGCGGCTGTTAATGGCGACTTTGGTACTAGTACTTTCAGCTTGACCACTAGTCAAAGAAACATCTGAAACTAATAAATCGTCTTGAGTGCCATCTTGATATTCAATGTAGCCGATTCGTTTTCGTCCGGGAGTATTGGGACTATCTTCTTGGCGAAAATCTAAGTAAGTTTCCATGTCGGGAATTTGGATAGCCGCAACGATGTCTTTCCAAGAAGGCTTTTGTGAATCAGGAAGAATCTTGGAATCAGATTTAGTGTCGTCGTCTTTGGCGTGACGAATTTCGTAGTTTAAATCAATCGAGTCACCACTGTTGACGTCAATGTCAGTTGATTGGTCAGTGATAGTTTTGTTTAACGTATTATCAGTTATTGAACTTTTAGCAATTGGGTTAGGGGAGTCTGGGAGAGTTTCTAGTTTGACGTATTTGTCAAAAACGGTGCCTTGATTAGAATCATTATTTTGTCCCAGAGTACTGTTGGCTCCAGTAAAGCCCCAATAAACGTTATAGTTACCATTGTGAACATCAAATGTACTCATTGGAATTTTTATAGAAGAATCTACACGCTTGAAGTATCTGTTACTAGTCTTATTTGTATTTGTGATACCATTTTCATCTTTGTCATTAAAAGAATAGCTTAAAGTTCCGGCAAGAAGATTTTCATCTGGTTCCCAACTTATTGTTACATGATGCCATTTTACACCATGTCCAAAGTAATCTTCATCATCGATTAACTCAGCTTTTTGTATATTAGAATGAAATAATCCCATAGTTGAAGAGACTTTATCATTTTCAAATTCAGTAGGTAATGAAGTGGTTGGAAAGATGTTTGAATATGAATATGGAGAGTTAGGTAAAGCAAATGCAATATGTCCTGTAGAATCACTATCCATAGTATTCCCGTTTGCCTTTATTCCTAAGAAAGATTCTGGTAATAGAATATTGTCAGGAAATCCAACATCGGTAGGAGATTTACCGGCATTTTTTAAATTTCCATCAAAAGAATGAGAAGTAACATATTTATCAATTGAAGCAATACCAATCTTGTCAGTTTTGTATTGGAGAATTATAGGGGTTGAATCATCTCCAGTATCACTTGCTTTATTTACACGCGAATCGAATTCTAATGCAATGCTATTTTTAATTGCAGTATTAGAAATAATATCAGATGTAGCTGGAGTCACAGAGATACCAAGATTGATTATAGATGTATAATCTAATCCATAAACACCTAAACCTTGTAAACCTGCACCCATGGCTGTTGTTTTACGAGGATCGTTTTGCAATACAAAAGCCATACCTTCACCATTAGATAATTTCGAATTATTGTATTCCCCGAATGATAGCCATGCTGATATACTTTGCTTTTGTGATAAATCCCACATTTTGTTATCTCTAGACCAAATTGTTCCGTAAGTACCAATATTTTTTGTGTGCATATCATAGACTAAACCCATTGATTTCTTTTGATCACTACCAGGGCCACTAGTGAGTTTGATAGTTTCGTTGTTTAAAATAGTAGTACTGTTTGTTGTAAAGGGATTTGAACCGTTTGGTGGATTAATGACTGTTGGTGTACTAATAACCATATAGTCATTCAGTGGCAACCCCACAGGTTCAGCTTTAACAGTAGTCAAAGATATAAAAAAATTTGCAAATAACACAAAAAAGGATATAAAAATATATCCAATCAGATGCTTATGATGTCCTTTCATCAAAATTCACTCCCCGAAATGTATATTCATTGTATACAATAGTATATCAAGATATGAATACGCTTTCATTCCGTTTATTAAAAGTTTTATTCTTCCTAAATGAAACACAAAAAAACCGATCCTTAAAAAGGATCGGCAAAAGTTAAGCCATCGTATCTTCAACGACGTATTCATTTTTATTTTTGAAATTAGGAAGAATTTTATTCTTAAGTTGTTGATTCTCAAAGATAACTGCATCGTAAGGATGATTCTTCAAGTAACGGGCAACCTTATTAGTAAAATAATTAAATTTCAAAACATCATGCTTATTGGATTTTTTGGAAAATTTCTTAAAAAATGAATTCAAAAGTGAATCAAAAAGTAAAATCCGCTTAGGTATTTCAATCGACTTAGTATTTCTCGTATACCAAATCTTTTGAGTTCCTGGGGTAAAAATGACATCAACATCACTATTGTAGGGAATCTTATTGATATCTAAAGCTACGGCAATAACTTTCTTTGTCTCTGACATAATCTAAGACTCCTTTCTATAACTTCAACTGCATATTAGCATAAGAAAAATTATATTATTTAAAGATTGCTTGATGATTTTGTGAAGATACGAGCTGAAGCTTAAAGGAGTAAGGGAAGAGCTATATATACATTCCGTCATTCCTGTATATATTCTAAGATATCACCGGGCTGACAGTCTAGTGTTTGACAGATTTTTTCTAAGGTTGAAAAACGAATTGCCTTAGCACGTCCATTCTTTAAAATTGAGATGTTAGCTTGCGTTATACCAACCTTTTCAGCCAATTCGGTAACGGTCATATTTTTTTTGACTAATAGAAGATCCAAATTTATTTTTATCATTTTGACCTCCTATATCGTTAATTCATTTTCTTGTTTAAATTGAATCGAATTGATCAAAATTTTTTCCATGACTGAAATAAAAGCAGCAATTGCACTAGGGAAGAAAATAAATCCTAAAGCAACAATAATCAATCCAGGAGCATCGTCTATATCGGCGGCCTGATAAGCTATTGGTAAAATTGCTAGGAGAACAACTGAACAGGCGATGAACAGATAACGGACCATTCTAACGAAATGTAATGCCTGTTGGGTAAAGAAATTGTGGTTGTCGATCAATTTGAAAATCCTAAATAAGTAATAACTGATGACAAGGACTAATAGACCCACAGTTAAAAAGGTCACGCCAGCAACTGTTGTTAATAAGTCAAAGGGATGATCTTGGATAGCGTTGAGCATGCTCATTGATAACATGACTACGAAGAATAAAACAAAAGCATCTATAACCAAAGTAACAATTTTTAATAAAGTAGTTTTGATTTTCATAATCGAAATCTCCTTTGTGATTAAGGATATTTTAGCTCATTTTATATCGATAAACAATATATTTTTATCGAAAAACAATAAAGAATATACATTTTAATATTAAGCTGTTTATTTTTGAAATAAATTTTTTATAAAAAATGACTTGACGAGCATTGAAGAAAACGCTATCATAATGCTCGTAAACAAAAAGCGTGTTACTGATTCGATCAGGCATAAACCTACTAACTTGTTACACTATAAGTGTAAAATTAGTGGGTATTTTTTTTGAGGAGGGTATATTTTTGAAATTTGTCAAAAATTATAATAATAATGCCGCTCTTGTCATCGATGATGAAAACGTTGAATGGATGATTGTTGGAAAAGGAATTGGATTTGGCAAGAAGCCGGGTGATTTGGTGGACGCATCAAAGATTACTCAAAAATTCAAATCAGTTAATAATGATGAAATCGATACTTTAAAAGAGTATGACGAAGACATTATTAATGTAACGACTGACATTGTTCAAGACGTCGAAGCTTTCTTGAAGGTTAAATTCAATGACTATCAATATTTGATTTTGGCTGATCATATCAATTTCGCGTATAAACGTGCTAAAGAGCACATTGAGTTTACAGATCGAGCAGTTAGTTGGGAAGTTAAAAAATTATTTCCTAAAGAATATCAAGCTTCTGCTCGAGCTATTGAAATTATTCGAGAAGATTTGGGCGTCATATTTCCAAAGGGTGAATTGGTTTTTCTAACTTATCATTTCGTTAATCTCGAAAACGAAAAGGAAACTTTGCAAGATACGATTCAAGTATCAAAGATGATTGCGGATATTATTAATATTATTCAAATTAGTTATCACACGACTTTGGATGATGAATCATTCAATTACAGCCGTTTGGTTTCACATTTGCGATATTTTCTAATTAGAAAATTAAAATCAAACAAGACTTCAACTGAACAATTGGATCCGAGTTTATTGAAGTTGATGATTATGAAGTATCCCGATGAAAATGCGACAGTCCAAAAGATCTCAACATTTTTACGCAATACTAAAGGATGGGCACTTTCCCAAAATGATCAAGTTTACTTGATTTTACACGTTTGGCGAGTGACACATCGTAACAATTAAATAAAATAGCGTGTTACTGTTCGGCAGGCATAAGCTCAAGATTTACATTACTCAACACTTTTGGTGTGGGGATGTTGTCTTGAGCTTTTTTTGTTGGAGAAGGAGGATATTATGATTAAAGATTATGACGGCTTAGCTAAAAAAATAGTTAAGTTAGTTGGTGGCAAAGACAATGTCAAAAGCGTTGTTCACTGTGCTACTAGATTACGTTTTAAATTAAAAGATGAGAAAAAAGCCGGCACTGAAGAATTAAAAGATACAGACGGTGTCGTTACAGTTGTTCAAAGTGGTGGTCAATACCAAGTTGTTATTGGTAATGAAGTTGCCGATGTTTACGACCATGTTATCAAAGTGGGTGGTTTCCCAGATGGTGGAGCTGTTCCCGATGATTATGGCGAAGAAGACGAAAATATGAGTCTTCTTGATAAATTTATTGATTTGATTTCTGGTATTTTCGCTCCAGCCTTAGGTATTTTGGCTGCTACCGGGATGATCAAAGGTTTGGCAACAATCCTTTTGACTTCCGGATTAATTACTAAAACCTCTGGTACATACGTAATCCTTTATGCCATTGGTGATTCATTCTTCTACTTCTTACCAGTTATCTTAGGACTTTCAGCTGCTAAGAAATTCGGTGTTGATCAGTTTATCGGTATGACGATCGGTGCGGTTTTGGTTTATCCAACTATCGTGGCCTTAAATCCTACTGCTGTAGCTGGTAAACCACTTTTCACATTGTTCTCAGGAACGATGCTATCTTCACCAATTCACATTACTTTCTTAAAGATTCCCGTAATCATGATGAACTATACTTCATCAGTTATTCCAATTATCGTAGCAGTGTGGTTAGCTTCTAAAGTTGAAGGATACTTTAAGAAGATTGTTCCAACTGTTGTTAAAACATTCTTAGTTCCGTTCTTTACTTTATTGATTGTTGTTCCTTTGACATTATTAATCATTGGACCTATCACTTCATGGATTAGTGATGCATTAGCTGCAGGTGCTTCAGCTCTATATAACTTGAGTCCAATTATCACCGGTGCTGTTCTTGGTGGTTTGTGGCAAGTACTCGTTATCTTCGGATTACACTGGGGACTTGTTCCACTACAAATGCTTAATTTACAAACACTTCACAGTGATCCAATTCTAGTTCTAACAATTGGTGCTTCATTTGCTCAAATCGGTGCTGTTTTAGCCGTTATTATGAAAGTTAAAAGTAAGAAAGTTAAAGGTTTAGGTTGGTCTGCTTTCTTATCAGGTATTTTTGGTATTACTGAACCAGCCATTTATGGTATTACTTTGCCACGTAAAAAAGTTTTCGCTATGAGTTGTGTCGGTGCCGCTATTGGTGGTGCTGTTCTAGGTCTATTTGGTACTAGATATTACATGACTGGTGGTCTAGGTGTCTTCACATTGCCTAGTTTGATTGGCCCTAAGGGTATCGATATGGGATTCTATGGTGCCTTGATTTCATTTGTTGTTTCATTCTTATCAGGTTGGCTTTTGGCTTTATTCTTTGGTTTCAACAAAGAAGATTTGAAAGCTGAAAACTCTAAACCAGAACATGTTGAAAATACAAACGCAGAACCACAATTAGCTACAGCAACATTAAATTCAGATTCAGCTACAGCCACAGCTGCTCCTGAAACTGTTGAGAAAGATCCAGTTACACCCGAAACAATCGTTAGTCCAATCAAAGGTTCTGTTGTTCAATTAGCAGACGTTAAAGATGAAGTGTTCTCTTCTGGTGCTTTAGGTAAGGGAATTGCTATCATGCCAGACGAAGGTAGAGTTTATGCCCCAGTCGATGGTAAAGTTTCAGTAGTCTTTCCAACTAAGCACGCTATTGGTATCAACTCTAAAGATGGTGCCGAATTATTGATCCACATTGGTATGGATACTGTTCAACTAGAAGGTAAAGGCTTTACTAGCCATGTTGAACAAGATCAAGAAATTAAAAAAGGTCAATTGTTGATGGAATTTGACGTCGACGGTATCACGGACCAAGGTTATGACGTAACAACTCCAATTATCGTAACAAACAGCAAGGACTATAACGATGTCGAAGTTGTTGCTGATGGTCAAGTTAACGACGGCGATAATTTGATTAATTTGAAATAGACTTGTTTTCAAGTTGAAGAAAACGTTACCATATTAATAGATTGTAAAGAAGGAGAATTTAATTATGACAGTATTTCCAAAGAACTTTTTATGGGGTGGCGCTACTGCTGCTAACCAATACGAAGGTGCCTGGGACGTTGATGGCAAAGGTGTTAGTACAGCCGACCTCTTATTAGGTGGTACATATGAAAAGCCACGTGTCTTCACTAAGACCGTTAAACAAGGCGAATATTATCCATCTCACCAAGGTAGCGACTTTTACCACCACTACAAGGAAGATATTAAGTTACTAGCAGGTATGGGCTACAAGACTTACCGTTTGTCAGTTGCTTGGACAAGAATTTTCCCTAACGGTGACGATGAACAACCTAATCAAAAAGGTTTGGACTTTTATCGTAATGTCTTCGAGGAATGTCATAAATATGGTATTGAACCATTAGTAACAATTTCTCACTACGAAATGCCTTATCACTTGACTGAAGCCTATGGTGGCTGGGGTAACCGTAAGGTAATCGACTTTTATGTTAAATACGCTAAGACTTTGTTTACAGAATACAAAGATCTTGTTAAATATTGGTTAACATTTAATGAAATCAATATCGGTATGATGTTTGGTGGCTACATGTCACTGGGACTTCCAGTTGAAGACGGTGCTGCACCATTCAATCCTAAGATGAGTAACGATGATATCCAAGCTAACCTACAAGGCTTGCATCACCAATTCGTTGCCAGTGCTTTGGCAGTTAAGATTGGTCACAAGATCAATTCCGACAACATGATTGGTTGTATGATTGCTGGTAATGTTAACTATCCACTAACATCTAACCCTGATGATATTTTGAAAGCTCAACTAGCTAACGAAATCAACAACTACTATTGTGGTGATGTTCAAGTTCGTGGTGCTTATCCACACTTTGCCAAACGCTTCTGGGATGAACATGACGTTAAATTAAACATTACAGCTGAAGATAGTGAAGTTCTTAAAGAAGGTACAGTTGACTTCTATAGTTTCAGTTACTACTCATCAAACGCTTTGACAACTGATGAAAGTAAAGCTGACGCTGCTGGTAACTTTAGTACTGGTGTGAAGAATCCTTACTTGAAGTACAGTGAATGGGGCTGGGCTATGGATCCTAAAGGTCTACGTTGGTACTTGAATGATGTTTACGGACGTTATGGTATTCCTATCATGGTCGTTGAAAATGGACTAGGCGCTCGTGATGAAGTCAAAGCCGATGGTTCAATTGATGATGATTATCGTATTGAATATCTCAAGGGTCATATCGAACAAATGAAAGAAGCTATCAAAGATGGTGTCGATTTGATTGGCTATACTCCTTGGGGCTGTATTGATTTAGTTTCTGCCGGAACTGGTCAAATGGCAAAACGTTATGGTTTCGTTTATGTAAATCGTGACGATAACGAAGAAGGAGACTTCAGCAGAACTCCAAAGAAGAGTTACTACTGGTATAAGAAAGTTATTGCTTCTGATGGGGAAGATCTAGAAAATAACTAAGCATCTGGATTGCACGTTGCTAAAAAATCTTTCATAATATAGGTGAAATCTCAAAGCAAAGAGGTAATAATTTTATGAAAGACAAAGTACCGAGGTTTTCGCTTAGAGTATCGATCCTAATATTAATCGTACTAGCAATAATTTTGTATTTCTTTAACCAACCAAATGCGTTCTTAGCATTGTTTGCGGTCGTGGTGTTATCGATAGTTTATTTAGGTGGTATGGAGAAGAATCACGAAATATTCATGCGACATCATAAACGTTGGTTGTAAAAAAATGAATAATAAATATCGACAGAATTGCATTTAAAAGCAGTTCTGTCTTTTTTTGTACGTAATTTTTTCTTTAATGTAGGAAGAAATATGATAATATATTTCATGTTGATTCAAGGGGGAAAATATGAAATCAAAGCGAGTTATATATATTGATGTTATTCGTGTTGTGGCTATGATTTTGGTTGTTTTGGCACATTCTTGTTCAGTCAGGATTGCTACGCCAGATCATTCTTTTTCATGGTCAGTGACAAATGTTTTAGTGGGGATTACTGAAGTAGCTGTGCCAATGTTTTTCATGATAAGTGGGGCTACTATTCTAAATAGTAAAAAAACGACGAATGTAGGATATTTATTCAAGCATCGTCTAAAGAGAGTTATCGTGCCATTCATCATTTGGTCGATCATTAGTGCTTATCCGGTAAGTAAGATTGATGGTATTTTTAATATTCACCAATTCTTAGTAACAGTTTCTTTAATTTTTCACCAACCAGTTTTGATGGCTTATTGGTTTATTTATTCATTATTTGGATTGTATCTGATTTCGCCATTCATCAAGCTATTGGTTGACCATATGGATGAAAATTTATTACGTTATCTTTTGTGGTTATGGATGATTGTGGATATTACTTTACCAGCAATCGGTCAATTTACGCCACCAGCAATTGGTAACGTGTTTAGCTTGTACAGTATGGCCAAAATTATCTTATCATCTTATTTAGGATATTTTGTTATGGGTTATTTATTGACCCACGACACTAAGTTGAAATTCAATTTGTTTAAATATGTAGGGATTATTGCTCTTTTATTCGTAATTAAAGTGGCAGTAAGATTTATTCCAGCACAAAGTCCATGGGCTTTCTTGAATATCGCCTCTTCATTGAGTACGCCAGTGATTGCTGTCATGCTGTTCATGTGCTTCAAGTCATTTGAAGGCAAGTACTCAAGTTGGCTTACGAAGTCGGTGGAGTTCATTGCGCCATTAACTTATGGAATTTATTTATCACATGGATTGATTATTAATTTTATCGGTAAATTTATTAGTCCTAATAATTATCCAGTTGTCTTTGTGGCCACATTAATTTTTTCAATAATTATGATTTACATTATTAAAAAGATTCCAGTAATTAAAAATCTTTTGGCATAATTATCCAAAATAATGTAATCGCTTTATAAATCTTATGAATTGTTTAAACTTTTTCAAGAAAAGAAGGTATTTTGTCCTTCTTTTTTTTGTATTTCTTGATATGATAAAGGTGTTTAGATATATATATAATTTATCAGGGAGATATATGCTATGAAAAAAATAAAAATGATAGCTTTGACTGGTATTTTGTTATCGAGCACTATTTTAGGGGCAAATACGACAGTTGCACAAGCTAGTTCCAATAAAGCATTGAGCGTTGACAAAACTGAAATCGCTAACAACGTGATTCAAGTTATCAACGAGTTACTGAATTCAAGTTCTACTGCTAGCAACGTTAATTCCCAAACGAAGTTTACTGATCTAGAAGATGGTCAAACGATGAGTGTTGCGCCAATCTTTGGTCAAAAGACTGACACACAATTTGATAAAGTATTGCAAGGAGAACTAAACGTAGTCGACAATAACGAACAATTAGTTCCTATGACTACATCCAATAAGGATTCACATGGATTTCCTGAGACAGTTAAGTACACACTTGATAGTGTTACTAAGACTATTACAGTAAGTTACAATTATGCTAAACCAATTGTTTCATTCACTAATAATAGCCAAGTTATGAATTTCAAAGATGGAGACACTGGTATCGAAGATACTGCTGAAAATTCTGATGTTAAGGCTATTAGTTCCAATGGTGCAGACGCTAATGATAAAGCAAATACTGCTACAGTATCTGGAAAAATGTCTGATGATGGAAAATCGGTAAACTTCACATCTAAAGACAATTATGTTACTAGTGATATTACAGCCACAAGAACAGTTAATACTTATAAAGAACCAGATTGGTCTAAATTAAATGATAGAACTATTACAAACTTTTCTGATATAAATAATCCTATCGTTATTAAAGATGCTAATGGTAATTCATATTTGGTTAAAGCCACTGGCTATACTGATTCTGATGAGACAAATACTTCAATAGAAGGTGTTACTTATGTTGCAACAGCTATTGATGGCGCAGGTAACACCGTTATTTCGGATGCAAGTGGTGACGAAATAACATTTACCGATCCAGATGTACAGAATGTTGCAATTGATGAAAATGCAGTTAATCCAATAATTACTTTTAAAGATAAGACAACTAAAAAAGTATTGGGAACTTATATGCCTGGCACAGGAACTGAAACGATTACTGCTGCTAATATTCAGGAAGCAATGCCTAAAAACAGTACTGTAAGTGGTACAGTAGAGAACTTTACACCAACTACTTCCGATTATACTAAGACTTATTATGTAACTAGAAGTGCTAATACAAATATTAACTTTGTAAGTGTTGTGGGAGACAATCCTACTAATTCAACTACTACTTTAAATGGGAACGATGGCGATACGGTATTATTGACAGATATTCCTAAAGGATATGAGTTAGTAAATAAAGAGGATATGTTGCAAAAACTAAATGCATCTATTCCAACTAAGAACATTTATGTAACACCAAAAACAGATTCCAATTCCTTAAACTACACAGTAACTTTCAGAGATAAGACAACTGGTAAAGTAGTTGGAACTGAGTCTAAAGGTACTGGTGATTTTGGTAGTTACGTTGGTGTTACGGCTCCTGATGGCTATGCTTTAGCATCTGTTATCGACCACGGCTTTATTCTATTAAAGAATGACCAAAAGGTAACGAAGTATGTTGTAGCCGCTGACACACCTTATAACATCTCTTACGTTGATCAAGATACTGGCGAAGAAGTCGGTACACAATCAGGTAAAGGTGCTAACGAATCGAAGATTGTTTTGAAGGCTCCAACTGGCTATGCTTTCGTTAATGCTGACGATATTAATTACACAATCGATAAGGACACACCAACTTCAACAGTTTATGTTCAAAAATCAGACCAAACAGTAGATAATATTGTTTCTGGTTATCCACACAATGGTAATATCAAGATTTATGACGGTAACGGTAAATTAAATGATGATGTAGTTCTTTCTGAAGGTTCAAGTTGGATCATCGATAAGACTGTAACTATCAATGGTGCTGAATACTATCGTGTAGCAACAAACGAATATGTCAAAGCTAGTGACGTTTACAAGTACACACCTCTACAAACGGTAGCGGTAACTAATGGAACAAACGTCACACCAGTTTATAATTCCAAAGGACAATTGATTATCGATCGTGCCCTAGATGTTAATACGCCTTGGTATACTGACAGAAGTGCTACGATCAGAGGTAAGAAAATGTATCGCGTTGCCACAGATGAATGGATCAAAGCAAGCGATTCAACATTAAAGTAAATTCTAAAATACACTGACTTTTGTTGGTGTATTTTTTTTGTTTTGTTCTCGCTTACATTCTGGGTTACACTATAACCAAAAGGAGGCAATAAAATGCGTAGAATGATTAGAATGTTGCTGATAGTTATGGTAGCGGCTTTAGTAGTCGGGATTGTTTCAACATTGAAATTAAACATGTTAATACAGAGTTTGATCTATGCCATAGTTATTGGTTTAGTCATTTATGCAATTGCCAAAAAAAGTTGATAAATAGGGAGTAAATTATGGATAGAAGTATGCAGGGCATGATCATGGGGTTCATCGCCTTCATTGTTGTTTTTGGATTAAGCATGTTGAAGGTCAGTCAAACAGTCATTGGAGCGGTATTGGTTGTAGCCATATTGTTGAGTGCAGTAATTATGCGAAGAATTAAATAGAAGATATTTATTTATCTAGTGAATCAAAATGGCATCTATTCATCAAAAATCTGAATAGATGCCATTTTTTGTATAAAAATTACTGTCTAGTTCGGAATAGCAAAGAAAATTGGTTCAACGGAATATTACTACTATAATTATTTCCAATTAATTTTTGAAAATACTCGCCGACCTAAAACTTCGCGCATGAACATGAATAAAGGCCAAGCAGTCAAGAAAATGGCAATGTACAAGTAAGTGTAGTGCCAATTTAAGATGCTTTGTAAACCAAAAGCTTTTTCACTGAAAATGAAAGTGATGATGAAAAGTGCAAAGGCAATACCAATCATAATTTGTTTTCGAACATACAGAGGATTGGCAATTGAAATCAAAGCGCAGAAACCAATTACACCAATTGTAAAGACAGATAAGGTTGAAGTGATTTCGTAAGAGAAGTTAAAGTGATTTCCCAAAATCGAAATTGCCACGATAAAGGCAATGTTGCAAATAGCCGCTGGTAAAGCAATCTCCATTACGTTATGCATGAAACGACCAGCTGGTGGAGTATAGTTTGGTTCCAAGGCTAATAGGAAAGTTGGAATACCGACGGTCAATGCATTGATTGGTGTTAATTGAGAAGGTTCAAATGGATAGCCAGTTCCCAAAATAATGAAGAGAATTGATAAAACTACCGAATAAATGGTTTTGATTAAGAATAATGAAGCAACACGTTCAACGTTATTGATTACTCGCCGACCTTCATTGAGCATGAAAATCATAGAATCAAAATTACGATTTAGTAAAACAAAATCTGCTGCTGCCTCGGCCGCATCACTTTCACCGGCAATGGCAACACTACAATCAGACTGACGCATAGCCAAAACATCATTGACACCATCGCCAGTCATACCAACGGTTAACCCATTATCTTGCATGGCTTTGATCAATTCTGATTTTTGACTAGGACGAACCCGACCAAAGATCTTATAATATTTAACCAATTCATGATAATCTTTTGTTTCATCAACTTGGCTCATGTCGATGTAGTCATTTCCAGAAGCAATACCGGCTTGAGCAGCGACATTAGCAACAGTAACAGGATTATCACCAGAGATGATTTTGAGATTGATACCTTGGTTATGCAAGTAATTGAAAGTATCAGGAGCTTGTTCTCTAACTTCATCAGAAATTAATAATAAGCCTAGAATCTCTTGTTGAGAGGTTTCTTTGAGTATCGCAATAACTCTGAATCCTTTTTGAGCAGCTTGTTGAATCGTATGGGTTATTTCTGAACTAGGATTTTTAATGATAAATTCTGGAGCACCCATGATGTAGCGTGTATCATCCTTAGCAACGAAGCCAGAATATTTAGTTTCTGATGAAAATGGAATTACTTCTTTCACATCACTTGCAAAGGCCGTTACTTTTAAAGCCTGAACAGCTAAAGCGGTTGCGTTTGATTCTTGAGTAACATCGACAATTTTTTGAGCGATTGCTTGTACATTTTGTTCGCTAGTGTGATAACTGATAGTTTTTTTGACAGTCAATTTGCCCGTTGTAATTGTGCCGGTTTTATCAAGACACAAGACGTCAACTCGAGCTAGAGTTTCAATAGCACTCAAAGAACGGACTAAAATACGTCGTTTAGATAAGTTGTAGGCACCAGTAGCCAAAGCCACGGATGTTAATAAGACTAGACCTTCAGGAATCATACCGATAACTGAAGCTGAAGTTCCCAGGATTGATTTGGCGACATTGTTGTTTTGAGAGTAAGTCCTGAAAAATAGTAATAAACCAATTGGGATGATAGTATATGTTAGAATTTTAATAATATTATTTATAATTTTCATCAAAACACTAACAGAGCGCTTTTCTTTTCCGACAGCTGAAGAAATTTTAGAAACAAAGCTTTCTTTACCAACTTGCGTCAATTGTATTTGAGCTTGGCCGGCAACAACGAAGCTTCCTGAGAAAACCTCATCATTGGTCGTTTTACTGATAGTATCGGCTTCACCTGTAATACTTGACTCATTAGTTTGCAAACCATTAGAAGAACGGATAATGCCATCAGCGGGGATAGTATCGCCACGCTTGACTGTTACGATATCGTCCTCAACTAAATCAGCAATATCGACTTTTTCTAATTGCGCATTTCTAGTAACATTAAAACTGGCTGAATTGACCAGACTGATTTTATCAACGGTAATTTTGGCACGGATTTCTTGATAACTTCCAATAATGATGTTGGCAATCACGGGACCTAGGAAAAAAAGATTTCGATAGGAACCAGTCCAAAAAATTAAAATAGCGATAACTAAATTTAAAAAATTGAACAGAGTGAATAAGTTATCGGCCAAAATTTTAGGAATCGGACGCGATAATTTTTTGATTTGAACATTTGTCAGTCCCCGTTGTACTCGGGAGTCAACCTCTTGATTAGTTAATCCTTCGTCGAGACTGGTATATTTTTGAGGTTGTTTGATTTTTACCATACTCTACCTACGACTGTTAGTTATTTTCTATTGAATGCTATATACTCTTTACATAACTAAATTTAACATAAAAGGATGAAGTAAATTTGAACAATTTGTTTTTTGATTTGGATGGAACGATAATTAATTCTGAAATTGGAATTATGAAGAGCTTGAAGTATATGTATGAGCATACTTTAGGATACGTTCCACATGATGACGCTACGTTGCATACTTTCATCGGACCAACGATCGGTGCATCTTTGCAAAAATACGACCATGTAGCGCCAGACGATCCATTTATTAACCAAAGTATAAATGCTTTCCGTGAATACTATCAAGAAGAAGGTTGGGAACAGTATACTGTTTTCGACGGTATTTATGATATGATGGAGTCCTTGAAGAAAGCTGATAAAGAAATCTTCATTGCGACTTCTAAACCGGAAGTTTTTGCGAAAAAGATTATTGATCAACTAGATATGAAACAATATATACGACATGTTTTCGGGGCAGCTGAAGATGAATCGATTCGTTCTTTAAAAGAGGATGTTATCTCTTATGGAATTGAGAAAACTTCAGTTGAGTTAGACACAAAAAATCTTGTTATGGTTGGGGATCGTAGCAGTGATATTGTGGGGGCACATAAAAATAATTTAAAAGCTATTGGGGTAACTTATGGCTTTGGGGATTATGCTGAATTGAAATCTGCCGATTCAGAATGGATCGTAAATAAACCACAAGAAATTGCTAAACTAGCTATGGAGAATTAAAAATTATGAGCAAGTCATTGTCATATAACAGACACGGTTTTACTTTGATATTATTGTCAATTTGTTTAATGGTCATCGTTTTCTTAGGGATAACTCTGTCCACAGTTTTAAACAGTAACTATGTCAAAAAAGTCGTTAGTAGTGATACTAATGTTACTTTGATCAGAAACTATACGAATCAACGTCTAGGTAGACTGGTCAATAGTTATTCTGTTTCAACTGATTTGTCAGCGGTGAATCTAACTAACAAAGATGTCAGAAGAATTATTAATGTTTCAGTAGACGAAGTGTATGATGATGACTCACAATTAACTATCGGTAGTAATATTTTGTCTACCATTAGTACTAAATTAAAGGACCAAGCTAATAAATACGGTTTAAATATCGATAGTGAGATCGATACGGTTATTAAAAGTAACGAAGGTATAATGAATCAAATCGTCAATAATGATTTAGGACCGATTGAGACCGTTATTGAACGAGTCCAGACTATTAAACGTTTGATCAAGATGATTATGGTAGTTGCGGCTATTTTATTCGTTATTTTAGCGTTACGTTTGCGCGCTAAAGTTGGATCTAGCAAATTGTTTTTCCATCATTTGGGAACAGTTGGAATATGTACATCGATTTTATTAGCGATGCTCCTAGGAGGTACTTATTTTCCATTACAGGATTACATCGTAAACAATATAGATTACAATGTCAGAGATGTATTATACAATGTTCTAAACGGAATATTTATTAGTTATATTTCGATTATTTTTATGGTGTTTATCGTCAGTATTCTGGATTGGGGCAGTACTGTTAAGTATAAATATTAAAAAACAAAATTTGAGGGAACTTGAGGACTTAGTCTTCGAGTTCCTTTTTTTATTAGGTCATAATTATGAAAAAAATACTCTTAAAATACAAAATTCCACTGACATTGGTTTTATTTTTAATAGTTAGTATTCTTTCAATTTATTTAACGGGACTGGATGGGCATATCTGGTCTTTTTTGGAAATGGGTAATGACGGTCGTTTCCATGTTATGAGAATGCAAGGTTTGTATGAAGCTATCAAACATGGCAATTTCTTTCCCATCGTTAATATGTCATTTTTGGGTGGCTTTGGATATATCTCAAATATTTTTTACTCTAACTTATGGCTTTATCCAGTAGCCTTTTTACGACTATTAGGGATGACGACAGTTCAAGCGTTTATCAGTTTTTATGTTTTGCTAAATTTCGTAACATTTGTGATTTCGTTTGAATCTTATTATGTGGTTAGTCGAAGATTTGATAAAAGTCTAATCTTTAGTTTTGTTTATACTTTATCTACCTATCGCATCTTTGATATGGTGCGTCGTTTCGATATCGGTGAAGTATTAACTTTGACGTTTTTACCAATCGTTATTTTAGGGGTCTATGAAATCTTTTATGCAGATAACAGTAAGTGGTGGTATCTGACGATTGGAATGACGGCGGTTATTTATTCGCATGCTTTGTCACCGATATTAATTGCCATCTTTATTTTGTTAGTCGTTATTTTTCGTATCAAAACTTTAATTAAAGAGCCGAAAAGAATTTTAACGTTGATTTATTCAGGATTATCGTCGTTATTATTGAGTTTAGGTTATTTTTTGCCGATGTATGAACAATTGAAACATACTCAATTTAAATTAACGCATTCTCCATTGATTTACGTTTCCCAAGGTAGTATGCAAATTCCTAATTTAGTTAAATTGAGTTTGGAGAATGATCTTTTTAAACAAAATATTGGGATTTTGATGTTATTGATGGCGTTAATAATTCCAGTAATAATTTGGAAAACGGTACCAGCGATTCGCGACTTTGCAATTATCGGTGAAATTTTGTTATTGATGACGACCGATATTTTTCCATGGAACTTATTTATTCATACACCTTTGAATATAATTCAATTTCCATGGCGCTTTAATATGTTAGTGACAATTTTATTTGCGGTCGTTTTAGCCAGTGATCCTTGTAATTGGTTGAATCGTTTTTGGAAAAAGGGAGCACTTATTAGTGTAACGATCGCAATGATTTTCGTGGCTGAATTTAGTTTGGTTACTAACCATCCAACTCAAGATGATAGCTATGCTGCCTTTAATAACCTAGATGTTTACAGTATTGGTGCAGGACAAGAGTATTTGCCTAAAAATGCTAATTTGGGGCAATTGCGTAGAACAAAACACGTACCCGAAGTTAAAAGTGGTTCGATAAAGATTAAAGATTTTCAACAAAAAGGTTCTTCACTAAAGTTAGATTTTAACGCTACTAAAAGTGGCAAAATCGATCTACCGATTATTGGATATTACGGATATACATCCAAATCGTCTACTGGAAATGTTTCGTCAGTGAAAATGGATCAAACTAACAATGGATTGGCTCAAGTGAAAGTCCGTGGTAGCGGGATTTTAAGAGTTAATTATCAAAAAACTCTTGTTCAAAAAATCAGTAAATTGATATCTTTAATCAGCTTTTTAATAATGATTATTTATCTTTTTCGTCAAAATAGAGTTTCTTCAAAACTTGAATAGTGAGTATAATATGTGATATTGCATGTACAAAGGAAGGCATTTATTTTATGCAATTGAGTTTTTTGAAGAAAAAGTCTACTAAGAAAATCACAATAATTGTATTTACAATTTTACTTTTCTTATTGGTTAGTTTTTTAGCACTTTATCAAACGCAGTTTTATCATGGAAAAATTTGGTCTTATTTAGGTACTAGTGATGATCGTTTTCACATGATGCGGATAGAGGGCTTGTATCATTCATTACAACGACATCAGTTCTTTCCATTTGTGAACATGTCATTCATGGATGGTTTTGGATATATTGTCAATATCTTTTACTCTGATTTCTTGTTGTATCCTGCTGCGTTTTTACGCTTGATAGGATTTTCAAGTGCCCAAACTTTGATGGGATATTATTTGTTCGTCAATTTTTTGACCTTTGGAGTTTCCTTTTTGTGTTTTTACAAAGTCAGTCAAAAGTATCTCAATAGTTTAGTATTTAGTTTTGTCTATACTTTATCGACTTATCGTTTGCACAATTTATTGTTCCGTCATGACTTAGGTGAGGTCGGAGCTTTCATTTTCTTACCCATCGCGATGTTAGGTATTTACGAAATCTTTTATGGAAATCGTAAGAAATGGTGGTATTTGACTTTCGGAATGACAGCAATCATATATTCGCATGCAATTTCGCCAATCCTTGTTGCTATTTTGATAGTTATCATTGGCTTATGTCAGTACAAAGAGATTCAAAAACATCCTAAACGTTTGTTGTCATTAGGTTGGGCAGCGTTGTGTTCTTTGTTACTATCAGCGGCGTATTTCTTACCCATGATTGAACAATTGCGACATACGAAATTTGTCTTAACGCAGTCGAATGGAATTTTACCAAAGGGTGCTACAAGTTTCTTTGATATGAGTAAATGGAGTTTGAATAACGGTCTAGGTGAACCTAATATTGGAATAGTCTTATTCATTGCAGCCGTCGTAATAGTGTTGTCATTTACTAAAATCAAAAATAAAGCTGTCAAAGACTTTGCACTAATAGGTGTTATTTTATTGCTCTGCAGTACTAAAGTATTTCCTTGGGTAATTTTAAATCATACGCCATTCAAAGTAATTCAATATCCTTGGCGTTTTGATATGTTGATTACTTTGTTATTAGCTATTGTGGTAGCGAGCGATCCACTAAAACTCTTTAATAGTAAATTGGCCAAAAGTGGTTTGATTTTCTTCACATTGTTGTTTGCTATTTCAGCTAGTTATCGTTTGGTACAAGGTTCGTCACTACAATTTGTTGATCAGAGTGAATATAATCAACTAGAACCCTTTAGTATTGGCGCAGGACAAGAATATTTACCTCAAGGTACAAGCTTAAGTGATTTACAAAGAATGCCTCATAAGCCGCAAATAACGGCAGGTAAGGCGAAGATTAGTCAGTTCAAGCAATACGGTACACGCTTGAGTTTTAATTTTAGGAATGCTAAGAATGCTAAAGTAGATATTCCTATCATTGCTTATTATGGTTTTCAATCTACTCAATCGGAAGGTAAAGTATCTAGCTTGCAAGTAGATAAGACTAACAATAATTTGGCTCAAGTAACGGTCAACGGCAGTGGGAAAGTCGTCATTGACTATTTTGAAACGATGACTCAAAAGGTTGCACGTCGTATTTCATTCTTATCGTTGCTAATCATGATAGCGATAATCTTTATTAATAAATTGAATCTAGTAGACTTTGGAAAAATCGAAGGTCTACGTTCTAAGGAATAAACAAAACGGCTGATCCATCACAGGGCTTGTGCTATTTATTCAAATTGATACAAAATCAAAATAAGCATCTACTCAGATATAGTCGATTAACTATTATCTGAGTAGATGCTTATTTGCTTTGCCGTGGAGGACGGAATCCTAAACTAACCTAAGAATCCCATCGAATTCAGCTTTTTTATGTATTTATTTATTCTTCAAATCATCAACGTCAGTCAATGATGCTAAATTATCTTGTTTTGTAACGGCTTTTTTATCAACCGTAACTTTGAACCAGTTAACGAAACCGTGATCGAATTCCGCAACTTCAAAATGAAAGTTATCCATATCAAAGGTGGAACCTTTTTGTAAATTAGGGAATTTTTCAATTAGGTAACCACCAATGGTGATGATATCGGATTTTTGAAATTCGCTAACGTCAGTTTTGAAGTAACGTTCGAAATCATATAAGGTAGTTTTACCAGAAACATTGTATGAACCATCTTCATTTTTAACGATGTATTCATCAGAAACATCATCAATTTCATCCTTAACTGTTCCGAATAATTCCTCGTAGATATCCTTATCAGTGACAATACCACTAGTACCACCATATTCATCAACGACAATAACGATAGGTGTTTGTTTCTTGATCATTTTAGACAAGATATCTTGAATTGGCATAGTTTCAGGAACAGTATTAACAGAACGCAAGATACGACTGATGCCAACGTCACCATCAACTTGATTTTGACGAACGATATCATAGGCGTAAACGTAACCTAAAACTTTATCTTTATCATTATCTGCCACAACAGGAAATCTTGAGAAGCCTTGTTGTAAATAATCTTTGATAACATCTTTGACTTTGTCCGTTATATCGACAACATAAAGACTCGTCCGGTCGACCATAATATCTTTAGCAACTTTATCATTCAATTCGAAAGCACGTTGCATAAAGATAACGTCATCTGGTTCCATATCGCCGCCTTTGATTGAAGACTTAGATAATCTTAGGATCTCAGATTGTGAGAAGACTTCATTTTCGCTATCAGCTGGTTTCATACCCATTAATCTGACGATTCCAGATGCGGACACGTTGAGCAACCAAACGAACGGATAAACGGCAACATGGAAGAAACGTAATGGTGTAACGACTAACATTAACATTTTCATTGGCATATCGATTGAGATATTCTTTGGAACGATTTCTGTTAGAACCACTTCCAAATAAGTTAGTAGTAAAACACCAACGATTGAGCTTATAGCATGTAAACCACTACTACCGCCAGCAGAGATATGAGCAACGCCTAGTACTTCTATTAGTAAGTATTCGATGGTACTTTCACCGATCCAACCTAAGATAATACCAGCGATACTAGTACCAACTTGAGTAGTTGATAAGTATTCGTTTAGGTTATTGACCATCTTTAAAGCACGTTGTAATTTCTTTTTGTTTCCTTCACCCTTTTGAATAGCATCCTCTAGTTGACTGGATCTGGTTTGAACTAAGGCAAACTCAGCAGCCACGAAGAAGAAGGCAAAGATAAAGGTAACAAGTATGATAATAAAATTTGTTGTAATTGCAGAACTTGACAATATATTATTTCCCCTTCTATTTCCTGTAAAACGAATTATACACCAAAGAAAAACCGACAGTGTCGGCAAAGAGTAAATATTTTATCTTTTCATCTTTAGTATATCCAATTTAGTGGTTAAAATATAGCTAGGACAATTTTATTTTGAGTTCGTTATGAATTTTGTAGTTGAACTTAACAATCATTATTTTTATAATGAAGAGAATGAAACAACCTTGGGGGAATCCTTTTGAGTAAAGTAAAAACTAACAACCTATTAACTCCTGCACAAGCCGCAAAAGACTTAGGGATCAGCGTTGCAACGCTACGGAAATATTCTTTGATAGTCGAAAAGACTACCGCCAATAGCAAATACTTTGAGCGTAATAGCCAAAATAATCGTCTCTACACTCAGAAAAATATTGAAGATTTTAAAGAAATGGTCAAGCTAAGTCATGGACCCAAAATGACTTTAGAAACTTCAGCTGCACAAATTTATCCTGCTGCTGATGCCAAAGAATCAACAGACACGAAACAAAATGATGAAATCGTGGAATTGCAAAAAACTGTTGCTAAATTAGAATCAGAAAATAAAAAGCGTGAATTAACTATTAAAGAATTACAACAAGAGTTAAATGATGCTCAAAAATCAAAAGAACAACTCCAAGTTGAGTTGGATACTTTGAAGCAACAAGCTAAAGAAAAAGTTGAAAATAATGACACGCAAAAAGATGAAAATATCAAAGAACGTGTAAATGAAAAGGTTAATGATGATAAGAAAGGCCATTGGTGGAACAAGTTCATGAGCTAATCAACCAATAAACCTTATGATATCAACCTCTTAAGCAATCGGGTCGTACCAAAATGTTGATTTTGGTGCGTCTTTTTTATGTATAATTAGAACTTGTGATAACAACTTAGGAGGATTAATTTTGAAATTAGCAATGATTGGACTCGGTAAGATGGGAATCAATTTAACCGAGAATTTGATTCGTAACGGTAATGAAGTAGTTGCTTTTGATTTAAATGACGGTGCTAGAAACGATGCTTCAACTTTGGGTGCACGTGTTGAAAAAAGCCTTAAGGACGCAGTTTTGGCTTTGGACGCACCACGTATTGTTTGGGTAATGCTACCAGCGGGGAACCCAACTAATACAACAATTGATACCTTGAGCGAAATTTTGGATGAAAACGACATCGTAATTGACGGTGGAAATTCATTTTACAAAGATTCATTGCGACACAATAAAATCCTAACTGATAAAAACATTAAGTTCTTCGATGTTGGTACATCAGGCGGTATGAGCGGTGCAAACCGTGACGGTAATTTCATGATCGGTGGGGATGATGAAAAAACTTTTGAATATATTGAACCTATTTTCAAAGGAATTGCACAAACTGATGGTTATTTATATACTGGAAAAGCCGGCAGTGGTCATTACTTAAAGATGGTTCATAACGGTATTGAATACGGTATGATGCAAGCTATCGCTGAAGGTTTCGATGTTTTGAAACACAGTGAATTTGATTATGATAATGAAGCGGTAGCTAATGTTTGGCAACACGGTTCAGTTGTTCGTGGTTGGTTGATGGAATTGACACAATCAGCTTTTTCAAAAGATCCTGACTTAGACGAAATCAAGGGTGTTATGCATTCTTCTGGTGAAGGTAAGTGGACGGTTGAAGAAGCATTGAGATTACAAGTTCCAACACCTGTAATTGGGGCTTCATTGATGATGCGTTATCGTTCTTTAGAGGATGATACATTCACAGGTAAAGTCGTAGCGGCTTTGCGTAACGAATTTGGTGGACACGTGGTCGAAATAAACAACGAAGGTAATAAAGATAAAAAATAATTAATGAAAAACTTGTCATTGGCAAGTTTTTTCTTTTTATAAGGAACTTTTTGTTGAAAGAGTGCGAAAAAATATTTTTCTCTAATATTAGAAGCATTTATAAAAATCGCTAATTGAGAAAACACGGTAATTTATTGCCGTGATGAATCAATGATTTATGCGATTTTAGATGTTTTTACAAACATACGTTCCCCCTATGTGATATAATTACAATACAAAATCATGGGAAGGGGTTCATATGGTCTTAAAGGGTATTAAATTATGCATCTATCCCGATAGTTACCAGAAGGAACTGATTGAATATAACTTTGGCGCTAATCGTTTTGTTTGGAACAATATGTTAGACATGATGATCAAACGTCATGAAAATAATCCTGATTTGAAATCTTTGAAAGCATTTGATTTGAATTACATTTTAACAACTTTCTAAAAAGAAACATTATTGGGAGAAACGATTAGCTAGAAGACGTACGCAAGCTCTAAAGGATATCCAGTATAAAAAGAAATTTGGATTGATTGATCCAAAACCTTTAGAACAATATTCGAACTATATGAAAGCTAAACTAATGGTAGCTAAGTATAGTGAGAAAATTGCTAATCAAAGAAAAGACTATCTCCATAAAATAACTCGTGAATTAGTTGAGAATAATGATTTGATTGTTATTGAAGATTTGAAAACCAAAAATCTTCTTGGTAACCATAAATTATCACGTGCTATCGCTAATCAATCAAGGAGAGCATTAAGATTAATGCTTGAATACAAATGTGAATGGTATGGTAAGAAATTTCTGGTTGTTAATCCATTCAAAACTAGTCAAATCTGTTCTAATTGTGGTTACGATGACGGTAAACACGAGTTAGATATTAGAGAATGGGATTGTCCTAGTTGTGGTATTCATCATGATCGTGACATTAATGCAAGTAAAAACATATTAAACAATGGCTTGGAACAAGCCTTAGTAAGATAGTTCTAGCCTCTACCGACTGGTTGAAATACTAGTTGGCAAGTATGGAATGTTCCTAGAAGCTCGGTACTTTAGTGCCGATGTAGTTCACTGGTAGTGATTTGCGTTATTATTAAGTATCTCCACTGCACAAATCCATAACGGTGCTTTATTATTATTAGGAGCTGTTTTTTGTGTAGTTTTGCTATGGAGAACAGAATACCAAGGTATAGAAACAACTGAAACTCACGTATAGGAGATTTTTTATGCAAATAAAAGAACCAATTTGGAATGAAAGCTTTCGACCAGGAATCATTTCTTCAACTAAATTATATTTTCAAGATCTCTTTGTTGGTGCTAAGAGAATGAGTCGCAAGGATTTCTGGTGGGGCTATTTAGGCTTTAGTATTGTAGCTTATGTCATTGTGGCATTATTAGCATTTATTCTTACTAAAATGCCGGTGATGGATTATTATTGGAGTTCAATCGTTGGCGTAGCGCTGGCTATAACGATGGGCTACTATTGGATTGCTGTCTTTACCGCTATTATCAGACGTTTACATGATCGAAAAATGCGCGGCTGGTGGGTGTTGTTAGGACTAGTTCCAGTCGTTGGAGCTGTTATTTTAATAGTATTATTGTGCTTACCACAACGGAATTTAGGCAATCGTTTCCCCAAATCAATCTAAAATTTTGTTAAACTAGAGCAGAAATGTTCTAGTTTTTTGTTGGAGGAGAATTATGTGTGGACGCTTTTTGTTTGAACCTGATCAAAATCCTGAAATAAAGCGAATCTATCAATTAGCAAAGAATGCTGGTTATAATCCTAAAACAGGTGAAGTTTTCCCGACTGATGAGACGGCTTTGATCATTGCTGGAAATCGTCAAGTTCAAGTTGTCGGCATGAAGTGGGGCTTTCCTGGTTTTAAGACTGGCCAATCACTGATAAATGCTCGCAGTGAAACGGTACGACAAAAGCCGATGTTTGCAGATTCGTTTTTAAAACGGCGTTGTGTTTATCCAACAACGGGCTTTTTTGAATGGAATAAAGCTAAACAAAAATATAAATTTAATTTCTCTAATGATCCTCAGACACTTTTTATCGCCGGTTGTTACAACTATTTTGACAATATAGCTCAGAGTATCTTGTTTACAACGGCTCCCAATGAATCAATGATACACGTCCATGATCGAATGCCATTGATTCTACAAAAAAATCAAATCAATGCTTGGATTTATAACGATGACTTTGCTAAAAACTTTTTGGATACAGCAATGCCACAATTGTACTCACAAGCAGAAAAATAGGTATTTATAATGAATGACAAGATTCAAAAATTTAACAATAGTCAAAATTTCTTCCAATGTCCCATTTGTGGAGAAGAACTGAAATTAATTGGCAATAGTCTATTTTGTAGCAATGATCATTGTTTCGACATTTCTAAGAAGGGCTTTGTTGACTTTGTTTTAAATAATAAAGTATCTAAAAATTATGACCGTGATTCTTTTGAAAATCGTCATTTGATTTTAGAACATGGCATGTATGATCATATTGCTAATAAATTAGTTGAATTGATTAAAAAATTACATTTAGAAAGCATTTTAGACGTTGGTTGTGGCGAAGGCTATTATGCTAAGAAAATCGCTCAAGCGGGAATTAAGGACGTTTTAGCCTTCGATATTTCTAAAGATTCGATTCAATTAGCAGCTAAGGGTGTTAATACGCCAGTAAAGTGGTTTGTTGGTGATTTGGCCCATTTACCAATTCAAAATAATACGATCAGGGGTATCATTGATGTTTTTTCACCAGCTAATTATGCAGAATTCAATCGCATACTAGATGATGGTTATGTTTTAAAAGTTATCCCCAATCAATTTCACGTTCAAGAGCTACGACAAGTGGCCAAAGACCAATTGCAACAAGCAGAATATTCGAATAAAAAAGTTCTAGACTATTTTGAAGAACATTATGATTTGATTGACCAAATAGACGCTACTGAAACTTATTCAGTGACAGAAGAGGTTAGAACAGCCTTTATTAACATGACGCCTCTGTTATTCAATGTCGATAAATCAAAAATCGATTGGTCGCAAGTTAAAAATATTACAGTTGGTTCAACTATTTTAGTCGGACAACAAAAAAATCGTCGAAATTAGTCGACGATTTTTTATTTAGCATATTTTTGCAAGTCGTTTTTGAAATCACCTTGAACCAATGTAGCAACTTGTTGAACAATTTTTTTAGGATCCTCTTTAAGGTCATTTTGAACCCATTCGTGAATTAAAGCTAATAAGGCTAATGTGTAAAAATGAGCGATGAAATCTTTATGCTTTTGTTCAACAATCATATCCTCAGCCACTTTTTCGACGATATCAATCACGTAACTGTAAATAACTTTAAAGATATATTTTTCCATCAAGTCACGATAATTTGATTGATAGGCATTTTTGACGATAGTTTTGTTGTTTTGCATTATCGTCATAACGGCATAAAAGCCACATTGCCATTTATCATAGCTGGCAGTTTTATCCAGAATTTTTCGAGCATTAGTACAAGCAGCATATTCCACTAGCTCGTAAATATCAGAAAAATGGTTATAAAAGGTTTGTCGAGTTAAGTTGCATTCAGTCACGATATCCTTAACAGTAATTTTATCAACCGGTTTTCTTCTTAAGATATCACGTAATGACAAAGCTAGAGTTTCTTC
This sequence comes from Companilactobacillus formosensis, assembly GCF_005405305.1. Classification (GTDB taxonomy): domain Bacteria; phylum Bacillota; class Bacilli; order Lactobacillales; family Lactobacillaceae; genus Companilactobacillus; species Companilactobacillus formosensis. Next base: position 141,154 of record NZ_BJDU01000001.1, read on the forward strand.
AGTTGTAGGCATTGTATCCCCCAAATATTCTCAAGTGAATTCAATTATATAATTTTTTAAATAAAAGTACACAGAAAATTTGAGCCTTTTGTTTAGGTTAGTGTAGTATTCCGTCATCCATTCGGCTTTGTGGACACTGGAACGTACTGGGAACAACTTTAAGCCAATTCCAGAACCGGGAACAGTCTTAAATCTAATCAAAATTTTATGAGTACTTAAATTAGGATAATAAAGACAAAACAGAACGTATGTTTTACAATGTTAGTTAACAATTACGAGGTGGAAAAGTATGGCGACTAAAATTGGAATTCGACAATTAGTAGAATTCGTCTTGCGCAGTGGTGATTTAAATGAGACTAAAAATAGTCAAAATACAGCCCTGAATGGTGCACGAATTCATCGTCGTTTGCAAAAAAAACGTATCAAGGATCCAGATTATCAAAGCGAAGTTTATTTAAAGACCGAAGTGACGATGAATGATAATGAATACTTGATATCAGGTCGTGCTGACGGTTTAAAAATAACTGATAAAAATGCGCTGATTGAGGAAATTAAAACTTCAGATCAACCGTTTGAAGAATTAAGCGATAATACCTTGGAATTGTATTGGGGACAGGTCAAAGTCTATGGTTACTTGATTTTAAAGGACCATCCAGAATTTGATCATGTGACTTTAAGATTAACGTATTTTCAGGTTAGTACTGAGAAGATTACGACTGATGAGCAAGTTTATAGTCGTGATGATTTAAATAAATTTTTTGAAGATTTAATTGATGAATATGAATATTGGTTAGTGTTGCGTGCCAATTTACGAAAAGAACGCAATACTTCAATTAAAAAATTACAGTTTCCTTTTCCACAGTTTCGGACGGGTCAACATGAATTAGCGGCAGCAGTTTATAAGACAATTGTGTATGAGACAAGATTATTCGTTGAAGCACCGACGGGTACTGGAAAGACGATTTCAACATTATTTCCAGCTATTAAGGCGATGGGCGAGGAGAAAATTCAACGATTATTTTATTTAACGGCTAAACAAAGTACTAGAAGAGTTGCTGAAGAGGCTATCGATTTGATGGCTAGTAAAGGCTTGAAACTAAAAAGTATTACGTTGACGGCAAAAGATAAGATTCGTTTTCCTGAACAAGATGTTCCACCAGAAAAAGATCCTTATATGATTGGCTACTATGACCGCTTAAAGCCTGCTTTGTCAGACTTGTTGACTAATGAAAACAGTATTACTCGTGAAGTAATTGAAAAATATGCTAAGAAACATCAGGTCGATCCTTTTGAATTTTCACTGGATGCTTCCTTATTTTGTGATGTAATTATTTGTGATTATAATTATTTATTCGATCCATTAGTTTATTTGCAACGTTTCTTTATTGAGAAGGATACTGATAATTTCTTCTTGATTGATGAAGCACATAACTTAGTCAGTCGTTCTCGGTCAATGTATTCAGCTCAAATCAGTGATCAAAAAATTACTGGTTTGCTAAAAGCGGCTAGAAAAATCAATACACAACCAAGTGCTGATTTTCAAAAACAAATAAAAAAGGTTCGGCGAGTATTCAATCAAATGAAGAAGATTTTAAAAGACGATGATTTAACTGAAAAAATCACGTCTGATGTCCCTGATAAACTGTTGAATACTTTGAGTAAATTTAATGACTTTATGACTGATTGGATGGCAGACCAACAACCGTCAGATTTTCTCGATAATGCCAAAGATTACTTTTTCGATAGTTTAACGTTTGTCAAAATTGGAGCGTTATATGACGATACTTACAAGACGAGAATTGTGATTGAAGATAAAAATTTGATTGTCAAACAATTGTGCCTTGACCCTAGTCACTTCTTAGATAAGTCTTTGGATTTAGGCTTAGGAGCGGTGTTTTTCTCAGCCACATTGTCACCAATGGATTATTATCAGAGTGTTTTAGGTGGCAAAGAAAATAGCTTGGCATATCAATTGCCGTCTCCGTTTCCTGCACAAAATCAAGCTATTATGGTCACACGTTATATCCAAACGACTTATCGTCAACGTCCTTTTAGCCAAGATGATATTGTCGAAAGTTTGCATGCTTTGATTAGCGGTAAAAAAGGTAATTACTTATGCTTTTTTCCTTCGTATGGCTATTTAAAGCAGATTAAAGAGCTTTTTGAGGAAAAATACCCAGAGATTTTAACAGTTACGCAAACGAGTGCAATGAATAATCTGGCTCGTGATGAATTCTTGAATAAATTCCATGATAATCCTGATCATACTTTATTGGGATTTTGTGTTCTTGGAGGAATTTTTTCAGAAGGAATTGATTTACGAGGTAATAAATTAATAGGCGTGGCTGTTGTCAGTGTTGGGTTACCTGGACTCAGTGCAGAGAATAACTTAATACGTGATTATTATGATCAAGAAAATGGACGTGGCTTTGAATATGCCTATCAGATGCCAGGAATGAACAACGTCTTGCAAGCTGCAGGAAGATTAATTCGCAGTAGTCACGATAAGGGGATTATTTTGTTGTTGGATCAACGCTTTGCAAGTTTTCGTTATACACAGCTTTTTCCTAATCATTGGCAAAATCGACAAAATTTAAATTCACTAGAACAATTACGGCAAGCTGTGGATAAGTTTTGGAAGGGAGTTTCGAATGAAGACCAAGTTAACTAAGAATTTGGAAAGTACGTTATATCAATATTGCTTAGAACAAGGTTCTTACGTGGTTGAAGAAGTATCGATGCCAGACAAAAAAGGAATTGTCGATACTTTGAGTTATCAACAATTGACTGATGGCCAAATTGAATGGCGTTGTTATGAATTGAAAGTTACGAAAGCAGATTTTCATTCCAAGGCTAAATTGTCTTTTATCGGCAACTATAATTATTTTGTTCTTCCACAAAAATTATTTGAAGAAGTCCAAGATGAGATTCCAACGCATATTGGTGTTTTGATTTATCGGGCTTTTGACAAGAAAGCGATTGAGAATTCACCACAAACTTTACGAGCACCAGGATTTTTAACGGTAGCTAAAAAGGCTCAATATCAAGATTTGCAAGTGGATGAGACTAAATTAACTGGTCACTTTGTTGCTTCTTTATTTAGAGAAGTGGATAAGGCAAAAAAAGTCGAAAAGGGTCTGCAATTGTATTCTGATGATAAATTATTCAAAGAATTAAAAAAACGTTCCAAAGCTGGTTATGATGTCTACACTCCAGATCACAACCTCTATGACCGTTTTGTTGATGATTTGAAAGATGAAGCCATTGATTCGCTTCAAGAGGAATTGGATGCCCGTAATGAGCAATACCAAGCCTTGAAATTGGAGTTACAACAATTGCATCAGCCAAATTTGGAGGATAAATTATGATTTATTATCCTTATTTACGAGGTAGAATGTACGATTTACTGGCATTGAAGGAATTAGTTGAGAAAAAACTTTTGAGCAAAAATATCGTTCCAATAATCGAACCAGTTAGAGATTCCAAAGAGCTGCTGCGGACCGTTCAAACGCTGATAAAATTTCAACAGCCATTTAGCGTTATAGCGAATCCCCAAGTTAGTGTTTATGGCTTGAATGATACAAAATTATTTCCCTTACCAGATTTATCAAAGCTGGACTTCTTTTATCCAAGTGCCATTTTAGCGGCTGACTTTAGTAGTGAATTTGTTCAGACTAAGGGCTCACAAAAGTCTCTGCTGATTGCTAAAGATTATGAATTATTAAAGGCTTATCAGAAGACACGTGTTTTACAAGCTGTGGATAAAGTTTTGATTCCTGATGTTGCTCGTATGCAACAACTCGTTTCTAATAAGTCAGTCAAACTGATCGATCCGTTAACTTTCGTTAAACATGTCGAAGATTATCAATTACTGGAAGATGAATTTTTTGAACCGGCAGATTGGTATTATCAAGTGGACGATTTTACGGGATTTGGCGACTATTCTATGGTTGGACACGTTTATTTTGATAAAGGAATGCCATCACGAGCAATTGCTTTACACGTAATCTATGTGACTAAGACAGGTGAACTGCGAATTCACCATTTTGTCTCTGATAGTAATGAGAAAATGAGTGGTCAAAAAGAAAAATTTTTTGAAGCGTTGACCAAGATGATAGCTTGGTGTCAAAAGAATATCTCAGGTCTAAATCAGACTCCAGCGTTGGAAGAGCTATTGAATTATGCACAGCAAGACAAGTTTCCTGGTTTAGGAGTAGTCAAAAAATTGTCGTTGATGCACCATTTTGAATTGATGAGTAGATTATTAGAATTGAAAAAAAAATAAAGGACATCATTAGAATCGCATGCAATGGCATGTATTCTGATGATGCCCTATTTTTCTACCACAATTTAATTAAAGCTTGTGTTCCATCATTACCGAGACCTTTTTCATCGACTAAGGTTTCGTAAAGTTTCTTGGCTTGTTTAGTAGCAGGCAAGTCCAAATTCATTTTTTCACTTTCATCAAGCGCAATCCGAAGATCTTTTAGGAAATGCTTAGAATAAAAGCCTGGTTTGAAATCTCCTTTGAGAATTCTAGGACCGTAATTTTCTAGACTCCAGTTGTCTCCGCCGCCACCTTCGACAGTTTCAAGAACTGCTTGTAGATCTAATCCGGCAGCCTTGGCGTAAACAAACATTTCTGTTAAGCCAGTCATTGTTCCGGCAATCATGATTTGATTAGCCATCTTGGCGTGTTGACCAGCTCCGTATGAGCCGAAATAGTGGGAAGTTTTACCGATGATCTCAAAAATTGGCTTGAGAGTTTCGAAAGCTTTTTTATTGCCACCGACCATGATAGTTAGTTTGCCATCACGAGCACCAACGTCACCACCTGAAACGGGGGCATCGATTGATTCAACACCGATTTCTTCAGCTTTTTGACCAATTTTTTTTGCTAAAGTAGGTGTACTAGTTGTCATATCAACAATAATCTTGCCAGCGCTTAATCCGGCAAAAATACCATTATCTTTAAAATAAACATCTTCAACATCTTGTGGGAAACCGACCATAGTAAAAATAATGTCGGCATTTTGTGCAACGGTCTTAGGGTCAGAGAACCATTTAGCACCTTCATTAATCAGAGGTTCAGCCTTTGATTTTGTTCTAGTATAAATATCGACATCATAGTTAGCTTTCAAGAGATTATTGATAATGCCACTACCCATAACGCCAGTACCAATGAAACCAATTTTTTGCATATTATTTCCTCCAATCATCAAGTTAATTATATTATACGAAAAATCTTCTAGTTAATGATATGATTGCCCTATTTATTAACCATGTTTGTTTGCTATAATTCAGTTGATATCTCATCAAAAAGTGTTTTTTTCGTTAATTAGGTTAGTGTTAAATTATCGTTACTCCTGACTAGATAACGTCTTCTATTATTTATTCCAAATAATTAATAAATTAAAAAATAAAATCGCTATGGAGGACGGCATGCTACACTGACTGAATTTTAGAACTAACTAAAGAATAGATAGGAGGGGTATTTCGTGAAATTTATTAAGGACTACTATAAAAGTATTTTGGCAGCTTTGTTTTATGGAATAACCTCGGCTCTGGGTATTCAATTACTCTTGCAGCCGGCAAAGCTTTATACCAGTGGTGTTACTGGTGCATCACAGTTAATTGTGAACTTGTTGAATGAGTTTGCACATATGAGTACGCCCGTTTATCTATGGTATGTCTTGTTGAACTTACCATTGATTGTTTTGGCTTGGTTGAAGTTAGGAAAGAAATTTACGATACTTTCGATTATTTCAGTTGCTTCAGCTTCGATATTTATTTTATTCATACCGTTATACCCAATTACTAAAGATCCGCTACTTTCAGCCGTCTTTGGGGGAATCCTATCAGGAGCCGGAATTGGTCTCTGTTTCCGTTATGGCTTTTCAACTGGTGGTACAGATATCATCGCTTTGATTGTGCAGAGAAGTACCGGAAGTTCAGTTGGTCAGGTCAGCTTTGCCATTAATGCTGTTATTATAACGATTGCAGGCTTTGCTTTCGGTTGGGAACTAGCTTTGTATACGATTATTTCTATCTACATTACTAATATGGTGATAGATAAAATGTATATTCAACAACAGAAAATTACTGTTACAGTGTATAGCCATCGAGTTGATGATATCTCAAAAGAATTACTCAAATCGCTTAATCGTGGTTTAACACTTGATTACCATTTGCGTGGTGCATATTCTGGTGAAGAAATTGGTTCAATTACGATGGTTTTGACTAAGTACCAATTGTTCTTTGCTAAAAAAATCATTTTAAAGGAAGATCCACAAGCATTTATCAATATCCAACCAACAATGTCCATTGCGGGTAAATTTAACGATAATTAATTAAAAAACTCTATAAAAATATTTATTAATTGGGTCTGGAAATCGTTTACAATATAGATTAGTGTGAAGTATGAAGGAGATTTTAATATGAAAACTGTTATTTATACTCATCCATACGCAGGGAGTTTTAATCATGAAATCTTGAATCGATTGACTAATTCATTTTCAAAAAATGATGAAGAATTTGAAATAATTGATCCTTACGGTGATCATTTTGATCCAGTACTCTCGGAAGAAGATTTAAAGGTTTATAGCCAAGGTAAGACTAGTGATGAATTAGTCAAAAGATACCAGCGCAAAATAGCGGCGTCGGATGAATTAGTATTTATCTTTCCAATCTGGTGGCATAACTTACCAGCCATGTTAAAGGGCTTTTTAGATAAGACAATGTTGAATGGCTTTGCATATAACGAAGACAACGGCTGGAAAGGCTTGTTGACTAATATTAAAAAAACTACCGTTATAACGACGTCAACGGTAACTAAAGAGTACTTAGAAAATAATTGTGGCAATCCAATTCAAGATGTTTTTATTGCACGAACATTGAATGATTTAGGAATTGATCCAAAAACTGTCAATTGGATTCACTTTGGTCAAGTTAATACCACTACTGATCAAAATCGGGAAAAATTCTTAGATGATTTGCCTGATTTATATGCTAATAAGTAAAAATAACGCCGATTAGACTTTTTTAGTTTAATCGGCGTTATAATATCTTTTAATAATATTGTAATTATGAGGGCGTTTTAATGCATAGAAAGAGAAGGAATAATTTAGGCTGGCTACAGTTAGTTTTCATGATATTAGCAGCCTTTGTGATTGGTTTTTGCTTAAATTGGGCACAAACCGGCGATTTGATTTTTACTAAACAAATAGTTTTTGGCACAAATTGGAATACTTATTTGCTTACCACAGCAATAATTTTCATTATTTATTTAGGTTTATACGGTTTATTTAATCGTTTCTTTTATTCTTCTGCGGTATTTTTTGTTTTCTTTTTAATTTATGCGGTTGCTGACAGGATGAAAGTAATTTACCGTTCTGAGCCAATTTTACCGAGTGATTTGTTGTTGTTAAAGAATACAAAGTCATTATTATCAATGCTAACTCCTAAGCTTATTGGAGTCGTAGTAGTGGCATTGATTATCGTTATAACGGTCTTTGTTTTCCTAGAATTGCGTGTCGGTAAAAAAATGTTACGTTTCAGACCAATTACAAGATTGATTTTTGTTGGATTAGCAGTCTTTAGTATCGGTATTTTTTATACTGCCAATGACAATAGTTCATTAACGTATCGTTTGCTAGCAGCCTCTGGATATACTAATTTGGATTCTAATATTAATAAATCGGCCAATACTAACGGTCCCATGCTGACATTTCTTGGTAATATGTACGTCAATATCATGGAAAAACCACAAGACTACAGTCAGCAGACAATGGCAAAAATAGTTAAGAAGTATCAAAAACAGGCCGATGAAATAAATAAAAATCGTGATAATGATGATCTTTCTGATCAAACCTTAATTTTTGTTCTTAGTGAGAGTTTTTCAGATCCAACTAGGGTCCCTAATCTCAAAATGAACCAAGATCCAATGCCTAATATACGTAATATCGAAAATTCAACGACTTCAGGATTGATGATGAGTTCTGGCTATGGTGGGGGAACTGCCAATATGGAGTACATGACTTTAACTGGGTTAGCTTTGAATCAATTCTCTAATTCATTGCAATCTCCATATACGCAAGTAGTTAATAAACAAGAAAATCCTATCAATATCGCCAACAGTTTTGAAACTGCCAGTGCTATTCATCCTTATCACGGTAATTTTTATAATCGTAATACTGTGTATAAGAGTTTTGGTTTCCAAAGTTTCCGTAATATTGATACAACAGGTGATTCAGCCTTGAAATATACGACAACTTTACCAGGAATGGAATATATCAGTGATGAGTCTGCTTATGATAATGCTCTATGGCAAGTCAATCATATTAATGGTGGCCAGTTTATTAACTTAGTAACGATGCAAAATCACATGCCTTATACGAATAATTATACTGACAATCAATTTACTAATACGGGGTCGGCCATTTCTGATAAAAATCGTGATCAGGTAAATAATTATGCTAAAGGGTTGAGCTACACAGACAGCGCTACGAAAGAATTCTTGGATAGAATAGATAAAATTGATAAACCAATCACAATCGTATGGTATGGCGATCATTTACCAGGAATTTACGATGGGAACGATATGTACAAAAATAATGTGGCTCAACATCAAACAGATTACTTTATCTACAGTAATAAATATGCTCGTGATCACAATCAAGGCACGACCAAAATAGATAATGCTACTAAAGTTACGGATCCCAATGGTTTTATTCCTTTAGCCTTGGAACAAATGAATCAAAAAGTAACGCCTTACTATGCTCTATTAACTGAAGTGCAAAAGAAGTTGCCTGCAATGGCCAGAAATATTGATGAATCTAGTAGCAATTTATACGTTAATGAAGACAGTAAACAAGTGAAGGAATCGGATTTAACGCATGAACAAAAAGAATTACTTCAAGATTATCGTTTAGTTCAGTATGATCTCACTGCTGGTAAAGGTTATACGCAAAAAACTATCAATAAATAGGGACGAATTGAGAAATCGATTCGTTTTTTTTGTTGATTTAAATTAATATATTCATATACATCAAATAGAGGGTATGGGGATATGCATATTAAAAAATCTGTTTTTATTTACTTCTTACAATTTTTGTTTATGTTATTTTCCGTTGCATTAGTCGGTTATTTGCTTCACCTTTCGCAAACAGTTGATTTTAAAACTACTAACCAAGCTGTTTTTCATACTAATGTAGCGGCTTATTTGTTAACAATAACTATTTTGTTCTTATTATATTTGGCAATTTATGGTTTAATAAATCACTTTTTCTATGCAACGGCCATTTATTATATTTTCTTCGGTATTTACATTGTGGCCAATCGCTTAAAAGTAGCTTATCGAAATGAACCAATTATGCCGAGTGATTTAGCACTTTTAAGAAGTTGGAAACAGCTATTTTCGATGATCAGTTGGAAAATAGTTATTTTGGCCATCTTAAGTTTTGTAATTGTGATAGGATTTTGTATCTTTTTGGGAAAACATTTCTCAAAGTGTACTTTACATTTTAATTTAATTACGAGAATTATTTTGGTTGTCTTAGGAGTTGCCACTATCGGGTCGTTTTATAACGTTGATAAAGAAGGCTCTTTTATGAATAAAGTCACTGCTAAGGCCGGTTATATCAACTTTGCACCCAATATTAGCTTAATAGCCAACACTACAGGGCCATTGTTGCCATTTTTGGGTAATATTCATACTGACATTATGGATAAACCACAAGATTACAACAAAGAAACGATGCAAAATATCTTGCATAAGTATCAAAAAAAGGCTCAACAAATCAACCAAAATCGTCCTAATCAAAATTTAAATAAGCAAACGCTGATTTTTGTTTTGAGTGAAAGCTTTGCTGATCCAGTACGAGTTCCCAATGTTACGATCAATCAAGATCCAATTCCTAATATCAATCAAATAAAACAAGCAAATACTTCGGGCTTAATGTTAAGTTCTGGCTATGGTGGAGGAACGGCCAATATGGAGTATATGGCTTTTACCGGCCTAGCTTACAATCAATTTGCCAAATCGTTGCAGTCGCCATACACACAATTGGTAGTTAATCAAAATCATCCTATCAATATTATTAATAGTTTTGATTATGCGGCAGCTATTCATCCATATTATGGTAATTTTTATGATCGTGATATTGTCTATCCAAAACTAGGCTTTAATAAGTTCAAGAATTTTCAAACTAAAGGGAAGAACGCACTAGAATACAAATCTAAACTCAGCTATAGCACTTTTGTTGATGATAAGTCTTCCTATAAAGAAACCTTGAAACAAGTTAATGCTAGAAAAAAGGGGCAGTTCATCAGTTTAGTGACGATGCAAAATCATATGCCATTCAATGTAACGTATGATAATAATCAATTCACTTATAATGGCTCTGCAGCGGGGATTCCACAGCAAGTTGCCAATTATGCTAAAGGAATCAATTATACTGATAATTCGACTAAGGAATTTCTAGAAAAATTGGATGCTATTCAAAAACCAATCACGGTTGTTTGGTATGGTGACCACTTACCCGGATTGTATGATAAAAATTCTATGGAAAAATACAATGTTGTTCAACATGAAACAGATTATTTCATCTATAGTAATAAATATGCTTTGGATCATAATTATGGAACTAAAAAAATTAAACAAAATACAGCTATAACCGATCCAAACAGTTTTATTCCCATAGCTTTGAAACAAATGAAACAAAAAGTTACACCTTACTATGCATTGTTAACCAAAGTTCAAGAACAATTGCCAGCCACAGCCAAAAATAGTGTTGGTAAAAGCGAAGATTTGATGGTTGATCAAAACGGTAAACAGATCTCATCCAACCAATTGACTAAGTCTCAACGCAAAATTCAAAAAGATTACCGCTTAGTTCAGTACGATTTAACTGCAGGTAAGGGTTATATTAAGTCCAAAATTAATAAATAATATCTTTTTCAGAGTTGAAAACACTTTCATTTTTTGGAACCCTTTTCCTAGGAGTACACTTAACATATTCACTAACAAAAATGGGGATGAAATTAAGTTTTGAATTTAAAGGGTTTTCTATACATATTGATACCAACATTTCTTTTCAGTTCAATGGAAATTGCATTAAAGATTGCTGGTGGACAGTTCAATCCAATCGAATTGAATTTTATTAGATTCTTGATTGGTGGGCTAGCCCTCTTACCATTTACTATTCTTTACCTTAAGAAGAACAATGTAAAAATTTCTAAATCTGGCTGGGGTCGTATTGCTTTGACAGGATTTGTCATTGTTGTAGTAAGTATGACCTTGTATCAAATCTCAATTGGAATGGCTAAAGCTTCGGTTATTGCTATCATGTTGAGTGCTAATCCAATTTTTGGTTTGATCATCGGATTTGTGTTCCTCAGAGAAAAATTATCGAGAACTAATGTTTTAGCATTGATTCTTACCTTAGTCGGTTTATTGATTATTATTAATCCATTTCACTTATCAGGTGCAATGGGAATCATGTTAGGTTTATTATCGTCAATTATTTTCGGTGTTTATGGTGTTATGTCACGTGTTTACGGTGGAAAGATCGGTTTGAATGGTCTTTCAATGACTTGTTTAGCTTTTCTATTCGGTTCAGCTGAATTGGGTATTTTGATGGCAATCAGTCACATTCCGGCCGTTGCCAACGCTATTCCTAGTAACTTTTCACAATTCAGTAATATTCCATACTTCCAAGGTATCTCCTTACAAACCTTGCCATTGATTTTGTACATTTCAATCTTAGTCACAGGTGTGGCTTTTGGATTGTACTTCCTATCAATGGAAAAAGTTGGAATCTTGCAGGCCTCATTGATTTTTCTAGTTAAGCCTGCATTAGCACCAGTTCTATCACTTCTAATCTTAGGCGAAGCAATGACAGCTAATACGATTTTTGGTATCGTAGTTATCTTGCTTGGTTCATTAGTTACACTTATGGGAGAAAAAATTGCTTACCGTGTTATGGCAATCTTCAGACGTAACAACCCTGAAGCTCACCAAGAAGTGGACGAATTGGAAGTTGTTAAAGATAAGATTGAAAACAGTGAGCTTGCTAAACGTCGTAAAGCCACTGAAGAAGCTGTTCGTGGTACTCTTGAAGCTAAAAAAGAAAGTCAAGAATTACCTTCTGAAGACTAAAATATTAATTAATAAGATTATGCAAATTATGCATAATCTTATTTTTTTGGAAAAAATTGAGCTATTATGAAGGTAGCGGTTTCAAAAAGCCCAATATTAAGGAGATTTTGCGAATGGATAACTTAATTAAAATTGGTAATACGAATGTAACTAGCAAAAAAATTGGTCTTGGGACTAACAAAGTTGGTGGCCACAATTTATTTGATAATTTAAAAGATGAAGATGGCTATGCAGTAGTTAAGGAAGCCATCGACAGTGGCATCACAACTTTGGATACAGCCTTCATGTATGGACTAGGTCGTTCAGAAGAAATTATCGGCGATGTAATTCAAAACTATGATCGTAGTAAATTAGTCATCGCCACTAAGGCTGCTCAAGATCCTGATAATGACTTGAAATATAATAATAGTCCTGAATTTTTGAAGAAGTCGGTTGATTTAGCGTTGAAACGTTTGAAGACTGACTATATTGATATTTTCTATATTCATTTTCCAGATGAAAAGACGCCTAAAAATGAAGCGGTAGCAGCTTTAAATGAACTCAAGCAAGCCGGAAAGATTAGAGCGATTGGAGTTTCTAACTTTTCACTAGATCAAATCAAAGAAGCTAATAAAGATGGTTTAGTTGATATTGTGGAAGATAACTACAGTTTGGTACATCGGGATGCCGAACAAAGTTTGTTCCCATATTTGAGAAAGAACAATATCTCATTTGTACCATATTTTCCATTGGCTTCAGGTTTGTTGACAGGTAAATACAATGCTTCTGATTATAAGAAATTTAAACAATTTACTAAAGATGAGTTCGATAATATTTTGAAGTCAATCGGTGTTGTTCAAAAAATCGCTGATAAATATGATGCGACCGTTGCTCAAGTGGTTTTGGCATGGTATATGAAAAATTCAGATATTTCTATCGTAATACCTGGAGCAAGAAAACCAGCCCAAGTAGATCAAAATGTGAAATCTTTGAGCGTTGAGTTAGGTAATTCTGATTACCATGTGATTGATGAAGCATTTGAATAAGTTTTAAATTGAAAGGATTTTAATTATGGCAAGAAAAGTAGTAATTTTTGGTGCAAATGGATTCGTAGGTGGCGAATTCGCTAAACAATTTATTGAAAATGGAGACTCAGTTACAAGTGTATCCAGAACCGGTGAACCTTTAGGCAATGAATCTTGGTATAGCAAAGTAGACTGGAAGATTGGTAATGCCTTGGGTACTGGCTTTTGGGAAAATTATTTGAAAGACGCTGACGTAGTTGTCGATACAATCGGTGAATATCAAGAAAATCAAAATGAGAATTTAACTTTTGAGAAGGTCAATTATCAAAGTGCTTTAAATATTGCCGATGCAGCTGAAAAGAATAAAGTACCAGTCTTCGTTTATATTTCTGCTGACGATATTCCTGGTGCTAATAAGCGTTATATCAGTACTAAACGTGATGCTGAAAATAATTTGAATAAGCGTAGTTTTAGAACAGTTATCATGAGACCATCTACAATGGTGACTGACGATGATAAAGTTGATTCTGATTCTAAATATCGTAGTTTACCTGTCAGTATGGTTGCCTTAGCAGCCTTAGATGCTGTAGACAATGATAAGGAAAACGTTACTTTGAACGTTGACGATATTGATAAATTGTAATTATTCGTCATTGATAGAAATGTAAAAGACACCATAATACTCTCAAATGAGTTGTTATGGTGTCTTTTATTAGTAATTATTATTGAACTTTTTTCAACTTACCGTCTTCAATTTCCCAAATTGTATCGACCAAATCAAGTACTCGCTCATCGTGAGTTACCATGACGGCAGCTTTGTTTTCTTGGTGAACGGTTTGTTGAATGATAGAAACGACTTCGTGACCTCTTTTGGAGTCAAGGCTGGCAGTTGGTTCGTCGGCTAAAATCAAGTCAGGTTGATTGATGAATGCTCTAGCGATTGCGACTCTTTGTTTTTCACCACCAGACAAAACATTTGGATAGCTATTGAGACGTGACTTTAGGCCTAACTTATCAAGAATTTCTATGGCATTGACTGGTGTCTTAGAAGAAATTTTTTGAATGAATTGTAATTGGTCTTTGATTTTTAAGTAAGGAATCAGATCAGAATTTTGGAAAATAAAACCAATTTGATTGAGACGAATTTCAGTTTGCTTTTTCTTAGATAATTGACTGATATCCTGACCATTTAAGAGGATTTGTCCAGAAGTTGGCGTCAATAGAGCCCCCATGATTGTTAGTAAGGTACTTTTACCGGCACCACTAGGACCAACGATAGCCGCAAATTCCCCTTGGTTGACTTGAAAGGAGACGTCTTTTAAAACTTCATTGATACTTTGTCCATCAGGATAGTTTTTGATGATATCTTTTAATTCTAAAACTGGCATTAGTTATTACCTCCGATTGCAGAAATTGGGTCGACTTTGACAACTTTGATTAATGATAGTAGAGCACTGACCAAAGTGATGGCTAAAAAGAGTATTCCGGTACCAATTAATGTCGTTGAACTCAGGCTAAATGGCATTGATGCGGGCATATAAAGCGAAATGCCATAAGTAACTCCTGAAGCAATTACTATAGAGACGAGAGAAAGAATTCCCATTTCTGATAGGACGTGCTTAACTAAATATGAAGTTTTGGTTCCAAGAGCCTTTAGAGTCCCGAAGTCGCTTAATTTTTGTAAATTGATAATATAGAAGAAAACAGCTAGTACGAATAAGGAAATGATATAAAGAAAGCCAATCATTAAGTAGAGTGAACCTTGTTCAGCTGAATATCCGGGGATAGCATCGATTAAGGCTTGTTGACTGATAACTTGATAGCCGGATTTTTTAGAAACTTTACTCTTTAAAGCAACCGTATTGAAATTAATATTTGGTGAAAGCTTTTGAGCTTGCTTTTGATTGAGATAAATTACTGGTGTATGTGAATAAGCTTTGTTGTCGGTAAAACCAGCAATTTCAAAAGTTGTTTTGGTAGCAGGATCTTTGAATTTGTCACCAAGTTTGTAGCCGGAAGACTTTAATTTATCGCTGACTACGACTTGGTTATTATCAGTGTTTTTTAATTTCTGACCAGAGATAGTCGTGGGGTTCAAAAAGCTGTTAGCGTCAATTATGAAATAGGCGATGTCGGTTTTTTTGCTGGCATTGTTAGCTTGTTGAATCGACATTTGCGAAATGCTTAATTTGGCAGCCTTATCGTGATATTTATCTTGGAATTTTTGCCAATCTTGTTCGGTTAGTTCAGAGCGGTTCAATCTAGATTCAGAACCTTTTTGCAGAACGAAAGTTTGAGCATCGGTTTCTTTGATAGCTGAACCAGAGTCATTTGCAAGACCACTAGCTAGACCAGTAATGAACAAAACTAAGAAAACAATTAGAAAAATAATGAGTCCTAAAGCTGAAAATTTTAATTTATCGTGTAATAATTCTTTTAATGTGAGAAACATATTGTTTACCTCCTGAGTAACTCTATCTTATGGAGGAATTGCTTTAGGAACAATAAACAATGTCAGTACTTATGTGTTTTAATGCACAGAAATCATGGTTTTGTGAAGGAGATTTGTATGAATGAAAATGATCGTCGAACTAGGCGAACTCAAAAATTAATTCGAGATAACTTTATCGATTTGATGGAACAAAAGCCAATCAATGAAATTACGATTCAAGAAATTACTGACAGGGCGGACATAAATCGGCGGACTTTTTATCTACATTTCACAGATATTTATGATTTATTGAGTAAAACTGAAGACTACGTCATGAACCACTTTGCCCAAATGTTGATAGACTTTGAAGCACCGACGAATAATGAAGTTATTGGTCCAGAATTTTTCCGAACGGTTATGGCTTATATTGGTGAAAATCAACGAATGATCGGTGTTTTGTGTCAAAATCCTGATTCAAAATTAATGCAAAAATTGATTGAGTTGACGATTACTAATGGAAAGAAAGTTATTCCGTTCGCCCATCCGGAAAATAGTGATTATATTCTTAATTACTGCTGTTGGGGAATGGTCGGCGTTTTGCATACGGCTTTGCATCAAGGAAAGTTCGATACTGCAAAATTATCTGATTTAGCAGATAATTTATTGACTAGTACCTTAAAAGTTGATGGAATTGCATAAAATTAATTAGGAAAACGCTTTTGTCTATGTATGTAAACTAATAAGTTGTAAAATTAAAACTTGTTTTCAGGACAAATTTACATACATAGGGGTTTATTATGGAAGAACTAGAACCAAATAAGAAGTACATCTCCTGGCCAGTTTTGGCTTTGATGGACTTCGTTACTGTAATTGGTTTTGATGATTTAGCGTACAATTTTCAAAGCCAAGGGATGGGAGTTATTACTTCCTGGGTTATTATGCTATTCTTGTACGTCATTCCTTATTCATTGATGGTGGGACAGTTGGGGTCTACCTTCAATAAGGAAGGTGGCGGTTTGACTTCTTGGATTAGAGGTACAAATGGTGAATTTTTGGGATATTTCACCGCTTGGACTTATTGGGCAGCCTCGATTCCATACGTTGTCGATACTGCTAATTCATTAGTCGTTGGTTTAGGTTGGACTTTCAATGGGAATGCTAGTCTACAAAACCACATGTCTAATGGCTGGTTCGCTTTTTGGACTTTAGTTATATTTGTAGTTTTTATTTTCACGCAATCACGTTTTAAACACTCGTTGGAAGTTTTGAGTACGATTGGTGGAGTGGCCATTTTTGGCTTGACAGTTTTGTTCGTCTTTATGACTTTTGCTGGATTGGCTATGGGTGGTCATATCGCTACCCAACCATTCACAATTCATACAATTATTCCTAAGTTTAACTTACATTATTTGACGACTTTGGGACTTTTGATCTATGCAATGAACGGAGCCGAATTGATTGCACCATTCGTTACTAAGATGCGTCATCCAAATAAAGAATTTCCTAAAGCAATGATCATGTTGGCTGCAATGACAGCTTTCTTGACCATTTTTGGATCATTCTCATTGGGTGTTTTCTTCAATGCCTATCATTTACCAAAGGATTTGAAGATGAATGGTGCCTATTATGCTTTCCAAGCTTTGGGTAACCAATATCATCTAGGTAATACTCTGTTGTACATTTACGCTCTGGCAGAAGTATTTTATTTGGCGGCTTTATTAGCTGTCTTGTTGGACGCAATGACAAGAATGTTGATTTCTGACACTGGTAATCGTTACATGCCACAAGTTTTGAAGAAAACTAATTCAGCTGGTTTGCCAGTTAACGGATATTTGCTTACTTGTGGTTTGAGTGCCTTCATTATGTCACTAGGTATTTTCTTACCAAGTATGAACGATATTTTCAATTGGCTTTTGAACTTGAATGGAATCATTTCTCCAGGTGTAACTTGTTGGGTATTCTTTGCCTTTATTAAGATTCGTCAAAATAGTGAAAAGTATCCATCAGATTACGTCTTCATCAAGAATGACAAAACTGCTTTGACAGTTGGTTGGTGGTGCTTGATAGTTACTGCTGTTGCGACAATTTTCGGTATCGGACCTCAAGATGTTGTCTTCGCCTCATCAACATGGTGGTATGAATTGATTATTAACTTCGTTTCAATTATTGTCTTGATTGGACTAGGTTTGATCTTGCCATATGTAACTCGCCGTGAAGAACGCAGTACCAATGGTTCAGCTTTTACTCGTTTGCAATGGACTGGAATTCTGGCAGTTATTTTCTTGACGATTGTCGGTGACTTGTATCTAGGTGGTTCAAATCACGCGTACAATATTCACGGAATCGTCGCACTTAGTGTTGTGGGAATTTTGTTAGTCATCTTATTTGGTTGGAAAGAACATAATTTGAAAGTTGACTAGTCTTCGTCGCTAGCCATTATTTATTTCGGCAGATGAAAAAACGTATTTATTCAGATTCTTTGAGACAGATCTGAGTAGATGCGTTTTTTAGTATTATTAAAAAGTAAAGCTACTATCTAGTCTGGAATATTACCACCAACTAAACTTTTAATGCTATTTTTTGAATAAGTGTAGGCAAATCAAGAGAGAAAATATTTATATATCACTCCCATATCTTTTATGGTAAAATATTTCGAGTTGCTTATTTTCCATAATGTACACCAAAAGGTCAATCTTTTTAGATTGCGGTCATGTCGGGTAAGTAAGCGCTTAAAATTATTTGATATTTTTAGATCATTTTCCTACTATTCAACCGAAAGTATTGTATATTTTAATTAACCGTTAGGTGAGTAAATTAGAAAGATGATTTATTTTCACTTGAGGAAAACGCCATGACAGAATTAGATACAAAGAAGAGATACATCAGTTGGCCAGTGTTGGCCCTTATGGATTTTGTAACCGTAGTTGGATTCGACGACCTGACTTACAATTTCCAGAATCAAGGGATGGGCGTTATTACGTCTTGGATCATTATGATTCTCATGTATGTTATTCCGTATTCGTTGATGGTTGGACAATTAGGGTCCACCTTTGATGATGACGGTGGAGGATTAACTTCATGGGTAAGAGAAACTAGTGGGGAGTTTTTGGGATATTTTGCCGCCTGGACTTATTGGGCTGCATCAATTCCATATGTTGTCGATACCGCTAATACGATTGCTGTCGCGTTAGGTTGGGTCGTCAATGGAAATGCCAAATTGCAGACGCAAATGTCTAATAGCAGTTTTGCCTTGTTCACTTTGTTGATCTTTGTATTCTTTATAATCATTCAATCCCGTTTTGAACATTCGTTGGAAGTACTGAGTACGATTGGTGGAATTGCCATGTTCGGGATGACAGTTCTATTCGTAGTAATGACCGTCACTGCTTTGGGTATGGGTGGTCATATTGCGACTAAACCTTTAACCGTTCATACGATCGTACCGACTTTTAACTTACATTATTTGACGACTCTAGGATTCTTGATCTTTGCTATCAATGGGGCAGAAAGAATTGCACCATTCGTTACGAAGATGCGTAATCCTAATCGTGATTTTCCTAAAGCGATGATTATGTTGTCAATTATGACCGGATTTTTAACTATCTTTGGCTCATTTTCATTGGGAGTATTTTTCAATGCTTATCATTTGCCAGACGATTTGAAAATCAACGGATCATATTATGCTTTCCAAGCCTTAGGTCAAAGATTCCACATGGGAAATACTTTGATGTACGTGTTTGCTTTTACTGAAATTTTCTATTTGGCTGCTTTGTTGGCCGTCTTGTTGAATGCAATGACGAGAATGTTGATTTCTGATACGGGTAATCGCTACATGCCTAAATTCTTGCGAAAGACTAATTCTGCAGGATTGCCAATTAATGGCTATATTTTAACAGTTGGTTTGAGTGCCTTTATTATGTTCTTAGGTATTTTGTTGCCTAACATGAAAGACATCTTTAATTGGTTATTGAATCTAAACGGAATTATTTCACCGGGCGTAACTTGTTGGATTTTCTGGTCTTTCATTAAGATTAGAATGAATGACGATAAGTATAAGTCGGGATATGTTTACATTAAAAATAAAAAGCTTTCGCTAGCTGTTGGTTGGTGGTGTCTGATTTTGACCGGAATAGCAACTATCGCTGCTGTCGGTCCACAAGACGTGCCATTTGGATCAACAATGTGGTGGTATGAGTTAGTTATCAATTTCGTAGCCATTATTGTTTTAATTGGTCTCGGTTTTGTACTACCATACATTACGAAGAGAGAAAGGCGCAGTCAGACTGGAACTGCCTTTACAAGAATTCAACGTATCGGTATCTGGATAGCCGTTCTAGGTACTTTGGTAGGCGACTTGTATTTGGGGGATGTTAATTTCAGTCGTAATATTGGTTATATCATTTTACTAACCGCTGCCGGGTTAACTCTAATAGTTGCCATGGGTTGGCGTGAGCATGATTTGAAGGAAAGTCTTGAATAGTATTCAAGGCTTTTTTTGATACAATTAGATAAGAATTGGAATAAAATCATATCTAGTTTTTAAAACTAGATTGAATAGTTAACAAAACTATGATAAATTATAAAAGTAATTACAAAAGGAGCGCTTTCTTATGGATGAATTACAAGACTGGTTAGACAAGGTAGAGGCCTATCACATGCCAAGGTTTGAGGACTTACCTGAATTGGATCTGTATCGTGATCAATTACTGACACTAGTTGATAAATATATTGGACCCGTTTGGTTGGAGGATGGCCCCGTTGTCACCACATCAATGGTCAATAATTACGTGAAGAACGGTTTATTGCCTCATCCAGAAAAGAAACGATATACTCGTGAACATTTAGCATATTTGATTGCCATAACTTTTTTGAAACAAGTAGTTTCAATCAACGACATTGAAGAAGGCTTAAAGGTAATGACACGTTTAAACGGTGGTATTGCCCAAGCATATAATTTCTTTTGTGAAAAACAAGAAATAGCTTTACGAATGTTGAATCATCGTGAAGAAAAGCAAGCTTTATCTGAAAAGGATCAATCTTCAGCTTATTTGATGGTCGAGATGGTGACAATGGCTTTTGCCACGAAACTAATTACGAAGAAAATATTAATGATTGAAAACAATTCAGATGAAAAGAGTTAATTAGAATGGAAAAGATTGCTGTATTGGTAGATTCTTGTTGTGATTTGCCTAAAGAATATCTCAAAAAGGCTGGTATCTATGAGTTACCAATGCAAATTGCTTACCATGACAAAACTTACTTGGACCGAGTTGATATTTCGGCTGAAGAAGTTTATAAAAATTTGCCCGTTGAAATTCCTAAGACTTCATTGCCATCAGGTGAATCAATTCAAAAGACTTTGAATCAAATCGCTGCAGATGGATATACTCAAATATTGTCAATTTCTGTTTCATCAGGTTTGAGTGGTACTTTTAATTTCTTAAAAGTCTTCTTGGATGATGATGATCGCTTTGTTTCGAAGTATTTTGATACAAAGCAAGTTGCGATTGCTTCAGGTTTGATTGCTATTCAAGCTAAAAACTTAATCGATGAAGGTAAAACTTTAAACGAAGCTGCAACAGCAGTTGAAAAAATGTGTCAAAATGCTATGGTTTACTTCTGTATTCCAACTTTGACTTATTTACGTGCTGGTGGTCGAATCAGTGCCGTCGCTTCTGCCGTTGGTGGAATGTTGAAATTAGCACCGATCGTTACTTGTACACCCGAAGGTACTTATACGATTGCTGCCAAAGCTCGTGGTATGAAAAAAGGTCAAAAGATGATGTTGGGTTATGCTCAAGATTTCATCAATGATGGCGATAAGTATTTAATCGGAATTGGTCATGGAGCTGATGAAGCTGGTGGTCAACACATGTTGGATATTTTGCATGACAATGGAATTCAAGGTCAACAAGAATTTACTGAACAAGTTGGACCCGCATTAGGAGTTCATACTGGACCTGGTTTGATTGGGGTCGCAGTAGTTAAAATATAAGAAAAAGTAGTTATTCATTCCGCGTAATTTTACCGGTTTGAATAGCTATTTTTTATTTTTAATGAATAAACAGTATATAACACTTGGCAACTGTTAGTAACTGTTATATACTGTTTGTACGCAAAGGAGAAAATGAATGAAAATTATTATTAATCACTCATCTATGATTCCAATCTATGAACAAATAATTGAACAAATCAAGACTTTAATTCGAAAAGGTGAGTTAAAGGAAAATGATAATCTTCCTTCGGTTCGGTCTTTAGCGAGAGAATCTAAGATTAGCGCTTTAACTGTCAAAAAGGCATACGATCAATTAGATGAATTAGGATTTACTATTACAATTCATGGTAAGGGAACGTATGTTACGGCAACTAACACTGATTTGTTATTTGAAGATCAAAAAAAAGAATTGGAAATGGATTTTGAAAAGGCCATTCAAAAAGGTAGAAGTTTTGGAATTAGTGATAATGATTTAAAAAAGATGTTTGAATTAATTTTGGAGGATTAATCATGTTAGAAGTAAATAATATTAAAAAAGAATATCCCAAATTTTCACTTGATTGTTCTTTAAAAGTAAAAGAGGGACAGGTTACCGGTTTGATTGGTCAGAATGGTTCTGGTAAAAGTACAACTTTTAAAGCAATTTTGGGATTAATTAAGATTGATAGTGGTTCAATTTCATTGTTTGATAAGCCAATCTCAAAAATTGGCGTTGCAGATAAGGAAGATATTGGCGTAGTTTTAGCTGATTCTGGTTTCAGTGGATATTTAACTCTCAAAGATATCATGCCAATTTTAAGTAATTTGTATAAAAAATTTGATAGAGATTTTTTTATTAAACAGGTCGATAATTTTGGGTTACCTTGGAATAAGAAAATTAAAGAATTATCGACGGGGATGAAAGTAAAAATCAAGATTCTCGTTGCAATGTCCCATAAGGCAAAATTATTGATTCTAGATGAACCAACAGCTGGGTTAGACGTGGTTGCTAGAGATGAATTGCTAGATATTTTGAGAATGTTTTTAGAGAATGATGAGAATAATTCCATTTTAATCAGTTCGCATATTTCTAGCGATTTGGAATCGTTGTGTGATGATTTATATATGATTGATCAAGGGAAAATCATTTTACATGAAGACACAGATGTTTTGTTGAGTGATTACGGAATGTTAAAAGTAAATGAAGAGCAATTTGTTGAATTAGATAAAGATTATTTGCTTAAGATAAAAAAGGAAAATTTTGGTTATAGCTGTTTGACCAACCAAAAGCAATTTTATTTAGAGAATTTTCCTAACTTAATAGTAGAAAATGGTAGTATCGATGAAGTAATTACAATGATGAGTCGAGGTGACAAGTAGTGAAGGGACTTTTTGTTAAGGATTTTGAGCTGATGAAGGAACAAAAAAACATTTATTTATTGATAATCGCAATAGCCTTAGTTATGACAATCATGTCAAAAGAAAACTATTTTGCCATTGGATTTCTGGGTATGATTGGCTCGCTATTTACGTTGAGTTCGATCAGTTATGACGAATTTGATAATGGTAGTGCATTTTTATTTACGCTACCGATTACTAGGAAAGGCTATGTTTATGAAAAGTATTTGTTTGGTTTAACGATTGGAATTTGTTTCTTAGTTTTGGGAACAGCAATTAGTTTACTGGCCTCAGTAATCAATAATACTGAAGTGACTGAAATTTTTAGACAAGCCTTGCCACTATTGTCAATGATAATTATTGCTTTAGCTTTAATGTTGCCAGCTCAATTAAAATTCGGTGGTGAAAAAGGAAGAATCATACTTATTAGTATAATTGGAGTTGTATTTTTATTAGGAAAATTGATTAAAGATAATCTCCAAGCATTAAATTTAACTGGAATTTTACAGAAATTGTCAGAGATGAATGATGTAACCTTGTTTTGGTTCTTTTTATTGATATCATTAGTTGCCTTGATAATTTCAATGTTTGGCAGCATCTTAATTATGCAAAAAAAGGAATTCTAAATTACTTTAATATTAATATTTTAAAATCAAAAAAGGCATCTCTTAGATATAGTGTGCGATAACTATTATCTAAGTGGACGCCTTTTTAGTTGGAATTATTTTGTTTGATAGCTTCATAACCGGCGCTGGTAAATTGATTGAGTAATTGTAATTCACGATACCAAGCGTCGTCTTTAACGAAATGATGACGTTTGTTGATAGCAAAGGATCCGTGAATTGAGTAATTAAAAAGCAATTCGGATTCTGATTCACTAAGTCCAGTTCGCTTTTGAATGGCAGGGACGAGCTTATCTTTTTCATGATTGGCAATTCGACCAATAATGTAGTCATTTAAACTGGGGTCCATCAATAATTTGCGATATTTTGATGAATCGGCAATTCGTTGGCAGGCCGGTAAAAGTGATTCGTTTTCCTTTAATAAATCTAAACTAGCGGTTGGATCGATAGTCGTGTTGGCTTGATTATTGTCAGTGAATAGCAATGCATCATCTAAAACAGCATTCAAAACAGCTGTTAAATTGTCAAAATGTGAATAAAAGGTTGAACGAGTCATGTCAGCGTGGCGGCACAATTTAGCAACGTTGATTTGTGAATAGGGTTCTTGATTGATCAATTCTAAAAAAGAATCCTTGATGGTATTGATTGTATAAATTGTTCGTCGGTCTAATTTATTCTTCTTAGTCATATAAACTCCTTTACACTTTTTGAAATCTGTTTTGAAACTAAGCAAATATTCAAAAGTGTTCTTAATTTCAAAAAAAGTATTTCGTACACTGTGTACATAATTGTACTACATGAAGGATATAAAGGAGAATAAATGAACACACAAATAAGTGAAGCTAAGAAGTTAATTGACCAAAGCGATGCGCTTCTAATTAGTGCTAGTAACGGCCTGTCAATTGCTGAAGGATATAACATTTTTGCTGATGATGATAATTTCGAAAAATATTTTGGTCATTTCAACATTCTTTATGGAATTAACAGTTTGATTCAAGGTGTCTTTGCACAAATTCCCACACCGGACCATCAAGAATTCATGCGTAAAGTGCATCAGTATTTAATTGATGATTATCAAAAGACTGAAATTTTTGCAATGTTGAAAGAAATTATTAACAAAAAAGATTATTTTGTCGTCACTTCTAACGCTGATACGCATTTTCAATTGAATGGATTTGACCCCGAAAAAATCTTTGAAATAGAAGGAAACTTTGACCAATTAGAAATGCAATCACCGCAGTGGCAAAAACAAAAACAACGTTTTGACCAATTTATTAACGAATACGCAGACAAAAAAGTCGTTCAACTTGAGTTAGGAATTGGCTCGCAAAATAAATTGATTAAGCAACCTTTGATGAAGGCTGTTAGTCAACTACCTTCGTGGAATTTTGTGACGCTCAATATGGAAAACGAGATCATGATCGCACCAGAAATAAAATCAAGATCTATCGCTTTACCAGGAAATATCAAAACTACTTTTAAGGATTTATTGAAGGAGAATTAATAATGGCTCAATCATTTTATGAACAACTAGTAATGAAGACACAGATGAATTATCAACAATTTTTTAACGTTTACGCTAGTGGCAAAACACCAGTTAAATTGACTGAAAAGCCAATGTTGCCATATGAAGATCAAGTACAGATCCTAGCGGATAAAATCAAAGAGGCTGACCACATTATCGTCGGCGGAGCTTCAGGTCTGTCAGCTGCTGGTGGTGGTGACTTTTACTACGAAGACAATGCTTCATTTAGAAAATATTTTGGTAAATTTGCTGAGAAATACGGTATCAAAGGAGCTTTTTCAGGAATGCAATATCCTTGGCCTAGTCGTGAAGAATATTGGGGCTATTTAGCTACATTTTTGCACACAACTCAACATGCTGAAGTTAGAAAGCCATTTCGTGATCTTCAAG
The DNA here is from genome assembly GCF_005405305.1 of Companilactobacillus formosensis. Classification (GTDB taxonomy): domain Bacteria; phylum Bacillota; class Bacilli; order Lactobacillales; family Lactobacillaceae; genus Companilactobacillus; species Companilactobacillus formosensis. The sequence continues at coordinate 166,656 of NZ_BJDU01000001.1, forward strand.
AAATTTTGAAGGGGAAAGATTACTTCATTTTAACTACTAACCAAGATACTCAAGCTATCAAAGCCTTTCCTGAAGAAAAAGTTGCCCAAATTCAAGGAGACCACCGTTATTTCCAATGTTCACAACAATGTAGTGATGAAGTTTGGGATGCAGTCAAGCCGGTTGAAGAAATGATTCAAGCCATGGGAGATGACACTAAAGTTCCAACTGAATTGATTCCTCGTTGTCCAAATTGTGGCGCTGAAGCCTTCCCTTGGGTACGTGGTTACGGTAATTTCCTTGAGGGAACTAGATATCACCAAGAATACCAAAAGATATCTGATGATGTTTTGAATCATTTGCATGACGACCATCTTTTGTTTATTGAATTAGGTGTAGGTCGCATGACACCAATGTTTATTCAAGAACCATTTTGGGGATTAACTGGAAGTCTCGATGGTGCCTACGACGTTATGATCAATCGTGATTATCAATTTTTACCTGAAGAAATTGAGGATAAAGCTCAAGCTATCAAGGGTGATATTTCTCAAGTATTGGATGATGTCAAAGCTGCAATGTGATTTTGGAACGCTAAAACTTTTTTGATATGATTAAAGCAAATTAGTTTTAGGGGGAGTAACAATGAAAAGAGTGGAGAAACTACCGTCGTCGATTAAAACGATTTGGAGGATTAAGGCTTTAATAACTCTGGGGATTTGGCTAATAATTGCCGTGGTACTATTTGTAGGAAATAATTGGGCCAGCGGATTTTTTGAACAATTTCTGTTTTGGGTTAGTTTGGCAGCGTTGGTCATAGGTGTAGTGAACTTTGCTTTTGATATGGGCTTAGTTAATTACCATTGGAATTATTGGACTTATTTTATCGATGGACGACAAGTTGAGTTGCATCACGGTTTCTTCTTTCGCAAACAAATTGTTATTCCAATTGCTCGGGTGCAAAATGTTACCTTGAAGCAGGGACCAATTTTACGTCTCAAAAAATTACAAAAAGTTGTCGTTGAAACAGCGGCTGGAGCGGAGGAAATCGCTGGATTAGATGATAAGACAGCTGATGAGCTAAAAGAATTGATCATGAAATTAGCGCAGGAGGCCAGAAATGACATCTAAACCGAGACGGATGCATCCCGCAGCAATAATTTTTTTGATGTACACTTCAATTCGGAGCGTGATTGTTCCGTTAATAATTTTGGCAATTGGGATAAATAATAGTAATGCTCAACTTCAAAAAATCGTTATCGCAATCGTGGCTGTACTTATTATCTGGGCTATCGCTGACATTTTTGTCGATTATTTTATGTACACTTATCAATTGCTTGAGAGTGAAATCATTATTAGAAGTGGTTTATTTGTCAAAAAGGTTAATCACGTGCCTTATAAGAGAATTCAAAATATCACAACTAATCAGTGGTTCTTTTTAAAACCGTTCAAATTAGTAGAGTTAGAGATTGAAACAGCTGGTCATTCAGAGACTTCAGAAGTGTCTTTAAAGGCTGTACCTAGTAGCCTCAAAGACGAAATCAATCAGCTGAGAAATGGTGTCCAAGTTGTTGAAGATGTTAAACCAGTCGCTCAAAATACTTATCAAATTTCTTGGTCCGACTTATTGTCATTTTCTTTAACATCACCAGCTTTTCTTAGCGGATTGTTAGTTGCTTTGGCTGCGTATGGTAAAATTTCCGATTTGATCGGTGATCAATTTTATGCAGATATGGTAACTAAAACAGCCGGTTTAGGTTTTCCAGTAGTAGTCTTTTTAGCTGTTTTAGTATTAGTGATTTTTTATATTGGTTCAGCGTTAATTTTGATTGCTAAATATTTTCACTTTCAACTAACGGAGAATAAGGGACAATTCATCATCGAGAGAGGCTTGTTCCAAACTAAGAAGACGACGATTGCAACTGAGCGGATTCAAGCTATTGTTATTAAGCAACCGTTAATGCGAAGTTTTTTTAAAATTGCGACGATTCAATTAGTGATAGTGTCAAATTCTAATCAAGGCGATACGGAAAAAGATATCATCGTAATGCCAGTAATTAAGACAGATAAAATACCGCAATTTATGGCGCAATTTTTTAAAAACGTTCCGTTCTCTATTCCAGAAGTTCAATCACAAAGGTTTACGTATTTTTACAATTTTAGAAATTACAGTTTGTGGTCTTTGCCAATATTGGCTATTTTGATTGCGATATTGCACAACCACATTTTAATTGGAGCAATTTTAACTGCGGTGATTTTGATCCTGTGGAATATTCCAGCTTATCTTGAGTCCAAACGCTCTAAAGTAACAGTTTTAAATCGAGATTATATTTTCTTGCAGAATAGCTCTTTATTGACTAGACAAACGATGTTCATTCCTAAAATGACGATTCAATTTTTAAAGAGACGTAATAGTTTATGGCTAGAGAAAAAGCAAATTGCTGGTTTAACGGTCAATGTACGCTCGGGAATTACCAAACGTAGTTTTAATATAGATTATCAAAAACAAGCCGATATTGATTCTGTTATGAAATGGTATAAAGAATAATTGTAATTAATTTAGATGATTGCTAAAAATTAAAACAGCAGTTATAATATCTTTGTAATTGAAAAGAGACCAAGAGGATGTACCCCTCTTAGTCTCAATCATGAGTCTGAATAGATTTGTTGGTGAGCTAACCTTTACGGTTAGCTTTTTTGATTATCGCATATGCAATGGCGAAGTTAATACTTGCCATCGATATGGTCAAAATGAAAAAAGCGACCATAATGCTCAATCCAACTCCTACTATTCGATTTCTTCATAGTCATGCACCTCCACTTGTAAAAGTAATTGAGGGGTGCTGCACCATTCAGCTTTTACGCTCACTAGGCCAAAATGGGAGCGACCCATTAGAGCTTGACCATGACTTAAGAATAGAGATAAATTAAATTTCTAGCAACAAAATAATGCAAAAAAACTCCTCAAAATTAATTGAAATTTTGAGGAGTTTTTATTATGCGTTATTCAGATCTAAGTGCTGTAGCAGCATCTTTCTTAGCTGCCATCTTAGCAGGGATGTGACCACCTAAAACAGTTAGAATCGTACTGATAATAACTAAGACGATTGCGTGAACTGGATTTAGTTGTGAGACATTCTTCAGATCAGTCATGTTTTGCAAGATGATATTGATTGGGAAAGTTGCCAACCAAGCGATGATAACACCGAGTAATCCGGAGGAAACACCTAGAATAGTCGTTTCAGCATCGAATACACGGGTGATATCTTTCTTTCTAGCACCCAAAGCTTTTAGAATACCGATTTCTTTAGTTCTTTCAAGTACAGATGTGTAAGTGATGATAGCAATCATAATCATACTTGTTACTAGAGAAATTCCAGCGAAGGCTACTAATACATATGTAATAGCATCCATCAAACCACCAGTTAAGTTAGAAACTTGACCAGCTAAATCAGTATAGATAACTTTATTTGATTCCTTCTTGCCCTTATTGTATTTATCCAAATAACTGAGGACCTTATCTTTATCCTTGAAAGTATTAGGGTAAATTAGGATACTTGCAGGAGTTGTGGAACCACCTAGATAACTAACTAAGGAAGTCTTAGTTGTATCGTCAACGTTACTACCAGTTAGGACGTTGCTGTCACTAGCCTTTTGAGCTTTGACGATGTCAGAATTCTTGTTAGTTTGGATGATATCTTGAGTTAACTTGTCACTGTATGCAATTCCTGATGAAAGAATGTTTTCAGATGATTTTGATTTAACTTTCAAGATACCAGCAATTTTAATAGTTTTGTTGTTAGCGTTGTTGTAAACGTCGTTTAGATTAGAGTTTGGAGTATAGAGATTGTCGCTAATTTTGTTGTAGTAGTCGTTATTAGCAACTACTTTGAATTCTTTACCGACTAATTGATTGAAGTTTAATTTTTGATTATTCTTAACATTCATGCCCAAATTTTTTAAAGCATTAATATTTGTAGAATTATCACGGTCAACTAACAAAATAACTTCGTTTTCATTCTTTGGAAGTGATCCAGCGATAACTTTGTAGTGTTTCTTTAAGAAATTATTGCCGTTAGAAGATGGGTAAACGGAAGTTCCGATACCAGTCGATGAAGCCATAGCAGCAGACATTCCACTCAATGAGTTAGAACTGCTTGTATTAGAGAATTGAGCTGTTTTGACCTTGCCATCATTCTTAGTTAAAAGATTCATACCGGTTGAATAAGTGTAAGTAACGTCCTTACTCAATTCTGGGTCTAAGTTCTTAATATAATTTAGGTAGTTTTTGTTTAATTTATTAGTGTGAGTAGATTTCTCTTGTTGACTCAATTTAGCAGTAACTTTTTTAGAATTGGAGTTTTTGACCTTATCTACAGAAGCTGTCTGTTTAGAAGCAGTTTGTGAAATAGTAACTGGGAATTGAGCTAAAGTATTGCCTTGGGTTTTGTCGATTTGTTTTTGGAAACCAGATGACAAAGCCAAGACGATAGCAATACTGATGATACCAATACTTGAAGCAAAAGCAGTCAGAGCAGTTCTGGCTTTTTTAGTTTTCAAGTTGGTGAATGATAATTTCAAAGCAGTCCAGAAAGTCATCTTAGTCTTCTTGAGCTCAAAATTATCTTTAGAAGTATCTTCAACGAAAGGATTAGAATCATCAAGAATTTTACCATCAGCAAAGTTGATAATACGATCAGCATATTCTTTAGCCAAAGTAGGGTTGTGAGTAACCATGATAACTAGTCGTTCAGCTGATAATTCCTTGATCAACTGCATGATCTCTTCACTAGTCTCAGTATCCAAAGCACCAGTAGGCTCATCACAAAGTAAAATCTCTGGATCATTAGCAATCGCACGAGCAATCGCAACACGTTGTAATTGACCACCAGATAGTTGGTTAGGCTTCTTATTGATATGTGGTCCTAAGCCAACTCGTTCCAAAGCTTCGCGAGCTTTTTTCTTTTTTTCCTCATTGGGGACACCACTAAGCGTCATTCCCATTTCTACGTTATCAAGGATGCTCAAATGTCCGATGATATTGTAGCTTTGGAAAATAAACCCAACGGAATTGTTACGATAAGCATCCCAGTCAGCTTCGGTGAAATCTTTAGTTGATTTACCGTTGATAACTAGATCCCCTGAATCATAGATATCCAAGCCACCGATACCGTTAAGCATGGTAGTTTTACCTGAGCCACTAGGTCCTAAGATTGCTACGAATTCTTGCTTACGAAAGGCAACAGAAACGTCATCTAAGGCTTTTGTGACGGAATCACCAACATGGTAATACTTTTTAATATGTTTTAATTCCAGCATTAATTATTCTCTCTAACTTTAAGATTTTAATGTATTATAACAATTAATTTGGTAATATGTCATTATTGTTGCAACACCATGTTTCATATAATAGAAAATATATTTAATAAATTCAATCATCAATCTGAGACAAACTGTTGTACAAATGGAGGAACCATGGTCGGAATCAAAAATAATAAGCAAGCACAACATACGAAAAAAGTTTTACAAGAGAATGTATTACAGTTACTACAGAAAAAAAGCCTTAGTTCCATTACGGTCACTGAGGTTTGTCAAAAGGCTCACGTCAATCGAACAACCTTTTATCGTTATTTTGATGATATTTATATGTGTATCGATAAAATTGAAAGTGAATTTTTAGATGGTTTAAATATACCTAAGGAACTTTCACCAGCTAAAGCCTTACAAAAATTACTTGAAGGTTTTTACGAACATCCCCAAATTAGTAATCTGGTGTTTATTGAAGGTAAGACGAAATTACTCGATAAGATGCATCGTGCCATGGATCAAGATGGTAAACATGACAGTCCAGCAGTGGAAAATTATCAAGAGACTTACATTATGTTAGGGATGCAAGGGATTATGAAGCGTTGGGTCAAAAATGGAATGCCAGAAACACCTGAAGAGTTAACTAAGATTATTATTCGAGTGGTTTTTGCGGATGATCTTCAGGATTGGCGTTTGAAATTTCTGGGATAGCAGATTTCAAAAGTTTAAGGTCAGCTTTTTTATTAGCAAGTTCTTTTTTGATGATCAGTTCACGTCCGTATTGTTCTGGATGTTGTACTACTTCAACTAATTCCAATTCTAATTGAGCTAATTCAACTTTGATAGTTTGCTTACGTAAAGTCATCAGAGGTTTTAAAATATTTTGATGCTCTTTGCCCAAAAAGTGTAGTCTTAAAACGAAATCATCATTATTCAGTTTGGTAACTTCCGGTGCTAATGGTAATTGCAGCCAGTTGCGGAATACTTTTAAACCTTGAGAAGAAATTCGATAGGTTTTTTTTCTGGAATTTTCAGCTTTATTAGGAACTAATTCAATCAATTCTTTTTTTAATAGTCGACTCAATTCTGGATAAATTTGACTAAAGGGGGCACTCCAGAACTCAGCTTTTTCTTTATCAAAAGTTTGTTTGATATCGTAACCAGTCATTTTTTTGCGAGTTAGTAATCCTAAAATCATATATTGTAAAGTGTTTGTGCGAGCCATATTGTTGTCCTTTACTTTTTTATACTATGTATTAAACTATATATATTAATATATAGTATTGAGGGTAATTATGGAACAAATTAAGAATAAAAACTTAACGATGATCCTAATAGGAATTGGGATCGTTATTTTTATGTCTACCTTAGATAGTAGCATCGTTACCGTGGCGCTACCAGTGTTGAGCAAAGCTTTAAGTACTAACATGAGTCTGATCAATTGGGTCGTGACGATGTATCTGATCGTAATGAGTAGTACTTTAATGATCTTTGGAAAACTTGGTGATAAGTATGGCAAAATCAAATTTTTCAAATGGGGAACTTTATTATTTGTCGTCAGTTCAGCATTATGTGCTCTATCAGTCAGTTGGTTAACTTTGATAATTTCAAGAAGTTTACAAGCTATCGGTGCAGCAATGACAATGGCTACCTCAAACGGAATTATTGTCGAAGTCTTTCCAGATAGCCGTCGTGGACAAGCCTTAGGTTGGATGGGGTCATTCGTTTCTTTAGGTGGAATCATCGGACCTAGTATCGGAGGAATTTTATTGAATTTCTTCCCTTGGCACATTATCTTTTGGTTAAACGTACCAATCGGTATTATTGCAATAATTCTATTATTTAAGTATTTACCTAGTAATTTGGATCAAAAATATACTAGTCAAGGTTTTGATTTAACCGGCTCAGTTTTATTGGTAGTTGGTTTTACTAGTATGTTTGTTGGAATTTTATTGAGCCAACAATTAGGGTGGGCTGACTGGCGCATTCTGACTATGACGATTGTTGGATTGATTTTGTTAATTATTCTCTATCGTTATGAAACTAAGCAAAATGAACCAATTTTACCAGTCAACTTGTTCAAAAATAAGTGGTTTACGATGCAGTTATTAGCTTGTTTTATGGTCTTTATTATCGACTTCTTTTTCGATGTGATTGCACCATTTTACTTGCAAAACGCTCGTGATTTCAGTCCGTTGTTTAGTGGTTTCTTCTTGCTGATTTTCCCAGTTGTACAATTATTCGTAGCACCAATTTCGGGAAATTTGGCCGATAAACACGATCCCTTCAAGATTACTTTGATTGGTTTAGCAATCATTAGTTTTGGTCAAATCTTCTATGTTATTAGTGGACTAAATAATACAGTGTTAATTTTTGCTGTCGGAGCTGCTTTAGCTGGATTGGGTAATGGTTTGTTCCATTCACCTAACAATGTGTTGGTTATGAGTAACGTTTCGCAAAAAGACTATGGTTCTGCTGGTAGTGTTTATAGTTTGGCAAGAACAGTCGGAATGGTAGTTGGATCAGCTATGTCAACGACGTTATTATTCGGTTCAATGTCGATTTTAGATGGCAGTCGAGTTAAGTCATACATACCAAGTAAGCCACAATTATTTATCGATGGGATGCATATTACTTTTGGTTTGTCTTGTGCAATCAGTGTTATTTTGTTGATAGGAATTTTTGCTTGGCATCGCCGTAGTAGTAAATAATTTTTTGATTTTTGCATAAATAATGCCGTCCTCCATAGCGAAGAAAATTTCACATCTGAGCCAATTTTCTTCGCTATTCCGGACTAGATAGTGATTCTATTTTTATTTAATATCAACAAATCAAAAGCATCTATTCGGAGTTGTGTGCGCACACTTTCCAAATGGATGCTTTTTTACGTAATTTAAATTGTATTAATTTTTTTAGTTCTAGCACTAACTAAGTAATAAAGAATAGCGGTGATAATCATAGCGGGGAAGGTGGCACCGACTGTTTGAACGATGAAGTCTAATTTATTCAATCCTAGATAACTCAAGACTCCAATTGCCCAAGTGGTGATTGCCATTAAGTTGACGCCTTTTGTATACCAATATTTACCTTGAGGTCTGGAAAGTTCTTTGACTTGATAGTCTTTTTTCTTAATGAAGAAGAAGTCAACCAAGAAGATAGCAATTTCTGGTCCTAGAAACATTCCAATGCCGTCTAGAAAAGTTTCAAAGGTAGTTAAGAAACTGGCCACATAAACGGGAATAAAGGTCATGACAGTGGCGACTAGGGTAACGATCCATAAAGCTGGTGTTAATTTGAGCTTGTGGAAAATATTAGTCATCGCTGAACCGGCTGCCATTAAATTAACCGCATTGGCAGTGGTACTGGTGATAACAATGACTAACATGGCTAAGATTCCTAGGCCTAATTTGGCAGCAATTGTACTTGGATCAGCGTTGTTGGGGTCGAATTTGTTGATAGTGATAGCTGTAGCGATAGTAGCAATCAAACCGATAAAGGCAAACCAGAACAAACCAATATTGGCGCCGAAGAAGGAAACGGTTGTAGCGGCGTGTTTGTCTTTGGTAAAACGGCTGAAATCGGCGGCAGCTGTGACCCAAGCTAAGTTGAAAGCTGCCAAGATATCGACGATTTTTCCGCTGGGTAGTTGGAATTTAGCAGCTGGTTGCCATTTGACGATTTCGTGGAAAGGAACGGTTTTTAGAACAACGATGGATTCCCAAGTTACTAAGATAATTACTAAAATAATTCCGAAACGTTCAATCCATTTTACTGATTTTTCCCCGACTGAAATACTGATTAGATGTAGAATGGACATAACGACAATTCCAATGATAATGCTGAATTGATTGTGGAAAGCTGAATTGTTCCAGCCTAAGATGTCTTTCAAGATAAAACTAATCGAAGTAGCGGCAATAAAAGTATTGATGGCTGCCCATCCGATAAATTGAATGACATTGACTAAAGATGGCAAGATTGAGCCTTTGACGCCAAATGATGGTCTAGTCAAAGTCATAGCTGGTAATCCGGTTTTGTATCCCATATAAGAAGCTAAAGCTAATAAAATATAGGATAAAGAACCGACGATTACTAATAAAGTTGATGCTTTGATGAGTCCAACAGCTGCGATAACGCCACCGATATACCAAGTTCCATTGTTGGCGTTAGCTCCGATCCAAGTGGCAAAAAGATCCCATTTGGACATAGCTCGTTGATCTGGTGTTGTTGCTTGAATATGTTCTTTCATATTAGTTACCCCCATAATCAGAGCAGTAAAAAAGGGGACTGCACCCGAGCAGTTCCCTCAATAATTAACTATTTACCGCTCCCTTATCAGCCTCACTGGACTGTTTTAAAAAGATTTTTATATTGTTGTCAGTTTAGTTTATGAACTTGGCAATGTCAACTAATAAATTGTATACTATATCAAAAATTCAAAGGAGTGTATCTCGATGTTATTACAACAAGTCAGAATCCAAAATCAATCCGCTCAAGATATTAGAATTGAAGATGGTAAGTTTACTGAGATTGCCGACCACTTGACGCCAAAAGATGGTGAAGAAGTAATCGTTGGTCACGAAAAATTAGTTTTACCTCCATTTATTGATCCCCATGTTCACCTTGATTCAACACTGACAGCCGGTCAACCAGAATGGAATGAAAATGGAACTTTATTTGATGGAATTCGTATTTGGACTGAACGTAAGAAATCATTAACTTATCAAGATGTTAAAAAACGTGCCATTTTAGCTTTGAAGATGCAAGCTAGTCACGGAATCCAGTTTGTTCGTTCTCACGTTGATGTAACTGATCCTAGTCTAAAAGCTCTTAAGGCTTTGATTGATGTGCGTGAAAGTGTTAAAGACTGGATGACTTTGCAATTAGTTGCTTTTCCACAAGAAGGAATTCTTTCTTATCCAAATGGTAAGGAATTAATGCAAAAAGCAGTTGATTTGGGTGTTGATGTAGTCGGAGCTATTCCACATTATGAGTTTAATCGTGAATATTCAGTTGAATCGTTACGTTTTGCCTTTGATTTGGCACAAAAAAATGACTTGTTGTTCGATGCACATACTGATGAAATTGATGATCCTAGTTCTAGAAGTCTAGAGACTCTAGCAACTTTAGCGTATGAAAGTGGTATGGGTCAACGTGTAACAGCTTCACATACGACCGCTATGGGTTCATATAATGATGCTTACATGTACAAATTGATGCGCTTGTTGAAGATGTCAAACATGAACTTTATCTCTAATCCTTTGGTAAACATGTACTTAGGTGGACGTTTCGATACTTATCCTAAGCGCCGTGGTTTGACTCGTGTAAAAGAATTAACTGAAGAAGGCATCAATGTTGCTTTTGGTGAAGACGACATCAAGGATCCTTGGTATCCAATGGGTAACGGCAATATGTTTGATGTTTTAGCTGAAGGATTGCACGCTACGCAAATGATGGGACATCAACAAATTATGGACTCATATAAGTTTATTACTTTAAACAGTGCTCGGGCTTTACAAGTTGAGGATCAATACGGAATTGAAGTTGGCAAACCAGCTAACTTTGTCTTATTGGATGCTCACAACTTCTATGATGCTATCAATAAACGAGCTGCAGTCTTATTGTCGGTTCACAATGGAAAAGTTATCGGTAAAACGAAGCCTGCTGAAACAGAATTATATATTTAACAATTATAGGGGCAGCCAGTGAGCTGTCTTTTTTTGTAAGGATGGAATTATGATATTAGAAAGACCAAATGTTATTAATCTACGTAAGTTACAATCACAATTGGGTGGTTTAAAAAATCGTCCTGATATTGATGAATTATCAAAGATGATTAAAATGTTTCAACTTTATCAAGCCGGCCAAAAAGAAATCAGTACCAAATTAGAAAATCTTGATTCAGAATTTCAAGTAAATTACGATTACAATCCAATTCACCACATGGAATCTAGGATGAAAGATATGCAAAGTCTTTTACAAAAAGCTGAGCGTAAGGGTTATGAATTAACAGTTGGGAGTATTGAGAAAAATATTTTTGATATTGCCGGTATCCGGGTGATTACAAATTATGTCGATGATATTTACAAAATTGAAAAAATGTTAACGAAACAGTCGGATGTGACTTTATTACGCCGAAAAGATTATGTTAAGCATCCGAAAGCTAGTGGTTATCGTAGTTTGCACATTGTTGTTAAAGTACCAGTTTTCCAAGCCGAAGGACCAATTGATGTTCCGGTCGAGATTCAAATTAGAACCGTTGGCATGGACATGTGGGCTAGTTTGGAACATAAGTTGCGCTATAAGACCAATGTCGATAAAAAATTAGTTGATCAATACGGTGACCGATTACAAGGATATGCGGATGAATTAGAAAAAATTGAGCGTGGTATGCAAGATATACATCAGAATTTAATCTAAAAAAAAAGGGCCTTAGTTCACTGATAGTAGCGAATTAAGGTCCTTTTTACACAGCCTGCTCGGGTGCATTATTTAGTAGCCAATTTTCTTTGGTCAGTTCGTAAGCCATGACAGTTCTGACTTCTCCAGTGTGCGGTGAAGGGGAGGTGCCAATGGAACCTAAATCAGTCATGCCCATTTTTTCCATTACTCGGCCAGATCTTGGATTGAGACTGGCATAGTGAGCTTCAATTCGTTCGAAGTTTAAATCTTCGAATCCATAAGCCATCATAATTTTGCCAACTTCCGCAACGAATCCTTTGCCCCAAGCACTTTGAGCTAGAGCATAAGTTAGTAAGGCACTGTAGCCTTCGGGATGGAATTCGTAAAAGCCAATTAGTTGGTGGGTATCTTTAGTTTCGATACCAAAAGAATAGATTGATCCTAGAAAATGAGAGTTAAAAAGTTCAGCAAAATTATTCTCGGCTTGAACATTGCGATACCTAGTGTATCTAACTACCAAAGGATCGTACAAGATAGCTTGTAAGTCGTTAAAGTCCTCAATTTGAAACGGACGAATAAGTAATCTCTCTGTTGTAATTTGACGCATCTTTTTTTCTCCAAATCCTCAATTAGAATTAGAATAATAAACTATTATTTAGCGTCTGTAAACTATTTTATTTCGAAAAAATTGTTGACTTTATAAAAATAAAATATTATTATAGTTCGCATACGAACAAACGGAGGATGATTATGATGCTTGATCCAAAAACAATGATTGTTTTTAATGTTAGAGATTTATCATTACATATTTCTCGATATATTCAGTCTGATCAACAGAGACGTGGTGGCAGACCGTTTGAAGATAAAGATGCCACCGATCGGGTATCCCGTTTGCAAGGAATGGCAGTTGGTTTTTTGTACAAAAATAAAGACCAACAAGTTATCCAAAAGGATATTGAAAAGGGCATGTTTATTAGTAGGTCAACGGCTAGTGGCTTAGTTAAACGAATGGTGAAGAATGGACTGATTTATTCGACTCCATCAGCAAATGATGCACGGGTCAAGTGTTTACATCTAACAAGTCATGCTTTGGATATTATGTACGAAATTGACAAAAATGCTGCACGAACAGAAAAAAAATTACGACAAGGAATCGATGAAAAAGATTTAGATGTTTTCTTTAAAGTGTTGAAACAAATTAAAGAGAATACTAAATAGCTTTTTTTTGAGATAATAGTTCGTATGCGAACTAGAGGAGGACTAAATGCTTAAATTATTTAAAAAATTGAATAAAAAAGAATATAGCATGATTGGCATTAGCTTAATCTTTATTATTTTACAAGTATGGTTGGAATTGGAAATACCAAGTTATATGTCAACGATTACACAACGATTGGAACAACGAGGAACAACCGTTAATCAAATTTTACAGCCGGGTATGATGATGATTTTATTATCAGTCCTAAGTGTAATTGCCTCAATTATTGTTGGGTATTTTGCTGCACATGTAGCAGCAGGATTTACAGCACGACTACGGAAAAATATTTTTGATCAAGTTATGGATTATTCAACTCATGACATTAAGAAATTTTCTGTTTCAAGTTTACTAACGCGCTCAACAAACGATTTAACGCAATTACAACAGTTTATTGCAATGGGTCTGCAAGTCATTATCAAGGCCCCAATTACTGCTATTTGGGCAATTACCAAGATTGCAAACAAAGGTTGGCAGTGGACTAGTGCTACAGCAATCGCCGTGGTTGTTTTGATTGCAATGTTGACCTTTATTCTCTTAATGGTACAGCCAAGATTTAAAAAGATTCAAAGTTTAACTGATCGATTAAATTTAGTTACTCGTGAAAATCTTTCAGGAATTAGAGTTGTTCATGCTTACAATGCCGAAGACTATCAAAATCAAAAATTTAACAAGGCAAATAAGGATTTAACTGATACAAATTTATTTGCTAATCGCGTTTTAGCGTTAATGAATCCTGGAATGAGTTTTATTTCTAGCACCTTGACTTTGGCGGTTTATGCTATTGGAGCAATTATCATTAATCAAGCTACGGTTGGAAGTACTCGATTGACACTATTTAGTAATATGATTGTTTTCTCATCGTATGCTATGCAAGTGATTTTAGGATTTTTATTGTTGTCGATTATTTTTATTTTATTACCTCGTGTAACTGTATCCGTAGGAAGAATCAATGAAGTTTTAGACGTTGAACCATCAATTAAACATCAAGAAACTACTACAAAATCTACTACTGGTAAAGGAATTCTAGAATTTAATAACGTTAGTTTCCGCTATCCAGGAGCTGAAGTGGATGCGATTCACGATTTGAGTTTTAAAGCTAAGACTGGTCAGACGGTTGCTTTTATCGGTTCAACAGGTAGTGGTAAATCTACAGCTATGAATTTAATTCCCAGATTGTATGATACGACAGAAGGCTCGGTTGCAATCGATGGAGTTGATGTTAAAGACTATTCTGAAAAAGATCTGAACAATAAAGTTGGATATATTCCACAAAAAGCAGTTCTGTTTAGTGGTACGATTCGTTCTAATCTTGCCTTTGGTTCAACGGATAATACTAATGAAAAATCCGATAGTGATCTTTTTGATGCCTTAGATATTGCTCAATCAAAAGATTTTGTTGAACAAAAAGAAGGTCAATTGGATGCTAAAGTGGCTCAACATGGGGATAATTTCTCTGGTGGTCAAAAACAACGTTTGGCGATTGCAAGAGCTATAGCTAGAAAACCAGAAATTTTGTTATTCGATGATTCCTTTTCCGCTCTGGATTATGAAACTGACAAAAAATTACGTAATCAATTAAAAGAAAACGCCGCTCAAACGACCAAAATCATTGTTGCACAACGAATTAGTACCATTATGGATGCTGATTTAATAATTGTTCTTGATAATGGACGAGTTGCTGGTCAAGGAACGCATAAAGAATTATTGAAGGATAACAAGGTATATCAAGAGATTGCCTATTCACAATTATCAAAGGAGGAGCTTGCTGAATGAAAATAGTTAATGGTATCAAAAAATATGGATCAGAATATTTAGTTCCATTAATAATAGCTTTTGTTTTTGCGATGGCTGGAAGTATCTTCACCATCATCGGGCCAAGCAAACTAAGTAGTATTACCGATTTAATCAGTAAGGGGTTATTTGGCAAAATTGATTTGACTCAAGTAATGCATATTGTAGTGATTTTAGGCGTGATTTATGTTGTTGCAGCAATTTTGTCTTATGGTCAAGGCTTCATTATGGCAACAATCACCCAAAAATTTACCCAAAAATTACGTTCTAAAATCACAGAAAAAATTAATAAATTGCCGTTGCAATACTTTGATACACACAATGAAGGTGATACTTTAAGTCGAGTTACTAACGATTTGGATACTGTAGGACAGTCGCTTAATCAAAGTTTGGGTATTTTAGTTTCGGCCGTTACTTTGTTGATTGGTAGTATCGTTATGATGTTCGCCACAAATGTTACTTTGGGCTTTACAGCTGTTTTATCAGTATTAATTGGTTTTATTTTAACGATTATTTTGATATCTAAATCACAAAAATACTTTTATAATCAACAAAATAAATTAGCTGATGTTTCTGGTTATATCGAAGAAATCTATAGTGGTCATGATGTTGTAAATACATATAACTACACGGATGAAGCCAAATATAATTTCGATCAGATGAACAATGAATTACAAGATAACGTTTGGAAATCTCAATTCTTATCCGGAATTATGCAACCTTTGATGAATTTCATTGGTAATTTTGGATATGTCATGGTCAGTGTCGTTGGTGCTATTTTGGTTTTAAATGGACATACTACTATTGGTGTAATCGTAGCTTTTATGATTTATGTACGTTTGTTTACACAACCACTATCCCAAATTACGCAAGCATTCTCTAGTTTGCAGTTAGCTCAAGCCGCAATGAAACGAGTTTTTGACTTTTTATCAGAAGATGAAGTTGTTGAAGATAGAAGGAATTATCAAACTATTTCCGGAACCAAAGGCAACGTTGAATTCGATGATGTTGAATTTGGATATTTACCTGGACAAAAGATTTTAAAGAATTTCTCGTTAAAAGCTCAGGCTGGTCAAAAGGTTGCAATCGTTGGTCCCACAGGATCAGGGAAAACAACAACGGTCAATTTATTAATGCGTTTTTATGATATGAATCAGGGTAAAATAAAAATTGATGGTATTGATATAACCGACATGAAGCGTTCGGAAGTTCGTAATCAATTTGATATGGTTTTACAAGAAGCTTGGTTATTCGATGATACGGTCAAAAATAATTTGATTTACAATCAAAAGAATGTGACGGACGAGCAAATAAAAGCTGCAACTAAAGCTGTAGGATTGGATCATTTTATCGAAACTTTGCCAAATGGCTATGATACAGTTTTGGATGATTCAGTTAGTTTATCAGTAGGACAAAAGCAGCTCTTAACTATTGCACGTGCTTTAATTAGAGACGCACCAATGTTAATTTTAGATGAGGCAACAAGTTCAGTTGATACTAGAACCGAAGAGCAAATTCAAAAAGCTATGGATCTATTGATGAAGGGACGTACATCGTTCGTTATTGCTCATCGGCTTTCTACAATCAAAAACTCCGACTTAATTTTGGTAGTTAAAAACGGAGAAATAATTGAACGTGGAACACATGATGAATTGATGGCTAAAAATGGTTTTTATAACAATATGTATAATAGTCAATTCACAAAATAAGAAAAAGATGCTAAAAAGGAGGCCATCAAAATTTGAGCCTCCTTTTTAGCATGTAAAAATGTTTGAAAATAATTTAAATCATTGACAGGTGTATAAACATATTATAAAATTACGGCGTTAAGTAGGTGCATTTTTAAATTTCAAATACTGAGGAGTTTTAATTAATGAGGGAATGGCAAAAAGAAACTGTGTATCAGATTTATCCACGCAGTTTTCAAGATTCTAATGGGGATGGTATCGGTGATATCAACGGTATTATTTCTCGATTAGATTATTTACAAAAGCTTGGAATCGGTTTGATTTGGCTAACTCCAATGTATCGTTCACCAGGTAACGATAATGGCTACGATATTGCAGATTACTATCAAATTGATCCAGTTTTTGGAACAATGGAAGATTTTGAGAATTTATTGAATGAAGCTCATAAGCGTAATATCAAAATTATTATGGATATGGTCTTGAATCACACTTCAAATGAAAATCATTGGTTCCAGGAAGCTTTGAAATCAAAAGATAATCCATATCATGATTTTTATATTTGGAAAGATCCAGTCGACGGACATGAACCTAATAACTGGGTTTCCAAATTTAGTGGTAGTGCATGGAAGTATGTGCCAGAGTTAGACCAATATTATTTACACTTGTATGACGTGACGATGCCTGATTTAAATTGGCGTAATGAAAAATTGCGTAATAAGATTTTTAAAATGTTGAAATACTGGGCTGCCAAAGGAATCGATGGTTTCCGTCTGGATGTTATCAACAATATTTCTAAAGATAAAGAGATGCCTAATGACACTTTTGCTACACCTCTAGACGACGGACGTAACTTCTATACCAATGGTCCACATGTGCACGAATACATCCACGAAATGTATGAAAAGGTCTTTGGACCTAATAATTTTGTGACGGTTGGAGAATTGTCTTCAACGCCTATTTCTGAGGCAATCAAGTACACTAATCCAGATCGTCAAGAACTCTCAATGGCCTTTACTTTCCATCATGTCAAAGTCGATTATACTAATGGGAATAAATGGACACTTGGGCAATACAAATTGTCTGATTTAACGAGGATCTTGAGTGACTGGCAAGTGAAAATGAGTGCTCATGGTGGTTGGAATGCATTGTTCTGGAATAACCATGATCAACCACGTGCTATTTCAAGATTTACCAATGATACAAAATATCGTGATCAATCGGCCAAATTGTTAGCAATGGTTGAATTTGGGTTGCAAGGAACGCCTTATATTTATCAAGGTGACGAAATTGCGATGAAGAATGCTTATTTCACTGACATTAAACAATATAATGATCATGAATCAATCAATGCTTACAATGAATTGATAAAAAATGGTGTTGCTAAGGAAAAAGCCATTAAAATCTTGCAACAAAAATCACGTGAAAATGCGCGTTTGCCAATGCAATGGAATTCTAAATTAAATTATGGGTTTACAACTGGCCAACCGTGGTTAAAACCACTACACCAAGATGACTATTCAGTCGAAAAAGTCTTAAAAATGAAAAATAACGTTTTTGATTTTTATCGTGCATTGATTTTCCTACGTAAACACAAACAGATTCTCATAAATGGACAATATAAATTATTAAATTCGCAAGATAATAGTGTTTATAGCTATGAAAGAATTAATAATAAGGGTAAAATTTTAGTAATGGCTAATTTCACTGATCAAATGCAAGAAAGAAAAATTGCGAATGGTTTTGATTTGTTGCTTGGTAATTATGAGGGAATCAAGTTAAACAAAGGAACAGTAACTTTACGACCATATGAATCAGTCATGTTGGAAAAATAATTAATTAGGATTCTTTTTAAACCTTATCTAGTCAGTAGTGACAGCTTTGTGGATGCTCAGTACGTTCCAGCATCCACAAAGCCGAACGAACGACGGCATATGATATTAACCTAATTAAAAAAAGCTCGATTAGAGAGGGTATTTCAAATTTTGCACTACCGAAATTGAGGAGAAAAAAATGCCAAAGAACTTATATTCAGATATTTATCATATATTAAAAGGCGAAATTGATAGTAATGTTTATCCACCTAAGACAATTTTGCCAGGTGAAGAAGATTTATCACAACGTTTTAGCGTAACTAGAAATACAATTAGAAGAGCACTGAAAAAGCTTCAATCTGATGGTCTAGTTTATACAGTAAAAGGTCGCGGAGTAGTTGTTTTGGAACCGATTGTGGATAACCGAGTGATTTTCTCAGCAGCTAACCACTATGGATTCCAAGATTTGATGAGTTTTCCTCAGAATAAGTTCATTAAAAAATTGAGTACCAAGGTTTTGAAATTTGAAGAAGTTGAAATCGATGATGAATTGTCAAAGCATACTTCTTTTACAATTGGAGATATGGCTTACTATGTTGAACGTTTACGTTTAGTTAATGGTAAAGCTATGGCTATGGATACAAGTTATTTCAGACAAGAAAACATGCCTAATTTAACGATTGAGAATGCTCAAAATTCGATTTATCAATATATTCGTGATGAAAAATTATTTAAAATTGCGGCAGCACGTTCAGTCGCTACAGTTGAAACAGTAACTCAAAAAGAAGCTGACGTTTTAAATCTTAAAAAAGCCAACTGCGTAGGTGCTTTAAAGAAATATGTTTACACCGATTTGGGTAATTTATTCGAATGTACTGAAACTAAATACGTGCCAGATCATTTCTCATTAGTGGGATTTGAATCATATTAAAAAAAGTCGACCAAAAATGGTCGGCTTTTTTTTTAGAATTTAATGATTTGATTAAAAATAAAGTTGTCAGGAATAAAATGTGATTCTGTATATTCGAATTGCTTACCATCGTCATTAAAAGCAAAACTAACCATGTTACCGACACAATTGTTGATACCAAGGTTCAAATTCTCATAATCGACTTGTTCAGCATGTTCGATTCTTAATTGACGTTTGACGACAGCAATTTTCATCTTCATATCATCTTTAATATAAGAATAAATGGAATCTTTAGCAATTTCTGCAGTGATGCCAGGAACGATTTGCGCATTGAAATAGTTCAAATCCAAAACAGCATTTTTATTGTTGATTCGACGTACACGTTTGATTGCATACACCGGAATACCTACGGCAAAAGAAGTTTTATGACTGAGTTTTTCATCCACGATTATTTGTTGAAAATCGGCGATGATCGTTGCTCGTTTAATATCTTCTGCTTTGTTCAAGTTTTGTAAACTATTAATATCACGAAGGCTCAAGTTGATTTCTTGAGTTTTGGGTGTTTGCTCCAGGACAACAACACCCTTTCCCTTGACGCTGTATACTAGTCCTTCATCAGAAAGTTGTTTGATTGCCTTGCGGATAGCATAACGACTAGCATTAAATTCCGCAATTAATGATTCCTCAGTGGGTAAACGCATTTTTATATTATATTTTCCATTGATTACACGTTGTTTAAGTTCTTGGTAAATATCTTTGTTAGTAGTCTCAGCCATTTATAACGCTCCAATACAATTGATCAATATATACTATTAATAATATATTATATTGAAAATGATTTAAATACGATATTGCAAGAAATAGTACATTTATGTATATTGCTATATTCCAAAATTTAATATTAATAGAAATTTCGGGAATAATTAAATCATTTTTTTTCTAATCAGCTGTTCTTTAATATAGTTGGCAACGATTTTGCCACCATCGCTAGAAAAATGAACATGATCTCCACAATCGAATTCTGGTTTAAGGTGATGGTTCTCGCTGACGAGAGTTGATAGGTCAATGATGTGTGGCATCTTCAGTAGTTCACGATTGATTGTCAAACGCAATTGTTCTTTTTTATCATTCCATCCAGGTAAATTGTCATTCATATTGCCGTAAGCGGGTGTTATCGTCATTGGTACAAAAGTTGCATCGTGTTTCTTACATTTAGCCTTTAAAAGATGAATTGCTGTAACAACTGCACGAGAAGTAGGTAATTCGCTAATGGGAGTACCAGTACCGGGGTGTAGTAGATCATTGATACCTTCCATAAAGACAACAATATTGGGTTGAAAATTAGCCAACATATGATCAAAGCGAGTGAAGCCAGCTTCGCCAAAACTAGTGGACCACTCAGAAGTACTGTTCCCTTGATGTAAAAGCCGGTTGCCTGATATCCCAAAATTACCTGTCATAATATGAAAATTCTGTTCTAAATCTTTTGCTAGGGGTGCAGAGAAATTACCTTGATTAGTTAGAGAATCACCAAAGAATGCTATTTTCTCATAAGTCCGATCAGTCTGGATTTGGATAGCTGATATTCCAAAAAAGTATTTAGGCATTTGAGGATGATTGATCTTGGTTTTGACTAAATCGTTAGAAATAGTTAGGCCAACTGAATGGATCGTAATTTTAGGTGAAGTGATATCGACTGACAAGAATGTGTTAGAAGGTAAGTCAATATCAATCCAATCTGACCATTGAATTAAGCGAGGTTCAATTTGAAAGCTAGTCTTATTATTCAGTGTTACGGGAATTTTGTGAGACTCTGAATCATAAATTTTCATGTGTGTGATTACAAGTGGCGTTTCATCGTAAAGATTATTTAATTGAAAACGAATTTTTTTAGTTGCTAAAGGTTGAAAAATTTGTAGATGTTGAAATTGAGTTCGGTTAACCTCAGTTAAATTGTCATAATTAGTAAAATTATGTTTCCACGTCGTCGTAATAATCATTTTTATGCCTTCTTTAAGTGATAAATTATTCTCTACTAATATGATAGCATGTTTAAACAGTTTAAACTTAAGAAAAATACAAAAAATAATAAAATTTTTGCAAAAAAATCCATAGAATCTAATTAAAGATCCTATGGTAAATAAGAGAATAATTATTGAGTTACGCTAGGCTTAGCACTTAAAGTCCAAGTGATTACGGCGTTTCTCTTCTTAGCTGATTGTTCAGTTCCATCATTAGTACCACCAACATGTAATTTTGCTGAATCAGGTGTATTGAATTTGGCACTGACGATACCAGCATTATAACTGCCTTTTTCAAGATTCATAACAGTTGCAGGAGCATCTTGTTTAGTACTGTCAATTGTTGCAGCTTGAGTAGATAAATCTTTTGAACTATTGGAAATATTTTGTTGGTTGCCGTTCAATAGTGGAATAGCACTTAAATAAAGAATGGCATCTAAGTCAGCTGAAGTATCGGTATCAATTGTTTTGAGCGGACCCATAGAAGCTGTCAAAGTAAAGCCAGGCATGTCGCTAGTCATATTACGTGAATCAATAACTTCCAAAAGTCCGTCGTCGTTACCGTCGATACCAGCCGTGGATCCATCAGTAAAACCAGTTGTGTCAGTAGTGTTGCTCTTTAATTTACCAGTTGAGTTAGCCATCAATGAACCAAAATTGAAGTTAGGTACCGCTTCCAAAGTTAAAATTCCAGAAAGTACAGTGACACTAACATTTGATTGAGCAGTAGTATTGCCATCACCAGTCGTACTATCAGAAGTTGTAGTGTCTGATTCTGCTACTGCAGTTGACTCTGATTCGGGCAAAGCATTGTAAGTTGTTGTAATTGAATTGGTATCGTTTTGAACTTGAAGTGCCTTCGTTGCTGCTTGAGCTGTGGTTAAAGGAGACAGAGATAGACTAAGGCTGACTAGTAGCAATAAACGAACGACATTTTTAAACCATTTCATCATTTGTCCCCCTAACTTTTTATTTAGGTTTCAAAACGCACCTATACCATGTCTAAAGTTTAGCAAAATAAATCATACGGTTTGTATCGTAATTCATAAATGTTTTTTATCTAAACTGAAACAAGATTAATTTTTACGAACTATTATTTTAGTTTGCCAGTATTTGAAAAATATTTTTACTGAGACTTATAAATTGCTTTCGAACAAATTATTTGATAGTCTTTGTCTTTACTGATAAGTTTGAGATGAAGAAAGAAATCACTAGTAATGACTTCCTAACAAACAAAAAAAAGAGGTTAGGTAAGATATGGCTCGTAAAGCTAAAATTGAACGTGAAAAAAGATTACAGGAGACAGTTGCTCATTATGCTAGTTTGCGTAAACAATTGAAGGCAGCTCATGACTATCAAGGATTAAGCGAATTACCAAGGGATGCATCACCTGTTAGAATGCATTCTCGTGATCAATATGATGGTCGTCCACATGCATACTTGAGAAAATTTGGTATGTCTAGATTAACTTTTCGTAAGTTAGCTCATGAAGGTAAAATTCCCGGTGTGAGAAAAGCTAGCTGGTAATAGTAAGCTTTGTCTAAATTGATTTAAAAATAGAAGAAGGACCTTATTAGAATGACAAATTCTGGTGAGGTCTTTTTTAATGCTCTCAAACATAATCATCTATTAATTTAATTATTAAAGATATTGATAGGAAATAACTGCCTAACAATATCGTCATTAAGAAAACGTTTTATCTTACAAAAATGTCACATGAGACTAACACTTTGGTCATTGTATCAAGCATTTATTTACTTTTGAAAACTCGCGGATAATAATGAAAAACGGTTGTTGGGAAGTTCGCCACACGAGGTTTTGCTAAATGAAATAGTCAAAATGCAAAACTACAGAGCGTATATTTTGAAATGCAATTATTAATAAATTATAATTAATTTGTTTAAACAGAAGCGACGAAAACCCGCAACGAAATAGGAAATAATCAAAAAAGACAAATAATTTTTACGAAACGAGCCAACTATGAACAATTATTTTTTTATTATAATGTTTATACAGGTGATATAGAAATAACAATATTCAATTATTTTGATTCGTTTTTTGGTTTGACACCATTTATTTTGAATGGTTATATAGTTTCCGCATGAGCGAAGTCTTTTATCGAGGTGTTATTTATGAAAAATAACTTTCTAGATTTTTTAAAGAAGCCAATCACAATGTTCGTTATAAAAACAATTGTATTTTTCGCAATTTTCATTGTGCTTTTATACATTTATGGATACAACGGCGTCGGAAGTGCCAAATTTATTTATAACGAGTTTTAGTGAGAAGAAGGGAAAATTGTATGAATAAGATTATTGAGAAAATCACAACTACCGCATTACAAAACCCCGAAAAGATTTGCTACCAAAATGGTGAAGAAACACATACCTATCAAGAACTACTACAAAAGTCAGATCAAGTTGCTAATTTTTTGCAGGATAAATTCTTACCTGCGAAGAGTCCTTTGATCATTTTTGGAGGACAACAATTTGAAATGCTAGTTTTGTTCTTGGGTTCAATCAAAGCTGGACATCCTTATATTCCAGTTGATGATGCTTCCGATCCATCACGAGTTATTCAAATTAACGGGGTGGCAAAACCAAGCTTAATTTTAAATTGGAGTAATATTAAGGATTTTGGTGTGGAAACTCCTCAAGCCACTAAGACTGAATTGCAACAAGTTTTATCATCTGACAATAATATTTACGACAGCAACAAAAGTGTTGGATTAGACGATGACTTCTATATCATCTTTACATCTGGTACAACGGGAACTCCTAAAGGTGTACAGATAAGTACGAATAACATTTTGGATTTTGCACATTGGGCTCAAGAGAAGTTTGATTATACCGACCAAATGAATATGTTGTTACAAGCACCTTTTTCATTTGATTTGTCAGTCTTTGATATTTATCCAGGATTGATGAGTGGCGTCACTTTAAATGTTGTGGATAAAGATACGACTAAGAATTTTGGTAAATTGCAACAAGCTATTTTAAAATCCAACTTTAATACTTGGGTTTCAACACCATCATTTTTTGAAATGTGTTTGTTGTTTAGAAGTTTTGATGAAGAACACCTACCTCAATTAAACAAATTCATGTTCTGTGGCGAAGAGTTGACTCACGCTACTGCTCAAAAGCTATTGAAGAAATTCCCAAGTGCCAAAGTTTATAACACCTATGGCCCAACTGAAAATACTGTAGCTATTACGTCCGTATTGATTGATCAAGCAGCATTAGATAAATATGATCGTTTACCAATCGGTTATCTCAAATCTAATATGGAACACAAAATTTTGGGCAGCGTTGATTCAAAGACCGGTATGATGACAGGTGAATTGTTAGTCAGTGGTCCAGATGTTTCTAAAGGATACTTAAATAATCCGATTCAAACTCAAAAGGCTTTTGAAAATATCGATGGAAAGATTTTCTATCATACTGGTGATATGGTCAGCGAAGCTGAAGATGGCTTGCTATATTACCATGGCCGAACAGACTTTCAGATTAAGATGCACGGTTATCGAATTGAACTAGAAGAAGTAGATTCGCTTTTGGGTAATCTTAAACAAGTTAAACAATCTTGTACTGTACCGCTTTATAACAAAAAGAAACAAGTTAATAAAATGATTGCTTGTATCGTTTTAGAAGACGAATATAGCAATCTTGATACGAATGAATTAACAGATACGATTAAAAATTCACTTAAAGAAACGACGATGGAATACATGATTCCAAATGTTCTCAAGTTCGTCAAACAGTTGCCAATTAGTAAAAATGGAAAAATTGATAGAAAGACTTTGATAGGCGAGATTAATGAATAACATTACTCCTTATAGCAGTCCACATTACTTTATCTATTTACTATTACTTTTATTGCCAATCATGATTGGACTGTGGTTTGGCAAACGGATTCACATTTATGATTTCTTCGCAACTGTAGTGATTCTTTGGATCACGTTCTTTGGTGGAAACATGTCGCAGGGGATTTCATTGATCTTTTACATTCTCTACGAGATGTTACTAGTATTTATTTACTTGTCGTATCGTAAAAAACACAATAATTTCTGGATCTTTACAATGTTTGTTGTATTGGCGATTGTGCCACTGGTCTTCGTCAAATTGGATCCGCTGTTGAAAAACGCCACGATTTCCTTATTTGGTTTCATGGGAATCAGTTATTTAACCTTCAAAGCGGTTGAAATTATCATGGAGATTCGTGATGGGGCAATTAAGAATATTAAACCTTATGAGTTCGTCAGGTTCTTGCTATTCTTCCCAACCATTTCTTCAGGACCAATTGATCGTTTCAGACGTTTCCAAAAAGATGTTTTAAAGGTTCCTAGCCGTGATGAATACGTTGAACTATTGCATAGTGGTGTTAATAAATTAATGCAAGGTTTGGCTTATAAATTCATTATCGGTTACTTCTTTGGAACCTTATTATTACCAAAGATTCAAATTTTAACTTTGTCTTATCGTGGTGAAACACCATTAGGAATTTCCTGGGCTTTGGTGGCTTATATGTACGTATATAGTATGTATTTGTTCTTTGATTTCGCTGGATATTCACTATTTGCCGTTTCAATCAGTAATTTCATGGGTATCAAGACGCCAATGAACTTCAAGGCACCATTTAAGTCCAAAAACATCAAGGATTTCTGGAATAGATGGCATATTACCTTGTCATTCTGGTTCCGTGATTTCATCTACATGCGTTTGATGTTTACGATGATCAAACACAAGTGGATCAAGAATCGTGTCAATATCGCTAACTTCGGTTACTTGACCTTGTTCTTGATCATGGGATTCTGGCATGGTGAGACTTGGTACTACATCGTTTATGGTTTGTTCCACGCCGGAGCAATGATCACTAACGATGCTTGGTTGAGATTTAAGAAGAGACATCGTAAGAGTATTCCAAGTAATAAATTTACGCATGCGTTCGCCGTCTTCTTGACTTTCAACGTCGTATGTTTCAGTTTTATGATTTTTTCAGGTATTTTAGATAAATTATGGTTTTAGTTAGGAGAGCTTATTATGGATGAAATTAAAAACAAAATTGTGGATATTTTAAAAGATGTTACAGGTTTGGATGATGCAGGTTCAGACGCCGATCAAGATTTATTTAAAGATGGTGTTCTAGATTCAATGGCAACAGTAGAAGTTCTAGTTACATTACAAGATACTTTTGGTATCCAAGTACCAGTTTCAGAATTTGACCGTTCACAATGGTCAACCGTAAATAAAATTGCTCAACGTGTACAAGAATTGGAATAGAGTAGATTATGAAAAAAAAGTTATGGATGATTTTTGGACCTGTTATAGTTGCTATTGTTGCATTGTTGATTCTTCTATTTGCACCAATCAATTTTAAAACTGTCACTCCTAAAAAAATTGACCAAGCGGCCACTTCATTGGATGTGCGAGTTTTAAAAGGTGAGAGTGTTAAGAATGCTGCTGAAAAAGAAAACTACATTCCTATTATTGGTTCATCGGAACTTTCTAGAATGGATCCGTTCCACCCATCTTCCATGGCACAAAAATATCATTGGAAGAATAAACCATTCTTGCAAGGTAATCCTGGTACTGCCTCACTGACTCAAGCTATTAACGTCGGCGGAATGTCTAATCTGAAAGGGAATAAAGCTGTCTTTATCATTTCACCACAGTGGTTTACGAAAACCGGTGTTCCTTCTGACGCGTTCAAGTACTTCTTATCACCATTACAATTGACGGGATTTATTTTAAATTCTGATCACGGTGATAAAGCAATGAATAAATACATCGCTAAAAGAGTGCTTGATCTGGGTGTTAGCAAAGGTCCAATTGAAGACGGTGCTTTGAAGCGTATTTCCAAAGGTCAACAGATTACTAACTTCCAACGGATGTACATTCAAAGAATTTCACGTTCAAGTTTACAAAGTCAAGATAATCTCTTTGGAGCACTTTCAATGAATGATCATCAAAAGATGATTGATAAAGCAGCTAGTCAGTTACCTGATACTTATGATTACAAGCATTTGAATCAATTAGCTGTTAAATTAGCAAAGAAACATTCAACTGATAATGATTTGCAAATTGGTAATTCTTTTTACAAGAAGGAATTGAAAAAGAGAATCATCAAGTATAAGAATGCGCATAGACACGTTACTTATACACGTTCCCCTGAATACAACGACTTTCAAGCTTTGTTATATATGTTTGCTCAAAATAAGACTGAAGTAATGTTCGTCATTCAACCAATTAATCCTTATTGGGTCAAATATACAGGAATGCCAATGAGTTCCATTACTAATTTTGATAAAAAGATCAAATATCAATTGAAGTCTCAAGGTTTCAATAATATTGTAGATTTATCAAACGTTAAGAATCCTAACTACATTGCTGAAGATACGATTCACATGGGTTGGCGTGGCTGGTTAATGCTAGATAAGAGCCTTAAAGGTTATTATCAAACTAAGAAAGCTGATCCTAAGAATACGCAATATCACATGAATAGTTACTTCTTAACAAAAGAATGGGCTAGCGATAATCAATTTTAAGAATCAAAAAAACCTCCCTGGATGGTCAGGGGGGCTTTTTTTATGGATAAATGTTATTATCAACACTATATATTAAGTTAACTTTAGGTCAATGAGAAATTAAGGAGATTATGATGCAAGAAATAGAAACTACTTATTCAATCGGTGAAGTAGCTGAGAAATTCGGCTTGTCAGTGCCCACATTACGTTACTATGATAAAGAAGGTTTGATCCCTAATTTAAATAAAAACGCTGCTGGGGTACGCCGTTTTACTGAAGAAAATTTAAGTACATTACAAATAGTTGAGTGTGTAAAGAACGCAGGGATGCCAATCAAAGAAATCAAGCAATTCATCAAGTGGACGACTGAAGGCGACGAGTCGTTACAAGAACGCTTTGATATGTTCTTACAATTACGTCTATCGGTTCAAGAACAAATGCGCCAACTACAAGAAACACTCGATGTCATCAATTTTAAATGTGAATATTATGGTAAGGCAACTAATGATGGTACGGAAAAGTACGTTAAAGAAGAAATGCATTTAGATAAGCCTAAGCTTTGATATACATAAATAATTATCTGTATATAATATTGTTATATTTACTTTATACCCAAACTAATATATCATGTGGCTAGATAGATTAGTTTGGTATTTTTTTATCCTCATATGTGAAAAAATTAACATGCAAGGAGAGCGTTATGGATCAAAATAAGACAAGCAAAGAAATCCTCTTACGAATGGTTAAATCATTCACAGAAAATGAAGTAGCACCATTTGATATGGAAATTGATCACACAAGATCGTATGTAAATGACTTGTTGAATAAAATAAAAGAAACAGATTTGCTGAGTACAATGTTGCCTAAAGAGTACGGTGGAGCAGGTTTTGATGGTTCAACGACTGCTGAGATGATCAAAGAGATCGCCCGTGGCAATGCTAGTTTGGCGGTTACCTTGGAAGGTCATTTCAAGTCGATTGATCAAATCGTTAAGTTCGGTAATCAGGCTTTAAAAGATGAGTATTTACCTCAAGCAAAATCACGAATTATTGCTTTTTCAATGACTGAACCGAGTGGTGGATCCAATCCTTTAGGAATTAACTCACATGCAGAACACGTTGGTAACAAATGGATTATTAATGGCGATAAGATCATGATCACAAATGGTGGACTAGCAGAAATTTATTGTGTTCTTGTCAAAACTGCCCCTGAAGAATTGTCTTTCTTTATTGTCGATAAAGATATGGAAGGCTTTGAATTTGGTAAGCAAGAGAACTTCTTAGGTTTGACAGGTGTTCCAGTTGGCGAAATTGTCATGAATAATATTGAAGTTGATGAGAATCACTTGTTAGGTAAAGTTGGTATGGGTAAGGAAATCGGCGACAGTGCTCACAATGATGCACGAGTTTTGATGGGTGCCGTTTTGACTGGCATCATGGAACACGAGTTAGATATCGTGACAGATTACGCAACTCACAGAAAAGCTATCGATACGCCAATCATTCAAATGCAAGGTATTCAAAGAAAAGTCGCTGATATCGCCATTGCTAAGGAAACAACTAAACTGCTTTATCAAAAAGCTGCTTGGTTAAAAGACAATCGCCAAGATTACGAAGAAGAGGCTGCCATGGCTAAAGCATATGGAAGTCGGAGCGCTGTTAAATCCGGTGACGATGCTTTACAAATTTTAGGTGGATACGGTTATAGTCTAGATTATCCAGTTGAGCATTTGATCAGAGATGCCAGAGCAATGGAATTAGCTGAAGGTACAGTTGAAAAAATGCGGACAGAGATTGCTTTGATTGAAGCAAAGAATAGAGCCTAGGAGGAAGTTATGAAAATAGTTGTTGGTATTAAACAAGTTCCTGAAACGACAAACGTCAAGATTAATGAAAAAACTAAAAATATTGATCGACGTGGCCTAGGTGGTGTTATCAATTCTTATGATTTGCACGCTTTGCAAGCGGCTTTAGCAATTAGAGATCAAGTTGGCGGAGAAGTTATCACTCTATCTATGGGTCCAGATGATTTTGCTGTTTCCTTGCAAGAAACTTTGGCCCTTGGCGCTGATAAAGCAGTTCTTTTGTCTGATCGTGCATTTGCTGGTGCGGATACTCTAGCAACCGCATACGTACTAGGTGAAGCTATCAAAAAAATTGATGGGGTCGATTTAGTATTGGTAGGACAACAGTCGGTTGATGCTGACACCGGTCAAGTAGGGCCAATCATTGCTGAAATGTTGAACGTTCCTCAAGTTACTTATGCTGATAAGATTGAAGCTTTTGAAGATCATTTGGTAATTGATCGTAAATTGGAAAATGTAGAACAAACAATTACCGCTAAATTACCGCTTCTTCTAACGGCTACTGACAAGGCTAATAGTCCTAAATATACTAATGTCGTTGAGATTGCTAAGAGTTTTGATAAACCCATCATTACTTGGCATGCTAATGATTTGAATTTAGACGAACAACGAGTTGGACAAGCAGGTTCTCCAACAATTGTCCGTTCAATTTCAGAACCTAAAAAAGTTGCTAAGAAAAATCATCGTTTGTCTGATAACCCAGTAACGGCTGCTCGTGAATTAGTTGATATTTTGAAGCAGAAAAATATTTTGACGGAGGACAAATAAATGACAGTTATAAAAGAAAATTGGATTTTCGCAGAAAATGATTTAAACGAAATTAATCCCGTCACTTTTCAATTGATTACTAAAATGAATCAAATTAGTCATGATCCAGTGGTAGCTATTTTGATTGAAAAGACCACTGCCAATTTAGAAACTACTTTGAGTGCTTATGGCCCAGACAAAATTATCACTATTAAAGATGACGCTTTAGCTGATGGTGATGATTTAGAAATCACGGATGCTTTAGCTAATTTAATTAAACAAAAAGGCACTCCTAATACTTTGATTTTTCCAGCTACAGTTGCCGGTCGTTCAATTGCTCCAAGATTGCAAGCACGTTTACAAACTGGATTGACAGCTGACTGTTTAGATTTGCATTTTGAAGATGATTTGTTAGTACAAACTAAACCTTCATACGGCGACAATATTATGTGTGAAATTACGATTCCAGATCGCCGACCACAGATGGTCACAGCCCGTCCTAATGTTTTCACCGCTGAAAAGAAAACTAACTCTAATTTGCAAATGGAAACCATTTCCAACATACAATGGAAGAAAGACAATCAATTACAAATAAAAAGTCGTGTTTTACCTACCCAAAAAGCTAAAGATATCAAGCAATCTAAACACGTTGTAGCTATCGGTCGAGGTAGTAAAACGGTTAAAGATATTGAAGTTGCCAAGAGTTTATCTCAGAAGTTAAACGCCAGTCTCGGAGTGACGCGTCCATTGACTGATTTGGAAGAGTTTACAATTGCTGATCAAATTGGTCAAAGCGGTCAAACAATTGCCCCTGATTTATTGATTAATTTAGGAATTTCTGGAGCCGTTCAATATACTTCTGGAATATCAAATGCCAAGGTCGTTGTTTCGATTAATACGGATAAAAACGCACAAATTTTTAAGCATTCGGATTATTTTTTTGTTGGGAATGCTCAAGAATTCGCTAAGTCGCTCGAAGCTATACTATAACTACAATACGTCTCCTATTCTAATTTACGAATAGGGGATTTTTTTTGGAATAAACAGTTTAAAAGAATAGTAATAATTTGCATAAGCAAAATATATTTGTTAGGGTTATAAGGGTCGTTGTTATTTCTTTATTGTTAAATAACAGCTTTTTTATTTCTAATTATTGAGCATAAAAGTAAGTTTAATCAATTCCAAGAATGGGGGATTTAATGAGTACTAATAAAAGTACAAAAGTAGAAGTCAAAAACCTAACGAAAATCTTTGGTAAGAGAATCGCCAAAGCCAAAGAGTTAAGCAGACAAGGAAAAGATAAATCAGAAATTCTCAAAGAAACAGGTGCCACAGTTGGTGTAGACCGAGCAAATTTCAAGATTTACGATGGTGAAATTTTCGTTATCATGGGTCTATCCGGTAGTGGTAAGTCAACATTGGTAAGAATGATCAATCGTCTTATCGACCCAACAGAGGGTGAAGTTTTGATTGATGGCGAAAACGTCATGAAGATGGATAAGAAAAAACTTCGTGATGTTCGTCGAAAGAAAATGAGTATGGTTTTCCAAAACTTTGGATTATTACCTAATCGAACAGTTTTAGAAAATACTGAATATGGCTTGGAAATTCAAGGAGTAGATAAAGATACTCGTGAAAAGAAAGCCAATGAAGCACTAGAAACAGTCGGAATTACAGGTTATAACAATGAATACCCTGATCAATTGTCAGGTGGTATGCAACAACGTGTTGGTTTAGCTCGTGCATTAGCCAACGACCCCGAAATACTTTTAATGGATGAGGCTTTCTCAGCTCTTGATCCATTGAACAGAACCGACATGCAAGATCAGCTATTGGATATTCAAGATCGCTTGCATAAAACAATCATTTTTATCAGTCACGATTTGAATGAAGCATTAAAGATTGGTGATCGAATTATGATTATGAAGGATGCTAAGGTTATTCAAACTGGTACACCAGAAGATATCTTGACACATCCTGCTAATGAATATGTCGAAAACTTTATTGAAAATGTGGATAGAAGTAAGGTTCTTACTGCTGGTAATGTTATGATTCGTCCAATGACGATTAATATTGAAAAAGCTGGTCCACGTTTGACATTGAAGATGATGAAAGCTAACGAAGTTTCAACAGCTTACATTATCAACAATGAACGTAAGTTACTAGGTGTCGTTGATGCCAACGATGTGATTAAATTAGTTCGCGAGAAGAAAGGGGATATTACACCTATTATTCAAACCAAAGTTCCTACAACAGATGAAGATACTCCAATTTCAGACTTGATGGATGATATCTCACAAACAGGTATTCCATTTGCTGTTGTAAACGACAAGAAGCAACTGAAAGGAATCATTGTTCGTGGTGCCGTACTAGGTGCCCTTGCAGGAAATGAGGTGAGCGATTTTGAATAGTCTTTTACTATTAGGTAGTATTCCAAAACTTCCATTAGCTAATTGGATCGATAGTTTTGTTGATTGGCTAGTTCAATTCACTGGCTTCTTCAATGCTATTACTAATTTTATTGGTTCAATCAATAGTGCCTTTCAATGGGTTTTTGATCTGATTCCAATTTGGTTATTTATTATTTTAGTATTAGCTCTAACTTATTTTGTTAATCGAGATAAGCAAAACTGGGGTCTGTTAATTTTTGAGTTCCTAGGATTATTGTTAGTTTGGAACTTAGATTACTGGCGTGATATGACCCAAACATTATCATTGGTTCTAACATCTAGTTTGATTGCCATCATAATTGGTATTCCACTAGGAATTTTGATGGCTAAGAGTCACACGGCTGAAGTTATCTTGAAACCAATTCTTGATTTCATGCAGACAATGCCAGCCTTCGTTTACTTGATTCCTGCTGTTGCCTTGTTCGGTATCGGTATGGTTCCAGGTATCGTAGCTTCAGTTATTTTCGCTATGCCACCAACAGTTAGAATGACTAATATGGGTATTCGTGAAGTTCCTAATGAATTGATCGAAGCCGCAGATTCATTTGGTTCAACTGAATGGCAAAAATTGTTCAAGGTTGAATTACCAATCGCCAAAACTAGTTTGATGGCTGGTGTCAACCAAAGTATGATGCTTTCACTATCAATGGTTGTTATTGCTTCTATGATCGGTGCTATGGGACTTGGTACACAAGTTTACTTCGCCGTTGGTAGAAACGATGCTGGTAATGGTTTCGCCGCTGGTTTGGCAATCGTTATCTTGGCAATTATTTTGGATAGATTGACTCAATCACTAACAAGAACACGCAGAAAAAACTAGGAGGGATTTTTTGAAAAAACAAAAGTTTATTAAACTTTTCTTATTAGCTTTACTAATTATCCCAATTATTTCCGCATGTAGTTCCCAAACAGCTCCATACAACAGTAAGGAAAAGTTGGGTCCCCAAATTAATTACACTATTACTGGTATTGATGCTGGTGCTGGTGAAATGAGTACAACACAAACTGCTTTGAAGAAATACAAGCTGGAAGATCACAATTGGCAACTACAACCAAGTTCTACTTCAGCTATGACTAGTACTTTGGATAAAGCTTATAAAAACAAACAGCCAATCGTAATTACTGGTTGGCAACCACACTGGATGTTTAAGAAGTATAAATTAAAATTCTTAAAAGATCCTAAAAATGTTTATGGTAAAGCTGAGCATATTAGTACCATCGTTCGTAAAGGTTTAAAGAAGGATTCTCCAGAAGCATATACGATTTTGGACAGATTCCACTGGACACCATCACAAATGTCTGATGTTATGTTGGATGTTAATGCTGGTATGTCACCTAAGAAGGCTGCTAACAAATGGATCAAGAAGAATCCTAAAATTGTTGATCAATGGACTAAAGGTGTTAAGAAAGTTCATGGCAAATCAATCAAGCTTACTTATGTTGCTTGGGATTCAGAAATTGCCTCAACTAACGTAATTGCTCAAGTCTTGAAGAAACAAGGTTACAAAGTAACTATTCAATCAATGGAAATGCAACCAGTTTGGGCTTCAATTGCTACCAACGCTGCTGATGCTACTGTCAGTGCTTGGTTGCCTAAGACTGCTGCTAAATTCTATTCTGATTATAAGGGCAGATTTGTTGATTTAGGTGCCAACTTGAATGGTGCCAAAGTTGGATTGGCTGTACCAACTTATATGAAGAATATCAATTCTATTGAAGATTTAAAATAAGAAGTTAAAAAATGGAAGAAATTCCATTTTTTTTTGCGCTAAAAATCTCTTTTATATACTAATGGAATATTTAATTGATTTGTTATTCCTTAAATCATATGAAATAATATTAAAAAACAAGACAAATTATCTACTTAGTATGGAATTCAATGACATGGTATAAGGGAGGGTATATAATTAAATTAATTATAATATGAAATTTTTATATAGGGGCGATGGCGTGGATATACAAACGTTTATTGATAAAAGAAAAAAATTAGGTCTCTCCCAAAAAGAATTAAGTAATGGCATCTGTACTCAAGCAACGCTTAGCAAATTTGAAAACAATGGTAAAATTCCTTCCTTGAAGATTTTGATTCAATTATGCAATCGTTTAGATTTGTCTTTAGATAGTATCATTGGTGTCAGTGATAATAAGAGTCAACAAGTTATCAAGCAAATGAACAAGGCTGAATTTAATTTGATAATTCAAGAATATGAAGATTCTTGGAAAATCATTAAATCGATTGATCCAAAAGATTTGGCTGATGATCGTGATGCTATGATGCAATATTATTATCTTAAAGGTTACTTAAATGTCTTGGATGATGGAGACTTGTTTGATGCGGTCTTTGACTTTAATCGAATTTTGTCTGAATTAGATAGTCGCGGCGAAACTATTTTTACTTTCTTGTCCTTTGTTGGCATGGGAATGGTTTACGCCAAACAAGGCGATGATCAAAAGAGCGAGTATTATTTCAGTAAAGTATTTAGTAATATTTATACAATGTCGATTGATGATGTTAATAAGATCTGGCGCTATATTAATATTATTTTTTATTGTGCTATTTATTACTCAGAAAGAAATGATTTGGAAACAGCTAATGCACTTTTAAAATATGGTGTAAAGATCTGTGCACAAAATCATGTGACTTATTATATTGCTCGAATTTATGCTCAGCTAGCAATGAATGAAAGTCGTGTTAATGGTAACAATAAGAAAGTACGTAACTTTATGAATAAAGCGTTAGTCTTTTCAGAATTTAATCAGAATGAAAAAGAAATAGCTTTGATTAAACGTTGGGTCGCAAGTAATAAATTATAATTCTTATTAAAGAAGACTTCACAATAATCTTGTGGGGTCTTCTTTTTTGTTATCATAGACAATAAGTATAGTTAGGAGAGAAATTATGAATGTTAACCGCAAGCAAATTATCAAATACGGAATAGTAATTGTTTTAGTACTATTTTTAATTATCTATCCAGTACAGATTTATAAAATTGCTCTGAATCTTTTTAGTGTAATTTTACCGTTAGTTTTAGGGGCTGTTTTGGCTTATGCACTCAATATTTTGTGTGTCCGTTTGGAAAAACATTTCTTTCCTAACACTAAAATAAAATGGATTCAGAAGACTCGGCGCATGTGGGTGATTTTGCTATCGCTCTTGATTGTTATTTTAGTCATGGCTGGAGTATTTAGACTAGTTTTACCGCAATTTATCAGTGCTCTGACTAACTTCTTCAAGTCGATTCCCTCGATTTTTAGTGATTTAGCAAACTTTGCCGAAAAACTCAATAAGAATTCAGTAATATCCGATCAATTGGAATCGGTCAATGTTGATTGGACTAGTGTTCAAAATAAAGTTATGAAGTTCTTAACTAGTGGCGTTGGTGGAGTCTTTGGCTCTTCAATCAAAATAGTTACTGGTTTTGCTAAAGGACTCTTCAATTTTATTTTGGCTTTCACCTTTGCTATTTATATTTTGGCTTCCAAAGAAAAATTGGGTGCACAATTCAAAAAAGCAGGCCGTGCTTTTATCAAACCAGAACACTTAAAAAAGACGGATTACGTTTTATCAGTAACTAATAAAATGTTCAGTAGCTTTATCGTTGGACAAGTTACAGAAGCTATTATTTTGGGAACTTTGTGTTCATTAGGAATGGTTTTGTTCAGATTTCCTTATGCACTGCCGGTTGGAGCTTTTGTTGGCGTAACATCATTGATTCCAATTTTAGGTGCTTGGATGGGTGGCGCAGTTGGTTTCTTATTGATTGCTGTGAAATCGCCACTTGATGCCGTATTGTTCATTATCTTTATCTTGGTATTGCAACAATTGGAAAGTAATTTGATTTATCCCAAAGTCGTGGGTACTTCGATTGGTTTACCAGGAATTTGGGTATTAGGTGCCATCACTGTTGGTGGCGGTCTAGGTGGAATCGTTGGAATGTTGTTGGGCGTTCCGGTAGCAGCAACGATTTATCAATTAGTTAAAAATGAAGCTAATCGTCGTTTGAGTAAAACGAATTTATAAAAATGAGGTGCAATGATTGTGTGGGATAGTTATTTTGGTTTCGTAATCACTTTCGTAGCTGTTTTTACGTTAGTTCCTTATTTGACATCTTTATTAACATCATGGCTAGGACATCTTTCAAAAATTACCTTAGTTAATAATTTAGGCAATAATAGTCAATTAGTCGTTGGCGGCTTGGGCGTGATAATACATGAATTAGGGCATGCCATCTTTGCTTATTTATTTGGACATCAAGTAACTAAGGTGCAATTGTTGAATCTGAATTATCGACAATCAGGATCTTTAGGTTCGGTTGATCATCGTTATAACGACCGTAACGTATATCAATTGTTAGGTAATTTCTTCATTGGCCTGGCACCATATTATACGTGTTCAATGGCGTTGTATTTTTTACAAAAGTTTTTGTTGAAAGCTCAATTCAGTGTGACTTCGTTAGCTCAAGGTTTGGATACTAATACTACGTTGTCGTTTCGTTTGATCTTTGAGTCTGTTTTGGACAATTTAAAATCTAGTTTTGCTAATGCTTCTTGGTCGATGGTGGCCTTGTATATTTTGTTGACGATCATGATTGCTAGCACAGGTTACGACTTGAGTAGAAATGATTTTATGACAGTAAACAAGGGAATCTTGCCCTGGGTAGTCGTCTTGATAGTGTTTGGATCGATTTTTTATTGGTTTAATATCAGAACAGCTATTATTAGTGGTTCAGTTTACTTCATTTCGTTTTCAATTTTGTTTATGATCCATGCGATTATTAGTATTGTGATAGCTATGTTAGTAATTAAAATACTGGGAATGTTTCATTAAAAGTAAAAAAATATCCTTTTAGACGGTTGTTGATCAATCATATCTAAAAGGATATTTTTTAAATTTGTTTATAATTTTCAGCTTTGAGATTAGTGATGGTTAACATTACTAGCAAACTGATGATGTAAAGCGTTGAAATGAAGACCATTACGGTCATGATATTGTAGTTGTCTAGAATGAATCCAATGGCCAAACTTGAGAAACCACCGATACAACGACCAACATTCATGATGACGTTGTTGGCTGTAGCTCTGACTTCAGTTGGATAAAGACGGCTAACGATGGCACCATAACCGGCGAACATTCCGTTAGAGAAGTAACCAACGACTGCACCGACGAGAATCAATGACCAGACGTTACTTGGTAGAGTTAAAACATAAACGCCAATAGCTGAAGCAGCTAAGAAAATTCCGAAGGCTAGACGTGGTCCTAAGTTGTCCAAGATCCAACCGAAAGTTAACATTCCGGCACACATACCTAGAATTGTTGCAATCATCCAAGTTGAAGCGCCAACAGTCAAGTTCATTTGTTTTTGCATGATAGTTGGTAGCCAATTCATCAAACCAAAGTAGCCAGCGATTTGGACGATAGCCATGATCATTAAAGCAATAGTTTGATAAGCAATCTTAGGTGTAGCAAAGAGTTGCTTGATGTTACCATGTTTTTCTTTGGAGGAATTAGTGAAAGCAGTACTTTCTTTCAAATGTCTTCTGATGAAGAAGGTAATAACGACGGGGATGACACCGAATAAGAAGAGTGCGTGCCAACCCAATGTAGGTAGAATCAAGGCCGCTAGTAGTGAAGCAAAGATAGCTCCGACTTGACCAGCCATACCGACCCACGATGAAACGCGACCTAATTTTTCCTTTGAAAAGCTTTCGGCTAGAACAGTCATACCGATTCCATATTCACCACCGGCACCGATACCAGCGATGAAACGACAAATATAAATTGCTGTAAGATTATGAGCGAAGAACATTGCTGCCGTCGCAAAGGCAAAGATAAAGATTGTATGACTGAAAGTTTTGATACGACCGATTTTATCGGCTAAAATTCCAAAAAAAATACCACCTAATAACATACCAATGTTAGTGATTGTTGAAATCAATCCTGCTTGCGTGCCGCTAAGATGCAATTCAGCGATGATGGATGAAAGGGCAAAGGACAAGAACATTACGTCCATGTTTTCCAATCCAAATCCTGAAGCTGTCGAAGCAACTACTTTAGCTTGGTAGTTATCGAGCTGGTTCTGTTTTGATACTATTTTCATTTTTTTCCCTCCAAAATTGATGCTCACTGACATCATTTATTTTGCTTGAATGTATAATAGCACAAGGCATTTTTTTAAACAACCCAACATCAATGAAATAGGTAGACATTTAGACAGTAAAAAAGCTAGCTGATAAGTTTTATCAACTAGCTAATTTTTAGTCTGTAAATGATTGATTCAATTTATTCAATTCGCTGCCATTGAATTTAATATCATCCAATTGGTCAGCTTTTTCATGTAAAGTGTTGGTAATTTTATCAGTTAAAAGATCGACATCACTTTGAGAAGTATTGCTTGGGAATATTCCAACAATTAAGTAATCGATAGGAGTTCTGTCATTTCCCCAAGCCACAGGGTCTTTGAAAGTCAAAGTCATAGTGTGAGCTCGACTCTTCTTATCGCTAGTAACGAACATGAAGACAGCACGATCTTCGATGAAATTGTCATCTTGAGCAGCACTAGCAAAAATACTACTTTGAATATTTTGTTCATCAACGTTGAACTCTTCAGCAGTCTTTGAAGCAGCTAATTTTAAAGCACTCATTTCATTGTTATCTTTTAATTCGATGTTTGCGGTTGTGTGGTTCTTTCTGAAAATTTTGAACATAATTGTTATCTCCCTTGCATAATTATTTTACAAGTATCGACATGTCTAACTCTTTACAACCATTATGTTATCTTATCGAACCCGTTTCATAGCAAGGGTAAAAACTAAATTATTTAAATTTTTTTACTGCGTCAGGAATATCATCAACATGGTCGACAATTAATTCGGCACCGGAGTCTTTTAATTCTTGATGATCACCGAAACCATAAGTGATTCCCAAAGTGTGGACGTTATTTTGAACTCCACCTTGCATATCGGTCATGCGGTCGCCAATCATAATAGAATCTTCAGCAGCGGATTCACTGTTATCGAGACCATATTTGAGAATAGCTGGTTTAGTGTTACGAGTGAATCCATCTTCAGATTGACCGTAAAAACCTTCAAAATAATTGTCCAAACCTAAATGGGGAATAAGGATTTTTAACATTGATTCAGTTTTGACTGATGAAATATAAAGGTTATAACCAGCATCTTTTAATTGTTGTAGCATGTCTTTCATGCCGGAATATAATTCTAGTTGATAAACACCCTTCGTGTTGTAGTAACTTTGGAAAGATTTGACCGCTTCTTGATAGCGAGCTTTAGGGAAATCAGGATAAAATCTCTCAAGACTATCGACTAGAGAAGGTCCAATGAATTTCTTGTAAGTATCGACACCAAGATGTTCCATTTTCAAGTCATTGACCATATATTCTAGGGCATTAACGATACCCTCTTGGGTATTAGCAATCGTACCATCAAAATCAAAAAACAAATTCTTCATAAATTTTTCTCCTCAATGATTTATATTATTTAATTATAGTACAGAATAATCAATGTTCTGCAATAGGTTGATGGTGGGCAATTAAAATTCCCGATAAAACGAGTAGAACAGATACTAATACTAGAATTGCTAAAACTAGATTCCAGGAATTCAGAGCATTTTCTAAGTATCCGAATAAAACTGGACCAATGGCACCTAGTAGATAGCCGGCAGATTGAGCCATACCGGATACTTCGGCAGTTTGATAATGATTGGTTGTCTTTTCAGTGAAGAAGATAACCGCCATATTGAAAGCAATTCCAGAACCAAAGCCGGTCACGACTGTTACGATGCTCAGAAAAATCAAATTGCCAGTAGGGAACAAATATCCAAGTGGGGCAATGGCATAACCAATTGTTAGCATGATCAATAAATGCTTGAAACCGTGCTTTTTAGTTGAGAAATAGGGCACAATAAATGAACAAGGCAAACCACTCAACTGCAAAATAGTTAATAAATTACTAGCTAAAATGGCACTAACTCCATGGCTTTCTAACATTGAAGGTAACCACGTAACGAATGAATAATAAACTAATGATTGAAAGCCAAAAAAGGCAGTGATCAACCAACCGAGTGATTGATTCCAAACGCTACGGTAACTGACGTGCTTAGTACTAGCAGTATCACGTTGATTATAGCGCAAATTTGGAATCCAAAAAATTAGAGCAATAATAGCCGCAACCGATAAAATCATCAAGGTAAGTTGCAGACTGATTTTGGTAATTAACACACCGGCTAAAGCTGTTCCAATTGCGCCAATCAATAACATCGACATTGTATATAAACTGGTTCCTAAGGGAATTTGATTAGGGAGGTGGTCCTTGATCATGGCTGGGACCAAAACGTTCCCACTATCGATACCGACTCCGACTAGAAAAGTTCCGAACATCAGAGCTCCAATAGTAGGGATAACGCGTAAATAACTACCGATAATTAACAGTATAAAAAATAAGAAAACCGTCAATTCATTACCAAATTTTTTGGCAACTTTGACGATAATTGGTGAAAGTAAGGCAAAGGTAACTAGTGGAATTGATGTGATGAGTCCGGCCAAAGATTTAGGAATGCCAAGATCTTTTTCAATCGTGCTGAGTAGTGGTGGAATCATGGTGATTGGTAATCTTAAGTTAGCAGCAATTAACATCATGCTAAATAAGAACCACGATTTATTGATTTTTGTGGATGCTTTCATAATTTCTCCCCAAGTGTTTGTTATTAATTTAATTTTAAACCTAATAAAAGATTGTGCCAAATTTGCTTTAATATGGAGGACGGCAAGATAAACACTAACTAAAAAAGCCTCATCAAAATGAATTAATCATCTTGATGAAACTTAAAAATAAGCTTATTTAGACCATTTGGCGAAGAAATTCTCAGTAAATTCGATAAATTTAGTTCGAGAAACTTTAAAATCGTTATCTTCTAAATATTCAACTAATCCA
Organism: Companilactobacillus formosensis; assembly: GCF_005405305.1. GTDB lineage: Bacteria > Bacillota > Bacilli > Lactobacillales > Lactobacillaceae > Companilactobacillus > Companilactobacillus formosensis. Next base: position 208,350 of record NZ_BJDU01000001.1, read on the forward strand.
ATCAAACCACCAACAATAAAACTGATCATTAACTCAGGTGCGTCTGATTCGGTAATCATTTTGATTAGAGGATCTTTTTGACTATTAGGATCTTTACTTTTAGTTTTGACAATATCTTGGAGAATGCTTCTAAACTCAGGATAGAGGTTAGCTTTCGTTTGATATTGTGGAGAAATATGGTGGATAAAATTGCTATTCTTTTCCATGAAATCAGCGATTTGGTAAACAATTGTTTTCGCATTGGAAGTGTTGTTGATTAAATCATCCAATAGGTAAGAAAAGACTGAATGTAGCAATTCATATTTATCACTAAAGTAGCGGTAGAAGGTACTATGGTTAATTAGAGCCTCGTCACAAATATCACCAACAGTGATTTTTTCGAATGGTTTCTTTTGAAGTAAGGAAATCATCGCGGTGATAATCGATTTTTCTGTTCGTTGTGTTACTTGTGACATTTTTGTTCCTCCTAGAACACTTTTACATTTTCATAACGAGTCATCAATGAATTGAAATCATAATCTTTGATGTCTTGAATGTTTTTAGAACCATTAAAGAAAGCAGTTAAACTGGCAGCTAGCATTAAGTTAAGTGGTTGATCGTCAATGTTTCTAACGCCAATAACAGGAATATTGTGAGCTGCTGCATAGCCACATTCCCAAACAGTTCCAGAGTCTGGTTCAAACTCGTTTTCTTCTATTTTATAGTCTAACATTGCAACGACTACATCTGAAACATTAATATTGTTAATATCATGTTTGAAGACAGCTGTTTGCCATTCAAATGAACCAAACTCAGCTGCATCGTAAGCATGCTTGCCAGGACGGAAGACGTCACCAATAGTAGGATTTTGTTCTAAGAGTGCTTGAACGTCATCTAGACGTTTGACTTGTTGATCACTGAAAAATGGGCCTGCTAAGTAAACACGATTCTTTTTTTCCATGGTTTTAGTAATAACTCCTTTATGTTTATACTTTAATTATACTGAAATGTTCGGAGAATGCTCGTGAAATCGTTTTTAAAGGGTGATATTAATTCCTTAATAATTAGTAAAATCTGTAAATAATAATTGTTAAAAATGTCAAAAAAGCCTTTTCATCTGATTCATAAGATGATATAACTTTTCTAGGGCATGGAGGCAATGCTTATGAATAAAAAATTACCAAAGGCCAACAATGACAAGAAAAAAGTCAGTTGGTTAGCCGCATTCGGGATTCTTTTAGCGGTACTTCTTTTAATTTTTTAGGATTAAACGTGCTTATAGATGGGAAGAAATGTAGTATTCTTAATATGTAGAAAAGTTAAACTGAGGCTAGAATATAGTCTCAGTTTTTTGATGGGAGATGAATTAAAATGCAAGCGTACCAAATTGAGAATATCCTTTATGCTGGTGTAGTTGGGGATGCATTAGGGGTTCCAGTTGAATTTGATAAGAGAGATTCATATTATATCGACTCAATGACTACAGGCACTTGGGAACAGCCTGCGGGAAGCTGGTCAGATGATACGTCTTTCACTTTGCCTCTAATTGAGAATTTAATGGCAAATCAAAATTATGACGACTTGATGCAAAAGTTCGTTAATTACATGTTCCACAATGAATACACACCTAACGGGGTAGCGTTTGGAATTGGTAACACTTGTGCAAAAGCTTTACGTAATTGGTCAGTTAATCATTATCCAGCTTTGGAGTCCGGGGATAAAAGCGTGGAAGCAAATGGCAATGGAGCATTAATGCGGCTAGCACCATTGGCAATTGACTTAGTTAATGAAATTAATTTGGATCGACGTCTCCAATTAGAACGTGAGTACACTAGTTTGACACATCGTCATCCACGAAGTATCGTTGCTAGTTATATTTATTTAGAAATTATTCATAATTTATTAAATGGTCGTTCATTACGAGCTACCTTAGATGTTTTACCTAATCAACTTACGAAAGCTTTAGAGAAACGTCCAAGTGAGCTAAAAGAATTACCTTATTTTGAAGCAATGTTCCAACCAGAATTTGCTACAACTTTGCGCAAAGATATTAAATCTACTGGTTACGTTGTAGATACATTGTTAGCTAGTACATGGAGTATTTTAAACTCTACCAGTATTGACGGAGCGGTAATTTTAGCAGTCAACTTGGGTGAGGATACTGATACGATTGCCAGTATTACTGCTACATTGGCAAGTTGTGAGAATTTAAGTGATCATATCAGCGATAAGTGGAAGAGTCAGTTACAGAATAAGCCACTATTAGATAAATTTATTAAGCCATTTGCTAAAAAAGAAGCAACAAAAAAGTAAAACTCGTTAAACCTGTCTGAGAGGTCTAACGAGTTTTTTATTTTTCAGGCTGAATTAACGAGTTATCAGAATTACCAAACCATTTCTTATTGATTTGTTGTAATTCACCGGTGTTGGCTAAGTTTTGTAAACCTTGATCAATTTTCTTCTTCAAAGTTTTATCACCTTTTCTCATACCAGCGGCGAAATCTTCACCTGTGAAACCACCACTAGTAATGCGATATGAGTCAGGATTCTTTTCTTTGCTAATGTAGTAACCAGCATAGACGCTATCGATTAAAAGACCTTGAATTCGGTTGGCATCTAAGTCCATTAGAGCATTGTTGAAAGAATCATAGAGGACTGGCGTTTTATTTTTGATGTAATTTTTTAGCATTGCAGGGTGTTCGTCCAATAGACTGGCACCAGAAGAACTCGTTTGAGCTCCAAGAGTTTTACCTTTCATACCCTTAAATGAAGTGATATTTTGGTTGGTCTTGGTAACAAGAACTTGGCGGTTAGCCATGTAAGGACGTGAGAACATCAATTGTTTCTTACGAGCTGGCGTAATTGTGTAACCATTCCAAATCAAATCAATAGTTCGATTTCTTAGTTCAGTTTCCTTCATATTCCAATCGATAGGTTGAAAGTCAGCTTTGATACCGTATTGTTTGAAAACGGCTTTGGCTAAATCAATATCGTAGCCAACTAAGTTACCATCTTTTTGACGAAAACCCATGGGAACGAATGTATCGTCCAGCCCGATAATGACACGACCTCTTTTTTTGATAGATGACCAAGTATCAGTCGTATTGGCTTCTTGAGCTACAGATTTTTTATTGCTGCTACAACCAGCTAATAAACCAAAGAAGGCTAAGAAGGTCATGAATAATAATATTTTTTTCTTCATAATTTAATCCCCCTATAATTAGTTGTTCAGTGGTTTTACTTCTAGTAATTGATCAGCAATTTTTTTGGCAAAGTCAGGGTCGTGGGTGATGACAATTTGAGTGATACCTGTTTTTTTCAAATCCAAAATAACTTGAGCAACGGTGTCACGAAGACTTGGGTCTAGCGCTGAAGTTGGTTCATCATAACAGAGAATTTGTGGTTTCATGGCTAAAGCACGGGCGATAGCAACACGTTGTTTTTGACCACCAGATAATTCGAAAGGATATTGATTTTTGAGACTAGTTAAGCCTAATTGTGCTAAAAGTTCATCAACGTTTTTTTGAACAGTTTGTTTGTCTTGTTTTAGGACCATTTGTGGAGCTAAAGCAACGTTTTCCATAACGGATAAATGAGGGAAGAGATTGAAATCTTGGAAAACAACGCCAACAACGCGTTCTTTAACTGATTCATCGAAAGGATCAAAAGGCTTATCGTTGAGAATAAAGCTACCAGAATCAATTTTTTCTAGTCCAGCGATACAACGTAAGAGAGTAGTTTTACCAGCACCACTAGGTCCAACGATACTTAAAATTGAATTATCTTTAACTTCGAGATTTAGATTATTTAAGATGGTTTTGCCATCAAAGCTTTTAGTAATATTATTTAATTTCAACATATTTTCTCTCTCCTAACGATAATAACTGAAACGTTTTTCTAGAACTTTTAGTACCCAAGTACAAATCAACGTTAATAGTAAGTAGATGATACCAACTAAGACCAATGGAAGTAAGGTAACGTCACGTGAACTGGCGATATTTCCGGCACGAAGCAAGTCGCCTAAACCAATTACGTAAACTAAAGATGAATCCTTAACCAAATTGATTACTTCATTACCAATTGAAGGTAAGACGATTTTGACAACTTGAGGAATGATGATTTTTCGAATTGTTTGCCAATAACTGAGTCCTAAAACCTTAGCACCTTCAAATTGTCCTTTGCTAACAGTTGAAAAACCACCACGGAAGATTTCAGCAAAGTAAGCAGTGTAATTAAGAATGAAAGCGAACAATGCGGCGTCATATCTTTCAAAGACGATATGTGCAAATGGCATGTTAGGTAAGCCATAGAAAACGAAAATTAGTTGTAGTAGTAAAGGAGTTCCTCGCATGACCCAGATGTAAAAAGAAATGATCCAACTTAGTGGCTTAAATTTGGAACTGCGTCCTAGTGATACCAAAACTCCTAATGGCAATGAACAAATAAGTGTCCAAAAGAAAACTTTCAAAGTCATTACCGTACCACTTAGAAGTGACGGTAAAATTTCAAAAATATAGTTCATCATAATATCTCTCCCCTTTACAAATATAAAAAAACGCCCACTAGCATATAGCTAGAGGACGTCTTGACGTGGTTCCACCTCGAGTTCGTTAGTATCTCACAACACTAACCTCAAGAAGTTATTGTAAAAAAATACCCTCCTAGTCAAAAGACTAAGAGGGCGAATATTCGCGGTTCCACCTCTGGTTCCCAATACCTCACGATATTAGGCTCACGAAGTTACAATAACTTCAGCTTTAACGGTGCTACCGAAATGACCTACTTGATTCAATCATTCAACTTACAGATGTGTTTCACCAAGGACTAGATCAACTCACACCAACGTTGATTCTCTGGACTAGTTAACTCAGTTACTCTTCTGTCGTCGCTTTTTATATTTGTTTGAAATGTTGCAACTATCGTACGGCCTAGAATAAATAATGTCAAGGTTTATTTATCAAAAAATATTTTTGATGTTAATACATCGCTGCTGATCCGCCATTTTTAGTCTATAAAAATTGACATATAATGTTATTTATAATATATTGTTACTGAAATGATATTATACGACGTATAGTATTAGGAAATGAGGAGATAATATGGCAATTCAAGCTTCGACTGAGATCCTTGAAGGTTCAGTTTTAGCTCTGTTAACTACGCAAGATTACTATGGTTATGCGATTACTCGTGAGATAAAGAAGAGTTTTCCCATTTCAGAATCAACAATGTATCCAATTCTTCGTCGGTTAAAAAAAGAAGAGTGGTTGAGTACATATGATGAAGCTTACGAAGGTAGAAATCGTCGTTATTATCAAATAACAGATTTAGGCAGAGAACACTTGGAACAAATTAAAGTTAATTGGAAAGAATTAAAGGCGGCCACAGATGCTATCTTGGAGGGGAAAAATGAAGAATAACGCAATAGATTCGTACATTGATGAATTTAGAATTTATTTGCATCAATTAGATGAAAAAGAACAAGATGATGTTATTGAATTTTATCGTGAATATATGATTGATGCCAATTTACAGACTTCAAATAATATAATCAATGAATTGGGTACACCCAAAAATTTGGCACGCAAAGTTTTAGCAGATTATTCAATTAAAATGTCTGAAGAAAATTATCAGAACGTTAATAATGGCCAAATTTCTAGTAACGAACGTGCTTCACGTAATTTAAAGATGATTGGGCTGGTTATTTTAGCTTTGATGGCTTCTCCAGTAGCTATCATGATTGCTATTATTTTGATACCGCTGATTTTGACTTTCTTTGGAATGATTGTTTTCATGATTCTACTATTCTTATTCTTGGTAGCAATGTCAGTCGTAGGGGGAATTGGTGCCATTTTTATCGGTTTATCAGTCATTTTTCAATCATTTTGGACGACTATTTTCTATGTCGGAATTGGTTTATTGATCTTGGGAGTAGATTTTTTCTTAATTCCTATCGTTATAGCGCTAGTTAAATGGTGCTTTAGTGTAGTAGTTATCTTCTTCCGTTGGTTAGGTAAAAAATTACTTTATGGACGTAAAACACCAATGAAGGGGGATAAGACTAATGCGTAAGTATTTCGTAACGGGTTTTTATTTATTGATAATTGGTGGAATTCTTCTACTCGGTGGCGTTTTGATGGGAGCCAATCGTTCCGTCGTTTGGGATCATGGCTTCAAAGTAGCACAAAGCGTAAATGAAACTTATCCATTATCTGATTTTAAAAATGTCTACGTTGAAGGTCGAGATACAAATATCAATTTTAAATTAGGTGACCGTTATAAGATTCATGTCGATGGCGACAAGTCACAGATGCCAAGTTACAAAGTAAGAAATGATACTTTGACTATTACTGGCAAAAAGAAAAACAAACATGTCGGTGTTGATGTATTGGGGCGTGCTAAAGTAACTATCACGATTCCAATGGATAAAACACTTGATAATGTCAGTTTGCGATTAGCCAATAGTGCTATATATGTTAATGATGTAACGATAGAACATCTCGTTAAAACCGCTAAAGATATGGATTATGATGCACAACTTTATATCAAAAATGCAACGATAAACAATTTAGACAAGATCAATTTGTATGATGCTAATTTTGAAGTGGATAATTCAAAAATAAATAATATGACTTTAGTTGCTAATCAATATTCTGACGTTGTCATAAAGAATTCAACGTTAGTTAAAACTAGTATCAATCTAAATGAATCTGCTTTAAAGGTGAAACAATCTAATCTAGATACAATGAATTCTTTATCAAGTCATGGCCGTATTACGATGGATAAAGTAGTTTTTATGAATAAAAATGATTTCCGTATCTTTAGTAATGGGCATTTTACGGGTAGTGACGTTACAGCTGATGGCTTAGATTTAACAACCGAAGATGGCATTGTTAGATTTATGGATAAGAATTATGGTCATGAGTATCAAAATAAAGTTGATGCAAGTAATTTATTGACTGTCAAAGCAACCAAAGGCTCAATTACAATGAAGTAAATTAGTAGCTAGTAATTATCTTTGTTATAATGGCGTTATTGTAATTGTGAGGGATATAGATGAATAATAATCGAATATCTGCCTTGGAGATCAGACGTGAGGCTCACAGAGCTTTTCGTAAAGATATTAAGGGAAATATTTCTCTTAATGTTGTTCCAATACTTTTGAGATTTTTGGCAGTGTACTTTGGAACCAAAATTTACACGACTTGGATGGCTAATTTGAATGTTAATTTAGCTGATCCATCTCAGGCAAGTCAACGACTATCAGAAATATCTGCCAGCATGGCTAATGACCCTAGTTCGGCTAACCAGTTTATGTTGACACTAACTCCTGAAACGAGTGTTGCTGTCTATGCTTTTATGTTTTTCTTTATTATGATTTGTGTCGGCGTTTCGTATGCTTTGATTGATAAATTACGTAATCCTGATTATCAAATCAACGCTTTAAAGGATAGCTTACGAGCCTTTTCGGGCCGTTATTTCTTTCCACTATTGTTCATAACGGCGTTATTTGGACTATTCTTGGAAGCGGGATTAATGTTGTATATTATTCCTGGTATTTGGTTTTTGATGATCTTTTCACAGACTTTCTTTATTTTTAAGGATGATGTGGCTGATCAAAATAAATGGACTTTACGTATGGCTTTTTCTAGTTTTAGTCGTAGTTCAGTTTTAATGCGTGGATATAAGTGGGCTTATTTCTCATTTTGTCTTGAATTTTTCTTTTGGGAAATTTTAAATGCTTTAACACATGAATTACTATCAATTTGGTTACAACCATATGAACAATTGACAATGGCTATTTTTTATCAAAAAGTTTTAGAAAATAATCGCAAAAAATAAAAGAATCTTCAGTGTGAGCAATCACATTGAAGATTCTTTTTTTAACGTGTTTCCACGAAAATATAATCGATGGCCTTAGCACCAATTGTTAAGTTTGAACCATCTGCTTTTTTAACGACTAATGAATTGTCGAATTTTTCATGTTTGATAACTTCGATTGTGTCATCAATTTCAAGATTTAAACTGCCAAAGTATTGAAGAAAATCATAGTTATCAGACACACGGACAATTTGAACCTTAGTTCCATCAGGAATCATGCTGAGCAATTTATCATCAGCATCAGTTTCACCTTGACCGTTTCCGGGGATAATTCCACCATGTGGACAACGTTGAGGATGACCAAGAAAGTCGTTCAAGTGATCAATCAAATCGTCGTCAGAAGCATGTTCTAGTGCATCAGCGTTATGGTGAACGTTATCGACAGGGTATTTGAGACATTGATTAAGAAATACTTCCCAAAGTCTATGTGTACGAACTAGTTTTTCAGAAACTTTATTTCCCTTAGGTGTTAAAACGATTTTGTTATATGGGGAATGTGTTAAATAGCCTTCACTTGCTAAAGCATTCAACATTTCGGTAACAGATGGAGCAGACACATTCATGATTTCTGAAATACGTTTGTTAGTAATCTTTGTGAAGTCATAATTCAATTCATAAATGGTTTTTAAATAATTTTCTTTGTTAGGGGACAATTTTACAACCTTTCGTTTAGCCTAATAATATTCTTAGCCCTTTTATTATAGCGCATATCGTTCAACTTTGATATTGCTTAATGTTAAAATAAAAATGTGATTGAGAATTTGAGAAGGGGAAGATTTATATGAGTGAACCAAAGCGCCATTTTGATTGGTTTGGTTTCATCATTGGTTTAATTTCTTTATATGCGGGTTATTTGGTATTGTGGTATCCGCTAAAAAGTTTATCGACCATTGCTGGAATTTTTGGCTTTTTTATAATTTTACGAGGAATTTATCAATTGTGGTTTGGATCTCAAATGACACGCTTTTTGGGTGTTAGAAGTGGTTGGACAATTTTTTCAGCTATTGTGAATATTATTATCGGTATTATTTTCATTGCCCACCTGAATGTAGGAGTCATCGCAATTATTTACATGTTTTCAATTTGGTTTTTGCTGGATGCGGCTTTCCAAATTTTTACCGCTCGTTTCTATCATTTCTTTGGTAAAAAGTACTATTGGTTGATCGTTATTTTGGCAGGCTTGAATCTCTTGTTTGCGATTATTCTATTATTCAATCCAGTTTTAGCAGGAGGCTTCATTGTTTTCCTATTAGCCTTTTTCTTCTTTGCCACCGGAGTAGCCGAAATTATTGAAGCATTTTAATTAAAAGCATTCTCTACAGTATCTAAATTTGCTAAAATGTAGGGAGTGTTAATGCCGTCTTAGCTCAGATAGGTAGAGCATCACCATGGTAAGGTGGGGGTCGTCGGTTCAAATCCGATAGACGGCTGTATGTAGCAGTTGTACGTTTTTGTACAGCTGCTTTTTTTATTTAAAAAATTAATAATGGTTAATTATTAAACATATGGTTTTAAAAACTAGATTACATAGTTTACAGAATTAAAATTAATGGTATTATTAATCGGTGACTTAAATAAAGTAAGTCATTATTTAATTTGAGGGGGTAGACTATGTATCAAATTTTAACGGATTCAGAATGCGACCTACCTTTGGCAACTCTGAAGGATAGCAATGTTGATGCAATCTGCTTCCATACAAAAATTGGTGCTGAAGATATCTACAATGATTTTGGTCAAAGTTATGATATTGAGGAATTTTACCAAAAGATTCAAAAAGGAATCATGCCAACTACTACACAAGTTAATATTGGTGAATATGTGGAATTTTTTAAGCCCTATGTGGAAAAGAAAACGCCAATCGTCTATATTGGCTTTTCTGGTGGATTGAGTGGCTCTCTTTCTAGTGCCAAACAGGCTAAGGACATCTTATTAGAATCATTTCCAGAAGCAATAATAGAAATTGTTGATACAGCTGCTGCTAGTGGTGGTGAGGGTCTGTTAGTTTTGCAAGCAATCAGACTTCAAAAAGCTGGCAAAAGTTTGCAAGAATTAGTGGAATGGTTTAGTAATAATAAATTACGTCTTCAACAATGGTTTACCGTTGATAATTTAAATTATTTGTATCATGGTGGCCGAATTTCTCATACATCAGCTGCTTTGGGTACACTCTTAAAAGTGAAGCCCATTTTGGATGTTGATCCTAATGGTAAGCTACGTATGGTCGAAAAAACTCGCACACGTAAAAAATCACTTTTAGATTTAGCCAGCAAGATAACTCCGGCAATTAAAAATGATGTTAACCAACCAATTATTATTACAACGAGTGGTGATTATGAAGCTGCTCAAGTTGTTAAAAATAAAATTCAAGAGTCGATTCCTGAAGCTGATATTCAAATTTATCCAATTGGTATGACTATTTCAAGTCACACAGGTTTTGGTTGTGTAGCAGTCTTTGCTATGGGATCTGCCGATCGACAATAATTTTTCTCCCCACGACTATTTATGAAATAATTAAAAAAGTTCAATTCTTATGAATTGGACTTTTTGTTTGTCAAAAAAAAGAATAAAAATCACATAAAAGTAAACTTTTTTTATTTTTGCATAAATGCTTAATAATGCTGTTAAATCAATCTTTCTTTTAACATTTATGCAATAAAAAAGTTATGTGATTATAATCTAATATTAATTTGACAATATTTTGGAGTAGCGTAATAATTTTCATAAATAATATTATTACCTGATTTATTACCACTAGATAATAATTATTCTAAATTGAAGAGGGAGATTTAGTTAATTATGTTAATGAAAAAGGGAAAAGAATGGGCTTTATCTTGTGTAGCTGTCAGCGCAGCAGTTTTGATGGGGATGTCAACAACAACCCAAACTAATGCCGCAACTACTGTCAATAATGGTTTCAATAATAGTACTTCTGTAAGCGAGAGCTCAACTGCATCGCAAACAGCAAATACTACGAATGATGTTGCGACAACTCAAGGTTCAGCACAATCAACAAGTAATACAGCAACAACGCAAAGTACAACACAATCTCAAACAGCCGTTACTCAATCCGTAAATGATGAGGTTCAAGATGGTGGAAGTGTTAGTGATGACTTTAGTAATGAAAATAGTAATCAATTGGGTTATGCATCAAACTTCCATATTTTTGCCAATGAAGCAACTTTGAATGCTCATACTAATGGTAATTTAGCTGTTGGTACTTTGAATGGAAACGTTAATTTCGGTACAAATATCCGTGAAGGCTATTTGAATAAAGATATTTCTTATGTTCAAAATCACAATGCTATCGCTTCAAGTTCGTTTGTCCAAGGAAATGCTGATCGTACTAATAAAGTTGTTTTCGGTGAAGGTAATGATATTGATGTTACTGACACGACTCGGACTAAAGTTGATGGAACTAACATTGATCACTTGACTAAAGATGAAACGTATCAAGATAAGAATGGTAATACATATATTGATTTTGGTTCACAGTTCTCACAATTAGAGAGCAAATCAAATACACTTTCCAATATGGAACCGACAGTTTCAGTTCAAGCTAGTGATTTTCCAGATCGTAATCAACGTGTTATCAACTTGGAGAATTATAATCCTAATGCAAACAACCAAATCATTATCAATTTGGATGCTGATGTCTTAAATACTGATACCCCAATTTATATTACCGGTTTATCCGCTGACAAGGGTGGAACGAGTGTCATTATTAACGTCGATACCAAAGGCCAAGATCCATATGATGTTAATTCACAAGTTAAATTGACCTTTAATGATGGTGAAGGTGCTAACGCCAATCAAAAGGATCGTCCTAACCAAGAAACAGAATACTTTGATGACAACCACTTACTATGGAACTTCTATGACAGCACAGCTAGCGATAATTTGTACACAGGAACAATTGACGTCAAACGTCCATTCCAAGGTAGTGTTTTGGCTCCAAAGGCAACTGTTATAGCTGATGCTAACCTTGATGGTAATATTGTAGCTGACAAAGTGATCGTCAACGCCGAAACTCACAGATGGGATCTTCAAGACGATAACGCTACTGAAACAGAGTTTGAAAGACCTGTAACAATTCCAGGAGAACTTCCTGATGGATTACCAGATGAAGGAGACGGCGACGAAAACGACGGTGGCAATATCGAAAACCCTGATGAAGAAGAAGAGGAAGAAGATATTGACCCTGACACTGGTGATTTAATCGAAGTTGATGGCGGTTCAGAAGGTCAAAAGCCAGATACTGATGATAATGGTGAAGAAGATAAAGACGAAGATAATGAAGGCTCAGAGGAAGAAAATAATGGTTCTGATGAGTCTAATGAATCCGAAGAAGCTGGAGAAGAAGAAGGAACTGACGGACTATTAGATAGTGATGGCAATGCCATTACAAATGGTGGTTCAGAAGGAAATTCTGAAGGATTATTACCAGGTGTTGCTGGTAGTAATATTGCCGAATCACAAGGCTCAAGTTCAGATTCTGGAACATTGCCACAAACTAGTGAGACAACTGGAATTCTTGCCACAATCCTAGGTGTAATTTTGGCAGCTTTTGGTGCAATTTTGAAATTTACTAGAATCAAAAAAGAAGATTAATTTTAGATAAAAATAAAGCCTCCACGATTTCGTGAAGGTTTTTTATTTTCTCTTTTTAGAATTACCAGTTAACAAGTAATTGATACCGGGAATCCAATTTAATATCCAAATAATAACAATCGACAAAGCTAAGACAACGATGTATCTCAAGAAAGTAGCAGCTAATCCGTGAATAGCAACGTGATTCATGAACCAAGGTTCGATGAAAAGAATTAATAAATTGTGAATCAAGTAAACTCCGAATACTAAAGGCGATAAGAACTCAAAAGTTTTAATTGTGATGTTGGATTTGATTTTGCTCCCCCATTTTTGTAAAAGAATAAAAGCAGCAACTGACATGATAGGAATATAAATAGAAGTGACATAATAGCCGTTATTGCTGTCGAAAATTCTAGGAACGGCTTCAGAAATGAAATTACCACCCATACCGGCAATTAGAAAAATAACAAGTAAGATAAGATTGTTAGCTTTTTCAACTTTTAGTTTTGTTAATAAATAACCAAGAATAAAATAGCCTGTGAAACCTCCAACTAAGAAGAAGTTAGCTACTGGCGATAGAGTAAGAATCTTTGTGTAGTCCTTTGGCAACATTACGGCAAGGGATGGTAATAGTGAACAAGTAACTAACCAAATTCCTGTGACATAAATCAACATTTCATTAGAAGCATGTTCAACAAAAGTTCTGATAACTGGAGAAAGAATATAAATTCCAACGAGTGGATACATGAACCAAAGCGTTGGAGAAGTTGGTTGATAAAGGATAGTTTTGACAACACTCATTACGTTTTTAAATGATAATGAATGTGCATAAATCCCAACAACAATAGGTGAAATTATTGACCACAAGATAAAGGGAATAGCCACATGCGGGATTCTTTTTTTCCAAGTATAACTTAAAGAAGTTGTTTTTTTACTATTGAGCAATAGTGATCCAGAAATCATAAAGAAGACGGGGACACTGATGTGAGCAAAGTAATTTAAAATTTTGGTGATCTGCCATTGTCCACTGCCAACATTCAAAGTAGTATCAATAGCAGAAACGTGGATAAAGACCACTAAGAGAATGGCAATAACACGGATAAAGTCTAAATAAAAAATCCGATGATTCTTATTCATAAAAAAAAATCCCTCCAAATGCAGGTTTGGCTAAGATGTCGTCGTCGTGCCCACAGCGTTCCAGCGTTTTCCAAGGCCGAACGGACGACGGCAATTTAATGTCAAACCTAAATACTCTATTAATAATAGTTGAAAACAAGAAGAAAATGAAGTATTGGCGTATGATATAATGACAAAGTAAAATTATTGATTGGAAGAAGTTATTATGCGCGTAGGAGAATCTCCAGGAACAGATTTTGTCAGATATTTAATATGGATAGCATTTTCCATCGTAACATTGATGTTGAAAAATAATGCGGCAAATAGCAAAGGATTGGATATGCCAATCGTGATAGTCTTCTTTGTCGTTGGATTAATTACGCTATTTTTGATGATTAGAAAGTATATTCGAGAAGAAAAATCATTTTCCGATACAGCTGATGGTTTCGTATATTCGTTATTATCTAATGCTGGATTGGTCAGCTTAATGATAATTTTGGTTTGCTTGATGCGAATCATGGTCAGTTATTTGCAAATTACTGGTAAATTACCCAAGTTTGCTAACGATGACGTTTCAAGTGCTGAGCAGAGTGTTTTTGTCTTTAACATGGTTGCAAATGTTTTTGTTATAACGATTCAGCAGCAATTAGTGCAAACTGGATTTTTCTTTAATTATTTCTTTAGAAAGAGTTCGGCTTACAGTGCCATTATGGGAATTTTATTGAGCGGGGTCATTGCTGGATTGATCAGTTTGCCTGGTTCTATATTGCAATTCTTTATGATGATGGCTTTAGGCTGGTGCTATGCTTTAACTTATTTGTACACTAAGGATGAAAAGATGGCTATCTTTGTAGCTATGGTTAGTGCAGCAGTTGGAACAATAATTATTTAGATATTTATTATAAGTCTAGTGTCGTAGTTCAAAACTATGGCATTGGGCTTTTTTTTAGTTTAATAAGTATCGTATAAGTTGATAAATACCATTTAGAGTTAACTAAGTATCGCTATACTAAACATAATCAACCCAATATAATTAATACAAGAGGTGATTAGGATGAAGTTGGACATGAGTAAGATTATTTTACAAAAACGCAAAGAAAAGCAAGTTACACAACAACAATTAGCTGATTTTGTCGGTGTATCTAAGGCTTCAGTTTCCAAATGGGAAAATAATCAAACGTATCCTGATGTAACATTGCTGCCTTTATTAGCAAGCTATTTTGATATCACCGTGGATCAATTGCTAAGTTATAGTAACAATTTATCTGCAAGTCAAATTAGAAAAATTTATCAATCCTTAGCTAATTCTTTTAAAGATAATCCACCTGAACAAGTTTATAAATCATTTGAGGAAATTATTCATCGCTATTATTCTTGTGCACCATTAATTTTAGAAATGGGACAGTTTTTAGTTAATCACGGGGACTTGTTTCCTGGTGACAATCAAAAAGATAAAACTGAAAAATATTTAATTCAGGCACAAAACCTTTTTCAACACGTTTCTGAAATATCAAACGATCCGGAACTTTTGGCAAAAGCTAAAAATTTCTCAGCTTATTGTTCACTAGTTTTACAAAAACCAGATGAAGTTTTGCACAAATTAGGCCAGTACGTACCCGAATATTATCCAGTAGAAAGCTTGATAGCCTGGGCTTATCAATTAAAAGGTGAAAATGACAAGGCCGTGGCAACAACTCAAAGTGCTTTATTTCAGTACATTGCCGTTATGATGAGTCAGTTAACTAATTATTTGCAATTAATCGTCAATCAACCACAAAAGTTTTTGGCTACTTATCAACGTGGACAACAAATAATCGTGGCTTTTTCTGTCAAAAAATTAAATCCAACTATCGTAATTAACTTTTTGACCTCGGCAGCGTTTGGATTTGCTCAAATCAAAAATGATGAGATGGTCAAGCAATGTTTGTCCGAGTATGTTGCACTACTAGAAAATATTAAATTTCCACTTAAGCAGCACGGAGATAAGTATTTTGACCAAATAGATGATTGGCTAGAGCAAACTGATTTGGGTGACACTTTGCCTAGAAGCGACCAACAATTAAAAACTGACTTTGTAACGATAATCACGCAGACCCCAATTTTTATGGCATATCAAAACGATGAGGAGTTTAAAGAGATTTTTACCCATTTAAACAAAATAAAGGAGAATTTGGATGATGAATAATCCAGATATTTTTTTCGATAATCTACCGCTATTTATTCCATTAATAATTTTAGAACTAGTTCTGGATATCGTAGCTTTAGTACATATCTTCAAGCATCAGAAGTATCGTTTTGGCAACAGAATTTTGTGGATAATTCTAGTATTATTATTCCAACCAATTGGTGCCGTTGTTTATTTGTTAGTCGGCAAGGAGAATGAATAATGTCAGTTTTGGAGTTACACAATGTCAAAAAAAGCTTTGGTGATAAAGAAATCATTAAAGGATTAGACTTTTCTGTTCCAAAGGGTTCAATTTTTGGCTTTGTTGGTGAAAATGGTGCTGGAAAAACTACTACGATGAGAATGATTCTGGGCTTAGAAACAATTGATTCAGGTGATATTGAAGTAAATGAGAAAAAAGTCCATTACGGCAATTCCCTCACTAACCGAGTTATAGGTTATTTGCCAGATGTTCCTGAATACTATGATTATATGAATCCCAGTGAATACTTAACTCTTTGCGGACAATTAACTAATATTCCTAGAAAGGAATTGTCGCAACGTATCAAACAACTTTTAAAAACGGTTGATTTACCAATCAATAAAAAGAGAATTGGTGGTTTTTCTCGAGGAATGAAGCAACGTTTAGGAATCGCTCAAGCATTATTGAATCAGCCTAAATTACTGATTTGCGATGAACCAACTTCAGCGCTTGATCCGATTGGAAGAAGTGACTTTTTAGATTTGTTGGCAAGCTTACGTGGCGAAATGACGATTATTTTTTCAACTCATATTTTGAGTGACGTTGAAAGAATCAGTGATCGCGTAGGTATACTCGATGATGGAGTTTTAAAAGTAAACGATACGCTTGATAATTTAAAAAATGACTACGCCAAACCACGAATAGTATTGAAATTTGATTCTGAAAAAATGGCTCAAAAAGCAAATATTTCATTGAATCAACAAGCGCTTCAAAATAATGCGCAATTGACTATTGATTATCGAGGCTCTTATCAAGAGAGTGCTAAAGTTATTTTAGAAAGGCTCTTGAAAGCTGGCTTAGTACCAATTTCTATGAATAAGCAAGTCACTAGTTTGGAAGATATCTTTATGGAGGTAACCCGATGAGAATTTGGATTTTTATGCGTAAAGAATTATTGGAATCGTGGCGTAATTATCATTTATTGATTATTGTGGCTATCTTTGTAGTTTTTGGAATTGAGGGACCACTAATGGCCAAGTTAACACCAGATTTATTAAAACTAGCTTCAACTAGTCAGATGACTATCAAGATGCCTGATCCTACCAGTGTTGAGGCGTGGCAACAGTATTATAAGAACATAACTCAAATCGGAATTTTTATTTTAGCGGTTATTTTTAGTGGAACCATTAGTAATGAAATATCTAAAGGAACTTTAGTCAATTTAGTAGCGAAAGGGCTGCCACGTTATGCGGTAGTTATTGCCAAATATGTCGTCGCTATGTTGCAGTGGTGTTTGGCAGTAATCATAGCCTTCTTGATCAACTGGGGCTATACGACGTACTATTTTCCAGATGATAAAAGTCCTAATATTTGGA
The DNA here is from genome assembly GCF_005405305.1 of Companilactobacillus formosensis. Lineage (GTDB taxonomy): Bacteria > Bacillota > Bacilli > Lactobacillales > Lactobacillaceae > Companilactobacillus > Companilactobacillus formosensis. Next base: position 225,652 of record NZ_BJDU01000001.1, read on the forward strand.
TGGGGATGTGGCCTTTATTAGTCTTTGGTCTATTGTTCGTTGCAGTGGTTATTTTGGGTTCAACGTTGAGCAAGAGTAATTATGTTGGCTTTTTGATGTCAGTAATTTTGTTCATCAGTTTGATGTTAGTGAATATGTTTGAAAAATTGCAGAAGTATAATCCAATATCGTTAGTCAATGATAATTTGGATTTAGTCAAAGGCACAGAAAAGATATCTCATATTTATCCAGCTATTGGGATAAGTGTTGTGGCAGCGATGATAGTTTTGTCAATCTCAATTTTGATTTTAAACAAGAAAAAAATTGGTTAATATTATCACTGACTGAATAAGAATAAATGAAGGTGACATCATGCAAGAGTGGTTAGTTAGAAAGAATGTAAAGTTGAAGATTTCTGATCCTAAAGATGCCGAGAGTCTTTATGAACAAATTGAGAAAACCAGACCTCAATTAGCTAAGTTTATGCCCTGGGGTGAGTCGACTAAATCAGTTGCTGGCGAACGGGCTTTCCTAGAATATTGTCAAGAACGTATGGCCGCAAAGAAACTGTGGAATGCTAGTATTTGGATCAATGGACATCCAGTTGGCATGATCGATTTGCACAATATTGATCTTGATAACAAACATGCTGAAGTTGGCTATTGGCTTGGAGGAGAGTTCCAGGGTAACGGCGTTATGACCGATTGCCTGAAAAAGCTGCTAGAAATTGGCTTTGATGAACTAGGTTTACACAAAATTAAACTAATGGCGGAAGAAGTCAATCTTGCTAGTAATGCGGTTGCTAAAAAAGTCGGCTTTCAATTTGAAGGTACATTGAAGGATGAAATCTTTTCAGCTGGAAAATATCACGATGCATCATTATATGGATTAGTAAAGTAGTCAGAAAATAGCAAAAACTCCAATGGGATACCCACATAGGATATTTCATTGGAGTTTTTAATTTATTGTTCAGAAATCAAATCTGAGGACTCGTTACTTAATAATGGGGAAACTGTACCATCGACACACAGAGTCAAACTGTGCATGGCTCGAGTACAGATAGTATAAAGAACATCAGTACTACGACTGTCAGGATAGTTTATGTTCGAGATGTCGTGTCCGATAACCGCATCAAATTCCAAACCTTTTGCCAAATAAATTGGTAGGACTAGAATGCCCTTAGGAATTGAACGAAAATCAGCATCAACTAAAGTAATAATAGATTCATCGCTGAAGTGGGTATAAATTTGTTCAGCTTGAGCTTGATTACGCGTCAAGATAGCGACTGTTTCGTATTTCTTGTTGAGTTCTTTAGCCGTTTCCTTTAAACCTTGATAGTAATTATCATTGTCAAAGACCTTGATAACGGGATCTTCACCTTGACGAGAGAAAGCTTTGATTTCTTCACCATTTGGCAAAAGTTTAGTGGCAAAGTTAGTTATTTCAGCAGTTGAACGATAACTTTGATTTAACGTAATAGTGTTGATACGTTTTTTACTGAATAATTCGTTAACTTCGGTAACAAGATCTTTTTGACGGTAGGAACTAGTTAATACATCTTGAGCACGATCACCCAACAGAGTCATTTTGGCATTTGGAAAAGCATGGGCGATGTATTTGAGTTGAGCCATCGTATAATCTTGCACCTCATCGATGAAGATGTGTTGAATCGAATGATTGACACCACCGTCAGTAACGATATCACGTAAATAAAGAATGGCGATTGAATCACTGAGATTTAGTTTGTGAGCTTCAATATTGTTGTCGATAGCTTCAATCATTGTTTGCCAAACACTATCAGAAACCAAATCTTGGTCCATCTCGTTGAGCAAGAAGAGATATTCCTTATAAGGGTTAAAGAAATAGTCGTTGATGAGGGCGTTATAAATTGGTGCGTAACGTTCCTTCAAAAATTCTTCGGCAATAATTTCACGTTGGTTAGTTGACTCTTCAATGTTGTGGTCGGTAATAATTTGTTGGAAGTCTTCATCAGATAAATTGTCGATTTCAGCTTGAACCCAATCTTCATTACGATCTTCATGGATTCTTCTTTGGAGACGTTTGATCAAAGCATTTTTCGTCTTTAAGAAACGATCGGTAATGTGGTAAGCATGATTGACTGAATCATAAATTTCAGCCATTTCTTCTTTAGTGAAGAAAGGTTTACCCTCAAAGATAATGTCTTCAAAATGCAAAATATGTTCAGGATGATTTTCTTCAAGTTCGGCTAACTTGTCTAAGAAATCGCCACTTTCTTTATAAAGACGCATTTTAACAGTTGATTCTGGCAAATTGCGTTCGTCTTTTTCATAGCGTTCAAATAGAGTTTCAACTTGAACACCAGTTAGTCTTAAGGAAATGAATTCATTTAAAGTAACCTGACGCATGTTTCGTTCACCTAAACTAGGTAAGACTTCAGAAATGTAATTACTGAATAATTTATTAGGGGAGAACAAGACAATATTATCGGCATTCATCGTTGAGCGACTGTGATAAAGCAAGTAAGCAACACGTTGTAAAATGGCAGAAGTTTTACCAGATCCAGCGACACCTTGAACTAATAAAACGTCAGAACGAGTGTCACGGATAATAACGTTTTGTTCATGTTGAATAGTAGCTACGATATTCTTTAGATATTCATCACTGTATTCGCTTAAGACAGATTGGAGAATTTCATCCCCAACGGTTTCATTGGTATCAAACATATTACGAATATTATTTTTAACAATTTGAAATTGACGTTTCTTCTTTAGTTCGACTTCGGCTTTACCATTGGGAGTTTGGTAGTGTACTTTACCAAGCATCCCGTTGTAGTAAATTCCCGAAATGGGAGCACGCCAATCATAAATTAGGAAGTTTCCGTCATCATCTTGCAAAGTAGAAGTACCGATATAAAGAGTATCTTCTTCACCATCTTCAACGATATCAATTCGTCCAAAATAAGGTGAGCCTTGGAGATTTTCTAGTTTAAGACGGTTGGCGTTTAAAATATTTTCGTTTTCGACTGCCAAGGCAACTAATTGCTTTTGTTGTTGAACAGAAGCGTTAGTTTCCATTTGGTCATCGACTTCAAAAATATTAACTTTGGTATTTTCACCATAGTTACGATAAATACGATGTGTTTCTTGATGAGCTTGGGCAATACTTTGGTCAACTCGTTTGATCTTGTTGTCGATTTTTTCAGCAACTGAATTGACTCTTTGTTGTTCTTCATCTTTTGATTGATTAATCGTCATTAAAATCCCTCTCACGTTGACAATTTGTCGATTTTTAATTATGCTAATAGCAATTAGAGTACATTAAAGCATAAGCATTTTTTAGTACTAATTCAAGTAAGTTGGTTCAGAGAATAACTTCACGGCTGCAAAAGTTATCGACCTTGAGTTAGGAAGTGGGTATGGTTAGTCACCTTATAACTTTGAGCGGTAGAGTAATCTACAAGACAGGTGGCACCACGCTTTTGCGTCCTATTATTTAAGATAATAGGGCGCTTTTTTTATTGTGGAGAGCCATTATACCACCAGAAAAATCTTTGTGCATTAATTAATTCAGGAGGAAAACATGAAAACAAATACTATTTTAACTGGGGATCGTCCCACAGGAAAATTACATATCGGACATTATTTAGGTTCATTGAAAAACCGCGTTAAGCTCCAAAATGAGGGCAAGTATAAGATGTTTATCATGATTGCTGATATGCAAGCTTTGACTGATAACGCCCGCGACCCTCAAAAAGTTCGTAACAGTTTGATTCAAGTTGCTTTGGATTATCTTTCAGTTGGAATCGATCCTGCTAAAACTAATATTTTGGTACAATCACAAATTCCTGCTTTGAATGAATTAACGATGTATTATCTAGATCTAGTAACGGTTTCTCGTTTGGAAAGAAATCCAACTGTTAAATCAGAAATCAAACAAAAGAGTTTTGGTCAAAGTATCCCCGCAGGATTCTTAACTTACCCAGTTAGTCAAACTGCTGATATTACAGCCTTCAAGGCCGATACAGTTCCTGTTGGTGACGACCAAGAACCAATGATGGAACAAGCTCGTGAAATCGTTCGTACCTTCAATAACACTTACAACGTTGATACTTTAGTAGAACCAGAGGGTTACTTCCCACCTAAGGGACAAGGTCGTCTACCTGGTATCGATGGCAATGCTAAGATGAGTAAATCATTAGGCAACTGTATTTATCTATCCGATTCAGCGGATGAAGTTACTAAGAAAGTTATGTCTATGTATACTGATCCCGACCACATTCACGTTGAAGATCCTGGTAAAATTGAAGGCAATACTGTCTTTACTTACCTTGACGCATTTGGTACTGATAAAGAAAAGATTGCTCAATTAAAGGAGCAATATCAAGCCGGTGGTTTAGGTGATGTTAAAGTTAAACGTTATCTAAATGATGTCTTGCAAGAAATCCTTGAGCCAATTCGTAATCGTCGTGCTGAATATGAAAAAGATATTCCTGGTGTTTACGATATCCTTAAAAAGGGTAGTGACAATGCTAATATCATTGCTAACCAAACTTTATCTGAAGTTAGAAAAGCCATTGGTGTTAACTATTTCGACTAATTTCTGAAAATTAAAAACGCTTTTACAGAAAAATGCTATGCTTAACTCTTGATTTTATCAAGAGTCGGGTGTAGCATATTTTTTGTTCTAAAATATTAAAAGTTTTTTTTTGAAAAATGAGGTGACTTAATGGACGATTATAATTTGGTTGGATTCGTGATGCGATATTCGATGATCAAGAAGCGAATTGCTGCTAAGTATTTGAAAGAAGAGGATCTGAATACTTTTGAAAGTATCCTCTTGGGCATCGTTTATAAAAAGCAAGAATGCAGCCAAGATAAAATCGGTGAGATCACATTATTTGACGGTGCTAGCATCGCCAGAGCTTTGAAAAAACTTGAGGATCGCGGATTTGTATCCCGGCAAGCTGATCCTAATAATCGTCGTAAGAAGTTGGTTACCATTACTGACGCAGGACAGGAGCTTTACGATGAAGTCCGTAAAGCTTTTCATAAGGGTAATGATGCCATCTTTAAAGGCATAACTTCTGAGGAACAAAAAGAATTAGAAAATATTTTAATGAAAGTTTATAAGAATTTAGACGCTATTAAAATATAGAAATAAAAAGAGAAGAGGAATTTGTTATTATGGCGAATAATAATAAAGCAATTGTGGATGCACATGGGAAGCCTTTCAACCGTAATCTTTTGGTCTTAGTGCTTCTTGTGGGTACTTTTTGTACGGTTTTAAACGGTACAATTTTAACTACAGCTTTTCCAACTTTGATGAAGGAATTCAGTGTTAGCACATCAGATGTACAATGGTTAACTACTGGTTTCTTAATGGTTAACGGAATTATGATTCCGGTCACTGCTTGGTTGAGTAATAATTTTAGTACAAAAATTTTATATATCATCGCAATGTCAACGTTCTTAGTCGGAACGATTATGTGTTTTGTGGCACCAACATTTGGTACTATCTTAGCCGGTCGTTTGATTCAAGCGGTTGGTGTTGGTGTTACTATGCCTTTGATGCAAGTTGTAATGTTGTCGATATTCCCACCTGAAAAACGTGGTGCTGCCATGGGACTAAATGGTTTGGTTGTCGGACTTGCTCCTGCTATTGGACCTACACTTTCAGGTTTCATTATTGATAACTCATCATGGAGATATCTTTTCGGAATGATTATTCCTATCGTTGTAGTTGTTTTGATTTTGGCACTTATCTTTATGCGTCCAGTTCTTCAAACACATCGTACTAAATTGGATGTCTTGTCATTAGTAGAATCCACGGTTGGATTCGGGGCCGTATTGTATGGTTTCTCATCAGTTGGTGATGAGGGCTGGGGTTCCATGACCGTTATCGGTTCAATCATTGTTGGTATAATTTTCATTGTCCTATTTGGACTTCGTCAATTACACATGGACAAGCCTTTCTTGGAATTACGTGTTTTCAAGGAAAAGAAATTTGCTATCGCTGCCGCTTTGTCATCTGTTACTAATATGGCAATGGTCGGTGTTGAAATGGTTCTACCATTATATCTTCAAATCGTTAAGGGAATGTCAGCTTTCCATTCTGGATTGACATTGCTTCCTGGTGCTTTGATGATTGGTATCATGAGTCCTATTACTGGTAATGCTTTTGATAAGTATGGACCTAAGGATCTTGCCCGTATGGGTATGTTCTTGCTAACAGCTGGAACAATTCCTTTCTTGTTCTTGACAAAATCAACTCCAGTACTAGATATCGTTATCTTGTACATGATCCGTATGTTTGGTATCTCAATGGTCTTGATGCCTGTTACAACAGATGGTATGAACTCATTGCCATTGAACTTGATGAGTCACGGTACAGCCGTTAATAACACTGTTAGACAAGTCTTCAGTTCAATGGGTACAGCTATTTTGGTCAGTGTCTTGACTAACGTAACTAATAATTTGAAACCTGGTAAGTCACTCTTATCAGCAAGTCCACTTAAATATCAAGATAGCTACATTAATTCTACCTTGAGTGGTTATCATGCCGCCTTTGCCGTAGCTATTGTCTTCTGTTTGATTGGTTTCTTCATTACTTTCATGGTTAAGAATAAGGCTAAATCAAGAGACATTGATATGAAGAATACAGAATTGGCAGGTGAAGAATAATGATTTTAATTTCAATCTTACTTTGTGCCGTTTTGGCATATATCTTCGCCGTCTTTCTACCCAACAAGAAAGTTGGATATAGTTTATCCTTCACTTTTATCGGTTTGTTTTTAATCGCTTTAGTTTTATTGATTTCAAATGAATACAGTCATTTTGGAATGAAACAAGTAACGTCTGAGAGCACTTATCAAATTCAATCTGCTCAAAAGGGCAGTAATCTTTTATTAGAAAAAGAATTGGGTACTAGTGGTAAAGAAAACGTCTATATTTATCGGACTCCAGAAACTGCTAATGCCAAAAAGCCTCAAACAACAAAAGTTGATTCTCATGTCAAAAATGTCGTTAAAACAGGCAATTATAAGAATGCCACATTAACGAAGAAGACTACTCGTTGGGAATACAAGAACGGTTTCTATTCATTCTTATTCGGAATCTCTGACAACAATAAGGAATTTGTTAAACAAACAAATACCTTTAAAGTTGGCAATGATTGGTTAGTATTAACAACAGCACAAGCTAAACAGTTACAAAAGAAGATGAATAGTAAATCTTTCAAAGCTCAAATGAAGCAAGAAGGTGCAGCTTTTGTTAAAGCAGAAGTTACTAAGGCTATGACTCAAAACCCTGCTATGACAACTGCTCAACAAAAGCAAGTTACTAAGCAGGCTCAACAAGCTTTCCAAGCACAAGCTCAAGCTAAATTGATCCAAGAAATTAAAAATAAATAGTGATTTTTTATCACTCATGAAATTAATTAAAAAGCACAAATTCTGTTGTAGAGTTTGTGCTTTTTTTGATGTAATTTTTTAAACAATCATTTTAAATAATGATAAAAATCAAAATATAGGAAAACAATTAACCACTTTCATAAATATATTTTATATTTTCATATTGATTAATAATTGCAACTATTCCATAATTATTCCTTGAAAGGGGAATGTTATGGGATTAAAGAGAAAAGTGCTCTATGCCACGATTTTGGCCTCCAGTTGTTTACTTTCAACTACGGTTGTTAAAGCTGACCAAGTCGATGCAAATAAAGAGCAAAATGTTAGTCAAAACGTTACGAACCAACTTAATAGTTCGGTAAGCGATAAGTCAGTTAATAACGCTTTAGACCAGACTGAAACACCAGACAAAACGACTCCAAAAGAATCAACGACGATTCAAAATCAGAAGCAGAGTCAGAGTCAAATCAATAATCAAAGCAACGTCCAGACTACTCAAGCGAATAGTCAAATTGCTTCTGACAAACAAATTGATGGTGTCTATACGGTAAATAGTAATGGATTTATTCCTTTATATTATGCCGATGGATCAGTTGAGACTAATCGTGCTTTAGCTGCTAACAGTGCTTGGTATACAGACACTTATCATACTTTAGATAGTGGCAATAGTTATTATCGTGTTGCTACTAATGAATATGCCAGTGCTAAAGATGGTACTTATAAATCATATGTTCAACCATATTCTGGCGATGCTACAGTGGTTTATCAATCAGGCTCTAGTATTCATTCTTTCAAAGGTTATGGTAATCGCGCTGTTTATGAAGGCAATGATTTAAGTACTGGTACGAGTTGGAAAGTAAATAACCACGCTAATATTGGTGGTAAAGAGTGGTATCAGATTGGTTCTGATACTTGGGTTCCACAAGATTATGTAGTTATCAATAATGGAAATTATAAAGAAGCAGATTGGATTTCAGGTGTTCCTTTGATTGCTCAAAGACCAGAACTTCCTAATGGTTGTGAAATCACTGCCGTAACGATGATGTTGCAATACGCTGGTGCCAATGTTGATAAGATGCAAATGGCCAGAGAAATGCCACGTAGCAGCGATCCAAACTATGGTTATATCGGTCAACCTTGGGATGGAACGGGAATTACGATCTTCCCACCTGCTTTGATGAATTTGGTTGAAAAGTACGCTGGTACTGCTAAGAATTTGACTGGTCAAAATTTTGATGCAATTAAATATCAAATTAATATCGGACACCCAGTTGTTACTTGGAATACACTTTATGGATTTCCATATCATGCATTAGTGGTTACCGGTTATGATAGCAATTACGTTTATTACAACGATTGTTGGACTGATCAGACTTTGCAAATGGGGATTACGCAATTTATCAATAATTGGAATACACAAAATAGACGTGCAATAAGTTATTAGGGGGATAGAAAAATGAATAAAAAATCAAAAATGTTTTTTGTTTGTAGTTTTGCACTAGCAATGTTGGCTGTAACTACACAACAAAATGTAAAAGCTGATACAACAACTGAAACTTCAGTTGAAAATGTTCAACAACCAGTTGCTCAGGCTACACAAGAAGTTTCAACACCAGAAGAGACAGCCACACAAACTGCTGATCAAAATCAAACTGAAACACAAGCCACTGACCAAACACAAACACCAGTTGTCAATGATGCCACGACAACAGATGCTCAACCAGCTGCAGAAACTAAAACACAAGCAGACAGTACAACATCTAACATTACTCAAATCAAAGGTGTCGTAACTACTGGAAATCAGATCACTTACCTTTATACACAAGATGGTCAAAAGTTAACTAACCGTGCTCTAGGACCTAATACTCCTTGGTACACAGATCAAAGAATGGCTTATAACGGTGGAACATATTATCGTGTTGCTACTAATGAATTTGCTGATGGTCAAAACGTTACCTTGTCATACGGAAGCGCTGCGGATGGAATCGTTCGTGTTCAACCATATGGTGCCGTAAATTACACACGTAATGACACAGGCTTTGCTAGAAGTGGTCAACCCAACTTTGATGGAAATTCAGTTTGGAAATACAATCGTACTGATAACGCCAATGGCAAGACTTTCTATCAAATCGCCAGCAATGTTTGGATCAACAGTGATGATGCTACAACAGCACCAGCTTACCAAAATCCAAATGGATGGCTTCAAATTCATGATGAACAAATCAAACCCGTTGGTAATGTAGGTTATCCTTTGTATAACGGTGTTGAAGGAATTAAGACTTGGCTAGTAAGAAAGTATTTTGGCTACTCAAATGCCCACACAATTTATGATGGCAATGTTGCCAATAGTGTTAGAAGTCTTCAATCAAGAAAAGGTCTTCCTGTCACAGGTATCGTTGATTTAAACACTTGGAAGGCTATGGGCTTCACAGAAACTAGTTGGTATGGAATTGACTCATACGTTGCTCCATTAAGAACTAATATTACAAGTACTAGATCAGACCATATTGAAGCTATGATCAACGAAGCATACAGATACTTGGGACAACCTTGGATCTCAGGAGCTTCAAGTTCTCCTGATTATGGTGTTGATTGTTCTGGATTAGTTACCCAAGCACTTTATGCCTCAGGAATTGATTCAGCTCCAGTTTCATCAATTCAACACGCTCAACCAGGTAATGAATGGAATTGTCAAATGTACTGGGACGATGTTAGAATTCCTCACGTAAACTTTAATGAACGTCAAAGAGGAGATTTAATCTTCTTTACAGACCCATCAAGTGGTATGTTATGGCACGTTGGTATCTTGTTGGATGCTTCAACAATGATTGAATCATGGCCATACGCCGTTCAAGTTCACTCAATCTATTCAGGTCGTGGAAACATCGCCGGAGTAAAACGTGTCTTTGCTTAATATTTTTATATGATCAAATAAATGCATCTGTTTAGATAATAGTTAATCGACTATATCTGAATGGATGTTTTTTTCGCCGAAAAATTGATAAAATATGTTTCTTATGTATTAATTCTTTTGTAAGCTAATTGTTAGTAACTAGGAAGTTTCTTAGGGATAATGTTATAAGAACAGAGGTGGGATTGTGGAAAATATATTTCAAATTAAACATCTTTTTTATAAAGTTGATGAAACAACAATTTTAAAAGATATAAATTTAGAAATTCAAAGAGGAAAATACATTACGATCGTTGGACCATCTGGTAGTGGGAAAAGTACTTTAATGCGTATCTTAGCATCAATGATTAGTTCAACTTCTGGAGAAGTAATCTTCGATGGCAAATCAATTGAAACTTATGATCCAATTTTATATCGTCAAAAAGTTTCATATGCCTTTCAACAACCAACTTTATTTGGTAAGACAGTCAGAGAAAATTTAGAGTTTCCATTTGAAGTGCGTAAAAAAGAAGTTGATGAAGCAAAGGTTATTGATTATTTGAAGATGGTCAACTTAGATGAATCTTATATCGATAAAAGCGTTAACGATGTTTCCGGTGGAGAAAAACAGCGGATTGCCTTGTTGCGTAATTTGTTGTTTCCACCAGAAGTGTTGATAACTGATGAGGTCACGGCTGGTTTGGACGCTGAAAATAAGGAAATAGTGCATAAAATGCTAAATCAATTCAATCAACGGGGATTAACGATTTTACGAGTGACTCACGATGAGACTGAAATTGATGCAGCAACCGATAAAATTACCATCAGAAAAGGAGAGTTAGTAAATGACTAATTTAACAGTTTCTAATTCGACATTAGCGCTAGGTTTTGTCCTAGTTTTGGTAGCGTTAGTTATTGGTTATGTTGAAAAGCTCCATATTAATAAAGATATTTTAATTGGTGTCGTGCGGGCAATTATTCAATTATCGATTGTTGGATACATTCTGAAATTCGTTATCAAGGCTGATGATATTTGGTTAACCGGTGCCTGCTTTGTTATTATCGTTATCAATGCTTCATGGAATGCGGGTAAACGTGGTAATGGAATACCGAAAGCCTTTCAATCTTCATTATTGGCAATTTCAGTCGGGACGGTTATTACTTTGGGAACCTTAGTGTGGACGGGTTCAATCAAATTCGTACCCGAGCAAATCGTGCCAGTGACCGGAATGATTGCTAGTAATATCATGGTTGCCATCGGTCTTTGTTATCGCAATATGATGCAGACTTTTACCGATCGACATCAACAAGTTTTAGAAAAACTAGCTCTGGGTGCGGATATTAAAATGGCTTCTTTGGATATTTTACGAGACAGTATCAGAAGCGGGATGCAGCCAACAATTGATTCTATCAAGACTCTAGGATTAGTTAGTTTACCAGGGATGATGTCTGGTTTGATTTTTGCGGGAGTTGATCCAGTCAAAGCTATCAAGTATCAAATCATGGTAACTTTCATGCTTTTAGCCTCAACTGGTTTAGGCTCAATTATTTCTTGTTATTTGGCTTATAAACAGTTCTTCAATGAAAGAAAACAATTGCGAAACGAGTTAATTTCGTAAAAAAAGCGTATATCATTTTCGATATACGTTTTTTTGATACTTAATTTACTTGTAAGTTAACGCTACCCAAGTCATTGTCAAAATCAGCTCGCCAGTTCCCTTTAGTCAATGATGGTGGTAGGACAAAAGTTCCAGAAGATACTCGTTGACCTTTTAATAATTGTTTTCCTTGAGAGTCTAATTTCTTTACCAACCATTGTAAGGACTTCAAAGGATTGTCGAGAACTTCTGAAGATTTACCGGATTTCAATTTTTCTTGATCGTGAAAGAGGGTGGCGGAGACGTTTGCTAGAGCTTCGACTGACCCTAGAGTTTTAGTGTCTTTTTCATCTCCATAAACGACTAGCCCGCTGACAGCTCCATCTGACATGACCATGTATTTGGACAAGCTAGGAAACCAGTTGCTGAAGCGAGAGTCGGGAACTTCTAGGGCTGGTGCTACGGTAGTTTTTTCCAGTAAGTCTTCTAGAGAATCTGTCGGCAAGAGGTCCTCTTTGGCTCGGAAGCACAATTCAACTTCTACTAGAGGCTCCATTAGGTTCTTCAGTGAGACCACGGCGGTAGATTTCAAAAAATTATTGGTCATTTCAGCGCCATACAAGGGTTCATTTGCATCAAACATGTCTTGAGTTTGTTTGCTAGTCAATGAGACCTTGTATCCACCGACGGAATCATCTTTCAAGTCGGTAAAGGCGTCTTGAACTTGATAGGCTGAGTTCTCGTCGGTGACCAAATTAGTCCAGTCATCTTCTAATAAAGGCTTTTTAGATTGCAGCGCTTCTGCTAATTCGTTTGCAAATTCCTTTTGGTCATAAGTTAAAGTAGTAGTTTGAGTTGTAGTTGTATTTTGTGTCATAAGTGGTTCCTCCATGGATTTTATTTTTTAATTTAATCTGAATCTGAGAATCGTTGTTAATGCCACTAATATCGCTTTCCATTTGGAACCACCTCACTTTTTTGAATTTTAATTTAACAAAAAACGCCCTCTGATGACTAGAATCATCAAAGGACGTTTACCGCGTGTTACCACCTTTTATTCGTAATATTATTACTAATATTACCTTGCACAAACTAATAAATAATTTGTCGGCACGTTAATGGGTGCAACCAGCGTTTTCTACTCGGATAAACCTTTTGAATCGCAACTGACAGGTGATTGAATCAATTTTTTGATATTATCTCGCATCAACCGATAACTTTCTGAATCAAGTCGATCGACTCGTTTCCTGCTGAACGTTTTTTATTAAATTAATTGTTGCGAGTAATTTAAACCCAATTTAAAATAATGTCAACAGTTAGATTAAAAAAAGATTAAAATAATTTAATTTTACAGCTTTCTGTAATTAAGCCTACTATATGGACCAGTTTTTTTATATAATTGGTACAATGGGATGTGATGTAGATTTGAAGTTAGCAGTTATTGAAATTGGGTCTAACTCCATTAGAACATCAGTGTATAGATCTTCAAAAAAGAATCGTTTTAAAACTTTGGATCGTTGGCGTGAGCCTGTTAGACTTGGAAAATCGATCACACAGAGTCGACTTTTGACTAATGATCAGATTGAAGAAACAATTGATGTTTTAAAGAAATTTCAAGACCGAATTGAACGCTATCAAGTAGATAGAATAAGCTTGATTGCCACTGCCGCAGTAAGAATGGCTAAGAATCAAGAGCAATTGATCTTTGCTGTTCTAAAAGAAACCGGATTGCAACTAGATATCATCAATGAAAAAGAAGAAGCTTATTATGATTATGTGGCTGTTAGAAGTACGATGCGCATTAAAGATGCTTTGATTGTTGACGTTGGTGGCGGTAGTAGTGAAATCAGTTTAGCCAAAAAAGGACGTCTAAAATATGGACTAAGTATTCCGATTGGCGCTATTTCAATTTCGGACTTGTATTTGGCAAGTGACCCAATAAAAGCAGAACAATTAACAAAAGCAAGACAAGATATTAGTCGGCGTTTAGAAGACTTGCATTGGATGAAAACTCCAGCCACTTTTGTTGGTCTCGGTGGAACTTTGCGAGCTGTCACTAGTATTTTGAACCGTGAAGGCAAAAACAAAAAAAACTTACATAATTCTGTGATTTCATGCGAGCAGATTGATGAACTCTTTGATAAATTGATTCACACTTCATTGGAAGAACGTAGTCAGATCAAAGAACTCAGTGATGGAAGATATGAAGTCATTTTAGGTGGGATTTTGATAATCTCAGAAATTATAAAGAAAACCCCCTCTAAGGAAATCCGTTTTTCGAATTTCGGCGTTAGAGAAGGCTATGTTTTTAATTACTTTCACAAGATGAATCTTCAAGAAAATTAATTATGCACGACTAGGAATGGTTTGTTTAGCACTAGCCAAAATATGACCATCCATTTTGTGTAGCAATTCATTCATCCAGAAACCATTTTCCAAATCAAGATTGTCGTCTAGAGCAAACACCTTGAGTACATAATCATGGGTTTGGTCTGGTGGATAAGGTCCGTTGTAACCCGTGGCCACATCTTTAGGACCATCGAGTAAGGGACTGGCAGAACTATTCTTTCCTTGAACAACTGGAGCTGTAGCTGTTTGACTGAAATCTTCAGTGATTTCTTGATCAACAGGAATGTTAGCAGCTGTCCAATGAATCCATTCAAAACCACAAACAGGAATTGAATCAGGATCAGTAAAAGTTAGAGCAATAGTTTTGGCATCTGCTGGTATGTCTGATAACTTAATTGGGAAACTGATAACCGGTTTCCCATTTTTTATTGCTTGAGGGTTCGCATATTTACCGTATTTGTCTGGTAATAAGTTATTTGGTAAATCAACTTTTATTTCCATGCAAAAATCTCCTTTATATGAGGTATTAATAATGAAACAAATAGATATTAATGAACTACCTGAGAATATTGTAAATCAGGTTGAAAAAATAGAACAAGATTATAATAAAAAAATCGAATTTTTTTCCGATTATACGCAACAAGATTATTTAACTTTGGATCAAGCTAGTCATACGATGAAAGATGACACGATCAAAGTAATTATTACTAACGAGAAGTACGCTGATTTCGTCTTAGCGCACGAATTGCATCATATTGAACTAGAACTATCTGATGAACCAGAAATTGATTGTGCCGTTACTAGTGGACAAAAAGATCGTGATGGACAAGTTTTGATGGTCGCTAATTCAGTATTTGAAACTTTGGAGCACGTTACTGTTTTGCAACGTCAAAAAGAAGATGGTACTTATACTGCTGAAATCAAACAAGAGTATCTCAAAGGAATTGATATAGCTCTTCGCCCCAAAGTATCGATGGATATGGCTAATATGCGTTTCTATCGTACTTTAGTTATGTTTGATGGAATTATCTTTGGTGAACATCAAAAAGATGCTGATTGGAAGGATAACTTCCCCAAGTCATTTAAGTATGCTAGTCAATTAGCTGAGATAGCTGAGCAAAATGATTTATCAGTTCCTTTCCAATTCCGTCGTGCATTGGTCAACTGTTTAGACGCCTACAATGAAATTATTATCTCTAACGGCTATCAAGGACTTCATTTCCACACCTTCTTGAATGTCACACCAATCATTTCCAAACGTCAGTTGCGCTTGTCACTTAATCAAGTTTATCAAATCAAACATTCTGAATACAAAAATCGCGCTACTGGTCGAGACGGTTTTGTCTTGATTGCTATCAATGATGGTCAAGGAGTGGCAACTCTAAATCTAGATCCAAATAAAGTAACACCTGAATTTTACAAAGCATTTTACCAATACACAGTTCAAGAAGTATTTGAAAAAGAGGGTATCAAATATTTAATTAGATAGGGGTAAAATTTATGATCGATAAAATCGAAGAGTTTAAAACGTTATTGGACCAAGCAAAATTCGTAACTTTTCTTACTGGTGCTGGAGTTTCCGTACCATCAGGAATTCCTGATTATCGTTCAAAAAATGGACTCTACAAACGGGAGAAATACAATTTCCCACCAGAATACATGTTGAGTCACGATAATTTGATCAAGCATCCAGATGTTTTTCATGATTTCGTTGTCCACAATATGTATTTCCCAGACGCTAAACCAAATATCATTCATCAAAAAATGGCTGAGATCAGTAACCAAAAGGGTGCAATCGTTACCCAAAATGTTGACAAATTGCACACTAAAGCTGGTGCAAAAAATGTCGTGGAATTTCATGGTAATTTATACGATAATATTCATTGCTTAACATGTGGAAAACAATTTGATTATCATGATTACTTAAAAGATTTTAGACACCATGAAGATAATGGTATTATTCGTCCCGGAACGACAGTTTTATATGGCGAGAACATCAATCCTAACAACTTTCAAAATGCGGCTTTGATGGTTCAAAAAGCTGACTTGTTAGTAGTTGTTGGCACTAGTTTTAAGGTTTATCCCTTTGCTGGATTATTAGAATACAGTTCACCCAAAGCTAAATTGGTCGTCATTAATAAAGAAGATTTAGATATCGATTCATCAATTCTGGCAATCGCTGACGATGCCACGAACGTTTTTTCACAAATATAAAATAATGCTATACTTAATATCAATTTAGAAGCGGTGGAGGTTAATATATTGACTGAAGAAAGAAAAACTTTTTACATTACAACACCCATTTATTATCCATCTGGAAAATTAACAATTGGGAATTCATATACAACGATTGCAGCGGACACATTAGCTCGTTACAAGCGTAATGAAGGCTATGACGTGTTCTTCTTAACAGGAACTGACGAACATGGTCTAAAAATTGAACAAAAGGCCGAAGAAAAGCACATGCAACCACAAGAATACGTGGACATGATGGCTAAGGGTATCAAAGAACTTTGGAAGAAACTAGATATTTCCAATGACAAATTTATCCGTACAACTGATGAATATCACGTTAAAGCGGTTCAAAAGATTATCGAACGTCTAATCAAACAAGGCGATATTTACCTAGGTGAATATGCTGGCTGGTATTCAGTTGATGATGAAGAATACTTCACTGAATCACAACTTGCTGAAGTTTACCGCGATAAAGATGGTAAAGTCACAGGTGGTAAAGCTCCTTCTGGACATGAAGTTCAATTAGTCAAAGAACCTTGTTATTTCTTCAGAATGAACAAGTATGCTGACCGCTTGTTGCAATACTACAAAGACAATCCAACCTTCATCCAACCAGAAATTAGAAAAAATGAAATGATCAACAACTTTATCAAACCAGGTCTTGAAGACTTGGCTATTTCACGTACTAGTTTCAACTGGGGTGTTAAGATTCCAAGTAATCCTGAACACGTTGTTTACGTATGGGTCGACGCTTTGTTGAACTATATCACAGCTCTAGGTTACGGCAGTGACGATGACTCATTGTTTAAGAGATACTGGCCTGCCAATGTCCAATTCGTTGGTAAGGAAATCGTTCGTTTCCATACAATTTATTGGCCAATTATTTTGATGGCACTAGATTTGCCACTTCCTAAGCAAGTCTTTGGTCACGGTTGGCTATTGATGAAAGACGGTAAAATGTCTAAATCTAAAGGTAACGTTGTCTATCCAGAAATGTTAGTTTCAAGATATGGACTAGATTCACTACGTTATTACTTGATGCGCGCTATGCCATTTGGCAATGATGGTGTCTTCACTCCGGAAGATTACATTGACAAGATCAACTATGACTTGGCTAATGACCTTGGTAACTTGTTGAATAGAACTATTTCTATGATCAACAAGTATGACGACGGTAAAATCGTTACAACTACAGCTGTGACTGATTTGGATAAAGATTTAGAAAAGACTTACGCTGATACTTTGGCACAATACCGTGAGCACATGAATAAGTTTGAATTCCCAGAAGCTCTAGCTAGCGTTTGGGCTTTCATCAGTCGCGCTAATAAGTACATCGATGAAACACAACCTTGGGTCCTTGCTAAAGACGATGCTAAGAAGGCTGAACTACAATCAGTTCTTGGTCACTTAGCCGAATCATTACGCTTGATTGCTCTTCTAATCAGTCCAGTTATGACACAAGCTCCTGTAAAGATGTTTGCTCAATTAGGATTAGATTACGACAACGATAAGTCACTTGAATTTGGTGAAACTGTTGTTGGTAAGACAGTTACCGCTAAACCAGAACCAATCTTCCCAAGACTTGATGCTAAAGAAGAAGTTGAATACATCAAAGGAAAGATGGCTGAAGAACAAGCTAAGCACGGTGCTGGTAAGTTGAGTAAATCTGCTCAAGCTAAGGCTAAGGCACAAAAGGAAGCTGACGATGGTTTCCCTAAAGAAATTGAATTCGACGACTTTGCCAAAGTTAAGATGGTTGTAACCGAAATTCTCGATGTTAAACCAGTTGAAAATTCAAGCAAATTATTACAATTCAAACTAGACGATGGTTCTGGCGTTGATCGTCAAATCCTTTCAGGTATGCACAAATTCTATCCTAACTATAAAGAATTGATTGGCAAGAAAGTTCTAGCAGTTGTTAACCTTAAACCTCGTAAGATGGTTGGTGAATGGAGTAACGGAATGTTATTGTCAACTGAAAAGGGCGACGAAGTTAAATTAGCTATCGTGGATAATTCACACAAAAATGGAGCTATTTTAGGTTAATGAAAATATTTGATACGCACACACATTTAAATGATCCAGCCTTTAGTGGCAATACTCAGCAATTTATTGATAACGCTAAGGAACTTGATGTTGATGAGATGGCTATTATTGGTTCTAACGAGGAATTCAATATTGAAGCCATTCGCTTAGCTCAAAATTATCAACCATTGCATGCGGTTATTGGTTGGCATCCTGAGTTTGCTAAAGAATACAATGAGGAACAACTAGTTAATCAAATCAAACTTCCTGAAGTAGTCGGAATTGGTGAAATTGGTTTGGACTACCACTGGGAAGAAGATCCAGAACCTAAGATTCAACAAAAAGTTTTGATTCAACAATTGGATGTGGCTCAGCAATATAACATGCCAGTTTCAATTCATTGTCGTGATGCCTTTGATGATATGTACCAGATTTTAAAGAATCATGACATGTCAAAATCAGGTATTATCATGCATAGTTTCAATGGGGATGTTGAATGGCTCAACAAGTTCTTGGATTTGGGACTTTGGATTTCATATAGTGGTGTCGTTTCATTCAAAAATGCTCCTGAAGTTCACGAATCAGCTAAGGAAACGCCATTAGATAGATTACTAGTTGAAACGGATGCACCTTATTTAACACCGGAACCTTATCGAGGGCACACTAATCAACCAGCTTATACGCGCTATGTGGTTGATGCGATTGCAAAATACAAAGGTATTACACCTGATGAAGTGGCTGAACATACTTTTAACAATGCCCACCAAGTGTATAATCTATAATTATGAAAAAAATAAAAGAAATTATTGTAGTTGAAGGAAAATCGGATACGAATCGCTTGAAAGATTGTTTAGGTGATGTGGACACGATTGAAACGACTGGATCGGCTTTGAGTGAAGAAACCATTAAACAAATTAAGATTGCTCAAAAAAAACGTGGCGTTATTATTTTCACGGATCCAGATTTTAATGGCAATCGCTTGCGAACAATTATTCAAAAAGCAGTCCCAGATGCTAAGCAGGCTTTTTTACCTCGAGCTAAAGCAGTTCCTAAGAAGAGCGATGGTAGTTTAGGAATCGAGCATGCTAAAGATGAAGATATCAAAGCGGCCTTAGCTGCTGTTTATACTCATGCTGAAACTGATTTTCAAGCTTATGATCACGCTGATATGGTCAATTTAGGTTTAGTTGGCAAGCCGGATTCTCACCAAAGAAGATTGTTCGTTGGTTCAGAATTAAAAATTGGCTATACGAATGCTAAACAATTTTTGAATCGACTAAATATGTTTCAAGTGGCACCTGATGTTTTGGTAGCTGCGGTTAAAAATTTTGATGAAGGAAGTACTCATGACACAAAATAGATTAAGTATTGCTGATCCTATTCGCACGAATGACATCATGCGTAAATACAAATTACGTGCAAAGAAAAGTTTAGGACAAAATTTCTTAACCAATGAAAAAGTTTTGGACGATATCGTTGATGCTAGTGGTTTAACTCCTGATGAAATTGCCATTGAAATTGGACCTGGTATCGGTGCTTTGACTGAAAAGTTAGCTCAAGTGGCAGAAAAAGTTTTTGCTTTTGAAATTGACGATAATTTGATCCCAGTTTTGGCAGATACGTTGCAGTATTACGATAATATCGAAGTTATCAACCAAGATATTTTAAAAGTTGACCTAGACAAATTCGTTAAAGAGCATGGTTTGGAAGGTAAGACTATCAAAGTCGTTGCTAACTTGCCTTACTACATTACGACACCAATTATGTTGAATTTGATCAACAGTGATTATCCATTCCAATCTTTAGTTTTGATGATGCAAAAAGAAGTTGCTCAACGTATCACTGCTAAACCCGGTCATCGTGAATACGGTTCTCTGACAATTGCTGTTCAAACACAGATGAATGCACGAATCGACCGAATTGTTGGCAGCAGTTCTTTCATTCCTAGACCAAAAGTTGATTCTGCAGTAGCAGTTTTGGATCGACTACCTAAAGATCAAATTGATATCGAAGATCCAAAATTCTTCAATCAAGTAGTTCGCTCTGCTTTCATGCAAAAACGTAAGAGTTTGATGAATAATTTACTCAATTGGTTAGGTAGAACTGATGAAAACCGTGCGAAAATAAAAAAAGTTTTTGAAAATTGTGATATCGCCGAAAATGCCCGTGCAGAGCAAGTTTCCATTGAACAATTCAAAAAAATGGCGTTAGAATTTAGTAAAATTTAGATTACAAGTTTATTATTTTCTTGCAGTTTTCAAAGAAACGTGGTAAAATTTCACTCCTAAGGAGTGATTATTATAATGCCAACATCATTGAAGACAATTAAGAGTCGATTAGATTCACACTTAGGTGAGAATTTGACAATTGTTGCACAAGCAGGTCGTAAGAAGGTTGTCCGCCGTCGCGGTACCCTATCAGAAACATTCCATTCAGTTTTTGTTGTAGATTTGGATCAAAATGAAAACTCATTTGAAAGAGTTTCATATAGTTATGCTGATTTATTGACAAAATCAATTGATATTAAGTTTGATGGTGAAGAATCAGACGATTCAGAACCAGAAGCTGAAGTTGAATAAAATAATAAGCGTTCATTAGAATAGAGGTTTGGACAAAATCGTTCAGACCTCTTTTTTTGTGTGAAGGCTGAAGGCAAAGTTTGGGGAAAGACATGTTTTACTTTGAAAAAAACATGAATTGTTCATTGTTTTGCTTTATAATCTTGTAGGAAGATATGTTTTAGGAGAAAAAAAGATGAAAACACGAAGAAGCGAACGTTTAATTGATATGACTCGCTATTTGCTGGAACGACCACATACATTAATTTCATTAGCATTTTTTGCTGATCGTTACGAATCAGCTAAGTCATCAATTTCTGAGGATTTAGGAATTTTACGAAGAACTTTTATGATTAGAGGAATTGGTGTTTTGGAAACTTTGCCTGGAGCTGGTGGCGGAGTTATCTTTACACCGGGAATCTCTAAGAAAGAAGCTACAGAATTTATTGAGGATACTTCCAAGCGTTTGGTTGAACCTAATCGAATTTTGCCTGGTGGATATTTGTATTTGACTGATTTATTGGCAGATCCAGAATTGTTGAGAACAGTGGGTCGCATGATTGCTACACAATATTCACAAAGTTCTATTGATGTTGTCATGACAGTGGCAACTAAAGGTATACCAATTGCCCAAAGTGTAGCTAATTTCTTGAACATTCCATTTGTCATTGTTCGTCGTGACTCTAAAATTACAGAAGGTTCAACCATTAGTGTTAACTATGCATCTGGTTCATCTGATCGTGTGGAAAAGATGGAATTATCAAAGCGTAGTTTGGACGAAGGTTCTAGAGTCTTAGTCGTTGATGACTTTATGAAAGGCGGCGGTACTATCAATGGTTTGCAAAGTTTGATTTCTGAATTTAATGCTATCTTTGTTGGTGCGACCGTTTTTGCTGAAAATATCAATATCCACAGTCAATTTAGTGATGACGATATTACGTCAATCTTTAAAGTAACTAAAATCGATACTAAAAACCGAATTCTCAATGTAGAACCAGGAAATTATTTAACTAATACCGATTTCAGTTATTTTGAATAAATTCTAGATTGAGCAGTCATATATAATAATGCTATTATATATAAGGATATTTGAATGACTGAAGGGAGTTTCTGATGTCGAATCGTTATGTAATAATTCTTGCTGCCGGAAAAGGTACAAGAATGAAGTCAAGATTGTACAAAGTATTGCATCCTGTTGCTGGTAGAGCCATGGTTGACCATGTTTTAACACAAGTTGAAAAAATCAAGCCCGACCAAATCGAAACTGTAATTGGTAATGGTGCTGATAAGGTTGAAGCATTACTTGGTGACAGAACTAAATATGCTTTGCAATCTGAACAACTAGGTACAGGTCATGCTGTATTGCAAACTGAAAAAGATTTAGGTGACAAGGATGGTATTACTTTGGTAGTTACCGGTGATACTCCTTTGTTCACTGCGCAAACTTTTGAGAATCTTTTGGACTTTCACGAAAAGGAACAAGCTAGTGCAACTATTTTAACAGCTCACGCTGACGATCCATTTGGTTATGGCCGAATCGTTCGTGATAGCAATGGCAATGTTGAAAAAATTGTTGAACAAAAAGATGCTTCTCGTAGTGAACAAGAGATTCAAGAAATCAATACTGGCGTTTTGTGCTTTGATAATAAATTGTTATTTGAGAATTTGCACAAAGTCAATAATGACAACGCTCAAGGTGAATACTACTTACCAGATGTTATTTCACTATTGAAACAACAAGGTAAGAAAGTTTCAGCTTATCAAATGGCTGATCTTAGTGAATCATTAGGTGTTAATGACCGTGTAGCTTTATCAAAAGCTGAAAAGATCATGCAAAGAAGAATCAATGAAGCACATATGCGTGACGGTGTAACAATCGTTGATCCTGATAATACTTACATTGATGTTGACGTTGAAATTGGCAATGATACTGTCATTGAACCAAACGTTAAGATTTTCGGTAAAACGACTATCGGTTCAGAATGTGTTATCGGTTCTGGTTCAAGAATTTCAGATTCTGAGATTCAAGATAACGTTGAAGTTATCAGTTCTACAATTGAAAAAGCTATTATGCACAAGGGTAGCAACATTGGACCTAACTCACACTTACGTCCTAAGGCTGAAATTGGTCGCGACGTTCACGTAGGAAACTTTTGTGAAATTAAGAATGCTAAGATTGGTGACAGAACTAAAGTTGGTCATTTAACTTATGTTGGTGATGCTACTTTAGGTACTGATATCAATGTTGGTTGTGGTGTGGTTTTCGTCAATTATGATGGCGTTAAGAAATTCCACAGTACTATCGGCGACCACTCATTTATCGGAAGTAATTCTAATATTGTTGCTCCAGTTGAGATGGCTGATCACTCATTCATCGCTGCCGGTTCAACGATAACAAAGGATATTCCTAAGCATGCAATGGCTATTGCACGTGAGAGACAAACAAATAAAGAAGATTTTTGGAACAGATTACCACTATCAAAAAGTGAAGAATGGAAATAAGGGTGAATAATTAAATGTCATGTCAAAATAACGAAGTACCAATGAAGATTTTTGCATTGAACTCCAACAAACCTTTGGCTGAAAAAATTGCTAAAGAGGTCGGCGTACCACTAGGAAAGTCATCAGTTACACGTTTCAGTGATGGCGAAATCCAAATCAATATTGACGAAAGTATTCGTGGTTCTGAAGTGTTCTTGATTCAATCAACTTCAGCTCCAGTTAACGATAATTTGATGGAATTATTGATCATGGTTGATGCACTAAGACGTGCTTCTGCTAGTGTGATCAATGTTGTTATTCCATATTACGGTTATGCTAGACAAGATCGTAAATCACGTTCACGTGAACCTATCACAGCTAAATTAGTTGCTAACATGCTAGAACGTGCCGGTGTTGATCGTGTGCTTGCACTTGATTTGCATGCTGCACAAATTCAAGGATTCTTTGATATCCCAGTTGACCATTTGATGGGTGCTCCATTGTTGGCTGACTACTTCCTATCAAATCACCTTGAAGAAGATGCCGTAGTTGTTTCACCTGACCACGGTGGTGTTACTCGTGCTAGAAAATTAGCTGAATTTTTGAAGACACCAATTGCTATCATCGATAAACGTAGACCTCGTGCTAATGTTGCCGAAGTTATGAACATTATCGGTAATGTTAAAGGAAAACGTGCCATCATCATTGATGATATGATCGATACTGCTGGTACAATT
Source organism: Companilactobacillus formosensis (assembly GCF_005405305.1). GTDB lineage: Bacteria > Bacillota > Bacilli > Lactobacillales > Lactobacillaceae > Companilactobacillus > Companilactobacillus formosensis. The sequence continues at coordinate 249,894 of NZ_BJDU01000001.1, forward strand.
TCTCTAGCATCCCAAGCTCTAATCGATGCCGGTGCTACAGAAGTTTACGCATGTTGTACACACCCAATCCTTTCAGGCCCAGCTATTGAAAGAATTGAAGCTTCACCAATTAAGACTTTAGTTGTTACTGATTCAATCAATCTTCCTAAAGAAAAAATCATCGACAAGATGGTACAAGTTTCAGTTGGACCACTTATCGGGGAAGCTATCAAACGTGTTCATGACAATGACCCAGTTAGTCCATTGTTCAACACTCGTTTCGAAAGAAAGAATAAATAATAATAAATTAAGCATTCTCAATTGAGGATGCTTTTTTGATTAAAAAATCTCCTTGCAGTAACTAAATGGTTACTACAAGGAGATTATTTATTTGATTTTAAATAATTTTTTTGAATTTCTTTAGACAGAATCCCAAGATTCCTAAAATAGTTAAACCTAGGGCGCTTAGTAATGCAGATAACTTGTTACCAGTTTGTGGATGGTTTGAATAGTTATTTGTACCATGATCAGTAGTAGAATTTGTATTCTTAGCAATATGTTTCATCGATAAGTTAGATACTAAAGTGTTAGTAGTGTGATTGATAGTGGAACTCGAGTTAGAATTTCCAGTATTAGTTGTTGCAGTAGTATTAGTAGAATTACCAGTTGTAGCTTGAATTGGATTAGTATTATTAGTTAATGGGGTTGCTAAATCCTTATATTTTATTTCTTGGCTTCACCTTTATCGTAGTATCCATAAAGAAGTATTAAAAACTAAAAGCGTATCGAATTATTGTTTTTAGGAATAGAAATAGCCCTGATAAAATGCAGATAGATTTTAATCTAATCTACGTTCTATCAGGGCTTATTCATTTAATTACTTACTTTTAGTACCTTCTGTTGTCATGATTATTTCTTTGTTGATATCTTAGTAGGTCTCGAATTTGTTGTAAGTATTCAGTTTGTGGATCTGGTATTTCATCACCATTTTGGTCAAACTTACTACGAGATCCATCACGACGCATACGGTTCATCATTTTAACGATTAAGAACACAACGAACATGATGATTAGGAAATTGATTATGGCATTGATTAAGTCACCAATTAAAAAGGTTGCACCTAATACTTGAAACTTCATGTCTGATAAATCAATTTGCCCAATGATGAGTCCAATTAGCGGATTCAAAAGGTAGGTAGTGATCGCTGATACTAAGCTATTAAAAGCCGCACCAACGATAACACCGACAGCTAAGTCAACAACAGTACCACGGGAAATAAATTCTTGAAATTCCTTAAGCATTCTCGCTAAATCTCCTTCATTGCATTTTTTGTACAAGTTTCACTTTACTATATTTTGATAAAAATGAAAGGTTTAGCAAAATATTTATTGAATATTTAATCAGAATGAAATTTGTTTTTGTTAGTGTTAATTGCCGTCTTCCACACAAGCCCTGTGATTGGCTAGAACGCTGCCGACGCATTTGAGCCAATTTTCTTTGCTATTCCGGACTAGATGGAGATTCTATTTTTTTATTATGAAAGTAATTAAATTTAGTGTTCTTTCTTGTAATCCAAGTATTGTTTTTTGACTTGTTTCAAATCACTTAAATCTAGTTTTTGGTTCACTTCGTCAGTCATTTGTTGTTTAGTTTCTTCATCCCAGTCATAAAACTTACTCATGTAATCAATTACAGGGGTTTTAATACTCTTCATGTGAGAGATATTGAATAGCATCTGACTGCTGCGACGGAGTAAATAATCGATAGGGTGTTCAACCATTTCGTATTGCAAACCGTAATTTAACATTGCCCAATCGATTCTTGGTAAGCGAGCTTTGGTTTTAGTTTCGGGTAATAGTTCATAAATAGCACGTACATTTGAACCGAAACGTTGGACTAATTTTTCCGCATCGTCACGATCCAGATCATAATTTACGATACCTTCGTGTACTTCTTTATCGAAGAATTCCATCCAGTATTTACCACCACCGACGTCACCGCCTGATAAAGCTAAATCCTTTGTCTGAGTAGGTAGAAATTCATATTCGCTCTCGAGATCTAATTGTTTGGCTACACGATCGACGATTTTTTCTGCCATTTTGCGATAGCCAGTTAATTTACCACCGGCAATGGAAAGTAATCCTGATTTTGATTGGAATATTTCATCTTTACGTGAAATTTCTGAAGGGGATTTACCTTCCTCTTGAATCAAAGGTCTAACTCCAGACCAACCGCTTTCGACATCTTCAGGTGTTAAATATTCTGGAAGGTCAAACATTTGATTGGCGGCTGCCAAGATATAAGTAACATCAGTTGCAGTGATATTAGGTTCCTTAGGATCTTTTGTCCAAGTAGTGTCAGTCGTTCCAATATAAGTTTTACCTTCACGAGGGATGGCAAACATCATTCTTCCATCGTGGAAAGGCGTATCAAAGTAGATTGAATTAGAAATTGGAAACTTATCATGATCGATAACTAAATGTACACCTTTAGTTAAGTGCAAATGTTTACCAGTGTTGGAGTGATCCATTTCTCTAATTCCATCAACCCAAGGTCCTGTGGCGTTAATGATTTTCTTGGCGTGAATCTCACCAGTTTTTTCGGTGATGAGATCTTTGAAAATAACACCACAGATTTTGTCATTGGAATCATACAAAAGACCAGTAACTTTGACATAATTGGCGATTAAAGCACCTAGTTCATTGGCTTTTTTGAGAACTTCTAAGGTCAGCCGAGCATCATCAGTTCGATATTCAACATAAACACCAGAACCCTTTAAACCTTCACCTTTGATGTATGGTTCACGTTCCAAAGTGTCATGTGAGTTCAACATGTATTTGCGCTCTGAGTATTTTACTTCAGCTAGACGATCATAAACGTCCAAACCAATAGCAGTTGTGAAAGGACCAAAAGTTCCATCTTCGTAGAAAGGCAACATCATTTTTAAAGGTGTCGTGACGTGTGGAGCATTGTTATAGACGATAGCACGTTCACTACCGACTTCGTGAACTTCTTTGACAGCTGCTTGTTTTAAATATCGTAATCCTCCATGGACTAATTTAGTTGAACGACTAGAAGTTCCAGAAGCAAAGTCACGCATTTCTAGTAAACCTGTTTTTAAATTACGGGATTGTGCATCAAGTGCGATTCCACTACCAGTAATACCCCCACCGATAATCAGTAAGTCCAAGACTTGATCTTGCATATTTTGTAAATTAGATGATCTAGTTTTATTTGAAAATTCTGACATGATATTCCTCCTCATTTTAAGAAAGCCTACTTAGTTAAGTACATTCTAATAAAATTCAGAACAAGTTGAAAGCGATTTACATGATGATTTTGTCATTGTGAATGTGCTTTTGGAATTCAAGATAATAATTATTGAACAAATCATCCGTTTGTTTTAATAACATTGATTTAGGGAAGTAGAAACGTTGATCGCCTAGGATTTTACCTGTTAAGGCATTGACTAATCGACTGACAGTTGAAAGTTCAATCAAAGAGCCATCGTCTTGCATGATTTCAATTTGAGTTCGACTCTTGTTGGAATTGGGATTGTAAACATCGTAAGGCAAATCAAAACTAGAATTAGTGGCGGTGTAGTACTTTTTATCAAACCCAGCGTTTTCAACGATTTGAGCTAATTCAGGTAGGAAATGCTTAGTTTTGTTGTCATATTCTGATGATTTGAATGGCTTACGAGATAAGAAACGATAGGCTAAATCTTTGAGGATTTCATCTGGATAACTTTGCCAAAGCGTGAAGTAAGTATTGAGAATACCGTCATCTAGTAATAGATAATCATCGATTGTCACTTTATCTTCAAAAAATGGTACTAATAGACTTGGCATCTCAAAGTCGCGCATATGGTTGTGTTCGTATAAATCCTTAGCTCGTTGCAATAATTTCGTTAAAACGACCTCCATACCACGAGAAACTGGGTGGAAGTAAATTTGTTGATACATTTGGAAACGGCAAAGTACATAGTCTTCAACGGCGTGCATCCCGTCATTATCAAAGGCAATCCCACCTTTATAAGGACGCATAACGCGTAAAATTCTTGTTAAATCAAACATTCCATATTTAGTACCAGTGAAGTAAGCATCACGTAATAAGTAATCCATACGATCAGCATCGATTTGACTAGAAATCATCTGAACGACTTGAGGATTAGGGTAAGTGTGAGCAATGACACTGGCTACTTTTTCGGGGAAGTCTTCGCTGACTTGTCGAAGGACTTGATTGATTTCGGTTTCTTTAGAGGTAATGATTTTTTGCGTCCACATTTCGTGGTCAGTGTTGAAGATGTGTTCAAAAGTATGCGAATAAGCACCATGACCGACATCGTGTAGCAAAGCAGCACATAAAGCAACTAGGCGTTCGTCATCATTCCACAATCCATCGCCAGGAGTTTTGGATGGGTAGTTTCTTTGGAAATTATCGCAAATTTGGCGAGTGATCTCGTAAACACCCATACAATGCGTAAAACGAGAATGTTCAGCGCCTTGGAAAGTAAATGAAGAAGTACCTAATTGCTTGATCCGACGTAAACGTTGAAATTCCTTGGTATTGATTAAATCTAAGATGACTTGATGTTGAACGTGGATATAATTGTGAATAGGATCTCGGAAAACTTTTTCTCGGGGTAACATTTTGATATTATCTGTCATTATTTCTCCTCCAAAATAATTTTATTTCGCTTGATCAAGCTATTTAGAGTTTGGTTAAAAGCGTTCTGATATGGTTGTGAGTTTTGAACAATAAAAAATTCTTTTTGTGAAATTTTATAATCGGGTGTTAAAGCACTGAGGATTCTTTTTTTGGCTTCAGCCACGGATAAGTCAATATGTAGTAAACTATCAAGATTTTCCATCGCGTGAATATCAATGTCAGGATAGTCGAATTGTTGATTCTTAGGAAAATCACCAACTTCATAAAAGTCTTTCATCAATTGACTACGTTTCTTTTGGTTGCCATTGATACTTATATAGGCCATCACAGCTACAGCGTTACCTACTCGGCGTTGAGAAATTCCAGCAAATTTTTGAGTATCGATGCTGAGGTCAAATGTTCCTGGACAATAGGAGCGAGTGATTTCGCCAGTTTGAATCTTGTTACTGAAAGCTTTTTTTAGTAAAATATACATTTTGTTATAAGCATCATCGATTAAGAGATTGTCTTTATCCGGCAAAAAGAGGGTACAATTCAAAATACCGTCATCAGAAACTACGCCTAAACCACCGGAATTGCGTAAATAAAATAAATAATCTTTAGATGATAAAAAATCGAGTCCACTTTGAAAATTAGTGAGTCGCTTATCTTGCATCCCTAAGATCACAGTTGGTGGCGTAGTCCAAAAGTGAATGACTGGTTGACTAGTTTCAGAAACAAATTTTAAAATAGCACCGGTATCAGAAAAAGGTACAAGTAAATCTTTGGTTGAGCTAATTTGTTGGTCATATAATATAATAGTATTGTTCACTTAATCACTTCTTTTAATTAATTAATATAATTTTATCATGTAGAGGCGGGAGTTATTGGAAAATAATAGTTTTGACATAAATGTCGAATTAAATATAGAAACTTTGCAATCAGGGGAACTGACCCATACAAAGATTTCTGAACCAGGTAAATTTATTCAAATTGGTGATTCGATTTATTTACGGTTCAATGAAAGTCTAGATAATAATGACAAAGCGTCAATCTTAGTTAAAGTGACTGAGAGTGGCGAAATTCATGTTAAACGTGTTGCTAAGTCGACGAATTTAGCATCATTGTTGTATTTTACGCATCAAAAGCACAATACGGGTCATTTGGAAACAGAATATGGAGTCTTGCCATTAGCAACTTATACCAAGGATTCTCAAGTTGAAATTGTTAATAATCCACTTTCTGGTAAAATAAACATTGATTATGACTTGATTTACGATGATAATGTGATAGGTAATTATAAGTTTAGATTGATTTTTAGTGCTTAGGTCTATATCATTATAAGTAAGACGCTGCGAAAGGACGTGTACACGTTTGAAGTTTGATAAATTCAAGGATCAAAATAAAGACGAGCTCTCATTGATTGAGGTTGCCTATGAGATTCTCAACAACAATAATAAAGAAGTAATGAATTTCTCAGATATCGTTAACGAAATGCAAGACTACTTAGGTAAGTCTGACGAAGATATCAAGAGAGCACTTCCACAATTCTATACAGATTTGAATAATGATGGAAGTTTTCTTTCACTCGGCGAAAATGTTTGGGGTCTACGTAAGTGGTATCCATATGATTCAGTCGACGAAGAGGTAAATCACCCAGAAGATAATGGTACTGAAAATGCTCATAAAGCTGCTCAAAAGGTTAATGCCTTCTTGAGTGAAGATGATGACGACGATGATGTTGTCGATTATGATGATGACAGTGACCTAAATGTATCTGACATGGATGATGACGATGACAGTGATGGCTCATCAAATAATGGACCGGACTTGTCTAAGTTCACTAATTCAGATTTAACATCAGTTGATGATGACGACGACGATGAACATGATGATTCATTGGAAGACGGTATTGAGGGACAATTATCAGAATTTGATGCTGACGATGACGACGAAGATATCGACTTGTCTGACCAAGATGATGACGACGATGACGATGATGATGAAGAATAGTTAAAAAATAATAGTTAAATTTTCGAATTAAAAGTTTGACGACTCGAACATATCACGGTATTATATAGTTCGGGCTCTATTAGATAGACAAATTCAAGTTCCCTGTTCATGTTGAATAGGGGACTTTTTTATTTTTGCGAGTAAGAAATCCCTAGAATTAGTATGTGGAGGAAGTTATGACTAAATACATTTTTATTACAGGTGGAGTTGTTTCATCATTAGGTAAGGGAATTGTTGCCGCATCCCTTGGTAGACTATTAAAAAATCGCGGCCTTAAGGTAACAATGCAAAAGTTCGATCCTTATATTAATGTGGACCCTGGTACTATGAGTCCATACCAACACGGTGAAGTTTTCGTTACTAACGATGGTACAGAAACTGATCTTGACCTTGGACATTACGAAAGATTTATCGATAACGATTTGAACAAATATTCAAACGTTACTACTGGTAAGATTTATTCCGAAGTAATTCGTCGCGAACGTCGTGGTGATTACAACGGTGCAACTGTGCAAGTTATTCCACATATTACAGATATGATTAAACAAAAGATTATGCGTGCTGCTACAACTACTGATTCAGATGTAATCATTACTGAAGTTGGTGGTACTGTTGGTGATATCGAATCACAACCATACCTAGAAGCATTGCGTCAAATGAAAGCTGAAGTTGGCTCAGAAAATGTTGTTTACATTCATACATCACTAGTTCCTTACTTGAAGGCTGCTGGCGAAATGAAGACAAAGCCAACACAACACAGTGTTAAAGAATTACGTGGAATTGGTATTCAACCTAACATCTTAGTAGTTAGAACAGAAATGCCAATGCCACAAAGCATGAAAGACAAGATTGCTTCATTCTGTGATGTTGACTCAGAAGCTGTAATCGAATCACTTGATGCAAGTTCACTTTACGATGTTCCTTTGAACCTACAAGCTCAAAACTTCGATGATATCGTATGTCGTTACTTGCACTTAGATACAAAACCTGCTGACATGGAACAATGGAACAAATTGGTTAACCGTGTCCACAACTTGAAGCATAAGACAAAGATCACAATGGTTGGTAAGTATACAAAATTACAAGATGCTTACATTTCAGTTACAGAAGCACTCCGTTCAGCTGGATACGCTTATAATTCAGAAATAGAGATTGAAAAAATCTCAGCTGATTTGATCAATGATGATAATGTTGCTGACTATTTGAAGGATTCAGATGGTATCCTAGTACCTGGTGGTTTTGGTAGCCGTGGACTAGAAGGTATGATTGCTGCTATTAAGTATGCTCGTGAAAACGACGTACCATATCTTGGACTATGTCTAGGTATGCAAATGGCAAGTATTGAATTCGCTAGAGACGTTGCTGGTATTAAGGATGCAACAACTGGTGAAATTGATGAAAATGCTGCTCATAAGATTATTGATATTATGGCAGATAAAAAAGATGTCGAAGATCGTGGTGGTACTTTACGTTTGGGTGCTTATCCATGTAAACTAAAACCAGGTACTAAAACAGCTGCTGCTTACGATAATCAATCAGTTATCCAAGAGAGACATCGTCACAGATACGAATTCAACAACGAATATCGTAAACAATTTGAAGATCTTGGCTTAGTATTCTCAGGTGTTTCACCAGACAACCACTTGGTTGAAGTAATTGAAATTCCTGAAAACAAGTTCTTCATTGCTGCTCAATACCATCCAGAATTCTTGTCAAGACCAACTAAACCAGAAGGACTATTCAAAGCCTTCATCGGTGCAGCTTCTGGCCTTGAAGAAGACGAAATTTAGTCTTCCTTAGTAGTCAAATATAGTTAGGAAAAAGCTTATGCAAAAACTTGTAATCAACGGTGGAAAGAAATTGTCGGGTGAAGTGACAATTGGTGGTGCCAAAAATAGCACTGTAGCTTTGATACCAGCGGCCATTTTATCCGATACACCTGTAGTATTAGATTCTGTTCCACAAATTAGAGATGTAAAAAATTTACGTTCTATTTTGAAAGATATGAACGTTACTTCAGAAATGAATAATGATGTATTGCGAATTGATCCGACAAAGATCCAATTTGCTGAATTACCAAGTGGTAAAGTTAGCAGTTTGCGAGCCTCATATTATTTTATGGGTGCAATGCTGGGACGATTCGGTAAAGCTGTAGTCGGATTTCCCGGTGGTGACGATATTGGACCACGTCCTATTGATCAACATATCAAGGGATTTGAAGCATTAGGTGCACACGTTGAGAACAAACATGGGCAGATCATTATCACAACTCCTGAAGAAGGTCTTAAGGGAGCTAAAATCTTTTTAGATATGGTTTCAGTAGGGGCAACGATCAACGTTATTCTGGCAGCTGTCAAAGCTAAAGGAACAACTGTGATTGAAAATGCCGCAAAGGAACCGGAAATTATTGATTTAGCAACTTTCTTAAATAACATGGGTGCTGTCATCCGTGGTGTCGGAACGGAAACTATCCGTATCGAAGGAGTGGATACATTACGTTCTAACAATGCTCATACGATTATTCCTGATCGAATTGAAGCTGGAACTTATTTGAGTTTAGCCGCTGCTTGTGGTGGTGGTATTTTGGTTAAGAATATCATTAGTGAACATTTGGATGCCTTTTTGGCAAAACTTGATGAAATGGGTGTTAATTTGGAAGTCGGCGAAGACAGTATTTATGTCAAACCATCACCTGAATTAAAAGCTGTGAATATCAAGACGATGCCATATCCAGGTTTTGCGACTGATTTGCAACAACCAATCACACCTTTGTTAATGCAAGCTAATGGCGATGCAATGATTATCGACACAATTTATCCTAAGCGAGTCAAACATATTGCCCAATTAACAAAAATGGGTGCCAATATCACTAGTGAAAATGATTTGATCTTCGTTCACGGTGGTGCCAAGTTAAAAGGTGCTAACGTGTCTGCTGATGAAATTAGAGCTGGTGCTTGTTTGATGATTGCCGGGCTGTTAGCTCAAGGTCAAACAGTGATCGATCATGCGGAAAATATCTTGCGTGGTTATGATCAAGTAGTTTGGAAATTACATTGTTTAGGTGCTGACGTCAAATTGATTGGTGAAGACGATTTAGTAGAATCTTGACATTAAAGAATTAACCTGATAAATTTATTTATATCAAATACAGAGGGGAAGTGCGCCGTTGAGAAACTAAGCTAGAGTTTTAAATTATACAAATATAGAAATATATGGTGTAGTTTAGCTCGGCTTAAATTCTCAACAGTGCTTCCTGTAAAAAGGGAGGACGCTGTTTAGCGTTCTTTTTTTTGTGCGCTTAAGTCGACTGATCGACACCTTGTGAGGTGTTGTTTTATGGGAACAATTCAAATAGAAAATGTTAGTTTTAAATATGATCAAATGATGGACAATTTGTTCGATTCCCTGAATTTAAAAATCGATGAAAGTTGGAAACTCGGATTAATCGGTCGCAATGGTCGTGGTAAGACGACGTTATTAAAGATGCTGTTGGGGCAGTTGAAATACAGTGGTCGAATAGTTTCCAATTTGAATTTTTATTATTATCCACAGACAGTTGTGAATAAAGAATTATTGACTATTTATGTAGTAAAGGAAATTACTCAATTAGAGGACTATGAACTTTGGAAAATTGAAGTCGAGCTTGATAAATTAAAAGTCGACCAAAAGGTTCTTCAGCAGCGATTCGCCACTTTAAGTCCTGGAGAAAGAACCAAAGTTTTATTGGCAATTTTATTCGTCGATGAATCAGGGTTTCAATTGATTGATGAACCGACTAATCACTTAGATATTGAAGGTCGTCAAATTGTTGCAGATTATTTAAAGAGTAAAAAGGGTTTTATCGTAATTTCCCACGATAAGAGTTTCTTAAATTCAGTGATTGATCACGTTATTTCTATCAATCGCAGTGATGTTTCGGTATACAAGGGGAATTTTGATACATGGCAAACGCAATGGGAATTACAAAATCAAACTGAAGCAGATGAAAAGGAACAATTACAAAAAGATATCAATCGTCTGCATGAGACTGCCGTTAAACGTGAAAATTGGTCGCGTCAAACCGAGGCACATAAGAACCGTAAACAATATCATGAAAAAGTTCATCTTGATAAGGGCTTTATTGGAACTAAGGCCGCTAAGATGATGAAGAAGGCTAAAGCAGCTGAAAATCGAGTTAATTCGGCAATCGATGAGAAGAAAACTTTGTTGAAAAACATCGAAATCGAAGCACCGATAGAATTAAACTACGAAAAAAGAAATCATCCTGACTTTTTTGTCCAAGTAGAAAACTTAACCTTAAAACATGACAATATAATGACGCCAAAAACGAGTTTTAAGGTCAAACGCAATCAAGTCGTGGCAATTATTGGACCGAATGGTATTGGCAAGACGACTATTTTTAGACAGATTCTTGGCCTACCACAGCCTTTTACACAAGCAGGCAATATTCGAGTAGCCAACAATTTAAAAATCTCTTATTTGCGACAAGATAACGAATTAAAAGGAACTATTACCCAATTAGCTGAACAAAAAAAGATTGAGGTTGAATTAGTTTTCTCTAATTTGCGAAAATTAGGCTTTGAACGTTATCTTTTTGATCAACCTGTGGAAAAAATGAGTCAAGGGCAACGACGTAAAGTTGCTTTAGCTCTGAGTTTGTCTGAAGTTGCTAACTTGTATTTCTGGGATGAGCCACTGAATTATTTGGATGTCATTACTCGTCAACAAATTATTGAAGCCATCCAAAAACAGCATCCGACTATGCTTTTGATTGATCACGACCAAGATTTGATAGATGCAGTTTCCAGTGTAAAAGTCAATTTACATCATTAGAATTGTGTTGAATAATTAGCTAACTCATGATATTATTAGACACTGTTAGTAATTTAATCTATATTTCTGTAAAAGATTTATGGCAAAGGAGCGACATAGAATGAAACAAGGAATTCATCCAGAGTACCGCCAAGTTGTATTTATGGATTCATCAACAGGTAAGAAATTCTTAGCTGGTTCAACAATGAACTCACAAGAAACAACTGATTATGAAGGTACAGAATACCCATTGATTCGTGTTGAAATCTCATCAGATTCACATCCTTTCTATACTGGTAAACAAAAGTTTGCTCAAGCAGATGGACGTATCGATCGTTTCAACAAGAAATATGGCTTGCAAAACAAGTAAAAAAAAGTCATCCAAAACGGATGGCTTATTTTTTTGCACTTATATTCTTTTTTCGTGATTTCAAATGGGTAAAGACCCAACCAAAGTTGATCAAGGCCAAAAAACTAGTACTCAAGAACACAGCTGAATAACTAAGAACACTAGAAATCGATGAACCAAGTAGTGGTCCACAGACGTTACCAACTGATTGGAAGGACTGGTTGTAACCGAAGACTCTTCCGGTATATTTGGCGTCAGTATATTTGGCTAAAATCGTTTGAACTTGTGGAACTAGACAGGCATCGGAGATACCGACTAAGAATCTTAAGATGGCTAGTTGCCAGACGTTAGTTACAAACGCTTGTGGGATGTAGACTAAGACGGCAAAAATCAAACCACCGATCAAGATTTTACCAGTACCGATCTTGTCACCTAAAGCCCCAAATCTTGGAGCGGCGATAATATTAGCAATCCCCGGCATTGCCGCTACAACTCCGGCTACTAAAGTAACTTGACTAGAGCCGTGCATCAATTGTTTGACGTACAAACTGATGATAGGATTGATCGAATTATTTGAAGTTTGGATAATCATCGTCGTGACGAACATTGCCAAAATCAAATTAGGATTTTTCAACTTGTGGAAAATTTCTTTAGTCGATTCTTCATCTTCTTTAGAAATTGGTTTGAAATCTTCCTTAATAAAGATCGTGACTAAAATAAACGCTATGAATAGCAATGAACCGGTTATCATAAAGGGAATTCGATAACCGAGGTATTGAGCAATAACACCACCGACCAATGGACCTAACAAAGTACCAGAGATAACTCCGGTATTCAAAGTCCCTAAGGCTTTTCCACTTTCAGATCTAGGAGCTGTGGAGGCAATTAAGGTGTTGGAGTTACTAACGAATCCGGAAAAGACACCTTGTAGGAGTCTTAAGACAACTAATTGCCAAGGGGCAGTTACGAAGGCCTGTAGGAAAATAACAATGGCCATACCAAGTGATGCCCGAATCAACATCAACTTGCGACCTTTTCGATCAGCTATTTTACCCCAAACAGGGGAGATGATCGCCATGACAAGAAATGTCGATGAAAAGGCGATACCATTCCAAATAACGAGCTGACTTTTTGTGAAATTACCTAACTGGTTAATGTATAATGGCATAAAGGGTGTTATCATACTAAAGCCAATACCTGATACAAAGGTACTGAACCAGAGAACAATTAGATTTTTCTTCCAATAGTTGTTCGGCTGCTCAGAATCATTCGTATTAGATGACATATACATCAAATCCTTTCTAAGTATCCTAGTATACTCTTTTTAGTAGAATCATATAAAATTATTTTTTTAAAATTGGGGAAGTCTATTCATGAAGATGAAGTTAAAAGAAGTTTACTCCGCATTAAAAATAGAAGCTGACGACATCAAAGATGTTGAAATCACAGGAGTTTGCTTCGACAGCCGTAAAGCTAAAAAAGGTGATTTATTCTTTCCATTGCAAGGTCAACGCGATGGACATGAGTTTATTAATAGTGCCATTGAAAATGGAGTTAGTGCAACTATTTGGCAAAGCGACCACGAGATTCCAAATGACGATATCGCCTATGTGGTAGTTGAAAATGTTTCAGAAGCTTTTGAGACACTAGCTAAGTATTATTTGAACAAAGTAAATCCTAAGGTTATCGCCGTCACTGGTAGCAATGGTAAAACAACTACCAAAGATATGATTGCCAAAGTTTTGAGTACTAGTAACAATGTTGCCAAGACGCCACAAAACTTTAACAATGAAATTGGAGTTCCTTTTACGATTTTGAACATGCCAATCAACACTGAAGTATTAGTGGTAGAAATGGGAATGGATCGTCCTGGTCAAATTGATCATTTGAGTAATATTGCTAATCCAGATATTTCTGTTATCACAATGATTGGTGAAGCTCATATAGAATTCTTTGGAACACGTGACAAAATTGCTGATGCCAAGATGGAAATTACAAATCATCTACAAGAAGACGGAACTTTTGTCTACAACGGGGATGAACCCTTATTATTAGAACGAGCAAAACAAGTCGAACAAGATCAATTGACCTTTGGAAGTCAGGATTCTAATGATTTGTATGCTACAAAGATTATTCCGGGCAAAACTACTACAAAGTTTTACACAAACAAGTGGCCTGATTTAGAATTCGAAATTCCTATGATGGGTGAATACAATGTCAATAATGCTTTGGCAGCCTTATTAGTTGGACGCGCATCACACATTAGACCTAACGCTATGCAAAAGGCATTGCAGGATTTATTTGTGACTGAAAATCGTACCGAATGGCTCAAAGCTAAAAACGGTGCTGATATTTTGAGCGATGTGTATAACTCTAATCCAACTGCCGCAATTGAAGTTTTGCACAGTTTAAAGGAGATTCCTACAGGTCGTAAATTGATTGTGTTAGGTGACATGTTGGAACTTGGCGATGCAGCTCAGAGATTACATGAATCTATAGCAGATCATATCGATCCAAAGGATTTTGAAAAAGTTTATTTAGTCGGTCCAGAAATGAAATATTTACGTGATAAATTAAGTACAAAATATTCAGCCGATAATTTGCTTTGGTATAGCCAAGATCAGTTGGCCGATTTGACGAAAGATTTACAAAAGGAAATGACACCAGATGACACTGTCTTATTAAAGGCTAGTCATGGAATTCATTTAGAAAACGTTTTACATGATTTAATGTAGTAGTTGTCATTTGAGTTTGTGTAAAAAACGTGGTAAAGTAGTCAAATTGTTATTTATCGTGTTTTAAAAAATGGAGGACATTTGTGAAATTTAAAGAATTAGATTTAGATCCCAGATTATTGAGTGCCGTAGACGAAGCCGGTTTTGAAGAAACTACACCTATTCAAGCTCAAACTATTCCACTAGTTATGACTGGCGCTGACGTTATCGGTCAAGCTCAAACTGGTACAGGTAAGACGGCAGCCTTTGGCTTACCATTGCTAAATGCCGTTGATACTCAATCTAGCGATATTCAAGCATTGATTATCTCACCAACTAGAGAATTAGCTATCCAAACACAAGAAGAATTGTATCGTTTGGGTAAGGAAAAGAAAGTTAAGGTTCAAAGTGTTTACGGTGGTTCTGATATCAGACGTCAAATCCGTGCGTTGAAGAATCACCCTCAAATTGTTGTCGGTACACCGGGTAGAATGCTCGATCACATCAACCGTCACACTTTGAAGTTGCACAACGTTAAGACAGTTGTTCTTGATGAAGCTGATGAAATGCTAGATATGGGATTCGTTGAAGATATCGAAAGTATCCTTTCTAACGTTCCTAACAAGCATCAAACATTGTTATTCTCAGCTACAATGCCAAAACCTATCATGAAGATTGCTGATAAGTTTATGAACGAACCAGAAGTAGTTAAGATCAAGTCAAAAGAATTAACTGCTGATAAGATTGAACAATACTTTGTTAAGGCTAAAGATTATGAAAAGTTCGACTTGATGACTCGTTTATTCGATGTTCAAGCTCCAGAATTAGCTTTGATCTTTGGTCGTACTAAGAGACGTGTTGATGAATTAACTCGTGGTTTACAAGCTCGTGGCTACAACGCTGAAGGTATTCATGGTGACTTGTCACAAGACAAACGTACTAGCGTATTACGTAAGTTCAAGGCTGGTAAACTAGACTTCTTAGTTGCTACTGATGTGGCTGCTAGAGGTTTGGATATTTCAGGTGTATCACACGTTTACAACTATGATATTCCTCAAGATCCTGATAGTTATGTTCACCGTATTGGACGTACAGGACGTGCCGGACATTCTGGTGTGTCAGTAACATTTGTTACACCTAACGAAATGGGTTACTTACGTACAATCGAAAACTTGACTAAGAAACGTATGGAACCACTTGCTCCACCTACTGATAAAGAAGTTCTTAAAGGACAACTTGAATCAGTTAAGCAAGATATCAAGGATACTTTGGAACATGACAAGCACCTTGATCGTTTTGATTCAGCCGTTCAAGAATTACTTGCTGAATATTCACCAGAAGACATCACTCGTATTTTCTTGAGTGAATCAATTAAGGATGCCGAGACAGTTCCTGTTAAGATTGCTCCTGAAAGACCACTTCCATCAAGAAAAGTTAGTCACAGTCGTTCTGGCCATGGTCGTCGTGGTAGATATAACGGTCACCGTGGTGGTAACAATGATCATCGTCGTCGTCGCAACAATGACCGTCGTGATGATAAAAAGGGTGGCAAACGTCGTGAAAATGACAACAGACGTCATGGTCGCAGCAAGAAGTCATTCAAGATCAGAACTAATCTAGAAAAATAATTAATTAAATAAAAAAAGACAAGGTAAATTATTTTACTTTGTCTTTTTTTGTACAGTAAAATGAGTCTAAGGGATTTGTAGATAATTGTTGGACTTGTAAAGTAAGTTAATAATGCTATGATTTAGGCTTAAGGTTACACGAGTCAGTAATTTGTCGCACTTTTTTGTTAATTTGAACTGCAAAAAAATTATTTTCATGAAATAATTATGTCGTTCTTGAAAAAATGGAAGGAAGGTTACGTATGATCAAAGGATTAGGTATCGATATTGCTGAGATTAGTCGAGTTAAGCAAATTTATGGTCGCCATCCTAGATTTTTGGAAAAGATTTTGAACGCCGATGAAATTGAAGTTTTCAACTCTCTCAATACCGAAAAAGCTAAGATGACTTATTTAACAGGTCGTTTTTCTGTAAAGGAAGCTTTCACTAAAGCAATGGGAACCGGTTTAGTCGGTATCGGTTTTCATGATTTGAGTGTTTTGAATCATCCATCTGGTCAACCATTTATTAAAACAGAGCTCTTCAAAGGTAATATTCATGTCTCAATTTCAGATACAGATGAACTAGTAATAACAGAAGTTATTCTAGAGGAGGAAGAAAAATAATGTTGCCATCAATTCATCGTCCTGCTTACGTGGAAGTTGATTTAGGGAAGTTAAAAAAGAATCTCCAAAATGAATTAAACTCAGTACCAAAGGGTACCAAAGTATTTGCGGTCGTGAAAGCTAATGCCTATGGACACGGATTAGTTAAAGTTGCCAAAAGCGAAATCGAATTTGGTGCAAGCGGATTGTGTGTTGCTACTTTGGACGAAGCCCTAGAAATCCGTAACAGTGGCGTAGAAGCTCCTATTTTAGTTTTAGGTATAATTCCTGTCGAGTACGCTAAAGTCGCCGCACAAGCTAATATTTCGGTAACTGTGGGTGATTTAGACTGGTTGAAGGTTGCCGTACAGTTAAGAACGTCCAATTTGCGTGTTCATTTAGGAATTGACAGTGGTATGGGTCGAATTGGTTTTCAAACAAAAGCTGATTTAGTTGCTGCCTGCAATTTCTTGAATGAGCATCAAGAAGCCTTTATTCCCGAAGGATTATTTACACATTTTGCTACAGCTGATAGTCCTGATGAAAACTACTTTGAAAAACAAGTTCAACGTTTCAAAGAAATGTCAACGGACTTACCAACAAAATTCACCTATGTTCACTGTGCTAATTCAGCTACGGCATTGTGGCACAAGGATTTAGCCATCAATATGGTTAGATATGGAATTGCTTTGTATGGCTTGAATCCATCACAAACTGATATCACATCATTACCATACAAACTAGAACCAGCTCTCAGCTTGTATTCAGAATTAGTTTTCGTTAAGAAAATCAAAGCCGGTCAAAGTGTCGGTTATGGCGCAACTTATACTGCCAAAGAAGACGAATGGATCGGAACAGTTCCAATCGGTTACGCTGACGGTTGGTTGAGAAGAATGCAAGGCAGTGACGTTTTGATCAATGGTCAACGTTGTCAAAATGTCGGTCGAATTTGTATGGATCAATTCATGGTCAGATTGCCAAAAGAATTACCAGTTGGAACTAAAGTTACTATTTTGGGCAAAGATGGCGACCAAGAAATCACCGCAACCGATGCTGCTAAATATGCTGGTACGATTAATTACGAAATACTCTGCAGCTTGAGTGAAAGATTACCTCGAGTTTATAAGAAATAATCTTTTTAGTTAGTGCATTGCTGCCGTCGTCCGTTCGGCCCTGGAAAATTGCTGAAATTTCACAACTGAGCATTTTCCAGGACCTCACTCCCGACTAGATAGTGATATCTATCTTTATATAAATTACTTCAAGAAATTAAAAGAAGATATTATTGGAATTGCAGTACATTGCTGTGATTCCAGTAGTATCTTCTTTTTTATTATGCTACAAAGAAATAGAGTAGTTATTCATAAAGTATGTGTCTAATTCTATTCAAATAGAAATTGAAATCTAGTCGGGAGTGAAAATCTTGTGGCGGCTCAATGGATAAATTTCTCTTGGCAATTTATTGGTTCTTACTAAAAGTTGGTTAGTGTTAATTGCCGTCTTCCACACAAACCCTGTGATTGGCTGGAACGCTGCCGACGCAACTTGGAGCCTTTGCTAAGCCCAAAATCGGGCAAAGTCTTCAAGATTGGTCTTATTCTAAGCAACAAGTTGCTAAGAATAATTTGGCGGCTGAGCCATCACAGGGCTTGTGCTCCAGACTAAATCCTGGTTCTATTATTTATTTTATTTAATTCAAAAAATAAACTTACATACAACTAACACATTGAAGATGGAACTTCTCTGCATTTTTATATAACCAAACCATGATAAGAACCAATTTATTGCCTAGTGAAAAACCGAGTTTTGAGCTTTTGCGTCTTTGGGGCCATGCAAAAGCTCAAAATCGTGTCAGCCATGTTCCAGCCAGCCACAGGATTTTCACGGACGACGGAAGTTTCTTACCTATTGTCAAATTTGAGAACGTTTTCAGTCTATGATATGATATATTATATTGCTAATAAATTCACAATAAGGAGGATTCATATTTTATGAAAGTTGGTATACCAAAAGAACTCAAAAACCAAGAGGAACGTGTTGGTTCTACTCCCGATGGAGTAGTAGGACTGGTCAAAGCTGGACATACTGTTTTAGTGGAGAAAAATGCGGGTATCGGTTCCGGATATACTGACCAACAATATATTGATGCCGGAGCTACAATTGCTGATGTAGCAGAGGTTTGGGACTCTGACATGATTATTAAGGTTAAAGAACCAAT
The DNA here is from genome assembly GCF_005405305.1 of Companilactobacillus formosensis. Lineage (GTDB taxonomy): Bacteria > Bacillota > Bacilli > Lactobacillales > Lactobacillaceae > Companilactobacillus > Companilactobacillus formosensis. The sequence goes on from NZ_BJDU01000001.1 coordinate 268,841, forward strand.
TGAAACAGAGTACAAGTATTTCAAGGAAGGTCAAATAATTTATACTTACTTGCATTTAGCTGCCAATAAGAAATTAACAGATGCATTGCTAGCAAGTAAAACAACTGGAATTGCTTATGAAACGATGGTTGGACCAAATGGTGGCTTGCCATTGCTTTTCCCAATGAGTGAGATTGCAGGACGTATGGCAGTTCAAGTCGGAGCTCATTTCTTGGAAGAACCACATCAAGGTAAAGGGTTGTTATTGAGTGGTGTACCAGGAGTTAAAAAAGGTAAAGTTACGATTATCGGTGGGGGAACAGTTGGTGTCAATGCAGCCAAAATAGCCATCGGTATGGGTGCTGAAGTAACGCTACTAGATATTAATCCACAACGTTTAGTAGAAATTGAAGATATCTTCGATGGCAAGATTCAAACATTGATGTCGAATGCTCAAAATATTGCTAAATGCGTTAAGGACTCTGATTTGGTAGTTGGGGCAGTTTTGATTCCAGGTGCTGCTACGCCAAAATTGGTGACTGAAGAAATGATTGCATCGATGGAGCCTGGTTCAGTAGTCGTTGATATTCCTATCGATCAAGGTGGATTATTTGAAACTAGTGTGAAAGCTACAACTCACGAGGATCCAGTTTACTTGTCCCACGGCGTTGTTCACTATACAGTCGCAAATATTCCTGGGGCTGTGCCAAAAACAGCTACACAAGCCTTATCTGGCGTTACAATGCCATACGCAGTTGAGATTGCTAATCAAGGTATTGCAGCAATTGAAAATAAAACTATTAAGACTGGTGTTAATACTTACCAAGGTAATTTAACCGAAAAGGCTGTCGCTGACAGTTTAGATATGAAATATGTTTCATTAGATGATTTAGTAAAAGTTGAAGTTTAGAAATAAAAAATCCTTACTAGCTGTGTGGTTGACAGTTAGTAAGGATTTTTGGTTTTGTTTTGGAAACGGTTTTGTTTTAGAAACAGTATATATTTGTATTTCCCAAAACGGCTTACCGTGGTGGATTAGATTGATGAACTGTTTGCTGCGTAAACAATTAAAAATTAAATCAACTTTGGTAAGCAACACTATTATTATAATGTATTTTTGTCGAGAATTTTACCTGATTTTAAATCATCGATTTCAGAAACAACAAAACTCTTCTTTTCAAGGCGTTTGATAATTTCTTTTAATGTTTCGATATCAGTTCCAGATGGTAATGTGAAGAGCGTTCTGCGGACTACTTCGTTTGACTTGGCATCCAAAGTCATACAAGCAGCTACGGAAACGTATTTAGCAAAAATCTTTGACATTTTTTCAAGATCGCCACGGTCGCCAGAAGAACTGACGGTCAAAACATAACTACTAAGATCGAGATTCCAAGCATCTGACAACATACTCAAAAGTCTTGAGTGAGTTAAGATACCATAGAAGAGATTATTTTCGTCTAGAACAGCGATGTAAGGAAGATCCTTAATGTTGAAGAAGACTTTGAAAAATGGTGAATCTACACTAATAGTTTTAGTAGCATTTTTCATCAAAGTAGTTACAGGCAAGTTCATGTCGCCACCACGTGACTTGTGACGATAGATGTGCATCTTGTAAATATTACCCCTGAATATTTGTCCACTCTCATCCAAAATTGGCACACAACGGAAACCAGAGTCTTCTAGAACCTTTAAAGCTTCTTCCAGTGTAACTGTTTCTTTGACAGTAGTAAGCTTATCTTTTTTTAGTACAAGTGATTTAACTAACATATATATTCACATCCAATCTAACTATAATTGAATTAATAATACAGTAATTCGGGATAAAAAAAAAGCTGGAAACAAATTATTCATTTGTCTCAAGCTTTTTTTGATCGGTAATCAATAGATTATTGACGACCTTCGATACCAGTTGCTTCGAATCCATCCTTAAGGATCTTTTCAAGTTCTGCAGCTGATTTCTTCATTTGTGCTGATTCTTCATCGTTTAATGGAACTTCGATGATTTGTTGTAGACCTTTACGGTTGATGATTGCAGGTGAACCAATGTAAATGTCTGAAACGCCGTATTGACCAGTCATCATGTTTGATAATGGTAATACTGTGCTTTCGTCAGCAAGCAATGCTTTACAGATTCTAGCAAGAGCAGTACCGATACCATAGAATGTAGCACCCTTAGTATTGATAATGTCGTAAGCTGCGTTAACAGTCTTCTTGTAGATCTTGTCTAGAGTATCTTTTGTGATTTCTGGGTGTTTTTCCATCCATTCTGCCATTGTAACGCCACCAACAGTTAAGTGTGACCATGCAGCAAATTCTGAATCACCGTGTTCACCCATGATGTAACCATTAACTGAACGAGGGTCAACGTTTAATTCTTCACCAACGAATTTTTGTAGTCTAGCAGTATCTAGTGATGTACCTGAACCAATTACACGTTCCTTAGGGAAGCCTGAAAGTTTCCAAGTAGCGTATGTCAAGATATCAACTGGGTTAGCAGCAACTACGAAGATACCATTGAATCCTGATTCAACGATAGGATCAACGATTGTCTTCAAGATGTTCAAGTTCTTGTTAACTAGGTCAAGTCTTGTTTCACCTGGTTTTTGTGGAGCGCCGGCTGTGATAACTACGATATCAGCATCCTTAGCATCTGAATATTCACCAGCGTGAATGTTCTTTGGATATGAGAATGGAATTGCATCAGCAAGATCCATTGCATCACCCTTGATCTTATCTTTAGCGATATCACAGATAACAAGTTCTTGTGCAATACCTTGAAGTGTCATGGCGTAAGCAAATGTTGAACCTACGGCACCGTCACCAACTAGAAGTACTTTTTGATGGTTCTTTTCGTTTGTTGGAGTTGTCATTATAAAATATCATCCCTTCGAAAATAATATGTTCCTGACCCATTATACAAATAATTTGGGTAAATAAACAAGCTGATTGTGAAAAAAGTGAAAATTTAGTATTTTTTAAATGATATAATGTAAGTTCGAAATGAGGTATTAATAATATGAAACTAATTGTTGGCTTAGGTAATCCAGGTAAGAAATATGATCGTACGAAGCATAATATGGGCTTTATGACTATTGATAGATTGATGAACGAATACGGTCAAACACAAATGAAAAAAGATTTTGAAGCACAATACTGTAAATTTAAAGTTGATGGCGAGACAGTTTTCCTTGTTAAACCTTTAACGTTTATGAATGAATCAGGTAGAGCGGTAAAATTTTTGATGGGCTACTACCAAATTAGAACTGATGAATTGATGGTTATTCAAGACGATCTTGATATGCCAATTGGTAAAGTTCGATTAAGAACGAAGGGTTCTGCTGGTGGTCACAATGGTATTAAGAGTATAATCTCAGCTGTAGGTACCAAAGACTTCAATCGTATTAAAATTGGTATACAGCATCCTGATAAACAAACCGTTGTCAACTGGGTTTTGACGCCATTTTCTAAGGATCAAGAGCCAGTAGCTTTGTCTGGAATCGATAAAGCTGTTGATATGGTTAAGGATTGGGTCAGTGGCAGTACTGCTGATCAGTTAATGAATAAATACAATTAGAATTATAAAAGGGGGCAAAAATTGAATTTAATAAATTTCATAACGAATAAGCTCGACCTTGGGGAATTTATTAATCAAGTTAAGCCAGAGACGAAAAATGTCTTAACCGGCTTGACGGGATCAACGATTTCCCTTTTTGCATTGGAAGCATTAAGGAAAACGGGTAAAAAATTATTGATCGTGGAAAATACGAATTTTCATGCCAATAAAATTTATGATGATTTGAATTTGTTAGACAGTGATATTGTCCATATTTTTCCAGTTGAAGAATCAATTTCAACTGAGTTAGCTACTAGTTCACCAGATGAATTAAGCCAGAGAATTGATTCTTTGAGTTTTTTGATCAGCGATGAACCGGGAATTTTAGTGACGTCAGTATCCGGCTTGGAGTATGAATTATCGACGCCAGAATTGTTCAAATCAGCTCAACTAAAAATTAAAGTTGACGAAGAATACGATTTGGAAGACTTAAATCAAGAATTTGTCCAAATGGGTTACGTTAAAGAAAAATTGGTTGCTAAACCCGGGGATTTTGCTATCCGTGGGGATATTGTCGACATTTATCCTTTGACAGTAGATAATCCAGTCCGAATCGATTTTTTTGGCAATCAAGTAGAAAAAATTAAATTCTTCGATACTGAAACGCAACGTAGCATGGATACGTTAGAAAAGATTGAAGTACTTCCTGCTAAGGACCGAATTGTAACAGATGAGCAAGTCATTAAAGCTTTGGATAAGCTGCAGAAGAGCTATCAAAAGCAATTAACTTCGACCGACGATAAAGATATCAAAGATAATTTGGAGATTTCTTTTGGACAAACAATTGCCGAGTTGTCTGAAGGAATGCGTCCAGAAAATATTGGTCGAATTGCTGATTACGTTTTTGAAACTCCCAATAGTCTATTAGATTATTTGCAAGCTGATGATTTGGTGATTTTTGATGAGTACAATCGTTTGATCGAACAATCTAACGACAATCGGTCTGAAAACGAATCATGGTTAGCCAGTCAGTTGGAATTTGGGAAAGCTTTGCCTGAACAAAAAATTCGTCAAAACTTTGTGGAAAATATTAAAAAATATCTCCATGGACAAATCTATTTGTCGGCTTTTCAACAAGGTATGGGGCGGATGCGTCTGAATCAATTGCAAGATGTCTCTGTTCGTTCAATGCAACAGTTCTTCAGTCAAATGCCTCTTTTAAAATCTGAAGTAGAACGTTGGCAAAAGCAAGAATATACCGTAATTTTAGCTATAAGTAACGAAAAAAGAATCGATGCTATCAATAATACTTTGACCGACTTTGGCATCAAAGCTACGTTGACGACTGAAGATAAAGTGATTGCTGATCAAACGCAAATCATGAATGCTAGTTTGAGTTCCGGTTTTGAAATGCCAGAAGAAAAATTAGCGGTAATTACAGAAAAAGAATTGTTTAACCGTCAACCTAAGAAGCGTCGTCATCAAACTTTGGCTAATGCAGAAAGATTGAAGAGTTATAACGAATTAAAGCCAGGCGACTACGTTGTTCACGTCAATCATGGTATTGGTAAATTCGTCGGTATGCAGACAATGGAAGTCGACGGTAAACATCAAGATTATATTACAATCGAGTATCGTGACGACGGGCGTTTGTTCATTCCTGTTACGCAATTGGACATGGTACAAAAGTATGTTTCTGCCGAAGGTAAATCACCTAGAATCAATAAATTAGGTGGCAATGAATGGCAAAAGACTAAACGTAAAGTTCAATCTAACATTGAAGATATTGCTGATGATTTGATTGATTTGTATGCTAAGCGTGAAGCTGAAAAAGGTTTTGCTTTTCCAAAAGATGACTCGATGCAACATGATTTCGACAATGCTTTTCCTTATCCAGAAACACCGGATCAATTGCGTTCAATCGACGAAATCAAACGTGATATGGAAAAACCTCATCCAATGGATCGTTTGTTAGTCGGGGATGTTGGTTTTGGTAAGACTGAAGTAGCTTTAAGAGCTGCCTTTAAAGCTGTTGAGGCTGGCAAACAAGTTGTCTTCTTAGCACCAACGACTTTATTAGTTCAACAACATTACGAAACTATGAAGGAACGCTTCGAAGGATTTCCTGTTAACATTGGTATTTTGTCACGTTTTCAAACTAGAAAACAAAGTAAGGAAACGATTGAACAATTAGCTGATGGTCAGTTAGATATCATTGTCGGAACGCATCGTTTGTTGTCAAAGGACGTTAAATTCAATGATATTGGACTTTTGATCATTGATGAGGAACAACGTTTTGGCGTTAAGCACAAGGAAAAAATTAAACAGCTAAAAGCCAATGTTGATGTCTTGACTTTAACAGCCACACCAATTCCTAGAACGTTGAATATGTCGATGCTAGGTGTACGTGATCTTTCTTTGATTGAAACAGCTCCTAGTAATCGTTATCCAGTCCAAACTTATGTGATGGAACAAAATTACGAAGTCATTGCGGGTGCTATCAAACGAGAAATGGCTCGTGGTGGACAAGTCTTTTATTTGCACAATCGAGTTGAAGACATGGATCAAGTGGCTGAACAATTACAGGCTTTAGTACCTGATGCGAGAATTGCGACTGCTCATGGGCGGATGAATGAAACTCAGATGGAAGGCGTAATTGCTGACTATTTGAACGGTGAATATGATGTTTTGGTAACGACTACTATTATTGAAACTGGTGTCGACATGCCAAATACCAATACTTTGATTGTTGAAAATGCGGACCGCTATGGTTTGTCACAGCTTTATCAAATCAGAGGTCGAGTAGGTCGTTCCAGTCGAGTAGCCTATGCTTACTTGATGTATCGTCCAAACAAAGTTTTAACTGAGGTCGGCGAACAACGTCTTGAAGCGATTAAGAATTTTACGGAATTAGGTTCTGGATTCAAGATTGCCATGCGTGACTTGTCGATTCGTGGTGCCGGTAATTTGCTTGGTAAACAACAACACGGTTTCATCGATTCGGTTGGATTTGACTTATACACGCAGATGTTAAATGATGCTGTTGCTAAAAAGCGTGGTCATACGAAAGCTGAAAAGACCAACTCTGAAGTTAATTTGGCTGTCGAGGCTTATTTACCAAATGATTACATCAGTGATCAACGTCAAAAAGTTGAATTATACAAGCGAATCAGACAGATTGATTCTTTGGAAAATTATCAAGAAGTTAAGTCCGAGTTGTTGGATCGTTTTGGTAAATATCCTCAAGAAGTCGCTAATTTGTTAGACATCAGTTTGCTAAAGAATTCATTCGATGAATCATTAGTTAAGAGCGTCATTATGAGAAATGGTTCTATTACGATTAAATTCGATAAAAAAGCCAATGATTATTTAACTGGCGATTTAGTCTTTAAGTTTTTGAGTAATACGACTATGAAGGCTAAAGTCAGTGACAAGAATGATGAATTTAAGATGACTTTGGATTCAAAGAGTGTTGATAAATCTGAGTGGTTCCAACAACTTGAAACTTTTGCCCAAAAGATGGCTGAAGGTTTTGATAAATTAAAGAAAGAAAAAATTAAAAATTAATATGCAAAAAGAAGTGTCTAGGGCTATTAAGGGGACCTGGATTCTGACTATTGCCTCATTGTTCTCTGAGCTATTGAGTGCCATTTATCGGATTCCATTGCAAAACATTGTTGGGGATCGTGGTTATTTTATTTATCAACAAGTTTATCCAATTTACGGGATATTCTCGGTTTTAGCTTTATCTGGGTTGCCGGTGGTTATTTCAAAAACCATCGCTCAACAAGATTCACTGGCTGCTAAGCACAATTTATTGAAAAAAACTTTTATACTTTTATCAATCAGTTGTGTCGTTGTGACTGGATTATTGTGGATGTCATCTCGATACTTAGCTTTTTTGATGGGAGATCCACAACTTTATTTAGAAGTGAGAATGGTCGCTTTGACGTTCTTACTAGTGCCTTTTGAAGCTAGTTTACGTGGCTATTTTCAAAGTGACTTATTGATGACGCCGAGTGCAATTTCACAAGTCAGTGAACAATTTTTGCGGATCGTGGTCATTATTACGAGTGCAATTTTGTTCGGACATGGAATTTTAAATGTTTATCAAATGGGATCAATTGCTAATGCCGGAGCTTTTATTGGTGGAATTTTGGCAGTAATTATTTTGATAAAAACTTTTCAAAAGCATCACCGAATCGAAGAAGTTACTAGCGATGGGAAGATCAAACTAGAACATGGATTGGCTTTGGAGATATTGTTGATTATTGTCTTTACCGGAATTACGATTTTTTATCAATTTATTGATTCCTTTTCAATGTTACGTTTATTGATGCACTCGGGGATTTCGTTGACCCAAGCAGAAATTCAAAAAGGAATTTTTGATCGTGGACAACCACTATTACAATTGGGAATCGTTATTTCATTGTCGTTTGTTTCCACAATCATGCCGCAATTAAAGGAAACAAATAGAGTAAAACAAAATCAAGCGACGATTCAAAAGATGGTTCGCGTTTGTTTGTGGCTTTCGGTGGCAGAAACAGCTGGATTAATTGCTCTGATGCCTCAAATCAATACAATGTTGTTCACTGATATGAATGGCTCAAAGACTTTGGGCATTTATATGCTGTCGATTTTGATTGTGTCGCTGATCAATTTGTTGATTGCAATAACTAGTAGTGATGATGAAAAAAATATTCATAAATTGGTATTGTTTGGCATGTCATTAGTAACTAAGGCAGCTTTGAATGTTATTTTAATTCCAAAATATGGAATTGCTGGTGGGGCTATGGCAACCGTCTTGAGTGAATGCGTAATTTTGTTTGGAATTTTGATTATTTATGGTTTCAACCGTGAGTTTTTATCTTTAGACAAACAATTTATTTTTAATTTGATCAAGGCAGGATTAGTAATGGCCATCATCGTCAAAATTATTGTCAGCTTGTTTGCTGTTGGTACAACAATGACACGAGTTCACAGTGTGATTTTAAATATTATTGCCATTCCCATTGGAGCGTTAGTTTATTTAAAACTATCCAAACATTGGCGAATGTTAACTAAAGAAGAATGGGAGATTTTGCCGATGGGTAAATATCTCATCAAATTTATGAGAATTGAGGATTAATTATGAGACTAGATAAGTTTTTAAAAGTAAGCCGTATTATTAAAAGAAGAACTGTTGCTAAGGAGTTTGCCGATAATGGCCGTGCCACTATCAATGACCGTGTAGCCAAATCGTCTACTGATGTTGGTGTCGGGGATGTATTAGAATTGCACTTTGGAGAAAGAACTATGAAAATTAGAATTCTTAACACCAAAGATACAACTAAGAAAAATGAATCAGCTGATATGTACGAAGAAGTCTAATCAAAAATTAGAAATAGATTAAAATTAACGATTTTATTATTCAAATAATTGCTTAAACTTGTTATACTCAAGGTAATCATTTCTAGGGGAGTAGTGGTATGGAAGTACGTAAATTAAATTCCAACGTTTCAGTCTTACAGCCAAAGAAATCTCAAACTCCTAATCATCGCAAGAATTACGTCAAGAAAGTTCATCGTCGACGTATCTTGATGATAGGAATTATTTTTGTGATTATTTTGACTGTCTTTGGCGTTCAAATTTTTAATGCGCACCGAACTTACACTAATACAATGGAACAAATTGAAGTTAGCAAGCAAAAGCTTGATAAGCAAAAATCCACGCAACGGGATTTAAAGCTTGAAGTAAGCCAACTTCATAACACGAATTATTTGGAAAAATACATTCGTGAAAAGTACATGTATAGCAAACCGGGCGAACAAATTTATAATTTGCCAGATGATGTAAAAACCACTACGATTCAAAAATAGGGAAAGGAATTTTTTTTAATTAGATGACAGTTGAAGTAGGAGCTAAAACAGAAGGCAAAGTTACTGGAATTACAAATTTTGGGGCATTCGTTGACCTAGGAGAAGGACAAAGCGGAATGGTGCACATCAGTGAAATTGCCGATGGATACGTTAAAGATATTCATGATGTGCTAAGCATTGGCGATACAGTGAAAGTTTTAGTTCTTGGTGAAAGAAATCATAAAATTGCACTTTCAATTAAACAAGCGTCAGACAAACCTAAGCCAAAGTATCATTCACATCGTTCACATGAGCGTAATGAAAGAAAACCACAACGTAAGCAAGAAAGCTTTGATGATATGATGTCAGGCTTCATGAAAGAAAGTGAAGAACGACTAAGTATTTTAAAGAAAAACACTGAAGGCAAACGTGGTGGCCGTGGTGGACGCCGTAGCTAATAATTTTATATGGTTGGGACTTAGTCTCAACCTTTTTTATTTCAGTGGAGGCAAGTATGGAATTAGACAATAAATTGTTAGGAACCTTGCGTCAAAAACTTCAACGTTACCAAGCTAACAAAATCTTAGTAGCAGTTTCTGGTGGCGTAGACTCGATGGTTTTGTTGCATATTGTTAGCAGAATTTTAAATCCGGATAATTTTGCCGTAGTTGATGTTGATCATAATTTGAGACCAGAAAGTGCCAGCGAAGTAAAATTTGTCAAAGATTACTGTGTTGAAAATGGCTATCGATTTTTTACTACTAAGTGGCGCAAAAAACCAAAAGATGTTGGAATGGAAGCTGCAGCTAGAAGTTTTCGCTATGATTTTTTTAAAAAGGTCATGATAAAAGGCAATTTTGATACCTTGTTGACAGCCCATCACAATAATGATTTAGCAGAAAATATCCTGATGAAACTGATTCGATCAGGTAATGCGTATGAAGTCGTTAGCTTAAAAGAACAACGTCCTTTTGGAATGGGACAAATTGTTCGACCATTGTTAGATTTCTCAAAGCGGCAATTAGCTGAATACGCAGATATCCATGATATAAATCATGTTCAAGATGAAACTAATTTTGATAACATAACTATGCGTAATCGTTTGAGAAACAATATTTTTCCAGAATTGCAAAAGGAAAACGGGCAATTGTTGAGTCACTTTCGCTTTTTTGATCAACAATTAACTGCCTTGATCAATCTGGCGAAGCGTCAATTTGTTTCAATCGAACGAGCAATGGATCTAAAGGAAAATTCCCAGCAAATTATTGGGCAAGTAAAACCCGTTTTGCAATTAGATAAAGATCAACAGACTTTATTTTGGGGGAACTTCTTTACGAAGCGACAATTAGATATTTCTATCAGCAATCGTCAAATCGACCAAATTATTGAAGTCTTGACTGGCAATCAAAGCAATGCGTCAGTTGATTTAGAAGAGTCTTGGCGCTTTATTCGTACTTACAATCAGTTTGTTATAAAAAAGGCTACACAAGCTAATCTTGAAGCAATTGATGTTAAACTAAATCAAGTCGTTACCTTTAATGGGAAAAAACTAAAAATTACTGATGACGATTCGGGCACTTTGGTCGTTGATAAAATTCCTCAAAAAATCACATTGAGAACTCGCCGTGATGGAGATAAGTTGCTTTTATCAAATGGCAAACATCAAAAATTGAGCAAACGATTTATTAACGAAAAAATACCAGAATATAAACGTAAAAATTATTTAGTTTTATTATTTGATAATCAGATAGTTTGGGTTGAAAAAATTTATAATATGAGTGATTATTTAAAAAAAGGTAATAAACATTACAAAATTAACTTTGTTGAGGTAAAAGAATGAATTCAGATATCGAAAAGATTTTGGTTTCGAAAGAAGAGATCCAAAAGGCTAATGCTCGTTTGGGAAAAGAATTAACTGAGGAATATCGTGGTAAGAATCCGTTGTTTGTATGTATCTTGCGTGGTGCGGCAATGTTTATGATGGATTTGGTTAAAAATATCGATATTAAAATGGAATATGACTTCATGGATGTTTCTAGTTACGGTGGCGAAAATACGATGTCAACTGGTGACGTTAGAATTATTAAGGACTTGGATACGCCATTACGTGGACGTGATGTAGTTATTGTTGAAGATATTATCGATACTGGCTATACATTGGATAGATTGACTGAGTTGTTTAATGCTAGACATGCCAACTCAATTAAAATAGTTTCCTTTTTGGATAAGCCTGCTCGAAGAATCAAACATGTCGACGTCGATTATATTGGTGTACAAATTCCCGATGAATTCGTTGTTGGTTATGGAATGGATTATAATGAGCAATATCGTAATTTACCTTATGTTGGAGTTTTAAAACCAGACGTATATAGTACAAAATAATTTAGATAGAGTTACAATTATTATTGTGTTAATGTTCACCAATGTTACAATATGTAACGTCTAAGTAATTAGGAGGAAATGTATGAAAAATAATCGAAATAGGTTAATTAACAATAGCCTGTTTTACATCTTGCTCTTTGTTGTTTTGGTTCTTGCGGCAAGTTGGTTTGCTGGTGGTCAATCCTCAGACCAATCAAAGACATTAAGTCAAGACCAATTCATCACACAATTGAAGCAAGGCAAAGTGAAGAGTTTCAAATTGGAACCTATCGGAGGGGCTTATCAAGTTACTGGTGAATACAAGAAAGCTCAAAAGGCTGATACTACACGTTCCGTGTCATTATTTAGCCGTTCTCAAAACACTGGTTCTAGTGAAGTAACTTCATTTAGTTCAACTGTTTTGCCTAACAATGATACGTTAAAGAGAATCAATAACGCTGCGACTGCAAAGGGAGTTAAGACGACTGCAGCTCCTAAATCACAGTCCGGTCAATGGATTTCTTTGATTTTGACGGTGATTGTTCCGTTTGCATTATTCTTCTTTATAATCTTTGCAATGATGGGTCGAGGAGGCCAAGGTGGCGGTGCTAACCGTGTAATGAACTTCGGTAAATCCAAAGTTAAACCTCAAGATCCAAAGAAAAATAAAGTTAGATTTTCTGATGTTGCCGGTGCAGAAGAAGAAAAACAAGAACTTGTTGAAGTTGTTGAATTTCTAAAAGATCCAAGAAAATTCGTTTCTTTGGGTGCCAGAATCCCATCAGGTGTTCTTCTTGAGGGTCCTCCCGGGACTGGTAAAACTTTACTAGCTAAGGCTGTTGCTGGTGAAGCTAAAGTTCCGTTCTATTCAATCTCTGGTTCAGACTTCGTTGAAATGTTCGTTGGTGTTGGTGCATCACGTGTTCGTGATTTGTTCGAAAACGCCAAAAAAGACGCTCCATCAATCATCTTTATTGATGAAATTGATGCCGTCGGTCGTCAACGTGGTTCCGGTACCGGTGGTGGTAATGATGAACGTGAACAAACGCTTAACCAATTATTGATTGAAATGGATGGATTTACTGGTAACGAAGGTGTTATCGTTATGGCTGCTACTAACCGTTCCGATGTGCTTGATCCAGCGCTATTACGTCCAGGTCGTTTTGATAGAAAAATCCTTGTTGGTCGTCCAGACGTCAAGGGTCGTGAAGCTATTCTTAAAGTTCATGCTAAGAATAAACCATTCACAGATGATGTTGATTTGAAAGCTATTGCTCAACAAACTCCAGGTTTTGCTGGTGCTGACCTTGAAAACTTACTTAACGAAGCTGCCTTAGTTGCGGCAAGACGTGGTAAGCAAAAGATTGATCCAACTGACCTTGATGAAGCTGAGGATCGTGTTATTGCTGGTCCTGCTAAGAGAAACCGTGTTGTTCCTGAAAAAGAACGTCATACGGTTGCTTATCACGAAGCTGGACACGCATTGATTGGTTTAGTCTTGAGTGATTCTCGAGTAGTTAGAAAAGTTACAATCGTTCCTCGTGGACGTGCCGGCGGTTACGCTATCATGCTTCCTAAGGATGATCAAAACCTTGCTACTAAGAAAGAATTGAATGAACAAATTACTGGTTTGCTTGGTGGACGTACAGCTGAAGAGTTGATTGTTGGTCAACCATCATCCGGTGCTTCAAATGACTTCGAGCAAGCTACTCAAATTGCCCGTACTATGGTTACTGAATATGGTATGACAGACAAACTTGGTACCGTTCAACTTGAAAAGAATGGACAACCATTCAGTGGTGGTAACTATCGTCAATTGCCTTCATATTCTGAAGACACTGCTAAAGCTATTGACCAAGAAGTTAAACGCATTATCGATGAAGATCACGAACGTGCTCGAGAAATTCTTGAAACACACCGTGAACAACATAAGATTATTGCCGAAGCCTTGTTGAAGTATGAAACACTTGATGAAAAGGAAATCTTGAGCTTGTACAAGACAGGTAAGATGCCTGCCAATGATGCTAACCAAGAATTCCCAAGTGAAAGTGCTGCTACTTTTGAAGAAGCTAAGAAAGCTGCTGAAGCAAAAGATGCCGCCAAACAAAAAGCTGAAGAATCAAATAAAGAAGAAAATGCTAAATCAGAAACAACTGCTGATGATACTACATTCCCTTCAGAAAAAGATGAACAATCAAAGACTGATTCATCCGATACAAATGATTCAACAGAAAATTCTGATAGTAATTCAGATAGCAATAAAGATAATAATAGTGATAATTAATAATATAAGAAAAAGCGACTCTTATGGAGTCGCTTTTTTGAACGGAGGAAATAAATATGACAGATACATTAACAAAAGCTGTTTCAACTAACGGTAAGTTTAGAGCTTACGTTGTTAATGCTACACAAACCGTTCAAGAAGCTCAAAAAAGACACGACACTTGGAGAAATTCCAGTGCTGCTCTTGGAAGAACTTTGATTGGTTCAATGCTCGTTGCAACTTCGACTTTGAAGGAAGATGAAGTATTAACGACCCGTATTCAAGGCAATGGTCCTGTTGGTGCAATTGTGGTTGATGCCAATGCTAAAGGCTATGTTAAAGGTTATATTACTAACCCACATATCAGCTTGAAGGCAAGAGAAGATGGCCATATTAACGTCAAAGCAGCTGTTGGTACAAATGGTACTTTAAGCATTACTAAAGATTTACATTTAAAAGCTCCTTTTACAGGTTCAGTTCCTTTAGTTTCAGGAGAAATCGGCATGGACTTTGCTTACTATATGGCTAAATCTGAGCAAATTCCTTCAGCTATTGGTGTTTCAGTTTTTGTGACACCTAATGAGACTGTTGGTGCTGCGGGTGGTTTCTTAGTTCAAACGCTTCCTGGTGCTAGTGATAAAGATATTGCCAAAATCGAAGCTAACTTGAAAACTATTCCTAATTTATCAACTCTTTTGAATGAGGGCTTGAGTAATAAAGATATTATGGAAAAAGTCATGAATGGTATTGAAATGAAGTATCTGGAAGAAATGCCAGTTGGATTCAAGTGCGATTGTTCCAAAGAAAGATTTTCTAAGTCATTAGCAACTTTACAAAAGTCTGAGTTGGAAAATATGATCAAAGAAAATCATGGTGCCGAAGCAGTCTGCAAATTCTGTGGCAACAAGTATCAATTTAGTGAAGCCGATCTAAAAGAGATTATTGCTCAACAAGGTTAATCATATTTGCCATGTTAATAGATAATTTGTTATTATTTGACGTTGTAGGAAATGATCAGAGGTAAATGTATGGAATGGAAAATAGGCAATGTGACGATACCGAACCAAATCGTCGTTGCTCCAATGGCAGGTGTTACTAATTCTGCTTTTCGAGTAACAGCAAAGGAATTTGGCGCCGGTTTGGTCGTTTGTGAAATGATCAGTGGCGAAGGTATCAAATATCATAATGCTAAAACTTTAGGCATGCTGTTCGTTGATCCTAAAGAACATCCTGTAAGTATCCAAGTTTTTGGTGGCAATACAGAGACATTAGTCAATGCAGCTAGATTCGTTGCCGAAAATACTGGTGCTGATATTATTGATATCAATATGGGATGTCCAGTCAAGAAAGTCACCAAAACAGGTGCTGGTTCTACATGGTTGCAAGACCCTGATAAGCTATATAAGGCAATCAAAGCAGTCAGTTCAGCGATTGATAAGCCGTTAACGGTAAAAATGCGAACTGGTTGGGATAGTGACCATATCTTAGCTGTTGAAAATGCCTTGGCAGCTCAAGAAGCTGGAGCTAGTGCTATTGCCATGCATGGTCGAACAAAGGCTCAAATGTATTCTGGACATTCTGATTGGGAACTTTTACATGAAGTGGCTCAACAAATTTCGATTCCCTTTATGGGCAATGGTGATGTTAAAACGCCACAAGATGCTAAATATATGCTAGATCAAGTCGGAGCTGATGCAGTGATGGTTGGTCGAGCAGTTTTAGGTAATTTGTGGAGATTGAATGCCATGAATCATTATTTGGAGACTGGTGAGCTTTTGCCAGAACCAACTGTGGCAGAAAAAATTAATATAGCTAAACTTCAACTCCAACGTCTGGTAGACTTAAAAGGTGAGCATGTTGGTGTTCCAGAATTTCGTCAACAAGCAGCATATTATCTAAAGGGGATTCCCCGTGCAGTTAGAACTCGTGCTAAAGTAATGGAAGAAGACTCCATGCAAGCAGTGTTCGATACGCTAGATCAATTTGTTGAAAGTTATGAAGCAAGAGAAGCGAAATCTACAAAAATCAGTAGACAGGGGGAAAAATTTTGAGTAACGAAAATAACAAGAAGCAACCAACAAAAGAAGAGATCAAGAAGAAGAGAGTCATGAATGACCAACTAAGGGTCAGACGTGAAAAGCTTCAAGAACTTTATGATGAAGGTGTCGATCCATTCGGTTCTAGATTTGAAAGAACTGCTTTGGCACAAGAAATTCATGACAAATACGGTGACGAAGACAAGGAAGTTCTTGAAGAACAAGACTTACCTTGCGTAATTGCTGGTCGTATGATGTCAAAACGTGGTAAAGGTAAAGTTGGCTTTGCTGATCTACGTGATAGAAGTGGCAAGATTCAAATCTACGTTAGAAAAGATGTTGTCGGCGAAGAAAACTATCACATCTTCAAACGTGCTGATATCGGTGATCATCTAGGTATCCACGGTGAAATCATGAAGACAGATATGGGTGAATTAACGGTAAAGGCTACACACGTTACAATGTTAGCCAAGTCATTACGTCCATTGCCTGATAAATTCCATGGTTTGACTAATGTTGAACAAATTTATCGTCAAAGATATTTGGACTTGATTGCCAATCAAGATAGTTTCGATCGTTTCAAGAAACGTACCAAGATTATCTCAGCTGTTCGTGAATATTTGGATAACGAAGGCTTCTTATCAGTTGAAACTCCTGTTCTAAATACTCAAGCTGGTGGTGCCAGTGCCCGTCCATTTATCACACACCACAATGCTTTGGATATGCAAATGTATCTTCGCATCGCTTTGGAATTGCCATTGAAGAGATTGATCGTTGGTGGTTTCGAACGTGTTTATGAAATCGGTAGAGCTTTCCGTAATGAAGGTTTGGATACACAACACAACCCTGAATTTACATCATTGGAAACATATGCTGCATACTGGGATATGACTGATGTTATGAAAGAAGTCGAAGGAATCTTTAGACATGCCGCTCAAAAAGCTAATGGTACACAAATCGTTAGTTACCAAGGCGAAGAAATTGATTTGAGCAAACCTTTCAGACGTCTCAAGATGGTTGATGCTATCAAAGAACAAACTGGAGTCGACTTTAGTCAAGATATGACTTTGGAAGAAGCTAGAAAAATAGCTGATGAAAAAGGTGTTCATTACGAAAACTTCTGGGGTGTTGGTCACATCATCGCTGAATTCTTTGAAGAATTTGTTGAAGATACTTTGAAGGAACCAACATTCATTTATGAATATCCACTTGAAGTTTCACCTTTGGCTAAGAAGAACAAAGAAAATCCTAACTTCACTGATCGTTTTGAAGTTTACATTCTCGGTCATGAATATGGAAATGCCTTTACAGAATTGAATGATCCAATCGATCAAAAGCAACGTTTTGAAGCACAAGCTAAGGAACGTGAAAATGGTAATGACGAAGCTGAACACATCGATAACGATTACGTTGAAGCCATGGAATATGGTATGCCACCAACTGGTGGACTAGGTATTGGTATTGATAGATTAGTTATGTTGTTAACTGATGCACCATCAATTCGTGATGTCATCTTGTTCCCAACTATGAGACCTGAAGATAATACTAATAATGAAGAATAATTAAACTAAAGCTAGGCCGTTGGTCTGGCTTTTTTTGTACTCTCATAATCTAATCAAAAAAATAAAAAATTTTCGTTGACAACTTTTATAGGCAAAAGGTATACTAATATAGTTGTTTCAAACGAGAAACACTATGGAGGATTAGCTCAGCTGGGAGAGCATCTGCCTTACAAGCAGGAGGTCACAGGTTCGATCCCTGTATCCTCCATTAAGCAAAATGCTTAGTGGATTTATTAAGTTTTTTTGCGGGTGTGGCGGAATTGGCAGACGCGCTAGATTTAGGTTCTAGTGTCCTTTGGACATGAAGGTTCAAGTCCTTTCACCCGTATTAAATTAGTCTTGCAAAAAGATTGATTTATGTGTATTATGTTAAATGTTGTTTGGCATAATGCCGACTTAGCTCAGTTGGCAGAGCATCTGTCTTGTAAACAGGGGGTCGGAGGTTCGAATCCTCTAGTCGGCATTTACATAATGCGGAAGTAGTTCAGTGGTAGAACATCACCTTGCCATGGTGGGGGTCGCGGGTTCGAATCCCGTCTTCCGCTTCAGAGAATTTGAAAGTAAAAAAGGGTAATTAATTCTGATAAAGAATTGATTACCTTTTTTCGTTCTCTAAGAATTGTTCAAAAAGGCAATCTAAAATTCCTATATTAACTTCAGGAATGTGTTAGGATTCTAATTGAGAACAATTATTAGTAAGGTAATTGAATTTTATTATTAATTTGAAGTGAATAAGTTAAATTAATTGCTTTTTTTGAAAACACAATTATACTTTCTAAACAGACACTTAAAAAGTAGAGGTAACGTTAATGGACAAAGTATTTACCGAAAGCGCCAAGAATGCACTTGTTTTAGCTCAAGAACGTGCTAAAGCATTTCATCACAATGCTGTTGGAACTGAGCATATTTTACTTGGTCTAACAATGGAAAATGATGGTATTGCCGGTATTACTTTGAGAGATCTAGCTGTAAGTGATCGAGATGTTGAAGAGGAGATTGAACATCTGACAGGTTATGGGGATGTCTCATCTAATACTGCTAAAGGAATTTATCTACCATATTCTCCTAAGGGACAATTAATTTTAAGTGCAGCCCAAGAAGTTTCCGACGTATACAAGTCAAATCGTGTCGGAACTGAACACATTTTGTTAGCAATTCTTGA
Source organism: Companilactobacillus formosensis (assembly GCF_005405305.1). Taxonomy (GTDB): domain Bacteria; phylum Bacillota; class Bacilli; order Lactobacillales; family Lactobacillaceae; genus Companilactobacillus; species Companilactobacillus formosensis. The sequence goes on from NZ_BJDU01000001.1 coordinate 287,594, forward strand.
TGACGCTGATAATTTAGCGAATAGAATTTTAGTTAACTTAGGACTTAGTCTAGCCAAGACTAAATCATTGCTTCTTTCTAAGATGGGAATGTCTAACAAGGCAGCTCGTCGTGGATTTGCGGCCAATTTATCTGATAAACAAAGAAAAACTCAAGGACAAGCTAAAGGAAAGGGTGGTACGCCTACACTCGATTCATTAGCTCGTGACTTGACGAAGATGGCTAAAGACAATCAAATCGATCCTGTTATCGGTCGTCAAAAAGAAGTCGAAAGAACTATCCAGATTCTTAGTCGTCGTACTAAGAACAACCCTGTTTTAGTAGGTGAACCTGGTGTTGGTAAAACTGCTATTGCTGAAGGATTAGCTATTAGTATCGTCAAAAAAGAAGTTCCTTTTGATATGCAAAACAAGCGTATCATGATGCTTGATATGGGTTCATTAGTTGCTGGTACTAAGTATCGTGGTGAGTTTGAAGATCGACTTAAAAAAGTTATCCAAGAAATTTATGAAGATAAGCACGTAATTTTATTTATTGATGAATTGCATACCTTAATCGGTGCCGGTGGTGCTGAGGGTGCTATTGATGCTTCTAATATTTTGAAGCCAGCCCTAGCTCGTGGCGAATTGCAATTGATCGGTGCAACAACTTCAAATGAATACCAAAAATACATTGAAAAAGATACAGCTTTGGAACGTCGTTTTGCTAAAGTTTATGTTGAAGAACCTAGTGCCGAAGATTCTGTTAAGATTCTGGATGGTTTGCGTCCTAGATATGAACAACATCATGGTCTAACTATTTCTGATGAAGCAGTTGAAGCAGCCGTTCGTCTCTCAACTCGTTATCTAACAAATCGTTTCTTACCTGATAAGGCTATTGATTTGATGGATGAAGCATCTGCTAAGGTTAGAATCCACAATGTATCCAAGAATAATAAGTTGGAAGAATTGACTGATCAATCCATGAAATTGATTAACGATAAAAACAACGCCATCTTGGATCAAGATTTTGAGAAAGCTGCCAAGATTCGTGAAGAGGAACAAAACGTTCAAGCACAACTTGCTAAGCTCAAAAACAAGAAATCTACTAGCAAGAAACCGGTAGTTACAGCCGATGACATTGCTGAGGTAATTGCTGAATGGACTGGAGTTCCGGTTAAACAAATCACTCGTAAGGAAAGTGAGAAATTGCTTAACCTTGAAAAAGAACTTCACAAACGTGTTATTGGCCAAGATACAGCCATCAGTGCCGTATCTCGTGCTATTCGTCGTGCTAGAAGTGGTATGAAGGATCCAAATCGTCCAATTGGTTCATTTATGTTCTTAGGACCTACTGGTGTTGGTAAAACTGAATTGGCTAAGTCAATCGCTGAAGTTATGTTTGGTTCAGAAGACAATATGATTCGGGTTGATATGTCTGAATACATGGAACAATACAGTACTTCTAAATTGATTGGTTCAGCTCCAGGCTATGTTGGTTTCGATGAAGGTGGACAATTGACTGAGAAAGTTAGAAATGAACCTTATTCAGTTGTTCTACTAGATGAAGTTGAAAAGGCACATCCAGATGTCTTTAATATCTTATTGCAAGTTCTTGACGATGGTATTTTAACGGATGCTAAAGGACGCAAAGTCGATTTCAGAAATACTATTATCATCATGACTTCTAACTTAGGTGCTAGAGCCTTGAATGAAGAAAAAGAAGTTGGTTTTGGTGCTAAAGACGTTCATGATGACTTCAAAGAAATGCAAGAACGTATCGACGCTGAAATGAAGAAGTTCTTCCGCCCAGAATTCTTGAACCGTGTTGATGAAACAATCGTCTTCAAGGCTTTGAACAAAGAACAGCTTAAAGCAATTGCTAAGATTATGAGTAGCAATCTTGAAAAACGTTTAGCTGAAAGAGATATCAAGTTAGTAATTTCTCCAACAGCCTACAATGATTTAGTTAAAGATGGCTACAATCCAGAATATGGTGCTCGTCCAATGAGAAGAACCATCCAAAGAGAAATTGAAGATCCTGTCAGTGAACAACTCCTAATGGGTAAAGTTGATGCAGGTGATACAATCAAGGTTGGCTCTAAGAAAGGCAAGCTAACAATCAATATTGCTAAACCAGAAAACAAAAAAACTCTAACTCATCAAAAATAATTTCCAACTATTGACAAGATGAGACCATCAGAGTATTATGTCTTTTGAGATTCAAAGTTCAAATCGCATATCACGATCTATTGTCCGTGATTATGCTAAATAAAAAACGCAAAAATAGATTTTTGATTCTATTTTTGGTTTTTTTTTGCCTAAAAACAGGGTAAAAAAACGTTTTCAGGTAAATTGTAATCAAATTGTAATATTTGAGATGTGATTTGAACAAATTAAATGTTGAGGTGAAAAATTTGACTTATCATAACGTTAATTATGGTGCACACCGTGTTCGTCGTAGTTATGCGAAGATCAAGGAAGTACTTCCTTTGCCAAATTTGATTGACATTCAAACAAATTCTTACAAGTGGTTCTTAGATGAAGGACTAAAAGATATGTTTGACGATATTATGCCAATCGATGACTTTGCGGGAAACCTTTCTTTGGAATACGTCGATTACAAGTTGCTCGAACCAAAATATACTGTTGAAGAAGCTAGAGCACATGATGCAAACTTCTCAGCACCATTACACGTAACTTTGAAATTGACAAATCATGAAACTGGTGAAATCAAGACACAAGATGTCTTCTTTGGTGATTTCCCAATCATGACAGATGAAGGAACTTTCATCATCAACGGTGCTGAACGTGTTATTGTTTCTCAATTAGTACGTTCTCCTGGTATTTATTACAATCAAGATACTGATAAAAACGGTCGTATAAACTATGGTACAACTGTTATCCCTAACCGTGGTGCTTGGTTGGAATATGAAACAGATGCTAAAGGTATCGGTTATGTAAGAATCGATAGAACTAGAAAATTACCTATTTCTGAATTAGTTAGAGCTCTTGGCTTTGGTGAAGATTCAGAAATTCTTGATATTTTTGGTGAAAACGATACTTTGAACCTAACACTTGAAAAAGATGTTCATAAAGAAGCAACTGACTCACGTGTTGAGGAAGCTTTGAAGGATATCTATGAAAGACTTCGTCCTGGTGAACCAAAGACTGCAGATAGTTCTCGTTCATTGCTATATGCTAGATTCTTTGACCCACGTAGATATGACTTAGCTCCTGTTGGTCGTTACAAGATTAATAAGAAGTTAAATCTTAAGACAAGACTTCTTAACAAGACTTTGGCTGAAACACTTGCTGACCCAGATACTGGTGAAGTTATTTTGGCTAAAGATACATTACTTGATCGTGATGCAATGAAGAAATTGAGTCCATATCTTGATAGAGATGATTTCAAGACTATCACTATGACTCCTTCAGACGAGGGTGTTCTAACAGACCCAATTACTATTCAAACAATCAAGGTTTACTCAGAAGCTGACAATGAAAAAGTTGTTAATATTATTGGTAACGGTCATATTCCTGAAGAAAACCGTACAATTACACCTGCTGATATTTTGGCTGGTATTAACTACTTCTTGAACTTGAAAGAAGACATCGGTACTACAGATGATATTGATCACTTGGGTAACCGTCGTATTCGTTCTGTCGGTGAATTGCTACAAAACCAATTCCGTATTGGTCTATCACGTATGGAACGTGTTGTACGTGAAAGAATGTCAATTCAAGACTCAGCTACTGTTACACCTCAACAATTGATCAACATTAGACCTGTTGTAGCTTCAATTAAGGAATTCTTTGGTTCATCACAATTGTCACAATTCATGGATCAAACAAATCCACTTGGAGAACTAGAACACAAGCGTCGTCTATCAGCCCTTGGACCTGGTGGTTTGACTCGTGATCGTGCCGGATATGAAGTTCGTGACGTTCACTATACTCACTATGGTCGTATGTGTCCTATTGAAACACCTGAAGGACCTAATATCGGACTTATCAATAACTTGGCTTCATACGCTATCATCAACAAGTATGGTTTCATTGAAACACCATATCGTCGTGTTTCATGGGATACTCACAAGGTAACTGACAAAATTGATTACTTGACTGCTGATGAAGAAGATAACTACGTTGTTGCTCAAGCTAATACACCATTAAACGATGATGGTTCATTTGTTGAAAATACAATTTTGGCTCGTCATAAAGATGACAACATCGAAACTACTCCAGAAAAAGTCGATTACATGGACGTTTCTCCTAAACAAGTAGTTTCTGTTGCTACTGCATGTATTCCTTTCTTGGAAAACGATGACTCAAACCGTGCCTTGATGGGTGCTAACATGCAACGTCAAGCTGTTCCTTTGATCAATCCACATGCACCATTAGTTGGTACTGGTATGGAATACATTGCTGCCCATGATTCTGGTGCTGCTTTGCTTGCTGATCACAGTGGTGTTGTTGAATACGTTGATGCTAAGAAAGTTACTATCAAACGTGACGAAGACGGTACAACTGACGATTACAAGATCACTAAGTTCCGTCGTTCAAATAATGGTAAGTCATATAACCAAAGACCTATCGTTCACAAGGGTGAAGAAGTTAAGAAGGGTGAAATCATTGCCGATGGTCCTGCCATGGAAAATGGTGAATTAGCTCTTGGTCAAAACCCACTTATCGCCTTCATGACATGGAATATGTATAACTATGAAGATGCGATCGTTCTTTCAGAAAAATTAGTTCGTGAAGATGCATATACTTCAATCCATATTGAAGAGTATGAATCAGAAGCACGTGATACTAAACTTGGACCTGAAGAAATCACACGTGAAATTCCTAACGTTGGTGAAGATTCATTGAAGGATCTTGACGAATTCGGAATTATCCGTATTGGTGCTGAAGTTCGCGATGGCGATATCTTAGTTGGTAAAGTTACACCTAAGGGTGTTACAGAATTATCAGCCGAAGAAAGACTATTGCACGCTATCTTTGGTGAAAAAGCTCGTGAAGTTCGTGATACTTCACTTCGTGTACCACATGGTGGTGGCGGAATTATCCAAGACGTTAAGGTCTTCACTCGTGAAGCCGGAGACGAACTTGATCCTGGTGTTAACATGTTAGTTCGTGTTTACATTGCTCAAAAGCGTAAGATTCAAGTTGGTGACAAGATGGCCGGACGTCACGGTAACAAAGGTACTGTTTCAATCGTTGTACCTGAAGAAGATATGCCATACATGCCAGATGGTACTCCAGTAGATATCCTATTGAACCCAATGGGTGTTCCATCACGTATGAATATCGGACAAGTTCTAGATCTTCACTTAGGTATGGCTGCTAGAAAACTTGGCATCCACGTTACAACACCTGTTTTCGATGGTGTAACTAACGATGAACTTTGGGACATTGTTAAAGAAGCTGATATGGATTCAGATGGTAAGTCAATCCTTTATGATGGACGTACTGGTGAACCATTCAAGAACCGTGTCGCTGTTGGTGTCATGTACTACTTGAAACTAGCTCACATGGTTGATGATAAACTTCACGCTCGTTCAATCGGACCATACTCACTAGTTACTCAACAACCACTTGGTGGTAAAGCACAATTTGGTGGACAGAGATTTGGTGAAATGGAAGTTTGGGCTCTTGAAGCTTATGGTGCCGCTTATACATTGCAAGAAATCTTGACATACAAGTCTGATGATATTGTTGGACGTGTTAAGACTTATGAAGCTATCGTTAAGGGTGAAAGTATTCCAAAACCTGGTGTTCCTGAATCATTCCGTGTTCTTGTCAAAGAACTACAAGCCTTAGGACTAGATATGAAAGTTCTAGACTCACATAAGAAAGAAATTGAACTTAGAGATATGGACGAAGATGATGATACAGTAAGTATCGACGCTCTATCTAAGTTTGCTAAACAACAAGAACAAAAACGTGCTGAAGAAGAAGCTAAGAAACTCGAAGCATCTAAAGATTCAGCTGAGTCAACTAGTACAAAATCAGAAAACTAGTTAAAACTTTAGGGAGGTTACCTTTTGATAGACGTTAATAAATTCGAAAGTATGCAAATTGGTTTAGCATCTCCGGATAAGATTCGTAGTTGGTCTTATGGGGAAGTTAAAAAACCAGAAACTATCAACTACCGTACTTTGAAACCAGAAAAAGATGGTCTATTCGATGAAAGAATTTTCGGACCAACTAAAGACTGGGAATGTGCCTGTGGTAAGTACAAACGTATCCGTTATAAGGGTATTGTTTGTGACCGCTGTGGTGTTGAAGTTACTCGTTCAAAAGTTCGTCGTGAACGTATGGCTCATATCGAACTAGCAGCCCCAGTATCACACATCTGGTACTTTAAGGGTATCCCATCACGTATGGGACTTGTTTTGGACATGAGTCCAAGAAACTTGGAAGAAGTTATCTACTTTGCATCATACGTAGTTATCGATCCAGGTGAAACAGATCTAGAAAAGAAACAACTATTAACTGAAACAGAATATCGTAAGAAACGTGAAGAATTTGGCGACAAGTTCGTTGCTAAGATGGGTGCTGAAGGTATCCGTGATTTACTTAGCCAAGTTGATATGGATGCTGAAGTTAAAGAATTACGTGATACATTGAAGTCCGCTCAAGGACAAAAACGTACACGTGCTATCAGACGTTTGGATATCTTAAGTGCTTTCCAAAAATCAGGTAACAAGCCTGAATGGATGGTAATGGAAGCAATTCCTGTTATCCCACCTGATTTACGTCCAATGGTTCAACTTGAAGGTGGCCGTTTTGCCACTTCTGATTTGAACGATTTGTACCGTCGTGTTATTAACCGTAACAATCGTTTGAAGAGATTGTTAGACTTGCACGCTCCAAGTATCATTGTTCAAAATGAAAAGAGAATGTTGCAAGAAGCTGTCGATGCTTTGATCGATAATGGTCGTCGTGGCCGTCCTGTTACAGGTCCTGGTAACCGTCCATTGAAGTCACTTTCACATATGCTTAAAGGTAAGCAAGGACGTTTCCGTCAAAACTTACTTGGTAAACGTGTTGACTACTCAGGACGTTCGGTTATCGATGTTGGTCCTACACTTAAGTTCTATCAATGTGGACTTCCACGTGAAATGGCTTTGGAATTGTTCAAACCATTCGTTATGCATGAACTTGTAAAAAGAGAAATTGCTTCTAACGTTAAAAATGCTAGAAGAAAGATCGACAGACAAGATGATGACATTTGGGATGTACTAGAAGACGTTATCAAAGAACGTCCAGTACTTCTTAACCGTGCCCCTACACTTCACAGACTTGGTATTCAAGCCTTTGAACCTGTATTGGTTGATGGTAAATCAATGCGTTTGCACCCACTAGCTTGTGAAGCTTACAATGCCGATTTTGATGGGGACCAGATGGCTATCCACGTTCCTCTATCAGACGAAGCCCAAGCTGAAGCTCGTATGTTGATGCTAGCTGCTCACCATATTCTTGCTCCTAAAGATGGTAAGCCTATCGTTACTCCTTCACAGGATGTTGTTTTAGGTAACTACTATCTAACAATTGAAACAAGACATATGACTGGTGAAGGTAAGATCTTCAAGGATGCCAATGAAGTACAAACAGCACTTCTAAATGGTGATGTTCACTATCACACAAGAATTGGTATCGCTGTAGACTCAATGCCTAACAAGCCATTCAAGGATGACCAAAGAGATAAGGTTATGATTACTTCTGTTGGTAAGGTAATCTTTAACGAAATTCTTCCTGAAGATTTCCCATACTTGAATGAACCAACTGATGATAATTTGATGCACGGTGTTCCTGATAAATACTTCCTTGGTAAAGGTGAAGATATTCATCAACGTCTTGACGAAATGGATCTAGTAGACCCATTGAAGAGTGGTTATCTATCAGATATTATCGCTCAAGTCTTCAAGATTTACCGTGTTCAAAGAACTTCATCACTACTTGATGATATGAAGGAATTAGGTTACACAATCTGTACACTTTCTGGTTTGACAGTTGGTGTTACTGATGTTCCTAACTTAACTCAAAAACCTGAAATCATCGAAAAAGCCCACAAACAAGTTGCTTCAATTTCTAAGCAATTCCGTCGTGGTCTTATCACTGACTCAGAACGTCACGATCGTGTTATCAGTGTTTGGAACGATACAAAGGATGAAATTCAACAATTGTTGATTGACTCATTTGATCCTACAAACCCTATTTCAATGATGTCTGACTCTGGTGCCCGTGGTAACATTTCAAACTTTACTCAGCTAGCTGGTATGCGTGGACTTATGGCTGCCCCTAACGGTGGTATGATGGAAATTCCTGTTATTTCTAACTTCCGTGAAGGACTAACAGTTATGGAAATGTTCATGTCAACCCACGGTGCTCGTAAAGGTATGACCGATACAGCCTTGAAGACAGCCAACTCAGGTTACTTAACACGTCGTCTAGTTGATGTTGCTCAAGATGTTATCGTTCGTGAAGAAGATTGTGGTACTGATCGTGGTCTTGTCGTAAGTGCAATCACTGAAGGTACTGATATGATCGAACCATTGTATGACAGACTTGTTGGTCGTTATACTCAAAAGACTGTCAAAGACCCTAAGACTGGTGATGTTATCGTTCCTCGTGGTGTCTTGATGGATGAAGATATCGCTCAAAAGGTTGTTGACGCAGGTGTTACACACGTTACAATTCGTTCAGCATTCACATGTGATACAAAACATGGTGTATGTAAGAAGTGTTACGGTAGAAACCTTGCTACTGGTGAAGAAGTTGAAATTGGTGAAGCTGTTGGTACTGTTGCCGCTCAATCAATCGGTGAACCTGGTACACAATTGACTATGAGAAACTTCCATACCGGTGGTGTTGCTGGTGGCGATGATATTACTCAAGGACTTCCTCGTGTTCAAGAAATTGTTGAAGCCAGAAATCCTAAAGGTCTTGCTGTTATTTCTGAAGTTGATGGTACTGTTACCGCAATTGATGAAAACCCAGCTGAACATACTAAGGAAATCACTGTTGAAGGTGATATCGATAAGAGATCTTACAGTGTACCTTACACATCAAGTGTTGCGGTTGCCGAAGGTGATCACGTTAAACGTGGTGGTAAGTTGACACAAGGTTCAATCGATCCTAAGGAATTGATCAAAGTTACAAACGTCCTACATACAGAAAACTATTTGCTTGCTGAAATTCAAAAAGTTTACCGTATGCAAGGTGTTGATATTTCTGATAAGCACTTTGAGGTTATGGTTAGACAAATGCTTAGAAAGATCCGTATTCTTGATCCTGGTGACACAGATGTATTGCCTGGTCAATTAATGGATATTTCACAATTTACTGATCATAACCGTGAGACATTGTTCAATGGTGGTGTTCCTGCTACTGGACGTCCTGTTCTTCTTGGTATTACGAAGGCATCTCTTGAAACTAACAGTTTCTTGTCAGCTGCTTCCTTCCAGGAAACAACAAGAGTTCTTACAGATGCTTCAATCAGAGGTAAGAATGATCCACTTCTTGGTCTTAAGGAAAATGTTATTATTGGTAAACTTATCCCTGCTGGTACTGGTATGGCTAAGTACAACCATATGGAACCTAAGAAAGTCGGTCCTATGGCAGACAATTCTTTAAACGGTGCCTATACAATTTCTGACATCGAAGCTCAAATGAAAGCTGAAGATGCAGCTAAAGAAGAAAAACATTAACAAATAAAAAGTCGATAGATTAATTTCTATCGGCTTTTTTTGTAAAATGTTGGTTAAATGACTTGTATTTATTTCATTATTATCCACTATAATAGTAGGTATAAATTACTGAAAATAATTTGGGGGTTAATATTTTGCAAAAACAAGAATTATCTTATAAAGACACCAAATTTACTGTTGATACTTATTGGATTGATCCACTAGTAGATTATGAAGAACAAGTTGATCGGCCAGTGGTCATTATTTGTCCTGGTGGTGGCTTTAAGTTCCATTCTGATCGTGAAGCTCAACCAATTGCTTTGAAATTTAATTCAATTGGTATTCATGCTGTAGTGTTGCGTTACCAATTAGTAGATGATGATCACAGCGTTTATCCTTTGTCATTACAAGAAATGGCGACAACGTTGAATTGGTTGAAGACACAAGCTGAACACCATATTGATTTGAAGAAAGTTATTTTGATAGGATTTTCAGCAGGTAGTCAAATTGTGGCTGACTTTAATTCCATCATGTTGGATCCAGAACAAAGAGAGAAGATTTTCAGTGAAGAATTAGAGGTAGAACCTGCAGTTAACGTTATGGGTTATCCGGTCGTAGATATGACACTAGGCTGGCCTAAGGAAGATAGTTGGGCAATGAAGATTTCTCCAGACATTTATTATTGGCAAGCTCAAGAACACTTAACGAAGCATGGTAAACCAACTTTTATTTGGCAAACTGTCACTGATGAAGTAGTTCCAGTAATGAATTCAATTATTTATGCACAAAAAATGGATATGTTAAAAATTCCATATGAAATGCATTTGTTTGGTTCAGGTAGTCATGGATTGTCATTGGCCACTTATGTAACGCAAAATCCTGGGGTAGAAAAGAATCTTAATGATTATGATGCTAAATGGTGGGAACTTTGTGTCAATTGGCTTAAGCTACAAAAGATTTTACCTAAGCATTAAATAAAAGAGCGGATAGATTATTCCTGTTGACCAAGTTAGGTAGGGGATGAATTTAAAAGCTCTTTTTTTGCGCCAAAAATAATGAACTAAGCAAAAGAAACAAGCTAGCAACAGTATGTATAAAAACGAATTTAAGTCAAAGAGTAATCCAATGATAGTTAAAACTTCGATATCCCCTAATCCTAGAGGATATTTTTTATGCAATAAAATTAAAGTTAGATAAATGACTAGAGCTTCTAACCAATGTATTTGGTTAAAACGTAGAAAAAAGCTTGGGATAGTCAACAAATAAAAAATAGGGTAGACGTAACCGAAGAAAAAGTCACTGAATCCCAAAATAATCAACATTAAGAAAAATGGCAGATAAGAAAAGTCACCAATATATAAGAAAAAACACAACAGTAAACCACCAGTAAATTCAAGGATTGGATTACTAAAATCAAGTTGATTTTTGCAAGAAATGCATTTACCATGAACTATGAAATAACCTATTATAGGTATAATTTCGAACCATCGTAGAATCCTACCACAGTAGTCACAGTGAGAACGCCGAGAAAGACTGATCTGTGGGTAATCATGTGCAATAACTTTTAGAAAGGAGATAATGCAAGCTCCTAGTATGAAAAATAATAAGTATAAAAAGTATATCAATTTAACCACCTCATTAAAGATTACGTTGAAATGTGGATAACTTTTTAGAAAGGTTGCATTGACATGGCATTTTTAAGATGGTATTCTAATAGACGTGCTTTTATTGGCAGCAATATTAGTTTGTTTATTAAATATAAAGCTCATAACGTACGCCACTCACGTGGTTTATTATTTTACTCAAATATGAACCACCTGGATGTGTGTACTTAAATAATTAGGAGGAACTTTGAATGCCTACAATTAATCAATTAGTTCGCAAAGGCCGTAAGTCACAAACTTCAAAGTCTGATGCACCTGCATTGAACTACGGCTACAATAGTATGAAGAAAGTTGCCACAAAGAACCCAGCTCCACAAAAACGTGGTGTTGCAACTCGTGTCGGAACAATGACACCTAAGAAACCTAACTCTGCCCTACGTAAGTATGCCCGTGTTAGATTATCAAACCTTATTGAAGTAACAGCATATATCCCAGGAATTGGCCACAACCTACAAGAGCACAGTGTTGTTCTAGTACGTGGCGGACGTGTAAAGGATCTACCTGGTGTTCGTTATCACGTTGTTCGTGGTGCCTTAGATACTGCCGGTGTTGATGGACGTATGCAAAGTCGTTCAAAATATGGTGCTAAGAAGCCTAAGAAATAACAATTAATTATTATAAAGAAATAATGTAATAACGGAGGAATTTAATATGCGTAAAGGTAGAGCTCCAAAACGTGATGTTTTGCCAGACCCAATGTACAACTCAAAGCTAGTAACTCGTTTGATCAACCATTTGATGTATGATGGTAAAAGAGGTACTGCTTCAACAATTTTATATCGTGCATTCGATATTATTAAGGATAAGACAGGTAACGAACCATTGGACGTGTTTGAAGAAGCAATGAACAATGTTATGCCTGTTCTTGAAGTTAAGGCTCGCCGTATCGGTGGTTCTAACTATCAAATTCCTATCGAAGTTCGTCCAGATCGTCGTACAACTCTTGGACTTCGTTGGATTACAAGCTATGCTCGTCTACGTGGTGAACACACAATGGACGAACGTCTAGCTAACGAAATTATGGATGCAGCTAACAATACTGGTGCTGCTGTTAAGAAACGTGAAGATACACATAAGATGGCCGATGCTAACCGTGCATTCGCTCACTATCGCTGGTAGGATCTAGTTTTAAAACTAGTTAATTTGAGAGGAGAAACAATTTTTCATGGCTAATAAACGTGAATTTCCACTAGAAGATACCCGTAATATTGGTATCATGGCCCACATCGATGCCGGTAAAACTACAACTACAGAACGTATCTTGTACTATACTGGTAAAATCCACAAAATTGGTGAAACACATGATGGTGCTTCACAAATGGACTGGATGGCTCAAGAACAAGAACGTGGTATTACTATCACATCAGCTGCTACAACTGCTGAATGGAAGAACAACCGTATCAATATCATTGATACTCCAGGACACGTTGACTTCACAATCGAAGTTGAACGTTCACTCCGTGTTCTAGATGGTGCTATTACAGTTCTTGATGCTCAATCAGGTGTTGAACCACAAACAGAAAATGTTTGGCGTCAAGCCTCAACATATGGTGTTCCTAGAATCGTCTTTGTTAACAAGATGGATAAAATCGGTGCTAACTTTGACTACTCTGTAGAAACATTGCATGAAAGACTAGATGCTAACGCACATGCTATTCAAATGCCTATCGGTGCCGAAGACAAATTCGAAGGTGTTATCGACTTGATCGAAATGAAAGCCGATCTATACGACGAAGATGAATTAGGTACAAAATGGGATACAGTTGATGTTCCAGAAGAATATCGTGCTGAAGCTGAAAAGAAACGTTCAGAATTGATCGAATCTGTTGCTGATGTTGATGATGATATCATGGACAAGTACCTTGAAGGTGAAGAAATCAGTAACGACGAAATCCGTACTGCTATTCGTAAAGCAACAATCAACTTGAAGTTCTTCCCAGTTCTTGCAGGTTCTGCCTTCAAGAATAAGGGTGTTCAAATGTTGATGGATGCCGTTGTTGACTACTTACCATCACCACTTGATGTACGTCCTTATAAAGCTACAGATCCTAAGGATGACTCAGAAGTTGAACTTATGGCTGACGATGCAAAACCATTTGCTGGTTTGGCATTTAAGATTGCTACTGACCCATTCGTTGGACGTCTAACATACATTCGTGTATATAGAGGTTCACTAGAATCAGGTTCATACGTTCTTAACTCTACAAAGAACAAGCGTGAACGTGTTGGTCGTTTGCTACAAATGCACTCTAACCACCGTAAGGAAATCCCTGAAGTATTCTCTGGTGATATCGCTGCTGTTATCGGTTTGAAGAACACTACAACTGGTGATTCTCTAACAGATACTGACCACCCATTGATCCTTGAATCATTGGATATTCCAGATCCAGTTATCCAAGTTTCTATCGAACCTAACTCAAAGGAAGATAGAGATAAGATGGATGTTGCTATCCAAAAACTATCTGAAGAAGATCCAACTTTCCAAGCTGAAACAAATCCTGAAACTGGTGAAACATTGATCGCCGGAATGGGTGAATTGCACTTGGATATCATGGTTGACCGTATGAAACGTGAATTTAACGTTGCATGTAAGGTTGGTGAACCTCAAGTTGCTTACCGTGAAACATTTACACAACAAACAAGTGCTCAAGGTAAGTTCGTTCGTCAATCTGGTGGTAAAGGTCAATATGGTGACGTTTGGGTTGAATTTACACCTAACGAAGAAGGTAAAGGCTTTGAATTCGAAGATGCTATCGTCGGTGGTGTTGTTCCTCGTGAATACATCCCTTCAGTAGAACAAGGATTGAAAGAATCAATGGAAAACGGTGTTCTTGCTGGATACCCATTGATCGATGTTAAGGCTAAGTTGTATGATGGTTCATACCACGAAGTCGATTCATCTGAAGCTGCCTTCAAGATTGCTGCTTCAATGGCTCTACGTAACGCTGCTAAGTCAGCTGGTGCTGTAATTCTTGAACCTATTATGAAGGTTGAAATTGTTACACCAGAAGATTACTTAGGTGATGTTATGGGACAAGTTACTGCTCGTCGTGGACGTGTTGAAGGTATGGAAGCACGTGGTAATGCGCAACTTATCAATGCTTTCGTTCCACTTGCAGAAATGTTTGGTTACGCTACAACACTTCGTTCAGCAACACAAGGTCGTGGTACATTTACAATGACAATGGACCACTACGAAAAGGTTCCTAAGTCAATTCAAGCTGAAATCATTAAGAAAAATGGTGGAAACCCTGAAGAATAATTACTAATTTAGTAAATTAAAAAACGTAATGACAATTGTCGTTACGTTTTTTTTTGTACAAAAAAATACTTCTCAATTAAGAGAAGTATCTATTAAATGACTTGTTTCTTCTATTATAAACTGATTTTAATAGCAACAAGGCAATGACAATGAAAACCAAAGTTTCGATGAGCGTTAATATATTATCAGCTGTGGTAACTTTTCCAGACATCAATTCTCCAGATACACTAAAGACTAGTGTGTCTAATAAGAAATGAATGATTACTGGTAAGTAAAATAGATCGGTATATAGGTAAATACCACACATCAACAACCCCATACCAAAAGCAAAAACTACTTGCTCGATGGTACTAGCTAGATTTTGTCCGGCGGATAGGTTGCCTAAATGCAATAAACCAAAACATAAACTACTGATAATAGCTGCCCAAAAGACGTGGTAAGAATTATTTTTGAAAGCTACTAATAAAATAGTCAAGAATGCATATCGGAAAAGTAATTCTTCGGCAATACCAGCTTCAAGTCCACTGAGAATGTATTGTGGTTTCAAATTGATTCCAGAAAAATTAAAATGAAAAAATGAAGTTAAAATATTGCCACTACCAAATGCGTTCCAAAGTACAAACC
The DNA here is from genome assembly GCF_005405305.1 of Companilactobacillus formosensis. Classification (GTDB taxonomy): domain Bacteria; phylum Bacillota; class Bacilli; order Lactobacillales; family Lactobacillaceae; genus Companilactobacillus; species Companilactobacillus formosensis. The sequence goes on from NZ_BJDU01000001.1 coordinate 302,819, forward strand.
AAAGACTAAAAATTAAAACTAAACTGAGAACAATCCAATTAACATCGTTTGATAAACGTATTTTGGGGAAACCATAACCCCAGCGAGTCATTAAAACTATGATTAAAATCATAAAAGTAATTCCACCAAGAAAACTTGAATTAGTAATTAAAGAAACGAAAGGATTAAAATAAAGAATTGTTCCATAAGTAATCAAACTCAAAGTACTCATAGAAATAACTGCAAAACAGTAAATACTGATCAGTAGTTGTAGTAGTTTATTTTCAATTGCTCCAAAAAATACTCTGACGTAAGGAATGTAAATTACTAACATTGACACAAGCAACAAAGCAAGTGAAGAAGGTAAGTTCCAATTATATAGTCGCATGGAGACGTTAATTAAATAGTGATATGCTTCAGCAATCGTCACTGCCTGAAAGAAGAGTTGAAAGATATAATTCATTCGATCAATTATTTTTTGTGGGCTTGGTTTTAAATACAAAGCTAAGAGATTCAAAAATATAGGAACGAATAAATAAAGATTCTTAGTCACAGCACTATACCAGAAAAAGATTAGTGCATTAAGGATAACTTGGACTTTAAACAAAATAAAATAACTTTTGTCTTTATTATTTCGTGAAAACCTGTTATTATAACTAAATTCGAGATTATTATTCAATTTACACCTCCACTACTTCTTTAGAGTATAGTTGAAAAACATTTTTTTAGAAAGCGTCTTTCATTTGAAAAAATACTTGATTTTACCTTGAAAATGTGGAGTTCATCGTGTAATATTATAAGAGTGCTTATTTCAGATAGAAGTATGTACAAAAGTGATATTGAAATAATATCGACGGCTTAGAAGTGAGAGGTTGCGACACACCCGGCCGCTTTGCCACGGCAGGGCTGGCGGATATTTTCACGGAGCCGGTCATCTTGAAAGAGACAAAAAGGAGGTAACCCCATGGCAAGTCAAAAAATTCGCATTCGTTTGAAGGCTTATGAACATCGTATTCTAGATCAATCAGCTGACAAAATTGTGGAAACAGCAAAGAGAACTGGTGCACAAATTTCAGGCCCAATTCCATTGCCTACAGAACGTTCACTATATACAGTGCTAGCATCACCACATAAGCACAAGGATTCTAGAGAACAATTCGAAATGCGTACACATAAGAGACTTATCGACGTTGTTAACCCAACAAAGAAGACGGTTGATTCACTAATGAAGTTGGATCTACCATCTGGTGTTGACATTGAAATCAAATTATAATCAATTAATTAATCAAAAATAAATTATTGGAGGTGCAAACATGGCCAGAAAAGGTATTCTTGGTAAAAAAGTCGGAATGACTCAAATTTTCACTGACAACGGAGAACTTGTTCCCGTAACAGTTGTTGAAGCAACACCAAACGTTGTTATGCAACTTAAGACAGTTGAAAATGATGGTTATGAAGCCGTTCAACTAGGTTTTGAAGATAGACGTGAAGTTCTATCAAACAAACCAGCCAAAGGTCATGCAGAAAAGGCAAACACAACTCCTAAGCATTACATTCGCGAATTCCGCGATGTTGAAATGGGAGATTATGAATTAGGTGGCAACGTAACAGTTGATACATTTAATTCAGGTGATATTGTCGACGTTACAGGTACAACAAAGGGACACGGAATGCAAGGTAACATCAAGCGTTTTGGTCAAGCTCGTGGTCCAGAAACTCACGGTTCTAGATATCACCGTGTTGCTGGTTCAATGGGTGCCATCATTAACCGTGTATTCAAAGGAAAGATGCTTCCAGGTGTTATGGGTAACAACCGTGTTACTACACAAAACCTTGAAATCATCAAAGTTGATGCAGAACGTAACGCAATCATGATTAAGGGTAATGTTCCCGGTGCAAACAAATCATTAGTTAAAATCCAAACAGCTATTAAAGCTAATCAAAAATAGGAAGGAGGAAATGAGTTATGACAAAAATCACAGCTTACAAAGATAACGGTGCTGAGAACGGTGCTGTTGAAGTACAAGATGCAATCTTTGGTATCGAACCAAACGATAGTGTTGTTACAGATGCAGTAATCATGCAACGTGCATCAATGAGACAAGGTACTCATGATGTTAAGAACCGTTCCGAAGTACGTGGTGGTGGAAGAAAGCCATGGCGTCAAAAGGGTACAGGACGTGCTCGTCAAGGTTCAATTAGATCACCTCAATGGGTAGGTGGTGGTGTCGTATTCGGCCCAACACCAAGATCATATGCCTATCACCTTCCTAAGAAGGTTAGCCGTTTGGCATTGAAGTCTGTACTTTCACAAAAGGCTGCTGACAGTAACTTAATCGTTATTGACTCAATTTCATACGACAAGCCAAGTACAAAAGCTTTTGCACAATTACTAAATACAGTAGGTGCTGACAACAAGGCTCTTGTAGTTGTTGAAGATGGTAACGACAATGTTGCTTTATCAGCAAGAAACATTGATAAAGTTAAGGTTGTTGCACCAGAAGGTGTTAACGTTCTTGACGTTATTAACGCAAACAAGTTAGTTGTTACAAAAGCAGCACTTTCTAAAATTGAGGAGGTGCTTGGATAATGAACGCTAGAGACGTAATTATTCGCCCTGTTATTACTGAAAGCTCAATGGATGCTATGAACGACAAGAAATATACTTTCGATGTTGCTCTAGATGCTAACAAAGTTCTTGTTAGACAAGCCGTTGAAGAAATTTTCGGTGTTAAGGTTAAGCAAGTAAATATCATGAATGTTTCTGGTAAGAAGAAGCGCCAAGGTCGTTACGAAGGTTTTACTGCAAAACGTCGTAAGGCTATCGTTACTCTTACAGCAGATTCAGATGAAATTAAGATTTTTGACGAAGAATAAATAAGGAGGTCAAATAATGGCGATTATCAAGTATAAACCAACCACAAACGGTCGTCGTAATATGAATGGTTCTGACTTTTCTGAGATCACAAAGACAACTCCTGAAAAGACACTTCTAGAATCACAAAGCCATACAGCTGGTCGTAACTCATACGGTCATATTACAGTACGTCACCGTGGTGGTGGACACAAACAAAAATACCGTGTTATTGATTTCAAACGTAATAAAGACGGTGTTAAAGCTACAGTTAAGGCTATCGAATACGATCCTAACCGTACAGCTAATATTGCACTTATTCATTATTCAGATGGTGTTAAATCATACATCTTGGCTCCAAAGGGTCTAGAAGTAGGACAAGTTATTGAATCTGGTAAAGATGCAGATATCAAACCAGGTAACGCATTAACACTTGCTGATATTCCTGTTGGTACAACAGTTCACAACGTTGAATTGAAACCAGGCAAGGGTGGTCAACTAGGCCGTTCAGCTGGTACTTCAATCCAATTGCTAGGTAGAGATGGTAAGTATTCAATCCTACGTATGCCTTCTGGTGAAGTTCGTTTGATCCTTTCAACTTGCCGTGCAACTGTTGGTGCTATTGGTAATGAACAACATGAACTTATTAAGATTGGTAAAGCTGGACGTAAGCGTTGGTTAGGTATGAGACCTACAGTTCGTGGTTCAGTTATGAACCCTAACGATCACCCACACGGTGGTGGTGAAGGTAAAGCTCCTATCGGTCATCCATCACCAATGTCACCATGGGGTAAGAAGACCTTGGGTAAGAAGACTCGTTCATCACATGCCAAATCTGAAAAGCTTATCGTTCGTCATAGAAAAGGTAAGTAAACTATTCATTAGAATAATATAAGGAGGACATAAGATGAGTCGTAGTTTAAAAAAAGGACCATTTGCTGATGCACACCTTCTAAAGAAGATCGATGCTCAACAAGACTCTGATAAGAAATCAGTTATCAAAACATGGTCAAGACGTTCAACAATTTTTCCTAGTTTCGTAGGATACACAATCGCAGTTCATGATGGTCGTAAGCACGTTCCAGTTTATATCCAAGAAGATATGGTTGGTCACAAATTAGGTGAATTCGTACCTACACGTACTTTCCATGGTCATGCAACTGATGACAAGAAGACAGTTAAGAAATAAGAAGGGAGACTTAAATGATGGCAGAACAAGAAATTACATCTGCAACAGCTAGAGTTACTAACGTGCGTATCGCACCTCGTAAGGCTCGCCTTGTTATTGATCTAATCAGAGGCAAGAATGCTGCTGAGGCACTTGCAATTTTGCAATTCACACCTAGAGCAGGCTCTCCAATTATTGCTAAAGCTCTTAAGTCAGCAATTGCAAACGCAGAACATAACTTTGATTTAGATGCACAAAACCTATTCGTTAGCGAAGCATTCGTAGACGAAGGACCAACTCTAAAACGTTTCCGTCCTAGAGCTAAGGGTTCAGCATCACCAATTAACAAGAGAACAAGTCACATTACAGTTGTAGTAAGTGAAAAAGAATAGTATTGGAGGTAACTTGAGTGGGTCAAAAGATTAATCCAGTCGGATTCCGTGTCGGTGTTATCCGTGACTGGGATGCCAAATGGTATGCAAACAATAAAGACTTTTCAACATTTTTACATGAAGACCTAAGAATTCGTAAGTATATTGAAGACAAACTTTCAAATGCTTCCGTTTCAAGAATCGAAATCGAACGTACTGCTAAGAACGTTACAGTTTCAATTCATACTGCTAAACCAGGTATGGTTATCGGTAAGGGTGGTTCAGAAGTTGAAAAATTACGTAATGAACTAAACAATTTAACTAAGAGAAATATTCACATCAACATTATCGAAATCAAGAAACCTGATTTAGATGCAAAACTAGTTGGTGAAAGTATCGCTCGTCAACTTGAAGCTCGTATTGCTTTCAGACGTGCACAACGTCAAGCAGTTCAACGTTCAAGACGTGCCGGTGCTAAAGGTATCAAGGTACAAATTTCTGGTCGTTTAAACGGTGCTGATATGGCTCGTCGTGAATGGCATACAGAAGGAACAGTTCCTTTGCACACATTGCGTGCAGATATCGATTATGCTTGGGTTGAAGCTAAGACTCAATACGGTAATCTAGGTGTTAAGACTTGGATCTATCGTGGTGAAATTCTTCCAGCTAAGCCACAACATAACGATCAAAAAAATGAAGGGAAAGGAGAATAATCTATGCTAGTACCAAAACGTGTAAAACACCGTCGTGAATTCCGTGGTAAGATGCGCGGAGAAGCTAAAGGTGGAAAAACTGTTACATTTGGTGATTATGGTTTGAAGTCACTTGACTCAAGCTGGATCTCAAATAGACAAATTGAAGCAGCCCGTGTTGCTATGACTCGTTACATGAAGCGTGGTGGTAAGGTTTGGATTAAAATCTTCCCTCATAAATCATACACTGCTAAGGGTGTAGGTGTTCGTATGGGTAATGGTAAAGGTGCTCCAGCCGGATGGGTAGCTCCAGTTAAACGCGAAAAGGTTTTATTTGAAATCGGTGGCGTTTCTGAAGAAGTTGCTCGTGAAGCTTTAAGACTTGCATCACACAAACTACCCGTTAGAACTAAGTTTGTAAAACGTGAGGAAGTAGGTGGCGCTGATGAAGGCTAGTGAAATCAAAGAGCTAACTGCTGCTCAATTGCAAGACAAAGTTAAAGAATATAAAGAAGAACTATTCAACTTGCGTTTCCAACAAGCCACAGGTCAATTGGAAAACACAGCTCGTCTAAAGGCTGTAAGAAAGAACATTGCAAGACTAAGAACAGCTCAAAACCAAAAGAATAACGAAAAATAATAAACAGGAAGGGGATATCAAGTTGAGCGAAACACAAACTCGTAACCATCGTAAAGTATATCAAGGACGTGTCGTTTCAGATAAAATGGATAAGACAATCGTCGTTGTTGTTGAAACAAGAAAACAACATCCAGTTTATGGTAAGCGTGTAAGATATTCTAAAAAATACTACGTTCAAGACGATAACAACGAAGCTAAAGTTAACGATATTGTACGTATCATGGAAACTCGACCTTTGTCAAAGACAAAGCGCTTCCGTTTATTAGACATCGTTGAAAAAGCAGTTAAGATCTAGACTATAACGGATGAGAGGAGGGCCAAAACGTGATTCAACAAGAAAGTCGTCTAAAAGTTGCAGATAATTCTGGAGCTCGTGAAATTCTAACTATTAAAGTACTTGGTGGTTCAAACCGTAAGATTGCTAACATCGGTGATATTATCGTTGCTACTGTCAAACAAGCAACACCAGGTGGCGTTGTTAAAAAAGGTGATGTAGTTAAGGCAGTTATCGTAAGAACTGTTTCAGGTGCTCACCGTGCTGATGGTTCTTACATCAGATTTGACGAAAATGCTGCAGTTATTATTAATGCTGATAAAACACCTAGAGGAACTCGTATCTTTGGACCAGTTGCTCGTGAACTACGTGATAACGATTTTATGAAGATCGTATCTCTAGCACCAGAAGTGCTATAAAAAGAACAATTAAATTCAGGAGGTGCTGAATAGTGTTTGTAAAAACTGGAGACAATGTCAAAGTTATCGCTGGTGACGCTAAGGGTAAAACAGGAGTAGTTAAAAAAGCTATGCCTGCTGTAAACAAAGTTATCGTCGAAGGCGTAAACGTTGTAAAGAAACACTCTAAGCCAACTAACGCACAACCACAAGGTGGAATTGTTGACGTTGAAAGACCTATTAGCGCAACTAACGTTAAAGTTGTAAATAAGACAACTGATAAAGAAGATAAATAAGAAAGGAGAAAACTAAATGGCTAACGCATTAAAAGAACAATATGTTAGTGAAATCACACCATCAATGATGAAGAAGTTCAACTATTCATCAATCATGGAAACACCTAAGATCGAAAAGATTGTTTTGAACATGGGTGTTGGTGATGCTATTGCTAACTCAAAGAATCTTGACGAAGCTGTTGAAGAACTAAGCTTGATTGCTGGTCAAAAACCTTTGATCACAAAAGCTAAGAAATCAATCGCTGGTTTCAGACTTCGTGAAGGTATGTCAATCGGTGCTAAAGTTACTCTACGTGGCGACCGCATGTATGACTTCCTTGACAAATTAATCAATATTGCTTTACCACGTGTTCGTGACTTCCGTGGTGTATCAACACGTTCATTCGATGGTCGTGGTAACTATACACTAGGTATCAAAGAACAATTGGTTTTCCCAGAAATTGACTACGATAAGGTTAACAAGATTCGTGGATTGGACATCGTTATTGTTACAACAGCTAACACAGATGAAGAATCACGTGAACTATTAACTCAAATCGGTATGCCATTCAAAAAATAATAGGAGGTAAATTCATTGGCTAAGAAATCACAAATCGTACGTAATCATAGACCCGCAAAGTTCTCATCACAAGCTTATACACGTTGCGAACGCTGTGGACGTCCACATTCTGTATATCGTAAGTTCAAGCTTTGCCGACTTTGCCTTCGTCAATTGGCTCATGAAGGTCAAATCCCTGGTATGAAAAAAGCTAGCTGGTAAAATTTTTAATTTAAAAAGGAGGCAAATCAAATGGTCATGACAGATCCTATTGCAGATTACTTAACACGTATTCGTAATGCAAACATGGTTAAACATGAATCTCTAGAAATTCCTGCTTCAAACATCAAGAAGAGTATGACAGAGATTCTTAAGAATGAAGGATTTATCAAGGATTACGAAGTTGTTGAAGACAACAAACAAAACGTACTTCGTATTTTCTTGAAATATGGTAAAGATCAACAACGCGTTATCTCAGGCTTGAAACGTATCTCAAGACCAGGTCTACGTAGTTATGTTGATTCAGATAACGTGCCAAAGGTTCTTAACGGATTAGGTATCGCTATTCTTTCAACTTCAAAAGGTGTTATTACTGACAAAGAAGCCCGCGCTCAACACGTTGGTGGAGAAGTAATCGCTTATATTTGGTAATATACTTAAAAAGTAAGGAGGTGCACTAATTTGAGTCGTATCGGTTTAAAAGTAATTGAAATACCAGCAGGTGTTACAATTACTCAAAAAGATGAAAACATTACTGTTAAAGGCCCTAAGGGTGAATTAACAAGACATTTTGATCCAAAAATCAAGTTAACTCTTGATGAAAAAGAAGCTAAGTTCACACGTGAAAGCGAAAATGATAAAGCTCTTCATGGAACAATGCGTTCTAACTTAAACAACATGATTATTGGTGTTACAGAAGGTTATGAAAAGAAGCTTGAACTAAGAGGTGTTGGTTACCGTGCACAAGTTAAGAACAATCAACTAACACTTACTGTAGGTTATTCACATCCTGTTGTTATGGACACACCAGAAGGTATCAAAGTTGAATCACCTTCAAATACAGAAATTAACGTTTCAGGTATTAGTAAGCAAAAGGTCGGTCAATTTGCTGCTGAAATCCGCGATGTACGTTCTCCAGAACCTTATAAAGGTAAAGGTATTCGTTATGTTGGCGAATATGTACGTCGTAAAGAAGGTAAAACTGGTAAATAGTAAATAAATCCATGAGGTGAAAATTGTGATAACAAAACCAGACAAAAACAAAGCACGTCAAAGACGTCAAAGACGCATCCGTGCCAAAATCTCTGGTACTGCTGAGCGCCCACGCTTAAACGTATTCCGTTCGAATAAAAACATTTACGCTCAATTAATTGATGACGTAAAGGGTGTAACGCTAGCAAGTGCCTCAACTCTTGATAAAGAAGTTAAAGACGGTTCAAAAGTTGAACAAGCTCAAGCTGTTGGTGCATTAATTGCACAAAGAGCACAAGAAGCAAAAATCAGTGACGTAGTATTTGATCGTGGCGGTTACCTATACCATGGTCGTGTACAAAGTCTTGCTGAAGCAGCTCGTGAAAATGGGCTAAAATTCTAGAAGGAGGAAACCAAATTTATGACATATATCGATCCATCTCAATTAGAATTAGAAGATCGCGTTGTCTCAATCAACCGTGTTACTAAGGTTGTTAAAGGTGGACGCCGTCTACGTTTTGCTGCTATCGTAATCGTTGGTGACAAGAATGGTCACGTAGGTTTCGGTACTGGTAAAGCTCAAGAAGTTCCAGAAGCTATTCGTAAAGCTGTTGAAGATGCTAAGAAGAACCTAATCAGTGTTCCTATGGTTGGTTCAACAATTCCTCATGAAGTTATCGGTAACTTCGGTGCTGGTAAAATCTTGTTGAAACCTGCTGAAGAAGGTTCTGGTATTGCTGCTGGTGGTGCTGTTCGTGCCGTTATCGAATTATCAGGTGTTGGTGATGTTACAAGTAAGTCACTAGGTAGAAATACACCTATCAACGTAATTCGTGCAACAATCGATGGACTAAAACAACTTAAGACTGCCGAAAGCGTATCTGAAATGCGCGGTATCTCAGCCCAAGAATTGCTTAACTAGAAGAAAGGTGCGTAATGATGGCTAAACTTAAAATTACTCTAATTAGAAGTGCAGCTCACCGCCTTCCTGCTCAACGTACAATTGTTAAAGAACTAGGACTCGCAAGAGTTTCAAGTTCAGTTGTTAAGCCGGATGATCCTGCAATTCGTGGTGCTGTACGAAAAATCGCTCACTTAGTAAGCGTTGAAGAAGTTAAAGATTAATAAATTTACAAAAGATTAGGAGGTGCAATAATGGAACTAAACGAACTTAAGCCAAGTGCAGGCTCAAGACATGCTAGAAAGCGTCTAGGTCGTGGTACTTCAAGTGGTACAGGTAAAACTGCTGGTCGTGGTCAAAAAGGTCAATTAGCTAGATCAGGTGGTAAGACACGTGTAGGTTTTGAAGGTGGACAAATGCCATACTTCCGTCGTATGCCAAAACGTGGATTCAATAACATCAACCGTAAGGAATATGCTATTGTAAACCTAAGTGATTTAAGTAAGTTTAATGATGGTGCTGAAGTAAATGCTGAAACATTGAAGGCAGCCGGAATCATTAAAAAACAATATAATGGTGTTAAGTTGCTTGCTAACGGTGAGGTTAGTGCTAAATTAACTGTTAAAGTTGCTAAGAGTTCAGCCGCAGCTACTAAAGCAATTGAAGCCGCTGGTGGCACTGTAGAGGTGATCTAATGCTTAGAACTATCAGAGATGCTCTAAAGGTTAAAGAAATCCGTAAAAAGATTCTCTTTACCTTGATGTTACTTGTTATATATCGTTTGGGATCACAAATCACAGTGCCTGGCGTTAATGCTGCGGCAATGGATAAAGTTGGTTCTACAGGGTTAGTTCCACTATTGGATACTGTAACCGGTGGTGGTCTTTCAAACTACTCTATTTTCTCAATGGGTGTTTCACCATTCATCACGGCTCAAATCGTTGTTCAACTTTTACAAATGGATATCATTCCAAAATTTGTTGAGTGGAGCAAACAAGGTGAGGTAGGTCGTAGAAAGTTAAATCAAGTAACGAGATATTTGACGATTGTTTTAGGTTTTGTTCAGTCAATCGGTATTACTGCCGGTTTTAACCAATTAAGTGGGTTAGGGTTAGTTAAATCACCTAACATGAAAGCTTTCATTACAATTGGGATCATCTTAACTGGTGGTACAATGCTTCTTACTTGGATTGGTGAGCAGATTACCGATAAAGGTTTAGGTAATGGAGTTTCAGTAATTATCTTCGCTGGTATTATTGCTAGATTCCCTAATGGAGTTCAACAAATTTACCGTGATTATATTACTAATTCTAGCTCAGCAGATCTTGCTAAAAACATTGGATTCTTAGTTGGTCTTGTGATCATCATCTTGATTGTTGTACAGTTCGTTACTTATGTTCAACAAGCAAGTAGAAGAATTCCAATTCAATATACAAGACGTGCTGCAGGTAGTGGTAGTGAAAGTTTCCTACCATTGAAGGTTAACGTTGCTGGTGTTATTCCTGTTATCTTTGCTAGTTCATTTATTGTTACACCACAAACTATTTTGATGGCGTTCCAAGCAAATCACAGTGGAGATCAATGGTATCAAGTATTAACAGAAATATTCAGTATGCAGACTACAACAGGTTCGATAATTTATACATTGTTGATTGTATTATTTACATTCTTCTATGCATTTGTTCAAGTAAATCCTGAGAAGCTTGCAGAAAACCTACAAAAACAAGGGGCTTATATCCCTGGTGTTTGGCCTGGTAATGAAACAATTAAATTCATGTCAGGTGTATTAATGAGACTATCAACTGTCGGAGCTGCGTTCCTAGGTTTGGTTTCATTACTTCCATTACTAGCTGCTAACTTATTTAATTTACCTCAATCCATCGGATTAGGTGGTACGAGTTTATTGATTATTGTTGGTGTTGCTTTGGAAATGGATCGTCAATTACGTGGTCTTTTGATGAAGCGTGAATACGTTGGATTTATTAGATAATTGGAGATGTGACAATGAATATTGTATTGATGGGATTACCTGGTGCTGGTAAAGGTACTCAAGCTGAAAAGATTGTTGAAGATTTTAAAGTTGTTCATATTTCAACTGGTGACATGTTTAGAGCAGCCATGGCTAATAAGACAGAAATTGGCTTAAAGGCTAAAGGGTTCATCGACAAAGGTGAACTTGTTCCAGATGATGTTACCGAAGGTATCGTTCAAGAACGTTTATCTGAAGAAGATGTTCAAAAAGACGGATATATGTTAGATGGATTTCCGAGAACTCTTGAACAGGCTAACGCTTTACAGACAATTGCAAAGAATGTAAACAAACCAATAGATGCTGTCATCTATATTGATGTAAAGCCTGAAACATTAGTTGATCGCTTATCTGGAAGATATATTTGTTCTAATTGTGGAGCAACTTATCATAAAGTATACAATCCTACTAAGGTTGAAGGAACATGTGACGTTTGTGGCGGACATGATTTCTATCAACGTGAGGATGACAAACCAGAAACAGTTAAGAATAGATTGAAAGTTAATATTGAAATGAATACACCATTAATTGATTTTTATGACAAGCTAAACTTGTTGTACAAGATCAATGGTGAACAAGAAATAGATGAAGTTTATAACGAAGTTAAGAAAGTTTTACAAAACTTGTAAGACTTTTTGCTTTGAATGTTTACATGTACGGAAAATTATTGTATAATTCGCCAGTATATGCAGAATAATTTCATCCCGTATGGAGGTTAATATCTTTGGCAAAAGAAGATGTCATTGAAGTAGAAGGTACAATTTCAGAAACATTGCCTAATGCAATGTTTAAGGTAAAGCTTGAAAATGGAGCTACAGTTCTAGCCCATGTGTCAGGTAAAATCCGTATGCACTATATTAGAATTTTACCCGGTGACAAGGTTACCGTGGAATTATCCCCTTATGATTTAACCAAGGGAAGAATTACATATAGATATAGATAATAAGTTTTTTAATGGAATGGAGGTTCCACAATATGAAAGTAAGACCATCCGTTAAACCTATGTGCGAACACTGTAAAGTAATCAAGAGACGCGGTCGCGTCATGGTAATTTGCTCTGCAGATCCAAAGCACAAACAAAGACAAGGATAATTTAATAGGAGGTGCATTGATTAATGGCTCGTATAGCAGGTGTAGATTTACCTCGTGATAAGAGAATCGTTATTGCCCTAACATACATTTTTGGTATCGGTAATACAACAGCTCAAAAATTGCTTAAAGATGCCGGCGTATCAGAAGACATCCGTACTAGAGACTTAACTCCTGATCAAGAAGATAAGATTCGTGCAGAAGTTGATAAGGTACGTGTTGAAGGTGACTTACGTCGTGAAGTAAGCATGAATATCAAGAGACTACAAGAAATTGGCTCATATCGTGGTATGAGACATCGTCGTGGTTTGCCAGTAAGAGGACAAAACACAAAGAATAACGCAAGAACTCGTAAGGGTAAGAAGACTACCATTGCAGGTAAGAAGAAGTAATAATAAGATAGGAGGTTAATCATGGCACAAAATAAAGGTCGTAAACGCCGTACTAAAAAGCATATTGAATCTGGCGTGGCACACATCCACTCAACATTCAATAACACACTTGTTATGATCACTGATGTTAACGGTAATGCCGTTTCATGGTCATCAGCTGGTGCATTAGGATTCAAGGGTAGTCGTAAATCAACACCATTTGCTGCACAAATGGCTGGAGAAGCTGCTGCTAAGGAATCAATGGAACATGGTATGAAAACAGTTGAAGTAGCTGTTAAGGGACCAGGCTCTGGTCGTGAAGCTGCAATCCGTTCACTACAAGCTACTGGTTTGGAAATTACTGCTATTCGTGATGTTACACCAGTTCCTCACAATGGTTCTCGTCCTCCAAAGCGTCGTCGTGTATAGAATGGTTGTATACCCATATGAACTACGCTACACACATTTCGTTTTGAAAGGGGAACTAACCGAATGATCGAATTTGAAAAGCCAGCTATTACTTCTGTTGAAGAAAGCAGTAGTTATGGTAAATATATTATAGAACCGCTTGAAAGAGGTTATGGTACAACTTTAGGTAATTCATTACGTAGAGTATTGTTAGCATCACTTCCAGGTACAGCGGTATCTGATATTCAAATAGATGGTGTATTGCATGAATTCTCAGCTATTGATGGCGTAATTGAAGACGTTACACAAATCGTGCTTAACGTGAAGAAGTTAAAGCTTAAGTCTTATGCTGAAGACAGCTTAAAAGCTGAAGTTGACATTGTTGGCCCAGCTACTGTTACAGCTAAAGATATCAAGGCTGACGATGACTTGGAAATCCTCGATCCAGAACAATTTATTTGTACTGTTGCTGAGGGTGGACACTTCCACATGCAAATGACAATTAAAAATGGTCGTGGATATACTCCTGCAGAACAAAATAAGACGGACGAAACACCTATTGGTGTTCTTCCAGTTGACTCTATTTTTACACCTGTAGAAAAAGTTAACTATCAAGTTGAAAACACTCGTGTGGGTAAGAGAAACGACTTCGACAAATTAACAATCGATATCTGGACAAATGGTTCAATTGGACCACGCGAAGCTATTAGTTTGTCAGCCAAGATCCTTACAGAACATCTAAACAGTTTTGTAAATCTTACTGAAGAAGCTAAGAGTGCTGACATGATGATTGAAAAAGAGGAAACTCAAAAAGAGAAGAAACTTGAAATGACTATTGAAGAACTTGACTTGTCAGTTCGTTCATATAATTGTTTGAAGCGTGCCGGTATTAATACTGTGCAAGAGCTTACTGAAAAATCCGAAGCAGATATGATGCGTGTCCGTAATCTTGGACGCAAGTCACTTGTCGAGGTTAAAGAAAAGCTTGCTGATCTTGGATTGTCATTGAAGCAAGAAGACTAATACTATCAAATTCAAACAGGAGGTATAGACATGGGCTACCGTAAATTAGGACGTAACAGTTCACAAAGAAAAGCTATGTTACGCGATTTAACTACTGATTTAATCATTAATGAACACATTGTTACTACTGAAACACGTGCTAAAGAAATCAGTCGTACAACAGAAAAAATGATAACCTTAGGTAAACGCGGTGATTTGCACGCTCGTCGTCAAGCTGCTGCTTATGTTAGAAACGAAGTTGCTAACATTACAGAAGATGATGATGCAGTTATTGTACAATCAGCTCTTCAAAAACTTTTCAGTGATATTGCACCTCGTTACAAAGAACGTAATGGTGGATACACACGTATCTTGAAGACAACTCCACGTCGTGGAGATGCTGCACCAATGGTTGTTATTGAATTAGTTTAATAATAATTGTTTATTAATATTTAAAAAATCAGTCATTCTGATGAATTAGTGAGTGTTAAGATGATGGCCTTCGGGCTAAGTCTATCTCTGAGATCTCTTTAAAAGGGGACACTAATTTGTCGAATGATTTTTTTTTACATAAATTTTGGTATTATAAATGTATGTCACACGGTTAGGGAGATAACGCTGTGGAAAAAATCATATCAATAAAGAATTTAACGTATACTTACCCCGATTCAAAAGTACCGGCTATCAATGATTTGTCATTAGATATTTACAAGAATGAATGGCTCTCAATTGTGGGGAAAAATGGGAGTGGTAAGTCAACTTTGACCAAATTGATTGATGGCTTGATTGAAGCAGATTCCGGAACGATTGCTGTCGATGGGGAAATTATCAATGAAGAGAATATTTGGGATGCCAGAACTAAAATTGGAATCATATTCCAAAATCCTGATCATCAATTCGTTGGAGCAACGGTGGAAGATGATGTAGCCTTTGGACTTGAAAATCAAGGCATGCCTCGAGAACAAATGGTTAAAGAAATCGATCGAGCATTAGAGCTAGTTAAGATGTCAGATTTCAAAACACGTGATCCACAGTCATTATCTGGTGGTCAAAAGCAGCGTGTTGCCATTGCGGGAGTATTAGCGACTAAACCACAGATCGTCATTATGGATGAGTCTACTAGTATGTTGGATCCTGATGGTAGAAAAACAGTTCTTAACTTAGTTCAAAAATTACGTCGAGAGCAAGATTTGACGATTATTTCTATTACGCATGATATTGAAGAGACTGAATTGTCACAAAGAATCGTGGTTATCAACGATGGAAAAATTGTTCAAGAAGGGGCACCAGCATCTATTTATGATATTGGCCCTAATTTGACTAAATTTGGACTTGAGGAGCCATTTTCAAGTCAATTAGTACAAACACTAAGGGACAGTGTAAAGTTGCCTGAAGGTTATTTAAGCGAAGAGGAGTTGAAGGAACAACTATGGAAATTACATTCGAACATGTAACGCATTCTTATAACGTAAATAGTCCTACAGCAAATCTTGGTTTAGATGATGTTTCTATGACGATCAAGGACAAGAAATTTACAGCTATCGTTGGGCAAACTGGTAGTGGTAAATCGACTTTAGTTCGTCACATTAATGCTTTACTCAAACCAACGTCAGGTACAATTTTGGTTGGAGATCGTAAAATAACTTCAGAGACTAATAATAAAAATTTGAAGTCATTACGTAAAAATATTGGTATGGTTTTTCAGTTTCCCGAAAGTCAATTATTTGAAGATACAGTTCAAAAGGATATTATGTTTGGTCCGATGAATTTTGGAGCCAGTGCGGAAGCTGCTAAAGAGGCAGCTGAAAAGATGATCAAGTTAGTCGGACTCGATGAATCCTACTTGCAAAAGTCACCTTTTGATTTGTCTGGTGGTCAAATGCGTCGTGTGGCGATTGCTGGAGTTCTAGCTAGTGATCCTGAAACAATTATTTTGGATGAACCAACAGCTGGCTTGGATCCAGTAGGTCGTGCTGAAATTATGGACTTATTCAAGGATTTACAGTTAAAAGGTAAGACAATTATCCTGATTACGCATAATATGGATGACGTGGCTAATTTTGCCGATGAGATGGCAATTATCCACAGTGGAAAACTAATTGCAACTGGTTTGCCAGAAGATGTATTCAATCGAAAAGATTTATTAAAAGAGGACCTGTTGTCACTGCCTAAAAGCGCTGAATTTGCCAAAGAATTGAGCAGTCAAGGCTTTCACTTCGACAAATTGCCGATTACGATCGAAGCCTTAGGAACAGAAATTAAACAACAGTTAGGTGATTAAATGGATAAGATAATTTTGGGAAGGTATTTGCCTGGGGATTCGCTGTTGTACCATTTAGATCCTCGAGGTAAATTCTTATTAACGTTTTATTTTGTGGGGATAGTCTTTTTGGCTAACAACGTTGCATCTTATGCTTTTTTACTGGCATTTGTGGTTTTTGCTGTTTACTTGTCAAAAATCAATTTTGGCTTTTTTATTAAAGGATTAAAGCCAGTCTTTTGGTTGATTTTATTCACGGTCGCCTTGCAATTGCTGTTTACGCCTAGTAGTCATCCAATTTGGCATTGGGGTATATTTACGTTCTCTAAAGAGGGGTTAGTGATTGCCGGATACATTTTTATGCGGTTCGTGTTGATTATTTTTATTTCGACTTTATTGACGCTGACGACGACGCCTATTGAAATTTCCGATTCAATCGAGAGCATTCTTAAGCCATTGAAAAAAGTTAATTTTCCAGTGACCCAAGTAGCTTTAATGTTGTCGATTGCATTAAGATTCGTGCCGTTACTAGTTGATGAAACAACCAAGATCATGGATGCTCAGCGTGCTCGTGGGGTCGACTTTGGTGAAGGTGGATTGATCAAACGAATCAAGTCATTTGTACCGATTTTGATTCCATTGTTCGTCAGCAGCTTTTCAATTGCTTACGATTTGGCTATTGCCATGGAATCTCGTGGTTACAAGGATGGAGAAGGTCGAAGCAAGTATCGAGTTTTGAAATGGGAAAAGCGTGATACTTTGACGATTTTATTTATGCTAGGTTTGACGATTATTTTATTATTATTACGGAGTTATTAATTTATGACGAGATATAAATTGACGATAGCCTACGATGGAACTAAATTTCATGGCTTTCAACGTCAAAATGATTTACGGACAGTTCAAGGAGTTTTAGAAAAAGCTCTGACTAAAATGACTAAGGGTCAACACATTGATGTCATGGGGTCTGGTAGAACGGATGCTGGAGTCCACGCTTTTGGTCAAGTGATCCATTTCGATTATCCAGGACAAATGCCAGCATCGAACATGCTAAAAGCTATTAATTCTTTGATGCCACTGGATGTTTTGGTAAAGGATTCAGAAATAGTCGATGAAAATTTTCATGCTCGCTTTGGAGTTAAGAGAAAAACTTATCAATATCGTGTTGATTGTGGATATTATACTGATCCGTTCAAGCGGTTTTACACAGGCCACTATCCTTATCAAGTCTCTGTGGATAAAATTCAGACAGCCCTCAAGGATTTAGAAGGGGAGCATGACTTTACAAGTTTCGCTGCATCAGGTGGCGTGATCGAAAATAAAGTTAGGACTATCTATTCGGCGACATGCGTGTATAATAAGAACAATGACGAATTAGTTTTCGAATTTACAGGCAATGGCTTCCTATATAATATGGTTAGAATCTTAGTTGCTACTCTGTTAGAGATTGGTAATGGGCGCAGGGATGTACACGATTTCTTGAGATTATTTGAAGTGAAAGACCGTCAAGAAGCACGAGGAACAGCACCTGCTAGTGGGCTATATTTAAAAGAAGTTTTTTACGATTAATCTGTGGATAATTATTGACTTACAATGAAAATCACAGTATTATTGTAACTGGTATTGTTTGCCCCACGATAAGCCCCGGAAACTTATTGAGTTGTCAAACAGACGTAGAAACTGGAGGAAATTAAAGTGCGTACAACACCATTAGCAAAAGCAAGTGAAGTTGAACGTAAATGGTATGTAATCGACGGTGAAGATGTTGTCTTAGGTAGACTTTCATCTGTTGTTGCTTCTATTCTTAGAGGTAAGAACAAACCAACTTACACACCTAACGTTGATACTGGTGATAATGTTATTATCATCAATGCAGATAAAGTTAAATTAACAGGTAAGAAAGCTAAGAATAAGATTTATTATTCTCACTCAGATCACCCAGGTGGGTTGAAGAGTATTAGTGCCGGTGAAAAGAGAGCTACAAAGCCAGAACGCTTTGTTGAAGACTCAATTCGCGGTATGTTACCTAAGAACACTCTTGGTCGTCAAGAAATTAAGAAGTTGCATGTTTATGCAGGTTCAGAACATGGCCATCAAGCACAAAATCCAGAAATGTTGGATATCAACAAACTAATTTAAGGAGGAAAAGAATTTGGCACAAGTATCATACGCCGGAACAGGTCGTCGCAAGGACTCAGTTGCTCGTGTACGCCTAGTACCCGGAAACGGAAAAATTACTATCAACAAACGTGATGTCAAAGATTACATTCCTTTTGACAATTTGATTGCTGATATGAAACAACCTCTAGATGTTACTGAAACAGCAGACAGCTATGACGTTATTGCTAACGTTAACGGTGGAGGCTTCTCAGGACAAGCTGGAGCAATTAGACATGGTATCGCAAGAGCCCTACTTGATGTTGATCCTGATTTCAGACCATCACTTAAGTCAGCCGGCTTCTTAACACGTGACCCTCGTATGAAGGAACGTAAGAAACCAGGTCTTAAGAAAGCCCGTAAGGCTTCACAATTCTCAAAACGTTAATATTTATTTATTTCCAGTTTTGGTTCAAAAACATCTCTCAATGCGAGGGATGTTTTTTTGTTATAATTAAGAAAAAATTGGAGGATATCGATGTTCTGGTTATTACTAGTACTGATTATTATCGTCAATCTATATTTGTATTTTCATTACAGCAAACGCAGTAAGCAAAAAGTTCAATCAATTCTTGATACTCCAGAAATTATTAATGAGATCAAGGAGATAGTTCGCAATCACAACGATTCGAAAATAGTGTTAAAATTGATGCGCGATAAGTACTTCTTGAACACCAAAGAAGCCATTTTAGTCTTAAAGAGGATAAAAGAGGAGAAAAAATGATAGATTTGACAAAGTTATCCACAAGTTATCAAGTAAGGAGACTAAAACCTCAAGATGCTGATCATGTTTTGAAGTTAGTCTTGAGCAATGATAGTTATTATAATTTTTGTCCACCACGTCCTAATCGTCATACTATTTTGGAAGATATTAAAGTTGTTCCTGCCGATAAAACAATGGATGATAAGTATTATGTTGGTTTTTATGAGGAAGATAAATTAGTCGCTGTTTTAGATTTGATCAGTGGTTATCCCGATGAAAAAACTGCTTGGATTGGCTTTTTCATGGTCGATGCTGCTTTGCAGGGCAATGGGATTGGCTCCAAAATATTTGTTGGAATTGAGAATGAATTAACGAAACAAGGTTTGTCGAAGGTAGAATTAGCTTTTGCTAAAGGAAATGCCAAAAGTGAGAAATTCCTTTTGAAGAATGGCTATCAAAAGACTGGGCAAGAACTTAATGTACCTGGCTATACTGTTGTAGTTGTGGAAAAAAAGTTATAGACATTTAAAATCTTTGTAAACAAGACTTAATATTAAGAAAGTATAAAATCTAAACGCCAAGTAGTAGTTGAAGTTATAATATTAATTGTCATTATGTATACAAAGAATTTAAGAGGTCTAAAATGTCATATAAAGTAAATTTTGAAAATATTGAAACAACGGGTCTGGAGGATTCCCCAGTTGCCAAAGATTTAGCTAAATTACGAGCTAATGAGGCCCAGTTTTTTTGGAATAAATATCAACATGAACTAGTTACTATGCCAGCCGATGAAGTACCGGAGATTTTGAATCGGATTGAAGCAATTTTGAAGGAGCGAGATTTAGATTTGCCTTATAAAGCTCTGGAAGTCAGTGACTTTGCTGCCAACAATGTTCGCTGGTCACAAGTTTATTACGATAATGGGCTAGAAGTTAGCGTTATTTATAGTCTTGATAAAAATGGTCGTCATTCGGTCAGTTTTAAATTAGCACATGGAATTGACGTACCAGCTGAATTGAATAAGAAGTTTAAATTTGTTCATCAAAGATCACAAGCGGCGGATAAAATTAGAAGTGCATATTTTATTTTGCAACGTAATTATTAAAAAAAGATATCACTAGGACGGCAACAAGATTGCTGCATCTTAGTGATATCTTTTTTACTTAGCTTGTACCACATCTAAAGTATCAGCTGGAATCCATTCATCGGTAGCGACACGATACATCTTAACTCCGTTAATTTTGGCATAACTATCAGTTCTCCAGCTAGTTTTAGTTGGTAAACTTTTATCTAGATCGGGTCCTTGTGAATCGTAAAGTTCAGCGGTTTTTGTAAGGTTAACGTCCGTTTTAGTATTAATTGGAATATACGGAACACCGCTATCGACTGAAACGAATTCATTAGTTGCTACTTGATAAAAATCGTTATCGTCGATTGAAACGATTCTGTTGAATTTCCAACCAGTATTTGGCCCCAATTCTCTGGTTAACAATTGACCATTGCTATTTATTAGACTAGCTACTTCATTATAGATTCTGACGTAGCCTAATTCATCAGTTTCTACAATATCAAAATCATCAGCAGAAACCCATTTGTTACCGATTTGGTAATATTCTTGACCGTTGATCATCGCAGTTGCTGAGATTGTGATTTCACTGCCATTTACCACAAGATCTTTACCAGTTTCAGCACCAGTTAAGTCATGCAATGAAACTGTACCGACGACTTTTGGAATAATAGTAATTGGTGTGGCTAGTGTATTTACTGTTGGCGTGTTTTCATCATCGTTTGCACTAACGGGTAGCGGATTTTCCTTATAGCTTAATTTGATAACTTGTGGTGCTTGTTCATATTTGCCTTGCAAACTAGTTGTTGGACTCAATAAAGTATAGCCATTTAGACTAGCTTCTTTAGTTAAATCAAAACTATCACCAATCAAATTGCCATTGACTGTTTTAGTCAAAGGAACATCATTTGACATGATTGGATTGCCATTTTGATCAACATATTCGATAGTAACATTAGGATGATCTTGCCAAATTATCGGTTGATCATGCATAACATTTCCAAAAAATGGATTACCTTCCTTTGGCTCGATAGAACCTAAGCTACTATTACCATAAACCAGCATTTTTGAATCGCCATCAGGATGTTGGATTTCATAATATTCATTACCCAAGTATTTCAAATCAGTAGTATCATTCTTGTCATTAACAGTAAAATTATATAGAGTACCGTAATTTCGATAAACATTTTTAGGATTATCAAATAAGTTACCAGAGTTGTCATAAAAAGGATCAGCTTTAAATATGAGTGGTTGACCAATAACGCCATAAATAGTTTTAGGATTATAATTCCAACTATTTGTCCAAGCAATTAAATAACCATTATTAAAGAGACCTTGGAAAAGCTTCATATTTTTTAATGATGAAAAGTCACTAACAGTAGAATTAAAAAAATATACGTCTCCTGTCATACCTAAGTTAGCATATTTAGTTAGCCATGGGGCGATTTCCTTTACATCGTCATTAGTAAAACCGTTAAAAGTTTCGTCGCCATCAAATGAGAATTTATTAGTTATATCTAGATTTAATGTAGAGTCATTTATGAATGCTGGCAAAATAGTAAGATCAGGTATTTGACTAACATTGATTTCTTTTCTAGATGGATCACTATAATTACCGTCTAAAGTTAAACTAGAAAATTTTAGACCGTCTAGTGGGACCAAACTTGGATTAGCTTTTTTATCTGAAGCTAATGTCACTGATAAATCAACAGCATCACTGCTAGGCAACAAATTTAAATATTGCATGCCATCTAAACTTTCAATGGCTTGAGGTAATTCTACTTGATTAGGTAGATCTCCTGAAATAGTAAGTATTGAATTTGATTTGTAATTTTTAATGTCACCGACAGTAATATTATCGCTTGTTTTTATTCCTAAACTAGTTTTGACTAAGGCGGCTAAATTGGGATCACTAAAATTTACTACGGTATCATCAGTTAAATTATTTGGTAAAGCATATGATTGAGTATCATTAGTAATATTGGTTTGACTAACTATCGTAGTTGAAGGCATGGCAATATTAGGTTGACCATCTTGGGCAAGGCCATTATAAATATAAGATTCATTGCTAGGTGGGGTATTTTCTACCGTATATGAATATAAAGGAGTTGTGGGATATGTTACTCTAATTGGATTTTCACTAGAATCCGTTTGTGTAGAAGTATCCGTATTAGATGTTGGAGCCGTACTCGTTGAATCAGATGAGTTGCTGTTATCAGTGATTGATGGATTTGTTTCATTGTTATCGGTAGAAGTTATTGTTGGATTTGTATTCGCGTCTGTATTATCGTCGGTATTTTTGACCGGAGCGGCAGCTGTATTATTAGAATCATTATTGATAGTTGTGGCAGATTGATTATTAGTTACAGGTTCATTTTCCGTCGAAGTCTTTTGATTAGTAGCTGTTGCTAATTGACTATTAGTTGTACCGGATGTTGCTTCATTTTTTGAGACGTTGGTTACCGTAGCAGATTGATTCACTGGATTGGTTGCATCTGCTTTAACGGTTTGTCCAGATAGAATCGTTAATATCATTGCTGAAAAAATTGTTGCTCCTAAATAAATACTTTTTTTATTTGTTAACATATATCATTACTCTTTTCTTAATTCCCTTATTTCTCATAAATAATGTTAGAAAGTATTCAGGAATCTTTCCAATAAAAGGGGAGCAATGTATATTAAAAAAATAATAGGATGTTAAAAACGCTTACTGTCTCTTGCATTCTTAAATTAATACTTATACTAAATGTAAACATGAAGGTAATATAAAAAGACATTAAAATTAATGTCTTTTTGTTTAAAAATAATTCATATTATTTAGTTGCAATATCTGTGTAAATAGTAATTCCGACCATCAACAAGGTGATGAGTACGATTAGTCCAATTACGATGAAATGACGTTTTTTGTTCATCAAGAAAATGGCCGCAAATTCTCGAATTAAAGCATTGGGCAAAAAGTAAAATCGAGTTGGTGCACCGATTCCATTGGCAGCTAAATGTGCCATTTTGGCATAAATTCCAGCTCGAAAGATGTGATAATTGTTGCTGAAAAATTTGATATAAGCTTTGTTGCTGCCAAAATCTTTTTGAATCAGTTCCTTAGAATATTGCATATTTTGCAAAATATTACGTGACTTATCTTCTAGAAGAACTAAGTCTTTGTCCCAACCTTGAGCAATCGCAAAATCGGCCATTGCTTGAGCTTCAGACAATTTTTCGTCGGGACCTTGACCACCAGAAAAGACGATCTTGGGTGCAGGACGACCTTTGCTGATTTGCTTTTGAGCAAATTTGATAGCGGCTTTGATACGATTGCCTAGTAATGTTGAAACTTGGTCTCCGTTGATCAAGCCGGCTCCAAGGACAATTAAGTAATTAGCTTTGTAACGTCGTGGCAAGAATTGATAAAGCAGAACATTTACTAAGAAATTGTAAGAACAAATTATTAAGTAAGTACCAATGACAGGTAGTCCTGCAATTAAAGTATTGAACCAATCGGGTAAAAACTTGGAATGTCCAGCCATGAATAAGTTAGCAAACCATAGAATAATCAAAAATATTGCTAACAGTAATGTCAGCATGTTGGATAAGGTGTGACTTTCTCTTTTCCAAACGATAAACGCATTCCACAAGAGGAGCAGCCACATCATACCCAGAGTAACTACGATTATACCTAAGATGATTAAAAAAATAATTCCCATCGTGGTAATAAAAATTAAATTAGCAGTGCTAAAAATTAGAACCGCTAGTTCTGCTAAAAAACTAAAAAAGAAAATTGTAAAAGTGATTCCATTTATTAATCGGCGTGGTTCATAAAGCCATAATCCCAAGAAAATACCAAAAAGAATTAACGTGATAATCCCCCAATAAACTGATATCCTCTGGAGTTCATTCATGTATGAAACGAGTCCGTTCATAATCCGCCCTCCTATAATCATTCTAATTTTAGCATATTGGATAATTTCTGAAACGTTATTAGCAACGCCTCATTGTTCATGTCATAATGGAAATAGAGGAGGGTTTTAGATGAGTGAAATTAAACTAATTTTGAGTGATATTGACGGAACGATTTTGAATGATGAAAATGTAATCGATACTGGTTTAAAAGCTGCTATTAAGAAATTGCGTCAAAAAGATGTACCTTTTGTTTTAGCTTCGGCTAGATCTCCTGAAGGGATGAAACAAATTGCTTCAGAGCTAGATGTTTTGGATAATCCGATTGCTTGTTATAACGGAGCTTTAGTGGTTAAAGACTTACAAGACAAAAACTATGCCACTATCTTGAGCCATGAATTAAACGTTGCCGAAGTGGAAAAGATGTTTACAATTCTTGACCAAAAATTCCCAGAAATCTCTATTAATTTGTATTCGGGATCTGACTGGTATGTCAAGGATGTGGACAAATGGGTTCAAATGGAAGCTGATATTACCAAAATGAATCCAATCGTAAAAGATTTGCCTGCATTGATAGCAGAACATACTATACCAATTCACAAATTATTGTTGATTGGTGAAACTGAACAGATTCAAAAAGCTTTAAATTATTTTAAGCAGTTGAATTTCTCAGATAGTTCGTTTTACTTGTCAAAACCTAATTATTTAGAGATTACTAATAGTAATGTTTCTAAGGAAAAAGCCCTACGCGAATTAGCTAAAACGTACAATTTGGATTTAGAAAATACGATGACTTTGGGCGATAATTTCAATGATGTACCAATGTTGAAAATGGCTGGGTTAGGCGTTGCAATGCAAAATGCTCCAGTTGAAGTTAAAAAATGTGCTAATGTGGTAACGGAGACTAATAATCGAAACGGAGTCTCAAAAGCTATTGAAAAATACGCTCTCTAGGGGGTTAGTATGATGGAAAAAATTTCAGTTATTAAAGGTGATATCGCCTATTTACCATTTCATGTGGATGCGATTGTTAATGCGGCCAATTCAGCTTTAGTGCCAGGTGGCGGCGTTGATGGAGCTATTAATAAAAAAGCCGGTCCAGATCTTGGTCGAGCCATGTTGAAGTTCGGTGGTACGCCGACAGGAACCGCTGTTTATACGTCAGCATTTGATTTGAACGCTGATTATGTCATTCACGCCGTTGGACCTAGATATCAAGACGGTGAACATGGTGAAGAAGAATTATTAAGCAATGCTTACCAATCAGTTATGAAACTTGCTCAAAAACTAGAAGTCAATTCTTTAGCAATTCCCTTTTTGAGCACTGGTGTTTACGGTTATCCATTAGAAGATGCCGTTAAAATTGCTGTAGAAACGGTAAAGAAGTTCGATTTGGAAGCACGTATTTACTTTGTAGCTTTCGATGAATCGACTGAAGAAATCGCTAAGAAATGTTTGTAATTTTTTAATAAAATTAAATAAATTCAAATTTAACTATTGACAAAAGTAAGATTAAGAATTAATCTCATAACAACAAATTAATTCGTCCATAAACCGATGAGATGGAGATCAAGATTATTGTGCACGCCCAGAGAATTGCCGGTGCTGAGAATGGCAGTCGAACGCAGATAATTAAATGGACCATCGAGGGTTTCCCCGAAATTATAGTACGGGAAGACGTCAGGCATACGTAAGTTGTCGGGAGGATGTTGGTCCTTCGCTAAGAGTAATGGATGAAGAATTTGAGTATATTTTTTGGTATACTCTATTTTTCTCCATTAAAATAAGGTGGCACCGCGGGTAATCCGTCCTTAAACTTAATTGTTTATGGACGGATTTTTTTTATTCTCAAGGAGGCTTTTTTATGAAAAATAATAGACGATGGCAAACTTCAAATTAACTAACAAACTATTAATTTGGAGGATTTCGAAAATGAAAGAAATGCAAAAAGATACAACTGATATTAGAAAATACGGTCAATTCGGTGGCCAGTACATTCCTGAAACTTTAGTCAATGAGATCAATGCTGTTTCTAAAGCTTATAATCGTTACAAAGATGATCCAGAATTTTTGGCAGAATTTCATGATTTATTAAACAATTATGCTAACCGACCATCATTACTATATTACGCAGAGAAGATGACTAAAGACCTCGGTGGAGCAAAAATTTATTTGAAACGTGAAGACTTGAATCATACTGGAGCTCACAAAATCAACAACGTTATCGGACAAGCTTTAATTGCCAAGAGAATGGGCAAAACACGTTTGATTGCTGAAACTGGAGCCGGTCAACATGGTGTCGCTACGGCTACAATTGCAGCATTGTTCGGGATGGAATGTGAAATTTTCATGGGAAAAAAAGATACCGAAAGACAAAAATTGAACGTTTATCGAATGCAATTACTCGGTGCCAAAGTTCACGCGGTTACTAGTGGTTCGATGGTCTTAAAGGATGCCGTCAATGCCACAATGCAAGAGTGGGCTAGTCGAGTTGATGATACCTTTTACATTTTAGGGTCAGCCGTTGGACCTTATCCGTTCCCTGAAATGGTACACGATTTTCAAAGTGTCATCAGTAAAGAATCAAAGCAACAAATTTTAGAAGCAGAAGGTAAGTTACCAGACATGGTCGTTGCTTGTGTCGGTGGCGGTAGTAATGCTATCGGTAGTTTTGCCGATTATATTGATGATAAAGATGTTCAATTAATTGGTTGTGAAGCAGCAGGAAAAGGCATCGATACTGACCAAACCGCTGCAACGATTGAACGTGGATCAGTTGGAATTTTTCACGGGATGAAGTCGCTCTTCTTACAAAATGACGACGGCCAAATTGATAAAGTTTATTCCATTTCAGCGGGACTTGATTATCCAGGTGTTGGGCCAGAACATGCCCGTTTAGCAGAACTAAAACGCGCTCAATACGTTGGAATTACAGACGATGAAGCAGTCAATGCTTTTGAATACATTGCCAAAACTGAAGGCATCATTGCAGCAATTGAAAGTTGCCACGCTTTAGCTTACGTTCAAAAAATTGCTCCGAAAATGTCTAAAGACCAAATCATTATTTGTACAGTTTCTGGACGTGGAGATAAAGATGTTTCATCAATTGCTAAGTATAGAGGGGTAAATATCGATGACTAATTTAACTGAAGTATTCCAAAATAAAAAAGCTTTCATTCCATTCGTTGTGGCTGATGATCCAAATTTTGACACGACTGTTGAAAGTATTTTAACGTTATCCAAAAATGGGGCTGATATTGTGGAATTGGGAATTCCATTTTCTGATCCAGTGGCTGACGGGCCAGTGATTCAAGCGGCAGATTTAAGAGCCTTTAGTGCTGGCGTTAACACAGATACTGTTTTTGAAATTGTTGAAAAAGTTAGGGAATCTAGTTCGGTACCGCTAGTTTTTCTAACTTACGCCAATATTCCGTTTAAGTATGGCTATGACAAATTTTGTCGAAGATGCCAAGAACTATATATTTCTGGTTTAGTTATTCCCGATTTACCTTTGGAAGAACAAGCCGAAATCAAACCCTATGCTGATGAATATGACATTGCCCTGATTCCTTTGATTGCTCCAACTTCAGCTGACAGAATCGAAAAAATAGCTCGCAATGCTACTGGATTTATCTATGTGGTGTCATCCCTTGGTGTAACTGGAATTAGGGATGAAATTGCTATTCAAAATTTATCAGAGACTATTGCTAGGATTCGCCAAATGACTGATGTGCCGGCCGCAATTGGTTTTGGAATCCACTCGCCAGAACAGGCACGCAAACTATCTGAAATTGCTGATGGAATTATTATTGGCAGTGCGGTAGTCAAAATTATTTCTGAAGGTGGAATTGACGTGCAAAACCAGCTGGTACAATACACGCAATCAATCAGAGAAAACTTATTTTAATAAAAAGAAAAAAATACTTATTGATTCATTCAAGAAACAATATTACAATTAATTTAATTTATTTCTAATTTATGGAGGGTATTTATGATGGATTACAGTTATTTTCAAGTAAACGAGCAGTCTTTGGAAGTCGAGTTTCCCGAACAGATCAACGTTGAAGAAAATAAACTAATCCAAAATATAGCTCGTGAACTAATCGAACAAAAGGCGGTTGGGGTTACGGGTGTCATACCTGCATATCATACGTTAACCGTCAATTTTGATTTTGACTTAACTTCTTTTAAAGAATTAGTTAATCAAATTGATGAAATCATTGTAAATTATAGTGAACTAACAAAAACGGGCAGGTCAATTATTGAACTGCCTGTTTTTTATAGTCCAAAATATGGTCCAGACTTAGAAGATGTGGCTAAGTTTGCTTCTATCAGTGTTGAGGAATTGATTAAACTGCATTCAGGGACGGATTATTTCATTTATATGATGGGCTTTTTGCCAGGATTCGCATACATGGGTTCAGTTCCTGAAGAAATTGCTATGCCAAGACTTGAGATTCCTCGTAAAAGTATTGCTCCGGGTAGCGTCGGTATTGCAGGAGCCCAGACAGGAATGTATCCAGTCGAATCTCCTGGTGGATGGCGTATATTAGGGCGGACTCCAGTTAAACTGTATGATCCAGCCCGACCACAATTAAAATATCGATCTGGCGATTATATTCGTTTCGTTCCCATCGATGAAAAAGAATATCAGAGAATCAAGCAGTTGGATGCTGCCGGTAAGTATTCATTAAAGGTGATTAAGGAAGGAGACATTGATAATGGCTAATTTTGTTCGTGTTATTCAACCAGGGTTGTCGACTACTGTTCAAGATTTGGGACGTCCTAATCATCAAATTGAAGGTTTTCCTGAATCTGGTGCAATGGACAGGTTTAGTTATAAATTGGCTAATTTGCTAGTCAATAATCATCGCAATTCAGCTTCCTTGGAGTTTGTCTCAACCGGTCCGACTTTACGATTTGCTTGCGATTCCTTTATCGCTTTAACTGGTGGCAAAGTCAATGCTACTTTGAACGGTCAACCGATATTGCAAAATGAAGTAATAGAAGTGGCTGATGGTTCAATTTTAAAAATCGGTCCAGTGATTGAAGGTAATTACGGCTACTTAGCTTTTTCAAACGGTGGTGTTATTACTCAACCAGTTTTGGATAGTCGCTCAACAACTTTACGAACAAAAATGGGTGGACTTGATGGACGAGCGTTAGAAACTGGTGATACGATACCGATTCGAGATAGCGTAGTGATGCCTAGTTTAAGTTCTCGAAAAATCGTAATTAAATCAAAAAAAGTTACTGAGATTCATTTCGTCAAAGGACCGCATTGGGAGATGTTTTCGCGAAAAGCTCAAGAACAGTTCCAAAGTGAAATCTATCAAATATCAGAACAGATGGATCGAATGGGTTATCGCCTCAATGGTCCTAAATTAGAAGTTCCTAAAAAGAGCTTGCTGTCAGAGGGAACAGTTTTGGGCAATATTCAGATTACTCGTGATGGTAGTCCGATTGCTCTATTGGCCGACCGTCAGACGACTGGTGGTTATCCGGTGATTGGAACGATTATTCGTGCTGATTTGAATAGATTTGTCCAGATGAAACAAGGTCAGCAATTCAAATTTGTTTTGACGGATATAGATACAGCAGTTGAAAAATTAGTTCAGCAGCAAAAAGTTATTAACGATACTTTTGAAAAATGGTATGCCGGACGCTACATCGAACCGATTGGACCAATTAGACGAAATGCCATCAAGATTAGTCGCTTGATTCAGGCTAACAAATAGGGAGGATGAATGAAATGGAATTAGATAAAGTTCAAAAAATGATTGAATTGATGAATGAAGCAGGTTTGAGTCATTTAGAAATTGATGACAAAGAAGGTCATATCGTTTTAGAACGAAACATTACTAACTCTGAAAATGTTGCTCCACAACAGATGACAAGTTCTGAACCAACATCAGAGGAAAAAACTATCACAGCACCATTCGTGGGGACATTTTATTCATCCAAACAGCCTGATAAGGCTCCTTTAGTGAAACTAGGTGACAAAGTAACAAAAGGTCAGTCAATCGCAATTATTGAAGCTATGAAAATGATGAATGAAGTAAAAGCAGATAAAGATGGTGTCGTTGATAAAATTCTCGTATCAAACGGTGATCAAGTTGAATATGACCAACCACTGTTCATGTTGAAATGAGGTGGTTCGAATGAAAAAAATATTGATTGCTAATCGCGGTGAAATTGCCGTAAGAATTATTCGCGCCTGCAAAATTTTGGATATTCTCAGCGTGGCTGTTTATTCGACAGCTGATAAAGATGCGATGCACGTTGCTATGGCTGATGAAGCAGTTTGTATCGGAGGACCGAATCCAGAAGATAGTTACTTGAATCAGAAAAGCATCATTGCTGCGGCTGAAATTACTCAGGCTGATGCGATTCATCCTGGATATGGCTTCTTGTCAGAGAATGCTGATTTTGCCAAATTGTGTGAAGAACAAGGTATTAAGTTTATTGGTCCAAGTTCGGAAGTTATTGCAACGATGGGTGAAAAATCGACCGCTCGTGAAACGATGATTCAAGCTGGAGTTCCCGTTATAGCTGGTTCAGAAAGTGATTTTTTAGACCTTGATGATGCCAAAAATGCTGCCGAAAAAATTGGCTATCCAGTCATGCTCAAAGCTAGTGCCGGTGGTGGTGGCAAAGGGATGCGTGTTGTTGAAGATGTAAAGGATTTAGAAAGAGAATTTGATTTAGCTCAGGCTGAAGCCAAAGTATCTTTTGGAGATTCGCACATGTACCTCGAAAAGTTCTTAGCCCATCCACGTCATATTGAAGTTCAAGTTGCAGCTGACCAGTTTGGTAACGCAATTGCTATTGGAGAAAGAGACTGTAGTTTGCAGCAACGCCATCAAAAAGTTATCGAAGAAGCACCTGCTAGTACGTTAGACGAAAAAACACGTCAACAAATGTATGACGTGTCAGTGAAAGCAACTCAAGATATTGATTTTGAAGGATTAGGGACAATGGAATTTTTAGTCAATGGTCCCGGAGAATTTTACTTTATGGAAATGAATACTCGAGTTCAAGTCGAGCATCCCATTACGGAATTGACTAGTGATGTCGATTTGATAGATCTACAGATTAAAATTGCCCAAGGAGAACCGATTCCTTTTGCGGAGATTCATGAACACAACTTTGCTTTGGAATGTCGAATCAATGCTAAAACTGCCGGTAAGATTGAAGCACTGCACTTGCCAGCCGGTCACGGAATCAGAACGGATAGTGCTTTGTATCAGGGATATAAGGTGCCATCACAGTATGACTCAATGATTGCCAAAATTATTAGTTTTGCTTCTGACCGTGAAACAGCGATTCGTCAAATGTCAGAAGCTCTAGAAGAGACAGTTATTGATGGAGTTCAGACTAATCTAGACTTTTTGATGCAAGTAATTGAAGAGCCTGATTATAAAATTAACCATACCGATATTAGTTGGTTAGATAATTTAGCTAATTAAGCAACTTAAAAATAGGGGGACATCATGACAAAAATTGATTTGAATAGTGATTTAGGAGAAAGCTTTGGCAGATACAGTTTAGGAAGAGATTCTGAAATTATTCCATTAGTTAGTTCAGTTAATATTGCCTGTGGTTTTCACGCTGGAGACCCAGATGTAATGGCAAAAACTGTTGCTTTAGCAGAAGAAGCTGGTATTGGCGTGGGTGCTCATCCCGGATTTCCCGATCTACAAGGGTTCGGTCGTCGCAAAATGGCAATGAAACCAGCAGAAGTGAAGAATATGATTACCTATCAAGTTGGTGCTTTGATGGCCTTCACGTCTAACAAGAAATTGCAGCACGTGAAACCACACGGGGCTCTTTACAACATGGCTGCCACGGATCACGATTTAGCAGTTGCCATCTGTGAAGGAATCAAACAAGTTGATCCTAATTTGCCAATTTATGGTTTAGCCAATTCCGAATTGATCAAAGCCGCTCAAGAAGTGGGAATTCCTTACGCTCAAGAAGCTTTTGGCGATCGCAATTACAATGCTGATGGAACTTTGGTCAGTCGCTCATTGCCAAATGCAGTTATCAAAGACCCTCAAGAAGTGGCTAAAAGAGTCAAAACCATGATTGAGAATGAAGAAATAATTGCTGTTGATGGAACAAAAATATCTCTAAAGCCAGATTCAATCTGTGTCCATGGCGATAACCAGCAGGCTTTAAATATCGTTTCTGAATTGAGAGCCACATTAATTGATGCTGGGATTGAAATTATTCCCTTCTAAAATATAGGAAAAGGTAAAGAGGATTATGGATAAGAAAGAAAAAGAATTTGTGGATCCAAAAATGACTCCAACTCGTTCTCCACGAAGCATAGCTATGGGTGCAGCTTTCTTGATGGCGATGGCAGCTGTGGGACCAGGATTTTTAACTCAAACAGCGACTTTTACAGGTGAAATGGGGGCGAACTTTGGTTTTGCAATTTTACTGTGTATCGTTGTAGACTTCATTGTTCAAATGAATGTTTGGCGAATCATCGTCGTCAGTGGAAAGAGAGCTCAGGTTATTGCTAACGAAGTCTTACCAGGATTAGGCTATGTTTTGTCATTTTTGGTTGCCGTTGGGGGACTTTTGTTCAATATCGGTAATATCGGTGGAGCAGGTTTAGGATTGAATGTTTTGTTTGGAATCTCTCCTGAAAATGGTGCGGTGATAGCGGCATGTATTGCGATTGCTATCTTCGTTGCTAAGAATGCCATGACGGTCGTTGATCGAACAGTTCAGTTATTGGCAGTCGTAAAAATCGGTATCTTGATTTATATCATCTGCGTTATGGCTGTTCCTTATCAACAAGCTGTGACACATACATTCATGCCAACTAATATCAACTTTTATTCAATCGTTACTATTATTGGTGGAACTGTTGGAGGATATATTTCTTTCTCCGGAGGTCATCGTTTGATTGAAGGCGGAATGAAAGGCGAGAAGGAATTGAAATACGTTAACGAAGGTGCTATTACAGGTATCGGTGTTGCATCTTTGATTCGTATTCTCCTATTCTTGGCTGGCTTGGCGGTCGTTAGTGTCGGCTATAAACTGGATCCAAGTAATCCTGCTGCTTCTATTTTTAAGTATGCTGCAGGGAACTTCGGTTATAAATTTTTCGGACTCTTGTTATTTGCAGCCGGGATGACATCTACTTTAGGTTCAACTTTTACTTCAATTTCCTTTTTAAATTACGCTAGAAAAGAAAAATCAGAAGCAAAAATGGCTCGTTACAATCGACTTTTAGTGATGGGCTTCATTATTTTTTCAACTGTAGTCTTTTACTTCATCGGTGAACCTGCCAAAGTCTTAGTTGTAGTAGGAGCTATCAATGGTTTCATCTTGCCGATTTCCTTAGCTATCTTATTGATTGCCGCTAAGAAAAAAGACATCATTGGTAAGTATCATCATTCATGGTTCTTGACAATCACGGGTTGGTTCGTAGTAGTCTTCATGCTATACGCTAGTGTTGAAGCCGTTCTTAATCTTTTGTAAAATTAAATACTAATCTTAGAAACTTCACCACTATTAAATAGGTGGTGATTTTTTTTGTCGTCAATGACAATCAAAGCTCCTGAATCATCAACGTTGACTGCCTGACCAACAACTATTTGTTTACCGTTAATTACTTCAACGCGATGTCCAAAGGTAGAACAAAGTAAACGAAATTGGGGGATGATTTGTTGATTATTTGATAATAGTTCTAAAAACAAATTAATTATCTCAGCTATAAAAAGATTACGGTCAAATTCTTGAGATTGTGGGATGTTGCTAGCGATGCCGATTAGTTCATTTGGAAATTGCTTAACGTCAATATTGACACCAATACCCACGATATAATTTGAATTGCCATTATCATCAGAGATGTTTTCTGCCAAAATGCCACCGCATTTGAGATCATCTATCAAAATATCATTGACCCATTTTAGAGAAAAAGCTCCATTAGGAATTATTTTTTTCAAAACAGAACAAACGGCCACCCCAGCTGCCAGAGTTAGTAAATTAGGATTTTTTACTAATTGATGTGGCAATAAAATACTGAAATAAACTCCAGAATTAGGAGAAAAAAATTTTCTTTTAAATTTTCCATAACCAGCAGATTGGGAATTAGCCACTACTAGAGAAGGGTGTTCAGACGAAAGATTTGTAAAATTTTGTTTCAAAAAAGTATTAGTCGAGTCTATCTCATCGAAGACTTGAATCGAAACAGGAGAGTTTAAGTGGGATAAAATACTATTTTTATTTAAGGGTAACAAGATGAACCTCCAAGTGAATAATTAACACTATTATACAAAAAAGGACTTCAACCCCTTAGATAAATTAAAAATCCTCGTTAGATTGCATTATTAATACAATTTAGCGAGGATATATTTTTTATTTAAGATTTTTTAGTTCAGCTACGATTTGTGGTTGTTTTTTATCAAGATCATAGAAGAAAAGTAAAACGATCATGATAGCAATAACCAGCATTGGTAACCAAACGAATGAGTTGGTTAGTGATGAAACAGTGGCGGCTGTTTGATGTAGCAATTTTCCGTTATAATTTGAAAATGCTAAAATCCAAGCAACCATGGCACTGGATAGTCCCATACCAACTTTCATACCGAAACTGTTGGCTGAGAAAATCAAACCATCGGCACGAATTCCAAATTTCCATTCACCATAATCAATAACATCAGTCAACATTGGATTAAGTACAGCTGTCAAAGGAACAACTCCCAAGGTTCTGATGATAATTGATGTCATTAAAATCCATGTACTATGTGTATTGACTAGAGTTAATAAACTACCAGGGAAGACGAGAATTAAACCGATAATGGCAGCATTTCTTTTGCCAAATTTTTTAATAATTGGTCCTGATAAAGGAATACCGATGATATTAGGTAAAACAGTTGCAATTCCAAGGATTGCAAGCAGTGAAGCATTCCCAAGAACGTATTTGGCCATATAAGCATTCAAACCATTAGCAACACCAGAATAGATCCAATTGACTAAACTCATAACAGTTGTGAGCCACCAATATTTATTCTTAAACAAGGCATTGAATTGTCGTTTGATACTAACATGCTCTTTAGTATCACTAGCTTGAATAGATGGTTTAACACGTTCTTTAGTTTTTAGAAAAGTGAACAAGTAACCGAAAGGAATCAAAATACCAATGATGCCAAATAAAATGGTCCAACCGGTTGCACTATCAGCAGGGAACATGTTGATAATTGGCATAGCAATAATGTAGAGGATAATCGCACCAACATTGGCAATGGTCATTCTAAAGATATTTAAAGTAGTTCTTTCATCGGCGTTGTTAGTAATTAATGAATTCAATGATCCATAGGGAATGTTAACGGCTGAGTAAAAGAAGTTAACGACAAAATAGGAAATAAAGGCATATGTAAAAGCTGCTTGAGCTGAATGGAAAGGATTCATGAATAAGAAAATGAATGAAAGCCCAAAGAGAATTCCACCCCAGAGAACCCAAGGTCTTGCTTTACCGTATTTAGTATGAGTTCTATCAACTGCGACGCCGACAATGATATCCCAAACGGCGATAATTAATCTTACAACTAGTAATAGCCAAGCAACGGTAGCGGCAGCAATACCAACCACATCAGTATAAAACATAGTTAGATAAGATGAGAATGCGGTGTAGACGATACTTGTCCAAAAATCACCCATTCCAAAAGCTAATTTTTCAGTTAAATTTGGATGATAATTTGCATCATCAATATCTTCTTCAAGATGATCAGAAACGATTGATTCTTTCATGAGTATCAAACTCCTTTTTTAGCAACTAATAATAGTGCTAGATATTTTTTACGTGGTAATTCAAAATAATGTTCTGCATCAATATCAGTATCCATTGGCTTAGTTGTCATATTCCAAGCATCTATCAAGGTTGCTGAATATTTTTTGTCTTTTGGTAGGAAATCAAAGATATCAAATTGAGGTTGATTTTCTCCTAAATAAACTAATACTTTTTGTTTGTCGGCCGATTCTCCAGCGACTAGTTCCCAATGAGGTCCAGTCGTTGCTAAAGGATTGAAGTAACTAATTTTTTCTTTTTTGAGAATTTCAGTTAAGAAATTGATACGTAGTTGACTTTGACCGCGTAAGATACCACCGTGTGCCCACCAAATGGGACGATCTGTATTTGGACGATCGATATAAGTTTCACCGTGAGTGGCAAATCCACCACGAACAACAATTCTCCAATAATTATCCATCATGCCTTCAGCCGTGTTGTCTCCCCAACCGAATTCGATATTGCCTTCATAACGACATTCATCTACGACAACTGGTTTTTGAAATTCTTTACGCCATTTGGGTATGAAGAAAACATTATCGCTTTGGATGCTCAAATGAGTTATCCAAGGCTTAGAATTGTCGTACCAATTAGCTGTAGTATCTTTATGAACGGGTGGATCATAGAAGTTGTGAATGGAAATTAGATGTTGGCTAGGGTCTAATTGTTGAACAGTTTGACCAATGACGTCCCATTCGGCATATTTCTTTTGTCCCAGTTGATCCATCAAATCATACTCATTAGCTAGAGCCCACCAGACATTTTTATAACTAGCAAAACGAGCAATAACGTATTTAAGGTAAAGTTTGTCAAACTTTTCTCCCATTCGTGCAAATCCCCAGGAATCATAAGGATGGAATAGGATAAGATCTGCTTCAACACCAATATTGTCTAGTTTGGCAATTGAATTTTCGACGTGTTGGAAGTATTTTGGATTGAATTTGGAAAAGTCGAAGCCGATATCTTCTGGTTTAACTTGCCAAGAATCATCATCAAAAATTCCTGTCACTTTTTTAGGCTGACCAACATATGGGTAAAGAGCAGGTTCTTTAGTGTTGTAATTGTAATATTTTGGAAAAACAGTCATTCTGATTTTGTTAAATTGATTTTCCGAGAGGGTTTTTAAAGTTTGCTTTTGTAATTCAGGACTTTGAAAAATCCAAGCGTAGGCTGTCGTACCAACAGGCATAAATGAGGTCCCATCGGCATAAGCAAAATGAGTTTTACCTGATACTCTGACTGGTCCGTGATTGTTTTCTTTTGCGGGTATACAGTTGAAAATATCTGTTTGTCCATTTAATTCGGGTACGTTTGAATTAGTAATTACAGTCCATTCGCCAATGATTTCTGGCATGTATCGAATTTTGTAGATGCCATTGCCATCATAAAATCCATTAACGGTAAATTTTATTTGTTGATGAGAAAAGGTAGCGGATAAGTTTACATCGATAAAAGGATTACCATCTTGGGGTCCGTTGAGAGTCAATTCAAATTGTCTCCATTGTTCAACTTGTTTCATAAAATCACTCCAAATATATTTTTTCTTTGAGTAACCGGTTACTCATTTGCTAACGAAATTTATAATAAAACGTTTTCATTTGGGTGTCAATAGGTTTTTTAAAATTAATGTAACCGGTTACTCAAATTTTGATATAGTATAATGGAACTATTAATTTAAAGGGATGAAGTTTTATGGTAACCGTTAGAGATATAGCTAAAGTGGCAAATGTTTCAGTCGCAACTGTTTCAAGAGTTATTAATCATACAGGACGCGTCGGTGATGACACGCGAAAACGTGTTGAAAAAATTATTAGTGATTTGAATTATGTGCCTAACCAAGTGGCAAGATCTTTATACAATAAAACCTCAAATTTAATAGGTGTCATACTTCCTGATCTTGGAAATCCGTTTTATAACCAAATCATTTCCGGTATCGAGGATGTTTTATCACAAAACGATTATCAAATGATTTTGTCTGTTAATAACCATGCAGACAGAGATAAATATAACCAAGCAATTACGAATTTTATACAAAATAATATTAGTGGAATAATTTCTACCAATTTTGAGAATCCAATTGATATTGAGGTTCCATTAGTTTTATTTGATAGTGGTCTAATTACAGATGATAAAATTAGAGTAAATAGTGACAATAAATATGGTGGCTATTTGGCAGCCAAAGCACTTGTAGATGGTGGGGCAAAAAATATTATTATTGAACATGGTTCACTATCATTCTTGAATTTAAAAGAAAGATTAGATGGAGCAACTCAATATTTGAATAAAAAAAATATTCAATATCGTTTATTTGAAGTGGATGATTTTACATATGAAGCAGCCCAGAAGAATGCTGATAAATTTTTAAAGCAATTTAATAACTTTGATGGCGTTATAGCTGCTAATGATCTCCATGCCGCTAGTATTGTTGAAAAAGCTAATAAGATAGGTTTAAAAGTACCAGAAAAATTTCAGATAGTTGGTTATGATAATAGTTATATTAGCAATCTTACTACTCCGGGCATTTCATCTATATCTCAGGAACCAGAAAAAATTGGGCGAGCTACGGCTGAATTGTTACTATCAGCGATTGATAATACATTAAATAAAAAACAAATAGTTACGCCAGTAGCTTACGTTAAAAGAGATACAACAGTATAAAAAATCCTCGTTAGAAAATTTCACATTATTTCTAACGAGGATTTTTTGTACTTTAACCAATATTTTCAATTCCATCTACAGCAGTCCAAGTAATGGTAGAAGTATAAGTACCAGTAGGTTCGATGCCACTTTGTTGCAATAAGATACCATTATCGTGGCCCCAACTGTCATCGATGTCGAATTGCTGTTCAGCATCTTGAGATTTAGTGCCGTTAGCAATGTTTGCGACTTTATTAGTAAGTGGATAAATATTACCGTCTTTGTCAACAAAGATTATTCCACCATTATCCCAAGTTTGCGAACCATTAGAAAGGGATGTTGCTTGAGCTTGCAAGGTCCAAGAAGAGTTTTTTGAACGTTGGTCGTTAACAGTCAAAGACCAGTCTTTACTACGATGGATCATTCGATTAGTTGGATATTCTTGAACAGTTTGGAAGTGACTTGTTTGAGCTGCATTAACAATCAAATCACCTACAACATTGACTGTATAACTGATGGTATTTGATTTATTAAAATTCTCATCTTCAGCATAGAAAGAGACGGTATTTTTACCTTCAGTTAAGTCTTTTGCCAAAACGTTATAACTGAACGTATCGGCTGAACTATCAGAATTCAAAGTTCCTAAAAGTGGTGCATCGCTTGCATCCGGTGTTTCAGAACCATTGATGATTCGGTGAATAGTTATCTTGGAATCATCGAGTGTATCAGTTGGCTTGTAAGCTACAATACCGCCTAAGTTAGTTTGACCGGAAATTTGAATTTTTTGATTGTCTTCGCTGTTAGCAGTCAAAGTTAATGTTTTTGGCTGAACGATAGTAAATGCTGGAGACATAACGTTTTTCTGTAAATTAGTTCCAATAAAACTGGCGTGTTGACTAGCTACTGGAGTTGAAACAGTATTGTCGTCAGCTTTGGCAGTTCCAGTGAAAGTTATTTTGGCTAACTTATTAGTAGAAGAAATATCTTTACTCAAAGTTGTCGTTACATTCGTTGAATCCCCATTAACTGAAAGACTCTGTGTCGTGCCATCAGTATAAGTGATTTGACCACCACTGTAAGTAATATTAGTAGGTAAATCGATATCCGCAGCGATTGACTTCCAATCTTGCGAGCCACTGAGATATTTTAGATCGTATTCAAGCGACAATTTATCGCCATTGTTGACTTTGCCAGAATCACCGACTTCACGAGGGTTGCCATTACCGTCAGCTTGAGTGATATCGAACAATTTGCTAGTAGTGTCAGCTTCAACGATTGATGGGACTGATTCAAAGACAACTAGGTTGGTTTCAGTGTCTGTACCAGTTGAACCAGTAAAGCCCCAGTACAACTTTGTTAATCCATCCAAATGCATCTTCGATAAATCAATATTGACGTTTTTTTCAATGTCGGCTTCTCTAGGGGCACCGTCTAGAGTTTCATCATTGAATTTGTAAGTAATCATAGGTTTACCAGTATCAGTCATTGATTCCGGTGTCCAAGTGACAGTTAAGTGGTGCCATTGTTGATCAGTTAAAATGTTTCTTTGTCCATTGACTTTGAAAGTGGGATCATAGTGAATCAGTTCGGGATAATCATTTTCTGAATCAAAGGTATAAGAACTTGAATCACCAGGATAACTATAAGCAATATGATTGATTTGTGTTGGATCAGGAAATGAATTTAAGGGTACATCGTAGTAACTATCGATACTATTATCACCATTAAATTTAGTATCAAATTCAAGAGCCCAACTCTTTTGGATGGCTGAGCTAGCTAATTCTGCAACTGTCGTTCTAAGAGGTACACCCCAAACCCCCATAGTTTCACCACCGACAGGAGTATTGGTAATTAGTTGATGGTTGAAAGCATCAGCTCCTTGTCCTTGTAAAACAAAAGCCATCCCATCACCGTAATTACCGTTGCTACGACCACCACCAAAGAGCAACCACATTGAGACAGTTTGCTTTTTGTTAATGTCGATATAATTTTGATTAGCCTTATCAGAGGCATTGAGATTAGACCAGACAGCGCCAAAACTACCTGTGTTACCTTTTTCGGTAACTTCAATAACGTTACGACTAGTGAAATTGCTACCGGAATTTGGTGGCAACAATTTAGCTTTATTAGTACCGTTGTTTAAATTGGCAATATCAAACCATTGACTGACATCCGATAGTCCATTAGGAACGTGATCATCGTCACTCAAAAGTTTATATAAAGAAGCATTTTCTGATAATCCAGAATATTCAGAAATTGCTTGTACATTATTTATATTAAACGCCAAAAAAGCCCCAAAATTAAGCATTATTAATGAGAGTAAATAAACTAATTTTTTGATAATAATCCCCCCAATAAGGATATAACCACAATTGTTCTTATCTGATTAAACAGATTTCTAATCTCATATTAGTATAAACAAGTTAATAATTCCATATAAATGCTTATATTTTAAAAATAAAAAAACGATTGGATTTTATCCCAATCGTTTTTTATTTAGAACTATTAGACCATTTGCTCATTAACATATTGAGCATACAATTTATGACCTTGCATGAGCTGTTGGTGAGTTCCGTGTCCAGTTATTTGGCCATGTTCAATGAAGTAAATTTGATCTGCATCAACGATTGTTGAAAGTCGATGTGCGATAACTAAAGTAGTGCGACCGACCATCAATTGATCCAAAGCACGCTGAACTTTTTCCTCGGATTCTGAATCAAGACTGGCTGTGGCTTCATCTAACATTAGAATCTTAGGATTGCGCAAGAAAGCACGAGCAATAGCAATTCGTTGTTTTTGACCGCCGGATAGTTTTACACCTCGTTCACCAATTTGTGTATCCAATTGTTCAGGAAAATTAGATACGAATTCTTTGGCGTAGGCTAATTCTAATCCATGCCACAATTGTTCATCAGATAGTTTTTCATCCAAACCGTATTGTAAGTTGTCACGAATACTACCAGCAAAGACGGCGCTGTCTTGAGAAACGTAACCAATTTGTGATCGCCAATTATTTAAATCAATTTGCTTGATGTTATCTTTACCAATGAATATCTCGCCACCGTCAGGTTGGTAAAATCTTTCTAGTAGTGAAAAGATAGTCGATTTACCACCACCAGATGGTCCGGCAAAGGCAATCACCGTATTAGGTTTAGCTTCAAAAGAGACATCTTGCAAAATGGGATGCTTGGGGTCATAACTGAAGTCCAGATGCTGAGCATTAATTGTTTGCCCTTCGGCATCTAAAACTTTACCTTGAGTGTTTTCGGGTTCAGTATTTAGTATTTCTTGGATTCTTTCTGTGGAACCCATGGCCTTTTGAACTTGTGAGAAGAATGTTGCAAAACTAGCAACTGGGGTAATGATGTTGAATAAATATAATAGGAAGGCTACTAATGAACCACTAGTCAAAGTTCCTTGTTGAATTCTGACAGCTCCGTATCCTAAAATACCGACAAAAATTCCTAACATTACAGTCGTCATAATGGGTTGGAGGACAGCTTCAACTTTGGCGTCTTTGATACCAACTTTAAAAATTTTATTGATTAGATTGCCACCAGTTTGTTTTTCAAATTGTTCGCCATTGCTGGATTTGATCAATCTTACTTCGGATAATTTTTCGCTAGCATCGGCATTGAAGTCAGCTGTAGCAGCTTGCAATTTTCGCCCTAGTCGTGACATGATTCGACCAATTGGCAAGAGAATCAAGACAATAATTGGAACGATACTGAACATTAACGCTGCCATTTTCCAATCCATGAAAAAGAGAATGATCATTGAACCGACTAATTGAATAGCACCGGTGATGAAGTTAGGAAATTGAGAGGTAATCAAATCTTTGATAACGCTAGTATCGTTAACTAAACGAGAACTACTTTCACCAGACTTGTGATCATCAAAATAATCAACTGGCAATTTGAGTAGATGCGCCCAAAGTTTCTCACGCAATGTTTTAACAGAACTTTCGCCAACAAAACGTAGAATGTAGCCGCCGATTGTGCCAAAGCCTAATTGGATTATGAAGGCTAGAATTAAGACCGCCAACATTTTACCGTCAATTTTTGACAGTCCGGAAGTATCAACTAATCCTTTGGTCAATTGTGGCACAATCAAGCTTGCACCACTAGTAACTAAACTTAAGAGCAGTCCTATTATAAATAATGATTTTTTCGGATTGACGCTGTTAATTAGTTGAAGAAAATTTTTGAAATTGAATTTAGAGCTTTTAGGTAAATCTTGTCTGATTGCAGGATTGCGCATAAACATTTCCTCGTTTTAATTAGTATTTAAAACCGTTCCAGAAATCTTGACGAAAATCTGGACGGCGACCGTGGTGTTCATGGTGATCTCGTGGCATGCAATGATTGAAAGGTGAGTGACGCATATGTTCACGCATTTCATGACGCATGTGTTCGATATCCTCGGGGGTCATTTTGTCACGCATATCCATCATTTGTTCACGCATATTGAGCATGGCCTGGTAACGATCAGTTGGATCGATGAATTTTTCAGAATTTTGTTTGAAATCATCGTCCCAACCCTCGGAAATCTTTTTGAGATAATCACTGAAATTGACTTTTTCTTCATCGTTTAAGCCAGCCAAAAAGGCTTCACTGTAATTCTCATTTTTGAGAGAGGCGTTATCTTCGGCTTTTTGGCGACCGGCATCAGTTAAGTAAATCAGTTTACTGCGTTTGTCGTGTTCATCTTCTTTACGAATGATGTCGCCATTGTTTTCCATTTTCTTCATCAATTCAGCGATTGAGCTTGGACTCAAATCCAAAATTTCACGTAAATAATTTTGAGTGAGACCATCGCCTAATTTCAAAACAGCTAGGACTCGTTGTTGTCCTGTAAGTTTTTGCTTCTTTTGACTCATGTAAAAATTGGCAGCCTCACTGATAAAGCGTAGTTGTTTCATTAAATCATCTGTTAAGTTACTCATATTAAAATCCTCATTTCTATTAATTTGTTTCGGTACCGAACTTTATTACGGAAACTAGTATAGTTCGGTACCGAAACAAATGTCAACTATTTTCTTTCAGAAATTAAAATTATTGACTCTGAGTGATAAAGGAGTATTATCTTAATAGTAAAAATTACTATTTAGGGAGAA
Organism: Companilactobacillus formosensis; assembly: GCF_005405305.1. GTDB lineage: Bacteria > Bacillota > Bacilli > Lactobacillales > Lactobacillaceae > Companilactobacillus > Companilactobacillus formosensis. The sequence continues at coordinate 346,659 of NZ_BJDU01000001.1, forward strand.
TTAAATGGCTAAAAAATCAAAAATCATTAAAAATCAAAAGCAACAAGAACTAATTGAAAGATATGCAGCAGTACGACAAGAATTAAAGGCCAAGGGTGATTACATTGGTTTATCCAAACTGCCTCGTAATTCTAGTCCGGTTCGTTTAAAGAATCGTGATGCAATTGACGGTCGTCCACACGCTTATATGCGTAAATTTGGGATGTCCCGTTTGAACTTTAGAAAGCTAGCTCACGCCGGTCAAATTCCCGGTGTGAAAAAGGCTAGTTGGTAAGGGGAAATTATGGAAAAAATGAATGTAGCAACAGCTTATCGCAATTTAAAAAGTCCCAATTTGAGGACTAGAAAGAGAGCTTTACGAGCTATTAAAGATAGTAAAAAGAAACCTGTGAAGTAATTAACAATCTGAATGAAAACGTTTTCTTTCTCTGATATAATTAACTTGTGTGTAATTAATAATATGGGGAAAGAGGGGACAAATCATGGCTGGTACGAAGAAGAAAAAACATAGTTTTCCGTCTGCGTATACTGTTATCGTTATTGTTCTAATTTTGGTTCAAGCTCTGACTTTCTTTATTCCTTCGGGAAAATACAGCACGTTGGAATATAATTCGGGTTTGAACAAGTTTGTTATTACTGAGGCTTCAGGGAAGACAATCAAGAAGCCGGCAACACAGAAAACATTGGATAAGTACAAAATTAAAATCAATGTTTCTAAATTCAAGGATGGTACGATCTATCGTCCAGCAGCAATTCCAAATACTTACCACCAAATTAAGAAACCTAAGCGTGGAGTCTTTGGAACTATTAATCAATTTTTAACCTCACAAGTGCAAGGTATCGTTGACAGTGTTGATATCATTGTCTTCGTTTTGATCCTTGGTGGGGTTATCGGAGTCGTCAATGCCACTGGAGCAATGGATTCAGGGATGATGCGACTTTCTGAAAAACTAAAAGGAAAACAAAAGTGGTTGATTGTAATCGTTACTTCCTTGATTGGTCTAGGTGGAACGACCTTTGGTATGGCTGAAGAAACGATTGCCTTTTATCCTATTTTGATTCCAATTTTCTTACTGGCGGGGTACGATACCCTAACGGCAGTAGCGGCAGTTTATTTAGGTACGGCAATTGGTTCGATGAGTTCGACTATTAATCCGTTCTCAACTGTTATTGCTTCTAACGCTGCCGGAATCAACTTCACTGATGGTCTTCCAATGAGAGCCTTGATGTGGGTTTGTGCAATTGGAATCTCAATCGTTTATACAATTAGATACGCTGAAAAAGTTAGAAAAGATCCATCGAAGTCATTAGTTGCTGATCAAGCTCAAGAAGATAAAGACCGTTTCTTAGGTGATTTAGATTTATCCGAAAAGAGTGACTTCACAGCTCGTCAGAAATTGTCATTGATTATTTTTGCTTTAGGCTTCGTCGTGATGATTTACGGTGTTCAACAATTAGGTTGGTACTTTACTGAAATTGCGGTAGTCTTTTTAGCTGTGACTTACTTGTTGATTTTTACGGCCGGTCTCAAAGAGTCCAAGTTTGTCGATAGTTTCGTTTCTGGAGCTGGAGACTTATTAGGAGTTGCTCTGACAGTTGGTTTAGCAAGATCTGTTGGTATCGTTATGGAAAACAGTTATGTTAGCGATACAATTATGAATTACTTCAGCAACAAGATCAGTGGCATGAACAGTGTGTTATTCATCTGTGTCTTGTTCTTCGTTTATATCGTCTTAGGATTCTTCATCCAATCATCTTCAGGTTTGGCGGTACTTTCAATGCCAATCATGGCTCCTTTAGCCGATGTTGTAGGAATCGATCGTGCTTTGATCATCAATGCTTATAACTGGGGACAAGGTTTGATTGGTTTGATTGCGCCAACGGGATTGATTCTAGTATCGTTGTCAATGGTTAAAGTTGGTTTCGATAAGTGGATCAAATTCGTTACAAAATTGCTGATTATGATAGTTGTTTTGATTTTAGTATTCTTAAGTGTCGGTGTTTTACTATAAAAAAATCGTTGGTGAATTTATCATCAACGATTTTTTTGTACAATTTGTCATTTTTAAGTATTATAAAATGTCATTCATTTTTAAATCATCAATACTTAAATAAAAGTATTAGGAGATAAAAAAATGAATAATAATGCAAAAATTCTTTCTAATCATGAATTACAGTCACAAGTTCCTAGTTATTTGGAAACGATTTTTTCTCTAGCCAATGGACATTTTGGTGTTCGTGGTAGTAATCCTTTGCAGGAGTCATCGACCAGTGGCACTGTCGTTAATGGTTTTTATGAAATTTCTCCAATTCATTATGGGGAATCCGCTTTTGGTTATGCTAAAAACAATCAAACCATTGTCAACTTACCAGATTTCTATGCATTAGAAATTTTTGATGAGAATGAAGATAAATTTTTTGCAAAGCTGGATACAAAATCATTGGATATGCAAACGGGGATGTTGACTAGCAATTATATTTTGACCAATTCTAAACAACAAAAAATTAAATTAATTGTCAAAAGTATTTTAAGCCAGAATAATGATTCATTCATTGGTTTGAAATATGAGATTCAAAGTTTGGATTATCAAGGTAAATTGTTTATTAAAAAACATTTGCAACCAATCAAGAATATCAAAGAAAATGATGATCCTAGAAAATCTCGAGCTGTTCAAACGTTGGATTACCAAAGAGAGACTGTTAATAACAGCTGTGAAATATTAAAAATCGCAACTAAATTCAGCCATCTTCACCTTGAGTTAGGTCTGTATTCTAAAGTTCCACAGGAGCAAAATGTTGTCTTAAAAGAGCCACTTACATTTGAATTCATTGGTATCGTTAGTGAAATCAATCAAACATTGAATTCGGATAAAATACCGACATTTCAAGATGTTTTGGCAGATAGTCAAGATTTCTGGGATAAATTTTGGCACAACAGTGAAGTGATTATTTCTGGAAGTGACGAATTGAATCAGGCTTTGCATTACAATATTTTTCAATTGATGTCATCCAGTGGCCGTGATGGAAAAACTAATATTGCAGCTAAAGGTCTGTCTGGGACTGGCTATGAAGGACATTACTTTTGGGATACGGAAATGTATATGGCACCATTTTTTGATTTTACTAATCCACAGATTGCTCGTAATTTGATTAAGTATCGTTATAGCATTTTGCCAGAAGCCAAGAAAAGAGCTGAAACCTTAGGCGTTAACCGGGGAGTGTTATTTGCTTGGCGGACAATCAATGGCCAGGAAGCTAGTGCTTATTATCCAGCTGGAACGGCGCAATATCACATTGATGCTGATGTTGCTTTTGGCGTTTATCGATATTTATCGGCAACGGATGATTGGCAATTCATTGAAGATTATGGTTTAAAAATCGTTTTAGAAACAGCTAGGTTTTGGCGTAATTTTGGTAGTTATACAGAGATGGGTGGTCAAAAGAAGTTTTGTTTTTATGATGTAACAGGTCCAGATGAATACACAGCTATTGTGGATAATAATTATTACACTAATCGAATGGCTAAATTTAATATGAATTTTGCAGTGAAATTGATTGAGAAATTCCCTCAAAAAGCTCAAAACTTGGGAGTAACTTCCAAAGAAACTACGGACTTAAAACAGACAGCTCAAGCAATTTATTTACCATATAATAAGAAACTAGGAATCAATCAACAAGATGACAGTTCATTCAAGAAGCCAGTTTGGCCATTTGAAAAAACACCTAAAGAGAATTATCCACTGCTTTTGCACTATCATCCGTTAACTATTTATCGTTATCAAGTTAACAAACAAGCTGACACGATTTTGGCTGATTTTTTATTCAATGATATTTCTCAAGCACAGTTAAAACGTGAATATGACTACTATGAAAAAATAACGACACATGATTCTTCACTTTCTAGATCCATTTTTAGTGCAATGGCCGCTCGAATTGGTATCAAGCAAAAAGCTTATGATTACTTCATTGATACGGTCAGAACTGATTTGACTGATTTACAAGGGAATTCTGCTGACGGTTTACATGTGGCTAATCTTGGTGGAAGTTGGTTGACAGTTGTCTTTGGCTTTTGTGGGATAGAGGTTAAAAATGGAACTCTATTTCTTCATAATAATTTACCGAAAGTATGGAATGAATTGTCTATTCGCTTGAAATTTAAAGGACGCTTATTGAAAATGACATATTCTCCAAACAAGATAGAAGTTGAATTGTTAGCTGGTCAACCAATAAAAATATTTATTGATGGAACTAGTCAAATGATTGTCTAAGGGCTTTGGTTTGAATGTAGCTTTTCGTTATAATTAGAGTAACAATTTTGCTTGGAGGAAAAATATGTCAGATTATCGAATTGAAGAAGATACTTTAGGAGCTGTCAAGATTCCCAAAGATGCACTCTGGGGAGCACAAACGCAACGTAGTCGCAATAACTTTTCCACAGGAAGTAAGATGCCACTGGAAATCATTAAGGCTTTATTGCAGATAAAAAAAGCGGCAGCTATTGCCAATAAAGAAGTTGGTGCAATTGCCGAAGATAAAGCTGATCTGATTGTAAAGTCAATCGATCAATTGTTAAAGCTTGATGATGTCAGTTTACGTAAAGATTTCCCATTGGTGGTTTATCAAACAGGTTCCGGTACGCAGACGAATATGAACGTGAATGAGGTTGTCAGTCATGTTGCTCAAAACATCAATCCACAATTAGAAATTTTACCGAATGATGATGTCAATCACGGACAAAGCTCCAATGATATTTTTCCTACAGCAATGAATATTACAGCAGCTATGGCAGTAGAAAAATTAATAGATTCTCTAAAACATTTGATAGAAGAGTTGCAAACAAAGCAAACTAAATACTGGCACGTAGTCAAAATTGGTCGGACACATTTGCAAGATGCCACACCATTAACCTTTGGACAAGAAGTCAGTGGTTGGGTTTCAATGTTGCAACATGACTTAGATTATTTACAAACGCTCAAAAAAACTCTCGGCGAATTAGCAATCGGTGGAACAGCTGTGGGAACTGGCTTGAATGCTGCCTCCGGTTTTGCTGAAAAAATTGCTGAACAAATGAGTGTTGTTTATGATTTTGAATTTACTGCCGATACGAACAAGTTCTTTGGCTTAGCAGCACATTCAGGTTTAAATGTCGTTCATGGAGCAATCAAAACTTTGGCAAGTGATTTATTGAAGATTGCTAACGACGTCAGATTTTTAGCTAGTGGTCCACGCTCTGGCTATGGAGAATTGAATATTCCTGCTAATGAGCCTGGTTCTTCAATCATGCCAGGAAAAGTTAACCCGACTCAAGCAGAAGCTATTACGATGGCGGCAGTCAAAGTTATGGGTAATGATGTCACAATCGATTTGGCTGCCAGTCAAGGTAACTTTGAAATGAACGTTTATAAGCCAGTTTTAATCAGTACTTTCTTAGAATCAGCTGAATTGTTGACGGGAACGATGACTGGTTTTGCGGATAAAATGATTGCTGGTTTAACAGTCAATGAAACGCGGATGCAAGAACTAGTCGACCAATCACTGATGACAGTTACGGCTTTGTCGCCACACATTGGTTATCACCACAGTGCTGAGATTGCCCAACTGGCTCAAAGGGAAGGAACGACTTTACGAGAGGCTGCTATTAAATCTAAATTAGTTACCGCAGAACAATTTGATCAATGGGTCGTGCCAATTGAGATGACAAATATTGAGGAGAAAAAAGATGGCGAATAAGTTTGTTTTTAAACCAAATATGATTGAGGAATTAAAGGATAGTTACGATGTCGTGATTGTCGGTTCTGGTGGAGCTGGTTTGACGAGTGCTATTCAGGCTTATGAATTAGGACTTTCACCAGTTATTTTAGAAAAAATGGACAAAATAGGTGGGAATACTAATCGTGCTTCTTCAGGAATGAATGCTGCCGAGACTTTTGTCCAATTGAATCACCATATCGTTGATAGCTTTCAAGAGTTTTATGATGAAACTTTTATCGGTGGTGGTAAACAAAATAATCCTGAACTTTTGAAGTTTTTCACTGAACATGGAGCTCTAGCGATTGACTGGTTGGATCAACACGGATTAAAACTCGATGATTTAACCATCACGGGTGGAATGAAAACTATGAGAACGCATCGTCCTAGTAGTTTGATGCCAATCGGTGGCTATTTGATTACTGAATTGTTGAAATACGTTGAAAAATACCAAATTCCTTTATTTGATAATGTTAAAGTGACTGATATTTTATCTGACAATGGACAAGTCACTGGAATCAAAGCTGAATCAGATCGTGAAATTGAAATTAAAACTTCGGCGGTGATTTTAGCAACTGGTGGTTTTGGAGCTGGGAAAGATCTCTTAGCACAATACCGCTCTGATTTGCTTAATCTCAGAACGACTAATCAACCGGGCGCCACTGGGGATGGTATTAAATTAGCTCAAAAATTAGGTGCTCAATTAGTCGACATGGAACAAGTTCAAGTTCATCCAACCGTTCAACAAGATACACCGCACGCTTATTTGATTGGTGAAGCTGTTCGTGGTGAAGGTGCCATTTTGGTCAATAATGATGGAACTCGTTTCGTCAATGAATTGGATACTAGAAAGAATGTTACTCAAGCTATCGATGATTTAGGTGGAACTGGTGCTTACTTGATTTTTGATACTGATATTCGTAAGCGAGTCAAAGCTATCGAGTTTTATGACCACGTTGGCTTAGTAAAAACAGGACAAACTTTGTCAGAACTAGCTACAGAAATTAAAGTGGATGTGGATAACCTAGAAGGAACAGTATCTAAATGGAATCAAGCGGTTAAATCTCAACAAGACACAGAATTCAATCGTAGTACGGGTATGGAACGTGATATTTCAGATGGACCATTTTATGCCATTCATATCGCACCAGCCGTTCACTATACAATGGGTGGCTTGAAGATTAATGATAAGACTCAAGTATTGAATACGGATAATAAAGTTATCAATGGATTGTTTGCGGCCGGTGAAATTGCTGGTGGCTTACATGGTAATAATCGAATCGGTGGTAATTCAATCGCTGAAACAGTTGTCTTTGGTAGACAAGCTGGACAACAAGTTTATAAATATCTCCACTAAAAAAGCTGACCAAAACGGTCAGCTTTTTTAGACTAATTCAATGAGATCAAAAGGTGTTTTTAGGTGATAATCAACTTTTGCAAATTCAGGGTTTTCTTTAGCACCCCAACTGGCTAAGCCAAATTCAATCCCCGCGTTTTGAGCACATTGGAAATCATAGATTGAATCACCAACGTACATTGTCTCTCGAGGTGCTAAGTTTAAGGTCTCCATAGCTTTTAGGATAGGTTCAGGATTAGGTTTGTGTAATTTAGTTTTGGAAGCGGTGATGAAGACGTCAAAATATTTATCGATATCGAAATTATCTTTAACGACTTGCATTTCAGCATCAGTTCTTGAAGTAACGATACCTAGTTTAATATTTTGTTGGCGTAATTGTTCTAGGGCTTGTTCGATACCATCAAAAACTGTGGCATAGTGGAACATAGCGTGGTCATTTTCATTCCAGTCATCTAATAATTTTTGGCTCTCAGCTTCTGAATGTACGTATCTTTCGACAGCTTTAGTGCCAGGTATTCCTAGAATGTAGAAGAGTTCTTCAGCCGTAGGCGAAATACCATAAGTGTCAGACAGTGTCTTTTGAAAAGATTTGATAATCGTTTTTTCAGTATCAATCAAAGTGCCATCAACATCGAATAAAATTGTACTCTTCATAATAAAAGCCTCCTAAATATAAATCATTTGCGTTTTAGATTTGATTAATTTGTTCTCGAGTTTTTGAGGTAATTCGCCATTCGTAATAATATAATCAATTTGGTTTAGCTTAAGAGCCTTGAAGTTGTGTTGAACGTTTACCTTGCTACGATCCAATAAGAGGACAACTTTTTTAGATTGTTTACGGATTTTTGCTTTGTAATCAAGGTCATCTTCATAGGCATAATAAACTCCTTGTCCATCGATTCCCACACAACTGAGAAAAGCATAGTCGAATGAATAGTTTTCCATATCAAGACAAGGTTTGGTTCCAACGACGCAGCGCTTCTCGGGGTCCAAATTACCACCTAAGATTCGTGACTTGCAGGGGGCAAAACGGATTAATTGATCAGCAATATCTAGGGAATTAGTTACAGCAAATAAATCTTTTTTAGTGATGTATCTCGATAAAAAGCTGATCGTTGTAGAAACGTCTAAATAAATTTGATTAGCTTGATTGGCAAAGACAGCAGCCTTTTTAGCTAATTTTTGTTTGTCAGTAACGTGTTGATCATTACGCTTTAAATAGTTATCGAGCTTTTTAAAAGTGTTGGGTAAGCTAATACCACCATAATTTCGCTCTACTAAGTCATTATCAGTTAATTTGACGATATCACGACGAGCAGTGTCTCTGGAAGTATTAGTTAAATCGATGATTTCTTTGAGAGATAGGGATTGTTTTTCTTGGAGAGTTTTCATGATTAGTTCTAGTCGTTCTTTTTGCATATGTTTACCGCCTAAAAAAAATAAGTTACTATAAGTATTTATCTTATAGTAACTTATTTTGACTTAAAACACAATATTAAGCTTCTTGATCACTTGATTGCATTTTGTCATTGTAACCAAAGAGGTAAGTAAGGACAAAAGCGGCACCGAAGGCAATCAAATGAGAAACAATGTAGGCTGTGAAATTAGAATCGATTCCACCTTTAGGGTTGATGAATGAAGGAAAACCAATCAAACTGCCAGTAAAACCATAAATTACTAAGTTCATTCCTCCGGCGACAGCACCACCGATAGCATTACCAATCATTGTCATATAGAAAACTTTTTTATACTTCAAAAGGATTCCGTAAAGTGATGGTTCAGAAATTCCACAAAGTGCAGAAACTCCGGCTGAATATCCAAGAGCTTCGAATTTCTTTTTCTTAGTTTTGATGGCGACTGCAAAAACTGCACCAGCAATACCCATAGCAGTAATGGAAGTTAAAGCACAGATAACACTTTGACCGTTAACAGCTAAATCATTGATAACGATAGGAATCAAAGGCCAATGTAGACCAAAGACTACTAGGATTGGATAGAAAGCGCCGTAGATAGCACCACCGATGATACCATTGAAAGCTAATAGACCAGAGATACCGTCAGCTAGGCCTTTACTTAAGACAGTGATGATTGGAGCAACGGCTAATAATAGAACAAAAGATAAAATAATAATTTCAATAATAGGAACGAAGATACCTTGAATCATTTCAGGAATAGCTTTTTTGAGGTATTTTTCAACATATTTACCTAACCAGGCAGCTACGATAATAGGGAAGACGGATCCAGAGTAATTCATGATTTTAACGGCGAAGTCACCGAACAATCCGATTTCTGGAACCTTGTTGCCAGCAATGCCAATAATATTGGGATGAATCAAAAAGGCACCGATAACAGCCATAGCGATAGGATCAGAACCAAGTTTTTTAGCAGCAGTGAATCCTAAAATAACTGGTAAGAAATAGAAAATTGTGTCAGCCATCGTATTGATCAATAAGTAAATACCGGCTTTATCACTTAAAACTCCGGCACTGACTAAACCAGCTAGGATACCTTTAGTGATACCAGAACCAGCTAAAACACCGATAATTGGCATCATAGAAGCAGTTAATACACCGATAAATTCATCATAGCCGTGTTTGATTTTTGTACCAAGACTTTGATTTTCTACTTGTTCTACAACGGCCTCTTTAGGAATTGTTTTTTCAGTATTAAGACGAGGCAAAACATCCAAGATTGAGTTGAAGACATCAGTCACCTTATTGCCAATAACAACTTGATATTGACCTTGAGCCTTCATAACTTTGATGGTAACGTCCATGTTTTCTAGAGCCTCAGTATCAGCTTTTGATTCATCTTTTAAAGTAAAACGTAGTCTTGTCATGCAGTGAATTAAAGTGTTGATGTTTTCATCGCCGCCGACGTGCTTGATAATTTGTTTTGCATCAGCTGTGTAATCCATAATTTTTCTCCTTTAACATAGTCTTTCTTCAGGTAAGTAATTGATTGGCAACCAGCTTAAAATATCTTCTAAGAATTTGTCCCAGTAATACCAATCATGTTTACCATTGGTAAAATCAGCTTCAACTTGAATACCGATTTGTGATAATTCGTCAATGAATTTTTGATTGTCTTGATAGAGAAAATCTTGTTTACCACACCAATCAAATAATTTAGGGATAGTTTCATTACAAGCAAGTTTTTGTTTGGCTAAATGTACGAGATCATTTTGGGAATCGTCAAACTCTTTTTGATTGAAAATACCATTCCAATAATTTTGAGGACGAAAGCTTTCGAGAATTTCATTGCTACAAGGATAGAAAGCTCCGGATAAAGCAGCGGCATAACTAAATTGATTAGTGGAAAGGGCTATTTTATAAGCTCCATAGCCACCCATCGAAGCTCCCATAATGAAATTCTTTTCTCGATCAGTAGAAATCTGTGGGAAAAATTCATGGACGACTTTGGGTAGTTCTTCAGCAATGTCGTTGTAGTAGTTCAAACCGTAATTAGTATTGGCATACCAACTTAAATCGGCGTTGGGCATAACGATCGCAACAGCAGTGTTTTTGAGTAAACGTTCAAGACGAGTTTTACGTAGCCAAGAAGTGTTGTCATCGCTCATGCCATGGAGTAAATAAATTACCGGAAGATCATTTAAAATATTTTGGTCCCAAGTTGTATCGTTAGTAACTTGTGGTAAGAGGACGTCCATTTGACAATCTTTAAGCAAAGCATTAGAAAAGTAATTGATTTTTAAATGTGCCATTTTTTGCTCCTTCATATTTTAGTTATTTAAACGAATCTCATTGACAAGGCTTATTGTATACGATTACAATTTAATTAATCAGTTTATATTTGCTCAAATAACTACCATTTTTTGTCTAGGAGTGAAGAGTATGACTACACCAATGGAAATACTGGAATTTGATTATGTTAATCCCGTCAAATGTATTTATCATCGGCCGATTGGAAAAAAATATGTCGTTCCACATTGGCATGAAGCAATTGAAATTACGTATGTTGCTAAAGGAAACCCGGGAACTATGTTTATTGAGGATCAGACATATCAATTAGAGCAAGGGGATGTTTATGTTATTAACTCTCGCTTGATTCATGGTTTTGATACGAAGATAACTAATAGTCAGCGAATAGTTACTTTGTTGATCAATTATGGTTGGCTACGACATTGTTTACCAAAAACTGTTCGCAATAAAAGTTTTTCTTTAATTAAACAACCAAAAAAAGACAGCCAATTGGCTGCCTTCAGGGAGTTAGTAGGTTTAATAAATAATATCAAGGATTATCAATGTTTAGATACTAGCGAGGATAATCATCTGCACCAATTGTCAATGTCGGTAGAACTAATCAGTGTTTTAGTAAAGAATTTTACAGTTGATCAGGAATTGCAACATCAAATACCACAGATAATTGCTCAAGTGATTGAAGATTTTCATCAGCAATATCAAAATGAGATTCAATTATCAGATATGGCTAAAAATTATAATTATAGCTATGCTTATTTTTCGAAATTATTTAAGCGCTATTTAGGTATCTCACCTAAGAAGTATTTGACCTTATTGCGGGTTCAAAAGGCGGCAGAAATGATTGAGACGAGTGATGACAAGTTGAGTCAGGTAGCTTTAAAAACTGGTTTTCCTGATGAAAAAAGTTTTTATGCTGCTTTCAAAGCTAGGTATCGTCAAACGCCTTTGGAATATCGTAAGAAATTACAAAGTATCACCTAAATCAAGTCACTGCTAGCACCTTTAGTGTCGACAGATAATAAATGAGTTTCCCAATTTGGGAAGCTTTTTTTTGTTTCCTCAATAATTTTTTGAGCATCATTGAGATTAGAGGTAATTGCCATCAAAGTTGAACCACTACCACTGATGTAAAGAACACCACCATCTTTTTGACAAATAGCTTTAACCATTGAATAGTCGGGAATCAATTTACTACGGAAAGGTTCATGCATTTTATCGATAATAGCTTGACGGATCAATTGCAAGTCACCATTTTCTAAAGCTTTGGAAAGAGCTACGGCATGTCCAACTTGGTAACTGACAGTTTGATAATCCATCGATTTGGGGAGGACCTGACGAGCTTTTTTGGTACTAAGTTGGTAATCAGGAACTAAGGCTACAAAGAATAAATCCGAGGAAACTTTAAAAGCAACATTTTGAATATTTTCTTGGCTATCGGTAAAAGAGACATTCAAGTTGCCTAAGATGGCAGGAGCAACATTGTCGGGATGTCCTTCCATTTCAGTTGCTAGAGTCAAAATTTCTTCTTTATCTAATGGAGAGTCGAACCACAAGTTAGCTCCCATCAAACCACCAACGATGCAAACAGCTGAACTGCCTAACCCACGAGAAACGGGAACGTGATTATCGATAGTAATTTTTACGTTAGGAACTGGATGATTGAGAAATTGGCAACCGTGAACAAAAGCCTGATAGATCAAATTCTGTTCATTTTGAAACTGTTCATCGCAGCCATTTATGATCAATTTCTGAGAGCTTTGTTCAAAGTCAATAATCGAATAGAGTGAAACGGCTAAACCCATGCAGTCGAAACCAACACCCAGATTGGCACTCGTAGCGGGGACTTTAATTCTTATCATAAAAATCGGCCTCGACTTTCTGCTGAATATAGTCTTCCATTTTATCTTTATCAATAACATCATCATGCAAAACTGGCAAATTCCAAACTTCAGCGAGATTTTTAGGGATTGGTAAATTAGTTTTTTCATGGATAGCTTGCATAGCGTCGAAGTCATTGTCAATTTTTTGCTTGAGAATTGCTTCTGCCACCACATGAGTGAACTTATAAGGACTAGCAGTACTGAGTAAAATCATTGGTGTCTCAGAATCTTGCTTTTGGTAGTCACGCATAACTTTGTAGCCGACTGCAGTGTGAGGATCCATTAAATAGTTGTCTTTTTCATAAACTTTTTCAATTGCTTGTTTGATTTCTTCATCAGTACTGTATCCGCAATAGAAATCCTTTTGAATCTCGGCGAGAACTTCGGGTTTAACTTGATACTTACCAGAGCTTTCCAATTGATCCATTAATTGTTTAACGTATTTTGTATCTTCGCCACTCTTGTAGTAAAGCAATCTTTCAAAATTACTAGAAATTTGGATATCCATACTAGGAGCAAAAGTCTTTAGGAATGGACGATTGCGGTCATAAATACCAGTTTGGAAAAATTTTGTTAAAACGTTATTTTCATTACTGGCGACGATAAATTTTTTAACAGGCAATCCCATTTGTTTAGCATAATAGCCAGCTAAGACGTCACCGAAGTTACCAGTTGGAACGGTGAAATTAACTTGATCACCTAATTTAATTTGACCTTTTTCTATTAGTTGTATATATGAAGCAAAGTAGTAAACAACTTGCGGAATCAGACGGCCAATGTTGATGGAATTAGCACTTGAAAGACTGATATTTTCGCCTAGTTTTTGTTTGAAGCTTTGGTCGTTGAAAATTTTTTTGACATTACTTTGAGCATCGTCGAAATTTCCTTTAATGGCAGTGATTTCTGTGTTACTACCAGTAGTTGTCTGCATTTGTAGTTGTTGGATCTTGCTGACACCATTGTATGGATAGAAGACCGTGATACCCATTTTTTCAAGATTCTTAAAGCCTTCAAGAGCGGCCTTACCAGTATCGCCACTTGTGGCTGTTAAAATCATAACTCTTTGATCTGGTGTTAAAACTTGTTTCATTAATTGTGGCAACATTTGTAGACCAATATCTTTGAAAGCACTTGTTGGTCCGTGAAATAATTCTAAAACATTAAAATCGTTAACTTTTTTGATAGGAGTTATAAGTGAGGTGTCAAAGCTATGATTATAGGCATTTTGGATACATTCTTCAATTTGTATTTCTGAAAAATCTGGCAATAATTTCATCAAAACAATTTTAGCGATTGCTTGATAATTTTTATGTACCAATTGTCCTAAATTTATTTTTAATTTTGCCAATTCTGGATAAACGAAGAGTCCACCATCATCAGAGAATCCCTTCTTGATTGCTGCTTTGGCAGGTAATTGCACCTGGTTGTCTCGTGTACTTGTATAATTTTTATTCATAATCATAACTCCTTGCTTTTCGAATATCTATATAGTAGACTGTTCATAAATTAAAAACAAGTGTTTATTGTCGATAGACACAAATAAAAGAAAACAGGAGGTTAAACCTATGAAAATTGCAATCTTAGGATTTGGTACAGTAGGAAAAGGCGTATATGAAATAGTTAAGAAGGCCAATATGCAAACCCAAAACCTCTCTGTAAGTCACATTTTGATTAGGAAAAATAAAATTCGGACAATGTCTGAGATGACAGATAATATGTCAGAAATTTTGAATGATAAGGACGTTGATGTTGTCGTAGAAGTAATGGGTGGCATCGAACCAGCTCATGAATATATCTTGGCAGCCTTAAATCATGGTAAGAATGTTATTACAGCTAATAAGGCTGTTGTAGCTATTTACTTGAAAGAATTCACAGAAGCAGCTGAAAGAAATCAAGTAAAATTTTACTTTGAAGCTTCTGTAGGTGGCGGTATTCCTTGGATTCAAGGTTTGGAAAAAGCTTTACGTATCGATAACGTTAATTCAATTTCTGGTATCTTCAATGGTACAAGTAACTTTATATTGGATCAGATGAGCAAAAAAGGTCAATCATTTATTGAAGTACTAAAAGAAGCCCAAAAACTTGGCTATGCTGAAGCTGATCCGAGCGCTGATATTGATGGATACGACATTGCTAATAAGTTGTGCATCAGTGCTGACATTGCCTACGACATTGATATTAAAAATCACCAAAAACTACCTATTTTTGGAATTAGAAACATCACTTGTGAAGATGTGAAGTATTTTCAAAAACGTGGCCTAGCAATTAAGTTGATTGGTCGTTCACATCAAAAAGACAACAAATTCGATTATGTAGTTGAACCAGCACTCTTTCTAGATCAAACATTGGAAGCTAATACTCCAGACAATTACAATTTGATTTCTTTAAATGGAGAAACAATTGGTAAACTAGACTTCTTTGGTCAAGGAGCTGGAATGTTGCCAACCGCTAATGCAATCGTGCAAGATATTTTGGACGTTAAAGAAAGAAAAAATCATTTGAAACGCGATTTTGATAAACGCATGGAATATTGTCCAGATTTAACTAAAGGTGATTATCTCTTGCGAACAAAGGTTGATGTCAGTGATCTATTTAAAAACTATCAAGTTTCAAAAGAAGGCTCATATTTAGCCGTTCATCAAATTCCTGTTGGGATGATGCACAAGTTAATGAAATTAGTTTTACAAAAGGATAAAACAGCCTTTATGGTCAGCCTTCCAGATCAGGAGGTTGCCTAATGAAAGTCGCAAAATTTGGTGGAAGTTCAGTAGCCGATGCTGGGCAATTTAAAAAAGTTAAACAAATTATTCAAGCAGATCCTGAAAGACAAATAGTCGTTGTCAGTGCTGCAGGTAAGAGTGCTAGTGAAAAAATCAAGGTTACTGATCTTTTGATAGACATGGAACGAGCTATTAAAAATGGTGACGATTTTTCTGAATTATTCTCAAAGATTAGTTCACGGATTTTAAAAATTAGAGATGATTTGGATTTAAAACTTGATATTGAAGCAAACTTAAAGGAAATTGCTAAACATTTAAATAGTTGTTCCCATGATTATTTGATTTCTCGTGGTGAATTTTTGACAGGTAAGATGATGGCTGAATTTTTAGGTTATTATTTCGTCGATGCTAAAGATATTTTGATTTTTGATGGTGACAATTTAAATTACGAATTATCTCGTCAAAAACTATTAATGATTTTACAAAAACATCAAAATATTTTAGTTCCTGGTTTTTATGGCAGCAACAAAGATGGTTCAATTCATCTAATGCCTAGAGGTGGTAGTGATATTACTGGGGCTATTTTGGCTAATTTAGCCGATGCTCAATTGTATGAGAACTGGACTGATGTGTCAGGAATCCTAATGGCCGATCCTCGAATCGTTGATCACTCAAAGAAAATCGATGTTTTAACTTATGAAGAACTACAAGAATTATCATATATGGGTGTCGGTGTTTTCCAAGAGGAAGCTGTGCGTCCAGTACGTCAAAAAAATATTCCAACAGAGATTCTCAATACTAATTGTCCCAGCGCTGGTGGAACTTTAGTCGTCGCTAAAGAGAAGCATTTGAATAACAATATTGTTACTGGGATTGCTGGTAAAAAAGATTATATAGTTATTACTATTAAAAAATATCGTTTGAGTAAACATTTGGAAGTTTTGCAAAAAGTATTAGCTGTTTTTCAGAAACAACATATTTCAATTGATTCGACTCCTTCAGGAAACGATGGTTTTAGTTTCTTGTGCCAACGTGGAGATATTGGCAATAAGTTAAAATTGATCATTCAAGAATTGAAGGCTAATTGTGGTGTTGATGCAGTTAACGTCCGGGAAAACATTGCTTTAGTGGCGGCTGTTTCATTGAAATTAAGTAGTCGTCCAGCCATTGCGGGAAGAATTCTTAATTACTTAGATGAAAGTCTAATTAAAGTGAAGTTTGTCTTCCAAGATGGTAGCGATATTAAAGTGGTTTTTGGTGTTAACAATGAAGATTACGAGAAAACAATTGAAAAAATTTATCATGAATCAATTAATTCAATCACACAAAAAATTTCCGCATAGAAAAAGCTCTCAAGGTCATACCTTGCGAGCTTTTTTTTAATGGTTTTGAGTTGAATAAGTGATTGAGTTGGCTAAAAATTCTTTGTCGTCAGGATCGGCTCCAACACGTTTATCACTATCTAATTTCTTAATTTGTTCCATTTCTTCAGGCGTTAAGTCAAAGTGATAGTCGAAAAGATCGATGTTTTCTTTGATACGACTTTCATGCGTTGATTTAGGAATGATTATTTCACCACGTTGGATGTGCCAGCGTAGGACAATTTGTGCAGGTGTTTTGTGGTGATTTTCAGCAATTTCTTTAATTACTGGATCTTCGATGACTTTATTTAAACCGCCGCCTAATGGACTCCATGATTCGTGAGCAATGTGCTTTTCTTGTAAATATTCATGAAGATCAGTTTCTTGCAAATAAGGATGTGTTTCAATTTGGTCGACCATAGGAGCAATCGTTGCTTTTTCCATTAATTGTTTGATGTGATGAGCTTTGAAGTTAGAAACTCCGATGGCTCTAACTTTGCCTTGCTTATAAAGATCTTCCATAGCGCGCCAATTCTCTTCAAAGCCTTCAGCTGGCCAATGAATTAAATAAAGATCTAAATAATCTAAGCCTAATTTTTGTAGAGAGTTGTTGAATTGAGCAATCGTTGCATCGTATCCTCGAACATCATTCCAAATCTTAGTAGTAATGAATAAATACTTTCTGTCGATGCCACTTTCTTTGATAGCTTTACCGACGGCCGTTTCATTATCGTAAAAACTAGCTGTATCGATGTGACGGTAGCCACTTTGAAGAGCCCATTTGACACTGTTTAATACTTCATCGTCTGACATTCTAAATACGCCTAGACCTACTTGGGGAATCATTACACCATTGCTTAATTCAATATAAGGAATATTTGTCGCCATAAATTTACCTCCTATGTTTTTTCAAAACTATTATAGCCCATTTATTTGTATAAAAAATGTATAAAGAATGTAAATGTTATATCTGATTATTTTACAGAAAATATATTTTTATTTTACATTCGTTTGTTACTCTTATGTTGCTCGAAAAAAACAAACAGAAAGTTGGGATTTATCTATGAAAAAAGGGCGATTATTAACCGCTGTTTTAGGGGTATTTTTACTACTCGCAGGGGTATTAACTGGATGTTCATCTAACAGTTCAGCATCACAAAAAGCTGGTAGTAAGGATAATAAGGAAATCACAATGGTTTTCTATCCAAATGAATCAGCTAAGAACTTCACTGCTTCACGTAAAGCTTTACAAGAAGAATTACACAAGGCTACAGGTAAGAAGATCAATATTCAAACGACAACTGATTACAACGTAGCAATTGCTGCTATTGCTTCAGGTAAAGCACAATTAGCATTCATGGGTGCCGATGGTTATATTCAAGCACACGCTCAAAACAAGAAAGTTGTTCCTTTGCTTCTACAATCAGGTCCAGATGGAACTACTAAGGGTGCTAGTTACCGTTCATATCTAATGGTTCAAAAAGATAAAGCCGATCAATACAAAAAAGATGGCAAGTACAATATCGACAAGATTAAGGGTGAAAAGATTTCATTCGTTTCAGCTAGTTCAACATCAGGTTTTGCCGTACCAACAGATGAAATTGCAAAGCATTTCAAACTAAAGAACAAAGACGAATTATCAGAAGGTGGCAAGTTCTTCAGTAAAGTACTATATGGAACAACTCACCCAGGCTCAGCTATTAACTTGTTAAAGGGTGACGCTGACGTTGCTGCATTTGATGACGGTGACCTAACACCATTTTTGAAAGTTACAGAAGGTAGCTACGATAAAGTTGGTTCAACATTTACAGTTCGTGATGATGCTGATGCACCATTTGCTGAATTCAAGGGTAAGCAATTAGTTAACTTATCAGTATTGCCAGTTCAAAATGGACCTTTCGTAGTTAACTCAGGCGCATTGAGCAAGAAAGATATTGATGCAATTACAAAACGTTTCACAACTAAAGAATTTACAGAAACAAAGGGTCTATTCTCAGATGGTAAGGGTAAGACACCAACACTATGGCAAAAGAAGAGTGACAAGACAATTCTTCTAAAAGTTGATGATGACTGGTACAAACCTACACATGAACTAGTTGGTAAATAAGAGAGGTATCTTATGTTAGAGGTTAAGAATTTACAAAAGAGTTACGAGAAAGACAAGCCAGCTTTGACAGACATTTCTTTCGACATTAAACCAGGGACTTTTGTTGCAATCATTGGACCTTCTGGTGCTGGTAAGACAACAATTTTAAGAAGTTTAAATCAATTGATCAAAGATGATGATGGTCAAATTCTTCTCGATGGTAAGGATATTCGCGGTGCTAATAAAGAACAATTGCGCAAATTCCGTCGTCAAATCGGGATGGTTTTCCAAAATTACAATTTGGTTGAAAGATTGACAGTTATTGAAAATGTTTTACACGGTCGATTAGGTTATAAGTCAACTTTGGCGGGTGTTTTTGGTAGATATACTCAAGAGGAAAAAGAAGAAGCAATGTCTCTTTTGAAAAAAGTTGGTTTAGAGAATTTTGCTTTAAAGAGATGTTCCGAATTGAGTGGTGGTCAAAAACAACGTGTTGGGATTGCCAGATCATTGATTCAACATCCAAAGGTTATTCTCTGTGATGAACCGATTGCTTCTCTGGATCCGGCCTCTGCACAAAATGTCATGGAATTACTGAAGAGATTGACTGATGAGTACAACTTAATTTGTATAGCTAACTTGCATCAAATCAATATGGCAAAAAAATATGCTGATCAAATTATTGGCATTAGAAAAGGACATTTAGTCTTTGATGAAGATGCCGATTTATTGTCAGAAGATATTTTGAGGACTCTTTATGATCAAGATATTACAAAGGAGCTTGAATAATGCAATCTCCTACAAATTTTTTAAAACGCAAAGGATGGCATCAGACAGCGATTATCGCAATTATTGGCGTTATCTATATATTCGCTAGTTGGATCCTGAGCTTCGATAATCTAGCCGGTTTCACTGCAATTCCCAGAGCTTTTGCTTGGTTAGGAGTTAATTTCAAACCAACAGCAAGTTCGACAGAATTCTTACCTAAAATTTGGCAAAAATTACTACAAACTGTTCTTTTAGCAATTTCTTCTACAGTAGTAGCATCAGCTATTTCTATCTTTGTAGCTCTATTGGGTTCCAAAGTTACAGGAATTAACGGGACGGTTCAGACAATTGTGCGAGGAATTGCTTCTTTCTTTAGAAATATTCCGTTAGTAGCTTGGTCTATGATTCTTTTGTTCTCATTTAAGCAAAGTGATTTTACCGGTTTTCTAGCACTTCTATTGCTATCAATCGGTTACTTGATCCGTGCTTTTATGGAAATTATTGAAGATGAAGCCAGTGAAACGATGTTAGCTTTAAAGGCCACTGGGGCTAGCTATTTCCAGGTTATTTTTCAAGCAGTTTTGCCACAAATTTTACCAAGTATTTTAAGTTGGATACTTTACATGATTGAGAATAATGTTCGTGATGCGACTTTAGTTGGTATTTTGACAGGTACAGGAATTGGTTTTATCTTTGATGTTTACTTTAAGAGTTTTCGATACGATGCCGCAGGAATGACCGTTTTAGCAATTATCATTGTTGTTATCGCATTAGAAACTATTTCCAATCAAATTAGGAGGGTGATTTTATGATCAATGCGGACGAACAAGTTATTTCAAAACCTAATCCACCGAAATCCCCTGAAATCAAATTGCACGAAAATAGTTTATCGAGAACAATGATTGTAGTTGTTTTTGCTAGTTTAGTAATTATAACTGGTTATACATTGATGCATTTAGATGCAGCGGGAATTCAATTGAACACTGCCTTTAAAGAGTTAGCCACAAATTTACAACAAATGTTTTTACAGCCTAGTGCTGGAACTGATGGCTTCATGCCTTTGTTACAAGCCTTAGCTGGTAGTGTTTTACTTTCGATTCTAACAACGATTATTGGTGCAGTTTTTGGATTCTTCTTTGCAGTTTTGGCATCTAAGAATTTGACTAATGCATACTTAGGAGCCGGAATAAGAGTAGTTATGGCAATTGTGCGAGCAATTCCAACGATTATCTGGGCTTTGATCTTTTCGATTATTTGTGGACTGGGTACTACAGCTGCAGTTTTGGGTCTGAGCTTTCATAGTGTGGCCTATTTAACTAAGGCATATTCAGAAAGCATTGAAGGAATTGATAAATCGACAATTGAATCATTAAAAGTAACCGGAGCAAAGTTTTGGGTCGTTGTTTTTCAAGCAATTTGGCCTACAATTATTGCCTCATTCGTTTCATGGACGTTCATTCGTCTAGAAATCAATTTTGCTAACGCGATTGCTGTTGGTGCCGCTGCCGGTGCTGGTGGAATTGGTTATCAACTGTTTGTTGCTAGTGGGATGAGTTTTGACTTCCACGAAACAGGATTGATTGTTTATCTAGTTATTTTTGTAACGTTTGCACTTGAGTTTATAGCGGTTAAAATTCGTCAAATGTATTTAAACCGTTAATTAGGGAGAAGATTTTATGATTGAAGCAGTTATATTTGATTGGGCAGGAACAACCGTTGATTATGGTAGTTTGGCACCTGTCATTGCATTTAAAAAGGCCTTTAAAAATGCCGGTATTTCATTAACTGATAATGAGATCCGTCGTGATATGGGGATGGCCAAATGGGACCATATCGGGAAGATATTGGAACTAGAAGATGTCAAACAACAATGGGAAAAAATGTATTCTAAATTGCCAACAGATGATGATCGTAAGAAAATTTACGAAGATTTTCAACAATCGTTGTTGCATTATTTGAGAGAAGATACTGACTTAAAAGCTGGTGTTTTGAAAACTTTCAATTATTTGAAGGAATATGGAATCAAGGTTGCTACGACAACAGGATATACTGCTGAAATGATGAAAATCGTTCAAGAAAAAGCTGCTGACCGTGGCTATACTCCTGAATTAGTGGTGACTTCAGAAGATGTTGACGGAGTTGGTAGACCATCACCAGCAATGATTCAATTCATTATGAAGAAATTCAATATCAGCGATCCTAAAAAAATCATCAAAGTTGGGGATACTTTGGTAGATATTAAAGAAGGTCAAAATGCTGGTGTCAAAACAGTTGGGATAGTTGAAGGAAGCAGTTTGATGGGATTGACACAGGTTGAATTCGATGAATTGAGTAATGAAGAACAAATTGCTAAACGTAATGAAGTCAAGCGTAAATTTGAATCAGTAAATGCTGATTTTGTAATTGATAGTATTTTGGATTTAGTCCAAATTGTAGAATATTTAAATGAATCGATGGATAAAAAATGGTAGAAAAAAATTATTTACTCTTAACTCCTGGTCCCTTAACAACCAGTGAAGAAGTAAAGCAAGCAATGGACTTTGATTACTGTACTTGGGATGATGATTATAAAAAAATCACTCAATCATTTCGCCATTCGCTTTTAGAAGTTGCACAGGTAAGTGACGAAGAGTATACGGCAGTCCCTATTCAAGGTAGCGGTACTTATGGTGTCGAATCAGTAATTAGCTCTACTATTTCTGATGATGATACTTTGTTGATTGCCATGAATGGTGCTTATGGTAAGCGTATTGGAGAGATGGCAGACATATATGGGATTAACCATGTTGATTTAGTTGTCGATGAAAGACAGCCAATTACTTTAGAAGCTGTTACAAAGTGTTTGGATGCTAATCCTGATGTAACTCATTTTGCGATGATCCACTGTGAAACTACGACTGGAATTTTGAATCCGATTGAGGATATAGTTCCTTATGTTAGTGGTAGAGGAGTAACAACAATCGTGGATGCTATGAGTAGTTTTGGCGGTATTCCAATTGATGTTAAAGCTAACAAGATTGATTATTTGATTAGTAGCTCCAATAAATGTATTCAAGGTGTTCCAGGATTCTCATTTGTCATTGCTAGAAAAGAAGCTTTGGAAAAAGCTAAGGGAATGGCAAGAACTTTATCTTTGGATCTTTACGGACAATACATTGAAATGGAACGTAATAATGGTAAATGGAGATTTACTTCACCAACTCATGTTGTTCATGCTTTCTATGAAGCTCTTAAAGAGCTAAAAGAAGAAGGTGGAGTAGAGGCTCGTCATCAACGTTATGAAAATAATCAAAAGCATCTTGCTACGGGTATGGAAGAACTTGGGTTTAAAGTTTTGATTGATGAAAAATTCCAGTCACCAATCATTACATCTTTCATTTATCCAACTGAAGATTTTGATTTCTATGCATTTTATCAACAATTAAAATCAGATGGTTTTGTAATTTATCCAGGGAAAATATCACAAGTTCCTACATTTAGAATTGGTAACATCGGTGAAGTTTATGATGAGGACATTACCAAGTTGCTTCTTGCAATTAAAGAAATTACTGAATAAATAAAAAGGGCTTGGCAATCTGCCAAGTCCTTTTTATTCAACTGGAATATCAATCTTTGATCTGTTTTCGCAATATCGTAAGTAGAGTAATTCACTACTTTCCCACCAAGCTCCGGCAAGTAGCATACTGCCGATTACATCAGTAGGAAAATGTCCATGTAGATAAACTCTAGAAATAGCAACTAGTATCAACCAAAGAATTAAAATGGTTTTATAGAGCCAATTAAATGATTGATTCTTTAGATAAGGTAAGATAAATAAAATAATTGCTAGGACGACTAAAGTAGTACCAAAGACATGACCACTAGGAAAACTATATCCAGTTGCAGGAATGATTTTTCCCGTAGGACGAGTTCTTCTAACAGTAATCTTTACTAGAAAAGCAATGATATTACCTGATATCAAAACGAATCCTAGCCACAAAGCACTTTTCTTACGTTTAACAAACCACAGGAAAACCATAATAATAATTAAATAAAAGACATCCATTACAGGTTTAGCCAAAAGCGTGATAAATTCGAAAATTTTGTTGTTAGTGCTATTAGTGATGTCAGCTAATAAATTTTGGATTGAATAATCAAAATTCGAAGTGATCTGACTATTAGTTACAATCATCAATTCTAATAAGAAGAACACGACAATGTAACTGAGAGCAAACCATTTTCGAGAGGAATTTTTTTTGAATATCAAAATAAGCGCTCCTTTTTCTTTAAGCCTTGATTGTAATATGTTTTTTATTATAATAAAAGTTTTTTATTATAAAATTTGAAATAATTTCCTCAAATTATAATTACATGATATAATCAGTCTTACTAAAAAGGAGGCGTAAAATGCTCACATTAATGGCGGCCAGCTCAAGTAGCTCGGCACCTTTATTAATTGCTATTGGAGTGGCAATTTTAGTTATTATTTGGTTATTTATCAAAACTGGAATTGCTTTACTTCATCATCCAATAATTGGAATTATCTTGATTCTTTTAGGGGTATTAGGATTATGGAACTACTTGATTATTGGTATTGGGGTAATTGTAGGTGGGATAGTTTTCTTAGTCATATCACAATTCTTTAATAATTAATCTGAAGCAGGACAATTTGTCCTGCTTTTTTTAATCAAAAAAATATCGTTTATAAATACTTAAATCTATATTAAAGATATGAAGGTGAAAAAATGTTAACGATATTAATTGGTTTGATAATTGGAATTGGTTTGCCAATCCAAACAAGTATTAATTCTCGACTAAAAATTTCAGTGGGATCGCCCTTTGTAGCTTCGTTGATATCATTCTCATTAGGAACATTGTTTTTGGCACTTATTACGATATTTATTGATAAGTCGTTATTCTTCCCTTTAACTCTATTTGAAAGAGAACCAGTTTGGCTATGGTTAGGCGGCTTGTTAGGAGTGATTTATTTAACATCCAATATTCTTTTATTTCCTAAACTCGGTAGTGTGCAGACCGTAATAATGCCAATTTTAGGGCAGATAATTATGGGGTTAATAATTGATAACTTTGGACTGTTTGGTTCACTAGTTAAGCCATTGAAATGGAATAGAGTTGTTGGAGCAATATTGGTAATTGTTGGTGTAATTGGAGCAGTATCCATCAACCAAATCATTGCGTATCGTCATAAGCAATTTTTACCTGATAAATCAGATAATCTTTGGTTCTATCGTTTAATTGGAATAGTGGTGGGGATGTTTAGTGCTACGCAAACTGCTATTAATGGTCATTTAGGAATAGTTTTAAATTCTTCAGTTAAAGCAGCTTTTGTTTCGTTTTTTGTCGGCACAATTTCTCTGATTGTTATCGTTACAATAATTCATCCACATTTAAATTTTCAAAGAAGTAAAGAGACTCCTTGGTGGATCTGGTTAGGTGGATTTATTGGCGCACTATTTGTCTTAGGAAATGTTTATTTGGTCCCCAAGATTGGGACAGGATTAGCAGTAGTGATTGTATTGGTTGGATTGATTATTGGTAGTTTATTGATAGATCAATTTGGTTGGCTTAATTCAAATAAGAATCCCATTGCTTTTGCTCAAATAGTTAGTTTATTAATTATGATTTTTGGTGTAATTATCATCCGACTTTTATAAGTAACAAGTTAAAAAGTTAACAAGAAAGATTATTTGATTTTTTATCAAAAGTATTCGATGATAGCGTTTACAAGGGTAGACGATAAACCTATTTAAAAAAGAGGGAAAGTGTAATTATGACAAAAATGATAGCTGGACAAGCTTTAGTAAAAGTTCTTGAAGATTGGGGCGTCGACCATATTTATGGTGTACCTGGCGGTTCTATCAATCATACTGTTGAAGGTCTATATTTAGAAAAAGATAAAATTAAATATATTCAGGTTCGTCATGAAGAAGTCGGTGCTATTGCTGCTTCATCCGATGCTAAATTTACTGGAAAAATTGGTGTTGCTTTTGGTTCAGCAGGTCCTGGTGCCACTCATCTATTTAATGGTTTGTATGATGCCAAGATGGATCATGTTCCCGTATTAGCTTTGGTAGGACAAGTTCCTCAAGAAAACATGAATACTAATTATTTCCAAGAAATGGATGAAGGACCTATGTTTGAGGATGTGGCAGTCTACAATCGTACCGTCACGACCTCTGAACAAATTCCTTACGTAATCAATCAAGCAATTCGTGAAGCTTATCGTCAAAATGGTGTAGCGGTAGTTATTTTGCCTGAGAATTTGACGACTGAAGAAATTGACTATGTACCTGCTAAAACTCCAAAAATTGTTAAAAATAATTACTCACAAAAAATTGATCAAAAAGATATCGACAATACTTTGAAACTTCTCAAGGAAGCTAAGCATCCACTAGTTTATGCTGGTCGTGGTTTGTTAGGAGCAAAAGAAGTTTTGACTAAGTTTTCGGAACAGTTCAATATTCCAGTGATGAATACCGTTCCAGCAACTGGAGTGATCAGTACTGACCATCCTAATTTCATTGGGACTTTTGGACGTTTAGGAAGTAAATCAGGGTTTGAAGCCTTGCAACATACGGACTTGATTCTCTTTATCGGTTCAGAATTTCCATTTGCCAGATTTTGGCCAGAAGGCGTCAAAATTATCGATGTTAATAATAATCCTTATGATATTGGAAAGACAGTCGATGTTGACTATGCTGTCATTGCCGATGCTAAGAGTTATTTACAAGCTTTGATTGATACTAAAGAGACTTTACCAGCAGGTACTTGGTTGAAAGCTAATCAAGAAAATAAAGCTAACTGGGATAAGTGGTTGGATAAATTAGCTGAAGATGACAGTCAAGGTTTGAATCCAGAGACCATTACCAAGAAAATTGCCGAAATGGCTGGTCCAAATGATACTTACGGTGTCGATACTGGTAATGTTTCTGAATTTGGTGTCCGTGGTTTGCCAATGAATCACAATCAACGTTTTGCTTTATCAGGTTTGTTTGCCACAATGGGCTTCGGTCTACCAGCAGGATTAGCTGGGGCTTTGAGTGTGCCAGAAGGACAAGCTTGGACATTGTCAGGTGACGGTGGTTTTTCAATGGTTGCACCAGACATCATTACGGAAGCTAGGTATGGCTTGCCAGTAATTAACGTAGTCCTGTCTAATGAAAGATTAGGCTTTATTTACTATGAACAAGTAGCTTCCAAACAACATCTGTATGGAGTTGATCTGACCGGTGCCGATTGGGCCAAAGTTGCTGAAGGTTTAGGTGGAATTGGATTCACTGTCAAATCCATCAAAGATGCCGATGAGGTTTTTGCCAAGATTAAAGAATTGCAAGCTAATGGCAATAAGAAACCAATTGTAGTCAATGCTGTTATCAAACAAGATGATCCGGTAGCGACAGCCTTTATGCCTTTAGATCCAAAATTGTATGGTCAAGAAGCTGTAGATGCATATGCTAAAAAGTACCACATTGATGTTAAAGAACAACCATCTTTGGGAGAAATTTTACGAGCCCAAGGAGATAATGATTAGATTGAACTATCAGAATTGCTAATAAACAAGTAAAATAAAAGACGAGATAAATTTATTTCGTCTTTTATTTTTTTATGAGGTAATTATATGAAAATCAATAATTTAGAGGATTTAAAAAAAGCCATTGATAATAAAGAAAATGGCTTTGAAGTGGAGCAATCCGCTTTTGAATTTTGTGATGAGATTCATCGTGAACAAGTAATGGGTAGTGGTGCTGAATGGTCAATTGCTACAACTGCTGGTTGGATGGGATTAGTAACTGGATTTAATCATTGGGTTCACCGTAAGTTTATGAGTGAAACCAAAAAGCAACGTGAAGACATGAAACACATTATTATCAAAGAATACATTATTAAAAAAACTGATCAAACCGACAATTATGAATTAGTTTTGAGGAAATAAAAAATGGTAGTTCATTCAAATTCAATTGAATGACTACCATTTTTTTAACCAAAGTTACCGGAAACGTAATCTTCAGTTGCTTGCATTTTAGGTTTAGTGAAAACATTTGCTGTCGTATTGTATTCGATAATATGACCTAGATGTAGAAAAGCTGTGTAATCACTAATACGAGAGGCTTGTTGCAAGTTATGTGTAACGATAATAATTGTGTAATTTTTCTTCAAAGTTTCCAATGTTTCTTCAATCTTAGAAGTGGAAATTGGGTCCAAAGCACTGGCTGGTTCATCCAATAGCAAAATATCTGGATGCATGGCAATCGAACGAGCGATACAGAGACGTTGTTGCTGACCACCTGATAAGGCTAAAGCACTTTTATCGAGATCATCTTTTACTTCATCCCAAAGGGCAGCGTCTTTTAGACTTTGTTCCAAGCGTTGTTCTAAGATTTCTTTTTTTGTGATACCAGCATTCTTCAATGCAAAAGTGATATTTTCACGAATAGATTTGGCAAAGGGATTAGGTCTTTGAAAGACCATTCCAATGTGCTTTCTAACTTCATAAACGTTGATTTTTGGTGAATTGATATCGAGGTTGCGATACATTATTTCACCGTCAACCCGAGCACGTTTGTCATTCATACGATTCAAACAACGTAAAAAAGTTGATTTACCACAACCGGAAGCACCAATAAGAGCAGTGATTTCAAAGCGTGGAAATTCAAGATTGGCATCGAAAATAGCATGATTGTTACCATAGTATACTTGTAAATCTTTAGTCGTGAGTGCCTTTTCTTCTGCAATATTAGTGATAAAGGATTCGTTTAAATTGTATTCTTTCAAAAATGAGACCTCATTTCGTAGCGGTAATTTTTTTGTAGAGTTGGTTTCCTAAGAAACGAGCACCTAGGTTAAAAATCAAAATAACGATAATTAATACGGCAGAAGAAGCACTAGAAATCAGATGAGAATCCGGAGTGACACTTTCAGTATTAACTTTCCAAATGTGGACTGCCAAAGTTTCTGCTGGACGCATAGGATTTAAGAAGCTTGTACTGGAAAAGATATTCCAATTTGTGTAATCAACAGTAGGAGCACTTTGACCAGCAGTGTAAATTAAGGCAGCGGCTTCACCAAAGATTCTTCCGGCACTAAGAATCAAGCCAGTCAAGATACCAGGTAAAGCGGCTGGCAAAACAATTTTGGTAGTAGTTTTCCAATTAGAAAGTCCCAGTGACATTCCAGCTTCTCTTTGTAAGTTGGGTACACTATGAAGAGATTCTTCAATATTTCTAGTTAAAAGGGGCAAATTGAAGAAGGTTAAAGCAATTGCCCCAGAAAGAATTGAGAAACCAAGATTTAATTTGATAACAAATAGCAAGTAGCCGAATAATCCGACTACAACTGAAGGTAGAGAACTCAAAACTTCAACACTGGTTCTGATTAAATCAGTGAACCAGTTGTCTTTGGCATATTCGGATAAGTAAATTCCAGCTCCTAAACCGATTGGTAAGGAAACGATGATTGTAAGTACTAATAAGTAAAGTGAATTGAAGAGTTGATCTCTAATTCCACCACCGGCACTGAATGATTGAGCAGCAGAAGTTAAGAAATGCCATGAAATATCGGGAACACCATTAAAAAGAATGTAACCCAAAATAGCAACTAGAATTAAAATGACTGCCACCACTAAAGCGTAGATAATGCCTGTGGCTAGATGATCGTATTTTTTAGCATTCATTTAGAAACGACCTCTCTTTCCAATGAATTTAACTAGCATGTTTAAAATCAAAGACATCAATAACAAAATCAAGGCTAATGACCAAAGTGCGTTGTTGGGTAAAGTTCCCATGACTGTATTACCAATGTCAGTAGTTAATTTACTAGTCAAAGTTGATGCAGGTGAAACTAAGTTCTTAGGCAATAAAGCTGCATTACCGATAACCATTTGCACGGCTAAAGCTTCACCAAAAGCTCGTGCCATTCCGAAGATAATAGCTGTCAAGATACCAGGAACGGCAGCTCTTAAAACAACTTTGTAAATAGTTTGCCATCTAGTAGCTCCAAGAGCTAATGAAGCTTGACGATAAAAGAGTGGAACGGCATTTAAACTATCGACTGATAGAGACGTTATCGTAGGTAAGATCATGACGAAGAGGACTAAAGTACCTGAAAGAATACCAAATCCAGTTCCACCGAAAATACCTCTAATGAAAGGAACGATAACTGATAAACCGATGAATCCATAAACAACAGAAGGGATACCAACTAGTAATTCGATAACTGGTTGAAGAATCTTGCTGCCTCGTTTGCTGGAAAATTCGGCCATGAAAATTGCAACTCCTAAAGCAAAAGGTGTTGCTAGTAATGCGGCTAGTAAAGTAACACTAAAGGAAGTAACAATCATTGGCAAAGCACCAATATCAGGATGTCCTTTAGCATCAGTAGCACCAGGATTCCAATTTGTTTTAGTTAAGAAATCAAAGACGTTTACATGGTTTTGGGTAAAGGTAGCTAAACCTTTAGAAGCGATAAAGTAAAGAATACAAGTAACTAATAAAATGATTAAACCAATGCAGATGTAACAAATTCCTTTACCAAAGTAGTCTTGGAAGGTGGCCTTAGATTTTGTCTGTAATTTTTTTTGAATATCATCCATAGGGAGAACCTCCTATATAAAAATATAAAAAAAGAACCTCGACCAAGATTGGGCAAGGTTGAAGTTCTCTTTTTTCAGTTATTTAACGTCGCTAACTGTTCCTTTAGAATCTTTTTGAACCTTCATATTGTGAATACTGATGTAACCCATGTCTTTAACAAGTGAGCTTTGAACATCTTTAGAATTCATGTAGTCTAGGAACTTAGCAGTAGCACCTTCAGCTTTGCCGTTAGTGTACATATGTTCATATGACCAGATCTTCCACTTGCCTGATTCAACATTTTCGTCAGTAGGTTGTACTTTATCGATTGAGATTGATTGTACTTTATCAGTAATGTATGAGAATGCTAGATAACTAATAGCACCTGGTGTACTTTCAACAATCTTTTGAACGGTACCATTTGAATCTTGTTCTTGTGATTTAACAGCTTCGGCACCTTTTAGAACAGCTGCTTCGAATGTTGCACGAGTACCACTACCTTTGGCACGGTTAACAACAGTAATTTTTTCATCTTTACCGCCAACTTCTTTCCAGTTAGTGATCTTACCAGTAAAGATTTGTTTTACTTGATCCATTGTCAATGATTTAACGTTTGCATCTTTGTTAACTACTGGAGCCATACCAACAACGGCAACCTTGTGGTCAACAAGCTTCTTAGCATCGATACCATCTTTTTCTTCAGCGAAAATATCTGAATTACCAATAGTAACTGATTTGTCTTGAACTTGACTTAAACCAGTACCAGAGCCACCACCTTGAACAGTGATATCAACTTTGCTGTTACTCTTTTGGAAGTTAGCAGCAGCTTTTTCAACTAGTGGTTGTAAAGCTGTTGATCCAACGGCGGTAATCTTGCCTGAAGTTGTGTTGCTATCGCTCTTTGAAGTAGCACTGGTTTTGCTATTCCCATTACCGCAACCAGTTAGAACGAGCATTAAAGCGGCGAAACCTAATACCAATGAAATAATAGTTTTCTTTTTCATTTCTAAAACCCCTATTCAAATTCGTATTGATAAAATCATTTACCTAACACTTATAAAGATAAAGGTGACGTGTATATATAATGTTTATTTAATGTAAAAGTTTTGTAAAGTTGTGAAAAAAATATACATTTGCTTTGTAGACTAAAAAGTGAACTGAAACGGCAAATACTGCAATATAACAACATTTGTAAATGTATATATTGAAATACAATATTGAATTTGGCTAATGTAAATGACCACCATTATTTACATTGCTATAATCAAGGTGTGATGTAGCTACAGTTAGTGTTTGTTTCAGGAAACCTCATGTAAAGATTCCTTAGTATTGTAAAGATGAAATTTTTGAGTATTAAGGATTTGGAAGGAAGTCGAGTACATGCAACCGCTAGTATTGTTGAGTAATAAACTACCACTATTTATAGAAATCAATCGAAGCTTTAATAAACAAGGTTGGTTTCTTCAAAATATTACTGATCCCGAAGAAGTAGAAGAATTAGCTGAAAAAGAAGAAATTGCAGGTCTATTGTGGGATTTCACAATTACAGATTTGAATAGTTCAATTAAGATCCTGAAGTCTTTGCGCAATAAGATTTCTGGTCCCATTATTGTTTTGGCACCTGCAAAAGAGAAAAAAAGACGTTCTTTGTTTTACAACATTAATATTGATAGCTTCATCACTAAACCATTTGAATATCCAGAATTAGTTGCTAAAGTTAAGCAATTATTTTGGGTCTATAATAAGTTCTCTATTAGAAGAGAAAAGCATCCAATTAAAAAAGGTTCCAAGAAAAATACTATTAAATATAATGATATTGTGATTGATTTTAAGCATTATCGTGTCACACATAATGGTTATGATATTGGTCTGACACCTAAGGAATTCAGTTTGTTTTGGTATTTAATCCAACATCGTGGCAAAGTAATGAGTCGAGACCAACTCTTAGAGGGAGTATGGGGGTATGATTCGATTGGTTCTAGCCGAACAGTCGATATTCATATTAGTCATCTGCGTGATAAGTTAGCAGAGAAATCTAAATCGCAAAATTGTATTAAAACAGTTCGAGGTTTTGGGTATGTATTGGATAATAAATATCCATTAGTATCTGAAAGCTAAAAAAGCGTTCGCTAGAAAAATTTCTTAGCGGACGCTCTTTTATTAGTTATTTATTTTTAAACGGATCATTTTGTCGATTTCAGTAATCAAGAGGACTACTGCACCGGCAACGATTGCCATGCTCCATTCAACTAAACCGATATTTCCGGTATAGAAGATTTTTTGCATGAATGGTACGTAAGTTAAGAACAATTGGAGTAATAACATCAAGCCAACGAATACGAAGACTTTAGAGTTAGAGAAGAGTTCTTTTGATAGTGCCAGTTTAGGAGTTCTGATGTTAAATAGGTAGAAAATTTTACCTAAAATCAAGGTGTTGACCATAGTGGTACTTGAAATAGCGTCACTAACACCGATGTTATTGAGATAAGTGTCGATGATCAAACTGACTGCCGCAATCAGAATCGCTACGTAGGTCATTTGGAAAATATCGTGGTGATTCATCAACTTGCTACCGGTTTTACGCGGTTTACGAGTCATGATGCCTTCTTCAGCCGGTTCAAAAATCAGAGCAAATTGAATAGTGATAGCTGATACCATATTGATCCAAAGCAATTGTGAAGGCTGCAATGGAATTTCCTGTTTGGTCAAAATAGCATAAGCTACGATCAAACCTTCAGAAAAAGAAATAGGTAACAGGTACAAAATACTTTTCTTGATATTGTCAAAAATTCGACGACCTTCTTTAATTGCAGAAGACATTGTAGCAAAGTTGTCGTCAGTTAAAATCATATCGGCGGAATCTTTAGCAACGTCGGTTCCCTTGATACCCATAGCGACACCGATATCGGCACGTTTTAAGGCAGGGGCATCGTTGACACCATCACCAGTCATGGCAGTGACCTTGTTGTTTTTTTGCAGTGCTTCGATGATTTCTAATTTGTTACTTGGAGTAGTTCTGGCAAAGACTTGATTCTTATCAGCGGCAATGATTTTTTCATCGTCTGATAAAGCATCCCATTGAACACCAGTAATAGCGTTTATTTCGTCAGCTAAACCAAGTTTTTCACCAATGGCTTTAGCGGTAATAGCATTGTCACCAGTGATCATTTTAACTTGAACGCCGGCAGTACGCATGACTTTCAATGATTCGATAACTTCCTCACGAGGTGGATCGATGATTGCCACAACGCCTAAGAAGTTCAGACCATCGACAATCATTTCATGGGTAACTTTGTCAGTTGTGGGAGTTTGTTTTTCGTAACCTACGGCAATGACACGTTTTCCCTCAGCTGAGAACTGTTGGATTTTTTTAAGCCAGTAATCATAGTTGAAATTAGGATCTTGTTTTTTAGCCATATCCAAAAGCTTATCTGGAGCACCTTTAACAAAAAGCGTGCGTTGATTATCTTTATCTTTGACTAATTTACCGATATAACGATAGTCAGAGTCGAAAGGTAAAATATCGACTTCTTCGTATTCGGGCTTTTGTTCAAAATCAAAGACCTTATGATAAAGCGTCAAGAAAGCTCCATCAGTTGGTTCACCATTGATGATCCATTGACCATTTTCGTGTGACAAATTAGTGTCGTTAGCGTAGTATCCAGCTTCTAAAAAGAGTTTTAGTTCTGGAGTGATTTCAACGGGTTGATTGTTTTGAGTAATTTGACCAGTTGGCTCATAACCAGTTCCACTGACTTGTAGTTCTCGGTCGCCAATTAAAATATCGGTTACAGTCATTTCATTTTTAGTCAAAGTACCAGTTTTGTCAGTTGCAACGACGTCAACAGAACCCAAAGTTTCAACTGCAGGTAAAGTTTTGACGATGGTATTTTGTTTCTTAGCCATGTCACTAACACCTTTAGCCAAAATAACAGAAGTCGTGGCTGGCATACCTTCTGGGATTGCACCAACCATCATGGCCACAACAGCCAGAGCTAAAACGGGTAGAGCATAGGTATCAAAGACTAAACCAATGATGAAAATTAAAATTGATGCAGCCACGATAAAGTAAGAAACTTTAGTTCCTAGGCCATCGATAATTTGCATCAATGGAGTTTTGCGTTGTTTAACAGAACTTACTTCGGTCGAGATTTTACCAATTTCAGTATCTTTAGCTGTGGCTACGACTACACCACTACCACTACCGTTAGTAACAGCAGTCGAAGCAAAAGCCATATTGAGTTGATCAGCTAAAGCAATGTTTTCTCCATCGAGTTTTGAATCAATTTTTTCGACCGAATTAGATTCACCGGTCAAAGCTGATTCTTGGATACGTAAATTATCAGAGTCGATGATTCTAAGGTCAGCTGGAACATTATCACCAGCTTCTAAAAAGACTGTATCACCGACAACTAGATCTTCGGCTGGAACATCTTTTCTTTGACCATCACGGTAGACAGTCGCTTCGATCGACAACATCTGTTTAATTTTTTCTAGGGCATCTGAAGCATTGGATTCCTGATAGTAACCAATGATAGCGTTGATAACAACTACCAAGCCGATAATGATCGAATCAGAGTAGTGACCCATCAATAATGTGATAATGGTAGAGGCAATCAAGACGTAGATGACCATATTGTTGAATTGACGCAAGAAAATTTTCCACTTTGGAGTTTTCTGCGACTCTAGTTTGTTAGGACCGTTTTGAGCTAGGCGTTTCTTAGCCTCGTCACTTGTAAGTCCTTGTTTAAAATCATTTGTGTTATATGTTTCTTTTATTTCATTAAATCCTATCTGATAGGGTTTAGTTTTCATTGACATCTCCTAGTTTTTTGAGTTAAAAAAAGCGCATTGCTATAAAAGTAATGTGCCAAACTCAGCAACGGATGCGATAGAAGAAATATATAAGATTCGTTTTCAGTTAAAGTTCACTCCCTCAATTATCTGTATCAATAAAGATAGCAGGTTCACCTATATCATGTCAATATTAGAGTTTCTTTAAGAGTATTAATTTTGGGAATTCGGGATATACCAATATAAAATTAATCTAGTCCAATTATGCATTGAAAACGTTTAACTAGCTTACATACACGAAAATAAATGTAAAACTATTGCAATTGTCGATGTAGACCAGTATTGTTGAATTCGTTATAAAATTCTTTTTTATTTGGGGAGGAAAATAGGAAAATGAAAACCTATCTTCAAAGAATGGGTCGATCTCTTCAATTGCCAGTTGCAGTTTTGCCTGCAGCAGCTTTACTTGAAGGAATTGGTCACTGGCTTCCACAAAATTGGGGTCTAGCACAATTTCTCCAAGTTGGTGGATCGGCTATTTTAGGTCAGTTAGCCTTATTATTTGCCGTTGGATTATCACTTGGGATGTCCAAAGCTAAAGATGGTGCCGCCGCTATGGCTGGGGTAGTTGCTTATATAGTTCCTACCTATGTATTAGCACCAAATCAAGTTGCACTATTATTGGGAATAAAAGTTAGTGCTGTCAATCCGGCTTTTAATGCTATTGCCGGGAATGTCTTTATTGGTATCATTGCTGGGTTGATTGCCGCAGCTTTGTTTGACCGTTTCCATGAGACAAAATTGCCAATGGCTTTGTCATTTTTCAGTGGAAAACGTTTAGTGCCAATTTTAGCTACACTTGTAATGCTGTTAGTTTCCGTCGTCTTATTATTTGTTTGGCCGGTATTATATGATGCCTTGATTTCATTTGGTAAATTCATCGTTAACTTAGGCTGGATCGGTGCAGGATTGTTTGGCTTCTTCAATCGTTTGTTAATTCCAACTGGATTGCATCAAGCATTGAATCAAGTCTTTGAATTTAATATTGCCGGTATTAACGATATTGGTAATTTCTGGGCTAATAAAGGAACCAAGGGAATTACTGGTATGTACTTAGCTGGATATTTCCCAGTTATGATGTTTGGATTACCCGCCGGAGCTTTAGCAATTTATAAGAATGCTTTACCAGAGAAAAAGAAGACCACAGCTGGTTTAATGTTAGCTGGTGCGTTTGCTTCATTCTTCACTGGTGTAACTGAACCCTTAGAATTCTCATTCATGTTCGTTGCTTGGCCACTTTATGTAATTCACGCAATCTTTACTGGATTATCGATGGCATTTGCCGCCTTTATGCATTGGACAGCTGGATTTACTTTCAGTGCTGGGTTAGTCGATTATATTTTGAGTTTCCATATGCCAATTGCTAATAAACCTTACATGTTACTGGTTCAAGGTTTAGTTATGGCAGTAATTTATTACTTTGGTTTTGACTTTGCAATCAAGAAGTTTAATTTAATGACTCCTGGTCGTGAGAAAACTATTGATGATGCACCAGTTGAAGAAGTTGCTACTTCAGATTCTGATGATAAATATATGGTCATGGCCAAAAAAGTTTATGCTGGAATTGGTGGTCACGATAATATTAAAGTGATCGACAATTGTACAACACGTTTACGTCTACAATTAAATGACACTGGAAATGCTAATAAATCTCAAATTATGGATGCTGGCGTTTCAGGAGTTAATGTTTTAGATAAAACAAATATTCAAATTATTGTCGGAACTGAAGTTCAATTCGTAGCTGACGATTTGAAGAAATTGTTTGATCAAAATGCCAAAGTTGAAGCTATTGATTCAAAATCAACTGAATCAGCAAAAGCAACTACTACTAGCGATGTTAAATCTGGACAAGTCGATACCTTCTATAGTGTTGCTAACGGGCAAGTTGAGGATATCGAAGAAGTTTCTGATCCAACCTTTGCTCAAAAGATGCTTGGAGATGGCTATGCAGTCATTCCAAGTGATGGCAAGATTGTTGCGCCTGTTGATGGTACGATTGAAAGTATCTTCCCAACTAAGCACGCTTTAGGTATTAAAACTGATAGTGGCTTAGAAGTCTTAGTTCATATGGGAATCGATACAGTTCAACTAAAAGGCGAGCCTTTCGACATTAAAGTTGAAGCTGGTCAAAAAGTTAAACATGGCGATCAATTGGCTCAAGTAGATTTGGATAAGATAATTCAAGCTGACAAAAAGACTGATATGATGGTAATTATTACTAACATGCCAAACGTTGCTTACTTGAAGTATCAAGTTTTGGACCAAAAGACAAAATTGAATCAAATTGTTTTAAAATCAACAACTAAATAATAGTTTTTTCACCCTTCATAATTCGCTTAAAAGCCTACGGAATCTAGTTTCCATGGGCTTTTTTTATTTGCCAAAAGCCATTTTTACTATTGACTAAAACGTTTTCAACTGTTAGATTGTGTTTGAAATGAACATTAACAAACATGGGGGAAAAGTATGAGTACATTAGAAGATTTCCAAAAAAAGAATCCAGACTACAAGATCCTCTCCATTGATGATCCTGATTTTAAGAAATACGGAAAAGTTTATACTAAGTATGATATTAGTGAAGTAAAAGATTATATGGATAAGAATGTTAAGATTTCAAGTCCAAGTAATTTCTACACACCATCGAATAAAGACCTCGAAAAAATTCCGGCAATTCAAGAAATGGGTAAGGACATTTACGCCTTTATGCCAATTGAAGCTGGTGAATGCACAGGTCAATCAACAAACTTCTCAGCTATTGAATATCACCAAGGTAGCGAAACTAATATTATGTTGACTGATGTCATCATGGTCTTAGGTCAACGTTCAACGCTAGATACAAAAGGTGAATACAGTCCTTCAGAAGATGGACAAATTTTCTTCGTTCCTGCAGGGACAGTTGTTGAATTTTATAGTACAACGTTGCACTATGCACCAATCAAAGTTCATGATTCAGGATTCTCAATCATCGTTATCTTGATCAAGGGTTCAAATGAAGAATTGCCAGCTGACTTTAAGAGTGACAACAAACGTATCGTTAAACAAAACAAATTCCAATTAGTTGATCCTAGTCGTAAAGATAAGATTGCTATTGGGGTTGAAGTTGGTTTGACAGGTAAGATGATTGAAATGACACCTTTAGATAAATAGTTTTTCTAAGATTTAGCCTAATTACTCAAAAAACACAAAAGAACCTTATTGGAATAGCAGTTATTGTTACTGCATCTAATAGGGTTCTTTTTTTAGTCTAGAAAAAATACCGAAGCATTGTTCACAAAAAAATGAAGAAATGTATTTACTAAAAAAATAAAAGGTATAGTCTACATCATGTTACACACAAAAAACATGTGAAAAATCTTGAATTGAAAAAAATATACTTTATAAACTAAATTGAAAATGCTGATATAAAAGGGTCTAGACCCGTAAAATCATGAAAATGCTGAAAAGATAGAAAGATTTTCAAATATCACAAACTGTTTAAAATCATTCTTAAAAAAATAGAATTGGTTTTGACCATTTAATACCTATTTTTCAAATAACTTGATTTAATAGCTTTAAATTAAGGACCAAAAAGCCAAAAACTATATTGTTAATTTTATAACAAAAGTTTAAATTTGTTTTTATTTGCTTATTTTTGTTAAAAAGGCTGTTTTTTTTCTGAAAAAATGATATTATGTAAGGGTTCACATGAAGGGTGAGCTCTATTAAAGCGGTTTATTTAGAAATTATTCTATTTTTATTGTCAAATCGATCATAAATGGGTGGTCAAAGTAAGCGCTTTAATGACATAAAAATAAAGGAGGATTAAACATGGTTGGAATTGTTATTGCAAGCCATGGTGACTTTGCCGACGGTATCAAGATGTCTGGTTCAATGATTTTCGGTGAACAAAAAGATGTTCAATCCGTTACATTGCAACCAAGCATGGGGCCTGATGACCTTAAAGCAAAATTGGAAAAAGCTGTCTCAGCTCTTGAAGATCAAGAACAAGTTTTGTTCTTAGTTGATCTCTGGGGAGGAACACCTTTTAACCAAGTAAATGGTTTGTTCGAAGCACACAAAGATAAGTGGGCCATCGTCGCTGGTCTAAACTTACCTATGTTGATTGAAGCTTATGCTTCACGTATGTCAATGAATTCTGCACATGAAATTGCTGCACATATCATTGAAACAGCCAAGGAAGGTGTGAAGGTTCGTCCAGAATCTCTACAACCTAAAGAAGCTAAGGCTGCTCCAAAACAACAAGCTGTCTCAGGTGGTAAACCTGGTAAGATGAAGTATGTTTTGGCACGTATCGACTCACGTCTATTGCATGGTCAAGTTGCTACTGCATGGTCTAAGTCAGTTTCACCAACACGTATCATTGTCGTTTCAGATAATGTTGCTAAGGATGATTTGCGTAAACAATTGATTATGCAAGCCGCCCCAGTTGGTATTCACGCACACGTTATTCCAATTGATCAAATGATCAAGATTGCCAAAGATGACAAACACTTTGGTGGCGAACGTGCACTATTGCTTTTCGAAACACCACAAGATGTTAAGAGAGCTATTGACGGAGGAGTTCCATTGGAAACAGTTAATGTTGGTTCAATGGCTCACTCAGTTGGTAAAGTTCAACCTAACAAAGTTTTGGCTTTCGACCAAAATGATATTGATACATTCAAGGATATGGAAAAAGAAGGCATCAAGTTTGATGTTCGTAAAGTTCCTACAGACTCAGAAGATAACCTTGATAATATCATGAAGAAAGCTCAAGACGAGTTGAACAAAAATTAATATATATTCTTATAGAGATAAAACGGAGGATTAATAATCATGCAATTAAATGCTATTCAGATTATTCTTGTCGTTTTAGTATCATTCCTAGCTGGTATGGAAGGTATTTTGGATGAATTCCATTTCCACCAACCAGTTATCGCATGTACTTTAATCGGCTTAGTTACGGGTCAATTGATCCCTTGCCTTATCCTTGGTGGTACATTACAAATGATCGCCTTAGGTTGGGCTAATATCGGTGCTGCCGTAGCACCTGATGCTGCTTTGGCAGCTGTTGCTTCAGCTATTATTTTAGTTCTTGGTGGTAAAGGTCAAGCTGGTGTTGGTTCAGCTATTGCTATCGCTGTTCCTTTGGCTGTTGCCGGATTACTACTAACAATCCTTGTTCGTACTATCGCAACTGGTATTGTTCACATCATGGATAAAGCTGCCGAAGAAGGTAACTTTAGAAAGATTGATATGTGGCAATATATTGCTATTTGTTTACAAGGTCTACGTATCGCTATCCCTGCCGCATTGATTCTTGCTATCGGTGCTGGTCCTGTGAAAGCATTGCTAGATGCTATGCCTACTTGGTTGACAGATGGTTTGTCAATCGGTGGTGGTATGGTTGTTGCTGTTGGTTACGCAATGGTTATCAATATGATGGCTAGTCGTGAAGTATGGCCATTCTTCGCTATTGGTTTCGTACTTGCTACAGTTACAGATCTAACACTTATCGGTCTTGGTACTATCGGTATTTCTATGGCGCTTATCTACTTGAAATTATCTAAATCAGGTGGTAATGGCGGTTCATCAAACGGTGGTGGAGGAAACTCCAACACAGGTGATCCAGTCGGCGACATCATAGATAACTACTAAGAGGGAGGAACTCATAAAAATGGCAGATCAAGTTAAAATTTCTAAAAGAGATAGAATCGCTGTTTGGTGGCGTTCAACATTCCTTCAAGGTTCATGGAACTACGAACGTATGCAAAATGGTGGCTGGACTTATTCATTAATTCCAGTATTGAAAAAATTATATAAGACAAAAGAAGATCGTGCTGCTGCATTGAAGCGTCACATGGAATTCTTCAACTGTCACCCATACTTAGCTTCACCTATTTTGGGTGTTACTATGGCCTTGGAAGAGGAACGTGCAGGCGGTGCTCCAATCGATGACGTTACTATTCAAGGTGTTAAAGTTGGTATGATGGGTCCTCTAGCTGGTATCGGTGATCCTGTGTTCTGGTTCACTGTTAAGCCAATTATTGGTGCCTTAGCTGCTTCACTTGCTATGACTGGTAATATTCTTGGACCAATCATTTACTTCGTTGCATGGAATGCTATTCGTATGGCCTTCATGTGGTATACACAAGAACTTGGTTACAAAGCCGGTTCAAAGATTACAGAAGACGTTTCTGGTGGTGTTCTACAAGACATCACAAAGGGTGCTTCAATTCTAGGTATGTTCATTCTAGGTTCATTGATCAACCGTTGGGTTACTGTTAAATTCACACCAACAGTTTCAACTGTTAAGCTAGATAAAGGTGCTTATATTGACTGGTCACATCTACCATCAGGTGCTCAAGGAATCAAGGAAGCTTTGATTCAACAAAAAGCTGGTCTTTCATTGACAGCTCACAAGGTAACAACATTGCAAGATAACTTGGATCAATTGATCCCTGGTTTAGCTGCTTTGCTTCTAACATTATTCTGCATGTGGTTACTAAAGAAGAAAGTTTCACCAATCGTTATTATTCTTGGTTTGTTCGTTGTCGGTGTTGTCCTACACGTACTTCACGTTATGTAATAATTCGAAACTTTCATTTTGGGGTGAACTCTTTGGAGTTCAGCCCCTTTTTTGATAATAAATAAGTTCAGACGTATAATACGATTCAGGAAGTTAAAGGAGTAGATTTTAGATGGTTGAATCAATCAATACGAAAGCAGATTTAGTTGAAAAAGCTACCTCGCATTTGGGAATGACCGATTATGGCAAAATCATGATTGGGGATAAGGGTTTTGAATTTTATGACGATCGTGACGTTAATAATTACATTCAAATTCCTTGGACTGAAGTGGATTTAGTTATTGCTTCAATTATGTTTGGTGGCAAGTGGATACCACGTTTTGCACTTCAAACTAAGAAGAATGGAACTTTTTCTTTTTCTTCACGTGATCCGAAAAAAGTTTTACGTGCAATTAGGGTCTACATCGAGCCGGACCGTATTGTACGTTCGTTGAGTTTCTTCCAAGTTGTGGCGCGGGCTTTTAAGCGTAATCCTAATAAGAAGAAAAAAAATAAAAAGAAGTAGAAATAATGGGAATATTATTGGAATTGTGGCGAGATAATTGCTGCACTCTAGTAATGTTCTTTTTTTATAAAAATCGCTAATTGAGAAAACACGGTAATTTATTGCCGTGATGAATCAATGATTTATGCGATTTTAGATGTTTTTACAAACATACGTTCCCTCTAATGTGATATAATTACACTACAAAATCATGGGAGGAGGTTCATATGGTCTTAAAGGGCATTAAATTACGTATCTATCCCGATAGTTACCAGAAGGAACTGATTGAATATAACTTTGGCGCTAATCGTTTCGTTTGGAATAATATGTTAGACATGATGATCAAACGTCATGAAAATAATCCTGATTTGAAATCTTTGAAAGCATTTGATTTGAATTACATTTTAACAACTTTCTAAAAAGAAACGCTATTGGGAAAAAAGATTAGCTAGAAGACGTACGCAAGCTCTAAAGGATATCCAGTATAAAAAGAAGTTTGGATTGATTGATCCAAAACCCTTAGAACAATATTCCAACTATATGAAAGCTAAACTAATGGTAGCTAAGTATAGTGAGAAAATTGCTAATCAAAGAAAAGACTATCTCCATAAAATAACTCGTGAATTAGTTGAGAATAATGATTTGATTGTTATTGAAGATTTGAAAACCAAAAATCTTCTTGGTAACCATAAATTATCACGTGCTATCGCTAATCAATCATGGAGAGCATTAAGATTAATGCTTGAATACAAATGTGAATGGTATGGTAAGAAATTTCTGGTTGCTAATCCATTCAAAACTAGTCAAATCTGTTCTAATTGTGGTTACGATGATGGTAAACATGGGTTAGATATAAGAAAATGGGATTGTCCTAGTTGCGGTATTCATCATGATCGTGATATTAATGCAAGTAAAAACATTTTGAACAATGGCTTGGAACAAGCCTTAGTAAGATAGTTCTAGCCTCTACCGACTAGTTGAAATACTAGTTGGCAAGTATGGAATGTTCCTAGAAGCTCGGTACTTTAGTGCCGATGTAGTTCATGCCAAAAAGTATATTATTTAATAAATCAGAACTTTATTTTGGAAAAAGTGACTAGATTGTCTTACCTTATAGATAGTAAAAGACAATCTAGGTGATTGAAATGGACAGAGAATTGAATTTTGAAAGAAAAATCAGTTTTGAACCATTATTGATCAGTATCTTTTTTGGTATCGTTGTGACAATTATTGTATATGCTTTGTTCTCAACGATGCCAATTTTTGCTTTAGCTGGTGGGATCCTAGCTTTTGGGATTGATAGTTTAGTAATTTTCCCTAGGTCATTGGAGAGATTTTATGATTATTGGAGCGTTGATGAAACTGGAATTTATTATTCGGATTATGACACTTGGTCGAAGCAACTGCTGGCAATTTTTTTACCGATGAGTAGACAATTAAAAAAGATTCCTTTTGAGCAAATTAGAAGTTTTGTGATTGTTGATGGTAAAAATATTATGAATACGCAAACTTCCAATGGTGGCAAATTGAATGATTCCTGGGTTCGCAAGACGCATAATTTAATTGTTAGCACCGATAATAAAAATATTTGTTTGCGTTGTGCTTGGACAAGTACCAATCTTCCAGTATCTGAAAATGAGTTAAAAAAATTAATTAGTTTTTTGAATTCAAAAATGTAAAAAGGCGAGTGATCCGTTGAAGGGTGCTCGTCTTTTTTAAACAAATAAATTTTTGAAATACAATTTGAAGGGTAAGCTCTACAAGGAAGATAACAGTGTTTTCATGCAGAACAAGTATTTCAACAATCAAAGAATACTTTATCGAACGCGTTTCATGTCAAGAGAATTTTCTATATAATTTATTTAAAAGAAATTAAGGGGAGTCGTATGAAATTATTTAAAAATAATGTTACAAAAATTATCATTGCAAGTTTGATTTTTCCCATTACCTTGACGATAATCGGTTTAATTTTGAGTAAACAGTCGGTTAACAGCTTTGCTCAAGCGTTAGCAGATTTAGTAGTCTTTTTGGTGGCTTACTTGCTGAATCGCCAATATTTTCAGGAGAAAGTCTTTTGGTTTAATCAAAAAAATGGTTTGGCACAATTATCGACGGCTTTTCCAGCTTTGATTATTGTGGCTTTTTTAAATTCTCCAGTCTTGTTAGTGAATGATTTTCAAGTTAAGTTCCAAGTAATTTTGATTTGCTTGTTAGTTGGTTTAGCTGAAGAATATATTTTTAGAGGATTGTTGATTAGTTTATTTTTAAAAGCTAATCACAATAATGCTTTTGGTGCGGTAATTGGTTCGAGTATTTTATTTGGCTTGATCCACATTACGAATTTAAAAGCTTTGCCACTCGGCTATGTTTCCGCTCAGATGATTTTTGCGGCTGCAATTGGAATTTTGTT
Source organism: Companilactobacillus formosensis (assembly GCF_005405305.1). Classification (GTDB taxonomy): domain Bacteria; phylum Bacillota; class Bacilli; order Lactobacillales; family Lactobacillaceae; genus Companilactobacillus; species Companilactobacillus formosensis. The sequence continues at coordinate 391,185 of NZ_BJDU01000001.1, forward strand.
TGGAACAATTTACGTCAAAACCCATAATTTATCAATTGTCATTGCTTTGCACGCTTTTCGAGACATGTTCCCAATGTTCTCTAGTAAATTGATGAAGCAAGCCTCTCAGACGAGTTTTAACATGGCTAGTTTATACGTTATGGTCGTATTTTTAGGTATTACTTTGTTCATTTCGTACATTCAATTACAAAATTTTGATATAAAAAAAGCTGAATAAGAATTCAGCTTTTTTAGTCTAATTTAAGTGGTTGAGTGCTGTCTAACCAAGCATTAGTTTGGATATTTTTGAAGTACATCGTGACTTCAGAAGTGGTGTCGTTAACTTTTACTAGTAAAGCACCGTCAAAACTCTTTCCTGGTAGGACTTGACCGCTGTTTGTAGAATTGATCAAGCTGGCATTGTCGCCAGTTGCAGTAGTAGGACTTAATTGTTTATCATTTTGTTTAAGCATGATGGCGTTATTTTGAACTTGCTGTGGAATTTCATTACTGTTGGTTTTGTTAGTATAGTTGTACTTGACCATTAAGGCAGCATCCCCGTTAGCATCTTTGATCAACTTAACTTCATTAGAGATTTTGAAGGTATACCAATCAGTGTCATAAACTAAATCATTATAAGTCCCAGGATTTTGGATTTTGGTTTGTTGCTTTGGTTCCTCTTGTTTTTGAACTTTTTGTTCCGGTTGTTCTTTAGTTACTTTTTCAGCTTGGTTAGTTTTAGCGGACTTTTTAGTAGATTTTTTCTTTTTAGTATTTTTCTTTGGTTTAACTTTTTCAATCTTATGAGTTGTCTGCTCGGTACTTTCGGTATTGCTATTATTAGAAGAATTGACTCTCCAAATAATAAATAAGCCAATTATGATAACTAAGATTAAAATAATTGAAATCAAGAATGGTTTCTTTTTATAAAATGGTTGTTTTCTACGTCGAAATGCTTCACGAGTCATACGAGATCTATTATTATTATTTTCCCTTTTCATAAATGCTGGCTCCCCTGTGAATAAATCGTTACGTTTATAATATCATAATTAACTCTTAGAATTTGATTATCAAAAATATGCTTAGTTTTTTTTAAACAATACGATTTTTACATAGGGTGTTGAACTGCTATTTGAAAAGTGGTATAAATATCTGGTCGAAGTTAATGAGATAGTTATTTTGCATAGAAAGGGGTCACAATGATGTTGTTTTTTGGTAATCATGGCGATTATGAAGTTACTTGTAATTTTTTGAGCAAAGAAGGCCAAACAATTGCTGAGAAGCGCATTTGTCACAATACTTCCAAGAAAGAAGCCCGTGACGGTATGAGAGACTATATTACAAATAGATTCTCTGATATCATTGATGTAGCTCATCCCATTAAAGTTGTTGCTAAGCTAACAACTAAATAGAAGGATAATATAATTAAGAAGGCGAGGTTTTGAGGAACCCCGTCTTTTTTTACACTTTTTTGCGGTGATTGATTATGATAGAGAAGGAGGCAAAAATATGGATCATGAAAAAATAACAGGTAAACGTTTCTTTTATGTCACAGCTTTGAATATCATTATTACAATCACTGAATTCGTTGGTGGTTTTGTTTCAGGAAGTCTTGGCTTGATTTCTGATGCTTTTCATAATTTGGAAGATTCCTTATCAATTGTCATCTCGTATGTTGCCAATGTGATTGGGCAAAGAAAAAATAACGCCAAGAAGACTTTTGGCTATAAGAGAGCAGAAATTTTGGCAGCTTTTGTCAATTCAATTGTTCTAGTCATTATTACTGTGATGATGGTCTTCGAATCATTTAAACGTTTGAATCAACCACAGCATATTGATGGTAAATTGATGATGATCGTATCGATTATTGGTTTGATTGCCAATTTAGTTTCAATGCTGATGTTGATGTCAGGGTCGAAACATAATTTAAATATCAAAGCGACGTTTCTACATATGTTGACTGATACCTTATCCTCAGTCGGAGTTTTTATTGCATCTATTTTTGTTATTTTGTTCAATTGGAATTGGGTCGATCCGTTAATTACAATAGTTATTGCCATTTGGCTCTTAAAAGAAGCCTATACAGTAGTTTCAGAAACTATTAACATTCTTATGGAGGCTAGTCCAAAAATCGATTTAACGGCAGTTGAAGCCGAAATTATGACAATTCCCGAAATTGTTCGAGTACATCACATGCATGTTTGGATGATTGATGAAAATCATATTATGCTTGATGCTCATATTAATGTTTTGAAAAATTGCAATATGAAAGAATTGGATACCTTGTACGATCAAGTAGACCAGTTGTTGCTCGATAAATTCAATATTACCCATGTAACTTTACAGGCAGAGTGTTCTAGAGGCCTTGATAATTCGTTGATTGATTAATTTAGAAACCAAACTGTGCTAAGATTAAAAGGTAATTTTATATGAAAGTTGGGAATGTCATAATATGGTAAAACTTGTCATGGTAAGACATGGAGAGAGTATTGCTAATGCTTTGAATCAATATACAGGATGGAATGATGTTGATTTGACGCATGAAGGTGTAATGCAAGCACATGAAGCTGCAAAAAAACTCAAAGGTTTTTATTTTGATCACGTACATACATCAGTTTTACGGCGTGCTATTAAGACAGCCTACATTATTCAAGATGATTTAAACCTTAATTATGTGCCAATAACTAAGACTTGGCGCTTAAATGAACGTCACTATGGAGCTTTGAGAGGGCTTAATAAAGATGACACGAGAAGAGAATACGGTTTGGAACAAGTTCACTTGTGGCGTCGAAGTTTTTATTCAGTTCCCCCCGCTTTAAGTAAACCGGATCCAACAACTGGTCCTTATAAGTATTTTGATAAAAATATGATGCCAGTTGCAGAGAGTCTCTATGAAGCTTACCAACGGATAGTTCCTTACTATGTTGATCATGTGGCCCCAGGACTTTTAGATGGGAAAAATCAATTGATCGTGGCTCATGGAAGTACGATTAGGGCTTTGATCAAATATATTGAAGGTATTAGCGATAAAGATATCGATGGAGTAGAAGTGGCTAATGGAACTCCGCTAATTTATGATTTTGATGATAAATTGAAGATAATTAATGATAATCGTCAACGCTATTAATAATGAAATGGTATAAATAAAATTGTTTTAGAAAATATTTGAAAGTGCTTGCTAGTCTAAGGATGGCAATGAATGCACTTTCATTTTTTTTGCTTTTTTGAGAGAAAATGCTTTCTTTTTTCAAATAATGTTGTAAACTATTTAAATGGTCTAGATGAGTTTTACACATTTTTTTGTGCCAAAAAGACTTATTTGACTAAATTTGTTCGTAATAATATTCATTTTTTGTCTGAGTAATAAATATTATATGATGAGAAACACAGTTCCTTATATATGAAATATATGCCACGTTAAAAAAATAATTATTACTAATATTCGTTTGCTGAAAAGGAGTTTGCTATGAATATTTTAATTGCTTTAATACCAGCCTTAGGTTGGGGTTTCATGCCAATCATCACTGGAAAAGTGGGTGGTTCTCCAGTTAACCAAATGTTTGGTATCGGTGCTGGTGCTACAGTTGTCGGCTTGATTTCCTACTTAGTTACCCAACCAAGTGTTAGTACACAGGCTTTCTGGTTCTCTGTTTTATGTGGGGCCTTATGGACTATCGGTCAAATTGGTCAGTTCATTTCTTTCAAGCGTATCGGTGTATCCGGTACAGTTCCACTATCAACTGTTTTTCAATTAGTTGGTAATTCAATCATTGGGATGTTGATCTTTGGTGATTGGAACAGTGCCCATGCCAAAATTATCGGAATCACAGCTTTATTGATCGTTGTTGTTGGTGCTTTATTGACATCAGTTACAGACAGCTCAACATCTCAAAAGATGGAATTTAAGGATGCCTTGTTCCTTCTATGTACTACAGTAGGTTTTTGGATTTATTCATCATTTCCAAACATGTCAATCGTCAAGAATGAAAGTAGTACAGGAATTTTCCTACCTGAAATGCTAGGTATTTTATTAGGTGCTATTATTTACGCCTTGTTTACAGATCGTAATTCTTTCAAACAAAAGCAACAGTATCAAAATATTATTGCTGGTATTGCTTGGGGAATCGCAGCTTTTGCTTATATTTTCTCAGCCAAAGCTAACGGTAATACATCAGCCTTCATTTGGACTCAATTAAACGTTGTAATCGGTACATTCGGTGGAATTATCGTCTTGCACGAGCACAAGAGTCATCGTGAATTAACCTTTACGATCTTAGGTATCGTTTTAATTGTTATCGGTAGTGTCGCTACTTCATTTGCATCTTAATATAACAGCTGATCTGTTGATTGGCTGTTTTTTTTAACCATTGTAGAAAAATGAATTCGCTTCCATTATAATGAGAATTAACTCAAAGTAGGAGGAATGATTTTGATCAAACATATTTTTTCCGATATGGATGGAACTCTTTTACAAAGTGATTGTAAAATCAGTGAAAACAACGTCCAAACTATTAAGGAAAGTCAAATTCCATTTACATTAGTTTCAGCTCGTTCACCAATGGAAATGACCGAAGTCATTGATAAACTTGATTTAGATGAGCCACAGATTGGCTTCAACGGTGGTTTGATTTTTCAAAAACAAGATCAAGGCTTGAAAATTCTCAGCGAACACACATTAAATATTGATAGTGTAAAGAAAGTAATTACTTTAGTTGATGAACAATTTCCTAAAGTTAGTCGTAGTTTTTACGATATTGATAATTGGTATGTCGATAAATTCGATAAAGGTGTTAAATATGAGCAAAAAATGGGCGGACAGACACCTAAACTAGTTGATTATGTTTCTTTGTTAAAACAACCTGATGTAAAAGTTTTTAAAATCATGCTATTAGCATTCGATGCGATTGAGATGAAACAATTGATTGAAAAACTGGAATCTATTAACTCTGGTGACATGAGTATTAAACAATCTGGAGAATATTACCTCGAGATTACCAGTCATTTGGCTCAGAAGTCACGTGGCATCAAATACATTCAAGACTTGGAAAAATTGCTTAAAAAGGATATGGCGGCTTTTGGCGATGGCTTCAACGATTTATCGATGTTAGAAATGGTCGGAACGCCAGTTGTCATGGATAATGCCTTAGAAGGCGTGAAAGAATATGGCAAGTACATCACGAAGAATAATGATGAAGATGGCGTAGCCTATGGTATAAAGAAGTTTCTTCAAAAATAACTAAAAAAGGTCTTACTAGAAAAATTAATTCTGGTAAGACCTTTTTTAGTTAAGCTTTAGTAGCTTTTAAAATGTGATGTTGTAAATATTTAGATTCACCATAGCCAGTGTTGATAAAGGAGAATTTTTGAGCATTGTAAATGAAGTTGACTCGATCTTCACCATAAAACTTATCGATGGTTAAATCAGTGATCTCTGAAAAAGGAATAACGATATGGCGCAAGGTCTTCATGCCTCTGACTAAGGTCATTGATAGTTTATCTTTTCCAAACTCATAATCAACATAGCCCTTAAATGTTTCTGAATCGCGTTGAGTAATTTGAATATAAGTGAACATAATAATCACTTGCTTCTTTCTATGACTTGAATTGATCAATGACAAATAAATTAATATCGTTGATTAACTTTGATTATATTTAGTCAATAAAGAAATAAAAGATTGTTAACCCTTTCTATTACAACTTGTCTATTTCAGAGCAATTTCTTTGATATAACGTTTATTTTAATTTAAATTTATTAACGAAATAATAAATGACTAAGAATTTAGAAGTAGGCGGTTAAGATGGAAAAAAGTTTTGCAAGAAAATTGAATTGGAAGCCATTGTTGAATAGTTTGATTTTTGGAGCCGCTATCGGTTCCTTTGTTTATATTGTTTCTAAACATGATTTGACTATGGGAATAACCTTTGGTCTGATAGGATTTTTGATTCAAAGCATAGTGATTTATCCACGCTATTTGCCTAGTCTCTATGGACAATGGAAAATTACCGAAGGAAATGTTTCTTATTACGATTACAGTACTTGGACTAAAAGAATCAAAGCAATTTTCTTACCATTGGCCAAGAAGCAAAAAGTGATTTCCTTCGACGATATTTTGTCCTATTCATTAGTTGTAACTAAGAAGTCTAACAAGTGGACGCCACACTATATCGTCTTAAAAGTCGATGATGGACATGATGTGGCTCTGGACTTATCTTGGAATTTATTGAAGTCAGGTGCCCCACAAAAAGATGTTGAATGGGTAGTCGATTTTATTACTAATAAATTAAATCAAAAGACAGTTAAAGTTTTGCAAGCATAGAAAAAAGCCCTCACATTGTGAAGGCTTTTTTGTTATTCGTCGTCATCGTCATCAATTTCGTCATCAATTTGAATATCTTTCAAAGCGGAACGATCTTTTCTAACAAGACGTAAACGATTAAGTGAGACTTTGCCAAGAACTAGTGGAACACGTTCTTCAACAACATCACTATAGGAAAGTCCAAACCAAGTAGCAGGCGAGATAAATTTCTGCAGAATCAAACGCATATTAATAATGCTCTTATTCAAACTACTGATCTTAGTATCTGGTGAAATAACTTCTTTGATAATAACAAAGGAGAAGTCACCAACTTCACGATCTGGGATAGTTGTATATTTCTGTGGCTGTGGCTTGATTTCACCATTTGACATCATGTCATTAACAACTTGACGAAGGTAGACGTTAACCTTTTGATCAACTCTAAATCCTAAGTATAGTTGTACGCTGACCATATAGTCAGTATCGAAAGTTTCAACACTATAAGCGGCTGTATAAGGTTCATCAGTAACATTAACAGTTACGAACCAATAAACTTGAGCACGTTTAGGACGCTTATCAAGGATTGAATAAAGAATATTCTTCTTGATACGATAACCGTCATGAATCTTAGTCAAATAAACTAAGTTAGTTGTATATAGTGGATAACTAGGATCTTTTCTCAAGTCATTTAATTGATGCTTAAAAGCTAACAAGGAAACGAAATGACTTCTAAATGTATTGTCGTCCTTGAGTCTTTCACCGTATCTCCAAACGAACATAACGATAATAAGCAAAGCAGCGATGAACATGGTAATGTAAGCACCGTGAATGAACTTACTACTGTTAGTTACAAAGAAGATACTTTCAATGATGAAGAAGAAACTAATGATAACGGTGGTAAAGAAGCGGTTAGCACGTTTCATCAACAACCATTGATGCAAGAGGATCGTAGTCATTAACATAGTAATAGTAATTTCTAGACCGTAAGCATTAGACATGTTTTCTGAAGTTTTGAAATAGAAAACAATGAATAAACAAACAACCCAGATAATTGAGTTAACAGTTGGAATATAAAGTTGACCCTTGAAATTTGTAGGATAATAAGTCTTCAGACGAGGGAACATTCTTAACTTCGTAGCTTCTGATACTAGGGTATACGAACCAGAAATCAAAGCTTGAGAAGCAATGATGGCTGCCAAAGCTGATAAAAAGATTCCAAAGAGTCTAAAATCAGCTGGGATAGATTGGTAGAAAGGATTCATGGAAGAACCCATTTGTTGCAAACTGTGATTATCACGAACACCAATTATCCAAGCAGCTTGACCTAAGTAACTAAGCAATAAACAAATCTTTACAAAAGGCCAACTAGTATAAATATTAGGACGACCAACGTGTCCCATATCGGAGTACAAAGCTTCAGCACCAGTAGTAGCCAAGAAGATACTACCTAAAATGAAAACTCCTCTGATGTTAACAGGACTTCTGAGCAATTCAAAAGCATAATAAGGGTTCAAGGCTCTGATGATAGTCCAATCTGACGATAGGTTGAAAATACCAATTACGCCTAAGAAGCCAAACCAAATCAGCATGATAGGACCAAAAGCACGTCCGATAAGTTGTGTCCCAAATCTTTGAATGAAGAAGAGGGTCGACAAGATGATGATTGTTACAATAATAACTTGGTTTTGGGTGCTGATTAAGACCATGTTACTGATTTTAATACCCTTTAGCCCTTCAATCGCAGCAGTAACGGTAACAGCTGGAGTCATCATACCATCGGCTAAGAAAGTTGCTCCACCAATCATTGCTGGAATGATTAACCATTTAGCACGTTTTCTAACCAAGGTGTAGAGGGCAAAGATACCACCTTCACCACGGTTATCGGCACGTAGAGCAATCAAAACATACTTGATTGTCGTTACCAAAGTCAGTGTCCAGAAAATTAATGAAACACTACCTAAAATAAAATTAGTGGACATTTTTTCTAGTCCACCATTCCCAACCATCAAAGAATGCATAACATATAGAGGAGATGTACCAATGTCCCCATAGACGATTCCTAAAGCAATTAAGAATCCAGCTATGCTCATCTTTGAATGGGGGTTATTTTTCAAAGAATTCAGTTGTGTCTTTTCCATATAAATAATCTCCAAAATTAAACAGTTCAACCGGAATTATAACATTGAAATTGATAGTATGAAACCACATAATTTTGGTCTAGTGAGATTCCATATATATCAAGGCATTTATGAACTTTTGGTACTATTTGTGAATTGGAACGATCAATGATGAATCTTTGGTTTGAACTGTATATTTAATATCTTGATTACCACGAACCGTCATTCCAAAATCAGTTGCATAGACGATTAAGCCAAGTTGATGTCCCTTTAGTAGCTTATAAAATGTCGGTTGTAATTCAACACTCACATTATAAAAAACATTTGGTTTTAGTTCATCTACTTTATAATTGTTTTCGCGATTTTGTAAATTAAGATGACCTTTAGATATCATTTTGAAAGGAGTTTCCTTACCGTAAGTAAATTCACGTAAGTCATCTTCACGCCAATCATAGGTTCCAGCTAAGCTATTCTTAGAAATTAGTGTTGGTGAAACGTTTAATCGTTTAGCTAATCCGTAGTCGACTAGTTGAAAACTTAAAAGACCAATATTTTGGCTAGAAGAAACTTTCAAATTAACTAGTGTTTTACCATCAATCGTTAAATTGTTATCTAATGGTGCAGTCTTAAAGAGTAGACGATTCTCAAGTAACTTCTCATTAGAAGATAGTAGTTCATTTTCCCAAGTATCGTTATGCTTAGCATAAAAATCAAAGGACTTTTTGTCTAATTGGTCATTGAAAGATAATTCTTGCTTTTTGGAAGCATCAGTAGTTAATTTATCATTTGATAAATTGTATTTGATTTGCTCATTTTCACTGTTAGCCCAGTCTTGATAGCTATTCCAAGTTTCTGCTTTTGTGTTGTCCTGAATGATAACATTAGGAATTATTTCCTTAGCCTGATTATCTACTCCAAGTAGTTCATGAGTGAGCCATAGGTTAATGATATCGTTATAGTCGATTGATCTGAAAGCATTGATGTAGATATGTTGTCCTTGATGTAAAATCAGTTTTTGCGTAACGCCGTTATGTTTGATGCCGTTCCACAAGCGTTCAACATTTCTTGGCTTGACATTCCAATCATTAAGACCATGGACCATGAAGACATCGGCAGTGATGTTTTTGAAGTTTTTGTGGTAATTTCTAGCATCCCAAAAGGTGTTGTAATTGCCAGTTGTTCGATCTTGTCCGTGGTTGATTTTTTCGATTTGTTCTTTCCAAGTATCTTTAACATTATGGAAGTCACCAGGTTGAAGACGACGACTGAATGTTTCCTCAGCTAAGACATCAGCATCTTCACCAGGAAATCCACCAGGAGCGATAACAAGTCCACCGTCACGGTAGTAGTCATACCAACTAGAAATAGCAGCCTCACTGATGATTGTCTTCAAGCCGTAAACACCGGTTGTTGCTGCGGCGGTGGCCAAGGTTCCTAAATATGATCTACCCGTCATAGCGATACGTTTGTTAGACCACCAAGCTTTAATTTCGATATTGTCGATACGATTAGTAAAAGCAGGCAATTCGCCAGTCAACCATTTAATGATAGAAATAGTTGAAGTAGTTTCGTCAGGATCACCAGTAGTTCTTAGGCCTTCGGAATCTTTGGTTCCAATTCCTGCCATGTAGACGACCGCAAAGCCTCGAGCTAAGAAATAGTCATTCATTGTATAAGAACTTTCACGAGAAAAATCTTCTTCAGCTCGCTTAGTTTGACCATTAATGACACGTGGATGAGGGAGCTTTGTTGATGATTCGTGATACTCAATATCGCTGTATTGTAGGTTGTTAGGCTCTTTGTGTTGAAGCGCTACGTTAACGTTATGAGTTAGTTTTTCGCCGGTTTCATCGTTGGTTCCTTGATTGTAAGGACTGGCTGTGTAAAGAACGGGAACTTTTAAGCCGTTCTCAGTGGCTTGAGGACGCAAAACTTCAGCTTTTAATAAATCACGTTTGCCGTCGTGGTCAGTATCTTGAGGAGATTCAACGTAAACGACCTCACGAATTAATTTATGGGGATCAAAAACAGGTAAGGTTTTGCCGTTGAATAATAAGGGATGGTTAACTTTGCCATAGAATTTTACGAAAAAACCTTTGGTAGCTAAAAAGTCGATGAAGGTTTGACCATTTTTATTATGAGTGGCTAATAACCAATACCAAGCTGATTTTAATTCATCTATCGAAAATGAATCGGTGTTGTGATCAGCAATCATTAATTGAATCTTTTTCATTGCACCTAAGGGATCACTAAAACTGAAATCTACATCTGGATTAAATTTTAGTAATTGTAAAGCGACATTATAAAAAGCGCTGACAGAAACATTTGTTGCAGAATCTAAGTATTCATTTAAATTCAAAGAGTCAGTTGCCATATAGGTTTTTAATTTTTCCTCAAAAGCTGATGATGTTTTAGCTTCTAAAAAACTTTTGCTTAAAAAACTTTTCCATAATTTGATTGGATCGGTCTCTGATTCGTTATCTTTATCTAGAAAGCCGATTGTTTGAAGTTCAACCAATTGATCTTTGTATTCAGTTGGACGAATTGCAAATTGATTATTTTTCATTAAACAGACAACTCCTTCTTTGATATTAATTTCATTATAAGACAGTGAAAGGGTTTTACATAGATATTACGATAGAATTTGGGTACACAAAAACCTCGCTAGAATATCTAACGAGGTTAATTGACTTAATAGTTAGGCAAGAGCACCCATTGGATCCCATGGTGCAAGAACTTTAGGTTCTTTGGATTCTTTTTCGAAAGTATCCTTCAAATCTTCTGGTAGATACTTCTTGTTGATAACTAGTTGATAAACGTATTCGTCAAACCATGAGTCACTCATAACAAAGTAACCCTTGTTTCCGACTTTTTCACCCCATGAGTTTTCAACTTTCCACTTCAATGGGTTGCCGTTTTCGTCCAAATCAACACCGGTGATAACCATAGCGTGAGTCATCATACTTTCGATGTAGTCAAGACGTTCTGCCTTAGTCATTGAAAGATCAGTGTTTAGCAAGCCTTCAAGATCATAGATATTTGTATCCATGATACCAATCTTACGATCAGAACTTTGACCAACATCACTACCGAACCAAACTGTTTCACCAGCTTGAAGTTGTTTGATGGCTAATTTCTTGAAGTCATTGATTTCAAGATTCAAGTGACGAACTTGACGACCACCAACGACGTTACCAAGCATTTCAACCGTATAGACGTGATTGTATGGTTTGTCAGCTGTTGGAGCATTGATAGTTGAGATGTAGCTGTCTAAGTCCCAACCAACGTATTTCTTGAAGAATTCTTGAGGTGTAATACCAACTTCCTTGTGATAGTTCTTATCGTCATCACGGTAAGCCCAGTCAAACTTAGTTGGAGGAACGCCGACTGTGTAAACTAAAATCTTGTAGATTTCGCTTAATAGTTCGTTCTTTTTACGTTCAATGTCTTCTTCTGATTTGTTGTCGTTAACTAAGTTACGTAAGATGATGGCACCTTTACGTAATTTCTTGTTAAGAACGTTGTTTAGTTCAGATGAATTTTTACGACTGAAAGTATCAGGCATAACGCTCTTAGGAACTAATCCATATTTTTGAACAAGTGCCATGACCATATCCCATTGACCACCATCTTGTTGAGGTGTTGTCATTAAGAAGTCAACTTTGCGGTCACCTGTTGGAAGGGCGGCAGTGTTAATAACATTTTCGAAGAAGTAGTTAGATTTTTCTAACTTATCCCAGAAAAGCATGTAACCTTGTGACAATTCAAAGCCCTTGATTTTGAATTCATTTTGAACAGGGTGTCTCATAGTATTCAAAGCAGCGAAGACCCAGCAGAGTCCAGAACGCATTTGGTCAGCAACTTTACCAGTGTCTAGTTCGACTGAAAAAGTTGGATCCATAGCAATTTTAGATTCGATAGTTTCACTTGATTTGAAAAGTCCGTTGTTGATTACAGCGTTTTTGATAGCTGCTGAAGCGGGTGTTTTTTCAAATGCTGTTTGAAAATTAGTTAAATCTGATGATGTAATTTCTTTAGTCATGCAATATTCTCCTCTGTTTGAAATTTATCTGATATTATCGATTACTTTTGGACCATCCTCATAACCGACGATAATAGTATTAACTATATCAAGAAATAGGCCATGTGCAACTATTCCAACTTGGTGATCTAACCAGTCAGCTAAAAGATGAGGATGATTGATCGTACCAACTTTTAAGTCGATAACGTAATTTTTGTTGTGAGTTAAGACACGTTTGCCATTTTCATCGAGACGAAATTCTGGCTTTAAATCTTCTTTTTGCAAGTCTTCAAAAGTCTTTTCGCAACCAAATGGAATTACTTCCAAAGGTAGTGGAAAACTACCCAATGTATCGGCCATTTTCGATTGATCAACGATCCAAATATTTTTAATTGAGTTAGTAGCAACCATCTTTTCTAGCAAGTGGGCAGCACCGCCACCCTTGATTCCTTGATAGTTTTTGTCGATTTGATCAGCACCATCAATTGTTAAGTCGATGTGGTCAACGTCGTTCAAATCTTTGGTTGGAATGCCTAAAGATTGAGCTTGTTTTTCAGAACGGGATGAAGTAGTTACAGCAACGATATTCTTGATTTCGCCACTTTGATATCTTTTACCCAATTCTTCAATCATATAGTAAACAGTAGAACCTGTACCTAGACCAACTACGGTATTACTCTTGATGTAATCAACAGATTTAACACCAACGGCTTTTTTTAATTCATCTTGATTCAACTAATTTTCCCCCTTCAATAGCTCTTGGTAATTGTCAGCTAAAAGAAATCTGATTTCTGGCTTTTTTTCAAAAGCAGCTTTGGCATATTCACAGACTGGAACTACTTTGAGACCCTTTAAGTCAGAAAAATCCAACATAGCATTCAAAAGTTTACCAGCTAGACCTTGACCTCGATAATTGTCGTCAACGTAGGTGTGATCGATTGAGACAACACCATCTTTAACAGTTGAGTAAGTGATTTCTCCAATCATTTTGTCGTTGTCTTCGAAGTAGAAACGACCGTCCTCATGTTTCATTTCCATATAATTACCTCCTGCTAGATTAATTTAATTTTATATTACTCTATTATAAGTAGAAAGTCAGTGTAATGAATAGTTTTATAGCGTCTAAAATGCTATTATTTTAGTTATCTAATGCTGAAGGAGTTTTCGATTTGACAAAAAAACGTGGATTTGAAATTGTGAAAAAATACGAGGGACAAGGTATTAATTTGCCAGTTCGTCAGACTAAAAACGCTGCTGGTTATGATATTGAAAGTGCAGAGGATTTCGTAGTACCTTCAATCTGGAAATTTGGAGTTTTGAATGTTTTGAAGTTTATTTTGAACAAGGGTAAGATGGACGATTCAAAACTTGCTGAAGTTCAAAAATCAATCAAGCCAGTTCTAGTTCCAACGGGTATCAAAGCTTACATGCAAGATGACGAGGTTTTGATCATTGCCAGTCGTTCCAGCAATCCTTTGAAACGTGGACTTTCGATTCCTAATGGTATTGGTGTAGTTGACGCAGACTACTATAATAATGATAGTAATGAAGGTGAATTGTTCGTTCAATTGATCAACTTTTTCCCTATGGATTATAAGGTTAAAAAAGGTGAACGATTGGCTCAAGGAATTTTTATTAAATATCTTACAACCGATGATGATGAAGGTGGATTAAAGAAACGCCTTGGTGGATTTGGTTCTTCAGGAATATAATTAAGAAAGGAACTATTTTATTGGCTAAAGCTAAAACAAAATTCGTATGTCAAAATTGTGGCTACGTCTCACCGAAATATTTAGGTCGTTGTCCTAATTGTGGTGTTTGGAATCAAATGGTTGAAGAAGTCGATCAAGCAACTGTCAAAGCCAGCGCTACACCTAGTCGTCGTGTGAGTGATTTGGAATCTAAACCAGTTAAAATTGGGGACGTTTCTTTTGAAAAAGAGCCTCGAATCAAAACTGATATGGACGAATTGAATCGAGTACTCGGTGGCGGAATCGTGCCGGGTTCTTTGATTTTGATTGGTGGAGATCCAGGAATTGGTAAATCAACGCTTTTGACTCAAGTTTCGGGACAACTTCAGAAGACCGGTGGCAAAGTTTTGTACGTTTCCGGTGAAGAGAGTGCCTCACAAATTAAAATGCGAGCTGATCGTCTAGGTATTAAGGGTGATAATTTATACATTTACCCACAGACTGATATGAGTTACATTCGTCAAACTATCGATGATATGAAACCAGATTTCTTGATTATCGATTCTGTGCAGACAATGGATGAACCAGAGATATCTTCTGCTGTTGGTAGTATTTCCCAAATTCGTGAGGTAACGGCTGAATTGATGAATATTGCTAAACAACAAAATATCACTGTCTTTGTTGTAGGGCACGTGACTAAAGGTGGCGCTATCGCTGGTCCAAAGATTTTGGAACACATGGTAGATACAGTGTTGTATTTTGAAGGAGATACTCATCATAGTTATCGAATTTTACGTTCCGTCAAGAACCGTTTTGGTTCAACTAACGAAATTGGTATTTTTGAGATGCGGACGAAAGGATTAGTTGAAGTGGCTAACCCCTCAGAGATTTTCTTAGAAGAACGTTTAGCCAATGCCAATGGTTCTGCGGTGGTAGTTTCAATGGAAGGAACAAGACCAATTTTGGTTGAGATTCAATCTTTGATTACCCCAACTGTTTTTGGCAATGCTAAGAGAACTGCGACTGGATTAGATCACAATCGAGTTTCTGTTATCATGGCGGTACTAGAAAAACGTGGTAATTTGATGCTCCAAAACCAAGATGCTTATTTGAAATCAACCGGTGGCGTAAAATTAGATGAACCGGCAATCGATTTGGCTTTGGCAATGTCAATTGCTTCTAGTTACAAAAATATGGGCATACCTGGAACTGATTGCTTTGTTGGTGAAGTTGGCTTGACGGGTGAAGTTAGACGAGTCAATCGAATCGATCAACGTGTCAATGAAGCGGAAAAACTCGGTTTCAAACGAATCTTTATTCCTAAGAATAATCTTGGCGATTGGTCAAAAGATAATAAGATTCAAATCATCGGTGTCAGTACCGTGTCAGACGCTATGAACAAAATATTCTAAAAATTAAGGAGGTTTTTATGCGAAAAATTGTAATAAATATAGTTTTTGCTTTGCTAGGTATTGCAGTCGGAATTACGATTTTACCTAGTTTGTGGGAAATTTTCGGTTTAGCAGGAATTGCTTTTATCAATAACGGCTATTTTGAAGGACTTATTGGATGTATTATATTTTATTTTTTGTCGTTCTTGTTTGTTAGACCAATTATGGATTTGAACCAAAAAATTGAAAAATATCTAAATTCTAGATCACCTGGTTGGATCATTTATGGTGCAACTTTTCTAATCGTAGGTCTAGTTTTGGCAAATATCATTTCAATTCCTTTTTACATGATGCACAATATGTTTTCTAATGTGATTCCGGTAATTTTAATGATTGTCTTTGGTTGGATTGGTTTTCGAATGGGAACTAGTCGTCGAAATGACTGGACTAATTTCTCCATTACTAAACGAAATAACAAAGCTAATGATAAGAGCGACCAGATTGCTGCTGAAGGTGAAGTAACTCGTCGTTCTGCCAAAAAAGATTTTTATCCATATAAGATTTTGGATACTTCAGTAATTATTGATGGTCGGATTCACCAATTAGCTGAAACTGGCTTTTTGGAAGGTAAGTTGATGATTCCGGATTTTGTTGTTCATGAATTGCAATTAATTTCCGATTCCAGCGATAGCCAAAAGCGTGAACGTGGACGTCGTGGTTTGGACATTTTGAACGAAATGAAAATGGATCAAACTATTAATTATGAAACAACAACGCGAGATTATGATAATATACCAGAAGTTGACATGAAATTACTTAAATTAGCCAAAGAAATTGGTGGTGCCGTCATGACAAATGATTATAATTTAAGTAAGGTAAGTGAATTTCAAAATGTTCAGGTACTTAACATTAACGAACTAGCCAAAGTCTTGAAACCAATGATTTTGCCAGGAGAGGCAATGACTGTTAAAGTTATAAAAGAGGGTACTGAAAGAGAGCAAGGTGTCGCATACCTAGAAGATGGTACGATGGTCGTTGTTGAAGAAGGTAAATACTTTATCAATAAAGACGTCGAAGTCATCGTAACTAGTGCATTGCAAACTGATGCTGGTAAAATGATATTTGCAAAGCCTAAACATTCAATACATGGTATCCAGGAAAAGAGTAGTGCCAAGGAGAATTCAAACAACCATAACGGTAACAATAACCATAACGGCGGTAACCGCAATAATGGAAATCGTAACCGTAACAATGGCAACCGGAATTCGAATAAAAACAACTCGAGAAATAAAAGGGGAGAACACAGAAATGGCAAAAAAGTCAGATAATAAAATTCGTGTAAGATATGCACCAAGTCCAACAGGTCACTTGCACATTGGGAATGCTAGAACAGCTATCTTTAACTACTTGTTCGCACGTAGTCACAAGGGAACTTTCGTTATCCGTATTGAAGATACAGATACAAAGAGAAACGTTAAAGGTGGAACAAAGAGTCAACTAGAAAACCTTAAATGGCTTGGCGTTGATTGGGATGAAGGTCCAGATGTCGGTGGTGACTATGGTCCATATCGTCAATCAGAAAGAAAAGAAATTTATCAAAAATACATTGATGAATTACTAGAAAAAGGTTTAGCTTACAAATCATATCTGACTGAAGAACAACTACAAGCAATGCGTGAGGATCAAGAAGCTCACGGACAAATGCCTCACTACGAATACGAATTCGAAGGTATGTCTGACGAAGAGAAAGCTGCTAAGATCAAAGAAGCAGAAGATGCTGGTGTTCAACCAGTTGTTAGATTCCACGTACCAGTTGGTAAGAACTACGAATGGGACGATATCGTAAAGGGTAAAGTTTCAATTGGTTCAGATACTATCGGTGGAGATTGGGTTATCCAAAAACGTGATGGTATGCCAACTTACAACTTTGCGGTTGTTATTGATGACCATTTGATGGAAATCAGTCATGTTCTTCGTGGTGATGATCACGTTGCCAACACACCAAAACAATTGATGATTTACGATGCCTTAGGCTGGGAAGCTCCAAAATTCGGTCATATGACATTGATCATCAATACTGAAACTGGTAAGAAACTAAGTAAACGTGATGAATCAATCCTACAATTTATCGAACAATATCGTGAATTAGGTTACCTACCAGAAGCTATGTTCAACTTCATTACACTTCTAGGCTGGTCACCAGTTGGTGAAGACGAATTATTTACTCGCAAACAATTTATCAAGATTTTTGACGAACACCGTTTGAGTAAATCACCTGCCAAATTCGACCAAAAGAAACTAGAATGGGTCAACAACCAATACGTTAAACACGCTGATGTTAGTGAAATCACTGACTTAGTACTTGCTAACTTGATTGAAGCAAAACGTGTCCAAGAAAATCCAAGCACTGATGAAATTCAATGGGTAAGACATTTGACAGAACTATACATGCCACAAATGTCATATACTCAACAAATCGTTGACTTGGCTGATGTTTTCTTCAACCAACCAGAACACTTAACAGATGATGAACAAAAAGAATTAGCTGACGATGATGCTAAGACTGCTATTGAAGACTTGAAAGGTAAGTTAGAAAAATTGCCACGTTTCACAGCTGCTCAAATCATGGATGCTATTCAATCAGTTCGTGCTGATACTGGTGTTAAGGGTAGAAAACTATACATGCCAGCTAGAATTGCTGCTACTAGAACAATGCATGGTCCAGCAATTGCTGAAACTATCGAATTGTTTGGTAAAGAACAAGCTCTTGCAAATATCGACAAGACTTTGAACGAAATGAAATAAAGCGCGAAAAAAACTAAAAGAAAAGAAAAAGAGGTTGAAGGAAAACTTAGTTTGCCTCCAAGCTCTTTTTTATATAGGTGAAGATTATGTTGAAAATTTTCAATACATTGACCCGTGAAAAAGAAGAATTTAAACCAATAACACCTAATCAAGTCAACATGTACGTCTGTGGTCCTACCGTGTACAACTACATTCACATTGGTAATGCTCGTTCGATCGTAGCATTTGATACAGTTCGTCGTTATTTGGAATTTTTAGGCTACAAGGTAAAATTTGTATCTAACTTCACTGATGTTGATGACAAAATGATTAAAGAAGCTAATCGTGAAGGAATCACTGTTCCAGAAGTTGCTAATCGTTTTATCAAAGCCTTTTATGAAGATATTGCCGCTATCAATGTTCAAAAAGCGACTATCAATCCTAGAGCTACTGACAATATTCAAGATATTATCGACTTTGTCAAAGTTTTAATTGATAAAGGCTATGCTTATGAATCTGATGGGGATGTCTTTTATCGAGCTAGAAAGTTTAAACATTACGGAGAGCTTTCTGACCAAAATATCGATCAATTAGTTGAAGGTGCCAGTGAACACATTGGTGAAGCTGAATTTGATAAGAAACAAGATCCAATCGACTTCGTGCTTTGGAAAAAAGCTAAACCAGGTGAAATCAAATGGGACTCTCCTTGGGGTGAGGGTCGTCCAGGTTGGCACATTGAATGTTCAGTAATGTCGACTAAATATTTAGGCGAGACCTTTGACATTCACGGTGGTGGTCAAGATTTAGAGTTCCCACACCATGAAAATGAAATTGCTCAAAGTGAAGCTAAGACGGGCAAGAAATTTGTTAATTATTGGATGCACAATGGCTTCGTAACAGTTGAAAACAATGAAAAAATGAGTAAGTCACTCGGCAACTTTGTCACAGTTCATGATTTAGTTAAGAAGACGAACCCACAAGTTTTGAGATTCTTCCTTTCATCAACTCATTACCGTCGTCCACTCGAATATTCCCAAGCTAATTTGCAAAAAGCTGCCGATAATTTGGACAAGATCAAGACAGCTTATAACAATTTGAAATTCAGATTGGATGATGCTAAAGATACGGATGATGCAGAAATTGCTACTCAAACACAAGACATTATTGAAGACTTTAAGACTGCCATGAATGATGACTTTAACGTTCAAAATGGTTTGACAGAAATCTTTAATTTGGTCAGTTTGGCTAACAACTATTCGTCAAGAGATACGGTTGCTAAAAATGCTGTAAATGTTATCCTAAAAGCTATGGCTGATTTGACAAGTATT
Source organism: Companilactobacillus formosensis (assembly GCF_005405305.1). Taxonomy (GTDB): domain Bacteria; phylum Bacillota; class Bacilli; order Lactobacillales; family Lactobacillaceae; genus Companilactobacillus; species Companilactobacillus formosensis. The sequence continues at coordinate 410,792 of NZ_BJDU01000001.1, forward strand.
CTCGGAATCAACTTGGATAGTCAACAAGACCTTTCTGAAGAAATTCAACAAATGGTCGATCAACGTGACCAAGCTCGTGCCGATAAAGATTTTGCTACGAGTGATAAATTACGTGACCAACTAAAAGATATGGGCGTAATCTTAGAAGATACCCCTCAAGGAACACGGTGGCATATTAATGACTGATGTTAAGAAATTTAATGGTGTAACTTTGGCTTATTTAGGCGACGCTGTTTATGAAGTATTTATTCGTGAACATTTGTTGTCCAAAAATATCGTCAAAGTAAATGAATTACAACACCAAGCCAAACATTACGTATCAGCGAAAGCTCAAGCTTCATTGATAACTTTGATGCTCGATAACGATGTTTTGACTGAACAAGAAGTAAGGATTTACAAGAACGGGCGTAATGCCAAGAAGCAAACTAAAGCAAAGAATACAAGTGTTGTCACTTATCATATGTCCACTGGTTTTGAAGCCGTCTTTGGTTACTTGGATATTACTGGAGACAAAGAACGTGTTAAAGAACTTGCATTGTGGTGTATAAATGAAGTAGAAAGTGGTGCAGCAGATGACCGGAAATTCGAATAGAAATAATAACAGTGAAGAAAAAGAATTAGTTTATGGAGTTCATTCAGTAATTGAATTATTGAAATCTTCAACAGCTGATCAACGTGTCAATAAAGTTTTAGTTCAAAAGGGACTTTCAAGTGAACACATCGCAGAAGCTATTAAATTAGCTAAACGTGACCGTTTGATCGTTCAAGAAGTACCTAAGAACAAGTTGGATGATATTAGTGAGGGTGGCAATCACCAAGGAATGGCAGCCTATATTGCCCCTTATCAATACGCTGAAATGCAAGACATCTTTGACAATGCCAAGAAGAAAAATGAAGATCCTTTTATTTTGATTTTGGATAAAATTGAAGATCCTCATAATCTCGGTTCAATCATGCGTACAGCCGATGCTGTAGGAGTTCATGGAATCATCGTGCCAAAGCATCGTTCAACTGGACTTACTTCAACCGTTGCTAAGACTTCAACGGGTGCTATTGAATACGTGCCAGTGGTCCGTGTAACTAACCTAGTTAATACGATCAAAGACTTGAAGAAGAAAAATGTCTGGGTCTTTGGTACAGCTATGGAAGGTGACAATTACCGTAACTGGAATGCCAAAGGAGCAGTTGCTCTAATCATTGGTAACGAAGGTAAAGGAATCTCACCACTAGTTCTCAAACAAGCTGATCAAACTTTGAATATTCCGATGGTCGGACACGTGCAAAGTTTGAATGCTTCCGTTGCGACTGGTATTTTGTTGTATCAAGCTTTTGCTTCCAGAAATGCGTAATTTATATTAAACGAATGATTAAATTTCATTCGTTTTTTTTGTAAACAAATGTTCTCTTTTAATGCGGGAAATAGCAATGTTATTCTAAAAATATAAAATTATTCCCACAATAACACACTAAATGTATAGCCTAGAATCACTATGGATTGAACAAGTCAGAACTAATAGAGATTCACCAGCCCTAGATAAACTAGTGAAGAAATATCATCCGATGATCGATAATTTAGCTAAGCATTATTACATTGTTGGCTTTGATCGTGAAGACTGGTATCAAGAGGCTTTTATTACTTGTTATGAGACTTGCCAAATTTTTGATGGCACCAGTGGCTCGAGATTTGGTAGCTTCTTTAAGATGAAATTTGAACGGCGAGTTATTGATTTGATCAGACGCGAAAATGCGAGTAAGAGAAAAATCAATGGAATGACAGAGCCTTTAGAAGTTCATCCTAATCAACAACCAATTGACGGTCATCGTTACTTAATAGAAGTAAAAGATCAAGTTGAAATCTTGACTAAAAGTATGAGTAAACTGGAATTAACAGCGATGCAATTCATCTTAGGCAAGATAACTATGGAACAAGCTTGTAAGAAAGAGTCGTGTACTCCTAAAAAAATTCAAAATGCGATTTATCGCTTGAAATATCTGATTTTGAAACGAGACGATACAGATTTGTCATGAGTTTGCAATGGACAAACAACCTTCCAGAGTTTACAATTAATAAGATTAAGAATAGATTTTGGAGATAAACATGGGATTAAGAAAAGTCGCATTAGCTTGCACTGTTTGTGGTTCACGTAACTACACAATCAGCGAGAACCCAAACCGCACAGAACGTCTAGAAGTTAAAAAGTTCTGTAAGCACTGTGGAAAACACACGTTACATAAAGAAACAAGATAAGCTGGAGGAACAAATGAAACTATTTAAATTTTTTGGTAGTGTCAATAAAGAAATGAAATTAGTTGTTTGGCCTACATTTAAAGAAAATAAGCGTGATACATGGACTGTTATCGCTACATCATTAATGTATGCAATCTTCTTTGCCATAGTTGATTGGGGTCTAATTAAACTATTACAAACCTTTATCATGGGTAAATAGATTGTAAGAATGCTAAAAATTTGCTATGATATTAGCAATCAGAAAAACTTCGACTGTGGTTCGGAGTTTTTTTATTTTGAATTTTGGAGGAAATTATGGCTGAAGCTGGCGAAAAACAATGGTATGTTTTGCATACCTATTCAGGATATGAAAACAAAGTTAAGGAAAATCTAGAATCACGTGCTCAATCAATGGGTATGGAAGATTACATTTTCCAAGCAGTTGTTCCTGAAGAAGAAGAAACAAAAATGAAAAACGGTAAAGAAAAGAAAGAAATGGAAAAAACTTTCCCTGGTTACGTTTTAGTACAAATGGTTATGAGTGATGAATCATGGTTTATCGTTCGTAATACACCAGGCGTTACTGGATTTGTCGGCAGTCACGGTTCAGGTAGTAAGCCTGCACCACTATTACCCGAGGAAATTGATAGCATCATGAAACAATACGGCATGAATGCTAATAAGCCATCTGACTTTGAAGTTGGCGAAACAGTTAATATTACTGATGGTGCCTTTTCAGATACAACTGGTAAGATCACTGAAATCGATGATGAACACAGAAAACTTAAAGTTGACGTTGATATGTTTGGACGTATGACTTCAGCTGAACTTGATTTCACATCAGTTGAAAAACAAAAATAGTTATTGAAAAGACTAGTAGGCCGTGCTACTATATAACGGTATGTTTTTGACACATACATGTGGGAGAGAAAATTTTTATTCTCATCATGACCACATCACGGAACAAGGAGGTATGCACCGTGGCTAAAAAAGTTGCTAACGTAGTAAAATTACAAATCCCTGCTGGACAGGCTACTCCAGCTCCTCCAGTTGGTCCTGCACTAGGACAAGCTGGTATTAACATTGTTGCCTTTACAAAGGACTTCAATGCACGTACACAAGATCAAAAGGGTATGATTATCCCTGTTGTTATCTCAGTATACGAAGACCGTTCATTCGATTTCGTTACTAAGACACCACCAGCTGCAGTTCTATTGAAGAAAGCTGCTGGCGTTGAAAAGGGCTCTGGCGAACCTAACACAAACAAGGTTGCCACAGTTACTGAAGACCAAGTTCGCGAAATTGCTGAAACCAAGATGAAAGACCTAAACGCTGCTAGTGTTGAATCTGCAATGCGTATGGTTGCTGGTACTGCAAGAAGTATGGGCTTTGAAGTAAAGTAAAAGACTAGATTGAGCAGTTTACAAAGAATGTGAAAGCATTCTTAACAAGTGGGAGGGGAAAACCCCGTAAGACCACAAAGCAAGGAGGAACTTAGCATGGCTAAGCATGGAAAAAAATATACAGAAGCATTAAAACAAGTAGATAAAAACAAAAGTTATACTGCTGAAGAAGCTGTAGAACTATTGAAGAAAGTTGACTACGCTAAATTCGATGCAACTGTTGAAGTTGCTATCAATTTGGATGTTGATCCTAAACAAGCTGATCAACAAATTCGTGGTGCTATCGTACTACCTAACGGTACAGGTAAAACTCAAAAGGTTATCGTCTTCGCTGAAGGACAACAAGCTAAGGATGCAGAAGCAGCCGGCGCTGATATCGTTGGTTCAGACGACCTTGTAGAAAAGATTCAAGACGGCTGGTTGGACTTTGACGTTGCCGTTGCTACACCACCTATGATGGCCAAAGTTGGTCGTTTAGGTCGTGTTCTTGGACCTAAAGGTTTGATGCCTAACCCTAAGACAGGTACAGTTACAATGGATGTTACAAAGGCTGTTAATGATATTAAAGCCGGACAAGTTACATACCGTGTAGATTCAAATGGTCTTATCCACGCACCAATCGGTAAGATGTCATTTGATACAAACAAGATCGTAGAAAACTTCAATTCATTCTACGGTACAATTGCTAAAGCACGTCCTGCATCATTGAAGGGTAACTATATTGTCAGTGTAAACATGACATCTACATTTGGACCTGGTCTAAAGATCAACGCTTAATAAGTGTTGACTAATTACCAAAATAATGATAAATTATCATAGTTGATTTCTACCGAAGACTCAGGTGATGAAAGTCTTAATATCCTGCCGAGGCCAGAAGATTATTTCACTTAATCTCTGTGTCCTTAGGGCACAGGGATTTTATATTTTTAGCCGAATTTGTAGAAGATTAACTAAAAAATTGTGGAGGTGAAACGTAATAATGAAGCAAGAAGTATTAGCACAAAAACAAGCAGAAGTAGATGAAATTGCTAAGCAACTTACAGGCGCAAAATCAGTAATCGTTGTTGATTACTTAGGTCTAACAGTTGAACAAGCAACTGAAATGCGTGCTGAATTACGTGAACAAAATGCTACTATGCAAGTTGTTAAGAATACAATCTTGAGACGTGCAGCTGAAAAAGCTGGTGTTGAAGGTCTAGAGAAGTTCTTCGTTGGACCTACAGCTATCGCTTATTCTGAAGAAGATCCTGTTGGACCTGCTAAGATTGCTGCTAAGTTTGCCAAAGATGTTGACGCCGTTGAAATCAAGGGTGGAATCATCGAAGGTAAAGCTGCATCTCTTGACGAAATTCAAGAATTAGCTACATTACCAGACAGAGATGGCTTGCTATCAATGTTGGTATCTGTATTACAAGCTCCTGTACGCGACTTTGCTATGGTTGTTAAAGCACTCGCTGACAAAGAAGACGACGGACAAGAAGCTTAATTACATTAACTAAAAAAACTCATAATATTTGGAGGATACAATAATGGCTTTAGATACACAAAAGATTATCGATGATTTAAAAGATGCATCAATTCTAGAACTTAACGACCTTGTTAAGGCTATTGAAGACGAATTTGACGTTAAGGCTGCTGCTCCAGTTGCTGCTGCCGGTGCTGCTGGTGGCGACGCTGCTGCAGAAAAGGACTCATTTGACGTTGAACTTACAGAAGCAGGTCAAGAAAAGGTTAAGGTTATCAAGGAAGTTCGTGGTATCACAGGACTTGGCTTGAAGGACTCAAAGGACCTTGTTGATGGTGCTCCTAAGGTTATCAAGGAAGGCGTTGCTAAGGCTGACGCTGATGACATGAAGTCAAAACTAGAAGCTGTTGGTGCAACAGTTACATTGAAGTAATACACTTTATGTTAAAATTAATCCTCGTAAGAGGATTTTTTTTTATCCAAAAAAGGAAGGATGAAACCTATGGCTAATCAATATTTTGAAAATACTCCTAGTGTGGAGCATGAAGTTAAGAATTTCAATTTTACTTTACGTAAGCATAATTTAGATTTTATGTCTGACAGTGGGGTTTTCTCCAGACAAACGATCGATTACGGTTCACGAGTACTAATTGAAGCAATTGATTTCCAGAACATTCCTAATGGCAATATCTTAGACGTTGGCTGTGGCTATGGTCCAATCGGTTTGGCTTTGGCTAAAGAGCAAACTAAACGAGAGATAACTATGGTTGACGTTAATCTAAGAGCATTAGATTTGGCTAAGAAAAATGCCGATAACAACCAAATTAAAAACGTTGAGATTTTTGAATCAGATACTTATGATAAGGTATCAGGCAAATATGCATTGATTGTTTCTAATCCACCAGTTCGTGCTGGTAAAAAAGTTGTCAATTCAATTTTGGCTGACTCAAAAGACTATCTCGAACCAAATGGTGAATTGTGGATCGTCTTGCAAAAGAAACAAGGTGCTCCTTCAGCTAAAAAACTAATGGATGAAACTTTTGGCAACGTTGAAGTAGTCACACGTGATAAAGGATATTATATTTTGAAAAGTAAATTGATTTAAATTACTCCTGAATATGGTATATTCATGTTGGAGGCGTTTACTTATGAAGAAAAAAATCGTAATTGGAATCATTATTTCTGCAATTTCTGCAGGTACAATTTTAACGGTATCATCTGTAATTCATCTTTTGAAAAATAAGACGATTCAAAATGATCGCAAGCAATTGGAAGAATATGTTGATAAATATCTTCACGGTAACGAAAAATTAATGGCTTTTGTCGGTACACTATCCGATGATCAAGTACGTGAATTGATTGATATCTTGGAAACTTTGAAAAAAGAACAAGAACAATTAAAAATCAAAGCACCAGTATTTCCCAAATATTTAGAAAAGAAAGTAACTAATTTAATCGGTTAAAAATGATATTTTCAGAAGATAAAATAAATGAGTACATGGATTTAGCATTAGAAGAAGCAAAAAAAGCTGAGTCTAGAAGAGAAGTTCCTATTGGTTGTATCATTGTGGACAATCAGACTGGTGAAGTTATTGCTCGTGGCTCAAACGAACGTGAGGAAACCCAAAATGCTATTAAGCATGCTGAGATTATTGCAATTGAAGCAGCTTGTGCAAAAGTTGGGAGCTGGCGTCTGGAACACACGAGTTTGTTTGTCACGCTGGAACCTTGTCCAATGTGTGCTGGAGCGATTATTAATAGTCGTATTGAGGAAGTTATTTATGGTGCCAAGGATCCTAAAGCAGGGTCAGTTGGTTCCATTAATAATTTGTTGGCTGAGACCCGCTATAATCATCAACCAGAGGTGTTAAGTGGAGTCAAAGACCAAGAGGCAGCTGATCTTCTTCGCAATTTCTTTCGAGAAATTCGTCGCAAAAAGTAGAAAAAATTTGTGATTTATAGTATCATAGTTATTGCCGTAAGGCCTTAGGGCAATGGTGCTCTTGCGAATCGTGTCAGGTTCGGAAGAAAGCAGCACTAAGTAAGGTGTGCCATGTGCCTTTTGTTATGTATATTAGCCTCCTAATCTATTCCGGATTAGGAGTTTTTTTGTGTTAAAATTTACATATCAGATTTTTTTGAAGGAGAAAAAATGGCATATCAAGCACTTTATCGAGTTTGGCGTCCCCAAACTTTTTCTGACGTAATTGGCCAAGATGTCATTACTCAGACTCTGAGAAATGCGGTGGCTAGCAATATGACTAGTCATGCGTATTTGTTCAGTGGGCCACGTGGTACTGGGAAGACATCCTGTGCAAAGATTTTAGCTAAGGCAGTCAATTGTCTTAACCCCCAAGATGGCGAGCCTTGTAATGAATGTGAAATTTGTTTGGCAGCAAACGAAAATCGCTTAAATGACGTGATTGAAATTGATGCGGCCTCAAACAACGGTGTCGAAGAGATCCGTGACATTCGTGACAAAGTTAAATACGCTCCAACTGAAGCTAAATATAAAGTTTATATCATTGATGAAGTTCATATGCTTTCTCAAGGTGCATTCAATGCCTTACTGAAAACATTGGAAGAACCACCAGCAAATGTTATGTTTATTTTGGCAACAACTGAGCCCCAAAAGATTCCTGCAACAATTATTTCTAGAACACAAAGTTTTAATTTCAGAAGAATTTCTAAACAAGATATTCTGAAACGAATGACTTTTATTTTAAATGACAAGAACATTAAGTATGACGAAGAAGGCTTAGACATTATCGCTGCTTCTGCTGAAGGTGGAATGCGTGATGCCTTGAGTATTTTGGATCAAGCTTTATCGTATGGCGATGATGAATTAACCCTCAAAAATGCTCAAGAAGTAACCGGCGCTTTGAGCAATGAACAAATTGTTTCTTATATGACGGCGATTGCTGAGAACAAGCCTGCTCAAGCTTTGACTAGTTTGTATCAAATTTTGGAGAGTGGTCGTTCGGCGTTACGATTTACAGAGATGATCATTCGAGTTTGTCGTAATTTGATTTTGTATAATTCCAATTCCGATTTATCTAAGCAGATGGATAGTTCAATTATGACAAAAGAATTATTGGCAATTGCGGATAAATTTGATAATGACCGCTTGTTCTACATCGTTGATCAAGTCAGTGCAACCCAAAAGAATCTCAAGAATTCCAATCAGACTGATATCTACATGGAAATTTTAACTGTTAAGATTTCTGAACCTCAGGTCGCAAAAACTGCAGCTCCAGAGGCGGAGGCACCAGTTGAAAATGAAGTCATCGATAAATTACGTGACGAAGTTTCTCATCTACAAAATGAAGTCAAGGACTTGTCTAGCGGTGCGATCGTGCAAAAGAGTAGTTCAAAGCCTAGACCTCATCATCGTGCTAACAACAATACCCGCTTGAACAAGACTGCAATTTACAAAGTTCTCGGCAGTGCTACTAAGAATGATTTGGCGGCAGCTAGAGATATGTGGCCAGAACTAATGAGTATGCTTTCAATTTCACAACGTGCTATGATGAGAGTCGCACAACCGGTTGCTGCATCTTCAGAAGGCATCGTAGTCGCTTTTGATTACGCCATGTGGTTCGAACAAGTTCAAGATGATAGTGACTTTTTGCAATCTTTGACCGACAATGCTAGTAGGTTGTTGAAAAAAGATTGTCAAATAGTTCTCGTGCCTAAGGTCGACTGGCCTAAAATAAGAAAAGAATATATTGATAATAATATTGATTCAACCAAGAAAAACACGGTAAAATCTAATAAAGAAACTAAAAAAACTGATCCCACCGTTGATGAAGCATTAAAATTATTTGGTGACGATATAGTTGATGTAAAAAATGACTAGGAGGAATTATTATGAGTAAAGGAATGCCAAATATGGGTGGAATGGGTGGCAACATGGCCAATATCATGCGCCAAGCCCAAAAGATGCAAAAAGAAGTTCAAGCTACAACTGAAGAACTTAATAAGACAGAATATACTGGTAAATCAGTCGATGACTTTGTCGTTGTTAAAGTTACAGGTGACAAGAAAATTGCTGATATGACAATCAGCGACAAGATTATCGATCCAGATGATCCAGATACATTGCAAGATATGTTGATCGATGCTTTGAACAATGCTTTCAAGGCTGTTGATGATGACAAACAAGCAAAATTAGGTAAATACACAAACGGGTTGATATAATGAAATATCCAGAACCAATTTCGAAATTAATCGATAGTTATATGATGTTGCCGGGTATTGGTCGCAAGACTGCTACTCGAATGGCATTTTTCACGCTTGGCATGGACAAAGACCAAGTTAAGGAATTCGCTGATAATTTAATTTCCGCTAAGACAGATTTGAAGAAATGTAAAATTTGTGGAAATATTACCACTGAGGATATTTGTCCAATTTGTAGTGATAAGAGTCGTGATCAATCAACTATTTTAGTCGTTGAACAAGCTAAAGACATCATGTCCTTAGATGATATGAACGGCTATAATGGCTTGTATCACGTCCTAGGAGGGGTCTTATCGCCAGTTGATGGAGTTGGCCCAGAAGATTTGAATATTAAGATGTTGCTTAATCGTTTGAAGCAAAACCAAAGTGTTAAAGAATTGATTATTGCTACAAATGCAACGCCAGAAGGGGAAGCAACCGCTCAATATTTAGCCAAATTAGTTAAGCCAGCAGGAATAAAAGTAACTAGATTGGCACATGGTTTAGCAGTCGGATCAGACATTGAATATGCCGATGAAATGACGTTAAAGAGTGCCGTTCTAGGTCGCAGGGAGATTTAACATGTTTGGTAGAAAAAAAGTGTCCGTCCAAAAGATGGAAGACGATCGCCTCTTAGATAATATTCACCAGATTCAAAGACGAATCGGGAATACCCAAAGAATGATTAATAATTCAGTGGATGTAGACGATACGACAAGAATTCATTTGAAATTAGATCAATTGAAGTATCAATTTTTGTATTTAGAAGCTAGAAGAAGAAAGGCCCAAGCTAAGGCTACGACCAATATTATTTTTGGTGAAGAAGATACTTTCTTGAAGCAACCTAGTCGAGCTGAAAAGCACTGGTAGTGTTTTTAACTGCCGTCCTCCATAGCAAAGAAAATTTGGCTGGAACGTAGTGGGCATGACTTGGAGCCTTTGCTATTCCGGACTAGATTCTAGCTTTATAATTTGATAAAAAAACAAATAGCATTCATATTATTGGAATGTAGTTCTTCTGAATAGAACTATATTCTATGTATGAATGCTATTTTTGACTTCGATTTATTTTTAATCAAAACTAAATAACAACTTGCCATGAGTTTCATTTATTTCATTTTTCAAGTAAAATGGTAGTAATCATTTAAAAGGGGTTATATAATGTCAGGAATATTTATATCATTTGAAGGACCAGACGGAGCGGGCAAAACGACTGCACTTGAGAAGCTATTGCCACTTTTGAAGGAGAGAACTGATAAAGAAGTCGTTCTTTCTCGAGAACCCGGTGGCAGTATCATTGCTGAAAAAATCCGAAAAATTATTTTGGATATTCATGATGAAGAAATGGACCCTAGAACAGAAGCTCTATTGTACGCAGCAGCAAGACGTCAACATTTAGTTGATGCTGTTTTGCCAGCTTTGGATGAAGGCAAAGTTATGTTGAGTGATCGCTTCGTTGATAGTTCGATTGCCTATCAAGGTGGTGGTCGTCAAATTGGTACGAAAGAAGTTACTGAAATCAATGATTTTGCTATCGATGGTCACTTGCCTGACTTGACGATTTACTTTGACGTGACACCAGATGTTGGTCTTAGTCGAATTAGAAAAGACCACGAAGGCGCAATGGATCGTTTAGAAAAGGAAGCTTTATCATTCCATCAACGAGTTTATGATTCATACATGGAAATAGTTAAAAAAAATCCTGATCGAATCAAAACTATCGACGCCGCCCAACCTGTGGAAAAAGTCGTTGCTGATGCTTTAGATGTTATAATTAAAAGATTTCCCGATGTTTTTAATGGAGGAAAATAAATTATGAAATTAATTGTTGCAATTGTCCAAGATAAAGATAGCCAGCACTTAGAAACTAACTTGGTAAAAGCTAATTTCCGTGCTACTAAATTGCCATCAACTGGTGGATTTTTGAAAGCCGGAAACTGTACCTTCTTGATTGGTGTTGAAGAAGAAAAAGTTGACGATGTCCTAGCTGTTATCAAGAAAACTAGTCACACTCGTTCACAATACGTTACACCAACATTCTTGATGCCAGAAGCTGCTTCAAGCATGGCTGACCCAGTTGAAGTCCAAGTCGGTGGTGCTACTTGCTTTATTTTGCCGGTGGATAAATTCGTGAGATTTTAACAATGGAAAGTTTAGTAAAAGAACAACCGCGCGTAGTTCATGAGTTCCAAAAAATCATTTCATCCAATATGTTGTCGCATGCCTATTTGATCGATAGTGCTTCATCGAAGGTCAGACAACAAATGGCAATTTGGTTAGCGCAAAGTCAATTTTGTGATAACTTAGTAGATGGAGCACCGGACCAGACGTGTCAAAAATGTCAGACGATTGCTTTAGGTGATAATCCAGATGTTCTGGAAGTTAAGACTGATAAGAGAAGTATCGGTGTCGATGACATTAAGTTTTTCAAAAAAGAAGCTAATATGGCCGCTACTCAAGGTAAACGTCGAATTCTGATTATTGATGAAGCAGAGAAAATGACTGTCCAGGCTGCTAACAACCTATTGAAAACAATCGAGGAACCAGAAGGTAATTTGATGATTATTTTGTTGGCAGAATCTGCTAAACAGTTGTTGCCGACGATTCAATCACGAGTCCAAATTTTTCATTTATCTAATCAGAGTAATGAAGATGAGATAACGGCATTAGTTAACTTAGGATTTAAAGAAGAACAGGCTAAACGTGCTTTAAAAGTCACTGATATTAAATATTTAGAATCTATCGACGGTGAAAAATTTCAAGCATATACCACTGTTATAACTAGTTGGTTGAAAGAAATTAACAAACAAAAAATAAATTCATTTGTGGACATACAGACTGACGTTATGCCGTTAGTAGAGAATAAGGATCAACAACATTTATTTTTCGACATGTTGAATCAAATTTTTAGTGATATATTATCAATAAGGTACAATTTAGAAAAGTCGACATTAACATCTGTGGATATCTTGTCAAATAAAAGTATTAAACGAGTTATCCAAATGTCAGATGATTTATTCACAGCGCAACAAATGTGGAAAAGTAATGTTTCGTTTCAAGCTATTTTAGAAGATTTGTCATTAAAATTTGTGGATTAGTAGGTGAAATCATGGCAGAGAAAGATTTATATGATGAATTTGAGACAATCACAGATCAACTAAATGATATAAGTAAAAAAGTTTCTTTGCTTAAAGAAGAATTGTCAAAGACTCTAGAAGAAAAAGAAGAGTTAAAGATTGAAAACAAAAATCTTCGCAAGCATTTAGAAAAGATGGGTTATGAAGATAAGGATTTTAATGGTAATAAATTATCCTATTCACGATTGAATCTAGAAAGTTTGTATCGTAAAGGATTTCATGTTTGCCAACAATTTTATGGAACCCATCGTAAGGACAAAGAAGAATGTATTTTCTGTACTAATGTCCTTTATGGAAGCAACAAGAAGAGCAAGAAAAAAGCAATTAAGAACAGATAAGGGGAGCTATTTGAATGAAGGAACAAAGAAGTTTTGTTGATAATTCGAAGGGCTGCCTTTTTTTAGTGCCAACACCAATTGGTAATTTAGAAGACATGACTTTTCGAGCTGTTAACACGTTAAAAGATGTCGATTTGGTCGCTGCAGAGGATACTCGTAATACTAAGAATTTATTAAATCATTTTGAAATACCAACAGAATTAATAAGTTTTCATGAACATAATACTGCTCAACGTATTCCAGAATTAATAGAAAAAATGAATCAAGGACTAAAAATAGCTCAAGTAAGTGATGCTGGAGCACCCTCAATCAGTGATCCGGGAAAAGAATTAGTTAAGGCTGCTATCAAAGAAGAGATTCCCGTTGTGCCATTGCCAGGAGCAACTGCTTCAATCACAGCTTTAATTGCTTCAGGAATCAGTCCACAACCATTTTATTTCTACGGATTCTTACCTCGTAAGGGAAAAGAAAGAACTCAAGCTTTAAACAATCTAGCTAATCGTGAAGAGACAACCATCGTTTATGAATCACCTTATCGAGTTAAAAAGACGATTCAAGATTTGATCGACAATTTTGGCGGTGACAGACAAATCACTTTAGCTCGCGAGTTGACGAAAATTCATGAAGCCTTTCTACGTGGCAGTTTGGATCAAGTGGCAAGTTATTATGAAGAAAATGACCCTAAAGGCGAATACGTTTTGATTATTGCTGGAAAGCCCGAAGAAGTCACTCAAGCTGAGTCTGACGACGATTTGGTGGGCTCAGTCGATAAGTTGATAGCACAAGGATTAAAACCTAACAAGGCTATTAAAGAAGTGGCTTCACAAAATGGTTTAAAGAAACAAGAAGTTTATAATTTGTATCATGGAATTGGAGAAGAGTAATCGTGACTGAAAAAAGAACCTTTTCAATCGAGATGGAAGTACCTTATTATTTCGTAAACTTTACCGGCGACATGCGTTTGTCAGCCTTAGTCGATGCAATGCTATTGACGTCAGAAAAACAGTTGCATCAGGCAGATATCGATAGTAGCGAAATGGTAAAGAATAACGGCTTAGGTTGGGTCGTTGTGCAATATCATATGGATATCGATAAGATGCCAAGACTTGGTCAAAAAATCAAAATCACGACCCAAGCAACGAGTTTTAATAAGTATTTCTTCTATCGTGATTTTTGGATCGACGATGAAGAAGGCAACCGTATGGTCAGTGCTACTAGTGCTTTTGTCTTGATTGATATCAAACAACGTAAGATTGTCAGTGCGGCTGATCGATTGGATGATTTGTTTGGGGCAGTTGAAACTACTAAGCTCAAACGTTTCAACCGGGTCAAAGTACCGGATGAGTTTGATTTTCAACAAGCTCAACATATCGGCTACTACAATATCGATGTTAATAAACATGTTAATAATTCATATTATTTCGATTGGATGGTCGACACTTTAGATATCGATTTTATTGGCAGTCATCAATTAACTAGCATGGATATTAAGTACGACAAAGAGCTCAATATAAAAAGCCAACCAGTCGCATATGCTAAATTAGATAATACGAACAATAAATCTATTCATTGGATAAAGAACGGTGACGTGCTGAACGTTGTTGCTCAATTCAATTGGAAAAATAAGTAAATTGCAAACAAAACACTTGTTTACAGAAAAAATAGTGCTATGATAGACGAGTACTAAAAAATTTGGAGTAGGATTCAAGGCGTTAAGTGCTGGTGGAACGGAATGTGAACACCGGACAAAGAGTTATCTCGCGATCTTGTTTCCGCATTCGCCACTTTATATACGTCTTAAGCCTATATCTGGTGGCAGCTCCGTCTAGGAGATGTCGATTATGAACAGTAGAAGTACAGTAATAAGCGTGCAAGAAGTCACTTGGATGGCATTGTTGATCGCAATGCAGATGGTGTTATCAAAGCTTTCCGTCGGGAGCAACACCTTGAAAGTCGGCTTTAGTTTCATTGCAATAGGATTATTAGGTTATTATTTTGGACCAGTGAAAGCTGCCATGGCAAACGTATTAGCTGATATTATCAGTAATGTTGTAATGCCATCAAGTGGTGGATTCTTCTTAGGATTCACTTTCTCAGCTTTAGTCGCTGGCGCAATTTATGGTTACATGCTTTACAACCATAAAGTAACAGTTTGGAGAAGTTTGGTAACAGTGCTTTTGATCACAGTAGTTGTCAATACTGGATTGAACACGATATGGATTCACATGATGACAAACGTTCCATATTCAGCATTGTTGATTACCAGACTACCAAAGGAAGCATTCAGTTTGGTTTACCAGACAGGGCTTTTGTATATCGTCCTTAAGTGGATTGATAATTCGAAATTTAATAAAATCGGCCAATAAGTGGTCGGTTTTTTTTTATCCTAAATTCTGTGTTAAAATAAATTCTATTAAGAATGAGGGATAAATATGAAAATATTAGCATTTGATACATCTAATAAACCACTTTCTGTCGCAGTAGTTAGTGATGGCAAGGTTTTGGCACAGATGGAATCTACAGAAAAAAAGACACATAGTGTAACACTTTTGCCAGATATTCAAGCTTGTCTAAAAAAGGCTGGTTTGACTGCCCAAGAATTAGACTTGATTGCAGTAGCTAAAGGTCCAGGCTCATACACAGGAGTAAGAATTGCTGTGACTGTTGCCAAAGTTTTGGCTGATACTTTGAATAAGAAATTAGTTGGGGTTTCCAGTTTGAAATTATTGGCAGCTAATGGGGATAAAGCACACATCCTAGTGCCATTGATGGATGCTAGAAATGACAATGTTTTTGCTGGAGTTTACCAAGTTAATCGGGATGATTTGAGAAATATTATTGAAGATCACCACACTTCGATGGCTAAGTTGTTTGAGTCATTACAAGATTACAATCAAGATCAACTTGAATTTATCAATGCAACGCCAAGATTACAGGAATTAATTCAAAATCAATTTCCCAAAGCAAAAATTATTATGAGTGAAAATTCATTGCCAGATGCATCCAAGTTAGCTCAGTTAGCCGAAAATACTAAACCTGTCGAAAATATCGACGATTTTGTACCAACTTACTTACGTTTAACACAAGCTGAACACGATTGGTATGCTAAGGGACATAAGGATGACGGCAATGTTTCCTATGTTGAAGAAGTTTAAGAGTTTTTTTACTAGTAACAAAACTCCGAAATTTGATTTTGAAGAAAAAGTAGTAACGATCGAAGATCAAAAGTTTGTTTTGAGAAAAGCGGTTCAAACTGACGATATTCAATATATGCAGATTCAAGAGACCATTTATCCCATTCCGGTTCCATGGCCCATCGATATTGTAAAAATGGAGATCGACAACAAGAATGCCTTATATTTGTCACTTGTCTATCGAGAGAAAGTCGTGGCATTTATTGGTATTTCTTTGAGTGACAAGATTGAATCCCACATTACTAATTTGGCGGTTCATGTTGACTATCAAAATATGGGCATTGGACATTTGTTGTTGAATCAAGCTTTTAGTTACTGTCGAGAACGTAAGTTTGAAAAAATGTCATTAGAAGTTGATGTCACTAATAAACCGGCTTTGGCATTATATGAAGCTTTTGGTTTCAAGACTAAGACCGTTCATAAAAAGTATTATTTTAGAAATCATCACGACGCTTTGGAAATGATGGTTGATTTATAAGGGAGATTACTGTGAAAAAAGATACATTAATAATGTCATTTGAAAGTAGCTGTGATGAAACTAGTGTCGCTGTTATCAAAAATGGTAAGGAAATATTATCAAATATAATTGCGACCCAAATTAAGAGTCACCAACGTTTCGGAGGAGTCGTACCAGAAGTTGCCAGTCGTCACCACGTTGAAGAAATCACTAAGTGTATCAATTTGGCTTTAGATGAAGCTAAGGTTGGTTATGAAGATTTGGACGCTGTGGCCGTTACTTATGGACCAGGTTTAGTTGGTGCTTTGTTGATTGGTATCATGGCTGCTAAGACGGTTGCTTTTGCCCACAACTTACCATTGATCAAAGTTAACCATTTGGCAGGACATATTTATTCAGCTAATTTCGTAACTGAATTACAATATCCATTCATGTCCTTGTTGGTTTCCGGTGGACACACTGAATTAGTATTAGTTACAGCTCCCGGAGTTTTCAAGACTCTTGGCGATACTCGTGACGATGCTGTTGGGGAAGCTTACGACAAGATTGGTCGAGTTTTAGGAATCAACTATCCAGCAGGTAAAAAAGTTGACCAAATGGCTGCTGTCGGTAAGGATACCTTTGATTTCCCACGTGCTATGGTGCAAGAAGATAATTTGGACTTCAGTTTCAGTGGTTTGAAGAGTGCTTTTATCAATACCGTTCACCACGCTGATCAAGTTCATGAAGAATTGAACAAAGATGACCTTGCTGCCAGTTTCCAAGGGGCCGTTTTGGATATTTTGAGTAACAAGACTTTCCGTGCTCTAAAGCAACACCCCGTTAAGCAATTAGTTGTTGGTGGAGGAGTTTCTGCTAACCAAGGTTTGAGAAAACGTTTGGCAAAAGATATCAAGGAAAAAAATTTGGATATGGAATTAGTCTTTCCACCATTGAGGCTTTGTGGTGACAACGCCGCAATGATTGGTGCTATGGCTCAGATTCAATTTGATAAAGGTGACTTTGCGGAATTGGATTTAAACGCTGATCCTAGTTTAGATTTTGATATGGAATAATTTATAGGGATGCTATCGAAGTTTTTATCGATGGCATCTTTTTTTGTTTACGTCAATTTTGAAGAAAATATTATGATATATTCTAATCAGCAATTTTTTTAATTAAGACACAGAAGGGTGTAAAAATGACAGACAGGATCAGTTTAGGACTAGATATTGGTGTTGCCTCAGTTGGATTTAGTGTATTAGATATTGATAAAGGAAAGGTGATTGAATTAGGAGCTAGGTTGTTTAATGCAACTGTTGCTGCTGGAAACCAAGACCGCCGTGATATGCGTGGTGCTCGACGGTTATTGAATCGTAATAAACAACGTCGTCAAGATACTAGTAAATTATTTAAAAAATTTGGTTTAATAGAAGATTTTGATGAAGATAGCTTTTATGACAATTTTAATCAAAATTTGAATCCTTATGAGTTGCGAGTTAAAGGATTGACTGAACAATTAACTAAAGAAGAATTAGCCGAGAGTTTGTATCAAATTGTTAAACGCCGGGGGATTAGCTACGCCTTAAAAGATGCGGATGCTGATGAAGGTGGGACTGACTATTCAGCTAGTTTAAAAATCAATAGTCAAGAATTGGCAGAAAAGACTCCAGCCCAAATTCAATTACAACGTTTGAATGATTACGGCAAAGTTAGAGGACAAGTGGTTGTTGGAGATGATCCTGATAATCAAAAAGTATTATTAAATGTCTTCCCAACGAGTGCTTATGAAAAAGAAGCTAGACAAATTATCAAAACCCAACAACAATTTTATCCAGAAATTTTGACCGATGAATTTGTAGAAGAATATTGTCAGATTTTGACAAGAAAAAGAGATTATTTTGTTGGACCTGGTAATGAGAAGTCTCGAACTGACTATGGGATTTATAAGACCGATGGTCGGACTTTGGATAACTTATTCGAGGAATTAATTGGTCACGATAAAATTTATCCAGACGAATTGAGAGCTTCAGCTGCGTCTTATACGGCACAATTATTTAATGTTTTGAATGACTTAAATAATTTGAGGATTTTGGGTTATGAAGATGGTAAATTAACCCAAACTGATAAAGAAAATATAATTGCGGAAATTAAAAGCAATACAACAGTAGTGAACATGTTGAATGTCATCAAAAAAGCTGTTGGTTGTCAAAAAGATGATATTAAAGGTTTTCGACTTGATGAAAAAGATAAACCTGAAATAAGTTCAATGTCTATTTATCGCAAAATTCACAAAGACATGCTTAAAGTTGGAGTTGATATTAGTGATTGGCCGCTAGAATTTGTTGATCGTTTGAGCTTTATTCTGACATTGAATACTGAGAATGGAGAAATCAGAAAACAAATTAATAGACGTTTAGTTCCTGATTTTGACTTCTTGAATGACGATTTGATTCAGTTGATCATTGATAATAAAGATAGCTTTGACATCAAAACAAATAATAAATGGCATCGTTTCTCATTGAAGACTATGAACAAGTTGATACCGGAAATGTTCGAACGTCCAGTTGAACAGATGACCTTGTTGACAGAAATGGGATTAATTAAGAAAGACACTAAACGTTTTGAAAATAACAAGTATTTACCATACAAAGAAATTGCCAGTGATATTTTTAGTCCGGTTGCGTCTAAAGCTGTTCGTGAAGCCTTGAAGATTGTTAACGCGGTATTAAAGAAGTATGGACATATTGATTACATCGTTGTTGAAATGCCACGTGATAAAAATTTGGATGAAGAGCGAAAGCAAATTGCAGATTTTCAAAAGAAAAATAAAAAAATCAAAGACGCTGCGTTCAAGGACTTCGTTAAAGCGGTTGGCAATGAAAGAAATGTGAAGATTGCTCTTAGTAAAAATCGTAAACTCCAGATGGGAATTCGTCTGTGGCATCAACAACAAGGTATTGATCCCTATAACGGTGAAGAAATCGATGCCAGTGATTTAATCAGCAATCCTGATAAATTTGAAATTGATCACATTATTCCACAATCTATTTCGTTTGATGACGGTATCAATAATAAGACACTGTGCTTTGCTTCAATGAATCAAGTTAAAGGTCAAAAAACACCATATGAATTTTTAAATGAAGGCCATGGGCAAGGCTATGCTAAGTTTAAAGCAATGGTCAGTAAGAATAAGAACTTTAGTAAAGCTAAACGTGACAATTATCTTTTTGAAGAAAATGTTAGTAACATTGAAACTAGAAAGAGGTTCTTATCACGTAACCTAGTCGATACAAGATATTCTTCTCGAGTGGTACTTAATAGTTTGCAAGAATTCTTCCGTGAAAAGTCGGCTGACACCAAAGTGACGGTCATTCGTGGTAAATTCACTTCTAACATGCGTAAACATTGGCACATTGATAAAACTCGTGATACTTTCCATCATCATGCCATTGATGCTTCAATTATTGCTGCTACACCGTTTTTGAGAATGTGGAAAAAAGGAAGTACGATTTTCCCAACTAAGGTCAACGAAACTTCAATCGATATTGAAACTGGTGAAATTTTAGACGATAAGAATTTCGATAAAGTGATGTATGAGGAACCTTACAGTGGATTCATTTCAGAAATTATGAATGCTGATGATAGAATTAAATTTTCACATCAAGTTGATAAGAAGATGAATCGTAAAGTTAGTGATGCAACAATTTATTCGACACGAATCGGTAAATTAGCCAAAGATAAAAAAGATGCCGAATATGTTGTGGCAAAAGTGAAAGACATTTATAGTGTTGATGGATACGATAATTTCAAAAAAGTTTATGAAAAAGATAAAACTAAGTTCTTGTTGTACAAGTATGATCCTAGAACGTTCTCCGAACTGGAAAAAATTATTGCCGATTATCCAGATAAAATTGAAAAGGTTCAAACAAATGGCAAAGTTAAAGCTGTAGATATTAGCCCATTTGAACTATATCGAAGAGATCACGGAATGGTTAGAAAGTATTCCAAAAAAGCTAATGGTCCAACTATCAAACAGCTTAAGTATCTTGATAAGAAATTAGGCTCACATATTGATATCACACCGCACAATGCTAATAATAAGCATGTTGTTTTACAGTCATTGAAACCCTGGAGGACGGATGTTTATTTGAATCACGAAACTGGTGAATATGAAATCATGGGGATTAAGTATTCTGATTTGAAGTTCAATAAGAATGAAGGATATGGAATTAAGAGAAATAAATATTTAGAAATTAAGAAACGAGAAAAAGTTTCTGACGGTTCCGAATTTGTATTTAGTTTGTATCGTAAGGATAGAGTTAAGATTCAGAATTTTAAGACTGATGAATTCGTTGAATTATTGTTTTGGTCTAGAACTATGGAAAAGAATAAAGGATATGCGGAGTTAAAGCCAATTTTTAAATTTTCAACAGAAAATAACAACTGGCCAATATATGGAAATGCTAAAAAACAAATATTAAAAAAATTAATACCCAAAGATTGTAGGATTTGGAAGGCAAATACAAATATTTTAGGTGATACATATTATCTTGAAAAAGAGTCAAATTATCCACAAAAAATTCTTGATTAATCACGATGATATGGTATTATTTTTACTTGTAAGGGACGCCTTATGCGTATGTGCGCACGTACGGTTTAGATTTTGATTTTACTCTTTTAAAATCTTTTAAGATCTACAAAAATAAGGATTTATTCCGAATTTACCACCTATTTTAAGTAATAGGTGGTTTTTTTTAATTTGGAGGAATGTCTATGGCTTGGAGAATTGTTCATATCAAGGAAGGGGATGTTCTAAGACTTCGTTTAGATAATTTAGAAGTTTTGAAGCAAGATAATAAGGTCTTTATTCCACTGTCTGATATTACGATGGTGGTTTTAGAAGGCAATCGAACGATGTTATCGACTAAACTTATGTCACGAATGAGTCAAAATAATGTTGGACTAGTAATTTGTGATGATAAGTACTTGCCAGTAGGGATTTATTTGCCTTACGGACAGTATCATCATTATTCTAAACGAGTGATTAAGCAGTCTTCTTGGAGTGATGAACAAAAGGGAATCATTTGGCAAGAAGTTATTGGACAGAAAATGCACAATCAATTAGCTTTTGCTCAGTATAGTGGTGTTGAGACTGAGAGATTAGAGTTGATGGAAGATCTGATCAATGACTTACAAATTGGTGATACGACTAATCGTGAAGGTCATGTAGCTAAGGTTTACTTTGATTCTTTATATGGTAAAAGTTTCACTAGGGATGACGATTGTTTGATCAATGCGGCAATGAATTTTGGTTATGCAATACTTCGTTCTTGTATGGCTCGAATTGTAGTTGGCAATGGTTTGGTCACGATGCTTGGTATCTTTCATCGGAATGAGTTTAACAGTTTTAATTTAGTTGATGATTTGATGGAACCTTATCGACCGTTAATGGATTATTGGGTCAATAAGAATGTGCTTGATGATAAAGAATACTTGAGTTATGAATCGAGATTGAAAATTATTGAGTTTATGAATCAAAAGATAAAAATCAATAATAAGAAGATGACAATTGATAATTCAATGCAAGAGTACGTTCAGAGTTTCATCAGTGCTATTGATGAAACTGATCCTAGTTTAGTTATAAAGATTGGACTAAATAATTTTGTAGGAGAGGAAAGTTGAAATATCAAAATATGAGAATGTTGTGTATGTTTGATTTACCCGTTGATACTCCGCAAGAACGTCGTCAGTACCGTGTTTTCCGCAAAGAACTGTTAAGAAATGGCTTTACAATGTTGCAGTATTCAGTTTATTATCGTGCAGTTCAAAACCGCGCTGCTGGGAAAAAATATGAAACTGCCATTAAGAGATTTTTACCCGTACACGGTGAGGTGAGATTGATTTCAGTAAGTGAGAAGCAATTCAATGATATGCAAATTTTAGTCGGTTCCAGAAGTAAGCAGGAAACCTTAGTCGGCAGTAAGGAATTGGTGATTATATGATTTTGAATATTGAATTAGAAAACCAAAAGTTTCTGGAATTGGATTTTGAAGATGAAATTTATATCACCGGAGAAAATCGTCAAAAAATTTGGCAAGTTTTTCGTAGTTTATATTATTATTTCAATAAAGATCCGAAGTTGACGACCAATGTATATGGGGAAAATAGAATTGAAGTTACTTGCGATGATGAAGCTGTCTCAGTGAAAAATACTTTGCCATTCTTTATTCATAATCGAGAAAGCATCTACCAGCAAATGCTTTATAAAAAGGATACATTGCTATTTGATTTCTTGAATAGCTTTGAGAATGATTTAGAGATTGATCGCTCAATTGAACAATTGAATGATGAACTTTTGAAGATAGAAATCTTATTGCAGCGACAATTAGATAATTACTCTAATAATCTTCAAAGCGAGTTTCTGAATTTTTCTTATGCGGATTTACTTAAAGCCAAGTTATTTATGGGTTATAAGGAAAAAGGAATGGATTATCCATTGGAGTTTATGGATACAGAACTGCTATTAGATGAATTCTTGAACTTTTTGAAGTTTCGATTGGAAAATACTGGTCTGCCGGTTTGGTTGATATTTTATAATCTAGATAGTTTTATTAGTTCTAAAGATATTGAGCCTTTTTTGATTGAAGTTAAAAAGTTAGTAAGAGAATATGATTTGAAGCTAATTTATTTAGGAAATGATTTGAATAATGTGCCACTTGATGCTAGTGAAATAGATAATGTTGTAGTATCTACCAATGAATTTCATCAATTGCTACCAATCGATGAATTAATGAGATCAATTCAATTGTATTATCCAAATGAATTGCAGTTGTCAAAAGATGAAATTGCACATTCTTTAAAGAGGATTGTTCCCTTAATTGGAAGTACTGAAAAAGTTTTTATATCTAACCAAGATTTGGTATTATTAAAAGTAATGAATGAGATTTTAGGCTATGAGACGTCATATGATTTAAGAACTCAATCATTAACAGATGCAGAAACCAAATTTTTGGAAGATTAATTAACGGATTAAAATTTTGAGTTTGAGGTTTTTGTACCTTAAAAGATTTTAAAAGAGTAAAACTTATGCTAAGGCTAATTTAAGGTACTTTGAGTTTTTGTACCTTAAAAGATTTTAAAAGAGTAAAACCATAAAGCAATTTATTGACCACAGCAATGTGTTTTTGTACCTTAAAAGATTTTAAAAGAGTAAAACCGCCGCCCCGTTTCCTAGTGCTTTGATCATGTTTTTGTACCTTAAAAGATTTTAAAAGAGTAAAACTTATTTGAACCACCGTTAAAAAAACTGAATGTTTTTGTACCTTAAAAGATTTTAAAAGAGTAAAACCCCTTTTTAACGTCGTTCTTTGGTACCTCGGTTTTTGTACCTTAAAAGATTTTAAAAGAGTAAAACTGGGGGTCGTTTTGGGAATCATCTATTCAAGTTTTTGTACCTTAAAAGATTTTAAAAGAGTAAAACAAAGTGTATACGACCTGTCAACCGTGGCCGGTTTTTGTACCTTAAAAGATTTTAAAAGAGTAAAACTATCGTCAACAAGGAAGTTAAGAGATTGCTGTTTTTGTACCTTAAAAGATTTTAAAAGAGTAAAACATACTCACACAAAATTGAGCGGTGGCGGTCGTTTTTGTACCTTAAAAGATTTTAAAAGAGTAAAACCCAACGTAACACCGTCTGGAATAATATTTTGTTTTTGTACCTTAAAAGATTTTAAAAGAGTAAAACCCATTACTTCAATATTTTTTTGGTCAATTTGTTTTTGTACCTTAAAAGATTTTAAAAGAGTAAAACTTTTAAATGTATCGGTGGACTTGGCAGCCTGTTTTTGTACCTTAAAAGATTTTAAAAGAGTAAAACCATCTTTAATATCGATGTAAACACTCTCGTGTTTTTGTACCTTAAAAGATTTTAAAAGAGTAAACTAAGGATTCTTTTCTTGATACATATAGATTTCTGTACCTTAAAAGAATCCAAAACAGTAAAACTCCAAAAAGACTAGATCAGGTGGAATCTAGTCTTTTTATTTTGGAGAAAAAGTGTCATTAAATTTAATATTATTACATTTTCTCTAATTAAAATTAACTTTAACCATAAATACCTATTGCCCAAATTAATATTCTCGTTTATGATAGTCTCAAAACTTTCCAAGGAAGAGGGATCACTATGAAGGCAATTTTGACAGTAATTGGTCATGATCACGTTGGTATCGTGGCTAAAGTTTCAACTAAGTTGGCTGAATTGAACGTTAATATTATTGATATTTCGCAAACTTTGATGCACGAGAATTTTACAATGATGATGATGGTAACGCTTGATAATTCGACTCAATTCGACACAGTTCAACAAGAGTTGGCTAGTCTTGGTCAAGAAACCGGTTTGGATATTCGCATTCAACGTCAAGAAATTTTCGATGCGATTCAAAAACTTTAGGAGGTCAATGATGGAAACTAATTCGATTTTAGAAACAATCCAGATGGTCTCGGAAGAAAAGCTGGATATTAGAACAATCACCATGGGAATTTCTCTATTTGATTGTATCGACAGCGATGGTAAAAAAGCACGTCAAAAAATCTACAACAAATTGACTACGAAAGCCAAAGACTTGGTTAAAGTAGCTAATCAGATTCAAGCTGAATATGGCATTCCTATCGTTAACAAGCGTATTTCGGTAACACCAATTTCTTTGATTGCGGCTGCTTCTGATGATAAAGATTACGTTGAATTTGCCAAAACTATGGACAAGGCAGCAACGGATTTAGGTGTTGATTTGATTGGTGGTTTCTCAGCACTCGTTCAAAAAGGTTATCAATCTGGCGATATCAAATTGATCAACTCATTACCACAAGCTTTGACTGAAACTAGTCGTGTCTGTGGTTCCGTCAATGTCGGTTCAACTCGTTCTGGAATCAATTTGGATGCAGTTCAAAAAATGGGTACAGTTATCAAAGACCTTGCTAAAGTTGATCCAGTGAACTGTATGAGCTTAGTTGTCTTTGCTAATGCGGTGGAAGATAATCCATTTATGGCTGGAGCTTTCCACGGTGTAGGTGAAGCTGACTGTGTGATCAATGTTGGTATCAGTGGTCCTGGTGTTGTTAAGAACGCTTTGGAAAAAGTTAAAGGTCAACCAATCGATGTTGTTTCTGAAACTATTAAGAAGACGACTTTCAAAGTAACTAGAATGGGTCAATTCGTCGGTAACGTAGCTTCTAAGGCTTTAGGCGTACCATTCGGTATCGTAGACTTGTCTCTCGCACCAACGCCTAATGAAGGTGATTCTGTAGCTGAAATTCTTGAAGAAATCGGTTTGGAAAGTGTCGGAGCTCCTGGAACAACTGCCGCTTTAGCTTTGTTAAATGATGCGGTCAAAAAAGGTGGCGTCATGGCTTGCGAACACGTTGGTGGTTTGTCTGGTGCCTTCATCCCTGTTTCTGAAGATGCCGAAATGATTCGTGCCGTAACAGGTGGTCGTTTGAACATCGAAAAACTCGAAGCAATGACAGCTGTTTGTTCAGTTGGTTTGGATATGATTGCAATTCCTGGTGACACGACTGCTGAAACTATCAGTGGTATGATCGCTGACGAAGCTGCTATCGGTGTTATCAACAACAAAACGACGGCGGTAAGAATTATCCCGGCTACTGGCAAAAAAGTCGGTGATGAGGTTGAGTTTGGTGGTTTGTTTGGAAAAGCTCCTGTCATGGCAGTTAATACCAATTCACCAGCTGATTTCATTCATCGTGGTGGTCGAATTCCAGCACCAATTCATTCATTCAAAAACTAATTTAGAAAATATCGGTCTAGTTACCGGTATTTTTTTATTGCCATAGATATTTTTTTGGAACTATAATGCAATTGTAGAGAATTATTTAATCAAATCACTTAAAAAAAATCACTAAGTATGGTACAAAATAGGGGAGGTGTATTAATGAAAACTAAAACTAAAGTTTCATACGTAGTTTTAAAGTATGACGATCAAACTGATGGTATTTATATGAATTCCAGCAGTAAAATAACACCAGGCTTTGGGCTACCAGAGTATGAGTATCATAGCCCCAACAACTCTTTGGCAGATATTGCGGATGATTTGGCTCAACAACTGAATTTTCCTTACTACAAAATAGATGTAAGTCACGTTTTTGTGCCATTTTTGACCGTTTACAATGAAAAGAAAACTAAAATTTACCATTACGTTGCTGTGGTATTTGAATCTACACGCGATGAATTTTCATCCCGTCGTGACGAATCATGGCATCGAGTGAAGTTGGACCAAAAGACTCAAAAGTGGTCCTTGCCTTTTGGAAATGGTCTAATCGATTCAAATGACTACCAATTTAAAAATTATGCAAAGACTGACTATGCGGCTAATCCTGAATTGAACCCTGAGATTACTTTTTCAAATGTGATGCGTTACGTTGAACAAGAAACGTTAGATTTCCCAATTTTAGGCTTATTGTCAGGCGACAAGTTTACAATGAGACAAGTTTTGCATTATCAAGATTTATTGGGAATTGAAACTTTAAAAGCTGGCAATAACATGACTTTTGAACATCAATATTCACAATCAATCCAGACGATTCAAGACGACCGCATGACTACGTCTTATCGCATCAAAAAAGAGTACTTACAAAAATAACGCTGAGAAATTAATCTCAACGTTATTTTTTTACTTGTATTTTTCCTCTAAATTGCTCATCCACAGTGCTAGTAGACAGCCTAAGATGAAGAATCCGATACTTAAGATCCAGTCCAGACCAGTAACGCCAACGTAAGAAATACTCTCCGTCGAATAAGGACTTGGAATTAAAATCAAAACAGTACTTGCTAAAACGATTCCGAGAATGAAGTGATAAACCCGGGAATGATGATGTTTGATCAAACTTTCCATGGCTTTTGAGAAGGTCAAAATAGAAATGATTCCTCCAATAGCAATCGGAATGAAAACTAAGGGGTCAAAACTCTTGAAACCTTGTAGCATTGGCGTGTATAAACCTAGGATTATCAATAAGTTTGACGGACTCAATCCTGGCACCAAAACACCTAAAGCAATCAAAGCTCCAGCAATGATGAAACCAAAGAAGTTAGCTGGAATGGTTCCAAAGATTTCGCTCATGAAGAACAAGAACAACCCGCCACCGATAAACATTGAGAAGAACCAAATAATATCGATTTTGTCACGATTAGTTCGCGAGGTGGATTCTTTAATCAAAGTAGGTAACGTCCCGATAATAGTCCCAGCAAAGCCCCAAAGAACAATCATCTGATAATGAGCTAATAAGTATTCTAAAGGTTTCGAAAGGACCCCAATTCCGACGATACCACCGATACCAATTGGCAAGAAGTATACGAAGTCACGCTTGAAGTTTTGTCTGACGTGAGCCATGAAACTAAGCAATCTTTCATAAATTCCCATGATGGCAGCTAGTACACCACCAGAAACCCCCGGCAAAATAAATCCCAAAGCGATGATGACACCTTTGAAAAATCTAATTAAAAAATTATCTCGTTTTATTGTTAAGTACCTCGTTTTTTAATTTCGTTTAATCAAAGTTATCAAATTTCTGGGTAATAGGCAATAGAAATCGTTGGCTGAATGCTACCGACTAAATTTCACGTTCTATTTAGATGAATTGAATACATAAAAAAGAAGATATTACTATAATTGCAGCAATATACCACAATTCTAATAATACCTTCTATTAATTTTCTTTGGTATGGAGGACGGAAAATAAGCCACAAACTAACTATTAAAATCTTCCAATTCAATTGATTTGTTAGTCCATTCTTCCTCGATTTCATCTTGCTTAGCTTTGTTCTCATCGAGTTCTTTTTGTAAATCAGCTAACTTACTGTAAGAAGTTAAGTTTTCATCTTTAGTCATTTCTTTTTGAATGGCCGCATTCTTTTCTTCTAGTTCAGCAATTTGATTTTCTAAATCCTCAACTTGACGACGTAATTTACGTTCTTGTTTTTGTTGTTCTTTAGATTGTTGATACTCCATCTTCTTTTCACTAACCGAAGGAGTTGCTTTAGTTTCTTCAACAACAGGCGTGTCAGAAGTTTTTTCAACATAGTAATCGTAGTCACCAAGATAAATTTTACTGCCGTGTTCACCGATATCGACGATACGATTAGCTAAAGTATTCAAAAGGTAACGGTCGTGGGATACGAAAAGAACTGTTCCTGGGAATTCTTTTAGGGCGTCTTCAAGAACTTCCTTACTGTCAATATCCAAGTGGTTAGTAGGCTCATCCATGATCAAGAAGTTATCGTGTTCCATGGATAATTTGGTCAAAGTCAAACGAGCTTTTTCACCACCGGATAATCCAGCAACGGGTTTTAGAACGTCATCGCCACTGAACAAGAAAGCTCCTAACTTCTTACGGATAATTTGTTCATCAAGTCTAGGATAGAGATCCCAAATTTCGTGTAAGACATCTTTTTTAGGATCGAGTCCTTTTAAATTCTGATCGTAGTAACCGACTTGAACGTTAGCCCCAAATTGGGATGTTCCCTTGATCATTGGAATTTTTCCAAGAATCGATTTTAGAAAAGTTGATTTACCGATACCATTAGGTCCGATAATACCAACACGTTCTCCTTTTTTGACATCCAAATTGATGGGTTCAGACATGATGTGGTCATCGTAGCCAATGGCAGCATCTTTAACTAAGAGAACGTCATTACCACTTTCCTTGTCGATTTCAAATGAAAAGTGCACTGAACCTTGATCACTGCCAGGACGGTCCAAAACATCCATATGTTCGAGTTTCTTACGACGACTTTGAGCCATCTTAGTAGTTGAAGCACGGACAATATTTTTTTGGATGTATTCTTCGGTTCGTTTGATCTCAGCTTGTTGTTCTTCGTAATGTTTCCAAGCAACTTCTTGATTCTTTTTCTTTTCTTGCAAGTAGAAAGTATAGTTGCCAGAGTAATGAGTTGAAGAGTGTTGATTGATCTCGACGATTTCATTAACGACTTTGTCCAAGAAGTACTGATCGTGAGAAACGATTACTAATGCGCCTTTGTAGCCTTTAAGATAGTTTTCTAGCCATTCGACAGTGTTGATATCCAAATGGTTAGTCGGTTCATCCAATAGTAAAATATCGTGATGTTCCAAAAGCATTTTAGCCATCGCCAAACGTGATCTCTCACCACCAGATAGGGTCGAAATCTCATCTTGCCATACATCTTCGTCGAAGCCGAATCCTTTGAGGACACTTCTAATTTCGGATTGATAGCTATAGCCATTTTCTTGACGGAAAGTATTTTGGAGTTGGTCGTATTGTTTCAGAATATCGTCATAGTTGTCGACATTTGGATTGGCCAATTTTTCTTCCAAAGCGCGCATCTTTTTTTCCTGAGCTTTAAGGTAATCAAAGACGTGCTCCAATTCATCGAAAATTTTATTATCATTATTTAATCCCGAATCCTGAGCTAAGTAACCGATATTGGTATCTTTTTTGAGTGCAATATTGCCACTGTTATAACTCTCTTGTTCAGAAATGATTTTTAATAGGGTAGATTTACCTACACCATTGCGACCAACGAGGCCGATGCGACTATTGTCTTGAATTTCGAAACTGACATTTGAAAAAAGTTTCTTAGTTCCGAAATTTTTGGTAATGTTTTGTGCTTGTAATAAAATCAAGTTGATTGCTCCTTTATAAAAATCGCTAATTAAAAAAACACGGTAATTTATTGCGTGATGAAACAATGATTTATGCGATTTTAGATGTTTTTGCAAACGTACGTTCCCCTTGTGTGATATAATTACGATACCAAATCATGGGAGGGGGTTCATATGGTCTTAAAGGGTATTAAATTACGCATCTATCCAGATAGTTACCAGAAGGAACTGATTGAATATAACTTTGGTGCTAATCGTTTCGTTTGGAACAATATGCTAGACATGATGATCAAACGCCATGAAAATAATCCTGATTTGAAAGCTTTGAAAGCATTTGACTTGAATTACATTTTAACAACTTTCAAAAAAGAACACACTTGGTTAAAAAAAGCTGAAAGCACCAGTCTACAAGTTTCTAATAAAGATTTATTTGAAGATTATAAAGGATTCTTTAGTAAGAAACGTAAGTTCCCACGATTCAAAAGTAAGAAGTTTCCAAAGCAAAGCTATCAATCTAAATTTGTTAATAACAATGTTGAAATCATTGATGATTCTTATATCAAATTACCTAAACTTGGAGTAATGAAATATAAGAACAAAAAAGCTATCCCTAGTATCATCAAGTACGTGACTATACGTAAATCATCAACTAATAAATATTACGCCATTCTTACGGTTGATGAAGGTATTACTCAATTGCCAAAGACAAACAAGTCTGTCGGTCTTGATATGGGTGTTTCTGATTTAGTAATCTGTTCAGACGGAAGTAAGTATAAGACTATCCGATTTGATAAGAAAATTTCTAAAAAGAAACATTATTGGGAGAAACGATTAGCTAGAAGACGTACGCAAGCTCTAAAGGATATCCAGTATAAAAAGAAATTTGGATTGATTGATCCAAAACCTTTAGAACAATATTCGAACTATATGAGGGCAAAACTCATGGTAGCTAAGTATAGTGAGAAGATAGCTAATCAAAGAAAAGACTATCTCCATAAAATAACTCGTGAATTAGTTGAGAATAATGATTTGATTGTTATTGAAGATTTGAAAACCAAAAATCTTCTTGGTAATCATAAACTATCACGTGCCATCGCTAATCAATCATGGAGAGCATTAAGACTGATGCTTGAATACAAATGTGAATGGTACGGTAAGAAATTTCTGGTTGTTAATCCATTCAAAACTAGTCAAATCTGTTCTAATTGTGGTTACGATGATGGTAAACATGGGTTAGATATAAGAAAATGGGATTGTCCTAGTTGTGGTATTCATCATGATCGCGACATCAATGCAAGTAAAAATATATTAAATAATGGCTTGGAACAAGCCTTAGTAAAATAGTTCTAGCCTCTACCGACTAGTTGAAATACTAGTTGGCAAGCATGGAATGTTCCTAGAAGCTCGGTACTTTAGTGCCGATGTAGTTCACCTTATTCACAATTTTATCATTAATTAATAATTTATGTCTTTATAGGTTTAACGTGTTGCGTTTTTTGTGATTTTTATTTAGTATAAATGTTAGTGAAATGACACACATATGGTGGTAAATTATGACAAAAACAACAGTTCCAAACGCAACAATAAAGCGTTTACCAATTTATTATCGTTACTTCCAATTTCTCAAAGATGAGGGTACAAAAAAAATCTCCTCTGGTGAATTATCAGAAGGGGTTAAGATTGATAGTGCTACAATTAGACGTGACTTCTCATATCTAGGTGCACTTGGCAAGCGTGGTTATGGCTACGATGTAAACGATTTAGTAACATTCTTTAAGAAATTATTGAATCAAGACAAACGTACCAACGTCGCTTTAGTTGGGGTCGGTAATTTAGGTAACGCCTTACTAAATTATAACTTTTCTCGGACAAATAATGTTCGAATTGCGGCAGCTTTTGATATTAATAAAGAAATTGTCGGTACAGTTAAGAGTGGTGTTCCAGTTTACGATATTAGTGAACTAAAGGAACAACTTAACTTACAACAGATTGATGTCTGCATTTTGACAGTTTCTTCAAACGCTGCGCAAACAACAGCCGACTTGTTAGCTGATGCTGGAGTTCGTGGAATCTTGAACTTTACACCGGTCATCATCAACGTGCCAAGCAGTATTCGTGTGCATTATGTCGATTTGGCAAACGAATTGCAAACGTTGATTTTCTTCTTAGACCGTGATAAGTCAACGACTGAAGAAATAGAATAAATTTTTGGGGGAATTTTTTTATGAGTGAACCATTATTTTTAAAACCCGTCTTTCATGAGAAACTCTGGGGTGGAAGAAAACTAGAAACAGAATTTGGTTACAACATTCCTGATGGAACAATTGGTGAATGCTGGGCAATTTCTGGACATCCACATGGTAAAGAACAAGTCGTAAATGGTGAATTTGCTGGTCAAATCCTTGCAGATCTATGGAATGACCACAAAGAATTGTTTGGCAATCCTAAGGGTAAAGTATTTCCACTTTTAACTAAAATTTTGGATGCAAATGCTAGCCTATCAGTTCAAGTTCACCCTGACAATGAATATGCTGAAAAGCACGAACACGAACTAGGTAAAACAGAATGCTGGTACATTATCGATGCTGAACCAGGTTCATACTTGATTTACGGTCACAATGCTAAGAATAAGGCAGAGCTTGACCAAATGATCGAATCAGGCGATTGGAATCACTTATTAAGAAAAGTTCCTGTTAAGAAAGGTGAATTCTACTACGTACCAAGTGGTACAGTTCACGCCTTGAATAAAGGTATCATGGTCTTAGAAACACAACAAAGTAGTGATACAACTTATCGTTTGTACGATTATGACCGTGTTGACAAGACTACTGGTAAGAAACGTGATCTTCACATCAAACAATCAGAAGACACAATCACAGTACCTCACAAAGATCCAAAACTAGATATTCAATCTAAAGAAGTTGGCAAGAACAAGTTTACAACCTTCGTTCAACCACCAATTTCACCATTCTTCTCAGTTTATCACTGGGAAATCAAAGAACCAGTTCAATTGCACCACCAAATTGGTAAGTACACATTGATCTCAGTTCTAAACGGTGAAGGTAAGATTACTGCTGATGGTAAAGACTATGATTTAAAGAAGGGTACACACTTGATTGTCCCTGCAACAATTAACGAGTGGACTTTGTCTGGTGATTTGGATATCATCGCTTCAGAATCTGGCGAGGACTAAACTGCTGTCGTCCGTTCGGTCTTGGAAAATTGCTGGAACATAGTGATTTCTATCTTTGATATAAATTACTTCAGAAAATTAACAGAGGATATTATTGGAATTGTAGTGTATTGCTGCATTCTAATGATGTCCTTTTTTGCTTTATTTATGTAAAGAATAAAGAAATAAACCCGTATATTTTTTCTCAAAAAATCCAAAATTAAACTAAAACTAGAACATTAAACTACTATTAAAATAAAATAGTTCGTCCTTAAAATTAAAATGAAAAAACCTTTAATTTGGAATCGCTAACATTTTCCATTTTGATAAAAAGTCTTCTATAATTAAAAATAAGCTTACTTAAAGGGGACTTAAAATTGCAAAAGCAAAAGTTTTTCCGGATAAGCTTAGGTTGGCAAATCATCATTGGTTTGATCCTAGGTATTATCTTGGGGCAGTTATTCTATCAGAATAAGGCTGCCATTCAAGTCATGCAAAACATTGGTACGATGTTTATTTCCATGATTCAAATGATTGTTTTACCAATCGTTATATCTTGTTTGACCGTTGGTATTGCCAATATGGGTGATATTAAAAAACTTGGTCGAATCGGATTAAAAACTTTAATCTATTTCGAAATTATGACAACAATAGCGATTATTATTGGTATTATCGTCGCTAATGTTACTCATCCCGGTACCTTTATCGATATTCATAGTCTAAAAGGTTCGGATATTAGTCAATATACTGCGACCGCTAAAACAGCCAAACATTCGGGTATTTGGTCAATCTTGATGAGTATCATTCCAACTAATATCTTTGCCTCACTTGGAAAAGGCGATATGTTGCCAATTATCTTCTTCTCCGTATTGTTCGGATTGGGAACAGCTTCAATTGGTAAACAAGGTAAAATTATTGTTGATGTTTTAAACGCTGTGGCTAATGTTATGTTCAAAGTAACTAACTGGGTTATGCGTTTAGCTCCAATTGGTGTCTGTGCTTTGATCGGTGTTACAGTTGGTGAAATGGGCTTTAATTCTCTTAAACCACTGCTATTATTCATTGTGATTGCTTATGCAACAATGGCGTTTTTCGTCTTTGTCGTTATGGCAGCTGTAGGACATTTGTTCCACGTTAAATTTTATGAAATGTTCAGAATTATTGAAAATGAAGTTACTTTAGCTTTAACGACTGCTAGTTCGGAAGCAGCTTTACCTAAGATGATGGAAAAAATGCAAGATTATGGTTCTTCTAAGGGAATCGTTTCGTTCGTTATTCCAACAGGTTATACTTTTAACCTTGATGGTTCAGCCATTTATCAATCATTAGCTGCATTGTTCTTGGCTCAGGCTTACAACATCAATTTAACGCTTGGGCAACAAATTACCCTTGTAGTAGTATTGATGTTAACATCTAAGGGGATGGCCGGAGTGCCAGGTGCATCATTTGTCGTGCTACTAGCCACAGTTTCGACAATTGGTGTCCCAATGCAAGGTTTGACCTTCATTGCTGGTATTGACCGTCTCGTAGATATGGGACGTACTGCTGTTAACGTTGTTGGTAATTCACTAGCAACTGTTATCATTGCTAAGAGTGAGCATGAGTTCGATGAGGACAAGAGAGAGAAGTATGTCGCATCCTACAAGCGTGGAGACTAGATTTTCCATGTAGTAAGAAACAAACGATTTAAACACACGTAAATAGCCTACCGATAATTTTTATAATTACCGATAGGCTATTTTTTAGGCAATACTCATGGTCAAGACGATGGCATTCATGATGATATGACTACCAGCGCTGACGTAAATATTTTTTGACTTGTAATAAATAAAAGCAAACCATAATCCCATTGCAACATAAACTAAGAATCTCGTATCTTGGTGCATGAAAGCAAAGATAATCGCAGAAATGATTGCAGCAATATAGACGTTAGTAGGTTTGATCAAGTTAGCGAAGAACACTCGTCTAAAGATGATTTCTTCCATAATTGGAGCGGCAATCATTACGTAAAGGAAATAGTAAGGATATTCTTTGACCATCAATAACAAACCAATCGTGTTTTGCGAATTAGTGCTGGCATGGAAAACTAATTGATCTAAAAAGCCGATTCCAAATTGAACTACGATGGCACCGATCGTACCTAAGATAATCCACTGTAAATCATGATTGAGATCGGATTTTTTTTCAAAATCTAATGGACCACCTAATTTAACTAAATAAATCATCACACCGGTTGCGATAAGTGATCCTAAGGTAATAGTGAGAAAATACGCTGAGCCTGTGATAGAGAGCATTGATAGGACTGTCCCTAACGATAACAAAAGGATGTAGGTCAACAGCGTGAAGAACTGATTTTTTTGGTAAGACATGATTCCCTCCGAATTTTTTAAAGGTAAATACTTGCAACTTCACAATATAATGTTAATATAAAACTTGTGATTAGCACAAGAGATGTTTGAGTGCTAAAAAAGTTAAACAAACGTAGAATTACTATATTGGAGGTATTTAAATTGTTAAAACCACTTGGAGATAGAGTCATTGTAACAGTCGATAAAGAAGAAGAAAAGACAGTTGGTGGTATTGTTTTAGCTAACAATGCTAAAGAGAAGCCACAAACAGCTGAAGTTGTTGCTGTCGGTGCTGGATTAGTTACTGATGATGGCAAGACAGTACCTATGAACGTTAAGAAGGGTGACAAAGTTCTTTTTGACAAGTATGCAGGCTCAACAGTTAAGTACGAAGACAATGAATATTTAATCCTTCATGAAAAAGATATCATGGCAATCGTTGACTAATAAAAGTACTTTTAGATAAATTTTTACAGAAAATGGAGTGTGGAATTTAATGGCAAAACAAATTAAGTTTTCAGAAGATGCACGTTCAAAGATGATGGACGGTGTTAACAAATTAGCTGACACAGTTAAAACAACAATCGGACCTAAGGGTAGAAACGTTGTTCTTGAAAAGAGTTACGGTTCACCAGAAATCACAAATGATGGTGTTACAATCGCTAAGAGCATCGAACTAGAAGACCACTTTGAAAACATGGGTGCAAAATTAGTTTCTGAAGTAGCTTCAAAGACAAATGACATTGCCGGTGACGGTACTACTACAGCTACTGTTTTGACACAAGCAATCGTTAAAGAAGGTATGAAGAACGTTACAGCCGGTGCTAACCCTGTTGGTATCAGAACTGGTATCGAAAAAGCTACAAACGCTGCTGTTGATGAACTTCACAAGATTTCACACAAGGTTTCAGGCAAGAGCGATATTGCTCAAGTAGCTTCAGTTTCATCAGCTAGTGAAGAAACAGGTAAGTTAATTGCCGACGCCATGGAAAAAGTTGGTAACGATGGTGTTATCACAATTGAAGAATCAAAGGGTATCGATACAACTCTAGACGTTGTTGAAGGTATGCAATTTGATCGTGGATACATTTCACAATACATGGTTACAGATAACGACAAGATGGAAGCCGACCTCGACAATCCTTACATCTTGATCACAGACAAGAAGATTTCAAACATCCAAGATATCTTGCCATTACTACAAAAGATTGTTCAACAAGGTAAGTCATTGCTTATCATTGCTGATGATATTGATGGTGAAGCATTACCAACACTTGTTTTGAACAAGATTCGTGGTACATTCAACGTCGTTGCTGTTAAAGCTCCTGGCTTTGGTGACCGTCGTAAGGCTCAACTAGAAGATATCGCTACATTAACTGGTGGTACAGTTATTACTTCTGATCTTGGTCTTGAACTAAAAGACACAACAATGGATCAATTGGGTCAAGCTGGTAAAGTTACTGTTACAAAGGACAACACAACTATTGTTGAAGGTTCAGGTAACAAGGATGCTATCAGCGAACGTGTTGACTTGATCAAGAAGCAAATCGCTGAATCAACATCAGACTTTGACAAAGAAAAATTACAAGAACGTCTAGCTAAATTAGCTGGTGGTGTTGCTGTTGTTAAAGTTGGTGCTGCTACTGAAACAGAACTTAAAGAACGTAAATACAGAATTGAAGATGCTCTAAACGCTACACGTGCCGCTGTTGAAGAAGGCTACGTTGCTGGTGGTGGTACAGCTTTGATGAATGTACTAGATAAAGTAACTGCTTTGAAGGCTGAAGGCGACGTTCAAACAGGTATTAACATCGTTGCTCGTGCTTTGGAAGAACCACTACGTCAAATCGCTGAAAATGCTGGTTTTGAAGGTTCAGTTATCGTTGAACACATCAAGGATCAAGAAAACGAAATTGGTTTCAATGCTGCTACTGACAAGTGGGAAAACATGGTTGATGCCGGAATTATCGACCCAACTAAGGTAACACGTTCAGCACTACAAAATGCTGCCAGTGTTGCATCACTATTGTTGACAACAGAAGCAGTTGTTGCTGACAAGCCAGAACCAAAGGATAACAACGCTGCACCTGCTGCTGGTAACCCTGCTGCCGGTGGTATGGGCGGTATGATGTAATTTATCCCCTTAATAAATAATAATTATAAAAGCGCTAGTAGATTGTCTACTAACGCTTTTTTTGTGCCTCATTCAACTGGAGTATCAGCAATCGTCCAAGTTACTTGACCAGTATACTTACCAGATTTTGCTGTGCTAGGAACTCTTAATTTCCATTTATCTAAACCGACATACTTGGTAAGATCCAGTGGTTCATCAGAGCCGATGAATTCTTGATTGTTGATGGGAATTCCTGTAGTAGATAATGGTTCCCAATCATCAACTGCTTCATTGGAACTGTTGTCGAGCAATAAGGATAAGCCGTCATCTTGAATCAATTTTTCATCACCATTAGCCAGAGCTTGATCACTGTTATTATCGTAGCTGACTAAAACTTGATATGGAGTTTCAGCGCTGTGACTAACGATGAGATTTCCCTTGGTTTGTTTGTTCGTCAGCATCTTTTCGGTACCAGTGGAGTTGATGCTGCCGAAGTCGATTAGTTCTGGGACCTCGATGAAGGAGGTTGTTGGGATTGGGGGATGAACATGAATGGAGATGCTATCTGAAGGACCAATGCTTAGAACTTTATTATTGACATCTTTTACATCTTCCATTGTACTGCTGTTATGAATTATTTCGTCAGTTGAGCTGTTTACTTGAACTCTATAAACAAATGTATTCGGCTGGCCAGCAGGTGTATATTCTGTGTACAGACCGCTTTGAATAGCATCTTGGACAGGTACGCCATTCATTTGGACGCTACCAGAGACTAGTGATAGTTTATCTTTTTCATTGTTTAAAAGATCGCCATTGTCATCGAGAGCTTTATTTTTATATTTAGCATCTTGTACTGTACCTACACTAGCCGTGAAAACGGACTTGATTTCAAGCTGATCTCCAGTAGTAGCGTCTACAGTATCGGAGAAGTCACTGTTAGGATCAGCAGTGATGTTACGTACTTGATGAGTAAAATCGTAGGCATAGTCTGGTGTTTCAATAGGAATATCGACACTATCTTCATAAGTTCTGGTATCACTGAAGCCTTTATTGTAACCAGTGAATTGAACCGTATTAGTGATTTTTCCATTAGTTGCATAAACAGGAGCTTTATTATTAATAGTGGCGTCAAATTCATAGGTTGCAGTTGCGCCATCGGTAACGCCGGTATTAGGGTTGTAATCAATTCCAGTTCCACTTTCATTTATCAGAGCACTATTAGGATCGATGGTTAGGCCGTTTGGCAAGTCATCTTTGATTTTAGAAATTATCCAATTAGAACCGTAACCGTCATTTCTTACTGATAGAGTAAAGTGTAATTTATCGCCTACATTATTAGTTCCATCTTTAGAAGTGAGATTCTTGTAGGTTTTTTTAACAGTTGGAATGGCATAAGGTTTAACAGTCGCACCGATATTTGAAACAAATTTCGCTACATTTCCTGGTGCTAGGGTAGTATAAGGCCATCTTAAAATGTATGAAGTATCTTGCTTTCCATCACCATTAACAATCTTGTATTCTTGACCAGAATTATTTTTTCCCACCATTAGATTTTGATCAGCTGCAGCGTTGGTATCACCACTTATATTGGCGGAAGGATTTTCTTCTGTTGTGAATGGAAGTTTTGGAGAAGAAATTTCAACTTTATTGGGGTCTTTTCCTTTGATACTCCAGTTATCAGGATAGGCAAGAACTCTACCCATAAAATCCTTAAACCCACCATCTATATTGTTAGTAATAAATAGTTTTGATTCAGAATTTTTTAAGCCACTTTCGATGTATAATCCTAATCCTCCACCAATGGCAAACATAGGAACGTTATCAACTGAACTGTTATCGTTATTATCTGGATTCAATCCTGTATCTTCACCATAGAAAGGTTGAAAAGTAACATTTTTTGTCCCTGGGTTATATACATATAATTCACGTTGAAGAACTGGAGAGCCACTAGGAGATGGTCTGAGTACTATTTCAAAAAAGACACCTTTTTTATAAAAATGTCCGACCATTTTAAGTATTTTTTGACCATTTTTGTCTGTGGCAGTATAAAATAATTTATAAATACCACCATTAGCAGAATCAATTTGAGAGGCATTTGCTAACAAATTCATATCTGCATAAAAATTACTAGCACTTTGACTACTTTCCAATAACGCGAAATCAATTGAAGTGTTAGATGCATTTTCGGGAGATCCGCCGATATAAGAATCTTCACCTTGATGTAAAATACCGTAGTATTTACCATTATCGTCTAGAAAAATGTTTATTTTCGAATTTGATATTTTGGGAAACAAAACAGTACTTTGATGTGAAATGGTTTTATCACCGGCTTTAACATTTCCGCTAACGTCACGAGCTGCCCCGAAGGCGTAACCTAAAGAGACATTTCCACCAATTGGAATTTTTCCGACTTCGTTAGTTGCTAAGTCTCCTTTAAAAGTCCAAGAGTCAATGCCATCATATTTTCTCATAACTTTTTCTGCATCCGTAACAGCGGACTTAGAGATGGTTGCTGCAGCAGCTTTTGCATTAGTAGTATTAAAAGTTAAAACCATCAACAGGACTGTGAAAACTGATAAAAATATTTTGGGAATCGATTGATAACCTTTCATTTTATTTTCCCCCATAGAAATATATTTATATGAAATCTCTCATTTTTGAATATATCTTTATAACACATATTATATAGTGAATTTATTAACAAAACGACTCAGTTATTCAGTCTTTTTCTTTCACGAAATGAAAAAAGCCATTATTCCAAAATTTTTCTTTGAAATAATAGCTTTATTTTTTTGAATTAATTGATTGTGTCGGCAATCGTCCAGGTTACTTGGCCAGTGTACTTACCAGATTTACTGTTGGCAGGAACCCTTAATTTCCATTTCTTGGCACCAATATAGTCATTCAATGATTGATTCAACATTTGACCGGAAAATCCTTCTGATTTGATTGGAACGGGGGATGTTGAAACGGTTCTCCAGTTATTGGATTCATTGCTAGCTTGATGGAAGAACATGGCATCGTCATTGTCATTGATCAACTTGTCGCTACCATTAGTTAAAGGAGCGT
The DNA here is from genome assembly GCF_005405305.1 of Companilactobacillus formosensis. Lineage (GTDB taxonomy): Bacteria > Bacillota > Bacilli > Lactobacillales > Lactobacillaceae > Companilactobacillus > Companilactobacillus formosensis. The sequence continues at coordinate 451,567 of NZ_BJDU01000001.1, forward strand.
TGTTGTTGTCATAACTGACACTGACTTGGAAAGGTGTTTCAGCAGTGTGATTGATAATTAAATTACCAGTAGTTTTGACATTTGGTAAAATTCGCTCTGAATCGGTCATATTGACACTACCGAAGTCGATACTAGTAGGAACTTCCACGAATGAAGTTGTTTGCGGTGCCGCTTCAATGTTGACGACCGCCGGTTCTTCAGTTTGAATACTGTCGTATTGCTGGCCGGTATTAGTCGTTATATTGGTCATATAGGCTGTATTAGAAGCCGTAGTTTGATCGATAGCCGTGACTTTGGCTTGAAAAGTTATTTTGTTAGTTATGGTATTGGATAAAGTTCCAAGTGAGAAATTCAAGTCATTTTGTTTAACGCCGTTTAAAGCCACACTACCAGGAACCAATTCTAGTCCAGCAGGTAAGTCATCTTTGAAATTACCACCAGTTACATTGGAAGTACCATTACTGATAAATTGGACTTCGTAGTCGATGATGTCGCCTTGTTTGGCAGTCGTTTCACTAGAAAAGGCACCGTTTGGATCATTGGTATTATTTCTGACTTGTTTAGTGAAACGATATTTGAAGGTTGGTGTTTCAACGGGGATGTCGACACTAGCTTCATAAGTCTTCGAATCACTCTGTCCTTTATTGTTACCAGTGAATTCAGCCTTATTAGTTAATTTGCCATCGGTTAAATTATAAGGAGCTTGATTATTGATTGTGGCACTGAACGTGTATTTAGTTGAAGTTTTATCGGGAATTGAAGTCCCAGGATTAAAGTCGATCGTGTCACCATTAGCCATAGAAGTATTTACAGAATTAGGATCAAGAGTCAATCCTTTAGGCAATTCATCTAATATTCTAGTTAGTTGCCAATTTGAGTTGTAACCATCGTTTCTGACAGTTAACGTGAAGTTTAATTTATCCCCGACGTGATTCTTACCATCAGTTGAGGTTTCGTTGGTGTAGGTTTTTTTGACAGTAGGAATAGCATAACCTGATATTGTTGCACCAATGTTAGAAACGTATTTACTGACTTGTCCAACTGCTAGGTTCTCTTGTGGCCATCTTAATGTATAAGCGGTATCTTGTTTACCATTACCATCGACGATATCGTATTCACGACCGTAATTTGAACCCTTTAGTAGATCTGCATCGGCAGCCGCTTTTGTATCACCAATTTGACTATCAGAAGGGGTTGCAACCCAAGGTAAACTAGGATCACTAATATTAGAACCAGTATTATTGACTTTACCTTTGACACCCCAATTAGTTGGATTTGTCAAAACTCTACCCATAAAGTCTTGGAAACCACCATCAACGTTATTTGTAACGAATAATTTAGAAGCGGGATTGTAGTTAGAGCCACTTAATAGATAAAGTCCTTGACCGCCACCAATAGCGAACATTGGGACATTATCAACTGTTTGATCATCATTATTAGGATTTAATCCTGTATCTTCACCATAAAAGGTCTGGATTTGAGCAGTACTAGAGCCACCATTATAAACATACAATTCACGTTGTACGACAGGTGAACCAGATGGGGAAGGTCTTAAAACCATTTCTACATAAACACTTTTTGGACCATAGTATCCCACCAGTTTGAAAACTTTTTTCTTATTAGAATCAGTTCCAACATAAAATAATTTACTAGTATTATTTGATGTATCAAATACTGATAATTTATTAAGAACATTCATATCTTTATAAAAATATGAATCACTATTACCTGTAGGAAACGCAAAATCAATTGAAGTATCTGATGCGGCGCCTGGATTACCGCCAATGTAGGCGTCTTTATTTTGATGCAGAATTCCATAATATTTGCCATTATAATCTAGAAAAATATTAATTTTAGAATTATTAATTGTTGGTGCACCATTGACGGTACCGGTCGTGCTGGCTTTTGTAATGGTAGTATCGCCAGCTTTGACGTTACCACTGGCATCACGTACGGAACCAAATGCGTATCCGATTGAAATATTGCCACCTATAGGTATCGTGTCATAGTCATTGGAAGGATTATTGGATTTGAGTTGCCAATTATTAATACCATCATACTTACGCATGACTTTTTCGGCGTTTTCAACGTCAGTTTGATTAAGGGCTTTGACAGTTGTGGTATTAAAAGTTAAAACCATCAACAAAGCTGTAAAAAAGAGCAAGAATAGTTTGGGAATCGTCTTATAATCTCTCATATTGTTTTTCCCCCGTGGTAGAAATACTTTTATATAAAGTTTCTTAATTTAGAATATATCTATACATTAAGTATTATAAAATGAAACAAATATCCTTTTGATTCAGTTATTAATGATTTTTCTTTCATAAATTGAATCAACCTAATTAACTCAAAGGAGACCAAACGTGGATCAACTTTTTACTATTGGGCAACTCTCAAAACTCTTTAATATCAAGGTTCCAACGCTTCGATATTATGATGAAGTCGGTTTATTGAAACCAGCAAAAATCAACAATAAAACTCATTATCGTTATTATTCTACTCAACAATTTGAGCGTTTAAATGTCATCACTTATTTGCGAGCTTTAGACTTGCCGATTGATGCCATTAAACAATTTTTTGATGCACGAGATACTAGTAAATTAGAAGCTATGTTAAAAGAGCAGAAGCTACAAGTTAGAAAACAAATTACAGCGTTAGAAAATATTGATCGGCGAATCGATGCTCGAATCAATCAAGTTGAGGATGCAGTCAATAGTACTTTGGACAAGATTGAAATAGTTGATTTACCAGCGATATCAGTCGTTTATTTGGATGAAGATTATCAACCTAGTGATGATATTGAATTTCCAATTGTAACTTTGCGGAAACGTTTTGGATTGGACAAAAATATCTTTTTAGGAAAAATTGCTCTAACTGTGTCAGAAGAAAATCTATTGCGAGAACATTTTGACAGTTATAACGGTTTGTTGTTGATTTTAGAACCAGGGGACTCAGGGGATGCAACTGGGATTTTGAGAGCTGGTAAATACGTTCGCTTGAGGTTTCATGGAACTCACGATACGGCAGCGATTCAGTATCAAAAATTATTGCAATATTGTCAAAAGCATAATTTTGAAATTATTGGTCCAGCGGTTGAGACAGCTTTGATTGATTATGGTATTACGGATGATTTTGACAAATATGTGACAGAGATTAAAATTCCTATTAAAGACAATTGACCCTCTAGTGACTAGAGAGTTTATAATTTTTGTTAATGAATTTACGAGGGGGGATCTCATGATAGGGACGTTTTTTAATGTTGCCATGATTTTAGTGGGCAGCTTTGCCGGTAGTTATTTCAAAAAAGGAATCAAGCCTGCGTATAATGAGATTCTGACGCAAGCACTAGGACTCGTTGCGATGGCAGTTGGTATCAATGCAGTTGTGCAACACATGCCAAAAAGCCACTATCCCGTATTGTTCATCGTCAGTTTGGCAGTTGGCGGTGTTATTGGACAGTGGCTTGATTTAGAGAAGCATTTTGATAATTTAGTAGGGAAGTTTTCCAAACCTAGTGCCGATGGAAAAAGTAATTTAGCAGAAGGTTTAGCAACCGGGATCTTGTTGTACTGTATCGGTTCATTGTCGATTCTAGGACCAATTCAAGCTGCTTTGAACAAAGACTACACATTCTTGTTCACCAATGGGATGTTGGACGGAATCACTTCGATAGTTTTAGCGTCAACGTTTGGCTTCGGAATGGCTTTCGCAGCAGTGGCAGTATTTTGTTGGCAAGGTAGTATTTACTTGATCGCCATGTTGTTGCAAAATTCAATCAATGCCGACATGATCACTGAGTTGACCGTGGTTGGTGGAATCTTGATTTTGGCTTCTGGATTAGGTTTGTTGAATATTAAGAAAATTAAAGTGTTAAACCTCTTACCATCTTTGATTGTGCCGATTGTGGTGGTTGGGGTTTTGCAGATGTTTTAAGATCAAATAAATAAGGACTCCCGAATTAAGGGAAGTCCTTATTTTTATAGCTCCGTATACTTTTTACTATTTCCAAAACTTTTATCAACAGGATATTTGATGCTATCTTTTTTTATTTTTTCAGCAATTATTTCATCAACATCAAGATTCAAATTGTCAGCCATCATGTAAGAATAAATTAAAACATCTGCTAATTCTTCTTTGAGTTCTTTTTGCTTTTTGCTAACGACATCTTCGGATTTTTTCCATTGAAATAATTCCAATAATTCTGAAGCTTCTAGCGATATAGAAATTGCTAAATCTTTTTCATTGTGAAATTGGCGCCAATTACGATCATCACGAAATTTGTTAACTAAGTCCATAGAATTATCAGTCATTTTTATTCCCCCTGAGCCTTTAATAATTGATTTTGTAATTCTTTATCTACAGCATATATGTATAATCCATTAACACCACGAGTTAAGAGAACATTTAATTCATTCTTTAAAAATTCTTGAGAGTTGTCGATTTTGCCATTTCTTTTTTGAGTAGCTTTTCTATTCTTACTAGCTTTTTTGTCAAAAATAATTTTTCCATTACGATATTTTACAGATGGACCAATTATTACTCCAGCATAATTTAAATCAAAGCCTTGAATTGTAAAAGTCGAGCCGATTTCATCAATTGTTTGAGGCTGTTCAGCCCAAGGTAATTCTTTAATTTTTGCAGGTGCAGAAATTTGAAGATTCCAAGGCATAGAGAAGTCTCCAACAGTTACTTGCCATAGATTACCATTTTCATCCTTTTTGCCATTAACATATTTCCAATCAAAAGTTGCTAGCAATCTAGATATACCATTTTTTTCATCTTTAGCTTTAGTTTTTATAGCTTTTAATAAATCATGAGGAGTTTTAAGGATTTTAAGATCAAATGAATCATCTCTTGGGATATTTTTTATCGTTGATTCGTCGACAAGTGTTCTAATCCAATTAACGGTTTCTTTATTACCATGAATACGCATTTGATTTTCTAATTTAATGTAATTGTTGTGAGAGATAGCATTTAGTTTAGATTTTTGGATCCAATCTAACGAGCGGTATTCTTCAGTGGTAAGAATTTGGCTTGGGTCAAATACGGCAACTACAACTCTCGCACGATTTAGTAAATCAGTTAATTGATCTTTACCTCTATAAGATTGTTTTCCTTGTGTCCAAAGTAAATGTGCTTCATCTACCAAGACAACATCGATTTTTTCTTCCGGAGTGTGATTCAAAATGAAATGTGTTGGTTTAGTTACCATCTCGGGATTATTATCGTCAACCATACCTAATTTTGATGCTATTTGTTGATATACTTTTACTTGTTCATCATGATTAACTAAAAGTGATACTGTTTTATTTCGCAAAATTACATTGTCGCTGTTTTCAGCAGCCGACTTATACAGTTCATAAAACAAATTACTAAGTAAAACTGTTTTTCCAGTTCCTGCTTCTCCAGTTACCCAGATGAGCTGACCACTTTTTTCTCTATTTAAATTTTCTTCAATTTTTGCAATAATTTGGTCTTTAGCTTCAAATTGTTCCAAGGTTAACTTTTGAAAAGGAGAAGATTTAAAAATAGCAGAGTCTTTTATGACATTAATACTAGGAAAGAGATCTTGCTTTTTATTGCGTAATTCTGCCCATAATTTTTCAAAAATAGTATCTAATTCGTCAGAAGTATAATACTTATTTTGCTGATTGGTACGTTTATTGGAAATGCTCTTTACAGCTTCGATACCTGACATATAGTGCATTAATCTATTTTCAAGATCTAAAGTCAAAGATTTATTAAAATGCTCATGACCAATTAAAAACATTTCAGAATTGGAAGAATCCTTGATTTTTTGCCAAAATTCTTCATTCTTTGAATCTACTAATAAATGCTCGTTGGTACGACGTTTAATATCATTTGTTTCGCCGACGTAAACAGAGTATTCATTATTTTTGATTTTCTTTGAACCTTTTCCCTGCTTATACTTATCGTTGACAATGTAAATTGTGGGGTATCTAAAAAGTATCTCATCCTCTTTATTGTCATGAGATGAGACAAGCTTATTCTCGAATTTCTTTAAAGATACAGAATCGTATTTTATTTTTTCAACCAATGGTTTAGGAATATTATTTTTCATGCTGTATACAAATACCCTTTATTTTTTATTATATTTTAATAATACTTGTTTTGGAGATCTGAGTAAAAGCAGTTTTAAATAAGGGCTTTGAATTGTGTAATCTCATTTTACGATTACCAGTGATAATCTTTCCCAGTATCCGGATTAATAACATTTATCCAAGAAACATATTCATTATCTCCGACTTGGTAAAAAATAGCGTCCTTTATATAGACAGGATCTTCAAAAGCAGTCCATGAAGAACCAGCTGCCAAAGTTTTCCCTGTGTCATTCATATTAATATCATAAATTGGAGCAGGGTAAATATCATCGATTTTTATAGTTATTGTCTTTCTAGATGTTTGCTCTTCATTCCGTTGCGCATTGAAATTTTGAATTTCATCGATTCTTATCCATTCGTTAGTAGCGACACGATAATAGATATTTCCATTTCTTGAAATAACTTGATCGTAATACCAGGATGTATTAGGTGCTAAAGCTCTATTTCTAATTAAAGTTAATTGATTATTGTTTAATGAGTATAGTGTCAAAAATGGTTTATTATCTAAAGTAGTTATTGTGCCTGTGTATCTTGTGTCAATAGGACCATTATCGATAGTTGGAGAATTATAATCGATGGTTTGTGCTGATACAGTTGTTAAACTAGTACATGATGCTAAAAGAAATAATGATGAAAATAAATTCAAAACATGATTTTTCTTCATAAGAAACTCCTTCTAGATATTTTTTCACTGCCAGTATATCAAAATGTGTAACCGATTACTTAATTTGAGATAAAATTTGAAATTAAATAAATATGACAACTTCTTCCAAAATAAAAAGGACCGAGCAGTATATACTCAGTTCTTGAATTAACTTCAATGTAAATTAATAACTCTCTCCCCAGCGACAAACTCATCTTTCCCAATCTGATAATAAGCGTCATCCTCAAAATAAACAGGTTTCTCGAAAGCAATCCACTCACTACCAACGGCTAAAGTCTTCCCAGTATTATTGAAATTCCCATCAAAAATAGGGGCGGGCAAGACCGGACCAACTCTCAAAGTAATCGTCTTTTTCTCAAAATGTTTGCGGTTGTGATGACCGCTGAAATCTTCAATTTCATCATATTTAATCCATTCGTTAGTCGCAACTCGATAATAGATTTCACCGTTTCTAGAAACAGTTTGATCATAAAACCAAGCTGTTTTAGGAGCTAAAGCTCGATTGCGAATCAAGCTGAATCGATTGTTGTTGAAAGCGTACAGTGTTAAAAATGGTCTATTGCCAATAGTAATGACAGTCCCTGAATAACTAGTATCGATTGGTCCGTTATCAGTTGGGAAAAAATTATATGTGGTAGTTTTCGCTGATACGTTAACCAAATTAGTGCAAGGTACTAAAAGAAAAGGAACCGAAAATAAACTCAAAATGTGGTATTTTTTCATAAAAACTCCTTCTAATTGTATTTGCACCGCCAGTATAACAAAGAATAAAATTTCTAACTGGGTTTAAAAGCAAGTTTTTTAGAGTTAAAATATACGACCAAGTGTTCGCTTGGCCTTTTTTATTTCCGCTAAAATTGATACAATATCATAGGTAAAGATTGGGGATAAAATAATATGAAAATACTCTTCGTAGGAGATGTCGTAGGTTCTGTCGGCATTAAGGCAATTGAAACGTATCTACCTGAAATCAAAAAGAAGGTTAAGCCACAACTGACCATCGTCAATGGCGAAAATGCTGCTGGTGGTAAGGGAACCAAGGAACCTGACTATCAAAAGATCACTCGTGCTGGAGCTGATGTGGTCACGGGAGGAAATCATACTTGGGATAAACGTGAAATTTTAGACTTCATCGATGATCCTAAGAAAAATATTTTACGTCCATACAATTTCCCTGGCAAAAATGTTCCTGGTCGTGGATTCATTGAAATCAACGTCAATTCTAAAAAAGTCTACGTCATCAACATGATGGGAACAGCAATGATGCGCGCACTTGATAATCCGTTTTTAGCCGCTGACGATTTGTTGAAGACTTTGGACGACGATGCTATCAAGTTCGTTGACTTCCACGCTGAAACAACTAGTGAGAAGATTGCTTTTGCCAATTATATGGTTGGTCGTGTCTCGGCAGTTGTCGGAACTCACACGCACGTTCAAACTAACGATGCACAAGTTATCAACAAGCAAACGGCACTCTTGACTGATGTTGGGATGACTGGTTCATATGACGGTATCTTGGGTGACAAAAAAGAACCAATCATCAATAACTTTTTAACGCAAAGACCTAATCGCTTCGATGTTGATGAAGATGGTCGCATGCAAATTAATTTCTGTGTCGTTGAGATAAATGACAAAACGAACAATGCACGTAGTATCAAAAATTATGTAATTACACCAAATAATCAAACTTTCTTGAATTAATGGAGGGAATTCATGCCTCAAAAAACTAAAGAAACACCAATGATGGAGCAATATCTGGAGTATAAGAAACAATATCCAGATGCTTTTTTGTTATATCGAGTTGGTGACTTTTATGAAATGTTTTACGACGATGCTGTCAAAGGTTCACAGATTCTCGAACTGACTTTGACATCCCGTAATAAAAAAGCTGACGAGGGCATCCCCATGTGTGGAGTGCCACATCATGCAATCGAGGGCTATATCGACACCCTTGTGGATAAAGGTTACAAAGTTGCTGTCTGTGACCAATTAGAAAATCCTGCCGACGCTCAAGGTAAGATGGTCAAACGTGGCGTGACTCGAGTAGTTACTCCCGGAACTATCATGGACAAAGCTAACCAAGCTAAGGAAAACAACTACATCACAGCAATCACAGCGCACAAAGATGTCTTTGGCTTAGCTTACGCTGACTTATCCACTGGTGAAGTCAAAGTTACCTCAGTCAAAAATCAGTTGGATTTAACTAATGAATTGCAAAATCTCGATACTAAAGAAACAGTTGTCTCAGGTAATTTTCCACAAAAATACCTCGACCAATTGCGTAAATACGGTATCTTGATTTCTAAATTGGATGAGTTGGATGACAATTATAGTTTTGATTTCTCACAGATCTCAAGTGACCAAGAAGTCGATACGGTCAAATTGTTAATCAGTTATTTGATCAAAACCCAAATGCGTTCACTCGACCATTTGAAGCCGGCTCAATCATATGAAACTTCCGCTTATTTATTAATGGACCATTCTGCTCAAAGCAATTTGGAATTATTCAAAAATATTCGGACTAATAAAAAATCAGGAACACTCTTGTGGCTTTTGGATGAAACGAAAACTGCCATGGGAAGCCGCCTACTTAAACAATGGTTAGCTCGGCCTTTAATTTCAGTTGATAAGTTAAAACAACGCCAACATTTCGTACAAGTATTCTTGGATAATTATTTCCAAAGATCATCATTCCAAGACTATTTAACAAAGGTTTACGACCTTGAACGGTTAGCTGGTCGAGTAGCTTATGGAACTGTCAACGGCCGTGATTTGATCCAGTTGAAGACTTCCTTACAACAAGTACCTGAAATTAAGTCAATCTTGTTAGACATCGGTGATGACGAATTGACAGCCTTTGTGGAAAAAATCGACGAAGTAGCTGATATCCGTGATTTAATCGACCAAGCTATCGTTGAAGAAGCGCCAATTTCCGTTACTGGCGGGGGCTTGATCAAGGAAGGTTACAACGACCAGCTTGACCAATATCTCGATGCTTCTAAGAATGGTAAGAAGTGGTTGGCTACTCTAAAGGCCAAGGAACAAGACGAAACTGGTATCAATAATTTGAAGATTGGCTACAACAAAGTCTTTGGTTATTACATCGAGGTCAGTCGGGCCAATATCGACAAAGTCCCAGAAGACCGCTATACCAGAAAGCAAACCCTAGTTAACGCTGAACGCTACATCACACCGGAACTAAAAGAAAAAGAGAGCATGATCCTAGAGGCTGAAGAGAAGTCAAAAGGGTTGGAATATCACTTATTTGATCACATTCGCCAAAAAATCAAAGACCAAATCAGACGTATTCAAGCTTTAGCTAATATTTTGTCACAACTCGATGTCCTTCAAAGTTTCGCAGTCGTCAGTGAAGATTACCACTACATCGCACCAGAATTTGTGGATAAACACGAACTAAAAATTACTAATGGACGTCACCCAGTTGTGGAAAAAGTCTTGAGTAATAACAGTTACATTCCAAATGATGTCAATTTTGACAAAGACACTGATATTTTATTGATAACTGGACCCAATATGTCCGGTAAAAGTACCTATATGCGTCAACTAGCTTTGATCGTTATCATGGCTCAGATCGGATGTTTCGTTCCGGCAGAGAGTGCTAAATTACCAATATTTGACCACATTTTCACGAGAATCGGTGCTGCCGATGATTTGATTTCTGGTGACAGTACTTTCATGGTAGAAATGCGTGAAGCTAACGATGCTTTAAAGAATGCGACTGAAAATAGTTTGATCATCTTTGATGAAATTGGTCGTGGAACAGCTACTTATGACGGAATGGCATTAGCTCAAGCAATCATCGAATACATCGACAAAAATGTTCATGCGATGACAATGTTTTCAACTCACTATCATGAATTGACTGAACTAGAAGCTCAATTGCCAGGGCTAAAAAATGTCCACGTTGATGCTTCTGAAGAAAATGGCGACTTAGTCTTTTTGCACAAAGTTTTGCCCGGACCTGCAGATAAGTCTTACGGAATCCATGTTGCTAAATTAGCGGGATTGCCAGAAGAGGTTTTGAACAGTGCCAGCAAGATTTTAAGCAGTTTGGAAGAAACTTCGGTTCACACGACGACTTCTGAAAGTATTCGTGAACCAGTTGCTGTTAAGCCAGTCGAAAAAGTCAAAGAACAACCAGAAGTAGTTGATACAATGGATGACGACGAACAACAATTGTCGCTTTTCCCAGAACCAAAACCAACTACTAAGAAGATATCCACCAAAGAATCACAAGTGGTTAAAGAAATTTCTGAACAAGACTTAATGGGTATCACCCCAATTGAAGCCATTAACTTACTTTATAAATGGCAAAAGAAACTCAAATAATAATTAAAAGAAGGTGGAAAAATGGGTATTATTCATGAACTACCAGTTGAATTAAGCAACCAGATTGCAGCTGGGGAAGTTATTGAACGCCCAGCATCAGTCGTCAAAGAGCTGGTGGAAAATTCCATCGATGCCAAAGCTACTCAAGTTTTAATTACTGTCGCTCAAGCTGGATTGAAGTCGATCGAAGTTAATGACAATGGTAAAGGAATCGCTAGTGATGATGTTGAAGTGGCTTTTTTGCCTCACACGACTAGTAAGATTTCAACTGACCGTGACTTGTTCAATGTCAAAACATTAGGATTTCGTGGTGAAGCTTTAGCCAGTATCGCTTCTGTTTCCAAACTAACTGTTGTGACAAGTGTTGACGGTAAGTCAGCTCAACGAGTTAAGTTTTCGGGTAATGAATTGATCAAGAAAGAAACCTTTGCCCGTTCAAAAGGTACGACGATGACCGTTGAAGATTTGTTCTTCAATACACCAGCTCGCTTGAAATACGTTAAGTCGCTGCACACTGAATTGAACAAAATTGTTGATATCGTTGACCGTTTAGCTATTGGTCATCCCGAGATTTCATTTCGTTTGATTCACGAAGGCAAAGACTTAGTTTGGACTTCTGGCAACAATAATTTACAGCAGACGATTGCTGGAATTTATGGTCGGACGATTGCTAGTCACATGCTCGATTTTGAAAATTCTGACCCCGATTATCAAATCAAAGGGTACTTCTCAAAACCGGATACGACTCGTTCCAACCGCTCGTATATTTCAATAATCTTGAACGGTCGCTACATTCGCAATTTCCAACTGACAAATGCTATTATCAGAGGTTACGGTTCGAAGTTGATGGTGGCCAGATTTCCGATTGCGGTAGTCGATATCACCATGGACCCAGCTTTAGTCGATATCAACGTTCATCCGACAAAACAAGAAGTTCGTTTGACTAATGAAGGTCATATCGCCGACTTGATCAGCAATGGAATTCGTGAACGTTTGTCAGATCAAAATTTGATTCCTGATGCGGTCAAGAATCTCGGTAAAAAAGGGATCACGCCTAAAGTCGATACCTATAGACCTGAACAAATTAGCTTAAATGACATTTCAACTATCGACAAAATCAACGAACCACTAATGACAGCCACAGCTGAACCGGGACCAGAGTTTCAACGTCCAATGTCACCAGAAACGCCCGTAGAAACACCAATGGATGGGATGCCAATTTTTAAAGACCCTAAACATCTCAAAGCTTGGGATCAACGTCTCAAACAAGAAAACGACCAAAAAGTTCGAGTAGTAGATTCTCAACAAGCAACGCAACAAGAACCAGTATCACAGGAAGAGGCAATTGGTTTCCCGGATTTGCGCTATATCGGTCAAATCCATGGAACTTATTTAGTCGCTGAAAGTGAAGATGGTTTTTACTTGATAGACCAACATGCTGCTCAAGAACGAGTTAATTACGAATACTATCGCAAAGAAATTGGTAAAGTTTCCAACGACCAACAAAAACTGTTAGTCCCAATCGTCTTGGATTATCCCAACGCTGAAAGCATCTTGATCAAGGAAAAGAAACCAGTTTTAGAAAGCATCGGTTTGTATTTAGATGACTTTGGTCAAAACAGTTTTGTCGTCAATACTCATCCAACTTGGTTTGTGCCCGGACAAGAGGAATCGACTATTAAAGAAATGATTGACTATGTTCTAAATGATTCTAAAATTAGTGTGGCAAGTTTCCGTGAGAAGAACGCCATCATGATGAGTTGTAAGCGAGCTATCAAAGCTAATCATCACATAACTGATAATGAAGCACGAAAGTTATTGGAGAATTTGACTAAAGCTGAAAATCCTTACAATTGTCCGCATGGTCGTCCTGTTTTAGTACAGTTCAGCAACAAGGATCTCGAGAAAATGTTCAAGAGAATCCAAGATCCACACGATACTAGAGAGAGTGAATAAATTATGTTTGAATATTTGAATGGTTTAATAACATCAGTGACTCCTTCATATATTGTGGTGGATGTCCAAGGGGTCGGCTACAAAGTACAAGTGGCAAATCCTTATCGTTACGAAGAAAATCAAGAAGCAAGAGTTTACGTTGAACAAATCGTCCGTGATAATGAGCAATCATTGTATGGCTTTTATGATTTGAATGAGAAAAATATTTTCTTACATTTAATCAGCGTTTCAGGAATTGGACCAAAGAGTGCTCTAGCCATTTTAGCTGGGCAAGACTTGCAAGGGTTGATCCATGCGATTGAAAATGACGATGTCAAATTCTTAACTAAGTTTCCTAAGATTGGTAAGAAAACGGCTCAACAAATCATCTTGGATTTATCTGGTAAATTTACCGCAGAAGGTCAAATGACACTAGGTGAAACTCCAGCTGTCTTAAGTACCGGCAATCAAGAATTAGAAGATGGATTAGCAGCCTTAGATTCATTAGGTTATTCAGCTAAAGAAATCAGCAAAGTAAAATCACAATTAGAAAAAGAAAATCTCAAATCTGCCGACGAATACTTACGTGCCGGATTAAAATTATTGAGTTAGGGAGGTGTCAATTATCGAAAATGATGATGAACGTTTAACGGATGCCGATTCATTAGATAATATTGAAAATATCGTTGAACAAACGCTCCGTCCCCAAAGTTTTGACCAATATTTGGGTCAAGAAAAAGCTAAAAAAGAATTAGATGTTTATATCAAAGCTGCCAAACAACGCCAACAAACTCTAGACCACGTTTTACTATATGGACCTCCAGGGTTAGGTAAGACAACTTTGGCTATGATTATCGCTAATGAAATGGGCGTCAACATTCATACGACAACTGGTCCTTCGATTGAAAAATCTGGAGACTTAGTAGCTGTTTTGGATGAACTAGAACCAGGTGACGTCTTATTTATTGATGAAATTCACCGTATGCCTAGAGCGGTTGAAGAAGTTTTATATTCAGCCATGGAAGATTTCTACATTGATATTATCGTTGGGCAAGGTAGCGAATCACGTTCACTGCATCACCAACTAGTGCCTTACACTTTGATTGGAGCAACGACCGCTGCCGGAAAACTTTCTGCTCCACTAAGAGATCGGTTTGGAATTGTCGAAAGAATGGAGTACTATACCATAGATGAATTGTCTAAAATTGTTTTCCGTTCTGCACAAGTTTTAAACATCAATGTCGATGAAGAAGGGGCTCATGAGATTGCTAGAAGATCCCGTGGGACACCTAGAATTGCCAACCGTTTGTTAAAACGTGTCCGCGATTTTGCTCAAGTGGCTAATCAAGATACGATTGATTACAAGATGGCAAAATCTGCTTTGAATCAATTACAAGTTGACGATGCTGGATTAGATCATTTGGATCGCAGAATTTTAGAGATGATCATTGAACTATACAATGGTGGTCCTGTCGGTCTAAAAGTCATCGCTGCTAATATTGGTGAAGACCAAGAAACAATTGAAGAAGTTTATGAACCATATCTTATGCAAATGGGATTCTTGAAGAGAACTGCCAAGGGTCGTGTCGTGACGAGAAAAGGTTATGAACACATGGGAATACCTTATCCCGAAAAAAACGAGTAAAGCGATTTACTCGTTTTGGCGTATCTAAAGAATTTTATTAAACCACATAAAAGGAGATTACATTAATGTCACTATCAACTGAAGATTTTGATTATGATTTACCAGAAGAACTAATTGCCCAAACACCTATCAAAGACCGTGATCACTCAAGACTACTAGTTTTGGACCACGAAACAGGTGAATATCAAGACAAGCATTTTTATGACATCTTGGATTATTTGAATCCTGGGGATGCTTTAGTTATGAACAATTCTCGAGTTTTACCAGCTCGTTTGTATGGAACTAAAGAAGACACTGACGGCCACGAAGAAGTATTGTTGTTGAACAACATCGAAGGTGACAAGTGGGAAGTTTTGATGAAGCCAGCTCGTCGTGCCAAAGTTGGTACAAAGGTTCAATTTGGCGATGGTCAACTAGAAGCTGAAGTTTTGGAAAACCTTGAACATGGTGGAAAAATCATCGAATTTCATTACCAAGGAATCTTCATGGAGATTTTGGAACAATTAGGTGAAATGCCACTTCCTCCATACATCAAAGAAAAACTCGATGATCCTGACCGTTATCAAACTGTTTATGCCAAAGAAAATGGTTCAGCCGCTGCTCCAACTGCTGGATTACACTGGACTAAAGATTTGCTAAAACAAGTTGAAGCAAAAGGCGTTAAATTAGTTTATGTAACTTTGCACGTTGGTCTAGGAACATTTAGACCCGTGACCGAATCTGACGTTGATAAGCACGTAATGCATTCAGAATTTTATCGTTTGGATGAAGATTCAGCTAAGACTTTGAATGAAGTTAAGAAAAACGGTGGCAAGATCGTTGCGACTGGAACTACTTCAATCAGAACGCTGGAAACTATCGGTACTAAGTTTAATGGAGAAATCAAAGCCGACAGTGGTTGGACTGACATCTTTATCAAACCTGGTTACGAATGGAAAGTTGTCGATGAATTTATCACTAACTTCCACTTGCCAAAATCAACTTTGGTTATGTTAGTTGCTGCATTTACTGGTCGTGAAAATATCTTGAACGCTTATCGTCACGCTGTTGAGGAAAAATATCGTTTCTTCAGTTTCGGCGATGCAATGTTCATTAAGTAGAGGGAATATATGGAACCAGCTGTTAAATACACATTAATTAAAAAAGAAAAGCATACTGGTGCACGTTTAGGTATGCTAGAAACACCACATGGAACTTTTGAAACACCAATCTTCATGCCAGTTGGAACGGAAGCTTCAGTTAAAAACATGGCACCCGAAGACCTAGAAAAAATTGGTGCTACAATCGTTTTGGCTAATACTTATCACTTGTGGTTGCGCCCTGGTGAAGACATTGTTAAAGAAGCCGGTGGTTTGCACAAATTCATGAATTGGGACAAAGGTATCTTGACTGATTCTGGTGGTTTTCAAGTCTTTTCACTAGCTAAAACTCGTGATATCACTGAAGCCGGAGTTCATTTTAGAAACCATTTGAATGGTCGTCGTGAATTCTTGTCACCAGAAAAAGCCATCAAGATTGAAAATTACTTAGGCCCAGATATCATGATGAGTTTGGATGAATGTCCACCATTCTTCGAAAGCTATGACTACATCAAAAAATCTGTTGCTAGAACTAGTCGTTGGGCTGAACGTGGTCTAAAAGCTCATCGTAATCCTGATTGGCAAGCTTTGTTTGGTATCGTTCAAGGTGCAGGGTTTGAAGATCTACGTAAGCAAAGTGTCAAAGATTTAGTAAGTATGGATTTCCCCGGTTATTCAATTGGAGGACTTTCAGTTGGTGAATCAAAGAGCGAAATGAATCGTGTCCTTGATTTTACAACACCACTATTGCCAGAGAACAAACCTCGCTATTTGATGGGAGTAGGTACGGCTGACTCCTTGATCGACGGTGTAATTAGAGGAATTGACATGTTTGACTGCGTCTTGCCAACAAGAATTGCCAGAAATGGTACTTGTATGACAACTCATGGCCGTCTAGTAGTTAAGAATGCTAAATATGCAAGAGACTTCGGTCCAATCGATCCCGACTGTGACTGTTACGTATGTCGTAATTACTCACGTGCTTACATTCGTCATTTGATCAACGCCAACGAATTGTTCGGTACACATTTGACTAGTTACCACAATTTGTACTTCTTGTTGAACTTGATGAAAGGCGTTCGTCAAGCTATCAAAGATGACAATTTACTAGAATTTAGAGAACACGTCTTTGAAGATTACGGTTTCAACAAAGAAAATGCTAAGAATTTTTAGAAGATTTTGATAAGAAAAACCTACTAGTGTGGAAAGACAGGAAAATTTTTGTTAATCTATACTTATGCAAATTATTAAGAGGTGGAAAATTTGAATATGCTTACATTAGGTGCTGCAGGTGCTGGTGGATCAATGGGACTCATGATTTTTGTCGTTATCATGTTCGTTGGTATGTACTTTTTATCAATTCGTCCTCAAAAGAAGCAACAACAAAAACGTCAAGAAATGCTTAAAGGTATGAACAAAGGTGACAAAGTCGTTACTCTTGGTGGTATCAAAGGTGTTATCGCATCAATCGATCGTGACAACAAAGAAGTTGTCGTAGATTGTGACGGAATTTATCTAACATTTGACCTAAACTTCATTCGTCGTGCTGAACCAGGTAACAGCGTAACAGCTGCTAAAGAAGACAGCGCAGAAGCAAAGAATGAAAAGAAAGAAGCTCCAGCCGAAGAACCAAAAGAAGCTGAAACTGAAAAAGTAGAAACTGCTGATGAAAAACCAGCTGAAGATTCAAAGACAGAAGAACCAAAAGCTGAAGAATCAAAAGATGCAGAAGATACAAAAGAAGAAACAAAATAATTAATCAAAAAAAGATTGAAGCCAAGCGCTCCAATCTTTTTTTATAGGTTTTGATTTTAGTGTTTTGACCTTATCTTTAAGATTAAGAAGCGGGGCTTTTGTGGACGACGGCAAACTTAGCAAGTATTTTTTCTTGCCTTAAACCTAACTTGAGGGTATATCATTTCTAAGTAAACAGGATATTTATATAAATAATAAGCGTTTAATGAAGAAGTTTAATAATTCATGTTGTAAAATATAATTACATGATGCTTTCAAAGGAGTTTAAAAATGGTTACAGAAAAATCAGCAATTTTTATTATTTTTGGGGGATCTGGTGATTTAGCTCATCGAAAACTGTATCCTTCTTTGTTCCGTTTGTATAAATCGGGATTTTTAAAAGATCACTTTGCCGTTATCGGTACTGCTCGTCGTCCTTGGAGTGATGACTATTTCCGTGAAACTGTTATCACTTCTTTGAAGGACTACTTTGATGATAGTGAAAATGTAATGAAAGAATTTGCACAACATTTCTTCTATCAATCACATGACGTCAATGATTCAGAACATTACATTGCTCTAAAGAATTTGGCTGCTAAACTAGATGATCAATTTTCTGCTGGCCACAACCGCGTTTACTACATGGCAATTGCTCCAAGATTCTTTGGAACTGTTGCTGAACACATCAATTCAGAAGGTTTGAAGACTGACGGTTACAATCGTTTGGTTATCGAAAAACCATTTGGTCGTGATTTAGATTCAGCTTGTGAATTGAACGGCAATATTTCTAAAGCTTTTCCAGAAGACGATATTTACCGTATTGACCATTATTTAGGTAAGAAGATGGTTCAAGTTATTCCTGATCTTCGTGCACACAATCCTAAGTTTGAAAAAGCTTTGAATAACAAATATGTTTCAAATATTCAAGTGACTTTGGCTGAAAAAATTGGTGTTGAAGATCGTGGTGGATACTATGAAACTGCTGGGGTACTTCGTGATATGGTTCAAAACCACATTATGCAAATTATCGGTGCCACAGCTATGGATGAACCAGAAGCTACTGATGCCAAAATTATCCACAAACACAAGTGTGACTTGTTCGCTTCTTTGAAAGAAATGACTCCAGAGCAAGTTGATCAAGATTTTGTTCGTGGACAATATGACACTGATAAACTCGGTGAAGAAAACGCCTATCGTCAAGAAGACAAGGTAGCGGAAGATTCTAACATTGAAACTTTCACTGCTGGTAAACTTGAATTTGATTCAGATCGTTGGAGTGGCGTTCCATTCTACGTTCGTTCTGGTAAGAGAATGCCTGATAAGACTTCAAGAATCGATATCGTCTTCAATGAAAAAGTTGATGAATTAGGCATTAAACCTAATACAGTCGTGACACTTTTGATTGAAAGAAAAGATGGTCACAGTATTTTAATCAACGGAATTGACTACAAAGAGTCAGCTCAAGATTTCATCAAGTTCCCAGAAGAAAAGGAATTCGACAATGCTCGTGAAGCTTATGAGAGTTTGATTATCGATATTCTTTCTGGAGACCGTGTTCATTTTACACTTTGGGATGAATTAAGAAGTACTTGGAAGTATATTGATACGATTGAAGAACGTTGGGCTAGTCAAACACCAGAATTTCCAAATTACGTTAGTGGCACGATGGGACCAGATTCCGCAGAAATGTTACTTGAACGTGATGGTAACTCTTGGGTTTGGGATGATTAGAGGTAGTATTTATCTTCTTAAAAATACCCATTAAAATTGAAGAAAACAGAAAAGTCATCCATGTTGATATGGATGCTTTTTTCGCTTCTGTGGAAGAAAGGGAACATCCCGAATACAAAAAGAAATGTTTGATCGTAGCTCAAGACCCACGAAAACACCATCACCACGGAGTAGTAACCACAGCTAATTACAATGCTAGAAAATACGGAGCTCATTCAGCTATGCCCGCTCAACAAGCAGTTGATTTGATTCCCAAAGAGAAATTAGTTATCACGCCACCTAATTTTGAACTGTATCGTAGTGTTTCCAATCAAATTCACGATATTTTTGCCGACGTGACTGACAATTATCAATCAGTTGCTTTGGATGAAGCTTACTTAGATGTCACTAAAAATAAACTTAATGAAACTAATACGATTAAGATTGCCAATTATATTCAACAACGAATCGTCAAAGAAACTAATTTAACTTGTTCCGTTGGTATTTCTTATAACAAATTCTTAGCTAAGATGGCTTCGGATTATCGCAAACCTTTTGGCCGAACGATTATCCTTGGTAAGTATGCTAAAGAATTTCTCAAACCGATTCCAATTGAAAAGTTCAACGGCATCGGGAAAGCTATGCAGGAAAAACTTCACGAGATGGATATTTACACTGGTGAAGATTTACAAAATCTCGATCAAGATACGTTTTTACAAAAATTTGGCAAGATGGGTTACGTAATGTATAAACGAGTCCATGGAATTGATGATTCTCCAGTTGAAGGACATCGCTTGCGCAAATCAATCGGTCGAGAACGAACTTATAATCGTAATCTAGTTACTGAAGAACAAATTTATCAAGAATTAGATTTTTTAGCTGAAATGGTCAGCCAAGATTTACGAAAAAAACGTCAGCACGGTAAGACAGTCGTTTTAAAATTACGAAATTCTGACTTTGAAACGTTTACTAAACGGATGAGTTTTCAAGATTATGTCCAAACAAAATCAGAAATTTATCGTGTTGCCAAAGATATTTATGATAAATTAAAGGTAACTGATCAAAAGATTCGCCTCTTGGGGATTACGGTCACTAATCTTGACCCATTGTCGTATGAGGAAGTCTCTTTGAATTTGTCTTATAAGGAGGACAAGTATGAATAGCTTTGCGCAAATAATTGCAACAATCAAAAAATATGATAGAATTATCATTCTACGTCATCAAAATTCTGATCCTGATGCATTGGGATCTCAAGCTGGTTTAGCCACAGCCATTCGCCAAGCATTTCCAGAAAAAAATGTTTTAATTGGTGGCAATAACACTGAAGGTTTGAAGTGGCTCTCCACAGTTCAAGAAGTAACTGATGAAGACTACAAGGGTGCCTTAGTAATCGTTACTGATACTGCCAATCAACCAAGAATTGACGATCAACGTTTTGATGATGGAGCTTACTTGATCAAAATCGACCACCATCCTAATGATGATGCTTACGGTGATCAACTTTTTGTTAATACTGATGCTAGTTCTAGTTCAGAAATTATTGCCGATTTGATCGACAGCAGTTCTGAATTAACTTTGACTAAAGAAGTAGCTTATTACTTATACGCCGGAATCGTTGGCGATACAGGAAGATTCTTGTATCCAGCAACAACTGAACATACAATGCGTGTCGGTGGTAAGTTTATCGCTTTAGGCGTTGATACAGCCGCTATTAACAACAAGATGAACGAGATCACTTTAAAACAAGCCAAACTTCAAGGTGTCTTATTTGATATTTTGCAAATCGATTCTACTGGTGCAGCTTATGCCGTAATTGACCTTGAAATGATGAAGAAACTTGGTATCAATCAAGAACAAGCTAATTCAGTCGTTTCTACACCAGGTCGCTTGAAGGAAGTTTGTTCATGGATGGAAGCTGTTCAAAAAGACGATGGAACTTTCAGAATGCACTTGCGTTCTCAAGGACCAGTTATTAATGAATTAGCTAAGAACCATGATGGTGGCGGACACCCACTTGCTAGTGGAGCAACTGCCAAAGATCTTGATGAAGTAAAACAAATGTTTGAAGAACTAAAAGACTTAGTAGCTAAATATAACCAGAAGGGTGAATAGATGACTAAATTTTCACAATACAACTTTAATGATGCTATCAATAAATCATTAAAAGAGATACATTTTGAAGAACCAACTCCAGTCCAAGAAGCAGTAATTTCATTGATCAACAAGAAGAAGGACATTATCGTTCAATCAGAAACAGGTTCTGGTAAAACACACGCTTTCTTGTTGCCATCAATGAACGCCTTGACTAGTGATCAAGAAGTACAACTTTTGATTGCGACACCTAGTCGTGAGTTGGCATACCAAATTTATGAAGATACACAAGCAATTTTGAAAAACTATCCTGAAGAATACAATGCCTTTATCTTCGTTGGGGGAGCCGACAGAGATCGTCAAAGAAAGAAGCTAGAAGCTCACCAACCACAAATTGCTATTGGAACTCCCGGAAGACTTTGGGATCTTATCAGCGACAATTCTTTGCATGTTGAGAACGTTCAAAGATACGTGATTGATGAAGCTGATATGACTTTAGATATGGGATTCTTGGATGTTGTTGACAAAATTACTGACAAGTTGCCAGAAGACCGCGAAATGATGGTCTTTTCTGCCACGATTCCACAAAAATTAGAACCATTCTTGAAGAAATACATGCACGGACCTCAAAGAGTTGAGATCAAGAACAACAGCATCATTCCTAAGAACGTTGACAACTGGTTGATGTTCTCACACGGCCGTGACAAGAAAGAAATTATTTACCAATTAATGACGATTGGTGAACATTACTTGGTCTTGGTATTCGCTAATACTAAGAAGACAGTTGATGAAATTTATCAATATCTTCGTGGCAAAGGTCTAAAAGTTGCTCGTATCCATGGTGGATTAACACCTAGAGAACGTAAACGTACGATGAAACAAGTTGAAAACATGGAATATCAATTCGTAGTTGCTACTGACTTGGCTGCACGTGGAATTGATATCAACGGTGTTTCTCACGTTATCAATGCCGAAATCCCTGATGATCTAGACTTCTTCATTCACCGTGTTGGTAGAACTGGTCGTAACAAGATGTCGGGTATTGCCATTACTTTGTATGATCCCGGTGAAGAAAATAAAGTTGATGCCATTGAACATATGGGAATCACTTTTGAACCTAAGGATATTAAGAATGGTGAAATCGTTGAAGCAGTTGAACGTGATCGTCGTTTCACACGTAAAGCTAATCAAGAGAAACTTGATACCAAATTAGTTGGTTACGTTAAAAAACAAAAGACAAAGAAAAAACCTGGCTACAAGAAGAAGATCAAAAAGGCAATCAATGAAGAACATCGTCAACAAAGAAAGATCAAGATTAGACAGGAACGTAGAAAACAAAGAGATGCAAGACGTAATAGCTAGATTAATAGTTAGCTCAGATATAAATATTGACAATTTTTAAGTTGATGGTTAATATTTTCCTTGGATATATCTTATATTGAGTACTTCTCAGAGAGGGCTAGTTGGTGAAAAAGCCTAAATATTGAATATAAAGATGCTGCCAATTTAAATTGTAAATAATAAGTGTTGAGAGGCTAACGAAAATCGTTGCAAACAAGGTGGTACCGCGCAGTGGCGTCCTTGGAATGCAGCGATTTTTCGTTTTTTTGGGGAGATAAAATGAAGAATTTATCAAGTGCTGAAATAAGAAAAATGTTTTTAGACTTTTTCCAATCAAAAGGTCACATGATTGAACCCAGTGCATCATTAGTTCCACATGACGATCCAACTTTGTTGTGGATCAACTCTGGTGTTGCTACTTTGAAGAAATATTTTGATGGTACAGTTGTGCCAAAGAACCCACGTATCACTAATGTTCAAAAGTGTATCAGAACAAATGATATTGAAAATGTTGGTAAAACAGCTCGTCACCAAACATTCTTTGAAATGCTAGGTAACTTTTCAGTTGGTGATTACTTCAAGAAAGAAGTTATTCCTTGGGCTTTTGAATTCTTAACAAGTCCTGACTGGATCGGTATGGATGTCAACAAGATGTATGTGACAACTTATCCTAAGGATACTGAGACTCAAAAGCTTTGGGCTGAAGTAGGAATCCCTCAAGATCATATCTTAAAAGCTGAAGATAATTTCTGGGATATTGGTGAAGGTCCTTGTGGTCCCGATTCAGAAATCTTCTACGACCGTGGTCAGTCATTTAATAATCTAGCTGAAGACGATCCAGAAAACTATCCTGGTGGCGAAAATGAACGTTATCTAGAAGTTTGGAACATCGTGTTCTCAGAATTGAATCATTTGCCAAATGGTCAATATGTTGAACAACCACATAAGAATATTGATACGGGGATGGGACTAGAACGTCTAGTTTCCATCATTCAAGGTACTAAGACTAACTTCGAAACTGACTTGTTCATGCCTTTGATCGAAGATGTTGGTCAAATCAGTGGCAAGAAGTACGGCGAAGATGCTGAAAATGATATTTCATTCAAGATTATCGCTGACCACGCTAGAACTGTTTCCTTTGCTATTGGAGATGGAGCTTTGCCTTCAAACGAAGGTCGTGGATACGTTATTAGACGTTTGATCAGACGTGCTGTTTTGAATGGAAAGAAACTTGGTATCAATGGACCATTCCTTTACAGATTGACACCAATCGTTGGTAAAATTATGGAAAGTTACTATCCAGAAGTTAGCCAACAACAAGAATTTATTTCTAAGACTATTCAACAAGAAGAGAAGCGCTTTTCAGAAACTCTTGATGCTGGTCTTGCTTTACTTAACGGTGTTATTGCTGATTTACGTAAGAAAAATGAAACTGTTATCGATGGTGCTAATGCCTTCAAACTTTACGATACTTACGGTTTCCCAATGGAATTAACTCGTGAATATGCTAATGACGAAGGCTTGTCAGTTGATGAAGCTGGTTTCAAGGAAAACATGGAAGCTCAAAAGCAACGTGCTCGTGAAGCTCGTGGAAACTTACAATCAATGGGTATGCAAGATGAAACTTTGATGGAAATCAAGACACCTAGTGAGTTCATTGGTTATGATCACAATGAAACTCAAAGTACTTTGAAGAACATCATCGTTAGTGATAAAGAAGTGAAGTCTGCTACTGAAGGCCAAGCTCAATTAGTCTTTGATACAACTCCTTTCTACGCTGAAATGGGTGGACAAGTTGCCGATGCTGGTAATATTTACGACCTTAAAGGCAACCAAGTTGCTGAAGTAATTGACGTTCAACATGCACCAAATGGTCAAAATATTCACTTGGTAAATATCATGTCAGAAATTGATGTTGATACAGAATATCAATTGAAGATCGATACTGATTTCCGTGAAAAAGTTCGTCACAATCACACAGCTACTCACTTGTTGGATCAAGCTTTGCGTGACGTTGTTAGTTCAAGAACTCACCAAGCTGGATCATTAGTTGAACCAGACTACTTACGTTTTGACTTCAACAGTAATGCTGCTTTGACACCAGAACAAATCTCAGACCTTGAAAAGATTGTTAATGAAAAAATCTGGGCAGCTATTCCTGTTAAGACAGAAGTCTTGCCTATTGAAGAGGCTAAGAAGAAGAAGGGTGCCATTGCTTTATTTAGTGAAAAATATGGCGACACTGTTCGAGTAGTTGAAATTGATGATTACTCAACAGAATTCTGTGGTGGTACACATGCCCGCAATACTTCAGAACTAGGTTTGTTCAAGATCACTTCTGAATCTGCTATCGGTTCAGGTACTAGAAGAATCGAAGCTGTAACTGGTGAAGAAGCCTTCGAATACTTGAATGAACAACTACAAACATTGCAAGAGACAGCTAAGAATATGAAGGTCAACCAATTAAAGGATGCTCCTAGTCGAGCAACTCAAATGGCTGACGAAATCAAGGCTCTTAAACGCGATAACCAAAACTTAAAGACACAACTTACAAATCAAAAATCCGCTGAAGTCTTTGACAACGTGGAAGAAATCAATGGCTACAAAGTCATTTCAAATATTGTTCCTGCCGACATGTCAGCTCTTAGACAATTAGCTGATAAGTGGAAGAATGATAACAGTTCCGACATTTTAGTACTTGGTGCTAGTGGCGATAATAAAGCTAGTCTAGTCGTAGCAGTTAATAAGGATGCTCAAGACAAAGGTGTTAAAGCTGGAGATTTAATTAAGAAAATATCTAAAGAAATTCAAGGTGGCGGCGGTGGTCGTCCAGATATGGCGCAAGCTGGTGGAAAGAATCCGGCTGGTTTAACAAATGCGTTACAATTAGCTAAAGATATTATTAAATCTCTATAAAGTGGGCTATAATTGAAATGAAGCTTTTCGGTCACTTAAATTTTAGTTAGATGGAGGTTTGCCATGAGTTCACTTGATAAAACTATGAGTTTCGATTTTAATGAAAACAAGGGCAAAGATGTCAAAGAAACACTGCAAAGTGTTTACCAATCACTAGAAGAAAAGGGATATAACCCAATTAACCAAATCGTTGGATACCTACTTTCTGGTGATCCAGCTTATATTCCAAGACATAACGATGCTCGTAATTTGATTTTGAAGCATGAAAGAGACGAGATAATTGAAGAATTAGTTAAGAGTTATCTCAATCAAGGTAAATAAATGAGATTATTAGGTTTAGATGTTGGTTCAAGGACTGTTGGTGTTGCTTGCAGCGATTTATTGGGGTGGACTGCTCAAGGAGTAGAAATCATCCGTATCAATGAGGATAAAGAAGAATTTGGCTTAGATCGATTAGGCGAAATTATCAAAGAAAAGCAACCCACAGGAATTGTATTAGGCTTGCCCAAAAATATGAATAATACTGAAGGGCCTAGAGTAGAAAAATCTCGCGAGTACGGCAAGATGGTCGAAGACAGATTTCATTTACCAATTGATTTCATCGATGAGCGTCTGACAACTGTTCAAGCTGAGAGAATGTTGATTGATGAGGCCGACGTGTCTCGTAAAAAACGAAAGAAAGTTATCGATAAGATTGCCGCTGAGATGATTTTACAAAATTATCTTGATGCTAAAGGTAAACTAACACGAAATTAAGGTGATAAACATGAGTGAAAAACAACCACCAAAAGATTTAGACGAAGTTATTTTAAGTGATGACCAAGGTAATGAAGAAGTTTACAAAATTCTTTTTACTTTTGAATCAGACGACTATGGTAAGTCATATGTATTCCTATATCCTAAGGCCAGTGAAGATGATGAGGAAATTGAAATTCAAGCATTCTCATTTAAACCTGACGAAAATGGTGACGTCGATGCTGGAGATTTAGATCCAATCGAAGATCCTGAGGAATGGGATATGGTTCAAGAAGTTTTGAACACCTTCACAAGTGACGAAGATCAATAAAGCAAAACACTTAACGATTGGCATTCGCCAATCGTTTGATTGTATCTAGTCCTATGATTTATAAATTCGCTTTTTAGCATGATTGAAGTAAGGGGAAATAATGCTGAGTCTGTTACTTATTTTACTTTTGATATATGGTTTTTATATTGGCGCTCGCCGTGGACTTGCCATGGAGGCATTTTATGCAATCGGATATGTACTATTCTTTGCTTTGGCATTGGTGACTTTTAAAGCACTGGGCCCTAAATTTGAAATGTTAGTACCATATCCTTCGGCTAATTTAGGCAGTGAGTTTGCCTTTTTCTCAACAAAAGTTGGTATGGAATTGGATAATGCATTTTACCGCGCTTTTGCTTTTATTTTTGTATGTTTTATCGGTTGGATCATCGTTAGATTTGCTGGACTTTATTTCAAGCGCCTGACGTATTTTCCAATGTACAATGACATCAATATTCTAAGTGGAGGTATTATCGCTTTTGTCGTTACTTATGTGGCCATTTTCATGGTCTTGTTAATGATGGCAATGGTGCCTGTGAGCGGTATTCAACATGCTTTGGAACATTCATTTATAGCTTCAGCAATGATTAAGAGCACGCCAGTTTTGACGAATTTACTTAGTCATTTATGGATTGGAGCTATCTAAACTTTAAGACTGAGACGTTTGTTTCAGTCTTATTTTGTAATAGGAGAGAATATGAATAATAAAGCTTTGAAAGTATTGGAATTTGACAAAATCAAAGCTGAGATTGCCAAATATCTAATCACGACACGTGGGAAAACTCTCTTAAAGAAATTAATGCCGATGTCAGTCGAATCCATCGTTCAAAGATTGATCGATCAGACTAAAGATGGTGCTGATATTATTCGGATTAAGGGTGAGATCCCAGTTAGAAAACTAGCTGATTTACACGATCAAGCTAATCGTCTAAAAAAAGACGGTAATTTAAATGGAACTGAACTTTCTCAAATTGGTCAAGTTCTCCAAAATACTAGTGAGTTAAAAGAATTCTTTGAAGATTTAAAAGATGAACAATTGGATTTGCGTCAGTTGTATGATTTGAATGACAATTTGATCGACAATCCAGAATTAACTAAACGTTTGGCACGTTCACTCGATGATACCGGACGAGTTTTGGATACTGCTTCAGAAGATTTGAAGTACATCCGTAATCAAATCACTCGTTTGAATGACCAGATACGTCACACCATGGAACAATATACTCGTGGTAAGAATACTAAGTATTTGACTGAGAATTTGGTAACTTTGCGTGACGATCGGTTTGTTATCCCAGTTAAAACTGAATATAAGACGAAATTCGGTGGTGTTGTTCACGATCAAAGTGCCAGTGGACAAACGCTTTATATCGAACCACAAGCTGTCGTAGGGATGAACAATCAACTACATGAAGCACAAGTTTCTGAAAAGGCCGAAGAAATTAGAATTTTAAATAAATTGTCTGATTTAGTTCGCCCACAAATTGATGAAATCTTGGAAAATAATGAAGTATTGGCTCAATTTGATTTGATCAATGCTAAAGCTAAGTATGCTAAAGAAATTAAGGCTACTGAGCCAATTATTTCTAAAGACCATATAGTTGACCTACACAATGCAAAACACCCTCTAATCGACCCAGATAAGGTTGTAGCTAATGATATTAAAATGGGTGAAGGATACAAGACGATGTTAATCACTGGTCCTAATACCGGTGGTAAAACTATCACAATGAAAACTTTAGGTTTGATTCAATTGATGGCTCAAGCTGGATTGTTTATTCCTGCTCATGAAGAGAGTGAAATTGCCGTTTTTGACGAAGTTTTCGTTGATATCGGTGATGAACAGTCAATTGAACAAAACTTGAGTACGTTCTCATCGCATATGGATAACATCATCAACATTATCCGTAAAGTGTCAGAGCACAGTTTAGTTTTGATCGATGAATTGGGTGCCGGAACTGATCCTCAAGAAGGGGCGGCAATTGCGATTGCTATTCTTGAGAAATTAGCTAAATCACATTGTTTCATCATGGCAACAACTCACTATCCAGAATTGAAAATTTTTGCTTACAATACGCCAGAAACAATCAACGCCAGCATGGAATTTGATGAAAAGTCATTGAAACCAACTTATCGTCTGTTGATAGGAATTCCTGGTGCAAGTAATGCTTTTAATATTGCTGCCCGTTTAGGGATGGACAAGAGCGTTGTTGATCGTGGACAGGCTTTGATGGACGGTGAAAGTCAAGATCTTAACAATATGATTGCGGACCTTGAGAATCGTCGAAAAGAATTCGAGCAAAAAAATGATCAATTAAAGATTCAATTGGCTAAGAACAAAGACGTGCAAAAAGATTATGAAAAGAAAAGTGATGCTTTAGACAAATCAAAGAACTCCGAAATCCAAGCGGCTAAAGTTCGAGCTAATCAAATCGTTTCCAAAGCTCGTAAAGAATCGGACAAAATCATTGAAAAATTGCACAAATTAGAGCAAGATGGTGTAGCTGTTAAGGAAGACCAAATTATTGCCGCTAAGACTGGCTTGAAAAACTTGCATCAAGATGAAGCTGTTAAGAAAAACCGAGTATTGCGTCGTAACAAGCGTCGTCAACAATTAAAGGTTGGTGACACTGTCAAATCATTGCAGTATGACCAAATTGGGACAATTGTTCGCAAGAATAAAGACAATGAATTTGAAGTTCAACTCGGTATTTTAAAGATGAAGTTTGGTGCTGATGAACTAGAAAAAGTTCAAAATCAAGAACCAGAACCAGAGAAGAAACCAACAATGGTCAAAAGAACTAAGAGTACTGGCCTTTCTAGTAAATTGGATCTTCGTGGCAAACGCTATGAAGAAGCAATGTCTGAACTTGATCAATACATCGATTCAGCGTTGTTGGCCGGATACAATCAAGTTACGATCGTCCACGGTTTTGGAACTGGTGTTATTAGAAAGGGAGTTACTAAGTACTTGCAACGCAATCCACGTGTGAAATCATTTGGATATGCTCCAGCAAGTTCTGGTGGTTCCGGGGCAACAATTGTTGACCTCTAAGCAAATCTTTTTTTAAAATAAACTAGTAATGATAGTATTTAACTTATTGAAGGAGTGAACAAAATGGTTGATGAAGTAACTGATAAGGATTTTGAAGAAGAAACAAAAGACGGTGTCGTTTTAGTAGACTTTTGGGCAACATGGTGTGGTCCATGTCGTATGCAATCACCTGTCGTTGAAGAATTGTCAGAAAATGATGATTCAGTTAAGTTTTTGAAGATGGATGTTGATGCTAACCCTGATACACCTAAGAAATTTGGAATCATGGCTATTCCAACATTGTTAGTTAAGAAGGATGGCAAGGTTGTAGAAACTTTAACTGGTTTCCATAACAAAGCTCAACTTGCAAAGATTTTAGATGGATATTCAGATTAATAATTAAAAAACTGGCTGTTCGTCAAATCAAGTTGATGGCAGTTCACATAAGCAGTTAGACCATAATTGGTCTAGCTGTTTTTTTATTGGGCTGAAGAGCTTGCTCTAAGCCAAAAGACTTGAAGATCAATCCTCTTAATAAAGTTAGTCCAGTTTCGATAACCATATGCGCTATTTTTTATTTTCTTTATTCTTCCAATGGTTCCCTCTAAAAATCC
>NZ_BJDU01000002.1 GCF_005405305.1 Companilactobacillus formosensis
GGTGTCTTTTTTGATGTTCTTAAAAAGTATTACTAATAAATGGTATACAAAAATAGAGTTGATGGCAAAATGCCTATCAACTCTATTTATCGTACAACCGTTTTATCAATAGCTTCGTAATTATAAGTTAATCCAGCCTTTAGAAGTGTGACCATTTCGACGTCGGAGAATAGACTATCGATTTGTTTATATTCATCTAAAATGCAATGAAACTGTAAGAGAAGACTGTCGTCTGAAACGCCATTACCGGCTTGAAATCGAATTAATTTATTGATGTAATTCATGGGAAAAATTGCAATTTTTGATTTTAAATCGTCGAGACTTTCAATGTGTTGCTTGAGGTCTGAGAGTGGGGAATTGTTAACATTTAATGCTTGTCCAGAAAGCGATAAGTAAATTAATTTTAAACAAGTGTCCAAAAAATCAGTTTGGTCGAGATTATACTTTAATTTGCTAAAAAATCTGTGATTGAGGACTTCAAACAACTTTTGGTAACGTTTCTCTAGAGTATATTTTTCAATCAGAAAATCAGTTATCTGGTCAATGATGATTATTGGATCATCTTGATTATTGGGTATACCAGCCATTTTAGCTGTTTTGAAGGTAATGACATTATCACAGTAGTTTTCAGTTATAAAATGAACGATTGGATTGTTATCGAGTAATTTCTGACCTGCATCTGTAAGTAAAAAAGTTTTCGTTTTGATAATTTGGTTAATTTCTTCAACATCAAGATTTTCAATAATACGGTTAATTAAAATGGCCTTACGTCCAGTGGTAGAAAGATTGTGTTTGAAAAGAATTTCCTTTAATTGATCAACGTAAAAATTTGATAAACTCAATTCCCTTTCAAAAGTTAAAGTTAGTAAACCTTGTTTTACCAAGTCAGCAGCAATGTTAGTTTCTGAGACCAAAAAGACATTTCTGAGGACGTGTGAGTTAAAATAATAGTCCTCGCGTTTTCCATCCAAAATTGATAGGGCATAAATTTCTCCAAAATTTAGCATTATTCTCACTCCTTTAGAAGAAAATACGAAAAAAGATGAACAAATTTTTGTCCATCTTTATTTGTCGTTAAATTCTTCTTCTTCATTAGATTGAATACTGCGTAATTTAGAAATTGGTCTTAATAACATTTTCTTTGAAGTCGTTACTTGGCGCACGTGTGAGTCTGGTTCATTGTGGTGATGTAAAAAGAATAGGTCAGCTGCAATTATCGAAGCTGTCAAAAAAGTATTTAACTGTAAGATCCGCTTGAATCTTTTTTTCAACATGAATTCCTCTTTTTAGCTAAACTATAGCATATTTTAGTCGTACCATTTTAATTCTTTGGTGTTTAAAAATACTGAACGACCTAAACGATTACCGTCAAGATAAATAATTGAACTGAGACCCTCCATATAATCATCAGAAGAGATGTCGAGTACTTTGAGCACCTCTGACAAAGAAATCCGTTGAACTGTGTCGACAATCAATTCTCGCTTTTTATCGCTAAGTTTTTTAAAGTTAGGATTAACGTAGATTTCTAATTGGTTGTTTTTTAAATAGTTGATATTTTTTACGTAGATCATCCATGAATCTTCTTCAGGATTATTTTTCTTCTGAGGATGTTCTCTAAAATCATAAATTTTCTTATTGAGAGCATGATTGATTTTTTTGATTTTGTTAGATAAATGATGGTCCCTTTTTTCTTCGATAGACAGATTGCCTGTCGAGTCTTTTTTGCTTGCAGAGACGTTTTGGGAAAGGCCAATGAAAGTAGTCAAAGCAAGTAAATTAAGCAAAATAAGCTTTAGTGTCATTAATATACTCCTAATTATTTTGCATCATTATAGCTGAAGTCAAAAGGAGTATTCCACACGAATTTGATATATTGATTCACACAGATTCTTTTAGTAAATTACGATTTTTTAAATAAAAAAAGACCACCTCAAAGTGACCTTTTTTAATGAAAGAGATATCTGTGAATAGATTTTTCTAGGTTTTAAATGTAATATCTCTATCGACATATATTATATAACAAAAATATGATAATGTAATATGCTTAATGAATATAAAAAATTGTACGAATAAGAATTTTGATTTTGAGATTGCATATTTTTCCCACCATATTTATTATATTGTATTTCATTTAATTTTTTTATCATTTTGTTGTCGTTTTAATTGCTTGATTTCTTGATGCATCTTTTGATTTTCAGCCTCTATTTTATCTAATTTAGATAGAATTTGTTCTAGTTTGTCATCACTTTCATGATTGTGTTCGCTAGTAAAGTAACTAGTGATCGTACTAGTTAAGGTCCCGATGAAGCCAATACCAATTATCATCAGAGAAACAGCTGCCAATCTTCCTGCTAAAGTTTGTGGAGCAACATCGCCGTAGCCAACGGTGGAAGCTGTAACGATAGCCCACCAAAAAGAATTACTCAAGGAAGCTTTTTCAGCTAGTGAATAAGTGATGGCGGATGTTACTAAAACAATTCCACAAATAATTAGTAGATAAATGAAGCCATTGATTTTTAGAAATTTCTTAGCATTCTTTTGCATCTTGCCAGCAGTCCCAATCAATCGGACGAGAGTGAATATTTTGGAAAAACGGATGATGTGAAAAACTCGGAAGAATCGGAAAATGTTGAAGATGGTAAAGAAGGGCATAATTGCTAAGAGATCCACGATATTATGCCGAAAAAAGCGCATTTTATTTTTTGCTAATGCCAATCTTCCAAAATAGTCAAAACCAAAAATTAGTAATGTTGTAAAGTCAATTTCGACGTATGGTGATTTAGAAATATCAAAACTGGGAATAAAACTCAAAACTAAAATCACCAATGATAATAATCCTGCTAAAACGATAACAACGTAATAACTATCTGAATGTAAGAATCGATTGAATTTTTGCATAATTTGCCCCTTAATCTTACTAATTTGTAATATAGCACTAACAGTTGCGTTAGGTATATTTACAAGCCTTAATGAAGTTTGGATAATGTGAAATATTGATAAAAGAGGAGATTAATATATGCAACAATTCACACCAAATATTTCTCATAAGGCGATGAATCGCGAGACTTTTAAAATCATTTTAATGGGGTTAATGGTTTTAGATCATATCGAATATTTTATTTCCCCATATTTGGCAGATTTCTTTCATATTATTACTAGAGTCGTGGCTGTTGGATTCGCGTACTTAGTGGTAGAAGGGATGCATTACACCCACAGTCGTAGAAATTATTTAACACGTTTGATTAGTTGGAGTTTTTTCATGGCTCTGGGGAATTATTTATTAAATATATTTGTTTTACGACAACCAAATCAAATGTCCATCTTAGGAGATAATATTTTTGCTACCTTAGCTTTTGGATTAGTAGTAATTTGGCTTTGGGATAATCAGGTTCAAGATTTAGGCACTAAGAAAAAATTACGTATTTTATCGGTAATTTTATTGATTTTTAGCATTGTGCCACTTCTTGAAGGTAGTACTGTCGTGGTGCCATTTATGTTTATTACACAATTGACGCATCAAAATATTAAAAAGAGAAATCTATTTTATTTAGGATTAATGATATTTTTAGCACTGATTGAATTTCCAATAGCTTTAACCGTCCCACTTAACAATTCTTTGATGCTATTTGATAGTATTGCCATGAATGCCAGCGATATTTTCTTCATTCTGATAATTCCATTATTACATTTTTATAGCGGCAAAATTGGTCCACATAGTCGACAATTGAAATATCTATTTTATATTTTTTATCCCGCTCATCTATGGTTAATTCATCTAATTATGAACACGCTATGATAAACTATTTGCAGTAGCTCTGGAGGAATTAAGATGAAGCAAATAGTAACAGGAATCGTAGCACACGTTGATGCGGGTAAGACGACTTTATCAGAAGCTCTGCTGTATCAAACTGGTGTGCTTAGAAAATTAGGAAGGGTCGATAAAGGAAGTGCTTTTTTGGACCCAGATGCTTTAGAGAAAAAACGTGGAATTACGATCTTTTCTCATCAAGCTAATTTACAATATCAAGATTTGAAATTAACGCTCTTGGACACTCCAGGACACGTCGATTTTGCTTCCCAAACAGAACAAGTCTTGAGTGTATTGGACTACGCAATTTTGGTAGTTTCAGCAACTGATGGCGTACAAGGATATACGAGAACTTTGTGGCGACTGTTAGAACACTATCAAGTTCCAACTTTTATTTTTGTCAATAAAATGGATGCACTGGGAACTGATCGACAAAATGTTTTGGCAGACTTACAAAGTAATTTGGCTAATGGCTGTATTGATTTTGAATCTGATAACTTCAATGAAGAAGTAGCGATGACTGACGATGATGTTTTAGAGCAATTTCTAGATAATGGGGAATTGAAAGACACAACGATTCAAAATTTGATTCGACAACGCAAAGTCTTTCCTTGCTTCTTTGGTTCAGCATTGAAGATGGAGGGTATCGAAGAATTTTTACAAGGAATCCAACATTTTTCAATCGAAAATGATTATCCAGAAGAATTTGGCGCTAAAGTTTTCAAAATTTCTCATGATGGCAATGAACGTTTGTCGTGGGTCAAAGTTACCGGTGGTATTCTGGAAAACAAAGCAGTCTTATATAATGATCAAAAAGCCAATCAGTTGCGAATTTATGATGGCTCAAAATTTGATTTGACCCAAAGTTTAGCTGCAGGTGAAGTATGCGCGGTTACGGGGTTGACTGACACCTATCCAGGATTAGGTTTAGGAAAGCAGACAAACAGTGAAAAACCAACGATTCAACCAGTCTTGAATTTTGCTTTAGAGCCAAAAGATAATGATATTCATCAATGCTTAGAAGCACTGCGTCAATTAGAGGATGAAGATCCACAACTGCATGTTCAATGGTCGAGTCATTTACAAGAGATTCGAATTCAAGTTATGGGACAAGTGCAATTAGAAATTATCCAGCAATTACTGTCAGACCGATTCAACTTAGACGTTGGTTTTGGCGAGGGCAGTATCCTATATAAAGAAACCATTACGCAACCAGTTGAAGCTGTGGGACATTTTGAACCCTTGCGTCACTATTCCGAAGTTCATTTATTGTTAGAACCGGGATCAGTTGGTAGTGGTTTAAAAATTGCCTCGAATTGCAGTTTGGATGTTTTAGCAAGCAATTGGCAACATCAAGTTTTGAGTAACTTGCAGTCAAAAGAACATTTAGGCGTGTTGATTGGAGCTCCTATCACAGATATGAAAATCACTTTAATTGGTGGAAAAGCTAGTAATGTCCATTCAGTTGGTGGAGATTTCAAAGAAGCAACTTGGCGAGCTGTCAGACAAGGTTTGATGGAATTAAGAAATACTGGTAGTCAATTGTTGGAACCATGGTATCAATTTCGCTTAGAAGTGCCACAAGATCAAGTTGGTCGGGCTATGAATGATATTCAACAGATGAATGGAACTTTTGAAAATCCAGAAATGGTCGATGGCTCAGATTTAACGATAATTTCAGGAACAGCACCAGTAGCAACGATGCAGGGGTATTCGCAAACTGTTAATTCGTATACGCATGGTTTAGGAAACTTGGAATGTGTTGTGCTAGGGTATCAAGCCTGCCACAATGCAGAAGAGATAATTGAAGATAAAAATTATGATCCGGTGTCAGATTTAGAAAATACTCCCGATTCAGTTTTTTGTGCTCATGGCGCAGGCTATCCAGTTCCTTGGAATGAAGTTCCACAGATGGCTCATGTACCTTATTTATATCCAATAAAAAAATGATTCCGTAATTGGAATCATTTTTTTAATAGAAATTATTATTTGCATATTCTTTGCCAGCAGAATTTAACATTTCTTGCCAGGAAGAAAAGATAGTTGATTTTTTTACATGTTTTTCCCAAGCATCAAGCGGTAGGCGTTCTAAAGCCCTTTGACTAGTCACGCCAATCGATTCAAAGAACTCTTCAATACAGAAAAACTGCGTATTTTGTTCCATGAATTGATTGGTAAAGTAATGAGTAAATTGAATTTCTTTTAAATCAGTTCTAATTTGACATTCTTGTTCGATAAGCTCCAGTCTCTGTTTGGTTTGCATAATAACTAATCCCCTATAAAAATTATTTACTATTCATTGATAAGTATATCAAATTTGATATATAAAATTACCATCTTTGTCCGGAACTTGGTAAAATTTGTGTAAAGGATTTAAAAGGAGGTTATTATTGTGTATAAAAAAATATTAGTAGCTATCGATGGCAGTCAAAGTTCGTATAACGCTTTGAATGCGGCAATTGATATGGCTAAGCAATTTAAATCAGCTTTGTACTTAGTTTCAGTTGTGAATACAGCTAACTTGCCAATGAATGTTGGTGTTTCTTATGCACCCGGGTTAGTTAACGATTTAAAAGCTAGTGCTCAAAAAGATTTGGATAAAGCAACAGATATCGCCAAGCAAGCCGGAATCTCACCTTATGTCCAACTTTTAGATGGTGAACCTAGAGAACAATTGACTAGATTCCCTAAGGAAAATGATATTGATTTGATTGTCATGGGTAAAACTGGTACTAACTCATTTACCAGAGTGTTTGTTGGCTCGGTCACGCGTTACGTTTCTGAGCATAGTAATATTAATATTTTAATTGTAGTTTAAAAAATAATCCTATCAGAGTGTTGTTGCTCTAATAGGATTATTTTATTTTTCTTGATTTAACAATTCTTGAACTTCATGTTCATTGTGAGCTAACCAGCCACAGGCACCAGCAGCGATAGCACCAACTAAGTCATCTAAGAAGACATTGATTTTCCCAGTAGACTTGTCATTTAATTTACCTAAGACGCCATGCTTCAACTTGTCGACGTAGCCATAGTTAGTAACTGAGACTGATCCGTAAAGACTAGCCAAAGTTATCGCCATATTTTCATCGATACCGTAAGTCGATTCATCAGTTTCCATGATTCGTTGCATGGGAGCAGACAAGAGGCCTTTTTCGGCTAAAATATCCAATTCGATTCCAGTCATGATAGCATTTTGGGCTTCTCGTTTGTGGAGGACTTTGTTGATGGCATGAATGGAAACTTCTTCATCAAGTCCTTTGACATAATCTTTTTCTAGGAACATGACAATTTCAGCAATGTCTTTTAATTCAACCCCACGGTCTTTTAAATTACGAATGATGTGATCGTAATATTGTTTATCTAATTCTTCATATGAAACCAAATTATTTACTCCCTTTCTATTTTTCGCTATTCCATTCGGCTTTAAACTCGTCGAGAAAATTGAGCATGTATTGGTGACGGCTTTCAGCAATCTTCTTAGCTGTTGAGGTATTCATCATACCAGTTAGTTTCAATAATTTCTCGTAAAAGTGATTGATGATTGTCTCATCAGATAAATTACGGTATTCTTTTTTATCCATTTTTTCACGCGGTAAAACTTTTGGATCATAAATTGTTTCTGAATTAGCCCCACCGTAATAAATTGCGCGAGTAATACCAATTGCTCCAATAGCATCTAATCTGTCAGCATCTTGTACAATTTGTCCAGCAAGAGATAGCTTGGGTGGATTCTTGCTCAATGATTTACTAAAAGATAAGTTGTGGGTAATATAAAGTATTTCATCGATCTGTTCAGGCGTAAATTCATTTTCTTTTAAAAATTGACGAATCTCAATTTCTAGTTTTGTTGGATCTTTGACAAGTTTGTCATCAGCCACATCGTGCAAATAGGCAGCCGACAAAGTGATAACTGGATCAGCTTTTTCTGTTTTTAATATTTTTTGAACCGTTTTGATGACTCTTTGAATGTGATCAAAATTGTGACCAGTCGAATCATTCTTCATTTTATTGTAAGAAAACTCTTTTACTTTTAAAAGTTGGTTTTGATTTGTCATTTCCTCAGCCCTCATTATCAGAATAATTCTATTGTCACACAAAAGGTCTTTTATTTAAAATAAAGAAAAAGTTTGTTATATTATATATGTGTTTAAACAAAGTCTAGGAGGCACAATATGAACTATATCAATAAAGAAATTCCTGATTTTACTGTTAATGCTTATCAAAAAGGGGAGTTGAAGACTTTTAACAAGTCAGATCTGCTCGGCAAATGGTCAATCTTATTCTTTTATCCAGCCGATTTTTCATTTGTTTGTCCAACAGAATTGAGTGATTTGCAAGATTCTTATGACGACTTCAAAGCTGCTAATGCTGAGATTTATTCATGCTCAGTCGATAGTCAGTTTTCACACATGTCTTGGGCTGAAACGACTGACACGATTGGTAAGATTCAATACCCAATGTTATCAGATCAAAAACATCAATTGACTGATTTCTTCAATATTTTAGATGAACAAAGTGGTCAAGCTTACCGTGGTGTCTTTATCATTGATCCAAAGGGACTTATCAAATCTTACACAATCAATGCTATGGGAATTGGTCGTAATGCTCGTGAAATTTTGAGAACCTTGCAAGCTGCTCAATTCGTTGAAGCACATGGTGACAATGTTTGTCCTGCTAATTGGCATCCTGGGGAAGAAACAATCAAACCTAGTGGTGACTTAGTTGGTAAAATTTAAAAGTATATTATTGAAGCTACATGCTGATTTGGGTATGTGGCTTTTTTGTTATAACGGTAAAATCGTTGAAGTCTAGACCGTTATAACAAGATATAGTGTTATAAAAAAAGAAAAATCAATATCTTGTATCAAATGATAAATTGCTATCGCACCAACAAAGGTAAACGCTTTACATCGATATGGCTTCATTATGCTAAATATTTCGGCTCGCAATTTGGTTTCAATTGGTGGTATGATTTTAGCTGTCGTTAAATTTGTATTTGGATATAAATACAGTTTGAGGGATAAATTAATTTGATTGAATTTGATTATCAAAAAATCAATTTCAATCTAAGAGGAGATTGAACCATGAGCATTTTCAACCCAAGATGGTATGTTGAACAAATGAAACATTGGAGTTTCAGAAGTTACATGCTATTAATGTTTGGTCTAGGGGCCATTACTGCATCAACACTTTCACATCAAATCACAGGTATCGCTATTTGGACTTGGTTAGCTGGTACGCTTGGTTTTACTTGTACTGTTGCGATTACTAATGCCAAGCCTTTGAACGGTGTCTTAGGATTAGTTTCAGCACTTATTTATATTTTCGTTGCTATCAACGCTAAGAACTTCTCAGATGTTGTTTTGCAATTGAGTTACATTGTTTTATTGGATATTCCGGTTTTGATCAGTCCACAATGGGCTAAGGATGCCGAAAAGCATATCCACGGATTAACTGGTAAGAAATGGCTTCTAACAGCTGTCTTCTTCTTTGTTGTTTGGGGTCTATTGTACTTGATGGATACTAATTTATTCATCAGTCCTCGTCCTATTATCGATTCAATTTCAGCTGCAATTGGCTTTACCGGCGCTTTGTTGTGTACTTTGCGTTTCCGTGAACAATATTACTTCTGGACAGTTCAAGGTATTATGTCAATCGTTCTTTGGGGTGTTACAGCAACTCAAGGTGATGCTAGTCCAGTCTTGTTCTTGACATACATCATGTACTTCATGAACGATATGATTGCTTTCTTTGATTCACATATCCACTGGTTCCACAGCGATGCCAACGAGAATCGTGCCCGTGATGAAAAAATTGCTAACGAACAAGCATAAATAAAATTTGCAATTAATTTGTAAAATAGCTTATGATTATTGAGCAACAAATTATAAGTGGGTAGATTTATGCGAGTAAAAAAGTATGTTAAAGTTATTCTTTCTATTGCAATTGGGGTTGCATTAGTAGCTGATATTGGCGGTAGTGGTTATTTATTCCATTACGCCTTCAGTAAAAATGGTTATAGCAGTAAACCACAAGGACCATTGTCAAAAGATGATAAATGGTTCGTGAATTCTAAGACTGAAACTTGGCAACAAACTTCAAAAGATAAATTGAAGTTAAAAGCTAGGTTTTTACCAGCCGAAAAGAAAACTGCTAAAACTGTCGTTGTAATTCATGGTTATGGTACAGGTAGCAGTTACATGGGTGACTATGCCAAAATGTTCCATGATGCAGGCTACAACGTCTTAGCACCGGATAATCGTTCCTTCGGGATGAGTCAAGGAAAATATGTCGGTTATGGTTGGAAAGATCGTGACGACGTTATGAACTGGATCAAGCAAATTAATCAAAAATTTGGTCAGAAATCAGAGATTGGTTTGTTTGGAATCAGTATGGGAGCAGCAACCGTGATGTATACTTTGGGTAAACATCCAAGCAACGTAAAATTTGCGATTGCTGATTGTGGATATTCCACTATCTCAGGGGAATTGAACTATCAAATTAAAGATATGTTCAATTTACCAAGCTTTCCACTCGTACCAACGGCTAGTTTATACGGCGATGCTCTAGCTGGTTATAATTTTTATCAAGCAAGCACTAAGGATACTTTAAAGAACAACAAAGTACCTTTGTACATCATTCATGGTTCAAAGGACAAATTTGTTCCGACTGAGAATGCTTATAAGAATTACCAGTATGATAAAGGTCCAAAGAAACTCTGGATAGTCAAAGGAGCAGGACACGCCGAAGCT
Source organism: Companilactobacillus formosensis (assembly GCF_005405305.1). GTDB lineage: Bacteria > Bacillota > Bacilli > Lactobacillales > Lactobacillaceae > Companilactobacillus > Companilactobacillus formosensis. The sequence continues at coordinate 10,564 of NZ_BJDU01000002.1, forward strand.
AAAAAGGTCGCCGGTCAAAAGTATGTTACTAATACGATCGACTTTGCTAAAGAGTACTTTAAATAGCAAAAAGGTAAGTAAAATGGTTTTTAGACCAATTTTACTTACCTTTTTTATTTATTTAAAGCATCGAATGATTTGGTTGGTACTTCATTTTTTTGAACTTTTTCCCATGATAAAACTAAATCTCTTTTTTCATTGTAAGTCACTTTGATGAAGTTGTCTGGTTTGATAGGGCGGCCAATAGCACTATTAAATTTCAAGAGTTTTTCCTTACCGTTTTTGTCATATGATTTTTGACGATAATAGTAAGCATGGTAGTCATTGCCTGAATCGTCCTTTTCAATTACTTCCTGATAAGAATCACCTACAAAAGTATAATAATCTTCGCCAGCATAATTAGGTACGTACCACAATTCATATCCTAAAAATGGTATCAATAAAATTATTCCTACTATTAAAATAGAACCGATTTTTTTATTCATATTTATCCCTCCAAAGCTTATAAGGATAGTATCATGCTTTAAAAAGCTTTAATACTAACGTTTTTGTAAGGTTTGTAAGAAATAAAACACAAATATTATAATTGCAGTATATTAATAGTAGAAAAATGTTAGATTATAAATCAAATTTTTCCGTGTAATGATTGAGTTGATCATGGTAATCGATTGAAAGAGCAAGTTTTTTAGCACCATTGATTTGAAAAAAATATCCTTGATTAGGTGCAATAATTAACTGATTTAAGGATAGTTTCTCAGAAGAAGTTATCTTATCGATTGTCAGTGGAACTTGACCGATATTACGAATTTCTAATTGATTGTTATTTTTGGTACAGTTCAAATAAGCTCGACTGACTTGCTGAAGCATTTGATTACGAAGCTTTAAAGCGTGAGAGATTTTAAATAGAGCTATCGAACCAAGGATTATGCCAACTACTAGAGCAACAGTAATGATGATGATAGTAATGTTAAAAATCATTTGAGTTGGAAAAAGCATTTTATCACTTCCATATTAGTATGTTTCTAGTATTTCATAATTAACACAATCTTACAATTCTGTCACATAAAACTAACAATTCAGTCATAAAGGTAATCAGATATTTACAGAAAATGAAATAAAGTGAATAATGATAGTCAACAGATATCCTAGATATTTGTTAAAAATAAAAAAGTACATGCAATGGTTATGTTGACTCCGTAACTAGAAAATAAGTCATCCTTTAATAGGGATGGCTTATTTTTTTAGTTACGTTTAGTTTTAACCCAGTGAGTATTACCACGGATTTTAGAATAAATGGACTTCATCAGACTCAAGAATAAAACGACATAGATGTAAGACAATAGTCCCACTGTCAATAAGAATTTGCCAATTTTCATATCCAAATTCAACATGTCACTTTCTTCAATCGCAATATCAGCTTTTTGAGTAATCCTCAGTTCGTGAAGATAGATCAAAGTAAAAATCATTCCAAAGATTGAACCAATTATGACTAAAAAGAACAGGGAAATGACGAAGAAACTTGGATTTCCAATCGCATAAATGACATACTTTATCGTCAAATAAATAATACTAAAGTCAGCTAATACGTTTAATAATGGTTGAGTTAGAAAAAAGTAAGTGTCAAATTTTTGGGCATTGGACATGATGGGAGATTTTGTGACTCGAAAGAGATATTTCCAGCAGTCCAATCCGCCTTGAGCCCAGCGTGATCTCTGTCTGACTAGGGCCTTAAAATTTAATAAAGCCTCTTGATCAACGTAAGCATCATCTAAATATTTGATTCTTAAACCATTCAACTCAAATTTCAAGGTGAGTTCGAAATCTTCTAGTAAGGCATTACCCCAAGGTTGGATACCCATTCTTTGGGTAACTGTTTTATATCTAAAAAATTGACCGTTACCACAAAGGGCAACCGCATGCATTTTGCCACGGATCAATTGAATCAAGTGATTGATCGTGTAAAATTCAATATCTTGAAAGGTTTGTAAAACGGTCGTTGGTTGTTTCATTTTGACTCTTAATTGAACAGCATCGACGTGTTCATCTTCGAAAGCATTGTTTAATTTATAAATGCAATTAGCACTTAAAATTCCATCAGCGTCAATGACACCAACGATACATTTTTTTGGATCAAGATGTCTTTGTTTAATCATTTTGTGTACTAAAAACATCGCATTATTCAAAGAATCGCCTTTACCAGTTCTGGCATTGGGTAGTTTTCTTTCGACAGTACTAATAGGTCCTGGCATTGCTTTAATTTTTTGAACGGTTTGGTCATCTGAATCATCATCAATGACAATGATCTCTTTTTGACCAGCCAAATTTAATAAATTTTGTAAAGTATTTTGGATAACTTTTTCTTCATTTAAACAAGGTACTAGTAAGAAATAAAAGAATTGGTCTAGATTATTATTTACATGATAAGCAGCGGCCATTTCTGATTTAAACAGCTTATGATCTTTGAAATAAATAAAATACATAATTGCGCATTGGATAATAAAGATAGTAATTGCAATCAAGTAAATAATCATATGCATCATCTCTTTAATAGTTTATCCAAGTAAATTTTACACACGAATCAGAGATGTTCAAACAAGTTGTTTAATATAATTATTGTAAATAAAAAAGATGTGCCAATATAAAAATAATCTAAAAATGTTGATAATTTTATAAAAAAAAGACTGCAAAGGCTTTAAATTGGTATAATAAAATTGTGGTATATGGAGGGGAAGAGCATGACTACTTTAGTTGATGTTGCAAAGAAAGCCAACGTTTCGAAGATGACCGTGTCTCGAGTTATCAATCATCCAGACAAGGTTACCGATGAATTGAAGGCGTTAGTTTATGAAGCCATGCGTGAATTGGATTATCATCCAAATATGATTGCTAAAGCGTTGGTGGATAAAAGCACGAGAATTATCAAGCTATGTATTTTGGAGGATATCGATACAACTGAACCGTACTACATGAATTTAATGATTGGTATAGCCAAGACTTTAGATTTACACCAGTATTCATTGCAATTGGTTACTCGCAAGAATTTTGACATTGGTAATTGTGACGGTTATATTATCACTGGGATGCGTCAGCAAGACGTTGACTGGATCAAGAACTTGAAAAAGCCCGTCATTATATTTGGTGAAAATCGTTATGGATTTGATTTTGTAGATACCAATAATAAAGCTGGTCTTTATAAATTAGCAGAATTAGCCTTGCAAAAAGGTTATGAGAAATTAGTTTATATTGGAATTGATAGTAAAGAATCATTTGAATACTCTCGAGAAGCTGGTTATCTACAACAAGTTCAAGAACGTCGAATGTTACCAGAATTGCATCGATTCGATAACCATAGTCATTTAGCAGAAGAATTTATAGAATCCAATTGGAAAAAAATTAAACCAAATACTGCCTTCTTGTGTGCATCGGATCGGTTGGCCATTGGGATATTGCGTGGAATCGTACGCTCTGGTGGCAAAGTTCCGGAAGATTTTGGTGTAACTGGTTTTGATGGTGTCTTTTTGAATCAAGTAGCTTCGCCCAAGATTACGACAATCAAACAGTCGATAATTGAAATGGGCAGTGCCTGTGGTGAAAATTTACTGGACAAAATTGAAACTAAAGAAAGTCAAGGTGCTTTAGTCTTTGAACCCAAGATTAGTTTTGGCGGTACTCTTAGGGATTAACCTGTTACCGATAACATTTCAGATAGTCTTGCTTAGGCGAGGCTTACTTTTTTATACTGAGGTGTAAGGGTTTACACGAAAGGGGCAACTATCATGAATTGGTATGATCAAGCAATTATTTATCAAATCTATCCTAAGAGTTTTCAAGATACTAATGATGATGGTATTGGTGACATACAGGGGATTATCAAACATTTAAGCTACATTAAAGATATGGGATTTAATACTATCTGGTTGAATCCAATCTTTGTCTCGCCGCAAGTTGATAATGGTTATGACGTTTCTAATTATTTTGCCATCGATCCAATTTTGGGGGATACGAGTGATTTTTCGGAAATGATGACTAAGGCTCATGAATTGGGACTTCATATTATCTTAGATTTACCGATTAATCATACGTCCGACCAGCATCCATGGTTTCAAGATGCTTTAAATAATCCACATAGTATTTTTAGAGATTATTATATTTGGCATTCGGCTGTTGATGGACATGAGCCCAACAATTGGGGATCATTTTTTGGCGGTAGCGTTTGGGAAAAGAATCCAACTAATCCTAATGAGTATTATTTCCATCTTTTTGATAAAAAAATGCCTGATTTGAATTGGAAAAATCCAGAAGTTCAAAAGTCAGTCGCTGATATTGCTAAGTTTTGGCTTGAAAAAGGCGTTGACGGATTTCGTCTGGATGCTTTCATTCATATTGCTAAGGCAAATTTTGATCAAAACTCTTTGGACAGCAGCACTAAATTCCCAATTGATGATCAATTCTATGCTAAGTTGCCCGCAGTAAAAGACTATATGTCAGGATTTGTTAAAGAAATCAAAGAATTTAAACCAGACGTATTTTTGTTTGGTGAGGCATCATCTGCCAAAGCACGTGATGCTGCTGAATACACGCGACCAGATGAGCACGTCTGTGATGTGGTCGTTAATTCAGATAATTATGGCGAAGTTTATGATGATAGTAATCCAGACATACCTAAATTTTTCCAAGATCGTAAACTGTCGCTTGATATGTTGAAACAAACTTATGTAACTTGGGAAAGCATCTTGGAGCATGTCAGCTTGCCAACTTTGACGTGGGGCAATCATGATATTAGTCGGGTTTTGGATCGACTGAATTTACCAGTACATGATGATAAAATTACCAAATTATTAGCGACAATGTTATTTTTACAACGTGGAATACCAGTAATTTACTATGGCGAAGAAATTGGTATGCACGGACTGAAGTATCAAAAGGTTGCTGATTTTACCGATCAAAGAGCAGTGGACTTGATTAATACTTTGCGCCACAAGTCTTTTACTGATAATCAAATTTTACGATTGCTGAATAATCAAGATGAGATGACGGCTCGAGGTCCAATGCAATGGAATTCAACGAAGTATCGCGGCTTTTCTGAAGAAAGACCTTGGAATTGGGCCAAAGTTGATTCCAACTGCGTTGATCAAGAGATTGCTGATCCCAATAGTATTATGAATTTTTATAGAGAACTTTTAAAAATAAAAAAGCATGACTGTTTTACTAGTGGCGATTATCGTTTACTAATTACTGATCCTAATATTTATGCTTATCAACGAAAGACGGCAAATAGTCAAGGCTTAGTAGTAGCTAATTTTTCTGATAAAAAAGTTAACTTCACTTTGCCAAATGGCACTTGGAAAAAAGTATTAGCTAACGAATCCACTGAGGTCAAGGATAAAATCGCCAAACTAGGTGCATGGGGTTGTTGTGCTTTTGAATCTAATTAGAGGGGTGTGTAATTAATGGCAAGTCAAACAGATGTTAAATTAAGAAAGATGCAGATTTATTGCATTTTTGTAAGAAACCATACTAAAAAAGGTACTTTAAAAGCAATTGAACCTGACTTGGATCGAATTAAGAGTTTGGGTACTGATTGCATTTGGTTGATGCCTATTTTTCCAATTGGTAAAAAAGATCGCAAAGGCAAACTCGGTTCACCTTATTCAATTAAAGACTACCGCGCTATCGATCCAAAACTAGGAACATGGCAAGATTTTCTAGAGCTAGTAAAATCCATCCATGATCGTGGTATGAAAGTTATGTTAGATATTGTTTACAATCATACTTCTCGTGATTCAGTATTGTTACAAGTACACCCAGAATGGTTTTTACACGACCATGAAGGTAATTTGTACAATAAGAATGAGGACTGGACGGATGTGGCTGAATTAGATTATTCCCACAAGGCCTTATGGAATTACCAAATAGAAACTCTTAAACGTTATGCAAAAATCGTTGATGGTTTCAGATGTGACGTTGCTCCACAAGTACCAATCGAATTTTGGAAAGAAGCCCGCAAAGAGGTTGCTAAGGTTAACCCTAAGACTATTTGGTTAGCTGAATCTACTGGTCCAGACTATATTAAAGCATTGAATGCCAAGGGTTATCACGTTTCTTCAGATGCTGAATTATACAGTGCTTTTGATATGACTTATGATTATGATATCGATCAAACTTTCCGTAAATATGTTAAGGGTGACTTGCCTTTGAAGAAGTATGTTGAAGCTTTGAATACTCAAGGTGTGATTTATCCTTCTAATTATATTAAGATGAGAGCTTTGGAAAATCATGATCAAGAAAGAGCTCATAGTCTCTTTATCAATGAAAATGATGTCTATAATTGGACGGCTTTTTCAGAATTTCAAAAGGGTTCAACTTTAGTTTATGCTGGTCAAGAATATGGCTTTAAGCACACACCAAGTCTTTTTGATGCAGATAAATTGGACTGGGACGATAAGAAGATGAACCTCAGCTCCTTGATTTTCAAGATGCATCAGATGAGTCAAAGCGATATTCAGGTATCAGGAACTTATAAGATTACTGCTCTAGAAAATGATATCGTTGAAGTAACTTATAAGATGGGAGACATTATCAGAATTGGTATCTTTACTCTTAAAGGGATGCCAGGCGAGGTCCCTGTAGCTTTGGCAAGTGACAGTTACACTAATATGATTGACAATTCCTTGATCAAAGTTAAGGATGGAATCGTTATGTTAGACTACGATCCAATCATCATTCAAGGCAAAAATAACGAATAATAAAAAAGCAGTCGATTAGATTAATAATTGACTGCTTTTTGAATGCCTTAAATTTCAATCGTGTTACAAACCTGTTATCGGTAACATCACGAAAGCGGTTGCAAAGAAATCGTTTTAGAAACATAATGGAAACTGTAGTAAGGAAATAATATTTTTATAGGGGGCTTTGGTAATGAAGAAGAACTTCTGGAAGCGCTTTGGAAAGCGTGTAGCAGTTGTTGCTTTGGCAGCCGGCGCAGCATTTATGTTGGCAGCTTGTGGTAACAGTTCATCCTCAGGTAAGGATGTTAAGATTACAATTCTTCAAGGAAAGGTTGAGAACAACAAGCAATTCAAACAAATTGCTAAGGATTATGAGAAGTCACATCCACATGTAAAGATTGAAGTTACATCAATCGGTGGTGGTACTCAATATGATCCAGTTCTAAAGACCAGAATTTCATCTGGTAATGCACCAACAATCTTCAGTTTGGCTGGTCCAGCTGATGTGCAACAATTTAAGGCACATGAAGCAGATTTGTCAGATACAAAGGCAGCAAAAGCTGCACAACCTGGTACTTTGAGTGCTGTTAAGACTGGCGGCAAGACCGTTGGACTTCCATTCAACGTTGAAGGTTATGGTTTGGTTTATAACAAGCAAGTCTTCCAAAAGGCTGGCATTGATCCAAACAGTTTGACAACTATGGATAAACTTGAAGCAGCTATCAAACAAATTGATGCACAAAAGAGTGAATTAGGTATCAAAGGCGTCTTTGCTACACCTGGTAAAGAAGCTTGGGTATTCTCAGATCACTTGGCTAACCTATACATTGGTCAAGACTTCAATGGTAACGCTTTGAAACTTTACAAATCAAAGAAGATGCCATTCACAAAGGCTAATGATATGAAGACCATGATTGATCTTGAAAAGAACTATTCTATCCAACCAATCATGCAACTAGATTATTCTGCACAAGTTAACCAATACTTCTCACAAGGTAAAGTTGCTATGATTCAACAAGGTGACTGGATCTATCCTACAATCGAAGGTATTGATAAAGACTTTGCTAAGAACGACGTTGGTATGATTCCTATTCCTGTACCTGGTGAAGAAGGCAAGATGCCTGTTGGTACATCACTATACTGGGCAGTTAATAGCAAGAAATCAACACAAGAACAAAAAGCTGCTAAAGACTTCTTGGATTGGATGTACACATCTAAAGAAGGTAAGAAACAAGTTGTAAACAAGTTACACTTCGTACCTGCATACAAAGGTTACAGTAACTTCAAGATGAGCGATCCATTGACATCAGCAGTCTTTGAATACTCACAAAATCACAAGACAACAGGCTGGGCATTCCCAGGATACACTGGTACTTCATGGGATCCAGACGTTGCACAACCAAATCTACAAAAGTACTTATCAGGCAAACAAAGCTGGGATAAGACAGTTCAAAATATGAAAGATGGTTGGGCTAAACAACAAAAATCATCTAATAACTAAAAGTAACAAAAGAGGGCAATGAATATGAAAAATAGAAGTCTTTCGTTTTGGCTATTTTTAACACCAACCCTCATTGCGTTAGCTTTGGTAGTATTTATTCCGGTAATTGAAGGATTGTTTTACTCATTTACTGATTGGGACGGTTTAACTTTTACCAAGATGGTAGGATTTCAAAATTACATAACATTGTTCCACGATAAGGCGTTTATTAACGCCTTTTGGTTTACAGTGGGGTTTGTAATTGTCACTGTCATTATGCTGAACGTAATAGGCTTGGGCTTAGCATTATTAGTAACACAAAAATTCAAGGGAAATAATTTCTTACGTACCGTTTTCTTTATGCCAAATATGATTGGTGGTTTAATTTTAGGTTTCATCTGGCAATTCATTTTTACTCAAGGCTTTCAAGCTTTAGGTAACGCTTTGCATATGCATTGGTTATTGAATTGGCTAACAAATGAAACAACTGGTTTCTGGGGACTAGTTATTGTTACGGTATGGCAAATGAGTGGTTATATCATGATCATTTACATTGCTTACTTGCAAAATATCCCTAATGAAATCATCGAAGCTGCAAAGATTGACGGAGCTTCAGCATGGCAACGTTTCACAAAGATTACGTTCCCAATGATTGCTCCTGCATTTACAGTTTGCATGTTTTTAACTTTATCAAATGGTTTTAAGATTTATGATCAAAACTTGTCATTGACAAATGGTGGTCCTTACAATTCAACACAAATGTTAGCGATGGATATTGTTAATACCGCTTATAATTCAGCTAACTTCTCCTTATCAGAAGCAAAAGCTATTGTGTTCTTCGTAATTGTTGCTGCTATTTCACTATTGCAAGTTGCTTATAACCGTAAGAGGGAGGCTGATCTCCATTGAAAACAAAAAGTAGAACCATTATTGGAATTGTCGGGCTCTTGTTAGGTATTTTATGGTTGTTCCCATTTTATTTGATCGTATCAAATTCATTTAAGACACCAAAAGGTATCTTTGCTTCAGTTTTGTCATTACCACATCCAAGTACGACTGATAACTATGTTAATTCGTTTCAAGCCTTGCACTTTATCGCTTCATTAACGAATTCATTGATTATTACCATTTGCAGTGTGTTAGTCATTATCTTAGCTTCATCAATGGCTGCATATGCACTTCAAAGAAATCATAGTAAATTGAGTAGTGGATTGTTGTTACTATTTATTTCCGCTATGTTGATTCCTTTCCAATCAGTTATGATTCCTTTGACAGCTAACTTTGGTGCTGTACATTTTCTAAACATGTGGGGACTTGTCATCATGTATCTAGGCTTTGACTGCAGTTTGTCAGTCTTCTTGTATCAAGGTACATTATCAAGTATTCCTATTGCAATGGATGAATCGGCTGAACTAGAAGGGGCAAGTCGTTGGCAGATCTTTACTAAAGTTATCTTCCCAATGCTCAGTCCTATCACAGTTACTGTAGCAATCTTGAATATCATTGCTATCTGGAACGATTATCTATTGCCATCACTAGTATTGCCACAAGCGCAATACACAATTCCACTTCAAATGTTTAATTTCTTCGGTGAATACACAAAGCAATGGCACTTGGCCTTAGCTGGTATCACTATTTCCATCATTCCGGTTATTCTCTTTTATCTATTCGCACAAAAATGGATCATCAAAGGTGTTACCGATGGTGCTGTTAAGTAATTAAAGAAAGGACAGATTATTGTGATCAATCTCAAATCTAAAAATGGACAAAGATTATTGGCGAGTGGTAACTGGCTTTGGTCGTTGTTTACCATTAACTTCTCATTCTTTATTATCAATTTTCCAGTGATATTGACTGCAATTATCTTGTTCAGTTTGAAGTTTTCAACCACTTATACGATGTTGTTAGTTATCGTATGGTTGATGTTATCAGTTTTTACAATTCCTGGATTGGTTGCTAGTTATGCAGCAGTTCAAGAATGGCAAATAAACGGTAGTGTGAGTTTTTTCAAATATTTTTTTAAAAAATGGTTTGATTTTCAGAAAAACTATCTTCTCAATTTTGGTTTAGGTTTCATAGCAAGTTTATTCATTTTATTAAATAAAGTTGCAATGGGAAATACACAGTGGCACGTGGCAGTAATGATTTTAACGTTTGTTTATTTCATGGCTTTAGTCGCTGTTAGTTTCCAACTGGCAACGAATAAATTTGAAAGTATCTTGACTTTATTCGTTGAAAAACCTCTACCAATTATAATCTCAGTAATAGTATTTTTAATCTTGATATTGTTGAATTTCGTTTTGCAGTTGGCCTTCTTGAGTGTGATCTGCAGTGTCTCGCTTGCAACGTATGTCTCATACAGATTACTAGGTGGTCAAGTAGCCAAAAAGGATTGACTTTGGGTGTGGAGGACACATCTAGATTGATTAGTAAGATTAAACTTATTAGTTAACTGGAAGTCAAAAAATAAAAGGAGCGTTAAAAATGGTAAAAATTAATTTGGATCACATTTACAAACGCTATCAAGGTAATACTGACTATTCAGTTAGTGATTTCAACCTAGACATTAAAGATGGTGAATTTATTGTCTTCGTTGGACCTTCCGGATGTGGTAAATCCACCACATTACGTATGATAGCGGGACTAGAGGATATTACTAAAGGTGACTTTAAGATGGATGGCAAGGTCATGAATAAGGTTCAACCAAAAGATCGTGATATCGCGATGGTTTTCCAAAACTATGCCTTGTATCCACATATGACAGTCTTTGATAATATGGCTTTTGGTTTAAATATTCGTAAAAACGATAAGGAAGATACTAAGAAGCGAGTTGATAATGCCGCTAAGATCTTAGGATTGACACCATATTTGAAACGTAAGCCAGCCGCTCTATCAGGTGGTCAAAGACAACGTGTTGCTTTAGGTCGTGCTATTGTCCGTGATGCAAACTTGTTCTTACTTGATGAACCATTGTCAAACTTGGATGCCAAATTGAGAGTTCAGATGCGTACTGAAATTGCTCAATTGCATCAACGTTTGGGACGTAACTTTATCTACGTTACTCACGACCAAGTCGAAGCTATGACTATGGCTGATCGTATCGTTATCATGAATGACGGTATGATTCAACAAGTTGGTACTCCTGCCGAATTGTACAGCAAGCCAGCGAATAAATTCGTTGCTGGATTCATTGGTTCACCAGCTACTAATTTCTTCGATGTCAAAATTGAAGACGGTAAGATCGTCAATGATGGCGGAATCAACATTGCTATTCCTGAAGGTCAATACAAAGTTCTTAAACAAAAAGGTTATGTTGGTAAGAATGTCACATTTGGTATTCGTCCAGAAGACATTCATGCTGAAGAAGTTGCAATTCAAGCTTTCCCTGATGCCATAATTAATGCTAAGATTCAAGTTTCCGAATTGCTAGGTGCTGAATCAATCCTTTACTCTAATCTCGGTGGAACTGACTTTATTGCAAAAGTTGATGCACGTGATCATAGAGAACCTGGCGATAACGTTCAAATGGCTTTTGAAATGACAAAAGCACATTACTTTGACAAAGATACAGAAGAAACAATTCTTTAAGGATTATAAAAGGTAATTAGGTGTTTACCTAATTATCTTTTTTTATAGGAGGTGTCAAAATGCAAAGGATTTTTGAAGTTAGTCCTTGGAATGTTTTAACCCACAATTTAGATAAAGATAATAAACGACTCCAAGAAAGTATTACGAGTTTAGGTAACGGATACATGGGGATGAGAGGTAATTTCGAAGAAGATTATTCAGGGGATAGTCTTCCAGGAATTTACTTAGCAGGGGTTTGGTTCCCTGATAAAACACGTGTCGGTTGGTGGAAAAATGGCTATCCTAAGTATTTTGGAAAAGTCATCAATGCTGTTAACTTTATTAAAATGAATTTTTTGATCGATGGATCAAAATTGGATTTAAATAAAGATACAATTAGTGATTTCACCCTCGACTTAAATATGAAAGATGCCACTTTATCGAGATCATTTATCGTTGATAAAGACGGTAAGAAGATTAAATTTAATTTTATTAGATTTTTGAGTGCGGCTCAAAAGAATTTATCAGTTCAAAAAGTAACTTTTGAAAACCTTTCTGATCAAAATGTGACGATCAAGGTCATCTCAAGTATTGATGCTGATGTAAAAAATGAAGATGCTAACTACGACGAACGTTTCTGGCAAGTTCTAGAAATTAACGAAGATTATTTGATTGCTGAGACTAAACCTAATGACTTTGGTACACCAAGATTTACTTCGGGGATGGATGCCAAGTATGTAACAGATTTAGATGAAGTTGATCAAAAAGTTACTGATGTAGAAACAAGCAAAACTTTCCAAAAGACTTTGAAGTCAGAAGAAATTGGTTCAATTGAAAAACGTGTCGTTGTTTTGACATCACGTGATTATGAGACAGTTGATGATTTAAGAGATGCACTAGAAGCCGTCAGTGCTAAAGCAACTAAATTCTCTTATGAGCAGTTGTTGAGCGAACATAAAAATGTCTGGGATCAACGTTGGAGTCAATCAGATATTAAAATCGATGGTGACACGGATGCTCAACAAGGTATGCGTTTCAACTTGTTCGGCCTTTTGACCACTTACTCCGGAGAAGATTCTCGTTTGAACATTGGTCCAAAGGGCTTTACCGGTGAAAAATATGGTGGTGCCACTTATTGGGATACCGAAGCCTTTTGTATTCCAGTTTACTTAGGTATCACTCAACCCGATGTCTCAAGAAATTTGTTAATGTATCGTTATAACCAATTGGACGGTGCTTACGTCAATGCCAAAGAGCAAGGCTTAAAAGGTGCTCTATTCCCAATGGTTACTTTCAATGGTATTGAATGTCATAACGAATGGGAAATCACTTTTGAAGAAATTCACCGTAACGGCGATATAGCGTTTGCTATTTACAACTATACTCGTTACACAGGTGATAAATCATTTGTTCTCAACGAAGGTAGTAAGATTTTAACTGAGATTTCTCGTTTCTGGGCTGATCGTGTTGATTACAGTAAGCGTCATGACCGTTACATGATTTTTGGCGTTACTGGACCAGATGAATATGAAAACAACGTTGATAATAACTGGTACACGAATTTCTTAGCTAAGTGGACTTTGAAATATACGTTGCAAATTCTCGGCGAAGTCTCAAAAGAACAGTTTGATAAATTAGCCGTTTCAAAAGCTGAGATGGACCAGTGGCAAGATATCATTGATAAGATGTATCTACCATACGATGAAGATTTGGGTATCTTCGTTCAACATGACGGTTACTTGAATAAAAATCATGACCCCGTTTCAACTATTCCAAAGGATCAATTGCCAATCAATCAACATTGGTCATGGGATAAGATTTTGCGTTCGCCATATATCAAGCAAGGTGATGTTCTTCAAGGAATTTGGGACTTCATCGACGACTTTAGTGAACGTGAGAAGAAACGTAACTTTGATTTCTACGAGCCAATGACGGTTCATGAGTCAAGTCTTTCTCCAGCAATTCACTCAGTTTTGGCAGCTGATCTTCACTACGAAGAGAAAGCGGTTGCATTATATGAGAGAACCGCTAGACTAGACTTAGACAATTATAATAATGACACCGCAGATGGTTTGCATATTACTTCAATGACCGGTGGTTGGCTAGCAATGGTTCAAGGCTTTGCTGGTATGCGTGTAGCTGACGATGGTACGCTTAGTTATAAGCCTTTCTTGCCTAAGAAATGGAATAGTTATTCATTTAGACAAGTCTTTAGAAATCGTGTAATTGAAGTGTCTGTCTCAAGTGATGGACCACAATTTAAATTGATTTCTGGAGAACCATTACAGATTCAAGTTTACGGTAAGCCACAAATGCTTAAATAATTGTGAAAATAAAGGTGTCTGGATAATTTTATTCAGGCACTTTTTTATCAAAGGAGAATAGTATGGTTAAATTTGAACAAATTAAAGGTTTTATTTTCGATTTAGATGGTGTGATTGCTAATACTTCACTTTATCATGGTCAAGCTTGGCATCAATTGGCTGATGAATTAGGTGTTACTTGGACGGATGATTTAGCCAATCAGCTAAAAGGCGTGGCTAGAATGGATTCTTTGAATTTAATTCTTAAAGCTGGTGGCAAGGAAGATGATTATACAGAAGCTGAAAAAGAAAAACTAGCTGCCAAAAAGAATGAGAATTATTTAAGTTTACTAGATTCTCTGAGCCAAGATGATATTTTGCCAGGAATGAAAGAGTTTATTGAAGAACTATCAGCTCATCATTATTTGATTTCTTTGGCTTCTTCATCTAAAAATTCACCAATTGTTTTAAAAAAATTAGATTTAGCTAAGTATTTTGATGGAAAAGTTGATCCAGCTACTTTGACGCATGGAAAACCTGATCCAGAAATTTATGTTCGCGGAGCAGAAGTTTTGAATCTAAAGCCTGAAGAATGTATCGGTCTGGAAGATGCGATTGCTGGAATTAAGTCAATCAACGGTGCGCATGAAACTTCTCTTGGTATCGGTGATCCAAAGATTCTTGACGAAGCAGATATTAACTTCAACGATACTTCTGAAGTAACGCTTGAAAATATTAAAAAGGCTATGGATTAATTATCTAATCGCAGTATCAGATATTGATTGCACAGAATGGGTAGAAATATGACAGTAACGAAGACAATTTTTGGGGAAATTGGAACTGATCCCGTTTATTCATACAAAATAACTAATAAAAATCAAACTAGTATCAATGTTTTAACTTACGCTGCTACTTGGCAAAATTTCGAGGTAGTTGAAAATGGCGTGAAGCATTCCTTGATCGAACATTTTAATGATTTGGATGATTACATTAAAACTCCTTATATGGTCGGTAAAACAATTGGTCGGGTCGCTGGACGAATTAAAGATGCTAAGTTTTCTATTGATGGTGTTAGCTATCAAATGACACCTAATAATGGTAAAAATGTTATGCATAGTGGCGATCATGGCTTACAAAGTCAAAACTTCGACAGTACGATTGATTCGGATAATTCAGTTTTGTTCACACATACAGTCAAAGGTGAAGACGAGTTTCCAGGGACGCTGCAGGTGCAAATTAGATACAGTTTAAATGATGATGATGAAATCCAAATAACATACAGTGCAAAAACTGATCACGATACGTTATTTAATCCAACTTGTCACGTTTATTTTGATATTGATGATGAAAATATTCGCCAGCAACAATTGAAGATCAATTCAAAACGTTTTGTTGACGTCGATAATGAGAAGATTCCGACTGGAAAATTGTTAGCTACGACCAATGCCTATGATTTTAAGAATTTCAAAAAAATTGGTCAGGGACTGAAACAGCTCAAGCCTTTAGACAAAGTTGAATTTGATGATGCATTTGTCGTTGGTAAGAAGGCTGCCACGTTGAAGTCAGAGCATCGAGCAATTGATTTGTACACTGATAGAGGTGGCTTAGTTATTTTCACTGCAAATCCAATCGATCCAGTAAAAGCTCAAAATCATGAATTTAGTTCACTAGCGATGGAACTGCAGACATTGCCTGATGCTATTCATCATCCCGATTTTGGAAACACAATTCTACCCGCCAATCAAGAAGTAAGCTACACTAATAAGTATAAATACAGAAAATTAGATTAGAGGGGTTTTATGAGGATAGAACATGTTGGTCTTTTTGTTCGTGATTTAGATAGAACCGTTGAATTTTATGAAACTTATTTTGAGGCAAAAGCTTCAGATAAATATCATAATCCAGTAACAACTTTCTCTTCCCGTTTTTTGACTTTTCCAGATGGAGCGAGATTAGAAGTTGGTACTAGAGATGACTTAAATCGTCACCACGAAAAGGGTTATCCACTGGGGTACATGCACATTGCAATTGCCTTAGGCTCAAAAGAAAAAGTTGATCAGTTAACTGAAACAATAAAAAAAGCAGGTTACAAGCATCTTAGTGGTCCAAGAGTGACCGGAGATGGTTATTACGAGAGTGTTGTTTGTGATCCAGAGGGAAACCAAATTGAATTGACAGTTTAAAAATCAGACATCCAAAGGGATGTCTTTTTTTATGTCTTGGAATCGTTTTCTTTGAATGGTATAGTTTTAATTGTCATTGTTATTGCACAGATTCACTTTAAAAAAGCAAGAAAGGTATATACAGATGACTGATAACTTTATAAAGAAGAATAAACTCAAGACAGAATTGATCAATCTTTCAGCAATTTTAGGTCTACCCAAGGGAACAGAGGTTTTTGTCAGTGATATTCATGGTGAATATGATGAGTTTGCACATATTATGCGCAATGGGTCGGGGAATACTAAGCAAAAGATTGCGGAGTTGTTTACTGGCCGGCTATCTAGTGTTTCTCAGAAGAAATTAGCTTTTTTAATTTATTATCCATCAGAAATTTTAAAACGTACGAAGACGCAAATAAGAGACAAAGATGATTTGACGCAATGGTATATGGATACTTTTAATAATTTAATTGAAATGCTAAGATATACAGCCAATAAGTACACTCGTTCTAAAGTCAGAAAGACGCTTGATCCTGAGTTTGCCTACGTAACAGAAGAATTACTTTATGCCGATAATAATGAGGAAACGAAACAACTATCTTATCAAAATATTTTAGATGGCATTATTGATTTAGAGATGGCAGATGATTTTATTATTGCTACTTGTCATTCTATTCAACGACTAGTGGTGGATCATGTGCATGTCATTGGAGATATTTACGATCGTGGACCACATCCAGATTTTGTAATAGAACATCTAGTTAAACATTGGCAGAATTTTGATTTTCAGTGGGGAAATCACGATATTTTGTGGATGGGTAGTTTAGCAGGTTCAAAATTATGTATGCTGAATCTTCTAAGAATTTGTGCACGATATGATAATTTAACGATTCTACAAGATGCTTACGGAATTGATTTGCAAAAAATGATTGATTTTTCTTTAAAAAATTATCATATGCAAGCTGCTTTTTTACCTAGGTCAGATATCGGTGAAAAAATTCCCACTGTACGAGAAGAAATCGACAGTTGCGTTCAACAAGCGGTAGCCATTATGCAGTTTAAATTGGAAGGTCAGACAATAAAACGTCATCCAGAGTTTCGGATGAATGATCGACTTTTATTGGAAAAAATAGACTTTGATCTTCAGACCATCACATTGTCCGGCAAAACTTATCCTATTCAAGGTGACTGTTTTCAATTAGTTGATCGAGAAAATCCGTATCAATTGACTGAAACTGAGGATAGGATGATCGACTATTTGATGAAACAATTTGCTGAGTCGAAGAAATTGCATCGGCATATCAATTATTTAGTCGATAATGGTTCAATGTATTTAAAATACAATGGTAATCTCTTATTGCATGGCTGTGTTCCCGTAGATACTGAGGGAAATTTGTTGAGTCTAGAAATTCAGGGGCATAAATATTTTGGACATGCGTTATTTGATTATTTTGACAAAATTATTCGCCAATCATTAAAGACTCAACAATCTAGTCAAGATATCGATATGATCTGGTATTTGTGGACAGGAAAATTATCACCCTTGTTTGGGAAAGATCAAATGACGACCTTTGAACGCTATTTTATTGCCGATAAAAGAACGCACATAGAAGTTTTAAATCCTTACTATTCTTTGCGACAGGAAGAGTGGTTTGCGGATAAATTATTACAAGACTTTGGATTGAAAAATGGTCATATTATTAATGGTCATACACCAGTCAAAGCAGGTGAGTCGCCAATTATGGCTAATGGAAAGATTTTTGTGATTGATGGTGGAATGTCAAAGCCTTATCACAAAACAACTGGTATCGGTGGCTACACATTGTTGTCGAATTCTTACGGATTGCAATTGGTAACGCACGAACCCTTTACCACTAGGGATAAAGCAATTAAGGAAATGACTGACGTTGTTTCGACTAAACGAGTGATTGAACAAGCTGTTAGTCGAAAAAGAGTTGCTCAAACAGACACTGGAGAAAAATTAAAGCAACAAAGAAAAGAATTACTTGAACAATTGGCACGAATAAAGTAACCGATTACAAAAATTTTGCTACAATAGATTATGAAATTAATTAAAAATCGAGGGAAAATTCATGCCAAAATATTTAGTATTTATGGATCTTGATGGAACACTTTTAGCGAGTGATCATAAACATATTTCTCCACGAACTAAACAAACAATTGAGGATTTACAACAAAAAGGGGTAATTTTTTATATCGCAACGGGGCGCATGTATGAACTGGCCAAAATTACGCAAAGATTATTAAATCCTGAAGTAAAGATGATAACGTCTAATGGAGCTGTCTTTGACGGTGCTAAAGGGCGGGAGGTCACTAAATTAGGTTCCAAAGCAGTTGATTTGGCCTATAAAGAGACGGCAAAATTTCAGTTGCCAATGATGCTTTTTACACCAGAGAAAGCTTATTTCACACGAAAAATTTCTGACTTTATTGCCCAGAATGCTGGTAATTTTGATGAAGATTTTGGCTATGAGGAAGTCGAAAGCTTTTCAGAATTAAAGTCTGTTACTGACGATATTACCAATGGAGTAGTTTTGAGTCGTGGCGATATGTCAGAGCTTAACATTGTTCGAGATGAGTTGATCAACAGTCATCTAATGGAAATGTCCTCTTCTAGTCCAGATAACTTGGAAATGATTCCATTACAAACAGATAAGGGAACTGCGGTTAAGAAAATCCAACAAGAATGGGGAATTGATTACGACCATACTTTTGCTTTTGGCGATGGAATGAATGATGTCGGGATGATGAAAGAGGCTAAGTACTCAGTCGCAATGGGTAATGGCTTGCCTGAAGTTAAAAAAATTGCTAATTTTGTAACGGAAACTAATGCTAAGGATGGTTTAGCCAAATTTTTAGAAGATTATTTTACCAAATAAAAAACAGGTTTGATTTCGAATCGAAAAATCAAACCTGTTTTTTGATACCTAATTAATTTAATTGTTGACGGATCCGCTTTTCTTCACCAACAGCAATTATAGCCAAAATAATGATACTCAATACTACCGCTAAGTAGAAGACGATAAAAGTATCATTCCAACCGTGAAGGTTCATGCCGAGAATTGAGAGCCCATTTTGCTTAGGATCAGCAATAGCAGCAAAACCTACTTGTGCCATCAAATCACCGAAGATATAAGCAAAAGTACCGGTCAATCCATCAGATACGTTCAAAGCGTTCTTGGGAACAAAGCTGATGACGGAGACACCTATCAATAGTTGTGGACCATAAATCAACATACCCAAGAAGAACAAAGAAGTATTAATCATCATAGGTGTTGTTCCGTAACGATAACCCAAAACAACGAAGGCTGTTAGAGCTAAACAAATAATTGAAACAACTGCTCGACGACCTTTCAAGAGATCTGAGAACCAGCCCCAAACAACACTACCGATAATTCCACCTAATTGGAAAAGTAATAAAGTATTGGCACCCTGCGCTACTGTAAAGTGAAGTTGTTGAACAGTGTACAAAGGAGCCCAGTTGACGATACCGATTCTAACGACATAAACGAAGACGTTAGCGACACACAATAGCCAGACCCAAGGACTCTTCATAACGAAAGTCTTGAAAATAGTCCATTTGCTCATCTTAGAAGCAGTTTGGTCAGCTTTAGAAATATTTTCACCAAAGATGACTTCACTAGGGTCCCAACCTAGTTCTTGTGGATCGTCAGCTCCGAAGAACAAACCCCAGAAACCAACGATTAAACCAATAATGGCAGGAAAAATAAACATACCACCGACGTTGCCGCCAAAGAGATGATTAGCACCCCAAAGAGCAATAACACCAGCAACAGCTCCACCGAATTCGTGAGAAATATTCCAAATTCCGATGTAGCGTCCACGAGTAGTAGTGGTTGTCCAACGTGAAATCGTTGATAAAGAAGCTGAACCACCAGGTGATTGGAAAATACCATTCAATGACCAGAGGACTAAGATCAATCCGACGGGAGCTTGGTCCATCAGTAAGGTAACCCCAATGATTAACGTCATAATGGCAGCGAGGATCAAAAGAAACGACATGAATTTCTTAGTGTTCTTGCCATCAACAACGTAGCCTAGAACTGTTTTACCAATTCCGTAGGCTAATGAAAATCCATAGCCGATCCAACCTAATGCAGTTGTAGAAATTCCATCTTTAACTAACAAAGGTTGTGCTGCAGAAAGGTTATTCCGAATCAAATACATGCAGAAGTAAACGAAAAAAACGACCAAAAATGACTTTAAAAATTCACGAAACCAGCGACTCTTCTGTTCGTCAATCGATAAGCCTAATTTTTGAGAACGTTTCAGGTCAAAATAATGTAACACAAAAATCCCTCCCCAATAAATTTATTTATGACCAAATCGATTATAACGCAATGAAAATGGATAAACGCTGTAATCAAGGTTATTCTAGTCTATCGAACCGGTTCGATAACAATAAATTTTCAGAAAAAAAGGAAGAATGTTCAAGTTTATTTAATGGTTGTATCGATATCTGCCAATTTGGTTACTTCATAAGTGGGCTTAAAATCAGTCGTGTTAGCAACTTGATTCTTGTTATACCAAAGACTATCGATATTACTATAGTTAGCACCGGCAATGTCTGAGGAAAGTGAGTCACCGATCATTAAAAAATCCTCTGGTTTTGCTTGCAGTTCATTCTCGATGGATTCAAAGAATTTTTTGTCAGGTTTATCGAAACCAATATTTTCTGATAAGAATATTTTTTCAAAATATTGGTCAATTTTTGCGCCTGCTGTTTGAGAATACTGTTTATCGCTAGTTCCATTTGAAGCTGCAAATAAACGATATGTTTTATTTAATTCTTGTAGGGCAGTTTTAGCACCAGGCATCAATTCGTGCTGTTGATTTAATACATCAAAGTACCGTTGGTTTATGTTGGTAGTATCGATTTTTTTATGATAATGACTGAATAAATTTGGAAATCGGCTGTCTATCAATTCTTGTCGACTGATTTTCTTCTCCTCTAATTGCTTCCATAAATGGTCATTCATTTGATACCAATATTGAATTTGTTCATCGTTAAATGGAAAATCTACATAATTTGCCATTTCTTTTAGGGCGTTACGTGTATTGGCCTTTGTGTCTAGGATAGTATCATCAAGGTCAATCAAAATATATTTATAGTTCATAGAAATCCTCCGTAAATAAGTAATAATTGCTGTTAAAAATAAAAATCAAAAAATACAATAAATCAAGTTAATTTTTGATTAAAAAATAATTACTATGTTAATTTATTAGTACAATCATGTAATTTTTGGTTCATTTTTTATACCAGTTTTATAATTCTTTTGTTGTGATAACAACAAGAGGGAGATTTGATAATGGTTTTAAAAAGAAAAACGACAATTCTTTTGGCGACAATATTTTCGTTCTTGATAGTACTTTTGGGAGCTACTAATGTAAGTGCTGCAAGAACAGATATGGTCGATGTGTCCAATAATAATGGAGCCATGACTGTTGCCAATTTCCAAGATATGTACAACAACTATGGTGTTAAAGCAATTGTAACTAAAATTAGTGAAGGTACTTCTTTTAAGGATAGTACAGCTGCAAACAATATTGCAAATGCTCAAAAGGCTGGCATGTATATTAGTGGGTACCATTTTGCACACTACAATAGTGTTGCTAGTGCGATTGCTGAAGCGGATTATGCTGGGAAATTGGCTCAAGCCGATGGCTTACCAGAAGGGGCTGTATTAGCTACTGATGTTGAAAGCTCCGAGCAAAGTTCGGTATCTGAAGCACAAAATGATGCCGATAATCAAGCTTTTATGACAGAAGTTGCTAAATATGGTTATCGTTCAACAATTTATACCATGGGTTCTTGGGTCGGCAGTGTAATGAGTGTCGATTCGGGTTGGATTGCATCATATCCATATAATCCATCGGGACAAGAATGGTATACCTCTAACCATGGTTGGCAATGGTCAAGTTCTTATACTTTTAGTGGAAGTAGTGGTTACTTCGATGTATCTGAGTTATATGATGATTTCTTTACAACATATCAATCACCTAATGCTTCATCAAGTACAACAACTACAACTTCAACCGATAGCGATTCAGCTGTAACTGATAGTGGTTCTACTAGTTCTAATGTGATTGAAGTAGATAATTCTTCTAGTAGTTATGTACCGTTGATGGCTCTACAAGATGATGGAAGTATGACAACGATAACTAATCGAGCTTTAGCAAATAATACATCATGGCAAACTGATCAAACTAAAGTTGTCGATGGAACAACGTATTATCGAGTAGCTACGAATGAATGGGTAGCGGCACAATATTTAGCTGGGAATTCTTCAACTACTGATTCAGCTAGTTCGGCTAACGTTATCAAAGTAAATGATTCAAGTTCTAGTTACGTTCAACTAGTAGCGTTACAAGATGATGGAAGCATGACGACGATAACTAATCGGGCCTTAGCAAATAACACATCATGGCAAACTGACCAAACTAAAGTTGTCGATGGAACAACGTATTACCGGGTGGCAACCAATGAATGGGTCAATGCTAAATATATAATTTAATTTATTGCATCTTTTCTTTGATTTAAATATAGATTTTCGATATACTGACCTTAAACAAGGGAGTAACTTGCAGAAGTTGCCTGCGACAAAATCGTCAGCAAGACGTAAGTCTGGTTTTGTCTTAATTAGTGAGACTTGTACGCTATTTGGCGTGCAAGTCTCTTTTTTTAAATCAAAGGAGGGGTTGAGTTTGAAAGATACTCGATATTATGCACTGGATAAAACTTCACTGTTGGACAAGTTCCAAACTAGTGAAGCTGGATTAAGTACCGACCAAGCTAAAAAACGTTTGGAAGAAAATGGACCTAATACTTTAGCACAAGGTAAAAAGAAGAATTTGTTCCAAAGGTTCTTCGATCAATTTAAGGATTTTATGATTATTGTTTTATTAGTGGCCGCATTAATTTCGGGATTTGTCGCTCAAGAGTGGGCTGATGCTGCTTTGATTTTGGCCGTAGTTATTATTAATGCTGTTTTTGGAGTTTTTCAAGAATCAAAAGCCGAAGAAGCTATTGATGCATTGAAAGAAATGTCAACGCCTGAAGCACATATCAAGCGAAATGGTAAACTAGAGACAGTTAGTAGCGAAGCCTTAGTAGTTGGGGATGTTGTTTTACTAGAAGCTGGAGATATTGTACCAGCAGATATTCGTTTAATTGATTCAGCTTCGATGAAGATTGAAGAAGCTGCTTTGACTGGTGAATCAGTTCCGGTTGAAAAAGAAGCAGAAACTTTACCTGATGAGGATATCCCATTAGGTGATCGTAAAAATATGGCTTATATGAATAGTAATGTTACTTACGGTCGTGGAGTCGGTATCGTAGTAGGTGTCGGTATGGATACGCAAGTTGGTCAAATTGCTGGGATGATCAACAAAGCTGAAGAAACAAGTACACCTCTGCAAGATAATTTGAACTCTCTTGGTAAAACTTTGACTTGGTTGATTCTAGGAATCGCTGCAGTGATTTTTGCAGTCGGTATTTTCAATAATCATTCTGGATTGCCAATGAATGAATTAGTTATCAATATGATGTTGGTTGCAATTTCCCTAGCCGTTGCTGCAATTCCGGAAGGTTTGCCAGCTATCGTAACGATTATTTTGGCATTAGGTACAACAAGAATGGCCAAGCGTAAAGCTTTAGTTAGAAAGCTTCCAGCTGTTGAAACTTTGGGTAGTACCGATATTGTTGCTTCTGATAAGACTGGTACTTTAACTCAAAATAAAATGACAGTTGAAAAATTCTATCAATATGGCAAATTAAATGATGCTTCATCAAAAATTACTGGAGCTGATAAAGTTCTACAAGTTATGACGTTTGCTAATGATACAAAAATTCAAAACGATGGCGTCTTAGTAGGTGATCCAACTGAAACAGCCTTAATTCAATTTGGTTTTGACCATGACTATCAAGTTGAAGATGAGTTGAAAAAGGAACCACGTGTTGCGGAAGTACCATTCGATTCAGAACGTAAATTGATGTCAACGATTCACAAGTTGTCTGATGGCAAGTTCTTAGTGGCAGTCAAAGGTGCTCCTGACATGTTATTGCAACGAGTTACTAAACTGCAAAAAAGTTCTGATGAAGTAGTTGATTTTACTGATACTGATAAAACAGAAATTTTAAAGCAAAATAAATCAATGGCAACCCAAGCTTTGAGAGTTTTGGCTATGGGTTACAAAATTATTGATGCTATTCCACAAACTGTTGATTCAAAAACTGTTGAAAATGATTTAGTTTTTGCTGGTTTGATTGGAATGATTGATCCAGAACGTCCAGAAGCTGCTAAGGCGGTTGCTGATGCCAAAAAAGCGGGTATTCGACCAATGATGATTACCGGTGACCATCAAGATACTGCTGAAGCGATTGCGGTTCGTTTAGGAATCATTGAGGCTGGCGATGACGATGCAGTTATTACTGGGGCTCAGTTGGACCAAATGAGTGACGATGAATTTGAAAAGAATGTTCAACGTTATTCAGTCTATGCTCGTGTATCTCCAGAACATAAAGTAAGAATCGTTAAGGCTTGGCAAGATAAAGGTAAAGTCGTTGCGATGACTGGTGACGGTGTTAATGATGCGCCAGCTTTGAAATCAGCTGATATTGGTATCGGTATGGGTATTACTGGTACAGAAGTTTCCAAGGGAGCTTCTGATATGGTTTTGGCTGACGACAATTTTGCCACAATTATTGTTGCCGTTGAAGAAGGTCGTAAAGTCTTCTCTAATATTCAAAAATCGATTCAATATTTACTTTCAGCTAACTTAGGTGAAGTTTTGACATTGTTCATGATGACTTTGTTAGGCTGGGATATTTTACTACCAGTTCAATTGCTTTGGATCAATTTGGCAACTGATACTTTCCCAGCAATTGCTTTGGGTGTTGAACCAACTGAGCCAGGCATTATGGACAAAAAACCTCGTGGACGTCGCTCAAGTTTCTTGGGTGGGGGAATTGGTTCTTCAATCGTTTATCAAGGTATTCTTGAAGGATTGATCACTTTGGGAGTTTATGGTTTGGCAATCATGTTCCCAGTCCATACAGCTAATGATGCAATGCATGCTGATGCTTTAACAATGGCTTATGCAACTTTAGCCTTGATTCAATTGTTCCATGCATTTAATGTTAAATCGACTTATCAATCTATTTTTAAAGTTCATATGTTCAAGAACAAGATGTTCAATATTGGTGTATTAACATCGTTTATCATGGTAGCAGCGACAATCGTTGTTCCTGGATTTAACAGTTTGTTCCACGTTACTGAATTGAATTTAGAACAATGGTTGATTGTCTTAGGTGCTGGAGTCTTAATGATTTTAATCGTTGAAATCGTTAAATTCTTCCAACGTCGTGCTGGCAAAAAGTAATGTGTGAAAACAAATAAGACCTCGATATCAAATTAGATGTCGAGGCCTTTTTGCGTATTTTTGAATTTTTTAGTAAATGATTAGCAGATTTGGTCGCCGAGTTTTTCCATCTTTTGACGACGTTCTTCAGCAGTTTCAGGTTTAACGTTTCTCCAATCAACAACTGAAAGGGCACCGTCTAAAATACCTGAGTTGTCTTTAAGGGCTAAAGCATTGTGCCATAGAGAAATGTTTAGACCGGCAGTAAAGAAGTCTGTATATTGAGGTTCAGTTGCTAGTTTGTAGCCAGCATTGTTTTCGATCGGAACAGTATATTTAGGATCATTTTCATTAAGAATAACTAGTTGAAATTTATCACCAATGGCACAGCTGCCACCAAGACTTGAGTACTTGTTTGAACCATCGTCGGTAGTCAAGATCATTGTGCTTCCTGCTGGAATTTTATCAGCTAAGTATTTTTGTGCATCGTCTTTAATATTAATTTTCATAAGTTAAGATCCTTTCCGTTACAATAATTTGAATTGTGTAACACTGATTCGCTCACAATTATTCTCATTACGTTCTTTAAGTTACAGCATATTGTGAATACTTGCAAATCATCAGCTCAATAAAGCAAAATATATTTTTTGATAATTAGATAAATTAATCACAAACTGATTAACAAATTTGGTCACCAAGTTTAATCATTTTGTCGCGGCGTTCTTGGTCAGTTTCAGGTTTAACATTTCTCCAGTCGACAACGGCTAGGGAACCATCTAAGATACCTGAATTATCTTTAAGAGCCAAAGCATTGTGCCATACAGAAATGTTTAGGCCATTACCTAATAAATCAGCATCAGATGGGGATGTCTTAAGATCAAGACCAGCATCATTTTCTAAATCGATTGTGTAGTTAGGATCTTCATCTTTTAAAATAACAATTTGGAATTTGTCACCGATAGCACAGCTACCACCAAGACTTGAGTATTTATTTGAACCATCATCGGTTGTAAGAATCATTTTAGCGTCTGTAGGAACAGCTTTATTTTTTAAATATGTTTGAGTTTCTTCTTTAATATTGATTTTCATTTTATATAAGGTCCTTTCGGGAACTGAATTTTTATTGATTGCCAAACATTAAGTTGTGTACAATCTTTATTACAGTTAATACTATATCACGTAAATCGATTGTGCACAACTTAAATGATTGAAAAAATTATTATATTGTTCTTAAATTTTGTAAGAAACCCGGTATATCAATGATAAAGACGGTATACTTTGGATAAATAATTTTTTGTTATAGGGGGAGAATCATGTTTAAAAAGAAAATTTCTGTAATTATTGCAGCGATTGCTTCACTAGTAACAGTATTTTTCTGCGTTACTACGGTTGATGCCGCCCGGATGGATATGGTCGATGTGTCAAATCATAATGGTGCTATGACAGTCGCTAACTTTCAAGATATGCATGATAATTATGGTGTAAAAGCGGCTGTTACTAAAATCAGTGAAGGAACTACTTATAAGGATGCTTATGCAGCTAATAATATTAAGACAGCTCAAGCTGCTGGACTATACATCCATGGTTATCATTATGCTCACTATAGTAATGTAAATGAAGCTATTGCTGAAGCTAATTTTGCTGCCCAAACTGCCAAGGCCGATGGATTGCCAGCGGGAGCCGTTTTAGTAACTGACGTCGAAAGTACTGAACAACAACACAACGATCCAAATTTAAACACTCAAAGTAATATTGCTTTCATTAATCAGGTAGCAAAATATGGCTATCGTTCCGATATTTATACGATGGGATCTTGGGCTAATTTGGTCATGCAAGTTAAAAAAGGTTGGATAGCTGCTTATCCTTTGGATGCTACTGATCAATATTGGTATTCCAATGCTCATGGATGGCAATGGACGAGTCACTATCAATTCGATGGCAGCTACGGCAATTTTGATGTTTCACAGCTTTATGATAATTATTTTACGAGTTATCAAACACCACAAATTGTTAGTGTAGATAATAGTAGTAATCAAACTAATAATAATTCGACAAATAATGCAATTTCTTCAAAAGGGGTAATTAATGTAAATAATACTAATGGTAGTTATGTACCTTTAGTGGCCATTCAAAATAACACTACTAAGACGATAACTAACCGTGCCTTAGCTAACAATACTCCTTGGGTAACTGATCAAACGAAGACTATCGATGGTGTTACTTATCATCGTGTTGCTACAAACGAGTGGGTCGATGCTAAATATATTATTGGATAAAAATAAACCAATTGGGAATTTCCCAGTTGGCTTTTTAATTTACAAAACATTTTTATATAATAGGAAACAAGTTAATGGTATTGGATCATTTTGATCTAAAGTGACATTAGTTTGGTCAAAGATTTTAAATCCTTTTTTTAAATAAAACTGATAATCACAATTTGAATCAGTGAAGACATAGATTAGTTGATTGTGAAGTTTATTTTCTAACGCTTTGAGTAATTGTGTACCAATACCTTGATGTTTGATATTAGAATCAACAGCAAAGAAAGTAATTTCACCATCAGGCTTGTTTTTCATAAATTGTTTGAGCATTCTTTGATTGGCTTGGTCGTAAGTTTTTGCCATATCGTCATTGTCAAAAAGATTAATTAACTTATTACCTAAATTGACGGTTAAATTTCTCTTTAGACTGGAATATTTTAATTTTTGAAAATTAACTCTTGCAAAAATAAATCCGACTAATTTATTTTCTAAGTAAGCTCCTAAAGCGATAGTGGAGTTCTTTAATTCCATTTCCGCTACGATTTTACTGTAAAAATACAGAGCAAATTTGTTCTCGACGTACTTGTCGAATTGCATGCCTGTAGTCGCAAATTGACGGACTTTTTCAAGGTCTGTGGGGTTAAATTCTTTAATTTGGATTTTAGTCATTTAAAACTCCTTTATTTGAATATGGGCTGAGTGCCATTGGAATATAAATAATTTGATGGAAATTTTGAATAAAGCAAGTAAGCAATTATCAAGTTCTAATGATTATCATCAAGTTTCAGCAACTCTCAACAAATCATTGCAATTTTGGGGTTTGGGTCACATGCATGGTCCAGAAGCTTTGAATACATTATATCAAGCTACGATTGAAGGTACACGTGGTCGAGCACATCAAAAATTGCCAACCGGTTTAGATTAAAAAAGTCAGAATCCAATTAGGGTTCTGACTTTTATTTTGTGAGATTGCGCCAATCAATAACAGGAACAGCTGAATCCATCACGCCACCATTGTCACCAAGGACCAAAGCACCATGAGAAAAATCGAGATTGAGACCATTACCGAATAAGTATTCCTCGGAAGGGTTCATCCAAATTTGATAGTCAGCATTGTTGTCAACTGAAATTGAAAACTTTGTGTCTAGTTTGTTAATGATAATTAGTTGAAAACTATAAACTAAAGCACAAGTAGCATTATTATTTGCATAACTGCTTGCTCCATCGGTTGTTGTTAAAAGCAAGTTACTTTTAGTTGGGATTTTATTGGCTAAGTATTTTTTAGCTTGTGGCTTGATATTTAATTTCATTGCGATGACCTCAAACTTATTTTTGATTTTTTGAATATTGATATTCTTTATCGACAGCTTTTTGAGCAACTAAATTAAGATAATTAAAAGGTTCATCGAAATTTGGTGAGAAGAGCATATCAAGGTATGCTAATTGATCGATAGTGTTTTTATTTTGGATGATGACTGAAATAGTATTGGCTGATTGTGCAACCTCATGCTCACTCATCAGTTGAGCACCTAAAATTTGACGTGATTTGCGATCATAAACTAATTCGATACTAACTTTAGCATTGGTAGGCATAAAATCAGGTCGATAGTTGTTTTCATAGAAAACTTCTTGGGCGTCGAAATTATCATTTAAGGCTTCATGTAAAGTTAAACCGGTACTGGCGACAGTGTTTCCAAATACTAGCATACCGGTTGTAGCTTGAGTACCCATAGTTTTGATTCTAGGTTCAACAACATTTGCTCCGGCCAAAGCGCCTTGTCTAATGGCATGCGATGCTAAAGGGATATACTTAGAATTGAGTGTTGGATTGTAATGAACTTCGGTAACGTCACCAGCCGCAAAAATATCAGGGTCAGATGATTGCATGTATTCATTAGTAATAATGGCACCATTTTTGGCTAGTTTGACTTGTCCCTTGAGTAAATCAGCTTGAGGCAAGACACCAGGAGTAATTGTGACCATATCGACTAAATAATCACCAGCATTAGTTTTAACTAGCACCTTGCCGGCTTCAGTTTCGTTAAAGCGAGTCACTACAGTATTAGTCATTACTTTGACGTTATTGTCTAATAGTAATTTTTTGACTTTTTGAGCGATAGTTGTATCAAGGTATTGGTCCAATAATTGTTCTTTACGTTGAAAGAGAATAACTTGGTGACCAGATTCTAAATAGCCTTCAGCTAGTTCAACTCCAGAATATCCTCCTCCCAAAATAGCAATCGTCTTGGCATTTTTTGATGCTTTGTAAAGCTTCTGAGCCTGATCACAAGTTTTACAAAGCATTACTTTAGTGCTTTCAATACCTGGGATTACGGGAATAGTAGTTTTAGAACCAGTCGTCATAATTAATTTGTCATATTTATCATGGACGAATTCCTTTGTTTGAAGATTTTGTGCCAAGATAGTATGAGCTTTGCTGTCGATTTCAATAACATCATGCTGCATGCGCATTTGTACACCTTTTTTAATAAATTGCTCTGGATTGGCATACATTGCCTCATTTAAATTTTTGACAGAACCAGCAATATGCAAATAAGTTGCACATGACAAGTATGAAATACTTTGATTACGCTCGTAGACAGTTATAGTAGCGTCAGGATAGTATTTCAAACATTGATTAATTGCAGCAATGCCAGCATGGGTACACCCAATTATGACTATTTTCATTAAATTATCACGACTTTTCTTTTAATATCCAAATATAAATATTTTACTAAATGGACTATACTAAAAGTATATACGTTTTTGTTAAAAAAAGTAAATATATCGTTTTGATATATAAGGAAGAATTGAGATTATGGATAAAATTTATCGTTATTTTGTACAACCACAAATTGATGTAAAAACAGATACCATTTTTGGTTATGAATTATTAATCAAGCAACTTACTCCCGAGGGATGGAGGTTGCCTAAATCTTTTTCTGAAATCAGTACGGAGACGACTTCGAAATTATTGATTGCTACGACTAAAATCCTAGGCTTAAAAGTAGATTATTGTTCGGTCAATGTTAATCGTGAACAATTGCTAGATACGAGGATGGAAGATGCTATCATTCAGAGTCAATTGCAATTATTTCCTACGAAAGTAGTTGTTGAATTAACCGAAGAAGAAGGGCCTAAGAAATATTCTGATGCTTTTTTGATTCCTCACTTACGTAAATTCATGGAACACGGGATGCAAATTTCTTTGGACGATGTTGGTACTGGCGATAATAGTTTGGATGCAATCAGATGTTTTTTGCCAATGGCGTCCGAATTAAAATTTGCACTTCAAAATTTCAATTCACAAAACGAAGATCCCGACTTGCAAAAGAAATTGATCATGTGGCAAGGAATCAGCCAAGAATATGGTCAACGCTTGATTTTGGAAGGAATTGAAGATGCTGAAGATGCCAAAATGAGTAGTAATTTAGGTATCAATTTGCGCCAGGGTTATTACTATGGCAAACCAGAATTATTGTCTTTGCCAGGAGATGCTCAATTTATTAAAAAATAAATTTCAAATATTTTATTTTAAATATTATCCATTTTTAATAGATAAAAATAGTAAATAGGTCAATAATAGGCGAGTAATTATCATAAGTGTTATTAAACTCATGTGAGGGATAAACATGGAGCAAATATTATTTTATTCAGCTAAGTTGCGTAATACTAAGATTGTTAATGCAGTTCGTAATACTCTAACTTTATTGTTTCCAATAATGTTATTAGGTAGTTTTGCGGAAGTACTTAAATTTACTTTTTTAACAAAAAATGGTTATATGGCCAGAATGTTTGGTATACCGTGGTGGTTACCTTATAACGATGAATTAAGTTGGGTCATGGGCGTTGTTTTTCACTGCACGATAGACATGATTGCTTTATATGCAGCTTACGGGTCGGCATATTATATTACTAAAGCATACAAAAAAGAAGGGGAAAAGTCTGGTGCTATTGGATTGTTGGCATACTTGATAATTTCTTTTCAGCCCACGCCAGAAGGATTACCAAATTTTAGTCGTTTCATGATGTCTGAAGGAATGTTGTTAGCTTTGATTGTCGGGTATGCTTGTGGTCGTTTGTGGATCTTTTTTGATGATTCTCAAATTAGTGATAGGTATAAATTTATTTTTCCTGTTTTAATTGTAATATTTTTATCGGCAATAATTAATTTGTTAGGAACGATGCTATTAAAACTTGAAATACCCACGTATGTTTCTAGTTTTGTTATGCAACATACACAGATAAATGCTTTGTTTTACGTGCTAGGAATGGGTGTCTTGACCGATTTATTGTCGTGGATGGCTGTTGGAGGACCGTTTACTAATAGTCCCACATTTACTGATGCACCAGCGATGGCTAATCTCAGTTCAGCTCTAAAATCGGGGAACTCCTGGAATGTCCCATATAAATTTACTGATACTACTATTTTTCACAGCTTTGCTAATTTTGGCGGAAGCGGTGTTATGTTGGCGCTTATTATTGCAATATTAATTTTTTCAAAAAAATCTCGAAATCGGAATGTGTCAAAATGGTCGATTTTTCCAGCTATCTTTAATAATCATTATCCGATGATGTTAGGGATTCCGATACTGTTCAATCCAGTTTTTTTAGTTCCATTTATTTTGGTCCCATTAGTTAATATGTTAGTGACGAGTCTGTTTATAATAATGCACTGGTTACCAATTGCTGCTTATCCTGTTCCAGTCGGTACCCCAGGACCATTGATAGCTTTTATCGGTACTAATGGCAATTGGTTTACGTTGATTTTTGGCGTAATTTTACTAGTAATAGATGTTTTGATCTATTCTCCGTTTGTTAAATTGTCTGATCGTATTAGTCAAAAAGCGGGTGAGATAGATGGGAAACTTTAAGAAATCATTTTTTTGGTTATTGGGAATCTTTATCACAATAATTTTGATTGTTGTGTCATTTAATTGGTCAAAGAATAATGTTTCTAACTTAACCAAATTGCATAATTCTAGATTGTCGCCGGTCATTATGATACCGGGAAGTTCCGCGACACAAAATCGTTTTGACACGCTCGTAAAGAAATTGAATCGTAACAATAAATCACCACATAGTTTGATAAAAGTCTATGTTTCTACTGATGATAAGTTGAAAATCACTGGTAAATTAAGACGTGGAGATAATGAACCGATAATCGTAGTTGGTTTTGAGAATAATCATGATGGCTATAGTAATATTAAAAAACAAGCCCGGTGGTTTAATATAGCTTTTAAAGCTTTAACTAAGCAGTATAGCTTTAACAATTTTAAAGCAATTGGACATTCAAATGGAGGTTTGATTTATACTGCTTTTTTGGAAAACTATTATGCTAAATATTCTGATCAAATTAAAATTAAACAATTAATGACCATTGGTTCGCCGTATAATTTCAACGAGAAATCGGTACGTCATAAAACGCAAATGCTTTCGGATTTTATTGCTGACCGAAAAGCTATTCCTAAAAATTTGAGTGTTTATTTTGTTGCTGGGACGGAAACGTATAATTCAGATGGTTTAGTGCCATTGGGTAGTGTTATGGCGGGTAAATATATTTATCAAGGACAAGTTAAGCATTTTACGACTATTTCAGTTTCTGGTTCGGATGCTCAACATTCTGACTTGCCGCAAAATGATCAAATCATTGACTTGATAAATCGTTACATTCTTGATCCGAAGCAAAAATTGCAATCACGTAGTCATCAAGAATCAGTCTCTTTAAATGGACAATAATGAATTCTTTAAGGGAAGTCTCAATTAAGAGGCTTCTTTTTTTGATAGAATATTACTATATGAGGGGATGAAAACTTGAGTTGGATAATTATTATGATTCTGGCGGCTTTGATGGCTGGATTTGTTCAAGGCGTAACAGGATTTGGATCAGGTATTGTAATGATGGTCTTTTTGCCACATTTAATGCCAATCAGTCAAAGTGCTGGGGTCTCTACGTTAACAATGGTCGTTGCTAATGTTATGGTCGTCTGGCATTATCGAAAGTATTTTGAATGGCAAAAAATTTTAGGCCCATTTTTGATTTATATTGCGATGGCAATAGTTTCATTACACTTGAGTAGTGGTTTGCCTGCCGGACATTTGAAATTACTCTTAGGATTGTTATTAGTAACTTTATCCTTATATTATGTAATTATGAATTGGAAATCGATCACTATCAGACGCATTCCACTGTTGGTTATGATTATTTTTGCGTTGATATCAGGTTTTTTCAATGGGATGTTTGGAATTGGTGGACCATTGATGGCGTTGTATTTTTTAACTATTTCTGATACTAAAGAAAAATACCTCTCAAGCATTCAAACGTTCTTTTTGATTGATACTTTTATTATGACCAGTTTACGTTTTGCTAACGGTATTTTATCTTTGAATAATTTGAAATATGTGGCGGTTGGAATTGTAGGATCAATCATTGGAACTTTTATTGCCAATAGATTGGTTAGTCATTTAAATATTAGTTTTATGAAAACTTTGATTTATATCTTTATTGGGTTAAGCGGTTTGTATTATATTGCCATGACATTCTGACAAATCGCTTGCATCAGTTGAAAATAGTCCGTATAATGCACATTAACTATGTTTATGAAATGAGGATTATATATTTGATTACTGTTAATGACGTAAGTTTGCACTTTGCCGACCGAAAGCTATTTGAAGATGTAAATATCAAATTTGCACCCGGTAACTGTTATGGCTTGATTGGTGCTAATGGTGCCGGTAAATCAACTTTCTTGAAAGTTTTGTCTGGTGATATCAAACCTTCTACTGGTTCGGTTAAACTTGGACCCAATGAACGTTTAGCAACTTTGAAACAAAACCATTTCGATTATGATGACTATACAGTTATGGAAACTGTCATCATGGGTCACAGCGACTTGTATGAAATCATGCAAGAAAAAGATGCTATCTATATGAAACCTGACTTTAGTGAAGAAGATGGTTTAAGAGCAGCTGATCTTGAAGCTAAATTTGGTGAAATGGGAGGTTGGGAAGCAGAAGGTGAAGCTTCTCAAATGCTCCAAGGTTTGAATATTCCTGAAAGTCTGCATCAAGAAAAAATGGCTAACTTAACTGCTGGTCAAAAAATCAAAGTCTTGTTAGCTCAAGCACTTTTCGGCCAACCAGACGTCTTGTTATTAGATGAGCCTACTAATGGTTTGGACGTTGATTCAATCGATTGGTTGGAAGAGTTTTTAATCAATTTTGAAAATACTGTTATTGTTGTATCCCATGACCGTTACTTTTTGAATAAAGTTTGTACTTACATGGCTGATCTTGATTACAGCAAGATTCAACTTTACGCTGGTAACTACGATTTCTGGCAACAATCTTCAGCTTTAGCTCAACAAATGAAGCAAGATCAAAATGCTAAAAAAGAAGAAAAAATCAAAGAATTGCAAGATTTTATTGCCCGTTTCTCAGCTAATGCTTCTAAGTCTAAGCAAGCTACTTCACGTAAGAAAATGCTTGATAAGATTACTTTGGATGATATTCAACCTAGTTCGCGACGTTATCCATTCATCAAGTTTGTTCCTAATCGAGAAATTGGAAACGACTTGCTACAAGTTAAGGACTTATCAGTTACTATTGATGGCAAACAAATTTTGAAGAATGTTAGTTTTATTTTGAATAAAGACGACAAAGTGGCTTTCTTAGCTAAAAATGATATGGTCACAACAGCTTTATTCAAAGTTTTGACGGGTGAAATCACACCTGATTCTGGTACTGTTACTTGGGGTGTTACAACTAGCCAAGCTTACTTGCCAAAAGACTTCAATGCGATGTTCGATGAAGAAACGCCAATTATCGATTGGTTGCGCCAATTTGCCGAAAAGGGTGAAGATGACGATACTTTCTTGCGTGGATTCTTAGGTAGAATGTTGTTCTCTGGTGACGATGTTACTAAGATGGTCAACGTCTTGTCCGGTGGTGAAAAAGTTCGTGTCATGCTCTCGAAGATGATGCTGTTGAAGGCTAACGTTTTACTTTTGGACGACCCAACTAACCACTTGGATTTGGAATCAATTACTGCTTTGAATGATAGTTTGATTGATTATAAGGGTTCAATTTTATTTGCATCACATGATCATCAATTCATTCAGACAGTTGCTAATAGATTGATTTACTTGACTGCTAATGGTGCAGTTGATCGTGGCGATACTACTTATGATGAATTTAGAAGTAATGAACAAGTTCAAGCTCAGATTAGTGAATTAGATAAATAATAAATAAGAGATGATAATCTTAGTTTTTTAAGGTTTATCATCTCTTTTTTTCGATATTACTTTTCATGAATTTGTTGATTTTACGGTGGACTATTGTCAGATTAACTATTCAAATTTTCATAAAAAAATATAAAAATTCATTACTAGGTAATAGAGGATATTATCCAAGTTATACGGAAGAATTATTGAAACGCCACGTGGGCTCCAATTGATTTAGTTTCGTTGTCCACCGGTGAAATGAAGAAACGTTATGGCTTTGTTTATGTTGACATGGATGACAAAGGTAACGATACTTTGAAGCGGACACCTAAGAAATCATATAATTGGATGAAACATATTATCGAGACTAATGGTGCAGCACTTGGTGACAATAAAGACTAATTAAAAAGCAATCTTTGAAGTATACTTTATTTGTAGAGTAAATGTATTTCAGGGAGAGGATTTATATTATGGCAAAAACAATCATGTTGGCATGTGCTGGAGGGATGTCAACCTCATTATTGGTAACGAAGATGGAAAAAGCAGCAGCGAAAAGAAACATTGATGTAACGATATTCGCGACTGCGGGTTCAGCCATTCCAGACGAATGTAAAAAATACAATCCTGATGTTATTTTGTTAGGTCCTCAAATTCAATATCTATTTAAATTAGTTACTAAGGAAGTTGATGTGCCTGTTGCTGTAATTGATATGAAGGATTTTGGAACTATGAATGGGGAAAAGGTTCTTGATCTGGGATTGTCGATGCTGGATTGAAGTATTAGAAAAAATAGTATTCAATTAAAAGGGGATTTCACAATACCCAACTGTATTACAAGAGCATATATTTGTAAGCAGATTAGACTATAAAATTAGAGTAATATAATGCAAGCTTGAATTAAAAGTCGTGAGAAATCACGGCTTTTTTGATACAAAAAATTGTTGATCATCAGACTAACGATTAGGATTATTTTTTGAATTAAATAATTGCTTTCTGAATTTTGAGGGAGTCATTTGATATCTTTGATAGAATTCTTTTCTAAATTGATGATATGTTGTGAATCCACAATTATACATTATCTGAAGTATTTCTTTATTCGTATGTCTCAATTCATTCTCAACATGTTTCATTCTTATATTGGTTAAATAGTTGTAAAAATTTACTCCCATTTGATTTTTAAAGAAATGTGAAAAATATGTAGTTGAAAGGTGGACGTAATTTGAAACTTCACTTAATGTTATTTGATTTGAGTAATTATTTTCAATATATCCAATTACTTTACTGATTCTTCGATGATATTTAGTTTCTCTTTTTGCGCTTTGAGAAGAAATTTGGAATGAAAAATTATTCATGAGTAGATAAATGAGATCAAACAAATAAGAAAGGCAAAGTAAATAGGCGTCCTTGTCATTTTTAGCATTTAAAATTGTATTTATTGAGGAAATATCTTTTTTTAAATTTTCAATTTTGGGATTATCATTATTTATCACAAATTTGTATTTTGGGAAATCAGGAATGAAATTTATGAGAAAATCGTAGGAAATTTGTAATATATAGTTTTTTGTGTGTTGAGATGAACTTGAGGTCGAATGAATAGAATTAGAATTAACAAGATAAACGTTGCCTGAATGAAGTTCATTTAAGAGTGTTCCGTCAAAAACGTTAATATTACCCTCCAGGATATAAATTATTTCTATATCATCATGATAATGTGGAACAATATATGAATCTTTGATGGATTTAGGATGCTGGTCACTTAGATAAATTTTGAATGGAACATCGGGCATAAGATTTATCAATTCATGTTCGGCAATATTTGATTGTAATTCATTTTTCTTTTGCATTTTATCCTCACTGTGTTAAGTATATTCGTAAAAGTCATCTGAAATCATAAAAAGCAATATAAGTATAATATTGCGGCAACTAAATAACTAATTATTTTATATACAAATGATAACATTAATAACTGTAAGCGGTAACAACTTACAAATGTATTAGGCCTAATACATAACTATCAAAGGGGCACGAATATGACAAAAGATAAACATAGTTTTTTATTTAAAGCCTCAATCCTTGGAATTTCTATCGATACGACAGCTGCAGGTGTTATTTCTGGAGCAATACCGGTAATCAGACAGAGTTTCCCAGATGTGGCTTCATCACTTATTGAATCTATCACAACTTTACCAAGTTTAGCTATTCTGATTTTTGTTGCAATAAGTCCTTTAGTTACAAAAAAAATCGGTTATAAGAACACCGCATCCTTGGGATTATTGATTTCATTTATATCTGGCATTTTTCCAGTATTTATGAATAGTATCTATGCAATCCTTGTTTGCAGATTTTTGTTTGGAGCAGGTATCGGACTACTAAATCCATTGTCCTACAGTATCGTTTCTTACTTCTATGATGGAGATGAAAGAGCCCAAATGTTTGGATTTATTGGGACAGTTTCTAACTTAGCAAGTACGCTATTAACAATGCTAGCCGGCGTATTATTACAAATAAGTTGGCGGTTTAGTTTTCTTACTTATTTTATTCTTTTAGTCGTTCTTTTATTGGTAATAACATTTTTGCCAAAAATGGATATTCAACAAGAGAATAAAAAGATAAGTATAATGAAAAATTTGAGGAGATTGAATCTAAAAACATATTCCTTCTTCATATCGATGTTTTTCATGCAATTTATCTTTATGACATTGATGACTAAATTAGCTTTATTAATAACAAATGCTGGCTATGGATCTGCAACATCAGCTAGTTTCATATTAAGCTTTACATCCCTAACAGGAATGATTGTTGTTGTTTTGTTCGGTAAAGTACATCAAATATTAGGTACAAAGATGTTTCCATTATTTATATTGATTTTGAGTGCAAGTAGTATTTTGATTACACAATCCAATAACCTACTTTTGACAGGAATTTTGGTTATCGTAATGGCTGCATCATTTACTTTCCTATCTCCATATATGTTTCTTAGAGTTTCTGAATTATGTCCTAAAGATTTGACTAATTTTTGTAATTCATTAGCTTTGGTATTCATCAATATAAGTGTGTTTTTGACACCCTATATTCAACAAGGAATTGGAACAATCATTGGAATTCAAACTCCAGTAGCATCATTAATAATAAGTGGTGTTGTAGGTATTGCCGTTTTAATCATTGTTCTTTTAAATATGTTTCAAGCAAAAGAAAATTCACTAAAAAATAAATTAAATTAAGAGGGGTATTATTATGTATAATTCATTTCGTCCAGGTCAAGTTTGGTTAGATACAGATGGTAATAGAATCCAAGCACATGGTGGTTCTGTCATGTATATTGATGGGACATATTACTGGTATGGTGAAAACAAGGAAAAATCAAATGGAAAAAATGGAATTTGGCAATGGGGAGTACGTTGTTATAGTTCGCAAGATTTATATAATTGGAAGAGTGAAGGAATTATTATTCCTGCTAATACAGATGATCCTGAATCACCATTCTATTATAAAAATCAAATGGATCGTCCACACATTATTTACAATGAGAAAACTAAGAAATATGTTTGCTGGGTAAAAGTAATGCACAAAGATGATACTCAAACAGAAACAGTTTTGACCGCTGATAGTATTTTAGGACCATATACGATTGTTAATGAAAATATTTCTCCATTAGGCATGAGTGCAGGTGACTTTGATTTAGCTGTTGCTCCGGATGGAAAAGGTTATTATTACTTTGAAAGAGTTCATTCAGAAACGATTTGTGCAGACTTAACCGAAGATTACACGGATTTAACTGGTTACTATACAACTCACTTCCCACATAAGTTTCCACCTTATGTTCGTGAAGCCACAGCTCATTTTGTACGTAACTATAAACATTATTTACTTACATCTGGTACAACGGGTTATTTCCCAAGTCCATCAGAAGTTGCAATTGCTGACACATGGCATGGTCCGTATACAGTTTTAGGCAATCCAAGTCCACAAGATACAACTAAGACTTCATATTATTCACAAGTAACATCAGTATTCAAAGTGCAAGGCAAAAAGGACTTATATATTGCTTGTCAAGATAGATGGTTGCCTAATGAGATGAATAGAAAATATGAAGATTACGCAAAAACATTCGAACAATTCTTTAATCCTGAAATGAAAGATACTAGACCAGATAATCTAGATGATGTCGTTGTAGCAAATACATCAATTGCTGACTATGTATGGTTACCAATTAGATTTGTTGGAGATAGACCATATATTGATTGGCATGATGAATGGTCATTGGATGATTATGAATAACAATTAGTTTTAATAAAAAGTTTGAGTAGTGATTTTAATATTAAATCACTACTTTTTTTGAAGGTGTTGTAATGGGATTCAAATTTCAAATAAATAAAGATACAGAGTTTAAAAGAAATGAACAATATTTAAGTATTGCTAAAAAAAATGATCCGATTATTTATTATAGTAAGCATAAACCTCAAAAATATATTGACGGGGAAAAATATACACAAAATATTAATGAAGATGCTGCTAATAGTGAAACGGATTTATTAACTAAAGAATTTACTAGGGATGATTCTGTGATTTTGGATTTTGGAAATCATTATGTTGGTCATTTCTCAATTGATATAAAAAAAACAGGAGCGCCAATGGATGCACCCCTAACTTTAAAAATTCAATTTGCTGAGAATTATGATGAATTATCCTACAAACCAGAGGAATATAAGGGATGGTTATCTAAATCCTGGATTCCAATAGAAGTGCTGCACATAGATAGTTTGCCTAGCACATTAAAAATGTCCAGACGATATAGTTTTAGATATGTAAAAATGACTGTAATTGATACATCACCAAAATGGAAGGTCCAATTTGAAAATCCATTAGTAATATCTCAAAGTGCCATTTCTGGAAAAGATTATTCGGATGCCTTAATACATAATGATGATTCAATGTTAGAAAAAATTGAAAATGTAAGTATAAAAACACTTTCCGAATGCATGCAATCTGTATTTGAAGATGGAACTAAAAGAGATCAAAGATTATGGCTAGGCGATTTACACTTACAAGCTTTAGTAAATTATTCAACATTTAATAAAAATAATTTGGTAAAAAAATGTCTGTATCTATTTGCAGGTTTAGCGACTTCAAACGGAAAATTATGTGCAAATATATTTACTAATAAAGAAGCAATTCCAGATGATACTTTTTTGTTTGACTATAGTTTATTTTTTGTAAGTACTTTAAAGGATTATTTTGAACGTACTAGTGACGTTTATACCGCTAGAGAATTGTATATCACTTCTAAGAGACAAGTGGATTTAGCATTAAATCTTGTTGATCAATCCGGCAAATTATCATTGCCGTCAGACTGGCCCGCTTTTATTGATTGGAATGATAATTTCAACAAAGAAACGGCCGCACAAGCTGTATTAATATACGTTTTAAGGGACTTTATATATTTAAGTAAAGAATTGGAAATGGATATTTCGGCTAATTATGAATATATGCTAAGGTCATTAGTTAACTATGCTCAAACCGAATTATTTAACGAATCAAATAATCAATTCATTTCTGGCAAAAACAATGAAATAAATATTTATAGTCAGATTTGGATGATTCTTGCCAATGTTTTTGATAAAGAAAAGTCTAAATCTATTATGGAGAGTACAGTAAAAGCCTTTTTCCCAATAAAAAATATTGCAACCCCATATATGTATCATTTTGTTGCTGAAGCATTACTAAGCGTAGGTATGAAGGAGGAAGCGATATCGTTAATTAAGGGTTACTGGGGCTCCATGATAAAAAAAGGGGCAGATACGTTCTGGGAAGCCTATAAACCTGATGATCCTGGTTATTCCCCTTACGGAAGCCCATTAGTAAATAGCTATTGTCATGCTTGGTCGTGCACCCCCCGTTTATTTGATAAAAAAATATAATCTTTAATTCTTTTGTCGTATTCGACTGGGTAAACAACCAAATCTATTTTTAAATTCTTTGTTGAACTGGGCATAGTTAGCAAATCCAGTTTGTTCCGCAATTTGTAATATTTGAAGATCAGTGGTTGTTATCAGTGTTTGTGCGTGATTTAAACGAACACTTGTTAAATATCTATAAAAAGACATACCATAATTTTTACTAATGAATCTGGATAAATATTCTGGATTCAAATGAACTTGTTTTGATAATGTTGTTAATGTAATTGTATTTGCATAGTTTTGCTCAATGTAGTTATTTATTTTAAAAATTCTTTTATAATATTTTTGATTTGATTGCACACTTTTAGTAGATATTCTTTCACTAAAGTCACTAAATAGTATATTGAG
The DNA here is from genome assembly GCF_005405305.1 of Companilactobacillus formosensis. Classification (GTDB taxonomy): domain Bacteria; phylum Bacillota; class Bacilli; order Lactobacillales; family Lactobacillaceae; genus Companilactobacillus; species Companilactobacillus formosensis. The sequence continues at coordinate 52,994 of NZ_BJDU01000002.1, forward strand.
TAGGTACATTAAATCCCCATATATTTTAAAAAAGTCGAATTTTTTTTCGCATTCGGATTTGAGAAGCAGTGATTTCATTAGATGAATCACTGCTTCCTTTTTATTTTCTGAACCCTTAGAAAAATAAAACTTATAGTAAGCAGCATCCGGAACAAGATTTTTAATTAAATCAAAGGAAATTTGCAAAATAATTCCCTTTAATAAATCTCCGTCAAATTTAGTAGAATGAACATCATTTGAATTAAAGATATGAAATTCTCCAGCCTGTAGTATTGAAAAATTTGAAGAATCCATAATTTGAAGATTTCCATGAGATATGTATATTATTTCGATTGCTTCATGCATATGAGGAATTATCATTGATTTTCCTTGATCATATCCTCGAAAAATTCGTATTGGAACGTGTTTATCAAATGGTATATTTTCTCTTATTTTCGAATGTAATTCTAATTTCATTATTTCCTCCAAAATATACAAAAGTCAAAATAACTAAACTTTCACGTTAAGATATTATCTAATTTCAATCGTAGTATGCGCTTACAATTGTACTTGTTTGAAGGTATTAATTGCAAGGAGTGAATAGTTTGAATCCAATATTGAAGTCAAATAATTATATTCCGGATGTTGAAGCTAGAACGATGCCAAATGGCAGAGTGTATTTATACGGCTCTAATGATAATCCGGGAGATACAGAATTTTGTAGTACACAGTACAAAACGTTTTCATCCGATGATTTAATTCATTGGAAAAATCACGGTGTCATTTTTGACAGTGTAAGTGATAAATACGGTTTAAAAAATGGACTTACATTAGGCGCACCCGATTGCGTTTATTATGAGGGAAAATATTATTTGTATTATTGCATGTATGGAAATCGTATGGGTGTAGCAGTTTCAGAATCGCCTTCAGGACCGTTTAAAAACTTAGGTCATGTAACTCCAGCGGATAATCAGAGTATTGATCCTGCAATATTTGTTGATGACGACGGTAGTTGTTATTACTTTTGGGGTCAGTTCCATCTGCAAGGTGGAAAACTAGATAAGGATATGAAAACTGTTATCCCAGATACAATCAATTCAAATATATTAACAGAGCATGAACAGGGCTTTCATGAGGGTGCATCGGTTAGAAAAATTAATGGAAAATATTATTTAACATATACATGCATTTCTCGTGGTAGAGCAACGTGTTTAGCATATGCCATGGCAGATAAACCACTTGGACCATATGTCAAGCAAGGAATCATCATTGATAATACGGGAAGTGATTCTGAAGATTGGAATAATCATGGATCAATCGAGATGTTTGATAATAAACTTTATGTCTTTTACCATCGTTCAAGTCAAAACAGCATATATAACAGAAGAGTATGCATTGAACCACTAGAAATGGATAATAAAGGAAATATTAAGGAAGTTTCCATGACGACAAACGGTGTCGAACCGTATATTTCTTCGGATAGATGGATCAATGTTAGACATTTATCCAGAATGAGACTCAAATTGCCATTTAATAGCTTAATACGGCCAATGACTTTGATGCCATATGGTGATGAGGAAGTTCTTTCATATACCAAGAATCAAGACTGGATACAATTCGACAAAATAAATCTGAGCAATTGTAAAAGTATGGAAATATCTGTCGCTTCACCAAAACCGATGGATATAGAGATTTGGATTGAAGGTAATGAAAAAATAGGAAAAGTTACTGTAAACCCTACTGGAAATGATTGGAGTAAATTTGAAAAATTCACTGGCAATATAAAATCGGTCTCAGGTATACACACCGTTTGGTTGAAAATGATTGCAAGAAATCATGCGGTTGGAAGATTAGGTGATATTAAAGATTTTCGTTTTAAGGAGATAAAGAATGCTTAAATCAAAAGAAAGTATTGAAGAACAAGCTGACAAAATTTTAAATGGTCTAACCATTTCCCAGAAAGCTCAACTATTATCACAAGCTACATGGGAAACAACACCAGTTGATAGATTTAGTAATCGTCTGGGAAAATTTTTGTTAGCTGATGGTCCAGCTGGTATTAGAAGATTAAAAGATTACTTTGATGATGATATTTATAATACTAAGCCAAGTACCTCATATCCTTCTCCTAGTACTTATGCAAGTTCATGGAATAAAAAGTTAATTTATGAATTGGGTTCACATATGGGAAAAGAAGCGTTGCAAGAAGATGTGGATACAATGTTAGCTCCCGCAATTAATTTAAAGCGAAGCCCATTAGGTGGGAGAAATTTTGAATATTATTCAGAGGATCCAAAATTAACAGGTGATCTAGCAGCTGAATTTATAAAAGGAATTCAAAGTCAGGGAATTGGCGCATGTCTTAAACATTTTGCTTTGAATAATCAAGAAACTAGAAGAATGAATATAGATGTAAAAGTTGATAAGCAAACTCTACATGAATTATATTTACGGGCTTTTGAAAAACCAGTTAAATCTGGTAAACCCAAAATGATTATGACAGCATATAACAAGGTCAATGGAGAATACTCCGCAAGTAACTCTCTACTCTTGGATATTTTACGTAAAAAATGGGGCTTTGAAGGAGTGATTGTAACAGACTGTTTTGCTGCACATGACCTCGCCAAAGGTGTTAGTCATGGATTGACGTTACAAATGCCCGGAGAACCTGGAGAAAAAATATCAAAAGAAATTAATAACTTGATCTCCAGTGGAGAATTAAATGAAGATGAATTAGATGATGCAGTTAAAAGAAATATTATTTTCGATTTAAGTTCAATTGAAAATCGTCAAAAAGAATTTACCTACAATAGAGAACAACACCATGATTTTGCACGAAAAGTTGCCGAAGAAAGTATGGTTTTACTTAAAAATTCTAAAAAGATTTTGCCGTTGAATACCAATCAGAAAATACTAATTGTTGGAGAATTGGCAAGAAAACCTCGTTTCCAAGGCGGGGGAAGCTCACATGTTAATCCATATAAATTAGAGATTCCTTTAGATGAATTGAAAAAGAGAAATAATTATATAAATTATTCTCAGGGTTATCGACTAGATGGCCGTGAGGATACAACTATGATAAATGATACGATGAAGAAAGCCTCTTTAGCAGATGTAGTCGTTGTTTTTGCAGGCTTACCAGATTTAGTCGAATCAGAGGGATATGATCGAAAAGATATGTCATTACCTCAGAATCAGAATAATTTAATTAAATCGTTATCGAATGTCGGTAAACCAATAGTCGTGGTGTTAGAAAATGGTTCAGTAGTTGAAATTCCATGGATAAATGATGTAGATGGAATTTTGGAAAGCTATTTAGGTGGGGAGTCTGGTGCAAGCGCTATTACAAATATATTGTTTGGGGATGTAAATCCATCGGGACATTTAGCAGAGACATTTCCAACAAAATTAGAAGATAATCCGTCGTATTTAAATTTTCCTGGAAGTCAGCATACAGTAATTTACGGTGAAGGAAGATTTATTGGATATAAATATTATGATGCAATGCAAAAAAATGTAGCATTCCCATTTGGGTATGGACTTTCCTACACAAACTTTAGAATTGATAACTTAGTGCAATCTATTGATGAGAATAAGCAAACGGTTCAGGTTGATGTTTCAAATATTGGGACACGTGAAGGAAAAGATGTTATTCAAGTTTATACAAAATTTTTAGACGCAGTTGGCACTCCAGAACCCTTACAATTAGCTGGATTTAAGAAAATAGAAGTTTTACCTGGAGAAACAAAAAAAGTGGCCATAGATTTGGATCCAAAATCATTTGAGATATTTGATGTAACGACGAATACGTGGATTAAACAAAATGGTACATATGAATTATTTGTTGGTGAATCATCTGCCGATAAAAAGTTGGCATCGAAGATAAAAATTAATTCATTGAATTATAAGATTACTGCTGATCATAGTTTGGGGGATATTTTAAGACAAAATCCTACAACGTATAGTCAATTGAAAGATGTATTTAAGGATCATCCAAAATCTTTGGAATTTCTGAATATGATGAAGGATGAGGATCCACTAAAGTCATTATCAATGGCATCACTAATGACTTTGAATACTTTACGCAGAGCCGATCCTACTATGGATGGGGAATCTATAGACTCTGTATTAAAAATTTTGAATAAGGGGAAGAAATAAAAATGCAAAAAATAAAAAATAAACATAGTTTTTGGTTTAAGGCATCAATATTGTCTATTGCTATTGATTCCACTGTTTCTGGTGTTGTGTCAGGTGCCATTCCATTAATGGTTAAATCCTTTCCAAATGCGCCACAATCTATTGTTGAATCTATTTCATCATTACCAAGTTTAGCAATTATGCTTGCTGTCATGATTAGTCCATTTGTAACAACGAAAATTGGATATAAGAAAACAGTATTAATTGGATTATTTATTTCATTTCTAGCAGGTATCGCACCTGCATTTGCTCCAAATATTTGTTTGATTTTAGCATTTAGATTAATATTTGGATTTGGTATTGGATTATTGAACCCTCTTTCATATAGTATCGTTGCATACTTCTATGAAGGAGACGAGCGCTCTTCAATGTATGGATTAATTGGAACCGTTTCAAATTTAGCATCATGGATTTTAACAGGATTAGTTGGTGTTTTATTGCAATATAGTTGGCACTATAGTTTCTTAACATACTTTGTATTATTAGCAATCTTGATTCTTGTTTACTTTGTACTTCCTGAAATGGATATCAAAACAGAAAAGACAAGTAGTAGTAAAGCAAACTTTTTACAAATGGATCATAGAGTATATTATTTGGCTGTTGTAATGTTCTTCTTATTTATGGTTTGGATGACATTTAATCAAAAATTTGGATTATTAGTAACAGGTAAACAATTTGGTAATGCCTCACAAGCAACATATATTTTGAGTTTAACCGCACCAATTGGAATGATTGTGGGTGTAGCATTTGGACTATTACATAAATGGTTGAAAAATTCATTATTACCTATTGCTATGATTGTTTTGGCAATTGCTTTTGCCTTAACATCCTATGCTAACAGCTTATTTATGGCTGGAGCAGGAGTTGTATTAGCTGCCATTTCATTTACATGTTGTTCTACATCAATCTTTTTAAGAGTATCTGAAATTACACCAAAAGAACTAAATAACGCAGCATCGTCTATTGAATTAATTGTTACGAATATTGGTATTTTTGTTGCTCCTTACTTCATGAGTATGATTGGTTCATTTATGGGAAATAGTGAATCAGACACTATGCTAAAAGTCTGTGCTGTTATTTTAATTGCTATGGCTGCGGTAATGCTAGTCGGAGGACTTTTCTACAGAAGTAAAACTACACAACAGGAGGCATAATGGTGTCTTTTAAATTTCAAATTAATGATAATGTTACTTTTAAACGAAACAATAAATTCTTATCAATTGCTAGAGAATGTAAACCTGAACTATACTATCGGCAATATTTTTCAAAGGGATTTAAAAAGTTTGATAAGAAAACGGGAAAACTTGTTAAATATGATGAATTAGAGTCTAAAGAATTTGGAAAAGACGGTTACTTCATTTTAGATTTTGAGAATCATTTTGTGGGACATTTTTCAATTGATATTAATCGTATTGGGTCAATGATGGATGCTCCTCTAACTTTAAAAATACAATTTGCAGAAATGGTAGAAGAATTAAACCATGATTCATCGAAATACAACGGATGGTTGTCTAGCTCATGGATTCCTGAAGAAAAAATTCATATAGACGAATTGCCATATGAATTAAAGTTACCCAGAAGATATAGCTTTAGATATGTGAAAGTGACCATAGTAGATACATCCCCAAAGTGGAAAGTCTATTTTAAAAATCCAAGAGTGGTTTCTGAAAGTGCAGTGGATGAAAACAACATGCCATCTGTAAATACAGATGATAAAGAATTAAAAAAAATAAGTGATATAAGTGTAAAAACGTTAGCTGAGTGTATGCAGGACGTATTTGAGGATGGCCCAAAAAGAGATCAAAGGTTATGGCTTGGAGATTTACATTTACAAGCGTTAGTCAACTATGAGACTTTTAAAAATTATGATTTGGTCAAACGATGCTTATATTTATTTGCTGGAATGACGTCAAGTGATGGTAAACTGAGTGCTAACATATTTACGCATAATCAATTAAATGCAGATGATACTTTCTTGTTTGATTACAGTCTATTTTTTGTAAGTTCTCTTAGGGACTACTTTGTCAATTCTAAAGATATAGAAACAGTAAGAGACTTATATCCGATTGCTAAAAAACAAATTGAGCTAGCAGCTAATTACGTTTCAAAAAATGGGAAACTATCATTGCCAGAGGATTGGCCTGTATTTGTAGATTGGGGTAATGAATTAGACAGAAGTACTGCTGCTCAAGGTATATTTATTAGGGTTCTAAAAGATTTTAAGGAATTAGATAGAATGTTAAAAATTGAAACTGAAGAAAAATATGTTGAGCTATTAGATAAGATGATTTCTTATTCAAAAGAGTGTTTGTATAAAAAGGACCAAGAAACATTTATTTCTGGATCTCAATCTGAAATAAATATATATAGTCAAGTATGGATGGTATTAGCCGATATATTGCCGTCTAATGAAAATTTTGACGTAATGAAGCAAACTTATAAAAGTATGTTTCCAATAAAGAATATTTCAACTCCATATATGTATCACTTTGTTGTTGAAGCATTATTAAGTGTAGGTATGAAAGAGGAAGCAATATCACTAATTAAGGATTACTGGGGTTCCATGATAGAAAAAGGAGCAGATACATTCTGGGAAGCCTATAAGCCTGATGATCCTAGTTATTCCCCTTACGGAAGTCCATTAGTAAATAGCTATTGTCATGCTTGGTCGTGCACCCCCGTTTATTTGATAAAAAAATATAATCTTTAACGAGTAAAAAGAAAAAGATTCCAAATTGCCAATTTGATTTTTAGCAATTTTGGAATCTTTTTTTAGTCATTTCGTTCATCTCCAGGAAGAGAATGATAATATTCCTTATATTTTTTATAAAAACTTGTTCTGTTCTTCATACCAACATTTTCAATTATTTCAGATATTGGCATAGTCGTAGATGATATTAGATTGTGTGCTTGAATTAAGCGTTTATCGACTACCAAGGTACCGAATGTTTTACCTGTTTCCTTCTTTATGAAGTTACTTAAATAATTTCTATTATAGCCTAGCTGTTTTGCAATTTTGCTGAGTGTGATGGTGGCGTAGTTACTGTCTATCTCTTTTAGAATTTTAATTACTAAGAGTTGTGTATGATTATTTTTTTTCATAGGGACATGATAATGGCGAACCAGTTTGGTTAATAGGATTTGTAAATAGTTTGTAATTATAGAATTTGAGAATTCTTTTTTTGAATAATATTCGGTGATTATATCTTCCATCGTGTATCGAATATCGTTATCAATATTATTTTTAAAAATAATGTAGTCCGTAGAGTCATGATCGTTAGATTTTTGATTTAAAAGAAAGTCATATAGCACCGAATTACTTCTTCTCATATTGTCGAGAAAATTAATATCAATGGATTTATCCCTGAATAATAGGTTTATTAAGATATCATTTTCGTTTAATTTTCCTACAGAATGTGAACAACCAACATCAATAAGTAAAAGATCTCCTTGATTAAGATGAACGGGAACACCATCAACAATCTGTTCGCATGTTCCATTTAGCATATAGTTAATTTCAAGAAATTGATGTGAATGTGTAGGGTAGGGGGCAAATCTAGGGTGCTTACTAATATAAACATCCCTGTTTCTAAAGAAATAATTATTAAGAACCTTTTGTTCTGGAGCCACAGAATCTTTATAAAGCGCCTCACTTGGTATATCAACAATGTGTTTTCCAGTCTTTAATTGTTCTTTTTCTATTAACTCGTGTTGCTTCAAACGTATTAATATGCGTGGATTCATTGGGATACCCTCCTGTATTTTTGTTACAAAATAACTGAACAATTGATATTGTAGCACTTTATGTAAGCGGTTAATATAGCACTTGTAATCAATGTTAGCGCTTTCTAAAAAGGAATGTGAGGTGTACTTATGAGTAGTAGTTCAAAAAATGGTTCATTGAAATCAACATTTGCTGTTTCATTAACAAACTTTCTTGATTCAGGAAGTATTGTTGCCGGAGCAAGTGGTTTGACTCTATGGACAAGTCATTTTGGACTTAATAGTTTTCAAGTTGGATTACTTGGAGCCTTAAGTGCAAATGCTTTTGGTGCCGCTATTGGTGCTTTGTTTGGAGGTCATTTATCAGATAAATATGGCCGTAAAATTATTTATACATACGATATGTTGGTCTATATGTTGGGGACTTTGATCGTAGCATTAGCCGCTAATTTCCCAATGCTGTTAATAGGATTTACTATTACAGGAATTGCGGTTGGTGCAGGTGTTCCAGCATCATGGACTTATATTTCAGAAACATCTAGTGATAATGCTAGAGCAAAGAATATTGGTATTTCACAATTTGCTTGGTCTTTAGGGCCAGCATTGATATTCATTCTAGCCGTTATTGTGTCACCGCTAAAGTTATTAGGAAATAGAATCTTATTTGGAATTTTATTTATTGTTTCATTTATTGCATGGAACTTACAAAAGAATCTTCATGAATCTGAAGATTGGGAAAAGCAAAAAGCTCGAGAAAAGATGACTGGTGTTAAGCCACATCCTTATAAAGATTTGTTCTCGAATGTAGTAAATATTAAGACTTTGTTGTTCTTAATTGGAGTTTATATGTTCTGGAATCTAGTTGCAGGAGCAATGGGATTCTTCATGCCATATGTTTATGAAACAGCAGGTGGGCTTACGAACATGCAAGCTAACCTATTACAAGCTATTTTATGGATATTTACTTCACTAGCAACGTATTTTGGATTTGCAAAATATGGCGATAAAGTAAATCACAGAATTTTCTTCTTTGTTGGTGCAGCAATGAGTGCAGCATCATGGATTGTATTAACGTTTATGGGTATGAGTTGGACAAGCCTTTGGTTGTTCGTGATCCTTTGGGGTGTTTCCGCCGGAATTGGTGCTCAAGCATGGTACTCATTGTGGTCAACGGAACTATTCCCAACAAAATATCGTGCTGGATCACAAGGTGTTATTTTTTTTGTTGTACGTGCTTCAGCCGGTATTTGGTTGATTGTCTTTCCAACAATTCTATCAACGATGGGATTCAAGGCCGCCGGTATGTTTATGATTGGCTTATTGATTGTTTCATGGGTCATCGGAACAGTTTGGACACCTCAAACTCGTGGTAAATCATTGGATGAAATAACTAATGAACGTTATCACGTTGGTAGAAATTCAGGGATTCAAAATATTAAAGAAAATACAAGTAGTGGAAAAGAGGCATAAAGATGACTAAAACTTATGTTGCAGTTGACATTGGAGCTTCTAGTGGTCGATTGATGCTTGGGACTATCAAGCACAAGAAATTACAACTAAAAGAAATGTATCGATTTAAAAATGGTTTCACTATGAAAAACGGCCACGACCGATGGAATATTGATTCAATAATCAACGAAATATTTAAAGGTTTGGAAGAAGTGAAAGCCGCTGGATTCGATGATATTGAATTAGGAATTGATACATGGGCAGTAGATTATGTTCTTGTTGGTATGGATGGAGAAAAAATTCAAGATCCTATTAGTTATAGGGATGCAAGAACAAAAAATGCGATGAATGAATTAACATCCGATTTGCCAAAGAGCTACATTTATAAAAAAACTGGGATTCAATTCTTAAACTTTAATACGTTGTATCAATTATATGAAGAGAGTAAAGACGATCTAGAGAAGACCGATAAGATCATGATGATTCCGGATTATATTGGCTATGTATTAACAGGAAATGCAGTTACTGAAGTAACAAATGCTTCAACGACGCAGATGTTGAATTTGAGAGAAGGTCTTTTCGATAAGAACTTACTCAATAAAGTTAATGTTTCTCAAGATCAATTCCCACGGTTGGTAGAGTCAGGGACTATATTAGGAAATATTCGCCATAAATGGCATATGAAATATGATCTTCCTGAAACTGAAGTCGTAACTGTTGCGACTCATGATACAGCATCTGCCGTATTAGGAGCGCCAGGAGAAAATGATAGATGGGCTTATCTAAGTTCAGGAACATGGTCATTATTGGGTACTGAATTAAATGTCCCTGAGAATGGAGAAATGGCGTTTAAAGAGAACTATACAAATGAATGGGGAGCCTATGGTACTTATAGGTTCTTGAAGAACATCATGGGTCTTTGGATGATTCAATGTGTAAAGAAAGAATTAGATAATAAATATTCGTTCTCAGAATTAGCAGAGATGGCTAGTGAAGTAAAACCGTTTGAACAATACATAAATATTAATGATGAAAGATTTACAAATCCGGACAGTATGATCAATGCAATTCAGTCGTACTGTAGAGAGACTGATCAGAAAGTACCTGAAACTCCTGGAGAAATTTCAATGGCTATATATTCTAATCTAGCTTTATATTATGCAAATGAAATTCAAAAATTGGATAAAATTTTAGGTTATAAGTTGGAATCACTCAATATTGTTGGCGGTGGATCTAATGTTACATTGTTAAATCAGTTAACTAGTACCTTATCAAATATTGATGTTTATGCGGGCCCAGGAGAAGCAACAGCAATTGGTAATTTAATGGTACAAATGATTACTAAAAATGATGTAACTAATATTTCCGAAGGTCGAAATATGATTCGTAACTCATTTGAAATCAAAAAATTTAGACCTGAAACCGACAAATTTGGAGATGTTTTAAAGGATTATCAAGAATTTTTGGAACACGGAGAGAAGGCGACTGTTCAGTGAAAAGATTAGCTCAGATCATGTACTTACATAAGGATTCTTATGCCGAATACGCCAAAAGACATAACAATCTTTTTCCAGAGATGCGTAAAGCATTAAAGGAGGCAGGTGCACATAACTATTCAATATATCTTAATAAAGATAATGGAGAATTATTCGCCTACCTGGAAGTAGATGACATAAAAAAATATAACGACATTGCGAAAACAGATGCAGCTAAAAAGTGGTGGGCTTATATGGAGCCATTAATGGACACTAATCCGGATAAGAGTCCGGTAACTGTGGATTTGGATGAAGTATTTCACTTAGATTAATTGGAGGAATAACAAAATGACACAAACAAGTACAGAAACTGTAGAAAAAGCATATAAAGAGGCTAAAGAACGCTACGCTGAAATTGGCGTTGATACAGATAAAGTATTGAAAGATTTAAAACAAGTTAAATTATCAGTTCATTGTTGGCAAGGCGACGATATTCATGGATTTTTGAATCCTAGTCAAGAATTGACTGGGGGTATTGGTGTAAGTGGTAATTATCCTGGTATTGCAAGAACACCAGATGAACTTACAAGCGATTTAAGTGAAGCACTCTCACTTATTCCTGGCAGTCATAAAGTTCAATTACATGCTATCTATGCGGTTACTAACGGCAAAAAGAAAGGTATCAACGATATTGGACCAGAAGATTTCAGCTATTGGGTTGATTGGGCCAAAAAAGAAAAAGTTGGACTTGATATGAATGGTACATTCTTCTCACATCCAATGGTAAAGAATAACTTTACATTAGCTAGTCCAGACAAAGATGTCCGTGATTTCTGGATCGAACATGGTAAGATCAGTCGTGAAATTTCTAACTATTTTGGTAAAGAATTAGGTCAACAATCAATCAATAACTTCTGGATTCCAGATGGCTTTAAAGATAATCCTATTGATAAGGAAACTCCTCGTCGTCGCTTGATCAAGTCATTAGATGAAATCATCAAGGATAAGTATGATGAAAATAATACTATTGAAGCCTTTGAAGGAAAACTATTTGGTACAGGTATTGAGTCATATACTGTTGGTTCACACCTCTTCTACAACAATTATGCTTTGACTAGAAACAAGCTATGGACTATCGATGCTGGACACTGGCACCCAACAGAAGATGTCTCAGATAAATTCTCAGCCTTCCTTCCATTTGGTAAGGGACTAATGCTTCACGTATCACGCCCTGTTCGTTGGGATAGTGACCACGTTGTTATCTTTGATGATGCATTGATCCGTATCGCTCGCTCATTAGTTCGTGATAATGAATTGAGTAAGACAAATGTTGGACTAGACTTCTTTGATGCAACTATTAACCGTGTTGCAGCTTGGGTAATTGGTGCACGTGCTACTCAAAAAGCATTCTTGCAAGCTATGTTGGAACCAATCGATCAATTGAAGAAGTCAGAACTTAATTTTGACTTCACAACAAGATTAGCAGAAACGGAAGAATTGAAATCATATCCATTTGGTGCTGTTTGGGATGAATTCTGTCTACAAAATAACGTTCCTGTAGGTACTGATTGGCTTGAAAATATTCATCAATATGAAAAAGATGTTCAATTCAAACGTGATTCAAATCTAGTTACAGAATAATATCTGGTTAAGAGGAGTTTAGTGATTATGAAATTTATTGATTCTAAATATGTAAATAAAATGGACGAAATTACCAACGAATTATACAAACATGGTTGGGATGAAAGAAATGGTGGTAATGTAAGTCTCCGTTTGACCCAAGATGAAATTGATCAATTTGATGATTTAGGTAAAGTCATAAGAAATATTCCAATTAAGTTCGATGCATCTCAATTGGCAGGACAATACTACTTAGTAACAGGTACGGGACGTTACTTTAAGAATGTTCATAATTATCCAGAACGCGATACAGGTCTTGTTCGAATTACCGATGAAGGAAACTCTGTAGATTTGTTATGGGGCTTCAATGATGGAGGGCAACCAACAAGTGAGTTCCCATCACATTTGATGACACATATTGAACGTCAAAAAATTGATTCTAATCAACGTGTCGTAATGCATTGTCACCCAACAAATTTGGTTGCTCTATCATTTACACATGAATTAGATGAAGCAAGTGTTAGTCGTTTGCTTTGGAAAATGCAGGCAGAGTCATTGGTTGTATTCCCAGAAGGAGTAGGTATCATCCCTTATATGACACCTGGTACAAATGAAATTGGACAAGCAACTGCCGATAAGATGAGTGAATTTCGAGTAGTTATGTGGCCACATCATGGTGTCTTTGCAAGTGGTGACAGTATGGATGAAGTTTATGGATTGATTGAAACAGTTGAAAAGGCATGTATGATCTACACTGCAATTCAAAGTCAAGGTGGAAATATTCTGCAAAGTATTACAGATGACGACTTGAGAGATCTTGCTAAATCATTTGGAGTCACACCAAATCCTAAATTCTTATCTATGGAACCAATCACAAATTAGAAATAAAAACCATATAGTTATTAATAAAAAAGAAGCAGAATAAGATTTTATTCTTATTCTGCTTCTTTGCTGTGCAATAAGTTATACTTAACAAAATAAAAGACACAAGACGGGGATTACAGACAACATCTTTTTTGCTATAAGGTGTTTTCTTTACATTCTTTTAACTTTGTTATTTACTTAGGCCGAGGCAGATTATGAAAAAAATTAATGATTATTTTTCTAAAGAATCTCATTTGCAAAAATCACTTCGTGAAAAAGAAATAAATCAGTTAAATTATTCAATAAGATTTTTATACATTAATATATTCATCTACATTCTGATTACCATTATTGAATACTGGTTAGCTAAAATTGGTAATTCTCAGGCACTGCGAGCCGACGCTTTAAATAATCTTTCAGGCGTTATATCGACGGGCGTATTAATTTTGGGTATTAAAGAAGCAACTAATGTTGATGACGATGATATTTTAGGACGAGATTTGCCCAAGGAGAATATTCGTAGTAAAAATTCGTTGCAACTCTCGCGATTTAGGTTGGAAACAGTTTTTACTTTAGTAACTAGTTTTATTATTATTTTGATTGCTATTCAGATTATTTATAGTGGAATAAAGGGCTTGCTGAACTTAGGCAATATTGAGAGTCCGAACCCGATTTCAGCTTTAGGAGCAAGTATCGCAACCATTTTGATGTTAGTAGTTTGGTATATTAATTATCATAATGGAAAGAAGTTAAAAAATGCTTCCTTACAAGCCGCCGCAAAGGATAGTTTAGGGGATGTTGTAACTAGTTTTAGTACCATGATTACAGTTTTGATTTCAATTGCTCTGAAGGTGGCTTTTCTTGATAGTGTGGTAAGTATAGTGATTGGCATTTTTATTTTGTGGCAGGGTGTTGTAATTTTCCAAGAAGCAGCCTTGAATTTGATAGATTATGTTGATCCTGTTCTAGAAAAAAATATGCGTGATGATCTTAATAAAATTGAGGAAATCCATAGTGTGGTTGATTTGACTAGTAGATATAACGGGAATATGTTAGTTGTCGATATATTTGTAAAAGTTGATGCTGATGAGACAGCAGTGTCGATTTATCAGTTGAATAAGAAAATCAAAGACGAACTTTATCAAAAATATGATGTTTATGATGTAACACTTACTACTATTCCGGATTTGAAGGAATTTGATAAGTGAATTACAATTGTAACGCAGATATCTATTTAATCATTTTATTGAAATTCAAAAAGTCGGGTAATCAATTTGATTATCCGACTTTTTATATATTTTGTAACTATAATTCATACTTTATGATCAAAAATTTTTTAAGATCATAATTTAAAAATATCATATAAGTAGGAGATTTAGAATTAGATTATTTTTTAAATCCTAAATCATTTTTAATATTCTCTGTAAATCTTTGCCGATATATATTCGGTGACAATTGAACCCGTTTCTTAAAAAAATGATAGAAATAAGTTTCATTATCAAAGCCTAATTTCTTTGCAATATTTTGAACAGTCATATCTGTTGCTGTTAATAATTCCTGTGCTCGATGAATTCTAACTTCTTGTGAATAGGCAATTAGTGTACGCTTAGTTTTTTCTTTTAATAGTCGATTTAAATATTCAGCGTTGTAGTGTAATTGTTCTTCCAAATTTTTTCGAGAGATATTGCCATTACTTTTATCAATCAATTCGATAACTTGATTGACTAAAAAATCTTTTTTGGAGTTGTCCAGTAAGTTAGTGATAATTTGAAAATGATGACTGTCTTCCAATTCAGACAATAGTCTTAAGACTAAGCCACTTTGAAAAAATTTAGCTCCAACTTTGACAGTGGTAGTTTCTTGTTGTAGTGAATCCAAAATGATTTTTAAATCCCTATCAGAATCACTGGCAAGACGGTGGAATTTTAAATAATTACGTTGCCAACCGTTTTTGTCATCGAGATTGTGTTTTAAGAATGAAAACACTGCTGCTTGAGATTTGATGTCAATTAAAAGTTGATGTAATAAACTTTCGGATAGATTCAAAAAGACTACTAAGCAATCCGTTTGAAGTCTTTCAGTGTGTTTAACTTGTGGATTCAAAAGACAACCTTCACCAGCTTGAAAAGTAAAGACTTGATTTTCTATATAATTGGTCAATTGGCCGTCTAAAACGTACATTAATTCAAAGTCCCGATCACGATGCATTTTTTGATAGTCGGGGGCCTCAAAAGAATGGAACTTATCATTTTGCAGCATCGTATAAAGGACTTTTTGACCAGTTTTGCGTTTGTAAAACATCGATAAGGGCACATTTGTAGAGATTTCAGGACCATTGTTTGTCGAAGTATCTAAATTGTAAAAGTCTTCTTTCATCCCAATACCTCCAAGTTGGAAAATTGCAGTAAGCGTTTGCTCAAAATCGCATATAAACATTATAGCATAGCGATATTTTGGATAGAATTAAGTATGATGAAAGGATTGATATTATGACTACCAAAGAATCTTTAAATAACAATTGGATGTTTCATTATGGTGAAGTGAAACGCGTTCCTTATAAAACTACTAAAAAAGCCGTGTCTCTGGGTGGAATTACCGCACCTATTAAAGGAGAAAAGGGCAAACGTTTGCCAGTTAGTGCCGGTGGCAGTCACTTTTTGAAGTTGATTGCCCAAGGTGATGAGCAACAAGGACTATTGAATCTAGCTGATACTGATTTAACTTCCGAATTATCAAAAGATTGGAAAAAAGTGGATTTACCTCATGATTGGAAACGACAATTACCTTATATTAATCAACCTGAGAAATTGATGAGTGGGTCTAAACCTGAAACTTGCGGTTATTATCGTAAAACTTTCACATTAAATATTGACGATTTAAATAATTCAAGGACAATTCTGCGTTTTGATGGAGTCATGCGCATGGCTGATGTCTGGCTGAATGGAACATATTTAGGACATAATAACAGCGGATACAACTCCTTTAGTTTCGACATTACCGAGATGGCACGTTACGGTAAAGAAGGAGTCAATGTTGTGTTAGTTCGAGCTGATACTACAACCGGTGCAGAAGGTTGGTGGTATGAAGGTGCTGGGATTTATCGCTCTGTTTGGTTAGAACACAAGCCATTGGTCTCCTTAAGGGAAGATTCTTGTTATGTTTATACGAAATCTTTAGATGATAACGGTGCTCAATTGGGTGTTGAATTGACAGTTGAAAACAATACTGCCACTCAACAAGTCATTTCGCCGCAAGTTTTATTGGATGAGCAAGTTGTGGTGCAATTTGATGAAGTTGAAATAGGTAGCTATCAGAATAAACAATTCAAAACTATGGTTAAGGTAACTGATCCTAAGCTTTGGACACCGGAAAATCCTTATTGTTATAAAGCTGAATTTATTGTAGCTAATGATAAAGTAGTAAAAAATCTGGGTATTCATACGTTTGACTATACAACTTCAGGCTTCTTTTTGAATGGAAAGAGTTATCAATTACATGGTATTTGTGAACATCAGGATTTTGTTGGAGTAGGTACCGCTTTGAATCAAGACATCGTAGACTACAAAGTCTCAGTAATGAAAAAAATGGGTGTTAATGCTTGGCGAAGTACCCATCATTTTGCTTCTGAAGAATTATTGGATGCTTGTGACCGTTATGGAATCATTGTTATCGATGAAAATCGTTTATTGGAGAGTTCTCCATGGAGAATTAATGATTTAAAACAAATGGTACAAAAAGATCGTATGCACGCTTCAATTGCTTTTTGGTCAATTTCTAATGAGGAGTTGGTTGGAAATACACCATTGGGAAGTCGAATTGCTAAAAAAATTGTTAGAACAATTAAAAAATTCGACTACGAACATTTAATTATTGGTGCGGAACTATTAACTCCTGAAGGAATCATTGATGAGGATTACGTCAGAAATTTGGATGTGTTAGGTGTCAATTATCCCGAAGCCGGAGTTATGGGTTCAGGAGCTAGATTAATTCATCAAAAATATACTGATCTACCGATGATGAGTACTGAGAATGCGTCTTATTTCTCAACTAGAGGGGCTTATAAAGATAGTGGTGATTTGGATCAATGTAATAATTTTGGTTCATATTTTTCAATGGTTTTACCCGGAATCAGAAAACCAGGTGATCCAGGTTTAGGTGGGACAGCACATCCTGAAACAGTTATGCAATACTTGCATGAAAATCCTTATATGGGTGGTGTCTTCTTATGGACTGGTTTTGATTATTATGGCGAGCCCTCACCATTTAGTTGGCCAGCTATTAGTTCTCAGTTTGGAATTGCCGATCTGTGTGGTTTTCCAAAAGATTATTACTATTATTATCAAGCTCACTGGACGGCAAAGAAAATGGTTCATTTGATGCCCAGTTGGAATAAAGAACAGTTGAATTTTGATAAAGACGGAAGAACTACTGTTAAAGCTTTCAGCAATGTGCAAGAGGTCGAATTGTTCGTCAATGATAAGAGTTTTGGCAAACAAGTAGTGAGAGATTGCTCAGCCACTTGGAAAATTCCATTTGAGGCGGGAGCAATTAAAGTTCTTGCTTATGAAAATAGTTCGATAGTAGCTTCTGATATAAGATTCACCAACGGTAATACTGTCCGGATTAAGCAGTATAAAGTCTATGAAGGCCAGACAACGACACTTTACAAGTTGATGGCTATCGATGAACAAGGTAATTTAGTTGAAAATGCTGGAAATCAAATCAAATTGCATGTAACAAATGGCAAGCTTATTGCTGGTGGCAATGGCAATCCTATCGATCATAACATGAGTTTTGATAATATTAATTTATTCAATGGTTTGGCTTTAGTAATTGTTTCTAAGAATAGTGAATTGACAGTTAAAAAATAAAGATAGTTATTAAAAACAGATGTCATTTATTAAGCGACATCTGTTTTTTTATGAATGAAATCTTCAATTATTCTACTGTTAACTAATATTTTTTGTGAAATTTATGAAATTAAATTGATTAAAATTTTGTCTATAGTATATAGTCTTGCTTTTCGTATTATTAGTATATTATTGATATAAGTGAATGTAAGGAGTTTTTTATATGAAAACACTTAAAACGAAAATAAACAATTTAGCAGCTTCTAATGATCAAATTATTATCCCAATGAGGAACACATCGTTCAGCTGGATAACTGAAGATGATGAACAAAATAATTACCAACTTGGTTTTAATTTGATTATTCAAAACGAAGAAGGGAAAATAATTCTGGATTCAGGATTTGTTGAATCAAATGAAACTAGTTATCATGTTGATTTATCAAGTTTGTCACAACATTCGACATATTCATGGCAAGTTAAAGTATTTGATAAGAATCAAAAGGCTAGTCCTTGGTCAAAAAGAATGTATTTTACGACGGAATTGAAAACTTGGAATGCTAAATGGATTGAACCCAAACAAAATCACGTTACAAAAGAGGCAGAGCTTAATTTGGCAGCTATGTTTGGTGGTAAGCCAATACCAAAACAAGATTCACCTGATGAACGTTTACGGCCAGTTCAATATTTACAAAAAAGTTTTGAACTTACTAAACCGATAAAAAAAGCTCAACTATTTATGACCGCTCATGGAATTTATTATCCAATGATTAATGGTCAAAGAGTGACACAAGCTCAATTTATGCCCGATTTTACTTCATACAAGAATATTCTTCAATATCAATATTTTGACGTTACTGATTTATTAGCTTCTGAAAATAACTGGACAACCGTTTTAGCCGATGGATGGTATTCCGGTCGAATTAGTACGACGGGAAATGGGGCACAGTTTGGTGATAAAAATGGTATTTTAGGTGAATTAATTGTTACTTTTGAGGATGAAACTCAAAAAATTATTGGAACGGATCAGAGTTTTGTTTCAACGACTGGTAAATATAATTATAGTGATTTATTTATTGGGGAAAAACAGAATTTAAATAATTTTCCAAATTGGTGTAATGCAACTAATGTCGATGAAGTAAACTATAATCTCGATAATTTAGAACCACAAAACGCTCAATATGTTCATGAATTAGCACCAATTTCGGCTAAAAAAATCTGGGTTGATGGTGATGAATTGCTGATCGATTTTGGTCAAGTTATAGCTGGAAAGGTCCGTTTATCGACATTTCTAAGTCAGAATCAAATGATAAAAATTGAACATTCAGAAGTTCTCAATGAAGATGGTCACTTCTTTAACAATATTACGGGGCGAAATAAAGATCAAACCGACTTCTTTATCGGCAAAGGAACTTTTGAAATCTTAGAGCCAGATTTTACTTTCCATGGATTCCGTTATATTCGCATTACTGGTCTGCATAACACAATTTCTACAAGTGATGTAATTGCCATTCCTCTAATGACTAATATGGAAGAATTAGGTTCAATTGAGACTTCAAATAAAAAAATTAATCAGTTATTACAAAATATCAAATGGAGTCAACGTGGTAATATGATTTCCATTCCAACTGACTGTCCGCAAAGAGAACGTGCTGGTTGGACAGGGGACACACAAGTATTTGCACCTACTGCAATGTTCAATATGGATTCAACCGCATTGTTTGAACGTTGGTTAGAAAGCGTCCGTGCTGAACAAAGGGCCGATGGTCAAATTCAAGATTATGCTCCCGCACCAAAGGAATTCTATACATCCAGTCCGCAATTTACTGGGACGTATTCGTCTGCTGGTTGGGGGATGCTATCATCATGGTTCCCTGGACGATTTATCAAAACAACGGCGATATTTCAATACTAAAGGAAAATTATTCGACAATGCAAAAATGGCATAATTATGCCGTAAAAAGCGCTGCTAAAAACAAATTGGACAATTCTAGTCGATATATTTGGGATACAAAGTTTCACTATGGCGATTGGATGTTTCCAAGTTACATGTTCGGTAAAAATGCTAAAGGACCAATGGGAACTGCTCAGGCAACTAAGAATTTAGTTGGAACAGCTTTTCTAGCTTATAGTAGTAAACTATTAAGCCGGATTGCTACGATTTTGAACGATACAGAAAATAGTACTCGGTATCAAAATTACGCCAAAAGAGTTGCTTCAGCCTTTCAAAAATATTTTTGGAGGAATAGTCAACTTACTGCAGATTTTCAAGGTTGTTATGTTTTAGCGATTGCTTTTGATCTCTTAGATGCACCAACAAAGAAATTAGCAGTCAGTCGTTTGGTAGATATGATTCATGTTAATAATAATTGTTTAGATACAGGATTTCTAAGTATGCCATATTTGATGGATGTACTAGCTAAGAATAGACAAAGTGAATTGGCTGAGAAAATACTATTACAAGAAAAAATGCCTTCGTGGCTTTATGAAGTTGATCATGGAGCAACTACAATCTGGGAATCATGGGCCGGTATTGCTCCAGATGGAACGGTTGGAACTTTCTCATTCAATCACTATGCCTTTGGTTGTATTGAAAATTGGATTGTTGAAAATATTGGAGGATTAACCCCAATAGAACCAGGTTATAAAATATTCAAAGTTGTAATTCCAAGAAAGTCAAATTTTACTAGTTTAAAATTGGAATATAATTCCACAAATGGTTTGATTAAAGTCAATTGGAAATACACTGATTCGCATTTAAAAGTCCAACTGCATGTGCCATTTAACACTAAAGCACAGTTGTTCATCAACCATGAAACTAAATTTTTAAGTAGTGGCGATTACGAATTCTAAAAAATGTAACATAAAAATCCGGTGTGAATTTTCACGCCGGATTTTTATGTGAACTATTAATTTCAATTATTATTTATCAATTTTAACTCTTTTTACATTTTTAACTGACATCTTTGTATCTTGGCCTACAACGTAAATTCCTTGCATATCGCCAGTATTCAAGGCACTGATTGCTTCATTGGAGAAGTGCATAGCAGCCACTTTGAAGGATAATTTTTGATTGTTAATTTCAGCTATGAATTCTTTAGTAGCAGGATGATTAATTAGACTGAATTTACTTGGTAAGGTATTTATTTCAGCAATTTTATCTTTGACTACTAAATCCAAAACGTGAACTGTTTTAATTAAATCAAAAGTGCCATGATTATTTCTTTGAATTGTTAAGCTAGCGAAGTGATCACTGTCGATTGTCACAGCAATTCCTAACTGACCATCTTTTAATGAACTTTGTTCAGGATTCAATTCAACTTCAAAAGTTTCATCTTGTTCTGTTTGTCTGATACCCAAAAATGATGGGGTACCAAGATCAGAAAGTGTCAAATCGGATCCAGTTAAAGTTAAATTGTTACTTTTAACTGATAATCTATCTTTAAGTGAATTTCGTAATGAAATCCATTCTGGACTAATGCAGTCATTTGTAAAACTATCTTCAAATAAAGGTAGCTTTTGTTCTGATAGTGTTTTGGCGTGTTCTGGATACTTAGTCAAGTTAACTTCTTGAGAAGGTAGGTCATCGTTAATTACGGGCCAATCACTACTCCAGTCGACAGGATAGAGCATCGTTTCACGACCGGTATTGGTAAAGGTCTTGAAATTGATATTAGCGGGTCTAGTTCCTAAACAAGTGAGCCACCAATTACCATGGCTGTCTTGGAATAAGTCTCCATGACCAATGTTTTGTAGTGGTTCATCAGCTCGGTCACGATTGGTAAAAATTGGATTATTAGGGCAACTTTCAAATGATCCCCAAATATTTTTACTTCTAAAAATTGTAATCATGTGTCCTAGACCAGTGCCACCTTCAGCAGCAAGTAGGTAGTAGTAACCTTTGTTTTTGATGATGTGTGGACCTTCAACGTCACGCCCACCAGTTCCATAAGTTAAAATCTTTGGACCTTGTAGAATTTTTCCAGAAGTGAGGTTGATTTCGACTTGTTGCAGGGCTTTTTGACTGGATTCTAAGTAACCGGTGTATTGAACAAAGGTGTGTCCATCTTCAAAGAAAATGTCGGGATCAATACCATTTACGTCGATATTGATACGTTGCTTGTCCCAAATAATTTTATCGTTAACTAGTTTTCCAGTAATGATGAAAGTCTTAAATTCGGCAAAGTTAGTTGTGATGACGTAGAATCTTCCTTCATGGTAACGAATGCAGACAGCAAAGATTCCTTCGTTGGATTTTGATTTCGTTAAATCAGCTTGGGTGTGGTCGGTTGCAATGCTAGGGAGCGTTTTCCAATTCATAAGATCAGAACTTCTGGCCAAAGTAATTCCTGGATAGTATTCGAAAGTACTGTTGACAATATAATAGTAGTTTCCGACACGAACTATGCTTGGGTCAGGGCGCATCCCCCGTAAAATTGGATTAGTATAACTTTTCATCAACTATCCCTCTCTTTCACTTAGAACTGGTGTGGCAACTAATGTATCAGTGATTTGTTTCAGCTCATTTTCAGGAATATTAATAAATGGGAACAACTTATTAGCTTCTGGAATTGACATTTGACCTAGACGTTCAACATTCACTGGATCATTGAACATATCTAATTCATGAGTGATTTTTTTGATCTTGTCAAATAATTCTTTATCAGCAGTGATATTCAACAATTTAGTTTGTGTTGAGTAACGTCCAATATAGTCATGAGTTGGAGCGTATGAAATTTCGTGGTGACCAACTGTTAAAGTGATTGTTTTGTCACTAACAGTTTGACCATCGATAACGATCTCTTTGCCAACTCTAGGCAAAGTTAATTTCACAGTTTGTCCAAATGGAACGTCGATTATAGCGGAGATTGTGTGTTTGTCATCCGTTTCAAGGTCATATTTAACTTTCAAATCACCATATGAACTGGCATAATGACCAGAAATATGTTTCAAACGGTAGTCAAATTCTGGTTCCACATAAACAGTTTGATAGCCGTTATCTTGTTTGCGTAGACCAAGAACAAACTTATAAGCCCATTCCATAATGGCACCGATTGAGTAGTGATTAAGTGAGTTCATTCCTTCAGGATTCATTGAACCATCAGACATAACTGAGTTCCAACGTTCCCAAATGGTTGTGGCACCGAGTTTGACGGCGTACAACCAGCTTGGATAATCTTCGTTTAGGAAAATCTTTGTAGCTAGGGCGTGTTGACCATTTTCAGACAAAACTTGGCACAAAAATGGGGTACCGACGAATCCAGTTTGTAGGTGATCATTATCTTTCTTGAGACGGGCAACTAAATCTTTAACAACACGTGGCTTTAAGTTTTCAGGAACTAGGTTGAAGTACAAAGTTAAAGCGTAAGCAGTTTGCGTATCGATGGCAACTCGACCAGTTTCGGTAATGTATTCCTTTAAGATATTCTTCTTAATATCATCGCACAAGCTCTTATAAGTTTGGTAATCTTTATCATTGCCCAGAATTTTTGCTGTTTGAGCCACAATATTTGATGAATAGTAGTAATAAACTGAAGCGATGAAGCCTTCATCAGTTTTACCATTAGGAACGGCAGGATTTTCACTATCGAGTGATAACCAGTCGCCGAATTGGAAAGAACCTGTCCAAAGACCAGTACCAGCTTTTGCAACGTTTTTGCTGATCCAGTCGACCCAACCTTTCATGCTTGAGTAATTTTGCTTCAAGATAGCTGTGTCACCGTATTTTTCATACATATTCCAAGGAATAATTGTAGAAGCATCGCCCCAGATAGCAGCTCCACCTTCATCAACGTGTAGAGATGGAGCATACATCGTTAACATTCCATCGTGGTGATCTTGTTCAATTTTCATATCTTTAGCGTATTTCTTGAAGAAAGCGTAGACGTTCATATTATAAGTTGAAGTATTGGAGAAAATATCAGCATCTCCAGTCCAACCAAGACGTTCATCACGTTGAGGACAGTCAGTCGGAACATCGAAGAAGTTGCTTTTTTGACTCCATTGAATATTTTCAAATAAACGATTTACCAATGGTTTGTCAGTCTTTAAAGCACCAGTCATCTTCATGTCAGAATAGACAACAGCAGCCCGGAAGTCTTCTTTTTGTAAAGGTTCAGTATTGCCAGATACCTTGATATAACGGTAACCAAAGTAAGTGAAATGTGGACGAATCCATTTTTCGTTGCCATCTGAGATATAAGTAAAGGCGGCCCTAGCTTCACGCAAATTATCACGGTAGAAATTGCCTTGTTGGAGAATTTCACCGACTTGGATAGTGATCTTAGTACCCTTTGGTTCACGATTGTAAAATTCAATTAGACCGGCTTGATTTTGTCCAAAGTCGATAACTTGTTCATTCTTTGGCGTCTTAATCAGTTCTTTAGCAGGTAAGTATTCTTGAACCTTCAATGGCAAGCTTAATCGATCAGCCAAAATGTCAGTAGGGTAGTCAAGGACAGAAACTGGGGACCAGTTTTCTGGTACAATCGTATCATCAAAATCTTCACCATAGTAGATGGCCGATTTAGTAACTTTACCTGCAGTTGTTAACCATTTGTTGTCTGAGTTTACGACTTCGGTTGAACCGTCAGTATATTCTAGATGTAGTTCAAAGATAGATCGTTGTTGATCACCGTAAATTTTATCCTTACCGCCATCAAAGCCAAGATTTCCTTTGTACCAACCATCTCCAAGGGAGATTTCAATCGAATTGTCACCTTGAACAAAATCCTTTGTAACGTCATAAGTTTGTACTTGAATCAAATAGTCGTAATTAGTAGATCCTGGAGCAAGTAATTCGTCGCCGACTTTTCTATCATTGATATTTAATTCATAAACGCCCAAGCCTGTCATATAGATGCGGGCTTTTTTGACTTCTTTGGTCAAATTTAAGTCACGTTTTAAAAGCGTGTTTGATATATTCTTGTTTAGGTTACCAATCCATTTTCCCGAGAAAGGTTCAGACATTTTGCCTGTTTCAAAAGTCGAAGTGGCAGATACTTCTTCAGAATTATCTTTTATGCTAATGGTTAGGTCATACTTAGTTCTGGGGGTTAATTTCAAATTTGGTTGGAAATAATTGTTATCGTATGCTTCCCAATCAGTTTGATAAACAATTTGTCCATCATTTTTAATCTCTAGTTTTTTTTGAACAGCTAAATTCGTATCAGTATTAAGTGCAAATTCAATTTTTAGGTTGCTTAAATCGAATCCGAGTGGTTCTGTCATATGATTTATTTGAATGTTTTCAATTTTCATTATTTTTTCTCCTTACAGTCTCGTATCTAATTTTCCACAAAATGGATCTACCGGACTTTTACCTAAGAATTCTTCCTGACCCGTGATTTTCTTAACAACGGCTTCGATTGATTCAGGGTTACCAGTATAAGCATTGATCATAGTAGAAATAGTTGGAATATCGAATAAATGATATGGATTGCACATTGAAATGAACAGTGTAGGGATGGAGCGCATGTACCAAGGAGCATCAGCGGCCATCAAATGTATCCAATCGATTCGAGTTGTGGTTTGGTTACTTGCAGTTTCAATGTTAGCAACGTAAATTGCCAAATCAAATTTATCTTTCATATCCTGAACGCCTTCTTCAAAGACTTCGTGGAAATCAAGATGTTTACGATCAAAGAGTGAAACTTTAAATCCTTGTGCTTCTAAATCTTTCTTGAATAGTGCAGTAACGTGGCCGCCTTCTTTGAAACCACCATCGTCACTATCACCCAAAACTACTAAGCGAACGCGAGGATACTTTTTGCTAGTTACAGGTAAAATTTTATTTCTATCTTTAACTAAAGTAACGGCATGCTTTGCTAAATCGGCAGTTTTTGCTTGGTGATCCTTAAGCTTCAAGTCTAATTTTTCGGGAACTTCTTGAGTCAGTTGATTATCAATATTCATAATACCTTGGGTTAATTTAGTACCAAGAATTCGACGAATGGCCTCATCAACACGGTCCATTGAAACAGTGCCATCTTTAACGGCATCAGTAAGGAACTTGTAATCTTCATCGATATTTTTATTGAATAAGATCATATCAATACCAGCATTAATCGTTGCGGGAATAGCTTTTTCACGCGGAAGAATTGATGTATAACCAAGCATTGGTGTGGCATCGGTAATAGTCATTCCATTGAATTGTAATTCTTTGTGAAGCAGACCATCAATCAGAAGTTTTGAGGTTGAAGCAGGACGTAAATCTTTATCTTCAATACCAGGGTCTAGCTTACGTTCCCAAGCTGGTTGCATGATGTGTGCGATCATTACGGCTGGAAGACCTTGCTTAATCAAATGACGATAGATTTGACCATAAGAGTTCATCCACTCATCGGTACCCAAAGAATTAACTGAACTGACTAAATGTTGATCACGTTCATCGACGCCATCGCCAGGGAAATGCTTAGCAACAGGAATTACGTTATTATTTTTTAATCCCTTAATTTCAGCATCAACCATCTTCATGACACGATTCTTATCACTACCAAAAGTTCTTACATTCATAATGGGATTACGAAAATTATTGTCTATATCAACAATAGGTGAAAATGCCATGTTATCGCCAACTTGAGCAGCTTCATAACCAGAAATATCACCTAAATTGAAAGCTTGTTTAGAATCATCTGTTGCAGCGACTGACATTGGACGACCGAACCAAGTACCTTCGTTAACTAAACCATTACCACCAGCTTCAAGATTAGCAGCGATAAATGTTGGGATTTTTGATTCTTTTTGAATCGTAGCTATCTCATGCTTAATTTTTTTGGCACTGTCAGGACGATACATAACGCCGCCAGGATGGTACTTGTTGACGAAATCCTTAATATTGACGGTATCTTCGTCTTGTCCAATTACAAAAAATAGTTGACCAATTTTCTCAGCAAGTGTCATTTTACTGATTTGTTTATCGATATATTTTATTTGTTCTGTTGAAAGATTATATGGTACTTTTGTTAAATCTAACATGAAATTCCTCCACACATTATTGATTTAACTAAATTGTAAGCCCTTAATATTTTTCCAACTATTGTCAAATGATATTCGTACTATGTTCATTTCACATATTTTTGATATACGCTATAATGACAATTAGTGAGGTAAATAAAAGATGACTAAAAGTATTATGGAAATTTTACGTTCAAATAATTCTCCAAGAGAATTCTCTAATGTTTTGGAGAAAGTTGAGAAAAATGAAGCTAGTATAGCACCAACTAAGACGATTAATGGAGAACCGGTTTATCGTTTTTTTAATACATATAATGATAATCTAGTGCTAAATACCAATCCGATTTCAATTTCAGTTCAACCAATCGAATCAGACGTCCCTTATCATTATCATAATTTTGTTGACATCGTGGCACCTCTCATTGGTAACTGTACTGCTGTAATCAATGAAAAAGAAATTGAAATGCAGCAGGGGGATCTCTTATTTGTTGGAAATCATACTATACATACAGTAGAACCTATCGGAACGAATGACATTGTAATTGATATTGCTTTAAGAAATACGGCTTTTTCGTTGAATGAATTAAATTCTTTACTACACGATAACCGCCAAACTAATATTTCGGGAATGCTTTTTTCACTTTTATCAGATAGAAATTATGGAGAGGGACAGTATAGTTTATTTAAAACAAATAATAATTCTAAAATTAGCCGGAATGTCTGGGATATTATTGATGAATACTATCACCCAGACAAAGAATCAGACAAGATTATCCGTTTAGAAATTATGGTTTTATTCTCAAGACTAATTCGTGAAACAGTCAAGACTAATAATGTTAATTGGAAAGCCAGTGATAAAAAAAGAACCAATATCCTATCTTTGTTGCTCTACATTGAAAACAATTATTCCAATATCACACTAGATGATATGGCTAAGCATTTTGGTTACAATTCCAATTACTTATCTTCATTCTTAAAAAAATCTACCGGAATGACCTTTATTAAGTTAGTTCACTTGCAAAGAGTCAATGCTGCAGCAGAATATTTAAACTATACGAGTGCTTCAATAGAAAGAATTTCTTATAAAGTTGGATATGAGAATCCGTCATATTTCTATAAGATTTTTAAAAAGGTATTAGGTATCTCACCTGATTTATACCGCCAAAAAGCCCAACTTAACAATGAATAGATGATATAAGCTATTTTATTTATAAGAAATAAAAGGGCAGGGTAATCTGTGAAATGAACATAAATTAGCTTGTCTTTGCATATAGTCCAAAATTGATCTTCAGAATATGATTAATTTGTAAATGAAAGCGTAAACATATTTTGGAGGTTATAACATGGATAAAAAGAAAATTCCACTAGTTCTTGGTATTTTAAGTATGAATTTATTGTTGATGTCAACATCAGCAGTAAGTGCTGCTATTGCAGCTATTGCAAAATCATTCCCTAAAGAACCTATTTCAAAAGTTCAAATGATTGGTTCAATACCACAATTTGGTCAATTGATTGCGACAATCATTTTTAGTTACTTAGCATTTAAATTGACAAGAAAAAATCTTGGCCTGCTAGCTGTTGCAATAGTAGGTGTGGCTGGTTTGTTACCAGTCTTCTATTCAAGTAGCTTAAATCTAATTTTGGCCTGCATGATTTTTGTTGGTTTTGGTACTGGCCTTATTAGTAATGTTGCTCCGGTTTTGTTACAAATTAATTTTGATGGTGAAGAACGTGCCACAGCTATGGGGTGGTCTGTTGGTGCCAATAACATTGGTATGATGGTCTTTACAGCTTTAGGAGGCGCTTTGGGTGCAACCGATTGGCACAATCTTTTTTGGATTTATGCTTTAACAATTGTAATTTTCTTAATGGTATTTTTCCTAGTTCCACAAGATGTTAAACTTGCTGAACAGGATAATGATAAATCCGAAAAGACTAATTTTAAGGATATTATTGGTTCATTAGATAAGCACGTTTATTTAATTTTAATTATCAGTTTTGTTTTATCTTTATGTATGATGATATTTATGACTAATCAATCCATTGTTCTCGCAGGTAAAGGGAATGGTACTGCATATGTTGCCATGGTTACGGCCATTGGTAATATTGGTGGAATCATTGCTGCGGTATTGATTAAATACATCCGTAAAATCACTAAAACTAATACAATTGCTTGGGGATTCGTCGCTTTCGTCTTATCATTTGTTATAGTTTTATTCACAAATAATATCGTATTTCATATTTTAGGTAATATGTTTTCTGGTGTTGGTATCGTTTTAGTCAATGCTACAATTCCTTATGAATTATCGGTTCTTACAAATGAGAAAGAATTTACAGTTGCTATCGCGATGAATACTTTTATTTCATCAGTTGCCGGAATGTTCGCACCAATGATCATTTCAATGTTAAATATTTCTGCTGGTGAACAATCATTTGTTGCTGGTGCAATTTTAGCAACCGTTGTCTTTGCAATTTTGATTATCAGTAGATTTGGTAAGAAAATTGAAAAAATTGGACAAACGGATAATGTTGCTTAAAAATTTGTATTTATTTTTTAATCAGTATGAATAGTTGTGGAATGTTTGGGATAGTTTCTTTATGGTTATAAGACATTATAATAATATTCAGCTAAGACTGGAGTTTGAAGTGCTCTAAAATTGTTAGACATAATCTAACAACTGTAGGAGCGCTTTTTTTATGACCAAATACTCTTTAGAATTTAAAATAAAATTGGTAAATGAATATTTAGAAGGACAAATAACGATACTTGGTTTAGCTAAAAAATATGGGATACCAAGTAAATCTCCCATTTATAATTGGGTACACGAAGCCGAGGCTAATGGGCTGAACTCTTTAAAGAATAAAAGATCTCATAAAGAATATTCTCAAGACTTTAAGTTATACGTGATAGAATGTTATAAATTTCACGAGATCAGTCGCCTTGATACCGCAATTCATTTTAAAATATCGCCCGGTCAAGTTAGTTCTTGGATTTATATATATAATCATTATGGTGTTGCGGGATTATGGCGGCGTCCCAGAGGGAGACGCCCATTAATGGCGAAAAGAAAGAAAAAAACTCATTTAAGTTCTTCAAAAGAAGAGAAATATAAACAAGAAATACTCGATTTAAAGTCAAAATTACATGATACAGAAATGGACCGTGATATTTTAAAAGCACTAAAGGCCTTGAGAGAAAACAATCACAGCTTGAGAAAGCAAAAATAGTTGAATCGTTAACTGATAAATACAAACTTACTGAACTATTAAACAAAATAAATTTACCAAGATCTACATACTATGAACGTCTCAATAAAGTCAAAAAGCCAGATAAGTATGCCCAATTAAAGAAATTCATCACACAGACTTATTATGATTCAAACTCAACCTACGGTTATCGTAGAATCTGTAAAAAATCTATCAAGGCCGGATTTAAAAATTCTCCAGAAACCGTACGTCGATTAATGGATGAATTAAATATAAAAGTAACTATTTATTCACGTCATACATCTGGTTATAGTTCCTTTAAAGGTAGAAAGCTTCCAATATCTTAAAACAAGAGTTTAAGGAAACAGAACCATTAAAAGTATTACATACAGATGTGACTCAAATACGTTTACAAAAAGGAAAATGGGGATATATTCCCGCTGTCTTGGACCAAGCCAGCGGAGAAACATTATCTTATTCAGGAAGTTCAAGTCCAAACGAGTTAATGATCAAAGATACACTTGATAAATTGAAACAAAATATAGATCCATCATTAAATCCAATCCTTCATTCAGATCAAGGATGGCATTATCAATTAAAGTACTATAGAGACATATTAAAAGAAATGAATATTAAGCAAAGCATGTCTCGTAAAGGTAATTGTCACGATAATGCCCCTATCGAGAGCTTTTTCAATCTGCTTAAAAGAGAGTGTCTTTACAGGAATAACATTCTTGATTTAGATCAGTTAAAGCAATTAGTTGATGAATATATTAATTGGTATAACAATGATCGAATTTCTTTAAAAAGAAAAGGATTGTCTCCTGTTGAATACAGGGAACAATCCATGATTTCCTAAAACTTATAAAAATGTCTAACTTTTTTATTGCACTTCATGCTGAGGGCTATTTTAATGGATATTTAATTTTAATTTGTATTAGAGATTTATACAGTAATTTAAATAGTCAATATCATATCGCCATTTTCAACTGTATTAATGCCATATTCTTCAACCTTTTTTTCAGTGTCTGTAATGACGATTGGAGTGATAATATCGAAACCGTGTTTTTGAATTTCGTCAAAATTAACAGTCATCATTAATTGTCCTTTATGAACTTGATCTCCTAATTTGATACTTGGTTCAAAGAATTTTCCTTTCAGTTCAACGGTATTAAGACCAATATGAATCAAAACTTCTGTTCCATTCTTTGATTTTAATCCAATGGCATGATTGGTAGGAAATAGTGCAGTGATTTCTCCATCAAAAGGAGCATAAATATGGTTATCAGTTGGCTTTATAGCAACACCGTCACCTAAAAGTTTTTGAGAAAATACATCATCATTTACAGATGAAAGAGGGATGACTTTTCCAGCAACTGGAGCGTCTACTTCATCAGATAGTCCTTTAGAATCGAAAATGTCTTTCTTCTTATCTTCATCAACAGTGTTCTTTTCAAATTTTTTGAATAAAACAACCGTTGCTATAGCAGAAACTATCATCGTAATGGCAAGTGAAATCAAAATACTATAGAAATAATTCATCGTATTATCACCAATGTACATCATCACAGCAGGAAGTCCAGACGAACCTGTGGCAAATCTTCTAGTAGCAGTAATTCCGGCAAAGATACCACCACAAGCACCACCAATGGCACCAGCGACAAGAGGATATTTTTTGGGGAAATTTAATCCATACATTGCAGGTTCAGAAACACCCATTAAAGCTGTAACACCTGTAGAAGCACCAATTTGTTTGGTTTTACTGTCTTTTGAAAGCGTACCAACCATTATAGCGGCAATACCTTGTCCAATATTTGCCAATAAAACACCAGGACCAAAAACAGAATCATATCCCATTTGAGATAATTGAATAAAACCAATTGGAGCTAAACTGTGGTGAAGACCGAACACAACTAAAATTGAATAAAAGCTACCTAGTAAGAATGGTGGTGCCCAGCTAGCATTCTTGCTCAACCATGTGAAGATAACAGTTAGTCCTGACCCAACGAAATCGCCAAGTGGTCCGACAATTGTTAATGCGAGAATTCCCATAATTAAGAATAATAGCATTGGGGCAAATACGATTCTTACTGCATTTGGGATAACCTTGTTTAAGAATCTTTCAATAGGAGCTTGTAATAGGATTACTAAAATAACGGGAATAACGGTTCCGGTATATTTAACGGCATACAATGGGATTACATTAAATAAATGTATTGCCTTGCCGGAATCTACTAAAGTTGCCCAAGTAGGATGGACCATAATGGCCGCCACTGCGACTGCTAAGAATGGATTCGTCTTTAATTTTTGAGCGGTTGTAAATGCTAATAGCATTGGTAGAAAGGCAAATGTTCCATCGCCAATCATATTCAAAATAGTATAACTTTGACTAGTCTGGGAAATAAGATTAAATGTTACCAATAAGGCTAGTAAAGCTTTAACCATACCTGCACCAGCTAATGCGGGAATAATAGGAGAGAAGATACTAGAAATAAAATCTGCGACTAAATCTAACTTGCTCTTCTTTTTTTCTTCAATAGGGTCTTTAGATTCATTTTTTTGAATTGTCGATCCATCTTTACTTTTTATATAATCTTCTACCGCATCATAAACATCGGCGACTTGCATACCTATAACAACTTGGAACTGGCCACCACTTATTACGACTTTTAGAACGTCTTTATTTTTAGATATAGCATCTTTGTTAGCTTTTTGCGTATCTTTAAGCTTGAATCTAAGTCTTGTTTAACAATGGTGTAATGAATCAATGTTTTCAATTCCACCTACATTATCAACAATCATCTTTGCGAGTTGACGATAATTTGAACTCATAAAATCACCTCATGTATTTGTTTCACCGGTGTACGTGAAGTAATTTACGTCATTTTTAATAGTTATACAAGCGCTTTCATACAAATAGGAACGGCGTTCCTTAATTAGTGTCGAAAATCGTATAATTACGAAACAACCTGGGATTTTTAGTGCTATCTAGCCTGTTAAACTAAAATTAAAAGAACATGAAAGGTGTTTAAAAATGACAGTTAAAACATTTCCAAAAAATTTCTTATGGGGCGGTTCTACCTCAGCAAATCAAATAGAAGGAGCTTGGAATATTAATGGTAAAGGTCCGTCGGTAGCTGATGTTCAATTGTTTAGAAATCCTCAAACAGTTGCGGAACTGAATAATGTAAAAGGCAATACAGATATTACTGATGACATGATTGATACAGCATTAAAAAGTAATAGTGAGTATAATTATCCAAAGCGGCATGGAATTGATTTTTATCATCATTATAAAGAAGATATTGAATTATTTGCCGAAATGGGTTTTAAAGCATATCGTTTCTCAATTGCTTGGAGCAGAATTTTTCCAAATGGTGATGATCAGCATGCAAATAAAAAAGGGTTAGAATTCTATAGCGATGTTGTAAATGAATGTTTGAAATATAATATCGAGCCAATCATTACTCTCTCTCACTATGAAATACCTTTGAATTTATGTACTAAATATAATGGTTGGTATGATAGACGTACAATTGGATTCTTTATGAATTATGTAAAAGCAGTAATTGATGAATTGGGAGACAAGGTTCGTTATTGGCTTACTTTTAATGAAATAGATAGTATTTTGAGACATCCATTTATGACTGGAGGACTTATTGAAAGTCGATTTCCGAAAGATAAATTTCAGACTGTTCTTTATCAAGCTATGCATCATCAGTTAGTAGCCAGTTCATTAGCAACGAAATATATACATGAGATGAATTCTAATAGTAAAGTCGGCTGCATGACTACCAAATTGACTTATTATCCTTATTCAATCAAACCAAGTGACGTTCTCGCCACAAAAGAAAAAATGAGACAAGTATACGCTTTTGCAGATATCCAAGTTTTTGGGGAATATCCTTCGTACTTACTTTCTAAATTTAAAAATGAAAATATTAATATAAAGATGACAAAAGACGATTTAAATATTTTAAAGGAGAATACAGTCGATTTTGTTTCATTTAGTTATTATCAGACTTCCTGTGTTGCATCTGATGAGTCAAATCTTGAATTAACTAGTGGTAACACTACGATTGGTGTAAAAAATCCTTATCTTCCATCCAGTGAATGGGGATGGCAAATTGATCCTACTGGATTAAGAATATCTTTGATTGATTTATATGATCGTTATAGAATTCCTTTAATGATTGTTGAAAATGGTCTAGGTGCAAAAGATACATTAGAACCAGATTCTACTATCCATGATGATTACCGTATTAAATATCTCGAAGCTCATATTAAGGCAATGTATGATGCTATTCATGAAGATGGGGTTGATTTAATGGGGTATACTCCCTGGGGTCCAATCGATCTTTTGTCAAATTCAACTATTCAAATGTCCAAACGTTATGGTTTCATATATGTTGACTTAAATGATGATGGTTCTGGAACATATAATAGATATAAGAAAGATTCATTTTATTGGTATAAAGATGTAATTAGTTCAAATGGTTCAAGTATACTTAATGAAAGGGTATTAAATTAACTTTTATGGGGGGTATATAGATGGCTTTGATTGAAGAATTGGAAGAAATATCTGTTACAGAAACTAACGCAAAGAAGTATATTGCTGAATTTTTACTTAAAGAGAAAGAACACATTGGTAATTATTCTATGCAACAAATTGCTGATCAGACGTTTACATCGAAATCGACACTCTTTCGATTTGCTCAAAGTCTTAATTACTCAGGATGGAAAGAATTTATGCAAACTTTTTAGAAGAAATTACCTATGTAAATAAGCACTATTCAGATATTGACCCTAATTTACCTTTTTTAGCGGGAGAATCAACAGATTCAATTATTGAAAAATTGACTGAGATACAAATAGAGAGTCTCAGGAACACTACTGATTTGGTAGATGTTTCTATCCTTAATATGGCAGTAGATAGAATTCTAAATGCTAATAAGCATATTATTTTATTTGGAATAAGTCCTAATAATTTGATGGGAGAACTATTAAGAAGAAAATTAGAAAGTATTGGAATTATTGTAGCTATTGCCAATACAGATGAAGGTGGATCATTGGCTGCAGCTATGGATAAAGGAGATTGTGCAATACTTGTATCTTATTCTGGAAATAATTCATCTAGAGAGCCCATGAGATTTGTTGATATTTTGAAAAAGAATCATGTTAATTTAATCGCCATTACAAGTTCTGAGGATAATTACCTTAGAAAAAATGTCGATTGCTGTTTGACCATTTCTTCCAGAGAAAAGCTGTATAGCAAAATCGGTAATTTTACGACTGAAGAATCGATTATTCATATTTTTAATTTAATATATGCCTCTTGTTTTGCTAGAAATTTTATACATAATTACGAATATAAGGTTAAGAATTCTGAGAATTTTGAATATAGAAGAAATGCTTCTACGTTTAATATAAAAGAAAAATGAAAATGATTTTTGAATCAATACGTTATTACATTATTTATAAAAATCAAAAAACATCCCTCTCGCACAATTTAGGGATGTTTTTGTATTTTAATGATTCTTTGCAAGTGAATAATCAATAAATTTTTCCTTTAATTTCTGATTTTGATTATTATCAAGATAGCATAAGCTTATTTTTGCAATAGTATTTGGAACAACTGGTATTTTTACAATCTCATTATCTTCTGGAACTAAATTACTCATCAATAAAGAAATTCCAAATCCATTCTTTACAAATTCTACAATATTTTCTATAAACCTATCTGCATATACAATATTTGGTGTGAACCCCTGACTCTTGCACAATTCAACGCATAGTTTATAAGGACGAGAATTTACCGGTTCAAATATAAAATCTTCGTCCTTTAAATCTGAGATAGTTATTACTTTAGATTTTGCTAGTGGATGCGTTATCGGCAAAACAGCTACTAGTTGATCACGTTTATAAAAAATATTTTTAAGCTTTTTACTTTCAATGTTTTTTATAAATGCAACATCTAATTCATTATTTAATAATTCTTTTTCCAGAGTACTACTTTGGTTAGTAGATATTTTACAATGAACACCTGTATCATTCATAAAATCCATTATTAAATCCAATATTCCATAATCGGCTACGGATGGTATGCCACCAATCCTCAAAGAAACTTCTTCTGATAAAGATTTCCTTATGGCGCTATCACATTCATCTTGCAAAATACTTATTTGCTTTGCATAATCATAATAAATTTTTCCATATTTGGTTAATGAAGTACCTGTCGGTGTTCTTAGGAATAATTTAGTACCCATGTTGGATTCTAATTTCATTATATTTTTAGATAAACTAGATTGCGTAACGTACAACGAAGCGGCCGCATCAGAAAAGTTATTATATTCTGCCAAAGCTAAAAAACTATCCAAATATCTTAAATTCATATCTATACCCTCTATCATTCCTATTAAGAATACAGTATATTCCTACTTTGAATTGAGAGTCAAAGTAATTCAAGTAATAATAGAAGCGTAAAGAAAACGCTTACTTAGATAAGTGGAATACTTTTGGAAGGGAGAGAAAAATGAAGGAAAGAGTAAAAGTAGGATTTGGGAAAAGTATAATCAAAATTAATGATGAAGACCTTCCCATACGGGAGTTCGCTAGTAAATTAACAGATTTATATACAAGAGTGATTTTCCTAAAAAATGATTCGTCAAAACTAAAAATATTAGTATCCATTGAAATGACATCCTTAACGCAGAGAGATATTAATAAATTTAAAGAATTAATTTGTAATAAGTATAATACCGATTCAAAAAACATTTGGATTACCGTAACGCATACTTTTTCAGCTCCACATTTAAAACATGATATTTCTAATACAGACGATAAAAAAGTTTATAAATTTTGGATAGAAAAGATTGAAACCAGTTTAAAGGAATCGTGTAATGAAGCGTTTTTGGATTTACAATTCGTTAAAATTTCATACAACTCAATTTATTGTCCGTTAAATATTAATCGAAATATAGAAACTGCACAAGGATGGTGGCTAGGTCGCAATTTTAAAGCTTTTAGCAATCATATGTTAAAAACCATTGTATTTGAGAAAGCTAATGGGACAAAGAATCTAATATTTAATTTTGATATGCAACCGAGTGTGTTTGATCATATTTCAAATGACAATAACCAGAGAGTCATTGCTAGCGATATTTTTGGTATTGCTGCTACTCATGTAGAAAATCGTTATTCCAACATTGTTTTCCCACTAATAGGTGCAGCAGGTGATCAAAGGCCACTTATTGTTGCAGATAATAGTCATTCATATGCAGTTAACAGACAGCTATTATTTGAACAATCCAGCTTATTGAAAGATGCAATATTGCAATCGGTTAATAGCAATAAAACAACTGAATTGGATAGATTTGATATATTTGAGGTTAATCTAATTTTATCTGGTCAAATTCAACAACATGGGACTTTTGATTTGAGTCCTACGCATGATTACAAATTCTTGAAATCTGAAACACCAATTAAAGCAAATATATTTGCTCTACAATTAAATGATATTCTCGTTTTAGGAACTCAACCCGAGCTGAACAGTTCATTTGCCAACAAATTTATTAAAAGAATTAATTGTTCAAAAGTAATTATGTCAACATTGGTTAATGGTGGTCTTAAATATTTACCAGAAAAAAAGGATTTTGAAAGAATTACTTATGAAGCAATGAATACTAGTCTTGGCCAAAATGCAGATGAAGAATTCTTAAGAGTATCAGAAGAAATCAATATTAAATTAAAGGAGGGAAAATCTTGTTAATTGGACATGGAAGAATCGATATAACACCAAGTGGAACATTTTACTTACTTGGATATAAGAATCCTATGAGAAATGATCCAGCTAAGGGTGTACATGATCACATTTTTATTAATGGTCTATTATTCCATAACTCAAAAGGTGAAGAGTGTTTTCTAGCAACAGGGGATCTTTTGGAACTAGAAGACATTGTTGCAGCAGATATTCGTCAGAAAATCAGTTCTAAATTCAATATTGCAATGGAAAATATTGTAATTGGGGTAACTCACGATCATCATTCTGTTCGTGATTATCATCGGACTTGGGAATTTGGCAAATACAATCAGAAATATTATGACTTCTTCGTCGATTCCTTCGTTAAATTATTTGACCAATGTAAAAAGTCATTGATAAATGTAACAGTTCAATATGGTCAAAAATTGGTATTAGGTTATTACAGTAATAGAAATCATAAAGGTCAACAATCAGATAATATTGTCTCTGTAACTAAATTTATCCATGAGGGCAAAGCAATTGCTGGGATTGTAAATTTAGCAGTTCATTCGACAGTGTTGAGTGCCAATAATATGTATTTAACGGGAGATTTATCCGGAAATCTTTCAAAAGAGCTTTATAATTCTTGGGGATTTTATCCTTTGATGCTTGTAGGTTGTGCTGCCGATTCTAGTAACCACTATGATAGGCAAGGTAAAGATTTTGATGAACTTCAAAGGGTCGTTATAGGATTGTCAAAGTCCATTTCAACAATCGATACTTCTAAAACCATTAACATGGTCTCAGACAATATCCATGTAATTACTCAATCACAAGAAGTAATTAGTGATAAGCAAAGTTATGATCGTGATTTAAAAGAAACAATTCAAGAACTAGAAAATGGAACAAAGAAAATCGTTGGCTCTCAAACACCCAAAGAAATAATAAATAAATGTGAAAACCAATTATCGGAGCCACAATTTCATGATGTTATTTCGATGGAAATTTTAGATATTGGAGATTTGAGAATTTTTGTTTTCCCAGGAGAATTAGCTTCCGCAGGAGCAAAAATGTTACGTGCTTCCACTGATAAAACTGTTCTTATTGCAGGCTATTCCAATGGGTTTCATTACTATTTTTTACAAGCAAAAGATTACGGACTATCATTTGAAACAATCGGTAATCCAGTTCCAGCTGGAACCTTTGAGGAAATCATTTCTAAATTTGTTCTTGGCAGTCGAATGCTTGATGTTTACGAGAAGAATTAACTATTTTTGAGCCGTAATCGGGGCTTCCTTTTTAAGTCGATTATTTTTTAAATAATCAAAAGGAGTTGTTTTTCATGGACTACAACAAATTGGGAAAGGAAATACTAACTAATGTTGGTGGAAAATCCAATGTTAAAAGTGTTATCCATTGTGCAACTAGACTTCGTTTTGTTTTAAATGATGAGTCAAAAGCAAACGATGACGTTATAAAAAATACAAATGGAGTTTTAAATGTAGTAAAGCAAGGCGGCCAATATCAAGTAGTAATTGGTCCAAGTGTTGCTAAAGTATATGATGAAATTATAAAAATTGGGAAATTCTCAACAGATATGGCAGAAAATACTAATGATTCTCACATGTCTGCTAATAAAGAAGACGATAAAGGATTATTATCAAAAGCACTCGGATTAATCAGTTCAATATTTGTTCCTATTTTAGGCCTTCTATCTGGTGCAGGTATGATCAAAGCTGTTTTATCTGTATGTACAATCACAGGATGGTTGTCTGAGAATAGTGGAACTTATCTTATATTGAATGCTCTAGGAGATGTATTATTCTACTTTTTCCCAGTAGTAATTGGATGGAGTGCTGCTAGAAAATTCGGATTGAAAGAAATATATGGTATTACTTTAGGCGCCTTTCTTTTGTACCCAACAATTGTTTCTGCAGCAAGTAGTAAGGCGGTTACTACAATATTTAAAGGTACAATTTTTGCTTTAAAATATAAGGAAACGTTTTTGGGTATTCCCGTAGCTTTACAAAGTTATTCAAGTACTGTTATTCCAATAATTATTATTGTTTGGTTTGCAAGTTATATAGAAAAATTTCTTGATAAAAAAATGCCAGATGTTTTAAAAATGGTCTTTGTTCCATTCTTTACGTTGTTAATTGTCGGATCACTAAGTTTGATTGTTATTGGACCAATTGCAATGATTCTACAAAATATTTTAAGTGATACTGTTCTTTGGTTAGTTGGTCTGAACAAAGGTATCGCCGGATTCTTCCTTGGATCATTATGGAGTATCTTAGTTATGTTTGGTTTACACTGGGCTGTTATTCCATTCTTTGCAATTGATGTTGCTCACTACGGCTACGACATTATCAACCCTCTTATTTTTTCTGGAGCATTGGCAGTTTTGGGTTCTGCACTAGGTGTCGCCATCCGTACTAAGAATGAAGATACTAGATCAATGTCCGTGGCTGCTGCTATTTCCTCATTTTTTGGCGTAAGTGAACCAGCATTATACGGTGTCTTAATTCCAAGAAAGTGGATTTTAATCACCTCATTTACCGGTGCCGGACTTGGCGGTGCAATCGCTGGTCTATCGGGTTCTAAATTATATGAATTTGGTGCTAATGGTATTTTAGGCCTTCCATGTTTTATTAATCCTAAGGGAATTGATTTCGGTTTCATTGGATTGTGTATTGGTGGTATTGTTGCATTTGGTTTTGCTTTGGTTTCAGCTTTAATGATTGGCGATAAGAAAGAAGAATCTGGGGCTCTTTCAAAAAAAGGTGCAAAGAAAAAAGCTAAAAAATCTATTATTTCTTCACCAGTCAAAGGCCAGGCAATCGATTTAACTTCAGTAAATGACGATGTGTTCTCACAATTAACTTTAGGAGATGGAATTGCAATCATTCCGAGTGAAGGCAAAGTCTATTCTCCTGTAGATGGAATCATTAGAGTTGCTTACCCAACTGGACATGCTGTAGGTATAGCTGCTAATGATGGGGAAGAATTATTGATTCATATCGGAATTGATACCGTTAACTTACAAGGTAAATATTTTACAAGTCATATAGTGCAAGGCATGAAAGTCAAAAAGGGTGATTTATTAGTAGATTTCGATTTAAATAAAATCAAGGCCGAAGGATATGATCCAACGGTTATGGTTATTGTTACGAAAAATGAAAAATTAAAGTCTGTAGTACCTTTTGAAACTGGTCCCGTTTCAAATGGGGATAAAGTTCTAAATGTTAATTTGAATTAAAAGATTGGAGTGATTTATTTGATTATTGATGCAAATATGTACTGGCTTCCTGATGAATTATTTACAAATGATGGTATTCTTAATCATTTTTTAAAAGTCATTAATAGTCATAATGATACTAAAGCTTATAGTACAATTTTAGATGATGGTTCAAAAAAAATTACTATCGAAAAACCTATCGGACAACCTAGCTTAGATTATTTTCAAAATGATTATTTAATGGATAAACAAATTTCTGATATGGACGAGGGTAATATTGATATTGGACTTTTAAAATTACCAGGTTGCCAAGAATGGCTAGATTTGGACTTATGCAAGATTTTCAATCGTGATTTAGCAAAACATGTTGAGGAAAGTAGTGGAAGAATGTATGGTTTAGCTGTAGTTCCTCCGTATGGTACAGATGAAAATTTAAGTGAATTAGATTTTGCAATAAATTCATTGGGCTTAAAAGGCGTTCAATTATCCACACACTATAACGATGGATATTTAGATAATAAAATGTATCGTTCGTTTTTAAAAAAAGTGGCCGAAATGAATATCCCAGTGTATGTGCATCATACACCAGTTCCTATTGAATATGATTCAATTAAAGACTTTGAAAATCTAAGAAGATCATACGGTCGTTGTGAAGATCAAATAATTGCTATTGGTAGAGAAGTATTTAGTGATTTATTTGAAGACATTCCTAACTTGAAGTTAATTCATTCAATGCTTGGTGGGGGATTCTTTACATATAAAACTATGCTATTGCCACATGATTCGGGAAATGGGAGATTTGATACCGATATTTCTGATATTCAACAGAGAATGGAAAATAATATTTATTATGAAATTTCCCATGCTCAACCTTGGGGTGAAGACAATTTAGAGATTGCTTCAAAAGTTCTTGGTTCAAAGAATATTATTTATGGATCATCATATCCTGTTAAAAAATCATGGTTAGTCGATGGTCCATCGGTTGTTCAAAATTTGGATTTAACATCTACAGATAAAGAAAACATACTGGTAAAGAACTCAAAAAATATTTATCATATCTAATGAAATAAGGAGATAACCACATTCACATATCTATTGTGAATGTGGTTGTCTCCTTTTTATTCATCATAAATTTTAATCTAAATCTTCACCATTACTTTCAACAGCCTTCTTGTACCAGTAGTAAGAGTCCTTCTTTAATCTCTTATTAGTACCATTACCATCATTATCACGGTCAACGTAAATAAATCCGTAACGTTTTGACATTTCGCCAGTAGATACTGAAACTAAATCGATTGGGCCCCACATAGTGTAACCTAAGCATTCAACGCCATCTCTAATAGCTAAGCCCATTTGTTCCAAGTGTTCTTTGTGATACTTGATACGATAATCATCGTGAATCTTGTCATCGTCAGTTACATGGTCGATTGCTCCAAGCCCATTTTCAACGACCATAAGAGGTTTTTGATAACGGTCATACATGTCATTCATAGTAATTCTTAGGCCAACCGGATCAATAATCCAACCCCAGTCACTGGCTTTCAAGTAAGGATTGATAACTGAGTCAGAGAATGTACTTGCAAAGTTACTTGAAGCTGTGTTTCCTAATAAACGCTTGTCAGTCGTAATAACACCTGATGAGTAGTAACTAAACGAAACGTAATCAACAGTAT
The DNA here is from genome assembly GCF_005405305.1 of Companilactobacillus formosensis. GTDB lineage: Bacteria > Bacillota > Bacilli > Lactobacillales > Lactobacillaceae > Companilactobacillus > Companilactobacillus formosensis. The sequence continues at coordinate 95,959 of NZ_BJDU01000002.1, forward strand.
CTTTCAATGCTTCCAAATCATCATCAGTGATATCCAATTTGATATTGTTATCTTCAAAGAACTTCTTAGCATAACGAGGGTAATATCCACGTGCTTGAACATCAGGGAAGAAGTATGATTCACGCATGACCTTTTGTTTTTGTAAAACATCTTGAGGGTATGGAGTATAAGCATAATTACAAATTCCAGCAATCATACTACCAATCATGAAATTCGGATTGATTTTATGTCCCATTGTTACGGCTTTAGCTGAAGCAACTAGTTGATAATGAGCAGCTTGATATTGTGTTTGTTTAGGATTTGGATCACCAGTTAAATCTAGTCCAGCACCAAATAGTGGATAGTGTAATAACATATTGATTTCATTGAATGTAATCCAATACTTAACTTGATCCTTGTAACGTGTAAATAATAGCTTAGCCAATTTCAAATATTCATCAATCATACGACGATCAGCCCAACCATTGAACTCTTCAACAGCCCACATTGGTGTATCGAAGTGGTCAATAGTAATTAGAACTTGCATACCTAATTCGTTGGCCTTTTTGATGACTTTATCATAGAATTTCAAACCGTCTTCATTAGGTTTATCCATATTAGCTTTAGGGAAGATTCTAGGCCAAGAAACAGACATACGATAGATGTTAAAGCCCATACCGGCAAGCAATTCCAGATCCTCTTCCCAGTGATGATATCCGTCAATACTTACTCTATTTGGATAAAAGTCATACTTCTTTTTCATTGTTTCTAGGGGATGTTTCATAGCTTGTTTTCTGCCATGTGCTTCATCAGGTAAAATATCCATTACTGACAATGTTTTACCATCTTCGTCAAATCCACCTTCATATTGATTTGCGGCTGTAGCGCCACCCCATAAGAAATTCTTTGGAAAGTTACTCATAATTAATATCTCCTTCTAATTTAATGTTAAATTAATTGCTAAATCACTATTTGTATCTAATTCTGGTTCAACTTTGTAGTCCTTACTATTTAGAACAATCATCATAACAGTGTTGTCAAAGCCAGCTTCGGCAATTTTTTCATAATCAAAATCAATTAGCTCTTGACCTTGACTGACAGTGTCACCATCTTTGACCAGGCTCTTAAAGTATTTACCTTTCAAATTAACAGTGTCGATTCCTAAGTGGATAAGTACTTGGGTACCAAAACTATCAGTAATTCCAATTGCGTGGTTAGTAGGGAACGTAGCTGTAATTTTTCCCGAAACAGGAGCAATCACTTTATTGGATGTTGGTACAATTGCAATTCCTTTTCCCATCTTTTCTGAGGAGAATACTTCATCGTTGACATTAGATAGGGAGGTCTTAGTACCACTAACAGGCATGATCAATTCATCATGATCAGATGTTTGAATAGTTTCTGTATTATTATCATTTGATTGTTCAGCTTCGACACCTTTTAATCCGAATAAATATGTTAAGACAGCTGCACCAATGAAACTAACAGCTAAACCAATCATTTCTCCAACAAAACCATGACCTAAGTATGTAGGGATGGAAAGTAAACTTGGAAAAGCAAAGGCATGAGCTTGTGTTCCAGCAAGTCCAATGATGATTCCACCAATGGCACTGCTTGCAATAGCAATGTAGAATGGTTTCTTATATTTCAAAGTAACACCATAAAGAGTTGGTTCAGTAATACCAAAGATGGCTGCGATAAATGCAGAACCAGATACTTGTTTCATTTTCTTATTCTTGGTTTTCAAGAATACACCTAATGCCGCACCTGCTTGTGAAAATACAGCAGCACAAGCAATAGGGAAGATAGGATCAACACCTTGATTAGAAATATTACTCATAATCAAAGGTAAGATCATCCAATGGAAACCAAACATTACGATGACTTGCCATAAACCACCAATAATGATTCCGGCAAGGATAGCGGCGTGATTATAGATTCCCATGATTGAACCAGCTAAAGCATTACTGATTGTTGCTCCAATAGGGCCAACTACTATCAAAGTAAGTGGAACCATAATAACTAATTCCAGTAGAGCAACGAAAACATATTTCAAACTATTTGGAATAATCTTATTAAGCAATGGCTCTAAGTAGCTCAAAATCCAAATTGATAGCATGATAGGAATAACTGATGAAGTGTAACTCATTGGAATTACAGGAATCCCTAAGAAATGTAGCGTTGTGTTGTTAGTTGCTAAAGCAACGATATTTGGATAAACAAGTGCTCCGGCAATCGCAACACTGACAAATCTGTCAACGTGTAATTGTTTAGCAGCTGTAAAGGCGATGAACATGGGTAAGAAGTAGAACAATGAATCACTAGCAGCGTTTAAAATAATGTATGTTCCACTTTTTGCACTTAACCAACCTACAGTAGAAAATAATGCTAAAGCACCTTTCAAAACTCCGGCACCACAGATGGCACCTAAGAATGGCATGAATAAACTGGAAATGAATGAAATAAATCTATTCAATAATCCTAAAATACCTTTTTTCTTTGGCTCATCTTCTGAAGTCTCGGTTAATGAACTTGCATCAGCGGGAACTCCATCTAATTTTATAAATTCGTTATATAAATCTGCGACTTGAGTTCCGATAACTATTTGAAACTGTTCACGGCTATAAACAACTTGAATAACACCATCTAATACTTCAATTTTCTTTTGTTGAACTTTGTCTGGATCATTAACATTGAATCTTAATCTAGTAGCGCAATGCCAGACTTTTTTAATATTCTTCGGTCCGCCCATTAACGTTAGGATCTGCTTTGCGAGATCGTGGTATGACATATTAATTCCCTCCAATGCGTTTTTGTTATCTTCGTATGGAACCGGTTCCATCCAACGACAATATAGTACATCGTGGGAATATTCCCACGTCAAGAGCAAAATAAAAAAGAATTATAAAAAGTTATAATCCTTTCTTAGCAAGTGGTTCGTATGATTAGCTTTGGAGTAATTTTTATTTCTTCAAATTTTTTATTTTCCAAGCGTGAAATTATATTATTAATACAATTAATGGCCTGAATCTCTAAATAAGTATCAACTGTTGAGATATTCATGTATTTACCAAAATCACTATTATCAAATCCGAATACTTTAACATCCCTTGGAACATCAACCTGATATTCTCTGAGAGTAGAGATAAAGTCCGCTGCTACATAGTCTGAATATGCTAAAACAACTTTTGGTGGATTGATGGTCTTTAAATATGTCAAAGCTGCCTGTCTTCCGGCACCGCCTTGTTCAGGGAAGTATAGTTGCCAATTATTATCAGTGCAAGGGTAGTCATGTTCAAATTCATTAATGGCTTTTATTCTGGCTTTAGTATTACTTTTTTTACGATCATTTAAAATATGTCCAATGCTATCAACTTCATAAGTATTCTCTATATATAACAATATCTGTTTGTATAGTGGGTAATGATCTATGTATGAAGAATAAATTGAACAGCTATCAATTCTTCTCCAAGTAGAAATAGGCCCGTATTTAGCAAACTCTTTGATGGTGTTCCATCCATTTCTTGTGGAAACTAAAAACAATCCATCTAAAACGTGCAGCTTTAAATAATTTAAAACGCTGAGTTCTTGTTCTTTATCCTTAGTGAAATAAACGTTTACACTGTATCCTTTTTCCTCAGCAATGTGTGTTATATAACTCAATAAAGACCCAACGGCAGGATAATAACTAGTGGCAACAAAACCAATGATATTAGTCTTTTGTTGTCGCATTTGTCTGGCTAATATATTAGGTACATAGCCTAGTTCGTCAGCAGCAGCGATAATTTTTTGCCTACTTTTTTCAGATACGTGGCGTGATCCACTAAAGACTCGAGAAACGGTTGACTTGGAAACATTTGCTTTTTTTGCAACATCAAATATATTTGTCAATTTTTTCCTCCTTAGACAGAGCTAATACCACGATTATAGTATAAATATGTGTTTTATAAGTTTGGCTTTTTAGATATATTTTATAAAATAAATAAATTAAAAATTAAATAACAACAAATAAGCATAAATAAATTAAGTAATTTTTAATATCTAAAATTAAATTATGTTAACGTTTGCATACAAATGATATTGGTAATACATTATGTACATATTTGATAATCATAAATTAGAGGGCTTGATTATTTAAATATATATTTAATATTAAGAGGGGAATTCTTAATCATGAAAACTAGATACATGGTTTATATAGGTACTATTTTATCAGCGTTATCAATACAATCCACTACAGTTTCTGCTGATGAAACCAAGGAGAATGGAAATCAATTAGCACAAGCATCAGAATCAACTTCTGTTATTCAAAGTCAGAAAAATAATTCTAAAACTGATGTTAATGGTGAAAAAAATCTTTTTGAAGATTCTTCAGCACAAAATGAGAACATTCAAAATAACAATTTGAATAACAAAAATAGTGCTCGAAATTCTATTGATGCTAATAATAGAGCGATTATTTATACTCAACAGGGTCGGACGGATAACAACCGACAAACGGATATACATAGCTTAGTCTCTTCCAACAAAGTATCTAATAATAATAGTTTATCTAATGTCACTAATAATTCGAACGATAATTCGGATAAAATAGTTAGTTATTCAAAATCTCAAAATGATACTAACAACCAATATTTCGATCAAATGCTACAATCATGGAAAGATGTAACCGTTGGAGACCGGTACTATAAGTCTAATAACAATGAAATGAATCAAATCGCTGCACAACAGGATAAGAATATTAAAAATCTCTGGACTAGCATGGATAAGAGTTCCGATAGAGAAAATCTTTGGAATGGAGCGGAAGAATTAACTACATCAGCACATATTACAACTGATTATAGAAATCTAGAAGCACTTGCCATTGCAACATCCAATCCAGGATCACAATATTATAACAATCCTGAACTAATTGCGGATGTAGTAAATGGTTTTGAGTGGTTGAATATTAACAAATATAACCAAAATATTAAAGCTTATGGAAATTGGTGGGATTGGGAGATTGGTACTCCTTTATTTATTAATAATATTGTTACTGTGATGAAGCCATATCTAACTGAAAAGCAAATCCAAAATTCCATGGATGCAATTAATTTCTTCGTACCGGATCCTGATTATTTCAGAGGTAGTATATATCCTCAATGGAAGGCAGAAGCTACCGGTGCTAATCAGGTAGATATTAGTAAAGTTAAGATTATTCAAGCTTTGATTGAAAAAGATGAAGTTGGTTTAAAAAAAGCAATTAATGCTATGGAGAAGGTTTTTCCAATAGTTACATCCGGAGAAGGATTTTATCCAGATGGATCATTTATTCAACATGAGAACGTTGGTTACAATGGCTCTTACGGAAATGTTCTTATAGATGGGGTATCACAATTACTAGGGATACTTTCTAATACGCCATATAATTTGAGTTCTGATTCCATGGCTTCCGTTGATTTCTGGGTAGAAAAAGGATTTTCACCATTTATTTATAAAGGAAATTTAATGGATATGGTTAGAGGTAGAGCAATTTCTAGGGGAACATTTCAGTCTAATGTAGCTGCTGTAGACTTAATTAGATCACTTACTAGAGTCGTTGATACTTATCAAAATCCAGAAAAAGCAAAATTTCAAAGTCTTATTAAGTATTGGTTGAGCTTTGGGGATAATTATCAAAACTATTTAAAGCAGATGACAAATTATCGTGATGTTGCACTAATTGAGAATATTATGAATGATCCCTCCATTGAAGCCAAAGATTATCAGGATAACGAACTATACAATTTTAAGAATATGGATAAAATCTTACTAAAGAATAAACAACACAACTACGCTGTTGGTATTACGATGTCTTCAAATAGAATCAAACGTTACGAATCTTTGAATAACGAAAATACTCATGGTTGGTATACAGGTGATGGTATGGTTTTTGTTTATAACGACGATGCCAACCAATTTAATGACAATTACTGGGCAACTGTTGATCCCCAAAAATTACCTGGTACAACTGAAACAAACGCACCACAAAAAATTGGTAGTGGTACAACAACTTCATCTAAGTCATTTGTTGGGGCTTCAACATTTGGAAATATAGGCGCTATAGGTAATGTAGGATCGATTGCAATGGATTTTGTAAATAACGATAACAATTTAACTGCTCACAAATCCTGGTTTTTAATGAAGAATGGCATTGCAGCCTTGGGAAGTAATATTCAGAATACCTCATCATATAAAGCTTTTACTTACATTGACAATAGAAAGCTAAACGATTCTTCGAATTATAAACTTTATGTTAATGGCGGTCTTATTCAAACACCATTAAATAAGATAAATGAATTAAAGAATGTTTATTCTATTTACTTAGAATCTAATGTTCAAGGTGAATCCATAGGATATAAATTCATAACTCCACAAGATTTAAACTTAGGATTGGTTGAACGTAAAGGTTCTTGGTCAGAAATCAATAAAGCTCAGAGTAGAAATGAATATTTGAGGAAATATTTAGAAATATATGTTGAACATACTTCTAAAAATAATAAATATAATTATGTTACATATCCTAATATTGATTTAACTGATTTTAATAAGATAAATACGCCTATAATTATAGAGAATAATGATAATATGCAAGCATTGAAGTTTGGCAATAATATCGGCGTAAATGTATTTAACGATACCAATGAAACAGTTGAAGATATGAGCTTTTCAACTCCATTATCTTTAACAAGAATTAATAATGGTAATCAAATAATTTTTGGATTATCTGATCCAAGTCAAAATTCCAAAAATAAGTCTTTCTTTAAGTTAAAAGATACTGGGTTAAAGGTCATGGATAAAAGTCAAGGTATTCAAGCACAATTAGTTGACGGATATTGGAATATTTCATTAAAAGAAAACGGTCACGATGGTAATACTCAAGTTTTGATTTTGAGGAAATAAATAAAAAAGGAACATCTTACACATTTTAAGTGGGATGTTCCTTTTCTGATTTAATGGCTACTTTTAGAAATTAAATTCTCACGATTCAAAAATAAAGTGGTATTAATGTTGATTAAAACAGAAGCAGCATCCAAATTTTTATCGAGACCATTTTTTATTTCTTTGCCAATTATTTTTTCAAATAGAAGTGTATATAAATCAACGTTATTTGATAGTTTAGTTTTACGAATTCCATTGTGATAAAAATCAGTTGAATATGATAAGAATGGAAATTTTTCATAAATTTCACGTTCAAAGAATAAATCTTTAGCTGGAATATCACCGCCCATTAGGGCAATTTCATGTTGGATTTGATATTGGAAAAGCCATTTGAAAAAGACAACGCAAGCCTCATTTTTATTGGAGTATTTGTTAATACCGATTAATCCGCCACCTAGAGCTGGTTTATTTCCAGGTATAGGAGCAATCCCATATTTTGCCGGATTTAAATTGTTTAGATGGTTAGAAAAACCGATCAAAATAGCAGTTTTATCATCATTGAAATCCTTAACCTCCGAGTCCCACCAGCTTTTTATTTCGATATTACTTACTTCCCTAAGCTTTCTGTATAAATTATAAGTTTTAATAAAAATATCTGTATCAAATCGTAATCCATTTTCTGAATTATTTATGGTGCCGTTTAGCGAATAATAATATGGTAAGAATTCTGAAGCAATTAATGTGTCTGCGTTTCCCATTAACGATAGCGATTTTACACCCTTTAATTCTGGTTCGTTTGAATCGTTAAAGAACTTTGCCAAGTTGACAAGTGATTGATAATTTATTGGGGGAATCAAGTTTTGGTTATATTTGTCTGAATACTGTTTTTTTATAATTTCATTATTAAATATTTTATTTTTGTAAAGCATAATTTGAATACTTGGATCCAATGGAAGAGCATAAGGAATTTTACCTTGATAAATATACTGATTCCAATTATTCAAACGAACCAATTCAGTTGTTAACTCTGGTATTTGATTCAGTGGACGGAAAATCTTCTTACCAAACCAATTAAAATCACTAATATCTAGCCGAATTAAATCGTATTTTTGCCATTCATTACTGTTTAAAATTGCACGCATTTGAGGAAATTTCTTAGTAGTTAAATTGATTTTAATGTTATATTTTTGGGTCAAATCAGGAAGTAGAAATTTAATAATTCTTGAAAAAGGTGATTCTAATAATAATAGATTTAGTGAAACTGGCTTTTTATTATATGGGAATTGTTGATAGTCAGTATTATAGATATTGATAGTTAATTTTTTTTCTTGAAATTCCAACATTTTAATTAAAGAAAGAGCAATCTTGTTGGCGGAGTAGTGGAAAACGTTTTTTTGTGTGTTGGATTCAAAGGAAACGATATTTTTTGAGCTGATTAAAATAATTTTGATTTTGTTATCTAAAGTTCTAGAAATATTTTGAAGACGATTGGCCAATTTGCTATCGAACGTGACAAAATTTCCTTGAGGATAATCAATGATTTTTTTGTAAATTTCTGTCATATTATCATTGATAATATTAGAGTTTTCGAATTGCTTATAAAATCCCATACCAAGTTCATCTTTTATAATGAATGTCGGTTCGACAAATTTATTTTTTAGTATTTTTAAATCAATTGATACTTGTCTAATGTTTTTATTTTTATAATTACCAATGAAAATAAGATTTTTAGGGTTATCAAGGAGTTTACTTATATCAGTCACTGGTTCCAGATGGTTAATAATGAGAATTCCATAGAAATTTTCCCGTTTAATTTGTACAAGACATTTTTTCTCAAGTTCTAAATCATTATTTGTTTCAAATAATTTGATAGTCAATCCAATGCTTTTTAATTCATGATATAAATTAGTATAAAAATCATTCGTATATTCATTCAATTGCGGAATCAGCAATGCAATTTGAGTGGATTTTTTTTGTCTAATTGATAACGCAGAAATGTCTCGAACATAGTTTAATTTCATGGCAGCTTGTTCGACTTTACGAATGGTATCAGCTTTTACATTCCCTCGATGGTTGAGAACATTTGATACTGTTCCTAAACTAACTTTGGCTTCTTTAGCAATATCCGTAATTGTTACTTTGCTCATATATATCTCCTTTAAATGTTGTTACAGTAAGGTATTAATTGAATTTACAAAAAATTTACATAAAAGCGATTTTTCATATACATAAATCTCATATAATAATTATATCGTCTTAATTGAAACGTTTCAATTAAGAGGTGAAAATAATTGAAACATTATAAGGGAGATAGTAGCGTGAAGAAATATTTTAAATTAATACTTATTACATCTTTATTTTTTTCAGTTTTAGCAGGATGTGGTGCGAATAAAAAGGGAAGTAGTGCAGCAAAGGAAAAAATCGTAGTTTACTCTAATTCAATTAGTAATGGTCGTGGAGATTTCTTGAAAGAGGAAGCTGCAAAAAAAGGTTTCAAATTAGAATTAGTTGATTTAGGCGGGAACGACATTTATAACCGTTTGGTAGCTGAAAAAGATGCACCAGTGGCCGATGTAGCCTTTGGAATGAATCAAATGAATTTTTCATCTTTAAAGAATAAAGGAATTTTGGAAAAATATACTCCAAATTGGTTAAGTAAGGTCAACAAAAATCTTGGAGATAAAGATAATTACTTTGCTCCACTAACTGAACAACGAGTATTTATGATTTATAACGCTGATAAGATTAAAAAGAGTGAAGCTGCCAAAGACTGGAAAGATATGTATTCTGATCCTCAAAATAAAGGTAAATACATTGTGCCAACTAATCTTGGCGGTGCAACTACTAATGCAGTCGTTTACACACAATTGATGAATAACCTTGAAAAAAATAAAAAACTTGGTGTTTCTGATGCTGGGTGGAAAGAATTAAGTAGCTACTTTAAGAATGGTAAGACTTTATCTGAAGGTCAAACGGAAGTTGGTGCTTTAATGAATGGTGATGCTAAGTACGCGTATACATTCTTGAGTAATGTTCCCGTAGTTGAAAAGAAGTTAAATGTTCATTTGGGTGTTGTTAATCCATCATACGGAGTTCCACAAACAATCGAGCAAGTTGGTATTTTAAAGAAGAAGAATCCTAAAAATAGTACGAAGAAATTTGTTGACTGGCTAGGTAGTGCTGACTTGCAGGGTAAGTGGGCCAAAAAATTTGGAACAGCTCCTGTAAATAAGGATGCAGAATCTTCAATGGATCCTAGAGTAAAACAAATTATGAAAGAAACTACACCTCAAAAAGTAGATTACGACTTTGTTAACAATCATTTATCTAAATGGGTTGAACATGTCGAATTAAATATATTGAAGTAGAGGAATTCGATAAATGATAACTTTTAAGAATGTGCAGATTAAATACGATGATTTTTTAGCTGTGCCAGATTTAAGTTTTGAAGTTAAAGAAGGTGAATTTTTTACCTTATTGGGTCCCTCTGGATGTGGTAAAACTACTACTTTAAGAGCTTTAGCAGGATTTTTAGAAACTAGTAATGGACAAATTGAAATTGATGGTCAAGATATTACTCATTCTCCTATCAATGAAAGAGGGGTGGGGATGGTCTTTCAGAGTTATGCTCTATTTCCGACAATGACCACTAGAGAAAATATTGGCTTTGGATTAAAAGTTGAAAAAAGAGATAAAAAATATATTGATCAAAGAGTTCAAGAAATCGCCAAAATGGTCGATTTAACTAATGATCAATTGGATAAAAATGTGTCTAATTTATCGGGCGGGCAGCAACAACGAGTTGCAATTGCTAGGGCAATCGCAAAAAAGCCAAAGATTTTAGTAATGGATGAACCATTGTCAAATTTGGACGCGAAGTTACGTAAAACATTACGTAAAGAAATCAAGGACTTTCAACAAAAGTATGGTATAACTATGATTTATGTTACTCATGATCAAGAAGAAGCGTTGATGTTATCAGATCGAATTGCTGTTTTTAATAAAGGAAATTTAGAACAGATTGGAAGTCCTGATGAAATTTATAATCATTCTGAAACAGAATTTGTTTGTAATTTTATCGGTGATGCAAATGCCTACACTTTAGATGATTTAACAAAAATGCATCTAAATACTGTTGAATTGGAATCTTACGATAAATTTTATATTAGACCGGAAAAATTACTTTTATCTAGAGAAAATAATAATCAATTAATAGGGCAAGTTATTTCCAAGGAATTTTATGGAATGTATACCTATTATAAAATTGTAGTTAATGGTGTAGAAATGATTTCCTTTCAAAGTGAAAGTAATCTTGAACAATTTGAAATCAATGATAAAGTTGCAGTTATTTTGAATAAATCCGATATTCTCCCGTACAAAGAGGGAGGGCGTTAATCATGGTGAAAATTAAAAGATTAAACCCTAGTATGATTTTGTTTTTGATTCTTTTCCTTTGGTTTATTGTTTCTTTTATGATTTTTCCAAATGTTCAGATAATGAAAGCCATCTTTTTTGATCAACAAACATCAGCTGTCGAATCCATTCGAGCAATTTTAAGTTCTGAACGTGCAATGCAAGGTATTAAGAATTCTTTTATGTTGGCAGTTACTCTCAGCATAACTACAACAATAGTTGGTATTCTGGAAGTATTATTTCTAGAATATTTTGAAATTAGATTCCGGAAGGTTATCAATTTGGCCTATATGATTCCTTTGATTTTTGGAGGAGTTATGGTTGCCAATGGTTATATTTTTACTTATGGATCTAAAGGTTTTATAACAACGTTTTTACTAAAGATATTTCCTAAATTGAATCCATCATGGTTCTCAGGTTATCATGCTGTAATTTTTTTGATGACATTTGCATGTACCTCAACGTATATGATTTTTTTCCGTAATTCATTCAAAGGAATTGATTATCAAACCGTTGAAGCAGCTAGAGGATTAGGAGCATCTAATTTTAAAATTATCTTTCAAATTATTTTACCGACATTAAAACCTATAATTCTAACTTGTACAATTTTATTATTTCAAACAGGATTGATGGCAATGTCGGCTCCACTTATGGTTGGGGGTAGAGGATTCGAAACTATCAGTCCATTGATTCTAACTTTTACTCAAAGACCTAGCTCTAGAACATTAGCTGCAATTCTTTCATTATTTTTGGGTGTTATTCAATTGTTTTTATTGTACGTAATACAACGTAATGAACGTAAAGGAAATTTCTTATCAATTTCGAAGGTTTCCACAAAAATTAAGCGCACTAGAATTCATAACCCGCTCTTTAATTTCATTGCTCATACTCTGGCATATTCTTTTGCTTTAATCAATTTAGTTCCGTTTATGATCGTGATATTGTTTTCATTTACTAATATTAAAGCTATTGCTAGTCGAAAATTACATTTGAATAGTTTTAGTTTAGAAAATTATAAAATGATATTAACAAGTGAATCAGCGTATCGTCCTTTTTTAACAAGTGTTTTTTATGCAACAATATCATCTATCGCAGTGGTGGTATTAATGTTGATAGTATCTCATTTTGTTTATAAGAAGAGAAATAAGTTTACGACAATCTTAGAAATGATCATATATACTCCTTGGGTTTTCCCAGGACTAATGTTTGCTTTGGGACTTGTCATAACCTATTCTCGACCACATATGATTGTGATGAATAATATATTAACGGGTAGCTTAGTTATTATGCTGATTGCTTATATTATTGTCATGATGCCCAATACATTTCGATTTTTGAAGGCTTCATTTTTTGCGGTAGATTCTTCTTTAGAAGATGCTGCGAAAAACTTAGGTGCTAAATCAACATATACTTTTATTAAAATTGTTCTACCGATTGTTTTACCAACTGTTTTAGCGATGCTAGCAATTAATTTTAATGGAAAATTGAGTGAGTATGATTTGTCAGTCTTTTTGTATAATCCTATTGCTAAACCAATTGGAGTTGTTATAAAAAATAATTCATCGACCGATGCCGGTATTGAAGGTATTGCTTTGAATTTTGTTTATTCAGTGATCTTAATGACAATCAACGCTCTGATCTTTTTCTTCGTCTATGCTGATGGGAAAAATAAAATTAAAAATTTACTAAAAAAAGAAAGACAATGATAAATGAAAATCAATAATCGACAAATTGAGCAAAAACTTCGTGAGAAAGCATTTTTAATTTTGGTTCATAGAGGATCTCATGGCGGAAATATTATTGAAAATACTAGTGATGCTGTAAAAGTAGCTTTGTTACAACATGCTGATATGGTAGAAATTGATATTTCTAAATCTTCGGATGGTAATTTTTATATTTTCCATGATGGGGGAGAAAAACGTCTGTTACATGAATTAAGAAATATAAAAAAATTGACTTCTCAAGAAATAGAATCTAAATTACTGCATAATAGTTTGGATGAACCGATTGATAAAAAGATTGAAAGTTTCGATTATTTTTATAATCATGTGAATCACAATACGTTAATTAATATTGATCGGTCATGGGAATATTGGGAGACATTCTTACCATTTTTAGATAATTATTCTGAAATGCATGAATATTTTGTTCTTAAGTCACCTCCAAAAAGAGAATATTTAAGACAGCTTAGCAATCATCATATTAAATATTTATACTTTCCAATAATTACCGATTTAAAACAACTTGAAATATTAGAAGAATTTCCAGATTTGAATTTAGTTGGCTTAGAAATTATTGAGCCATTAGAAGGTAAATTTAGATTGATTGATTCTCCAAAAATTGACGCATATCGTTGTAAAGATTTAATGCTTTTATCTAATAGTATTAAGCTAAATGATCGAACTAAACTATTTAGTGGTCTAGATGATAACGTGGCTTTGCTAGAAGGTCCTCAATTTAGTTGGGAATCGATTCTAAAAACGGGGATTAATGCTATTCAAACGGATTGGCCTGATATTCTAAATCAGTATAGACAGACATTATAATAATATTCAGCTAAGACTGGAGTTTTCTCCGGTCTTTTTTCATGCATTTAAGAATAATCCACACTAACTTCAAACTTTCGTCATCATTTCTTAAGCTAGTTTAAATACTTCTCAAGTAAAGTAATAACTAACAATTAAGAAAAAAGACGAAAGGAGAAAAGATATGCGATATATACCGTTATTATTTATTCTGACAATAGCTTTTTGCTTAGGATTAATTATCTTCAATTTAGTTAAAGATTTTGAAAAACGTCGGTTTAATTTGATTAGTTTGGTTTACTTAACATTTCTAGCGACTATTTTATTTACGCCAATTTCATTTGACGGTTCATCTGTTTATGTTATGCCAGCCGGTATTGGACAGGTAAACCTGCATAAGCTAAATATATTAGAATTAGGTTTTGCTGAAAATATTATTTTGACTGTACCACTAGGCTTTTTAATCAAATATTATCTTCCAAAAATTTCAATAATATCTGTGGCACTTGCTGGTTTTTTAATTGGTGGTTTAATCGAGACAACCCAATTTTTCTTATCTCACATTTTCTTGATCAATCGTACAAGTGACATTAATGATGTGATTGCTAATGCATTGGGAATTGTTGTTGGAGCAATTTTATTGATTATTTATGAAAAAATTACTGCAAAATCTACATCCAAACAGAGTCATATTTAGTCTATGGTAGAATTACTATGTAATTGGAGGCGCTTTCTATGAAAGAAAATATTACAGAAGCAATTTTACAAATGAGAAAACAATTTAAAACGCAAGATGATAAGCGTGATGCTGGATTGCCAACAGAAATCCCCGAAGTGACACGGATCAATGATTTAGCATATGGGCCAGATCCTAAGTGGAATTTGTTAGATATTTATTTACCTAAAAATGCCACAGGACCAATTCCTACTATTATTAATATCCACGGTGGTGGTTGGTGTTATGGTACTAAGGAAACTTATCAATTTTTCGGCTTAAATTGGGCTAAACGAGGTTTTGCCTTTGTAAATGCCAATTATCGTTTGGCACCAGATGTGGATTTTCCAAAAGAATTGAATGATGTAGATAGTTATATTCACTTTGTATCTAATCATGCGGATGAATATAATTTAGATAAAAATAATGTCTTTTTGATGGGAGACAGTGCTGGTGGTCAAATGGCTGAACAATATGTCACTATTTTGACTAATCCAGAATATCGACAATTATTTGACTATGAACTGACGGATTTAAAATTTAAAGCAGTTATTTTAAATAGTGCCGCTAATTTTATGGCTGAACCTACGGCTATCAGTGGAGCGGTGGCCGGCTACTTTACTCCGGAATCGGTTCAAAAATATTCTGAACAACTAAACGTCGAAAAATATATTACTAAGGATTTCTTGCCAGCATATATCTCCACGGCTAATCAAGATTTCTTACGCAATAGTGCTTTTAAAATGGATGGCTTTTTAATAGCTAAAAATATTCCTCATATTTGTAAAATGTATGGCGATGAGAAGAATCCGCGCGGACATGTTTTCTTGATTAATCAAAAAGATGAATTGGCTAAAAAAGCTAATGATGATGAGATGGCTTTTCTTAAGAGTTACCTCAATTAGTTTGTAAAATGATATAATGTAAACGCGTTCTATTTAATTAAAATCATTGTGGAATGACTCAAGAGAATGGAGAAATTTGTATGCAATATAAAAAATTTAGTAATGGTGTATCAATTCCAATGTTGGGTTTTGGAACTTACGAGATTGATAACGCTGATGTTCCGGCCGCTATTCAGGGTGCTTTAGATGCCGGTTATCGTCATTTTGATTGTGCTCACATTTATGGTAATGAAGCAGCTATCGGTGAAGCTTTTAAGAATGCAGATGTTAAAAGAGAAGATTTATTTATCACTTCAAAGGTTTGGAATGCTGATCAAGGTTATGACAAAACTTTAAAGGCTTTTGAACAGACTTTAACTGATCTTCAAATGGATTATTTGGATCTATATTTGATTCATTGGCCAAATGAAGACAACTTTGACTTGACGCTCGATACTTGGAAAGCTATGGAAACACTTTATGAACAAGGTAAAGTTAAGGCCATCGGTGTATCGAACTTCTCAGAGGATCAATTGAAGAAAGTCTTTGCAATGTGCAAGGTTAAACCTATGGTCAACCAAATCGAACGTCATCCATACAAAGTTCAAGCAGAATTAGGCAAATTTGACGAAGATAACGGTATTGTTAACGAAGGATATTCACCAATTGGACATGGTCACTTGATTCTAGAAGATGAAACTATCAATAAAATTGCTGAAAAGCATCATAAGACTGCTGCTCAAGTAGTTTTGCGTTGGCATATCGACACTGGTTTTGTAGTCTTTCCAAAATCATCTAAGGTTGCACGTGTTAAAGAAAACTTTGATATTTTCGACTTTAACTTGGATGAAGATGAAATTAAAGCCATTAGTGCTTTAGATCAAGACAAACATTTGAATTATTAATCAAAAAGAGAATTGAAGCAGTTAACTTCAATTCTCTTTTTTTTAGACAAATTTTGCCAAAGCTTTACCAACACCATCGTGATTGTTGTCGGTAGTAATGTAATCACAGACGGCTTTTGTGCCAACAGTAGCATTCTTCATTGCAATTCCTAGACCGGCAGTCTCTAGTAAAGGGATGTCATTGTCACGGTCACCAAAGGCAATGATTTCACTGAGTTCAATATTAAGATGATTAGCTAAATGTTTTAAGGCAATTCCTTTGTTAACGTTATTGGGGAAAATTTCTAAATAACCAATACCAGTTCTGACAACAAAATAATCACTAAATTCAGCTTTGATAAAATTAGTGATACGATTGATTTTTTCTTCGTTGCCATTGATGACCGCTTTAGTTATTTCAAAATCACTTGGCATTTCTTCAGGATTTCTGATGTGTAAGCCGTCGCCATTTTCAAAAGCCATTGCGATGGTAAAAGGATCGATATCAGAATGATTGCTAGTATAGACGTTGCCATTCACATCAAAGACACAATAAGATAGGGAATTTTTATCGACAAAATCAACAAAATAATGATAAAAAATATTTGGTAGAGTATTTTGAAAAATAATATCGCTATTGAGATTTTCGATGATGGCACCACCGTTAGTGATCATATATTGATTTGTTCCATAGATGCCTAATTGTTGAGCATATTTGTACATTGCTTTGTGTGGACGACCTGAACATAGGACAACCTTAATATTTCTTTCCAATGCCAGTTGAATTTGTGCCTTAGTTTGACCGGAAATAGTTTTGGCACTAGTTAATAAAGTATCATCAATATCGATGGCAATTAGTTTGTATGTCATATCGAAACTCCTAACTATATTTTATTTAGCAATTATAGTTGGTAAATTAATACTGAGATACAAAAAATTGGTAATTTAATTTTCTTTAATTGAATAAAACACTTTCTAAAAAAATCAATTTGTGTTATTCCACAATTAGTACTTGGCACGAAGCATTTGCTTTCAAAAAGCCAGCTATTTTACCTAAACTTGCTTGTTGATTATTGCTTTTACCATTTTTACCAATAACTAGTAAATCAATTTTCAGCCCTCGAACCAAATAATTAGAAATTATTTTTTTAGGATCACCGATTCTTAAGAAAGTGTCTTTAATAGGATAAACTGTCATCATGAATTTTTGGTTTAAATCATCCCGAGCTTCTATCACATCGGGATTATCTTCGTAATTGACCATTTGTAAAATCCCATCATCTTCATTTAAATAATAATCTTCAACGACACGGGTCAAATAGAGGTTAGCTTTAAATTTTTGAGCTAATTGGACAGCCTGATTGAAGGCACGATTGGCATTGAGAGAACCGTCAATAGCTACAAGAATATTTTTAGTATGTGGTGTCATTTTAACCTCCCATTTAATAAATTATATATAATTATATAATAAAAAATACTCCTAGTTTTATTTTTAGTGAATAGTTATCTATTTGTGATATGATATAAAGATGTTTTTAAGGAGGTAATTTATGACTATCAAGTTAGTAGCTTTTGACATGGATGGAACATTCCTCAATGATCAAAATACTTATAACCACCAACGCTTTGGAGAAATCCTACAAAAATTACGTGCAAAAGATATTCACGTAGCAGCTGCATCGGGCTCTCAATATCAGCGTTTACTCAATCAATTTGATGAATTCAATCAGGAGATGGACTTCGTTTCACAAAATGGTGCGGTCGTTCATAGTGCTGGACAACCATTACTAGTTCAAGAAATTCCAGCAGATGCGGTCAAAAAAACTTTGGACGTAATCAATCACCAATTTGCGCCTAGTGATATTGCTGAACACCTAGTTGTTGGCTATAAATCAGCTTATGTTGATGAAAATATTTCTCAAGCTTCATTCGATATGACATATCGTTACTATAATCACTTATTACGTGTACCAGATTTGGCCACAGCTACACCTCAACGTTTAGAGGACCAAATTACTAGTATCGGAGTAACTTTTGATTCTAAAGTTGATTTTAATACTAAGATGAAGAGCTTACGTGAGATGTTGCCACTAGGTTTATCCAGTCAAACTTCTGGCTACAATACTGAATTGATCAGTGAGGATACCGTAAATAAAGCTGCCGGTCTTCGTGAACTTCAAAAGAAATATAATGTGGCTGATGATGAAATCATGACTTTTGGTGATAATGAAAATGACTTGCCAATGCTAAAAATAACTCCACATAGTTATGCTATGCAAAATGCTGAACAAAAAATTAAGGATCAAGTTGCACATGTGACTGATTCTAATAATGATGAGGGCGTCTTGAATGTCCTTGAACAATTAGCTTCTTAATGAAAAGGTAATCCGGATGATGGGTTATCTTTTTTTAGTATATGATCAATTTTTGGAATCGGTTGCAATTATAAGCCATTTTCGATAAGGTGGAAAAGTAACCTTAACGTGAGAGGAATTTACTTATGTATAAAATGATTGTCTGTGATCTTGATGAAACTTTAATGAATGATGATGGTTCTTTGTCTGACAAGAACGCTGAGGCCATTCATGCTGCAACTGAAAAAGGAGTTTACTTCGTAGTTAATTCTGGTCGAAGTTATACTTCCTTTCAAAATGATCTTGAAAAAATGAATTTACGAAATAAACCCAATCAATATTCCATTTCATATAATGGAGGATTGATTTTGGAAAATAAGAATAATCGCTCTATTGCTGTTAATGCGATGCCATTTGAAGTAGCTAAAGCGGTCTTTAATGTTGGTGCTAAGGATAAAAATGCTTCGACACATGTTTACACTCAAGACAAACTTTATATTTATAATCCTATGAAAACTGATACGGATTATTTAACTAATCGTGGTGTAGATTTTTCAATTATGAAAGATGATGATTTTGATAAATTCAAAGATCAAAACGTCATGAAAGTTATTATGGCTATGTCCACAATTGAGGAGCGTAAAGCAATGAAGGCAGCAGTAGAATCACAAGTTGATCCTTCCAAGCTGACAGTTTCTTTTTCATCTGGTCGATACGTTGAATTTAATCCAGCTGGCGTTGATAAAGGTAGTGCCGCCGTTCAATTGGGTGAGATTTTAGGTATTAAACCAGAAGAAATCATTGCGGCTGGTGATAACAGTAATGATTTGCCAATGTTAAAGGCAGTTGGTTTACCAGTCAGTGTGGCTAACGGACTTGATGTCGTTAAGGAAAATGCCAAGTATATCACTGAAGCTGATAATAACCATGATGCTTTAGCTGAAGTAATTAATAAGTTCATTCTATAGAAAAAGTCTTGAGAAAACTCAAGGCTTTTTTAGCGTAAATTCAAATTCGATTTATTTTCTATTGTGATTTTACCGTCATCAAAGTTTTTAAGAACTTGATCCAATTTTTGAATAGTTAATTTTTTGTCATAGGCATAGTCTCTAGAGAAATCTAAAGTATAGACTTGACCAGAAATGGTGGTTACTTCAAGTGCAAGGGGACTCTTTGCCATTAAGAGTGCTGGAGTCAAAACACCTAAGGCTGCACTATATGGGACAGCAAGAGGGATATCGTCATCATTAAGATGTCCGATTATTTTAATTGAAACAATGTCTTGCTTATTAATGACAGTCAGCTTATTTTTGAATGGGAAAAACATTAGAAAAATACGATGCTTCAAATTAGTCAAATCACTGTAACGAAAACTGTTTTTATCGGCTTCCCAATATTGGAAAAGTACAGTCGAGCTGTTGCAATAATAAATGAAGAAGAAAAAGAAAAAAAGTCCTAGTGCTACGGCGTAACTACTCCAATTATTAAAAATTCTAAAGATAGTAAAACCTACCAAACCTGCAAATAGACTAACTAGTAAAGGTCTGTATGAAAGTTTCTTACCAAATGTAATCATAATGAATTCCTCCCAATTAAATGAGATGCGCATCGATTAGTTAATTAACTTTGTTTACACCTTAATTATGGCAAAAGCTTGATGTTAAAGCACGCACATCGTAGTTGCATTTATAAAAATACCGTTATAACGCTGATTTTATTAAAAAAAGTTTATTATTTAAGTAAGTGGTTACATGGGGGAGAAAAATGGCATTAGCAGATAATATTATCAAGTACCGTAAGAAAAATGGAATGACACAAGAACAGCTAGCTGAATCACTGATGATCTCACGACAATCTATTTCTAGATGGGAATTAGGGGAAAATTTACCTAGTATTGATAATTTAATTTCATTAAGTGGTTTATTGGATATTTCTTTAGATGAGTTGATTACGGGAGAGCCTTACTTGCATTTTCCATTTGATTTTGGGCGACCAAAAAGTAAGTCGGCGGCTGTGATTTTAATTATTATTGTTTTGATTCCTATATTGATGGGATTCATAGGTAATATTTGGATGTCTCTATTGATTGGACTAATTTTGTATATGATAGTTGTCTGGTTTTATCCATTCGATTACAAGCGTTATTACAATTATTGGAGCTTGGAGAAAAAAGGAATTCGTTACATTTCTGATAATCAAGAAGTTTACAGTTCTTGGGATAATTTGGTCATGCCGATCAAAGCACTATTAAAGATGAGAAAGACTAAGTTTATCCCGTATCAACAAATGAAAGAAATTGAGATCCATTTGCAGTTGTTGGGATATAATCCGCGACATACTACTTATTCGCCAGGGACGTCTCAGTTGATGAATGAGAGTTTTACTTTGAAGATAACTACAAAAGATGAAAATATCGTCTATTTGACTTTGAAACCGTATTATCTGAAGAAATCTAAAGAACGGCAAATGTTGCCAACTATCTTGGAATTTTTGAAGCGCAAGAATGTCAAATTTGTCGATAAGCAAAATATTTGTGAATTATTGAAGGATAATGACAAGAGTTTGACAGAACAATTGTATGAAATTCGAGATGGACATAAATAAAAATATTGTTCAAATTATAAAAAATATTTTGGTGCTACGGCTTCAGAAAAATACCACAATCCTAAGACAACATTCTCGTCTCGCTTTTTGACTTTCAGTGACGGAGCACGCTTGGAAGTATGAACTCGTGAAGATTTGAACATAGAAAAACTTACTGGGTATCCCTTAGGTTATGTGCATCTTGCCATGTCTTTGGGATCAAAAGAAGCTGTTGACCAAGTTTCTGCACAAATTGAAGCGGATGGCTATACTCATTTGAGTGGACCAAGAGTAACAAATGATGGTTATTACGAAAGCGTGGTATTGGATCCCGAAGGAAACCAAATTGAATTAACAGTTTAAAAAAGAGACCGCTGAATTGTTTAGGCGGTCTCTTTTTGAATAGAAGATCTAAATTTTTCAATTTGATTTTTATAATCTAAGAGTTTGTGATAACGATTTTTTATGTCATCATCTTCATTAGAATAGATTTCAAAACATTTATCAGAAAAATCTTTCAGTTGAGCTTTTCCAGTCTTTTGTTCATCCTTAGGCAAGGCTTTGAGGATGGAATTGTCAGTCGTCAAATCAACGATTTTTTCATATAGTTCATCAAATTGTATTTTTAAAGCTATTTCGTCATGCTTAATATTTGCTTTCACAAGGGCGGGTGGAAGAGCATAGGTGATTAACAGATAGCCAATTATAGCGATTATTAAATAGTCGATGATAGTTAATGTCATTTTTTACCAACTTTCTCAGGGATTTATATTAATAGAATATCAGTTTGTAAACTTTATTTGCAGGTCACTCTAAATAAAGTGTTTTACTTCGATAAAATTCAACTTTTGTCAGTTTCATTGCTTGTTTAATTAAAGCTTTCTTTGAATCCAAGGAAAAATCTTTTTGATAAAAACCTCTTTCTTCAATCGAATATTGATCATTATGACAAATTAAGGTCAAGCTACGATCTTTTTTGAAAGTTAATATTTTTAAAGTTAAATCATCATTGTTTTTAAACTGGGTTTTAATGGTACTTTTTAGTTGAGTGATTTTTATCCTTTTCGTAATTTTTTTTGAACCTCCTTGTCGAAATTTTTCTTTTGCAGACTGGTGCTCAAATAAAAGACAGAAGCGAGATGATTTTTTAAACTAAAAGCTATTCGATAATTTTTTGAATCGAGATGAACCCTCATTTCGTAAGTTTGGTGGTTCTTATCCGTTCGAACTGGTTTGATTCTATAAAAATCATTATTTAGATTATTAGTTAATTTAGTTTCGATGATATTAATGTCTTTAGCGCAATTTTGCTTTGAAAATGAATTTTTGATTGAGTCCGAAATGATTACCTTGAACAACATTATCAATCCTTTAATATTTAATAATTTAACTCTTAAATAAATTAATCAATCCGTCAAGTTATCTCAAGAACATTTTTAATAAATGTTATATTTATATTCATAAAGTATCTGAGGGGGGAGTTTTTATGGACATTTGGGAAAGACTATATTTAGCTGCAAAACCACTGTATAAACCGCAGGAACTAAATGATTTTGTTTATGCTAACAACGTAGTTTGCGCTTTGGAGAGCAAATGGGGGACTATCAAAACTAATCAAAAATAGCTAACAAACCTTAATTGGCTTGTTAGCTAATTTTATCTTTAAAAGCATTCTTGTGAAACTCGTTCAACTGCAAAATTAGATAGGCTGTAGATTGCTTCATAAAGTTTTTCGCCTAATTCCGAGGTGATAATTTCGTGTTTTTTCTTGCCACTATTATTTGGAATATTACCTAAAACAGGAATAAATTGATCTAAATCATTATCTGACAAAAAATCGTGAGCTTTCAGATGTGCTGCTAATGCAACCGTAAAGGAAAATTTGGGATGAGATTGTCGTAATTTGTAAAGGTCTCTTGCGGCAGTTTTGTAATCCATTGCAGGATTCTGATTCAAACAGTGTCGCAATAGATTATCATAAACATCTCCGTAGTGAAGTAACCAGACTAAAAAGTCATGCGAAGTTACATAATGAAGATCCATATGAATGTTCTTATAATTATTTACCACGTCGAGAACGTTATTCCAATCAAGCCAAGTACGAAACGATTGATAATATTTTTCGATGTCTTGATTTTTACCATTACCAATATGACTTAATCCGGCAAAACTCTCTAAATCTTGATTGGTAAAGTTTAATTCTTTGATATCCATTATTAACTCCATCTATTTAACTAAAATTACCCACATAAAAAAACTAACCAGTAACGGTTAGCTATACAGTATTTTGAGCTATTTGATATATAACTCTTTAAGTCTACTCATTTTTAGATGTTAAGTCTAGTCCAAAATTAGCTGAAAAAAGATATCAAAAGAACAATAGAGTATAATTAAAAAGTATTTGATAATCGACGATGGAGGGATTGCACTAAAATGGCAACTAAAGAAGCAGAAAACAAAATGGTGGATTTGGCAAAACCAGTTCATCAACAATTAAATCAATATCGCGTTCAACAGATTCAATCGGTGTTGAGTTTATTAGATGAAGGAAACACGGTTCCTTTTATCGCTCGTTATCGAAAAGAACGTACGGGAACTTTGGACGAAGTGGCGATTCGAGAAATTGAAGATGAGACACATCGTTTGATGAAAATCAACCAAAGACGTCAAGACGTTTTAAAGTTGATTCAAGAACAAGGTAAGTTAACTCCTGAACTCAAACAAAAATTAGAGCAGGCAACAGTATTGCAACAAGTCGAAGATCTCTATCTTCCTTACAAGCAAAAACGTCGGACTAAAGCTACGATTGCTAAAGAAGCTGGCTTAGAGCCTTTAGCTAAGTGGTTATTAACTTTTCCAAATGGAAACTTAGATAAAAAAGCTCGAGATTTTATCGATGCTAAAAAGGATTTGCCTGATTTAGCAGCAGTTTGGGCTGGAGTACACGAAATATTAGCCGAAAACTTCAGTGAGCGAGCTGATTTCAGAGAATGGATTAGACAATATACTTGGCAAAATGGTGAACTGACTAGTAAGTTAAAGCGTGGTGCTAAGGAAAAGGACGAACAAGCAGTTTATGAAACTTATTACGACTTCCAACAAAAATTAAAACAAGTTCCACCTTATCGAATTCTTGCCATCAATCGTGGTGAAAAGGAAAAGATTTTGACCGTAGGAATTGCTATCGATGCAACACAGATCTTACGTCATGGACATTCTAAATTAGTCGGTCGTAACCGTGGCTTAGCAGTTGAAAAAATTGATACAGCTTTTGAAGATTCTTACAAGCGTTTCTTAGGACCAGCTATCGAACGTGAATTACGCCACCAATTATCAGAGAAGGCTGATAATCATGCTATTCAAGTCTTTGGTAATAATTTGTACCACCTTTTGATGCAAGCACCTTTGAAAGGTAAAGTTGTGATGGGCTTTGACCCAGCTTATCGAACAGGTTGTAAATTAGCCATTATCGATGCCAATGGTCGTTTTCTAACTAAGCAAGTGATTTATCCTCACAAGCCAGCTAGTGAAAAACAACGGGCAGCGGCAGCACCTGAATTTAAAAAACTATTAGAGAAGTATCATGTTCAAATGATTGCTATTGGAAATGGAACGGCCAGTCGTGAATCAGAAGAATTTGTCAGTGGTATTTTAAAGACTATCAAGCAGCCAATTTATTATGTTATCGTCAATGAAGCAGGAGCCTCGGTTTATTCCGCCAGTGCCAATGCCAGAGCTGAATTTGCTGATTTGCACGTTGAAGAACGTTCAGCTATTAGTATTGGTCGTCGGTTGCAAGATCCATTGGCTGAATTGATCAAAGTTGATCCTAAAGCAATTGGTGTCGGACAATATCAACACGATGTTCCGGAGAAAGCTTTAGATGAACAATTAGATCGAGTCGTTGAAACAGCGGTCAATCAAGTTGGGGTTAACGTTAATACGGCCAGCCCAGAATTATTGACGCATATTTCCGGTTTGACAGCGACAACAGCCAAAAACATTGTCAAATTCAGAAATGAAAATGGTTCATTTACCGACAGACAATCATTGAAGTCAGTTCCACGTTTAGGTCCTAAAGCCTATCAACAAGCAGTCGGTTTCTTAAGAATTATCGGTGGAAGTGATCCGTTGGACAATACTGATATCCACCCGGAAAGTTATTCTGCTACTAGAGAATTGTTGAAGAGTATTGATGAAACACCACAAGCAGTGGGAACTCCGAAATTACAACAACAATTAAGTAAGTTGAATCAAGAAAAATCAGCTCAACAGCTAAATATCGGGGTAGCTACTTTGACTGATATTATCGCTGGTTTGAGTAAGCCAGGACGAGACTTGCGTGACAGTATGCCAGCACCACTGCTTCGTCAAGATGTTTTAACGATGGCTGACTTGAAACCAGGGATGGAACTTCAAGGTACAGTTCGTAATGTAATTGACTTTGGAGCATTCGTTGATATTGGTGTGAAACAAGATGGTTTGGTGCACATTTCTCAATTGTCCGACCATTTTGTCAGTGATCCTAGTACCGTTGTGACGATTGGTGATATTGTGACGGTTTGGGTTTTGAGCGTAGACGAGAACCGTAATCGAATTCAGTTAACGATGAAAAAGCCAGTAAAGAAATAAACCATTAAGAAGACTATCAGACCTCGGACTTCTTTTGAGTAGATAGTCTCTTTTGTTACAATCCAGTAAAGAAGTGAAACTCATTATTGGATTTTTTTATATATGCATAAAAGTAATTTCTGGGAATATTTCTTTGATAGTTTTGTTAAGGTACTCGATCCATTTAATTGGTTATAAGTTAAAATGTTTGCTTTAATTTTTTATCTCCAATATAGTTATCAACATCACTTACAAGTGTAATACGGAGGCATTTAATGACAAAAGCATTGATCGTAGTAACTAATACTGCAAAATTTCCAACTATTAATCGAGCAACAGGCTTATGGTTGAGTGAAGCAACTCATTTCAACAAGGTAATGAAGGATAATAATATCGACGTCGATTACGTTAGTCCTAATGGTGGATACGTTCCAATCGATCCTGGTAGTTTAGCACCTGATTCAATGGATGAGACTAACTGGAGTTTCTATAATGAGGAGAAATATCGTGATCAGGTCTTAGGCCAATCACTTTCAGTAAAGCAAGTTGATCCTAAAAATTATGACATTATTTACTTTGCAGGTGGTCATGGTGTTATGTGGGACTTCCCAGAAAACAAGGCCTTAGGTGAAATTGCTAAAACTATTTACAACCGTGGTGGTATCGTTTCGGCTGTCTGTCACGGAGTAGTTGGTTTACTTTCAATGAAAGACGAAGAAAGCAAGTCTTGGATCAATGGTAAGAACATAACTGGTTTTACTAATGAAGAAGAGGAAATCAATAAATTAACTGATGCTGTTCCATTCTTAACTGAGGAAGCTTTGAAGAATGCTGGTGCCAATCACACTAAAACAGCAGCCTATACGGAAAACGTTGTTACCGATGGACGTTTAGTAACTGGTCAAAATCCTCAATCGGCTCGTGGAGTTGGGGAAGCTGTTATCGAACTACTTTCTTAAAATAATTAGTAAATTAGAGTTGGATTTTTAAAATCCAGCTCTTTTTTTGTGCCAAATGGTATTTTTATCCAAAATTAATAAAAATATTTTTCAAAAATTGGTTTGACCTTATGATTTCCATAAGATAATATTAATATCAAGAAATCGATAAGGGAGTAATAAACTATTAATGAAAATGAAGAAGGCGAATATTTTATCATGTGTTGCAATTAGTGCAATTGTATTATCAGGGATGGGAATCACAAACGTGAAAGCTAGTGATAATACAGCAGTATCAATTGAAAAGGTAGCAGAGAAGTCACTAAATCCAGAAGTTCAAAATGGTGGAAAAGTTAGTGATGACTTCCAAGATGTATCAAAAAATAATTTGGGATACGCTTCTAAATTTCACATCTTTGCTAAAGAAGCAACTTTAAATGCACATACAAATGGAAACCTTGCGGTTGGATCTTTATTCGGAAATGTTAACTTTGGGACAAACATTACGGATGAAAAATTATTAGATAAAGATATTTCTTATGTTCAAGAAGTAAAAAACATGTCAGAGAGTTCATTCGTTAGTGCTAATGATCACCGTACAAATAAAGTGGTTTTTGGTGAAGTAAACGACATTGAATTGGGTAAAGACAATACTTCTCCTTTAGTTAATGAAACACCAATCAATCACTTACTTAATAATGAAATTTTCCAAGACAAAGACTCTAATGAGTATCTTGATTTTGACCAAGAGTTTGCTAAATTAGAGAACAAATCAGCAGGCTTAGTTTCAACAAATTCTAAGACAATTACTAATGCTGATTTTCCAGATCAAAACCAACGAGTAATTGACCTCAGTGATTTTGAAGCTGATGCTAACAATCAAATCGTAATCAATTTGGATCCAGAAGTTTTGAATGCTAGTACACCTTTAACAATTTCCGGGTTGTCAGCTGACAAAGGTGGTACTTCAATTATCATCAATGTTGACACAAAGGGACAAAATCCTTATGCAATGAACTCTCAAATTAAGTTGAGATTCAATAATGGCGAAGAAAATTCTATCGAACGACCAAATCAGGAAACAGAATACTTCGATGACAACCATTTACTTTGGAACTTTTATGATAGTACAGCAGCTAATAAGCAATTCGACGGTATTATTGAAATGAATAATACTTTTCAAGGTAGTGTCTTGGCTCCAGATGCAACAATCAATATTCATCATAATCTAGACGGTAATATCGTAGCTGAACAAGTGAATGTCGTTGGTGGCGAAACTCACAGATGGGATTTGCAAGACAACAACAATATTGTGACTGTTCCAGAAGAACCAGGCGAACCAGATGAAAACAATGAAGGTAAAGAATTAGTAGACCCTGGCTTTACAATTGATCCAACGCCAACAAATCCAGAACCAACTCCAAATCCTGACGAAAATGTAGATGGAAAGGATGACGAAGATGATGATCAAGAAATCATTATCAACGGTGGTTCAGAAGGCGATTTAGATGGTAGTGGTAATTTAGATTTAACTGGTAAAGAAGTTAATGTTCAAAACCCTGGTAGTAGTGAAGAAAAAACATTGTCTTCAATAAATGAGGGTAGTGGATTGGTTCCATTGACTAATGCTGCACAATCAACTGATACAAGTTCAGCAAGTGGATTAAGTAGATTGCCACAAGCTGGTGCTACTAGTGGTATTTTGATGACAGTTGCTGGTGTAATTATGTTGGAATTAGGCATTGTGTTTAAGAAAGTAAAATCGTAATTATATGGTTGTATTCAAAAAAAAGTTTGAGAATTATTTTCTAATTGAAAATTTTCTTAGGCTTTTTTATTAGATTTCAATTAATTAAATGTTGAAATTATTAAAATGAAGTGCTAGGATATTCACAATAAATAAAGGAGGTTGTCGATGCTATGGATAAAGTTATTGTTGTAAACAGTACATTGGCAATCTTGGCCGTCATTTTGATTTGAAAAAGGACTTAGACTATAAAATGTCAAGCCCTTTTTTCCGTTCGAATGAGGGCTTGAGAAATAGGTCTCATCCGAAAGGATGAGACCTATTTTTTTGTTATTATTTTTAGTGTATTTGAAATTAGAAAAAATTTAATTTTAAATGGGCTCTATTTGAACTCGGTCTATATTATGAGTGCTAAACTACTGGCACGTAAGGAATTTGGGCATTTTTGAAATAAGCATTGACATTAAAAAAATCTAATAATATAATTCAGTTCATAAATAACGTTATATAACGTTATAAATTAAGAAGGGGTGATTTTATGAGAAAAAGATTTATCTATTTAATGATGCTGGTTTTTTCGTTAACTTTGATCTTAGTAGGATGCGGAAATAAAAGTAATAATGCGTCCTCATTGGATAAGATTCTAAACAAAGGAGTTCTCACAGTAGGCATGATTAACTCTAATCCACCATATGAATATCAAGTCAATAAAGATAGCAAGCAGAGTATGAAGGGTTCAGACGTAAAACTGATTAAAAAAATTGCTTCTAAACTTGGAGTTAAATATAAGATAAAAACTATGGATTTGGATGGGCTATTGCCAGCTTTACAATCCGGAAAAGTTGATATGTTGGTCACTTCTTTAAGCCCAACTCCGGAGAGAAAAAAGGGTGCAACCTTTTCCAAAGTCTACTTTAGAAGTACAAATACTTTAGTTATAAGAAAAGAAGATAAGTCAAAATATTATAACGATATTGATCAGCTTGATAATAAAAAGATTGCAGTGGTAAATAATTCTACTCAACAACCTATGATTGAAAAGAGTTTCCCAAATGTATCATTAACGAAACTATCTAAAGTCACTGATTTAGCACTGGCTTTAAATAATAATAAAGTAGATGCTTTTTCAATCGATGTACCAACGGCTACAATTTTGCTTCGACAAAATCCTGATTTAATGATGACAAAGTGGCGTCATAAGGATTCCAGCCTTGGAGCCGCTGTGGCAATGCCAAAAGATACTTCCAAGGATTTAGTAAATAAAGTTAATAAAATTGTAAAATCTAACAAAACTAATTATGAAAAATGGGTTCAAGATTCTGCGGAGCAAGTTCCAACTGATTAAAGATTAATGAGGTGACAAAGATGGGTGATTATTCGTTTCTTACCAATTATTGGCAATTATTTATTAAAGGAGTAGTGGTAACCGTCGAACTAGCGATTATTTCGATAATTATGGGTTTGATATTAGGAATAATTTTAGCCGTGATGAAACGTTCAAGTATTTTTATTGTTTCTTTATTGGCTAAAGCGTATATCGGATTTATTAGAGATACACCATTATTGATTCAAATATATATTGTTTATATTGGACTACCAATAATTACAGGGCTTCAGATTCCAGACTTTGCTACTGGCGTTGTATGTTTGACACTATATTCTGCTGCGTATATTGCAGAAATCATTAGATCAGGTATTGAATCTTTGCCCATTGGACAATCAGAGGCAGCTTTAAGTCTGGGAATGTCAAAATGGCAAGTAATGAAAGACATTATTTTACCTCAAGCAATTAAGAACATTTTGCCAGCTTTGGGAAATCAATTTATTGGTAATGTTAAAGATTCTTCATTGGTTTCAGTTTTAGGTATTGCGGATTTAATGTTTCAAGCACAAACAGTAAGAGGGTCAACTGCTTTAGGATTAGAACCAATGATTGTTGCTTCATTATTATATTTAATCTTAACCTGGAGTCTGAACAGACTTCTAGCAAATGTAGAAAAGAGGTTGAAGGTCAGTGATAGAACTTAAAAATTTAAATAAATCATATGGCAACAATAATGTTTTAAAACATATTAATTTAAAGATTGATGATGGCGAGGTTGTTGTAATTATTGGACCATCCGGTTCCGGGAAAAGTACTTTATTACGCTGTATGAATCTACTAGAACAACCCACAAGTGGTGAAGTAAAGATTAATGGTCAAAAAGTTTCTGGTAAGGTTAAACCGGAATTAATCAGAGAAACTAGACAAAACGTGGGTATGGTCTTTCAACACTTCAATCTTTTCCCTCACTATACTGTCTTGAATAATATTATTCATGCGCCAATGATTGTGAAGAAGCAGAATAAAGATGAGGCTATCAAACATGCCAAACAGCTACTAAAAGAAGTTTCATTGGAAAACAAGATAAATGCTTTTCCATCTTCTCTTTCAGGAGGGCAAGAACAGCGAATCGCTATTGCACGTGCTTTGGCAATGAACCCTAATACTCTTTTATTTGATGAACCAACTTCAGCACTTGATCCAGAGATGGTTGAAGAGGTTTTGGAGGTAATGAAAAAGCTCGCTAAAACTGGAATGACAATGGTTGTTGTAACTCATGAGATGGGATTTGCAAAACAAGTAGGAAGTAGAGTTGTTTTTGTTGATAATGGTCAGATTTTAGAAGACGATACTCCGGAAAAAATCTTTAATGCGCCTAACAATCCTAGAACTCAGGATTTTATTTCTAAAATTTTGTATACTTAATTAGAAATATTATTAAAGGATATCTTACGGTGAATATAATGATAAAAAAAGAAAGTGTTATTCCGTTATATGAACAAATAAAAAATGAAATTATTAAACAGATTTCAGAAGGAACTTACGAGCCTGGTAGTAAACTTCCTTCAGAACATGAATTAGAGGATGAATTTAATACTAGTAGAATTACTATTCGCAGAGCAATTGATGAGTTAGCTAAGGACAATTATTTAACTAAAAAACAAGGAAAAGGAACTTTTATTAATGCACACAAAGTGCAAAGAAACTTATTAAATTTGAATAGTTATACTAATTTTATGTTAGAAAATAATTCAAAACCTTCTCGCAAAGTAATTGAAGTTAGCTATGAAAATGCGACTCTTAAAGTAAGAAGTAACTTACGTACTAGTGAAGAGTCTAAAATTTTAAAAGTTCAGAGAATAATGCACTTTGAAAAAAACAATGATGGACTTGAGATAGGATTTTATCCAACGGAGATGTTTCCTGATTTGGATAAAAAAATAACTAGTGATGTTTCAATCAGTAATTTGTTAAAGGATACATATCATATTAGTCAAGGTCGCAGTCATCAACAAATAAGCCTTACATTTGCAACTAGTGATATGGCGAAAAAATTAAATGTGGTTTTAGGGTCTCCATTATTTCAACTAGAAAGAACAGTATATGATATTGAAAATCAACCAATCTATTTTGCTGTTATGTATTATGACCCTAATAAGGTAAGTTTTATAGTTGATTCAAAATAGGGGAGGGATGTACTTAATGAAAGTTATTGGTATTGGAGACAATGTTGTCGATATGTATTTAGATCAAGGAAAAATGTATCTCGGAGGAAATGCATTAAATTTTTCAAATTTTGCACGAGAATTAGGAGTAAAATCTTCTTTTATTGGTAACTTTGGTACTGATGAAATCGCCAAATATGCAAAAAGAGCATTAAATAAATTGAATATAGACATCTCACATAGCCATACGTTAGACGGAGAAAATGGGCGATCAAGGGTGACGTTGAGAAAACATGATAGGGTTTTCATTGATAGCAATAAAGGTGGGGTATTGAGACAAGGTCTGAACATGACCCCACAGGATATTGATTATGTCAACCAATTTGATATTGTTCATTTCAATATTAACGGTAATGCTGATCAATATTTGACGAATATTAAAGGACCGACCCTCATTTATGATTTTTCCGATTTATATGAAATCAATGATATTAAGAGAATTGCTAAATATATAGATATTGCTTGTTTTTCGGTTGGCTCAATGTCTGATCAAAATATTACTAAGATGGTCAAAAAAATTAATTCTTTTGGTATTACGGATATTTTAATCACGCGTGGATCATATGGCGCATACTTTTTTCATAACTCTAAAAGATATATTCAAAAGTCTGTAAAGGTCACTGTAGTAGATACGATGGGAGCTGGTGATGCATTCATCACGAGTTTTGTAATAAAGTATAAGGAAACAAGTAGTATTGAAGAATCGTTAAAATTTGCTGCTGAATACGCATCTCAACAAGTACAAAGACATGGTTCCTTTAATAATCCAGAAAAAATTCCAAGTAAGTATAACGTTATATAACATAATATAAAATGGAGGCAAATTAATTATGATTAAATACACAACACAAAATGATTTAAAGGAAATTGTTACCGATATCTTAAGAAAGCAATCTAATCTAAAGAGTGTCTTCTTTATTGGATGTGGGGCTTCTTTATCAGAATTGTACGGAGCGGCATATTTCTTAAGACAAAATGCTCTTAAGCTCCATGTTGAATGGATTCAAGCAAATGAGTTCAATTATTCACATCCTAAACTGGCTGATAAGACTGCTGTAGTTATCGTTGCTTCACTTAGTGGAGAGACCAAAGAATCAGTTCATGCTGTTAAAAACGCAAAATCCTTAGGGTGTCATACTATTGCCTTAACACATGTACCAGAATCAAACCTTACCAAAAATGCTGATTATACAGTAGTTCATTCTTTCTTTGAAGACTACGCATCAAAAGCTGCTAAACAGAAAGATGCCTTGGGACTTGCTGTTGAACTCTTACAACAGGTAGAGGGCTTTGATTTATACAAGGAAATGAAACAAGGTGTCGATGTAGTTGATAATATTATTAATTTTGCAGCGGATAGTGTAAAAAAAGAAGCCATTGAATTTGGAACAAAATATAAAGATGAATCCACGATATATACATTAGCAAGCGGAGCAAATTATGGAGTTGGATATTCTACAGCTAACTTTATTTTTATGGAAATGCAATGGATTTCTAGTCCGATTTTAGACAGTGGGGAGTACTTCCACGGACCATTCGAATTAACAGTAAAAGATGCACCATATCTGTTATTCATGTCTGATGGTAAAACTCGTCATTTGGATGCCAGGGCACTAGAATTTTTTCAAAAATACAATGCTAAATATACCGTGATTGATGCTAAGGATTTCTGGTTAGATAGTAAAATGAGTTCGGAAGTAGTCGATTATTTTGATCCGTTGGTATTAACAGGGGTTATGAGAGTTTATGCAGAAGAGCTTTCTAGAGCAAGAAAGCATCCACTTAGTAAAAGAAGGTATATGTGGAAATTAGAGAATTACTAAAAAAGTTCATTGACCTATTTTCTCAATATAATAAGTCAATGAACTTTTTATATTACTTTTCTGTAGAATGACGCTCTCCCAATAGAAAATCATCTTTATTTTCAAACATATGTTTAATAGTGATTGGATTATGTCCAGTTAGTTTACTAAAGTCACTAACAGGAACATCTAAGTATCCTTCTCTAACAGTGGTACCGAATGTTACCATTCCTTCAGAAGTTGCTTGAATAGGACTCTTTGAAAAGTCGCCATTAGTATCACGGGGGACACCGATACTATCAAAATAATCGTATAATTCCTGATCAGTTTTTCTAACGTATTTAATATTGTTGCCAGTAGTTTCATTACCAATCTTTAAAAATTTATCATAAGTAAATGGCTCAATACCGTTAATATTTAAAATAGCACGGTGTAATAAATCGTTATTTAAAGCACAAGCAGCGCTTAAAGCAGCGTCTCGTCTTGATATAAACCAAACTTTACCATTGCCCATGTTCTTTTCGATACTGTCTTCATTACTATTGACGGCACGCATATAATCTGATATGAATGCTTCAGCAAACAAAGAGTTACGTAAGAAAATGTAGTCCAAATCTGTATTTTGAATAATAGATTCAGTATAACCATGATCTGCATTTTCTACGCTTGGATTAAAGGGATTGCCAGCAGATAGTACCGAAGTATAAATTACTTGATCAACGTGTGCTTTGACACAGGCGTCAACAAAATTTTTATGTGCTTGGCGACGTTTTTTACCAACAAAAGGCATTGAAATTAATAATACTTTATCAGCATTTTTATAAGCCGATACTAAAGTATCAGGATTATTAAAATCAGCCACAGCAGTTTTGATTCCTTGATCAGAATACTTCTTTAATTTGTCCTTTCGGGGAGCTGTAAATACTAAATATTCTTTTGGAATCAATTTTTGTACGTAATTTGCTACTAGTGAACCAAAATTTCCGTCTATTCCATTTACTACTATTTTTTTCATAAAAGCCTCCATTAAAATAATGTACACGATTTCATAGTAAGAAAAGAAGTCTTTTTATGTCAAGATGATTATTTAATTTTTAAATAGTTTTAAGAAAAATAACCTAAAATTGGCTTTGAGTAGAGCAGAAATAGTCTACCAGTTGCTAATTTTAGGTTATTTATTATCGATTATATTTTCTTCTAACAATAAGTTTTCTCAATTCTTCAATCAAAAAGATTGGAATCGGAATGATCACTAGAAAAACCCAGTCATTTACTTGTAAGGGAGCTGTATTGAAGACTTCTTGAATTCCGGGTGTATAGACAAGAATTGCTAATAGGATTACTTCGAAAACAATTCCGGCCCAAACACGATGATTATTGAAGATTCCTAATTTAAAGACAGAAGTATATTTGGTTTGACAATTTAATGCTGCCGCGATTTGACAGAAGATGATGGCGGCTAAAGTCATTGTAGTTGCACGATTATAGACGATTCCTGAACTCATAAGATTCTTCATTGGCCAGCCATTTTGGTAATTGACGAAAAAGTAAGCGATAGTAGAAACCAATGAGGCAATGGCACCATACCAAGCAAAAGCGGTCAAAATCAAATGTTTATTAAGCAAGTGTGAGTTATGGGCTCTTGGTTTTTGATTCATAATGCCGGGTTCTGGTTGTTCAGATCCTAATCCTAGAGCTGGTAACATATCAGTACCCAAATCAACCGCTAAAATTTGTAAAACGGTCAATGGCAAAGGAATTAGTCCACGACTGAGTAAGAAGAGTGCTGAAGGAACAGCTTCAGGGACATTTGAATTGAAAATGTACAACAAGAATTTTTGAATATTACTGTAAACGGTACGTCCTTCTTCAATGGCAGCAACGATTGAAGCAAAATTATCATCGGTCAAAATCATATTGGCAGCATCTTTTGCGACGTCAGTTCCAGTAACACCCATTGCGACTCCAATATTAGCCTTCTTCAAAGCAGGAGCATCGTTGACACCATCACCAGTTGAAGCAACAATTTGACCCATATTTTGCAAAGTAGAAACGATTTTATACTTTTGTTCAGGAGCAACTCTGGCAAAAATTACTTCACCTTGTAATGCTTGTTTTAAATCTTTTGAATTCATTTGATCTAGTTCTGTTCCTGTAACAACACGAGCTTTGTCGCTAGTAATACCAATTTTTTCGGCAACGGATTTGGCAGTAATTTCACTGTCGCCAGTTACCATGATGATTTTAATGCTAGCATTGTGGCATTTTTTGACGGCATCATAAATTTCTGGACGGGGTGGGTCAGCCATTACTGTTAAACCGAGAAAGATCAAGTCGTTTTCCGTATTGGTATCGTTTAGATTATCAATTTGTTTTTCATCCTTATAATCAATTGTTTTATAAGTAATAGCTAACGAGCGCAATCCTTTTATAGCGTAATTTTTATTAGCTTGATTGATTTTCTTAATATCATTGGCAGTAATTGATCTGATTTCACCATTGACTTGAATTTTGGTGCATTGTTGCAATAGTCCATCGAGTGAACCTTTTACAGCAACGAATAATTTATTTTTTGTTTGGTGAATAGTCGTCATTCTTTTACGATCAGAGTCGAAGGGCAATTCCTTTACTCTAGGCATTTGCTTTAATTCTTTAGTTGCATCAAATCCAGTTTTTTGAGCCATGATGACTAAAGCTGCTTCAGTTGGAGTTCCAAG
Organism: Companilactobacillus formosensis; assembly: GCF_005405305.1. Lineage (GTDB taxonomy): Bacteria > Bacillota > Bacilli > Lactobacillales > Lactobacillaceae > Companilactobacillus > Companilactobacillus formosensis. The sequence goes on from NZ_BJDU01000002.1 coordinate 132,560, forward strand.
GATTTTTGGCTTTTTTTCAGAGGATAATTCAACCGTTGTATCGTTGTTGAAAGTAGCAACTCTTAATAATTGGATCAGAGCAGGATCATCGTGATAATTTATGACTTTATTTCCTTGTTTGAGATGACCATTATTTATGTATCCTTGTCCGGTAACAGTGTAAACATTACCCATGAGCCAGATGTGATTAACGGTCATTTGATTTTGAGTCAAAGTACCAGTTTTATCCGAACAAATAACGCTAGTTTCACCCAGAGTTTCGACACTATTCAAATCTTTTACTAGAGCATGCTTTTTAGCCATCCTTTGTACTGCTTGTGCTAAAGACAAAGTTACAGTTGGCAACAAGCCCTCAGGAATAAAGGCTACTATCATGCCCAGTGCAAACACAAATGATTGAGCAATGGGATGGTGAACAAAAAGTATTGCAGCAACGAAGAAAACTAGGCCAACGGCAATCGCAATCAATGAAATTTGTTTAGTTAGACGATTTAACTCTTGTTGTAAAGGACTAGTAGTTGTATTTTGCTTTTGAGTTAATGAAGCAATTTTACCAAATTCGGTATTCATACCAGTTGCTAAAACCACTGCTTTGCCATCTCCAGAACCAACTGTCGTTCCGGCATAAACGATATTAGATTCTGAAAATTTTCCTTCGCCAATTTTAAATTTAACAGTTTTAGATTCGGGAACAGTTTCACCGGTCAGGGCAGATTGGTCGACCTGAATCGAGGTTGCCTCAAGTAATCTAGCATCAGCAGGAACTGAATTACCAGCCTGTAATTGGAATACGTCGCCAGGAACAATTTCTTTAGAATCTAGCTGCTCAATTTTGCCGTTACGAAAAACTCTGGTATAAGTAGGCAGCATTGCCATTAAGGAGTCAGTAGCTTTTTGAGCTTTATGTTCTTGCCAAAAACTAAAGAGACCATTAATGATGTTGACTAGCCAAATGGCAATTCCTAACTCAATAGATCCAGTCAAAATAGCAATTAGTCCGCTGATCCAAAGTAACATCGCCATAAGACTAGCAAAGTTTTTGAGAAAAGCCTTTAGTTGTGATTTTTGTTGGTTTCTGTGAATCGTATTAGGACCATACTTATTTTTCCGATTATTTGCTTCTATCTGACTAAGTCCAGTTTTAGAAGTTTTTAAGTCTTGTAATAATTTATCCAAAGGTTCATTTGCATATGATGATTGTAATTGATTTTTCTTCATTTTTTCACCAGCTTTTTACAATTAATGAAAAATATAAATTATTCGTTTAATTTTCAAACTTTTCAACAATTCAATTATAGGTCTGTTAAAAAGGAATAGTTGGTAAACAATATGGAAAAATCAAAAAAACCAATTATTATAATCTAATAATGAATTATTACGATAAATATACAAAATGTATTAAAAAATAAGTAAATTCTTAAATCTAAATATAAATTAGGAATTAAAAACTTGTCAGAAAAAATATCAAAGCTCATACTTAAATAAAGCATTTCATAAAGTGGAGGAATAAATGATGTCAAAAGTATTTATTGCGGGAAAAATTCCAAAGAAAGCAGTAGCTTTACTGAAAGCTGCTAACTTAACGGTTGATATGTATACTGATGATAAATTAATTAGTGCAGAAACCTTAAAAGAAAGCATAATTGACAGTGATTTCCTAATTACGCCACTTTCAACGCAAGTTAATCGTGACATACTAGATCATGCACCTAAACTGAAATTAATTGCGAATTTTGGTGCAGGGACTAATAATATTGATACCAATTATGCCAAAAAGTTTGGAATACCAGTGACAAATACACCAATCGTATCAACTGTTTCAACGGCAGAATCGACAGTCGGACTAATTATCGGATTGATGCATCGAATTGCCGAAGGTGATCATTTGATGAGAACAACTGGTTTTAATGGTTGGGCACCGTTGTTTTTCCTAGGACATGAATTGCAAGGTAAAACTTTGGGAATTATTGGTTTAGGTCAAATCGGGCAAGCTGTTGCTAAAAGAATGCACGCTTTCGATATGCCGATTCTCTATACGCAACGTCATCGTTTACCAATTAGTCGTGAAGTGGAACTTGGCGCAAAATTTGTTTCTCAAACTGAACTTCTTGCTAATTCTGATGTTGTAACTTTACATTTGCCTTTAAATGAACACACGAAACATTTATTGGGCGCAGCTGAATTTAAACAAATGAAATCGACTGCAGTTCTGATCAATGCTGCTCGTGGACCAATTATTGATGAATCAGCTTTGACTGAAGCTTTAAAACAGCACATTATTGCTGGAGCAGCTTTAGACGTTTACGAACATGAACCTGAAGTGTCAAAAGAATTAAAGCAAATGAAAAATGTTTTACTGACGCCTCATTTAGGAAATGCTACTATTGAAGCTCGTGATGCGATGGCAGTAATTGTTGCAGAAAATGTAATAGCTGCAGCTAACGACCAACCAATTAAATATATTGTTAACGATATATAATATTAATATCAAGGAGAGAAAAATGTTTGCCAATTTAGTTAATGAAGAAAGAAAAGCCTATAAGACTGTAAAGGTTGGTTATTCTTGGACAGAGATGCTTTTTGGCTTTTGGACACCAGTGTTTCGTGGCGATTTCAAGTGGGCCAGTGTCGTAGTTTTGGCAGAAATAATTTTTGGATCATTCACTTGGGGTGGTGGAGCCTTTTTAGTAACTTTTGTATTTGCCTTCTTTTATAACCGCCTTTACGTCAATGACATGATTAAGCAAGGTTTTAAACCAGCTGATCAGAATTCTTTTAATGTTTTGAAAAGTTATAATTATATTTAGAAATGAGGGAGAGATATTTTTATGAAGAAAAAAGTGGTTCAGATAACTTTATTTTTCTTCATTTCGTGCTTAGTGATAATATCGATTCCAATTGCATTTCATTTTGGGATGCAGTATTTGATAATTACAATTTTGTTGATTTTATTAGGTCGACACATCATACAAAAGCAAAAAAATAAGAGGAATTTATCCAATTTTTAAAAAGGGTAAGTTGCTCTTATTTTTACTTATTCCACCATTTAATATAGTTAATTTCTTTTTTTCTGATTTCATAACCATGTTTTTTATAAAATTTATGACCCGAATCTCGTTCAAATCCAGAAACCAATCTGATTCCTATACTACCATCTTCTTTGGCCCACTTTTCGGCATGTTCAATCAATTTTGAACCAACGCCTTCATCTTGGTGATTTCCATCAACTGCAAGGGTGATAATGTTCTTAAGGCTTTCATGATATGTGTTCTCGTAATCACTCATTTGAATGTAGCCGAGTACTTCAGTATTAGAAACAGCCACAAATATTTTTGAATTGGGTAAGGATAAATTTTTTTAGTACCGCTAAATAAGCTACTCGTAAATATAGAAAAAATTTTGTATGCTGTACTTGTCAGCTGTATTCTTGATATTTGGACTGGCATAATTGTCTTGTGTTGGCCCTTTTTGTGTTCTTGACAGTTCTTTCTACTTTTAATCAAGAAATAAATTATTTTTAGAATCTTATAGGCCCTTGCTATTAAAGCCTTCTGAGCACACAATCAAGATTTTAATCTCCAAAAATAATCTTTAAGAACTGCTTCCTTAGTTATTTTAGCGGTATTTTTTAATATGTTGAATAAAGCCACACTTTTACGTGTGGAAGTGAAAATAGCTTTAGCATTAAAAACCCTTTCGCTATAATTATTTATTTTCGAGGACTTATGTCACAATCCCGTATCGAAGTCAACAAGAGAAAAAAAGATTAGTATACGAATGCACCTAATAATATTTAATAATTAGATCTGAATTGGATGAAAATGTATTAAAAAAAGAAGTGATAATTGAGAATGTACGTCAATGAGCGTACAATAGCTGTGAGGTGATATTATGACAAAGGCAATATCTAATGCAAGAATCGAAGCTCGTATTGATCCTAAAATCAAATCAAAAGCACAAGATGAATTATCAAAACATGGAATGACTATTTCTGAATATGTTAGAGCAACAATAACAACAGTTGCTACTCAAGGCTTACCAAAGGATTTTGGAGTGCCTAACGCAGAAGTAATGTGCTCGTTATACGAAGTCGCAGACGATCAAAATGGCAAAGCAAAGATGAAAGGCTTTACTAGTGTCGAATCGTTAATGGATGATCTGGACAATGACTAAAGAGATCAAAAGAACAACAAAATTTAAAAAACAATATAAGAAAATACGCCATAATCCAAAATGGAAATTGATATTTTCTAAAGGAACTATGGCCGATCCAGAACGTTCTCCTTTTGAGTATATAGTTGGTTGTTTACTAAATGAAATACAAATTCCAAAGTATTATTATGCTCATCCAATCAACTTGTCGAAAGACCAAATGAAATCACTAAAAAGCAGAGCAGATGTGCCGGAAAAAAGTATCAAGGTCCTAGAATTGCACTTTGACGGTCACAATGGCGATCACTTGCTAGTCTACTGTGATTTAAAAGAGGTTGTGTACCTAGTTGCTATTGGTACTCATAGTGACTTATTTTAGTTTGTAACATTACAAACGTGCAAAAAGAATAAGCAAGAGAGGATAGAGGAGCAATCGTTCGACTTACCACCTTCATTAAACTATATGATTTAATAAAAATGTGGTTCTCAAAAAACATCCCTATTAAAAATTGATATTTTCTAATAGAGATGTTTCATGTTAATATGTGGAATAAAAGCTGACAAATGAAATCTTATATTTCATTCGTCAGCTTTTTCTGTATTATAAAACATGATAAGTTAGTTATTTAATAGTGAGTTCCATATTGTTATAAAAAAATAAAGTACATATAGAAATATAGGAAATCCAATATTATGGACAATGAGATTTTTTCTGCAGCTCTTGATGAATTAAATATTCTGACTGAGACTGGAGAAACAATAGGGTATAAGTTTGGTAAAAATTGTAACGCCGTTATAGTTTAACTAATTCAATTCATGTAAAATACATTTGATACTTATTTTTGAGGACATAAATTAATATTGATGTTGAGGAGATGAGAATAGTGAAACTTTGTATGCAGATTAAAAAATATCGAAAACAGAAGAATTTTTCCCAAGAGGAGTTAGCTGAGAAAGTTTATGTATCCAGACAAACGATTTCTAATTGGGAGAATGATCGTAGTTATCCAACGTTGGAAAGTTTGCTTATTTTAAGTGCATTATTTGATATTTCTTTGGATACCTTAGTAAAGGGAGATATTGATATTATGAAACGAGAATTAAGTAAACATGATATGAATTTATGGACGAGGGTAATGTTATTATTCTTATTTTTAGGGATTGTTGTCGGAATACCAGCCGCATATATTTTTTCATATGGTGGACTGATGGTGGCAGCGACGCTATTAATAATTAGCATCGTTGCGGCTTTCAAAGTAGATAGTATTAAGAAAGATAATGATTTGAAAACTTATCAAGAAATTCTAGCTTTTGATGAAGGACATGAACTTAGTTCTGATTTTAAAGAGAAAAATCGTCAGGGTTATTGGAAAATGGAATTGTTATTGGTATTTGGGTCAATAATAATTACGCTGATTCTTTCAGGTATAGTTTTACTTATTATGCGGATATTTTACTGAATTCAAAAAAAATAATAACTAGTTCTTATTCAAGTTTTTGGTCAGAGTAGACGAAATATATACTTTAGTTAAATCAAAGAGCATCAATCAGCAATCCTAAATAATTTACTGATTGATGCTCTTAATTTTGATTTATCTACTAATTTTTAAAGTAAATTTCATATTGTTTTTTTTTACTTATTCTAATTATTTTACTTATCATTAAAATCTAAGCAAAAAAGCGACGAGCCATAGTCTTATAAATATCAATGTACTTCAAGTAGTCGTCTTCGAAAACAAACTCGTTAACTTGATGAGCACTTTCATTACCAGGGCCTGCGACTACAACATCCAAATCAGGGTTAGCTTGGACAAATTGTGAAGCATCAGTACCACCGGGAGCACCGACAGCTGCGATGTTTACATCGAGCACATCTTTGTAACTAGCTTTAACTAATTTAATAAAGTCAGAGTCAAGTTCAGTCTTAACAGGTAAATTGCTGCTCAAAACTTTGAGTTCCAATTTCATTCTAGGATCAGCTTGATTTAATTTGTCGATCAAGTCTTGGAGATCAGCAATTACTTTGTCATTTGTGCATTCAGGAATTGTTCTAATCTTAGCAGTCAATTCAGCGTAATCAGGGATGGTATTTTCTTGATTACCACCGTTCATAACTGTAACTGAAGGTTTTGTCGAACCTAAAACGTCGTCTTCCAGTTTAACTAAATCTGTGAAGTATTCTTTTTGCTTATTGAAGTAAGTAACTAAGTTGTCCAAAGCGTTGATTCCCATTTCTGGCATTGAGCTGTGAGCTGCACGACCACGAGAAATTACTTTGTAAGTTACTGAACCTTTGTGGGCACAAAAAGCTGCCATACGTGTTTCTGGCTTTTGACCGTTAAGTTCAATTAAGCCAGCGTGAACTAATTGTTCCATAGCTAAACGAGAAGTTGAGTTACTTGGTTCACCGACAACGATGGCTTTGACGTCATCAACGTAACCTTCTTTAGCTAATTTAGCAGCACCTAGTTCACCGATCTCTTCACCAACAGTAACTAGGAAACGTAGATTGCCAGTAAAGTCAGGATCTTCGTTTAATTCAATCATAGCGATGGCCATACCAGCTAGTCCACCTTTCATATCAGATGAACCACGACCGAAGATTTTTCCGTCGATGTGTTTGGGATTAAATGGACCATAATTCCATTCATCATCGTTTACAGTTGAAACAACATCAGCGTGACCAGTTAAACCTAAGATTGGACCGTCGCCTTTTTTGATGTTAGCAATCAAATTGAAACGATTGTCGTCATATTTGTTCAATTCAGTTTCAATACCATGTTTATCTAAAAGATCCTTTAGATAATTGGCTACTTTTTCCTCATCACCATTTACAGTTTGCAATTTGATTAAATCATCTAAAATACTGAGTCTTTGTGCTTTGTCCATTTTTACCCTCCGAGATAATGTATAATAATTAAAAAAGCTTTACTCCCTATTCTAATATTTTTTGGGTGAAATTAATAATGAAAGGTTGTATGAGATGAATTTATTGATGAAGATTGACCGCTGGCTTGGGGTTTTATTGTTGGTTGTGGCAGTTTTAGGATTCATATTTAATTGGTTCAGCAAAAGTAATTTAATTTCTGCGGCTGTAGCTGGGGGAGTCCTCTTATTGATTTCTGCGACGGCCGATATCGATAAGCCAAGCAAATAAAAACCACTGACGGATATTGTCAGTGGTTTTGTCATTTAATTTACTTTTTTACGACCCTCAGGAGTGTACTTGTTCTTTTGGTGTCTCTTGTATAGATAGTAGATACCACCGATGATTGCTAAGATCACGACCAAAGGAAGTATGACATGGATAAAGATTGAGAATAATAGAAGGGCAATAAAAAAGCCCAAAACGTATTTCCAAATGTTGTTCATCGAATTCTCCTTTTTTATTTGTGATTTAATTTTTATTCATAACTGTGCCATTGTCAAGCTAAATACATTTTCATTGACTTTAGGTGATATATCTAATAGTATATATCTAATCGCTACCTCTTAGATACACGGAACATAAAGGAGGTGTGAATAATTATGAAGTATAGAATTATGTTAGATCTTAAAAATCAATTATTCACAGCAGTTGATATTAAAGACAGTAATAACTTTGGTAACGGTACAACCATTGAACAAGCTATCAATAATTTAAAGAATAAAGCTGCATAATAAAAGAAATAGGAATCTCAATGATTAAATTCATTGGGATTCTTTTTTTATTCTGGATTGTCAACTGCAAAGTCACCAAATGATGCATTAACAACTTTAGCCAATTCATGTGGTTCAATCAATAAAGATTGTCCAATTTTACCCGCTGAAACGATAATTTTTTCAGCCTCATCAGCTTCTTTTGAGAAGTAAATTGGATAGTTGTGTAGTGAGTGGATTCCAACTGGACTATTTGCACCGTGCTCAAAACCACTAGTTTTGACTAGATCTTTTAATGGAACCATGCCGACCTTTTTATTGCCAGATATTTTGGCTAGTTTCTTGTAGCTCAAATGTTTGTCTAAAGGCAACATACCAACTAAAGGACCAGTCTTATTACCAGTCAATACAAGCGTCTTATAAATCTTGTAGCCATCGCGGGAATTTTTATCAGTAACTAATTCTTGGGTATCGCCATCGGCTTCTGTTTCAAAAGTCATAGGTTTATAAGTTACTTTCTCTTTGTCGAGAATCTTTTCGACTAACGTTTTTTGAATCTTCTTTTTCTTGCTCATTTTTATGTCACCAATCCCTAAAACTGGTCTTTCTAATTTTTGTTAGTGCTAAATTTCCGTCCTTCGTCCCAATGTTCACTGCCAATTAGATAACGTTTCTTATTGTTTATTCCAAATTGTTCCAGCCAAATTTTTTTGTTATGGAGGACGACATATTACACCAATCAGAATATAAAAAGACCTAATACTTAATATATAATAACAAAGCTACCACTTTTTAAAAGTAAATTACTCTTTGGCATTAAAAAATAATTTATTTTTAAGTATCTTAAGCACGGTTGTTATATAATAATGAGCGTTACAACAGGATAAGGAGCGATTAACATGAGTCTTTTTAAGAAACGTCAAGAAGATCCTGCCGAGAATGATTTTAGTAAAATTTCTCAAGAAATTAAGAATAGTCCTAAAAAATTGTCTGAGGCTCAGAAATTATTTAAAAATAATGAATCTTTACGAAAAAAGGTCGTTGATACTAAGGAACAATCTAAAGATAAATAGATTGTTCTTTTTTTATTGTTTTTAACATTATTTTAAACTAATGCTATTCATAACTTAAAACGTATGATATAGTATTAAAAAAAGAAATGGGGTGTTGCATTATGACTGCAATGACAAGTAAATATCGTATTTTGGAGACTAACGTTTTGTTAGAAAGATTCGTAACTTACAATGAGGTTTTTTCAGAATATTTGAAGACAATCAAAATTATTGAGCGTGGTGAGGCACTTCGTTATGAAACTTATGGACGTTTGATTGATAATTATATTCGAAATATCAAACAATTTATTCAGTTGTGTAATTCGTATTTAGCTAAGTACAAATTAGAAAATAGTTTAGTGGCTGAAAAACTTAACGATTACTTTTTGGATTTGATTGGGGCAATCAGTTGTATGGATCCGGAAAGTGAGACGGTCGATCACGGCAGTTTAGAGTTAGCTCAATCTCGAATTAAGGAACGTCAAACAGAATTTATCAATTCGATTAACTTTTTCATCAAATAAAGGCGGTAACGTCTTTTTTTTATGCCATAATTTTAGTAATCTTATTAATAATGGAGGAACGTCTATGATTTGGAAAAAAATAACCGTTGCTATTCCTAATGATTTCGATCCTGAAATTATTTCGGATGTCTTTATGCGCGTCGGTGCCAATGGTACTGAAATGGTCGATGACGAAGATCAATCAATCAAAACAAAGATCAATTCTTATTTTGATGAAAACAATTATAATGAAGCAATTTTAAATAATTTGAAAACTCAATTGAAAAAATTACCTGAATTTGGGTTTGATATTACTGGTGTGGAAGTTTCAGTTAGTGAACTCGATGACAGTAGTTGGGAAAATGAATGGAAACAATATTATCACCCAGTTAAAATCAGCCGTTATTTGACAGTTGTTCCTAATTGGGTCGACTATCAACCTAGTTACCCTGATGAACACATTATCGTGATGGATCCAGGTAAATCATTTGGTACTGGGACTCATCCTACGACCTATTCTTGTATGCAAGCTTTGGAATTGATTCTAGGTGATGCAGATTCTTTGTATGACGTTGGTACTGGTTCCGGAATTCTTTCTATCCAAGCTCGTCAATTAGGTGTTAAAGATATAAAAGCTTTTGACCTTGATCCAGAAGCAGTTTCAGCTGCTAAAGAGAATATTAAATTGAATCCTGGTTGTGAAGATATTGAAGTATTTGAAAATTCACTTTTGGATGGAGTCGATGGTAAAGTTGACGTCATCGTCGCAAATATTTTGGCCGATGTGATTCAACAATTTATCCCAGATATCGATCGTCATTTAAATAAAAACGGTTTTGTTGTCTTATCTGGTATTATTAATGAAAAGGAAGCATTGATCACCGAACAGATGGAAAAAATCGGCTTTGTTGTCCTAGAAGCCTTCCATTTGAAAGGCTGGTCAACCTTAATTTGTAGAAGAAAAGAAGAGTTCGAGGCAGAAGATGGAGCAATACTTCGTTAAACAAGAAATTACTACTAATAATTTAATAATTGATGACCAAGAAATATTTCGTCATGCCATCAAAGTTTTACGTCACAATACGGGTGATGTGATTTATTTGGTCGATCCGAGTGAAAAATTGTTTGAAGCAACGATTACAAAGGTTGACGCTGAAGAAAAACAATTTCAAGTTGACTTGAAACTATTGGATTGGGCAAGTACAGAATTGCCAATTGACGTAACGATTGCTTGTTCATTATCTAAGAAAGATAAAATTGAATGGATCACACAAAAATCAACTGAATTAGGTGCTAAAACGATTATTTTCTTCTCATCTAAGTATTCAATTATGAATTGGAAGAAGAATGTCATTGAAAAGAAAGTTGCTCGTTTGCAAGAAATTGCTAAAAATGCGGCCCAACAATCAAAACGCCGAGTAATTCCAGAAGTCATCTATTTAAATTCTTTAAAGGATTTAGTTGATTATAAAAAGGAAACTAATTTAGTGGCTTATGAAGAATCTGCTAAACAAGGTGAAATCAGTCTTTTGGCTCAGACCTTAGCCCAAAATCCTAAGTCGACTTTATGTGCATTTGGACCCGAAGGTGGCTTTGCACCAGATGAAATTGATTATTTGAATCAAAATGACTTTTTGTCGGTTGGTTTAGGACCAAGAATCATGCGAGCTGAAACAGCCCCCATGTACTTCTTATCAGTGCTATCATATAAGTATGAATTAACGGTAAAATGAGGAACGAATCGTGAAAAATATTTGGAACAAAGTTGAAAAATCAAAAACAACTTATATTGCATTAATCTCAATCATATTGGTATTCATTATGCCAATACTATTTAATCTTTTCCATTTAGGAAGAACTAACCGCATAGTCTGGTTATTCTTCGTCATTAATATCTTATTTGCTGGCTTCATCGGTTGGTTCTCGAGAAAATATGAATTATCTTTTTATAATTTAGTCATTTTTCCGGTTATCTTCGTGATCAGTGTCTTTGTTAAATATGGACGATATGGTTACTTTTTGGCAGGAATTTATTTAGTTTTAAGTATTTTAATTTATTTCTTATTTGAAAAAGAAAAATAAATGGTAAAATTTTGCTAAAGTAAGCATAATAGTAAGTAAAGAGAAGCACTCATTGAGTGCTTTTTATTGTAACGGGGTGAGTATTTCTATGAAAAAAAATAATATGGACTATACACCAGAACAAGTATTAGATATTTGTCGTGGTTATATGAATGATGAACACGTTGAGTTTGTGAATAAAGCTTATAATTTTGCAGCTTACGTACATAAAGAACAAAAACGCGCTACGGGTGAACCATACATAATTCATCCTACACAAGTAGCTCAAATTTTGGCCTCGTTACATATGGACCCATACACTGTTGCTGCCGGTTATTTACACGATGTGGTTGAAGATACCAATGTTACTTTGGGAGACGTCAAAGAATTATTTGGTGATCAAGTGGCAACGATCGTTGACGGTGTCACAAAGATTAGCAAGTATAAATACCATTCACATCAGGAGTTATTAGCTGAAAATCATCGTAAAATGTTGTTAGCTACAGCGAAAGACCTACGTGTCATCATGGTCAAATTAGCTGATAGATTGCACAATATGCGGACTTTGAAAGCTTTAAGACCAGATAAGCAACGTCGGATTGCTAATGAAACTTTGGAAATCTATGCACCATTGGCTGATCGTTTAGGTATCAGTAAGATCAAATGGGAATTAGAGGATCTATCACTGCATTACATCAATCCACAACAGTATTACCGCATTGTTCATTTGATGAATAGCAAACGTGATCAACGTGAGGCTTACATTGCTGAAGCCATCGATTATATTAAGAAAAATGTTGATGCTTTAGGAATCAAATATGATATTTATGGTCGTCCTAAGCATATTTATTCAATTTATAAGAAGATGCGTGACAAGCATAAGCAATTTTCCGAATTGTATGATTTGTTAGCTATTCGGATCGTGGTCGATTCTGTCAAAGATTGCTATGCCGTTCTTGGTTCAATTCACTCCAAGTGGAAGCCAATCCCTGGTCGTTTCAAAGATTACATTGCTGTACCAAAGGCCAATGGCTATCAATCATTGCATACGACCATCATCGGACCTGGTGGTCAACCACTAGAAGTTCAGATTAGAACTTTTGAGATGCATCGAGTTGCTGAATATGGTGTTGCCGCTCACTGGGCTTATAAGGAAGGTAATTTTGAAGGAGTCCATTTAGATGACAACGAGCAAAAAATTGACGTCTTCCGTGAAATCTTGGAATTACAGGAGAATTCTGACAATGCTTCTGATTTCATGAAATCGGTCAAAGGTGAAATCTTCAATGATCGTGTTTACGTCTTTACTCCCCAAGGCGAAGTTATCGAATTGCCAAAGGGTGCTGTGACACTGGATTTTGCCTACCAAGTCCACACTGAAGTTGGTAACCATTCAATTGGTGCCAAAATCAATGGCAGAATGGTACCTTTGAATTATCAATTAAAAAATGGCGATATCGTCGAAATGTTGACGAATTCTAATTCTCAACCAAGCCGTGACTGGGTCAACGTTGTCTTCACATCTAGAGCTAGAAATAAGATTAAGCGTTATTTCAGAACTAAAGACCGTGAAGAAAACATTGTTTTAGGTCGTGAAGCAGTTGAAAATGAATTTAAGAATCGTTCATTATCAAGTAAAAAATATCTTGATAAAAAGCATCTAGAAATTGCTATGAAGATTTTTAACTTTACGGATACAGATGAATTGTTCAATGCAGTCGGTTACGGAGAACTTTCACCAATCAACGTGGTCCACAAACTGGTCAGTGAAGATCCTGATCGTAAAAAAGAAGCTGAGAAAAAAGAGCTTGAAGAACAAGTAATTACTGACACAGAAGAAACACCACAAACGAAAGTTGATAGTCCTAAGTTAAAGAAGGAACGTAATAACGGCAACAACAGTATTTCTGTTCAAGGAATCGATAATTTATTAATTCGCTTGGCAAAATGTTGCAATCCAATTCCTGGAGATAAGATTGTCGGCTATATTACTAAAGGTCGCGGTTTGACTATTCATCGAGCTGATTGTCCTAATGTTCAAAGTGAAGAAGCTAAGCGTCGTTTTATCGATGTCAGCTGGGACAATGTTACTAAAGAAAAGCGTTATACTGCAGAATTGGACGTTTATGCATTCAATCGTAATGGTTTGATCAATGAAGTTTTGCAAGTAATTAATTCGAATACAAATACGTTAAACAATGTTATCGGTCGTTTGGATAAAGAAAAGATGGCTATCATTCACGTAAGTATTGGTGTTAATAATAAGGAACATTTGGATAGTATTATTTCCAAATTGAAAAATATTCCTAATGTATATGAAATAAAGAGGACGGTCGCTTAATGAAAGTAGTAATACAACGAGTATCAGAAGCTAAAGTTTCTGTTGACGAAAAGGCACTTGGTCAAATTGATCAAGGTCTTTGTTTGTTAGTAGCTTTTGCCGATGAGGATACTGAAGAAACACTCGAGTATATGGCACGTAAGATTGCCAACATGCGCATTTTTTCCGATGCCGATGATAAAATGAATTTATCAATTAAAGATGTCAATGGAAAAATTCTATCTATTTCGCAATTTACTTTGTATGCTGATACAAAGCATGGGAACCGTCCTAGTTTCACAGGAGCAGGTAATTTTGAAGCTTCTAGTCGAAAATATGATCATTTTAATGAATTGCTAAGGGGATACGATTTAACTGTTGAAACTGGCGAATTTGGGGCTGATATGCAAGTATCATTAACCAATGACGGACCAGTAACTATTTTAATGGAGAGATAAGATGAAAAGTATTGTTTGGGACTTTGATGATACGATTGCCAACAGTTATCCAGGGATCGTCTCGGCGACACAAAAATCCCTTCGAGAAAATTTTGGCATTAGTTTATCAAAGGATACAATTTTTAAAGAATCTAAAAAGACTTCTGTTCGTAAATTTGTAACAGAGTTATTAGGGGATCAAGATGACGTTGAGCAGGCAGTCAAAGTTTTTTATGCTTCTTATTATCGTTATGAAAAAGAATATCATGACAAAATAACTTTGATACCGCACGTTTTAAAAGAATTAAAGTACTGTGACAATAAGCATTACATGCAATTTATTATTACGCATCGTGACCAATCGATTTATGACTTAGCTAAAACACTTGGCATTGAACACTTTTTTAAGGAAATTATCAGTGTCGAAGATGGTCATAAGAGAAAACCAGATCCAGAGATGCTGAATTATTTAATTGAGAAGTACGGTTTAAATAAAGACGACTTGTGGGTCATAGGTGATCGAAAAATTGATGTCGATTTTGGTCAAAGCGTTGGTGCACATACAATTCTTTTTAATTCTGAAAAGGTTGATTTTGAATATGAACATAAGGTTAGCGATATTACTGAGATCGAACAAATTATCTAAATGTGATATGATTATGACCTTATAAGAATAATTGAGGAAAATAAATGGATAATAAACTAGTAAAACTAACTTATGATCAAATTGTAGCGATACATTTAGCAATTAATGAAAGTGAAGAAATTACTTTAAGCGAGAAACGTCTGCAAAGTAATCTAAACTTTTTGAATCAATTTGAAGATTTGCAATGGTATGCCACACATTTGGTCTGTACGATGATTGTTGATGATATCTTTGAAACAGATAACGAAGTAACTACTGTTGCTGTATTGGATTATTTCTTGCACCAGAATGGTTATGGACTTGATATGACTAAAGATGTCGACAAAACAACTTTACATGGCTTGATCAAGACAATTAGAGACTCCGACAAATTGGAAAAGGACGATTTACAAAATATTCGTGGCGTTTTGTCCACTTGTATCCATCCAGTAAGTGCTGATTAATTTCAGCGCTTTTTTTTCGGATTAAATTTGCTTAAAGTATCTAGAAAAGTTTAGTATTGAAAATGTATTTTTTAAGAGAGAGGCAAATTTTTATGAAAAGCAAACATAATATTTTGACACTCTTTGCGACCAGTTTCATGTCGTTCATGCAATTATTGGATGCTTCGATCGTCAATGTGGCGATACCTAGTTTAACAAAAGACTTACATGTACCAATGAACCGAGCCGAATGGATTGTGTCAGTCTATTTGATTATGATTTGTATGCTGCTATTATTTTGGGGAAGAATGGCAGATCAAATCGGATATATTAAAATTTTTCAGACAGGAACGATTTTCTTTACCTTGGGATCGTTGATCTGTGCTTTGAGTCCTAGTTTGTATTTATTGTTAATAGGACGAGTCGTACAAGGTTTAGGAGCTAGTATGAGTATGGCTACAAATATTGGAATCATTGCAATGATTTTTCCAATGCATCAACGTGGGCGTGCTTATGGAATCAACAGTATTATTGCTCAATTAGGTAATATTTCTGGGCCAGGCTTGGGGGGCTTGATTTTAGGAGTTTTATCGTGGCATTGGATTTTTATTATTAATATTCCAATTGGAATTATTGTTTATATTTATGGACGATTCATGTTTCCAAAAGAAGCACGTCGTTCTAAGGCGATTGCTTACGATTGGACCGGCTTAGTTACGTATTCGATAGCAATTGCCACGTTCTTTATCAGTATCTTTATGGGACAAGATATTGGTTTTGGCAATAAGAATGTTTGGTTGATTTTGGTAGTCAGTTTAATCTTTTGGGCAATCTTCTTCTATGTTGAAAAGCATAAAGAGGAACCTTTGATTAACTTGAAAATATTCAAGATATCTCGTTTAACTTTGAGCTTGGTAAGTGCTCTGATCGTCTTTTCAATTGGTTATTACGCTAACGTGATTATGCCGTTTTATTTGACTAATTTCCGGTCATTGAGTACTTCATTGACAGGCTTGATCATGATGGCAATTCCATTTGCTAATGTGATTGCTGCTCCAATTGCTGGTTATTTTACGGATAAATACAATGCGGCCAGCGTTTCAATCTTTAACTTGTTCGTCTATGCGATACCAATCGTTTTCTTGACTTTGATATCTGGCAAAGAGAGTTTAGTAATCTTTACGTTCATGTTATTGTTCTTAGGAGTAGGAAATGGTGGCTTCCAAAATAATCCAATGATCATGGGTTATGCACCTCAGGAATATCAAGGAATTGCCGGTAGTTTAGCTGCCTTGTTTAGAAATCTTGGGATGGGTATCGGTGTCAGTATAGCAACGACTAGTTTGTATTCAGGAATGAGTTTTAAAGCTGGCAAACAGATTGCGTATTATCCAACGAATCATCCGAGTTGGTTTTTAAATGGGATGCATTTTGCTTATTTGACAGCCCTAGGTTTGTTGATTTTAGCAATTGTTTTAGTTTATTCAATTCATAGAATAGATAAAAAAGAAGTTCTAAGTAAGAAATAAAATCTTACTCAGAACTTCTTTTTTATTTGAAATATTCTTTTAAACCATTGGTTACGTCAGTTGCAACTTGTTGTTTGTATTTAGCTGAACTGATGTACTTATAATCAGATTTAGAATTGATATAACCTAATTCGATCAAGACAGATGGTTGACTGTTGTAATGCAAGACGTAAAGGTCTTTTTGAGCAGTACCACGGTTGCCAATAGCCAGGCTCTTTAATTGACTATTTAAGTCATCGGCCAATTCGCCATCTTTATTTTTGTTGTAGTAGTAGGTTGTCAAACCAGAACCGGCATTTGCTTGGGCACTGGAATCGAAGTGTAAACTGATAAATGCATCAGCTTGAATCTTACTTGACAAACGAGCTCTTTGACCAAGTGACTTACTATCATCGCCTGATCTAGTTAAGACTACTCGAGCACCAGTTTTTTCGAGTTGTTGCTTGATAGCTTTAGCATAGGCGAGGGTAAAGTTCTTTTCGTAAGTGTTCTTCTTAGATTCAGCACCAGAATCATCGCCACCGTGTCCAGGATCAATTACGATCGTGGCTTCAGAAATATTTGTGGCAGCAGATTTGACGGCACTCTTAGTACCAGAAATAGTTACAACCCAGCTAGCTACGTATCCAACTGAACCATCGGAGTCACGAACTTTATACCACTTGCCGTCTTTACCAAGATAATCAAATTGTTTACCGACTTTAGCAGTTTTTACAACACGACCATTTTGATTAGGTTCGATTCTTAACTTGGTATTAGGTTGGGTAACGGTAACTTTCTTAATATCATTGTCGGATGAATTAGCAGAACTAGAAGCGTTAGTTGAACCCGAAGTTTTATCAGTACCTTGGATAAAGCTTGATTTGACCCAACCAGCAGTACCACTATACAAAATCTGTGTCCAATCTTGTTCTTGATACATGATCGTGACCTTTTGCGATTGCTCAATTGTACCTAAGACGTCACTATTGGCATCGGCACTCTTGAAGACAGTCGTATTGGGAACCTTGACGATTCCAACTTTATTGGTTGCCGAACTTACTTCAGTATTGTCGATCAACCAGCTGGCGACCCAGCCAATTTTATCTCCAGATAATCTTACTTGATACCATTTATTTTTTTCGTCTAAGATGGCTAATTTGTCACCTTTTTTAACTTGGCCCATGTTAGCGTAGGAAAGACCAGGACCAACACGAACATTAACGGAGTCAGACTGAACGACAACAGCATTGGCACTTGCTAAAGCCACTGTCGACCAACTAGACAAGGCGAGTAATAACAAAATGGCAAGAAGAATCCGGTTCTTCATAAAAAAAGTTTTTATTTTTTTCATTTGACTGATTCCTTTGCTGTCTAATTACTGACGGTTGTATATCTTTATTTTACTGAATAATAGTTCAACTTGAAAGAATATAATGATATTTTATTCCCAAAACTTGACATTTCTCATGTTTTTGGTAGTTTATATGTATATTGCAAATCAAATGAGATTGTTTTACAGAGAGTCTGGCTGCTGAGAACAGATGACAATTATTTGTGTGACGTTACTAAATCGTTTGGCAGGCGTTAACTGCAGCAACAAAACTAGGTGGTACCGTGCAAAAATGCACCCTTGTCTTATTTGGACAAGGGTGTTTTTTATTTTAAGGAGGATTTTATGCGTTATCAAAAACCAAAGGGGACCATGGATATTTTGCCTGGCGAATCAAGCAAATGGCAATACGTGGAATCTATCGCAGCTGATACATTTAATAAGTATCGTTTTTCAGAAATTAGAACACCAATCTTTGAATCATATGATGTCTTTGAGAGATCATCAGGTGATACATCTGATATTGTTTCTAAAGAAATGTATGATTTTCACGACAAAGGTGACCGACACATTGCTTTGAGACCAGAAGGTACAGCCGGAGTCGTTAGAGCTTTTGTTGAGAATAAGCTTTATGGTCCAGAACAAATCAAGCCTTACAAAGTTTGGTATAAAGGACCAATGTTTAGATATGAACGTCCTCAATCAGGTCGTCAACGTCAATTCCACCAAATCGGGGTTGAAGCTTTCGGTTCTGATTCACCAGAATTAGATGCTGAAATTATTTCAGTTGGTTTGGAATTCTTGAATCGTTTAGGAATTAAGAATTTGAAGGTTGCTTTGAATACTTTAGGTGACCCAGAATCACGTGCTGCTTATCACAAGGCTTTGGTTGATTATTTTACACCATTTAAAGATCAATTGAGTGATGATTCAAAAGTTCGTTTGGAAAAGAATCCTTTGCGAATTTTGGATAGCAAAGATGCTGGTGATAAGAAAATCGTTGCCAATGCTCCATCAATCTTAGATTACTTGAATGAAGCTTCAGAACAACGTTTTGAATATCTAAAGGGTCTTTTGGATGACTTAGATATCAATTATGAAGTTGATTCAACAATGGTACGTGGTCTTGATTATTACAACCATACAATTTTTGAATTCATGGTAACTGATCCAGCTTTTGATAATAAAGAAATTACTGTCTTGGCGGGTGGTAGATATAATGGTCTAGTTGAAGAATTAGGTGGACCACAGACTCCTGGTATTGGTTTTGGACTAGGTGTTGAACGTTTAATGCTCCTTCTTAAAGATGAAGATTTACCAGTTCAAAATGGTTTGGATGTTTACTTAGTAACTATCGGTGAAAAAGCTGAACGTGCTTCAGTAAAGATCCTATCTGATTTACGCCGTGCTGGATTTAGTGCTGACAAAGATTATCTTCAAAGAAAAATTAAAGCTCAATTCAAGACTGCTAATAATTTGAACGCTAAGTATACTGTAACTATCGGTGACAGTGAATTAGAAAACAAGACAGCTAATGTTAAGAATATGGAAACAACTGAACAAGTTAGTGTTTCATTGGACAACTTAGCCGAAGAATTGAAAAAAATCGAGGGATAAACATGGAAGAAAGAACAGATTATTGTGGCAACATTACTGAAAAATATGTTGGTCAAAAAGTATCTTTAGATGGTTGGGTTCAACGCCGTCGTGATTTAGGTGGCTTGGTCTTCGTCGACCTTAGAGATTACAAGGGTATCGTACAATTGGTTTTCAATACCGATCATCAAGATGTCTTAGATATTGCCGAAACATTGCGTTCAGAATATGTTATCAATGTTTTGGGTACTGTTAGACTTCGTGGTGAAGGTGCTACTAACGATGATATGACGACTGGTAAAGTTGAAGTTGTCGTTGAAAAGGTTGAAATCCTTAACAAGTCATTGACACCACCATTTGAAATCAAAGATGGTATCGACTCTTCAGAAGAAACAAAATTAAAGTATCGTTACCTTGATTTACGTAGACCTGAAATGCAAAAGGCTATCAGAACACGTGCTCAAATCAAGCATTCAGTTAACGAATACTTGTACGAAAATGGCTTTATTGATATTGAAACACCAAACCTAACACCATCAACACCAGAAGGTGCTCGTGATTACTTGGTACCTTCACGTGTTTATCCTGGACGTTTCTTCGCACTTCCACAATCACCACAATTGTTCAAGCAACTATTGATGGTTGGTGGATTTGACCGTTATTTCCAATTGGCCCACTGTTTCCGTGATGAAGATCTTCGTGGTGACCGTCAACCAGAATTTACTCAAATCGATCTTGAAACTAGTTTCATGAACCAAAAAGAAATTCAAACTGTTACTGAAGGCCTTATCGCTCGTGTTATGAAAGACGAAAAGGGTATCGAAGTTAAGACTCCATTCCCAAGAATCAACTGGGATGACGCTATGGACCGCTTTGGTTCTGATAAACCCGATGTCCGTTTCGGTATGGAATTACAAAACTTGAATGACGTCTTCAAAGACACAGAATTCAAAGTCTTCAAGGGAACTATCGACAACGGTGGTCAAGTTAAAGCTATCGTCGTTAAAGATGGTGCTGACAAGTACTCAAGAAAGAATATCGAAAGCTATCAAGAATACATCAAACGTTTCGGTGCTAAAGGACTTGCTTGGGCTAAGTTCAACGACAACGAATTAACAGGTGGTGTATCTAAGTTCATCAAGGCTCAAGAAGCACAATTAGTTTCAACACTTGGTCTTGAAAACAACGACTTATTACTATTCGTTGCTGACAACAAGAAAGTTGTTGCTGATTCATTAGGTTACTTGAGAAAAGCTATCGCTAAGGAACAAAACTTGTATGATCCTAAAGAATTTGCCTTTATCTGGGTCGTAAACTGGCCATTGTTCGAATACGACGAAGGAATCCAAAGATGGACTGCTGCTCACCATCCATTCACAATGCCAAATGAAGAAGATGTTCACTACTTAGATGATGGTGAAGATCCTCACAAAGCTTACGCACAAAGTTATGATATCGTTCTAAACGGTTACGAACTTGGTGGTGGATCAATCCGTATCCATGACTACAAGATCCAAGAAAAGATGCTTAAAGCTTTGAACTTCACTAAAGAAAAAGCTTATGAACAATTTGGCTTCCTATTGGATGCTTTACAATACGGTTGTCCTCCACATGGTGGTTTGGCTATCGGTTTGGATAGATTTGCTATGTTACTATCAGGCAAAGACAATATCCGTGACGTGATTGCATTCCCTAAGAATTCAAACGCCACAGAACCAATGACACACGCTCCACTTGAAGTTTCAAAACAACAATTAGACGATCTTGGAATTGAAGTTAGCAAGAAAGACTAATTAATTAGATGATATTTAAAAACAGTTTTATCAGGGATGTATTTCATTTCTGATAGAACTGTTTTTTTATGGAATTTAAATTAAATTAAAATTAGAAAACGATTTAAATTGTGCACAATTGAGCATGGCTATCACTTGAGACTGTAAGTTTATGAGCAGAGTGGTGGAATTAATATTCGAAAAGTTTATACTAGTTAATAGAAATTGAGAAGGAGTGATTTTATGTCAAATGAATACAAGAAGGATCTAACTGACTTAACTGATGAGGAGTACCAAGTAACTCAACATGCTGCCACAGAACGTCCTTTTAGTGGAAAGTACGATGATTTCTACAAAAAGGGTATCTACGTTGATATTACTAGTGGTGAACCATTATTTTCTTCAGCTAAGAAGTATGATGCTGGCTGTGGCTGGCCATCATTTAGTGAACCAATTGCTAAACTAAAGCAAAAGCGCGATACCAGATTAAGTCGTGAAAGAACTGAAGTTAGAAGTGAATCAGCTGACTCTCATTTGGGCCACGTCTTTACTGATGGACCTGAAGAATTGGGTGGCTTGAGATATTGTATCAACTCAGCTGCTTTAAAATTCATTCCTTATGATGAAATGGATGAAAAAGGCTACTCAGATTACAAAAAGTACGTTGACGAAGGAGATGCTGACTAGTGGCTAAAGAAACTGCTATTTTTGCTGGAGGTTGTTTCTGGTGCATGGTTAAGCCATTCGACGAACAACCAGGGATTATTTCAGTCGTATCTGGATATTGTGGCGGCCACGTTGACAATCCAACTTACGAACAAGTTTGTACCGAGACTACTGGTCATGCTGAATCAGTAGAAATTACTTTTGATAATGATGTGATTTCTTATCAAGATCTAGTTGAAATTTATTGGCAAATAGCTGATCCAACTGACGCTATGGGTCAATTCCAAGATCGTGGCGATAGTTATCGTCCAGTAATTTTCTATCAAAATGAAACTCAAAAAGAAGTTGCTGAAGCATCCAAAAAGAAACTAGCTGAGTCAGGAGAATTTAGTGATCCCATTGTAACTAAAATTCAGCCTGCTACTAAGTTTTGGCCTGCTGAAGACTACCACCAAGACTTCTACAAAAAGAACCCTCTACGCTTTGAGATGGAAGAGAGCGGCGGTCGTGCAGAATATATCAAAAATCATCGTAAATAGCTCGAAAAAGTCTGAAAATACTAGGATTTGTGCTAATATGTTGTAAGTAACTTAAGACAATTAGGAGAAATTTTAGTATGGGTGAATTAGATAAGCTGATCGAACGGCATCAGTACTTATCCAAAATTTCAGTAGCATTTCTATATTCCATCGCGGTATCCGTAGCGGTTAACATGTTTTGGACGCCAGGTGGAATTTATGGTTCAGGAGTAACTGGTGCTGCGCAATTAATTTCAACAATTTCACATCGGTGGTTTCCATTCGACATTTCAACTGCGATTATGTACTTCGCATTGAATGCACCGTTATTCGTACTTTCTTGGCGAAAAATTGATCACAAGTTTACCATTTTTACGGTTATTGCGGTTGCTTTAGCCAGTACGATGATGCACTTGTTACCACCAGTCAAGATTACAGCTGATCCTTTAGTCTGTGCCATATTTGGTGCGGTAGCTAACGGTTTTGGTACCGGAATGGCTTTGAGAAACGGTATTTCTACTGGTGGAATTGATATTTTAGGGATTATTTTGCGTAAAAAGACTGGTAAGAGTGTTGGTACGATCAACATCATGTTCAATGTGTTTATCGTTGCTTGCGCGGGATTCTTATTCGGTTGGGTCCACGCTTTATACAGTGCGGTCAGTATCTTCATCAACGGACAAGTTATTGATATGATTTATAACAAGGATCAAAAACTTCAAGTTATGATTGTTACTTCTAAACCTAAAAACGTTATTACACAGATTCAAAATGAAATGAGACGTGGTATTACTATCGTTCACGATGCTGAAGGTGCTTATAAACATGAAGAGAAGACGATTCTTTTCACAGTTATTTCACGTTCAGAATTGCATGATTTAAGTACGGCAATGTCGTTGTCTGATCCGCATGCTTTCGTTAGTGTTACGGATACGGTCAAAGTCATGGGTAGGTTTTATCAAGCTCACATTTACTAAAGCGAGGTCAAAAGGCTTCGCTTTTTTGTATGCTATACTTTATTTGATTTTTAAATTATGGAGGGATACGGATGATAATTGGTTCACATGTGGCAATGAAAGCCCCTAAAATGCTCGCGGGTTCGGCTAAGGAAGCTCATAGTTATGGTGCTAATGCGATGATGATCTTTACTGGTGCTCCTCAAAATACTCGTCGAAAAGACGTTTCAGAGATGAACATACCTGAAGGGCAACGTCTATTAAAGATGTATGGCATCAAAAATATTATTGGTCATGCACCTTACATTATTAATTTAGGAAATACTCTAAAACCCGATAAATTAGAATTTGGTATCGACTTTATGCGTGGTGAAATCAAACGTTGCGATGCTTTAGGGATTCAAGCACTTAGTTTTCACCCCGGAGCTCATTTAAAACAAGGTCCAGATGTTGCTCTGAAGCAAATCGGTCAAGCCTTGAACGAAATAATTGATCCTAACCAAAAAGTTTCGATTGCAATTGAGACGATGGCTGGTAAGGGAACTGAAGTAGGAACAAGTTTCGAACAAATTGCACAAATTTTTGATAATTGTGCTCAAAATGATAAGTTGTCCGTCACAATGGATACTTGTCACATGAGTGATGCTGGTTATGACGTCAAGAATGATTTTGATGGTGTCTTGAATGAATTTGATCACATTATTGGTTTGGAGAATCTATCAGTCATTCATTTGAATGATTCTAAGAATGAACGTGGCTCCCATAAAGATCGCCATGAAGATATCGGCTTTGGTACGATAGGCTTTGATGCTTTGAGTTATGTAGCTCATCATCCACAGTTGGAAAACGTTCCTAAGATTATGGAAACTCCTTATGTCAAACGCAATGAAAATGACAAAAAGGGAATTGCTCCATTTAAACCAGAAATTGAAATGCTTCTAGCTAATAAATTTGATCCTGAAATGAAGGAAAAGCTAATTAACAATAACTAGGCAGTGTGTTCTATGGATAAAGAGTTAATGTGAAAATTTATTAAATCAAAATTGATGCAATTTGAAATTGATACTGATTAAAACTAAATATAATTTTTTGTTAAAAAATAGACCAGAATAATCAATATACGATGATTCTGGTCTATTTAATTTAATGCGTGTTTTTTGATTATCCTTTTTTATAACCATCAAAATGTAAAATTTCCATGATAATTGCGGCAGTCTCTTCAATTGATCTGTCGGCAACATTAATAACGGGACATCCTAATTTCTTATATAATTTATTGGAGTAATCGAGTTCTTTTTGAATTTCGTCCTCTTCGGAATAAGTAGTGTTGGCACTTAGACCGTAAGCAATCATTCTCTGACTACGGATTTTACTTAAAACGTTAATATCATTTGTCAAACCAACGATTTTCTTAGGATCAACGTCCCACAATTCGTCAGGAATGCCTGTCACAGGGCTTAATGGAAGATTGGCTACTTTGATGTTTTTATTGGCTAGATAAAGTGAGAGCGGCGTTTTGGAGGTTCTAGAGATGCCCAAAAGGACAAGGTCAGCTTCTAAAAATCCTTTAGGATTCTGGCCATCATCATTGCTAACAGTAAATTCCATGGCGGAGATCATATCGAAGTAATCTTTATCAAGTTCGTGAATCAACCCTTTTTTACGAATTGGAACTTGTTTAGTCATTTGTGAGAAAGTTCCAATGATAGGATTTAAAATATCGTAATAGACGATGCCATTATCTTGGCAAAATTCATTAATAACTTTACAAGTTTCTTTTGAAACAATTGTGTGCAAAACGACCGCTTTCTTCTCTTTGGCCATCTTTAAGATGTTATTTAGTTGTTCATCTTTTTTTATAAAAGGATACTTAGTGTAAGTGGTATCCATTTCTGGAAATTGGATGAAAGCTGCTTTAGCAACTCTTAGAGCGGTTTCGCCGACTCCATCGGACAATACAAAAACGTCTAATTCTTGTTTCATAATAAATTCCTCCAAAAAAATGTAAAAAATTATTTGAACATTATCTTCTTTTTGTTATAATAACATATGAACTGCAAGAGCAATAGACAGTTACGTTAGAAATCGGAAGGAGGGATTATCATATGGCAAAAACCGTCGTTCGTGAAAACGAGTCGCTTGATGATGCTCTTCGTCGATTCAAACGTTCCGTTTCAAAGAGTGGTACTCTTCAAGAATATAGAAAACGTGAGTTTTACGAAAAGCCAAGTGTCAAGAGAAAGTTAAAATCTGAGGCTGCTCGTAAGCGCAACAAGAAACGTCGTTAATAGATAGTTTCGAAAGGTTAAAACAATTTATTGTTTTAACCTTTTTTTTGTCAAAAAAATCGCTCATTGTGCTATCATTCAAATTAATAGGAAGGTTGGGTGTTTATTGGCAGAAAAAGTTGAACAAATAAAAGAAAGCATTCAAATCAAAAATCCTCAAAACGCAATTAACCTTTTCGGAGTTAACGATAGTAATTTGCATTTGATTGAGGAAGGACTCGATGTCCAGATTCATGCATTTGGTGATCGCTTAGATGTGACAGGCGTTGATGGGAATGTTCATCAAGCCTTAGCATTATTAAAGAAATTGATTGAATTAGCTCAAACAGGTATCAGTTTAGGTTCAGCCGATATCGTCAGTGGAATGAAAATGGTTGAACGGGGCACATTAGAATACTTTGGCGATTTGTATAAAGATGAATTGCTGAAAGATTTTAGTGGCAAGCCAGTTCGTGTTAGAAACTTTGGTCAAAAGCAATATGTTAATGCTATAAATCATAACGATATTACCTTTGGAGTCGGACCAGCTGGTACTGGTAAAACTTACTTAGCTGTTGTTATGGCTATTGCAGCTTTGAAACAAGGTCGTGTTAAAAGAATCATCTTAACTCGTCCTGCTGTTGAAGCTGGAGAAAGTCTGGGATTCTTGCCTGGTGATTTGAAAGAAAAGGTTGATCCATATATGAGACCAATCTACGATGCTTTATATGCAATTTATGGAGCTGACCATACTAGTCGACTTCTTGAACGTGGCGTAATCGAAGTGGCCCCCTTAGCTTACATGAGAGGGCGTACGTTGGATGAGGCCTTCGTTATCCTAGATGAGGCTCAAAACACTACTAGAGAGCAAATGAAGATGTTTTTGACACGTTTAGGCTTTGATTCTAAGATGATTGTTAATGGTGATATCTCACAAATTGATTTGCCCGGTCATCAAAGAAGTGGTTTGATTCAAGCACAAGCAATTTTAAAAGATTTACCACATATTGGATTTGTAAACTTCAGTTCAGCGGATGTTGTTAGACACCCAGTTGTTGCTGAAATTATCGATGCTTATGAGGATTCAGATAAAACTAAAAAATAACTATTGGGGATTATTATTATGGACTTAGAAATTTACAATGATGATAATTTGATTGACCAAGCAAGAGAAAATTGGGTCAAAGATATCGTTCAATTCACTTTTAACAAATTGGAACTAAAAGATAGTACTCAATTGTCGATTCATTTTGTTACTAAAGATAAGATACATGAGATCAACAAAGAATATCGTGATACTGATCGTGCGACTGATGTTATCAGTTTTGCTATCAATGATGGTGAAGATTCTTTGGATTACTTAGAAGCACAAATTCCTGATTTGCCAGTCGATTTAGGCGATTTATTTATCAGTGTTGAAATTGTTGATGAACATGCCAAGGAATATGAACATTCATTTGACCGTGAATTAGGTTATACGATCGTTCATGGTATCTTGCACTTAAATGGCTATGATCATATTAAAAAAGAAGACGAAAAAGTTATGATTGGTCTTCAAGAAAAAATTCTTAGTGCCTATGGCTTAGAAAAATAATTTTAAAAAGAATATAAGGCTTAGCTTTGTATTCTTTTTTGTTATGTTTTACTTTGAGGATTAATCAATCTCTTGTATTATAATTAGTAATTGGGAATTACAAAACAACTGAATAATCAGTGATAAGGATATGGAATAATTATGGAAAATAACTTTAAATCAGGATTCGTTGCAATTATCGGACGTCCTAATGTTGGTAAATCAACTTTTATGAATCGTATCATTAAAGAACAAATTGCCATCACTTCACCAAAGGCTCAAACAACTCGTAACAAGATCCAAGGTATTTATACTGACGACGAGCGTCAAATCATCTTTTTGGATACACCAGGTATTCATAAACCTCATAATGATTTGGATCAATACATGGATAAAGCTGCTATTTCGGCTCTAAAAGAAGTCGATGCGGTACTTTTCATGACTGAAGCCGGTGAACAAGCAGGACCTGGAGATAAATTTATCATTGAAGAATTGAAGAAAGTTAAGGCTCCAGTTTTCTTGATTTTAAATAAGATTGATTTGATCAACCCCGATGAAATGGCACCACAAATTGATGAATACAAAGACTTGATGGATTTTGCTGAAATTATTCCAATTTCAGCTACAAATGGTAATAATGTCGATGATTTGATTGACTCTTTGACAAAAGCCTTGCCAGTTGGTCCTCAATATTACGCTGATGATCAAATTACTGACCACCCTGAATACTTCATTGTTGGAGAATTGATTCGTGAAAAGATTTTGGAAGATACTCGTGATGAAATTCCTCACTCAATTGCCGTAGTAGTTGAATCGATGAATCAACGTTCAGAAGCTGGTAAACTTCAAATTGAAGCTTATATCTATGTTGAACGTGATAGTCAAAAGCCAATCGTTATCGGTAAAGGTGGTTCAATGCTTAAGAATATTGGTATCGGTTCAAGAATTAAGATCGAACATTTATTAGGTGAAAAAGTCAATTTGAAACTTTGGGTTCGTGTTAAAAAGAACTGGCGTGATGATCCAGCCTTCTTAGCAAGTGCTGGCTATTCATTGAAGGACTTGAATAATTAATGGCTCAAGTTCCAACTAATTTTTTTGGTATCGTCGTTCGTAGGCAACGTTACAAGGAAAGGGATGCACTAGTTACTATTTTGACTAAGGAGTATGGATTTAAGACTTTTTTAGTCCGAGGGACCCAGACCGCTAAGTCAAAAATTTCTGGAGCAGTGATTACTTTTTCTTATGGCGATTATTTGGGAGTCGTCAAAAATGATGGCTTATCTTATTTGAATTCAGCTAGTAATATCAAGCAATTTGATGAAATCGTCCAAGATATCGAATTGAATGCCTATGCGACCTTTTTATTTGATCTGTATCATGAAGCTTTTGTCGACGACCCAGTGCCAGACTCATGGTATCGAATGTTGTTTAAAGCTTTGTTGTACATTGAAAATGGCTATGATGCCCAAATTATTGTCAATATTATGCAGATGAAACTGTTAAGTGCTTTTGGAGTGGCCCCCAATATGGATAGCTGTGTCGTTGGTGGTGAAACTGAAGGTGTCTTTGATTTTTCAGTCTTATTAGGTGGGATTATTTGTTCAAAGCATTTTGACGAAGATATCCATCGCTTGCATATTCCGAAACGAATCATTTATTTCTTGAGGCTATTTAGTAAAATCGATCTTTCACAAGTAGGGCGAATCGAAATCAAAGAGAATAATAAAGATTTGATTCAGCATGCCATTGATGCAATTTATTTAGGAACAGTTGGCTACTATCCTAAAAGCAAAACTTTTATTGACAAAATGAAGCGAGTTCGTTTTTAGTGGATTGACAATTTTTACAAAAATGGTTATATTGATAAATGTTGAAACAGCGACGAAGAATAGTGAAAGCTTCGATTGAATTATGGCGTACGATTTAATTTGAATATAAAAGAGCAGGACTTAGTCCTGAATTAGGGTGGAACCGCGAATACTCGTCCCTTGCAGAAGTACCTCAGTGTACCTGCAAGGGATTTTTTTGTATCCATCCGAAGGGAGAAAACATGGTCAAAAAATTAAATATACAAGATATGATTCTTACGCTCCAAAAGTTTTGGGGTAGTAAGGGCTGCATGTTGATGCAAGCTTATGATACAGAAAAAGGTGCCGGAACAATGAGTCCTTATACGTTCCTTCGTGCCATTGGACCTGAACCTTGGAATGCTGCCTACGTTGAACCTTCAAGACGTCCCGCTGATGGTCGTTATGGTGAAAACCCTAACCGTTTATACCAACACCACCAATTCCAAGTAGTTATGAAACCAGCTCCAGAAGATATCCAAGAATATTACTTAGATTCACTTCGTGCTTTAGGAATTGAACCTTTGGAACATGATATTCGTTTCGTTGAAGATAACTGGGAAAACCCATCAATGGGTTGTGCCGGTGTTGGTTGGGAAGTTTGGCTTGACGGTATGGAAGTTTCCCAATTTACATACTTCCAACAAGTCGGTGGACTTCAATGTCACCCAACAACTAGTGAAATCACATATGGTGTAGAACGTTTAGCATCATACATCCAAGATGTTAACTCAGTTTATGATCTTGAATGGGGTGATGGCGTATTGTACGGTGATATCTTCAAAGAACCTGAATACGAACACTCAAAATACTCATTTGAAGAAAGCAATCAAGATATGCTTTTCAAATTCTTCGATGAATATGAAAAAGAAGCTAACCGTTTGATGGATCTAAGTTTGGTTCACCCAGCTTATGATTACATTTTGAAATGTTCACATACATTTAACTTGCTAGATGCCAGAGGTGCTGTTTCAGTTACTGAACGTGCTGCCTTCTTGTCACGTATTAGAAAGATGGCTCACAAGGTTGCTAAGGCCTTCGTTGAAGAAAGAAAGAAACGTGGCTTCCCACTTTTAGCAAATAGTGATGCAAAGGAGAAAGCAAATGACTAAAAATTACTTATTAGAAATTGGTTTGGAAGAAATGCCAGCTCACGTTGTAACTAAGAGTGTGAACCAATTTGCCCAAAGAGCTGAAAAATTCTTGAAAGAAAATCGTATTTCTTTTGATTCAATCGAAAAGTATTCAACTCCTAGACGTTTGACTATTTTGGTTAAAGGTATCGCTGAAAAGCAAACTGATATTGATGTTAAAGCAAAGGGACCTTCTAAAAAGATTGCCCAAGATGCTGACGGCAACTGGACTAAAGCTGCTCAAGGATTTGCTCGTGGACAAGGGATGACTGCCGACGATATTTTCTTTGAAGATCTTAAAGGTACAGAATATGCTTACATCCAAAAGCATGAAGATGGTCAAAAAGTTGAAGATGTTTTGAGCCATATGGACGAAGTTATCAAAGCCATCACATTCCCTACAAGAATGCGTTGGGGTTCATATGACTTTGAATACATCAGACCAATTCACTGGTTGGTATCACTATTGGATACTGAAGAAGTACCAGTAAAGATTTTGGACGTTGTTTCTGGCCGTATCAGTCGCGGTCACAGATTCTTAGGTCAAGATGTTGAAATCGACGACGCTAAAAATTATGTTGAAAAATTAAAGTCACAATTTGTTATCGTTGATGCTAAAGTTCGTAAACAAATTATTTCTGACCAAATCGCAAAAATTGCTCAAGATAACAACTGGGATATCGATGTAGATGCTGACTTGTTGGAAGAAGTTAACAACTTAGTTGAATATCCAACTACTTTCTATGGTTCATTCGACAAGAAATATTTGGAAATTCCTGATGAAGTTTTGATTACTTCAATGAAAGATAACCAAAGATATTTCTACGTTCGTGACCAAGAAGGAAACTTAGCTCCTTACTTTATCGGGGTTAGAAATGGTAACTCAGAACACATTGAAAACGTTATTCGTGGTAATGAAAAAGTTCTAGTAGCTCGTCTAGAAGATGCTGACTTCTTCTTTAAGGAAGATCAAAAGAAGACCATTGCTGATTACGTTGAAAAACTTAAATCAGTTAACTTCCACGTTAAAATCGGTACAATGTATGAAAAAATGGCTCGTGTACACCAAATTGCTGACCATTTAGCTGATATTTTCCAATTCTCAGACACAGAAAGAAAAGATTTGCTCCGTGCTAGTGACATTTACAAGTTTGATCTTGTAACTAACATGGTTGATGAATTCTCTGAATTACAAGGTGTCATGGGTGAGAAGTACGCTGAGATCATGGGTGAAACAAAAGCCGTTGCTCAAGCAATTAGAGAACACTACATGCCAATTTCTTCAGAAGGCGCTTTGCCAGAAACTAAAGTTGGTGCAGCCTTAGCTATTGCTGACAAATTAGATTCAATTGAAACGTTCTTTGCTGTTGATTTGATTCCTAGTGGTTCAAATGATCCTTATGCTTTGCGTCGTCAAGCTTATGGTATCGTTAGAATTCTTGATCAATATCAATGGTCAATGAACTTAAATGACTTACAAGATTACTTGAAGGACAATGTAACAGTTCCTGAAAAATTAGACTTGAATGCTCATAAACAAGATGTAATCGACTTCATGATCGATCGTGTTCGTCAATTGTTGAAGCAAAACAAGATCAGAACTGACATCATTGATGCTGTTGCTGGTGGTTCAAATATTGACGCTATCGAAATGATCAACGTTGCTCAAGTGCTTCAAAACCACGTTAACGATGATGACTTCAAGGTAGTTATGGAAGCTCTTGGCAGAATCGTGAACTTGTCTAAGAAAGCTAAGTTCGGTTATTCTGATGATTTGGCCGTTGATGATTCACTATTTGAAAATCCATCTGAATCACAGTTGAATCAACAAGTCGCTGCTATCAAGAATGACAACGCTGAAGATTTATTCAAACAATTAGCTGCTTTACGTCCTGTAATTGACTCATATTTTGATGAAAATATGATCATGGCTAAAGATGAAAAAGTTAAGAATAATCGTTTGACTCAATTAGTTATTGCCAATCACTTGATTGCTAACTTGGGTGATTTATCTAAGATCGTTACTAAATAAGCGTTTTGAAGAAGCTGCCTTTTGGGCAGTTTTTTTATTTTCAAAAAATTCGTCAAAAAGCAAGTTAATTACGTGACTTTTATATAGGACCGTGTATAATGAATAGTTGACAAGTGACTAGTGGTCCCAGTTTGCACTTTTTGTGGGAGCACTTTTTTATTTACTAGTCGCTGGTGGTTAAGATCGTGAACGATTTTAACATCTATTAAGCAGGAGGTGACGGCCATGGCAACACGGATTCCTCAGGAATTCATTGATGAAGTTACCTCGAAAACTAATATCGTCGATGTTATTAGTAAGTACGTACAATTAAAAAAGTCAGGTAAGAATTTGTTTGGACTTTGCCCGTTTCATGAAGAACGAACTCCTTCGTTTTCAGTTGCAGAGGACAAGCAAATTTTTCACTGCTTTAGTTGTGGTCGTGGGGGTAATGTTTTCAAATTCATTATGGAGATGGAAAACAAATCTTTTCCAGAAGCCGTAATTGAAGTTGCCCAAATGGGTAATATTCCTGTCCCTGACCAATACGAAGCTAAGAACAATCAATACCAAAATTCTGATAGCCAAACTCTTTTGAAAATGTATGCTGATGCAGCTAAGCTATATAGTCACATTTTATTGAAAACAGAGAATGGCACCAATTCTTTGAAGTATTTAAGAAATCGTCAACTGGATGATGACTTAATTCAAACTTTTGGTATCGGCTACGCACCAAATAATAACAATCTTTTGTTACAGTTTTTCAAAGATCGAGATATCAGTGAAGATATTTTGAGGAAATCGGGATTGTTTGCACAAAATCAAGAAGGGGAGTTGTTTGACCGTTTTCGGGATCGAGTAATGATTCCAATTACTGACGAGTCTGGCAATATCATTGCTTTCTCAGGACGTATTTTAGATAAGGAAGCTTCAACAGCTAAGTATCTTAATAGTCCTGAAACGGAGATTTTTAACAAAGGTAAGACTCTGTTCAATTTGAACAATGCCAAAAAAGAAATCCGTGAAAAAGGCAATGTGATTCTGTTTGAAGGTTTTATGGATGTTATTAGTGCGTACAAAGCCGGTGTCACTAATGGTGTGGCTTCGATGGGTACTAGTTTGACAGATCAACAGTTATACGTTTTAAGTCGTCTGACTAATCAAATCAATATTTGTTACGATGGCGATGATCCTGGAGTTGAAGCTACTTATCGGGCTTTGACTCAACTGACTGATGAACGTTTCACTTATGGAGTTATCAGCATTCCGGATAAAAAGGATCCTGATGAGTTCATTAAGAGTGAGGGTTCTGAGAAGTTTCAAAATTTAGCTAATAGTGTTCAAACGCCAATTTCCTTCATTTTGAATTACTTCAAACGTAACTATAATCTCAATAACGAACATGATCAGTTGGAATTTTTGAATCAGTCGTTAAAAGAGATCGTAAAATTACAATCGCCTGTTGAAGTTGATATGTATGTTGGCAGGGTTGCTGATGAGATGAATGTCTCAAAAGACGCTATCAATAAGGAATTAGATACATTACGGCGTCAAATTTCAATTCAAAAACCAGCCAATAATTATAAAGACGTTCAACAACATGCTTTGGAAAAAGTCACCTCGAGTGTTAGACCCAAATATGATCGTCTAGAGAAATCTGAGCGGTATTTGTTGTATTGGGCAATCAATTTCCCCGAGATCAGAATTAATTTAAAGGGTGATGGTTTCAAGTTTGTTCACCAAAATTACCAACGAATTTTTGACTCATTGTTGTCGTATGCTGAACAAAATGATGCAGCAGAAGAGATCAATATCTCTGATTTTATGAATGTTTTAGATAATGACGATAAAAATTTGTTAGCAGAACTTGAAATGATGAATATGCCAGTTGAATATAATGATCAAGAAATTGATGATTATATGAACAATATCAAGAATTCTGGATTGGAGTCGCAATTAAGTGACATCAATCAGCAACTCAAAAAGGCGGCGATGGTCGGTGACAATCAATTGCAGTTAGAGTTAACGCAGCAATTGATTAAAGTAAGAAGAATCCTTAGCAATTAAGCATACTGGAGGAATAATATATGGCAACTAAGAAACCAGCAGTATCAAAAGAATTAAAAGCAGCAACTAAGAAACTTATCAAGGATCTTAAGAAGACTGGTAAGATCACTGAAGATGACCTTCAAGAAAAAATCATCAAACCTTACAAATTAAAGGGTGATGCTTTGACTAACTTCGTTAGTGAACTTGAAGATGTCGGTATCGGTGTTGTTGATGATAAAGGTAATCCTAGTAAATTAGCTCTTCTAAAAGAAAAGAAAGAAGAGAAAAAGACTAAGAAAAACGATACTACCGCACCAACTGATATCAAAGTAAACGACCCTGTTCGTATGTACTTAAAGGAAATCGGTCGTGTTCCATTGCTTAATGCTCAACAAGAAGTAGATCTTGCTTTGAAGATTGAACAAGGTGATGAAGTGGCTAAGCAAAAACTAGCTGAAGCTAACTTGCGTTTGGTTGTTTCTATTGCCAAGAGATACGTTGGACGTGGAATGCAATTCCTTGACTTGATTCAAGAAGGTAACATGGGTCTAATGAAGGCCGTTGAGAAGTTTGATTATCGTCTAGGATTCAAGTTCTCGACTTATGCAACTTGGTGGATCAGACAGGCTATTACGCGTGCTATCGCTGACCAAGCTAGAACTATTCGTATTCCAGTTCACATGGTTGAAACTATCAACAAATTGATCAGAATTCAACGTCAATTGCTTCAAGACCTAGGTCGTGAACCACTTCCTGAAGAAATTGGTGCTGAAATGGACATGCCAACTGGTAAAGTTCGTGATATTCTAAAAATTGCTCAAGAACCAGTTTCTTTGGAAACACCTATTGGTGAAGAGGATGACTCACATCTTGGTGACTTCATCGAAGATTCTGATGCAACTAGTCCAGAAGATCATGCTTCATACGAATTGTTGAAGGAACAACTAGAAAATGTTTTGGATACTTTGACAGATCGTGAAGAAAATGTTTTACGTTTGCGTTTCGGATTGGACGATGGACGTACAAGAACACTTGAAGAAGTAGGTAAGGTATTTGGCGTTACTCGTGAAAGAATTCGTCAAATTGAAGCCAAAGCTTTGAGAAAATTACGTCACCCATCAAGATCAAAACAATTGAAGGATTTTCTAGAATAATTAAATTGGATCACCTTATGGTGGTCTTTTTTATGTTTCACTTGTCTTTTTCAATATCATGCTAGATAAAAAAAGACGTTTTTATAATTATGTTTCTGAAAATCAGTACTTTTCCTTTATATTTTTTCATGATTTGATTTACAATTATATTATCTATTGTTTTGGAGGAAGTTATGTTAGATAAAAAGATTTACGATGAGATATTTTCCCGTTCATTTACTATTCCCATTAAGGTGATTTACTGGGACGGAAAAGAAAAGAATTATGGACCAGAGGGCAAGTCTGATATAACGGTTAAGTTTAATGACAAGGTTCCAATTTCTGAGGTTGTCAAACATGCTACTTTGACTCTTGGTGAAGCCTACATGGATAAGAAGATTGAGATCGAAGGTTCAATTCAAAAATTGATCACTTCTGCTTATACTCAATCAGATAGTTTTATGTCTAGTTTGAAATTAAAGAAATATATTCCTAAGTTCAATCACTCTGAAGAAGGAAATAAAAAAGAGATCCAAGAACATTACGATATTGGTAATGATTTTTACAAGTTATGGTTGGATAAGACTATGACTTATTCTGCTGCTTATTTCAGAACACCAGAAGATACTTTGGAACAAGCTCAAATGAATAAAGTTCATCACATCTTGAATAAGCTAAACACTAAGCCTGGTGAAACGATTCTTGATATTGGTTGCGGTTGGGGAACAATGATGTTTACCGCTGCTAAAGAATATGGGTTGAAGGCTAAAGGTGTTACTCTTAGTCAGGAACAATATGATTACGTGAACCAAAAGATTCAAGATGAAAATCTTTCTGATCAAATGGAAGTAATGTTAGAAGACTATCGTGAAGTTACTGAAAAATTTGATCATGTGGTTTCCGTTGGTATGTTCGAACACGTTGGTAAGGATAATCTACCTGGTTATTTTGAAACTGTTAAGAAGAACTTAAAACCAAATGGGAATGCCTTGATTCACGGTATTACTGGTCAACATTATGGTGTTGGTGTCGATGCTTGGTTAGTTAAATATATCTTCCCAGGTGGCTACATTCCTGATGTTAAGGAAAATGTTGGTCACATTTTGGATGCTGGACTTCAAATCGATGACTTAGAGCCGTTACGTCGACACTATCAAAAGACAGTTGAAATTTGGGATCGTAATTTTAATAAGGTCAAAGATCAAGTTAACGAAATGTACGGTGAAAGATTCGTTCGTATGTGGGACTTGTATCTTCAAGCCTGTGCCGCTTCATTTGAAAGTGGTAATATTGATGTTATCCAATACTTGTTGACAAATGGTCCAAGTGGAACTGCTATGCCAATGACACGTGAATACATGACAGACTTAGATAAAAAGACTGCAGAATAGAGGTTAAAGTGACTTTACTTTCAAAGAGATTACAAGCCGTTTACCAAATGGTTGATAAAAATACTA
Source organism: Companilactobacillus formosensis (assembly GCF_005405305.1). Taxonomy (GTDB): domain Bacteria; phylum Bacillota; class Bacilli; order Lactobacillales; family Lactobacillaceae; genus Companilactobacillus; species Companilactobacillus formosensis. Next base: position 169,614 of record NZ_BJDU01000002.1, read on the forward strand.
GAGTAGCCGATATCGGCTCTGATCACGCATATTTACCAGTTGAATTGATTGAAACTAACATTGCTAGTTTTGCGATTGCTGGTGAAGTTGCCAAAGGACCAATGTCTCGTTCTAAAGAAGATGTTGACAAATTTGGCTTGAGTGAAAAAATCGATGTTCGTTTGGGTGACGGGTTAGCTGTCATTAACGAAAATGACAAAATTGATACCGTAGTAATTGCTGGTATGGGCGGAATTTTGATCAAAGATATTTTAACTCGTGCCACACAAGAACAATTATCCAATGTAAAAACCCTAGTTTTGCAACCCAATATTGGTGAACCACTCGTACGTCACTGGTTGGTTGATAATAATTTCAAAATCGTTGATGAAAGCATCATTGCTGAAGAACATCATGTTTACGAAATTATTAAAGCTCAGAAAGTGAATGAACCGGTTAGTTTAACCCAAGCCCAATATTTAATGGGGCCGATATTAATGCAAAAGAAAACCCCAACGTTTATTGCTAAATGGGAACATAAATTGAACAATTTTAAAAAAGCAGTAGCCAATATGCACAATGCCAAAGTCATCGATCAAGAAAAGATTGCGGCAATGAACCAAGATATTAAATATATTGAGGAGATACTATAATGGTTAAAGTTCAAGATGTTATCGAAAAAATTGAAGAAATTGCTCCATTATCAATTAAGATGGAGGGTGATCCTACTGGTTTTCAACTAGGTGACAGGAATCAAGAGATTCACCGAGTTATGACAACTTTGGATGTTCGCCCTAATGTAGTTCAAGAAGCAATCGATAAAAAGATTGATTTGATTGTGGCTCACCACCCGGTAATGTTCCACGCTGCTCATAATTTAGACTTGGCTTCACCACAAAATAAAATGTATCGTGATTTATTAGCTAATAACATTTCGGTCTATGCTAGTCATACTAACTTGGATAAAGCACATAATGGTATGAATGATTGGCTAATGGAAGAGTTAGGCTTAGAAAATGTTCGTTTTCTAGATGAAGATGATGATTATTCGATCGGTCGTATGGGAGAATTAAAAGAGCCTATGGCTTTAATTGATTTTGCTAAGAAAGTTCGTGATGATTTCAATGTTTCAAATTTACGTTATGTGAAATCAGATTTAGGACAACCGGTTCAAAAAGTTGCTGTTATCGGTGGCGATGCTGGAAAATTCTATCCAGAGGTTTTAAAAGCCGGTGCTGATACCTTTATTACTGGGGATGTTTATTATCATACAGCCCACGATATGATGGCTAATGGCTTGAATGTAATTGATCCAGGACATCATATTGAAGCAATCTTTATAAAAAAAATGGCTAATATTTTAAATGATTGGAAAAGGTCTAATAAAATTGATTTGGATATAGTACAATCAAATGTAGATACAGAACCATATAATTTTTTATAGGGAGCGTATAAAAATGGCAATAAAGTATGAAAAATTGATTCCTCGTTTTTTGGAATATGTAAAGCAAAATACTCGTTCTGACGAATATTCAGACACTGTTCCTTCAACTGAAAGACAAACAGAATTCTTGAAGAAATTAGCTGAAGAATTAATGGAAATCGGAATGAAGGATGTTAAAATTCGAAAAGTTGACTCATATTTGACAGCGGAATTGCCTTCAAATCTTGATAAAGATGTTCCAGTTTTGGGATTGATTTCTCACGTTGATACTGCTGACTTTAATTCAGAAAATATCAAACCAAAAATCGTCGAAAATTATGATGGAAGTGTTATTAAGCTAGATGAGGCTGGCAAATACACGCTTGATCCTGCAGTTTTTCCATCATTGAAGAAATACAATGGTCAAACATTGATTACTACTAGTGGTGACACTTTATTGGGTTCAGATGATAAATCTGGTGTTGCTGAAATCATCACAACAATGGAATATTTGATTAATCATCCAGAAATTAAGCATGGTAAGATCAAGATTGGACTAGGACCTGATGAAGAAATCGGTACTGGTGCTAAGAAGTTCGATGTCAAAGATTTTGGAGCTGACTTTGCTTACACAGTTGATGGTGGTCCAGTTGGACAACTTGAATTTGAAACATTCTCAGCTGCTAGTCTAAAAGTTCACATCACTGGTAAAGATGTTCACCCATCTGGTGCCAAGGGAATCATGGTCAACTCAATGTTGATTGCTAGTGAATTCCAAAGCATGTTGCCAGCTGATGAAGTTCCAGAAAAGACAGAAGGTCGTGAAGGATTCTACTTGCTCTGTGATGAACAAGGGACGATTGATCACACCGATATGTCTTATATCATTCGTGACTTTGAACGTGATGGTTTGGAGAGCCGTAAGAACAAAGTTACCGAAATCGTTAAAGAATTAAATGATAAATACGGTGCTGATACGGTAAAAATCGATATGGTCGATCAATACTACAACATGTATGAAGTTATGAAGGATCATATGGAGGTTGTTCACATTGCTGAGCAAGCTATGAAGAATCTTGGTATCGAACCTGATGAAGCTCCAGTACGTGGTGGTACAGATGGTTCAACCATTTCATTTATGGGATTGCCAACTCCTAATCTCTTTGCTGGTGGAGAGAATATGCACGGACGTTTTGAATATGTGGCTGAAGAGTCCATGGAAAAAGCTTGCGATGTAATTCTCGAAATTATCAAATTAAATAATGAACAAACTAAATAATTTTATAAAAAAGTAAATAATAGCATCTATATAGAAGTTTTCCGAAACGGAGACTCTGAATAGATGCTATTTTTGTACATTCAAAATCAATGATAATAAATGTTTTACGAAAACATAATCTCAATTCTTGATTACAAAAGCAGACTGTAATAAGATTAAAGCAGACATTTTTATAGCGTCACGGATTCCTTAGTCCTCACTAGGTCATAGGAGTTCGTGACGCTTTTTTTATGGGAAGTGAAAATTTGTTTCGAATTGTAATGCAACATATTCAAGGTAAGGCAAGGTTAAGTTTCTTTTTTGCTCCCTTGATCATGTTAGGAGAGGTTTTTTGTGATTTACAGCAGCCGACCTTGATGTCTAAAATTATTGACCAAGGTTTAGCTAAAGGTGATTTGGGATATGTAATCCATAATGCATTATTAATGACTATGTTTGCAGTCCTAGGATTAATTTTTGGTGGCAGTTGTGGTGCTTTAGGAAGTTTTGCTTCTTTAAAGATGGGAGAGTCGTTAAGAAGCCATCTTTTAGACGTAGCGTTAAACGACCTTCAACCAAAGAGTTTATCACCAGCTACTTTGATAACTAGAATTACTAATGATGTTACGCAAATGCAAAATTTAGTCATGATGGTAACAAGAGGGTTGGTACGTTCTCCTATGTTACTGTTTGGCGGAATTGTTATGTCAATCATCATTTGTCCTGATTTGGCTCCAATACTGGGAATAATAATGCCTTTTTTGATTATTTTTTTAATAATTGTTGTTCGTAGAAGTATTCCCAAATATACCCGGATGCAGCAATCAGTTGATGCTGTCAATCGAGTGATGCGAGAAAATCTTCAAGGTGCTAAGACAATCAAAGCCTATGTTTTAGAAAATCATCAGTTACAACAATTTACTGAACAGAATAAAAAATTGCAGCAAAATAGTCAATTAGCTTCATTAGCCACTGTTATATTATCGCCGGTCATTCAATTGATGCTAAATATTGGTGTTATTGTCGCTATTGGCTACGGTGGTAGTTTAGCAATCAGTAATACGATCAGTGACGGTCAGATTATTGCTTTTGTAAACTACATGATTCAAATCACAACAGCTATGATTCAAACAGTTAATATTATTACAGCCTTTTCACGAGCAATCACTAGTTCGAGTAGAGTTCAAGATATTTTGAATCTTGAAACTAATGAACGAGTAGTTATGCATGCAGAAAAAATGCCTTCGAATAGTGATATTGAATTTAAGAATGTGAGTTTTGGTTTTAATAATAGTAAACCAATTTTGAATGAAATTAATTTTAAAATCGGAGATGGACAATGGTTAGGGATTATTGGAGAAACTGGTTCTGGAAAGAGTTCACTAATTAATCTTTTGACTCGAAAATACGATGATTATCGAGGTCAAATTAAGGTTGGTGGAGTAGATATTAAAAAATTGTCACTAAATGATTTGCATCGAAAAATTGCCGTAGCTCTTCAAGATTCCTTGCTTTTTTCGGGAAATATTTTAGGTAATTTAACTTATGGAAAGTCCGATGCTTCTAAAGCTGCCTTAAAACAAGCTAGCCAAACATCAATGAGTAGTGAGTTTATTGAACAATTACCCGACAAATATCAAGCTTCAGTTGAACAAGCTGGAAAAAATTTCTCGGGTGGTCAACGCCAAAGATTGAACATCGCTCGTGCTTTGGTAATGCAATCTGACATTTTAGTATTGGATGATGCTACTAGTGCAGTCGATCAAACAACGAATGCTTTAATCAAGCAAAGATTAGAGAAATTACGCCAAAATAAAACTACATTAATAGTTTCTCAACGAGTAACTAATATTATGGATTGTGATAAAATCTTAGTTTTACAAGATGGACAAATAACAGCTCTGGGAACGCATCAACAGTTGCTGCAGCAATCCCAATTTTATCGTCAATTAGTTCAAACACAGATGGGAGATGTTGATTTTGGACATGCATAAAAGGGCTCCGAGAAATATTCATCCACAAAAGGTTAACTTAGACAATTGGCAAGCAACTATTAAAAGAATGTGGAATTACTTGTCGAATTATCGTTGGAAGCTATTACTAGTATTTGGATTAACAATAATAACAACATCAGTTACGATTGTTGGTAATCGAATGAATGGGATTATCGTTGACCAATATATTGATAAAAATCGTTTACGAGCACTGATTACAGTATGTATTTTCCTAGCGATTATTTACTTTGTTTCTAGTATTTTTACGTATTTTCAAAATTCAATCATTATAAAAGTGGCTCAAGCAACGAGTAATCAAATAAGACAAGATGTTTTTGGCAATTTACAACGGCTGCCTATGAAATATTTTGATACTCACGATAATGGAGATATTATGAGTCGCTTGACTAATGATGTAGATAATATCAATACTGCTTTGATGCAAAGCTTTGTCCAATTATTTACGGGGATAATCAGTGTAATCGGCATGGGATTAGCAATGTTGATTTTGTCACCGATACTTACGTTGATTGCTATTCTTAGTACAGTTGCGACGTATTTGTTTTCTAAAGGTATTGCGAAACTAACTCAGAAAGCTTTTTTAACTCAGCAAGAGTCATTGGGAAAGTTAAATACTCAAATTGAAGAAACTGTTTCCGGTAAGCAATTAGTTCAGCTGTTTAATCATACAAGCATTACTTTGAATGAGTTTGATCAAGTAAATTCTCAATATACTAGAGCAGCATTTAAGGCTCAAGCATTATCTTCAATTATTGGTCCATTTAATAACATGACTAATAACATTGCCTATCTATTGATTACAGCCGTTGGTGCAATTTCAATTATTGGTGGTTTTGGTAATATTACCGTAGGAATTATCTTTACCTTCCTAATTTATTTACGTAACTTTACTGGTCCTATAAATAATGTTTTAAATTTGATCAATACATTACAGCTTTCTTTAGCAAGTGCGCAACGTGTTTTTCAGTTGATTGATGAAGAGCCAGAAAAAGATAGTCAAGATTCTATCGGTTTGCCTAGCGCTATAGGACATGTAGAATTTGAGGACGTTTATTTTGCCTATGATAAAAAATTGATTTTGAAAGATATTAATATAGTTGCCGATCCTGGAAAAGTGATTGCTTTAGTTGGACCAACGGGAGCCGGGAAAACGACTATAATGAACTTATTGACCAATCTGTACCCTTTACAAAAAGGACGAATTCTTTTGGATGGGCATGATGTGACCAAGATTAGACGACATGATCTGCGTCATTTAGTAACAGTCGTTCAACAAGAATCATTTCTATTCAATTTAAGCATTCGTGAAAACATCCGTTTAGGTAGACCAAATGCTAGTGATGAAGAGGTCATAAGTGCGGCAAAGGCTGCTAACGCTGACAAATTTATTGAACAACTGCCTAATGGATATGAAACAATTTTGAGTGAAAATGCTAGTCAATTATCACAAGGCCAGCGTCAACTTCTGAGTATTGCTAGAGCCTTTATTGCCAAGTCTCCGGTCTTAGTTTTGGATGAAGCAACGGCCTCGATTGATAGTCAAACCGAAGTAGATGTTCAAAATGCTATGACTACTTTGATGAAAGATAAAACTAGTTTTGTGATTGCCCATCGTCTGTCAACGATTAAAAATGCAGATAAAATTTTGGTAATTGATCATGGTCAAATAATTGAAAGAGGTACGCATCAAGAATTATTAGCCAAACAAGGATTTTATGCGCAAATGTATAATAGTCAATTTGATTAATCTAATAATCAGTATTTTCAAATGTTTTTGATTGTGAGATAATTTAACTACTTTTTAATAAGGGAGAAAATAACTATGCCATTAGTACATATTGATTTGATTGCAGGCCGTTCAGAAGAACAATTAAGAGGAATGGTTAAAGATGTTACAGCTGCTATTGTTAAGAACACAGGTGCTCCAGCTGAACACGTTCATGTTGTCTTGAATGAAATGGAAAAAGAACATTACGCAGTTGGTGGTGTTTTGAAGAGCGACGAAAAATAAGCTTGATACTCTCAATTTATTGCTAAGAGAAATTTTACAGCTAAGCCAATTTTCTTCGCTATTCCGGACTAGATAGTGATTCTATTTTTAATATCAACAAACTAATAGCATCTATTTAGATTATCGCAATCTGAATAGATGTTATTTTTTAGTTAATAACGTATTGCACACAACTTATTTTAATTTATCTTATGTAACCTTGACACGCTTTTTTGACTAGTTGACAATGAATGAGTCATTAATGGAAGGTGAATCATGTTAGAATCTGTTTTTCCCAACAAAGAATTAACTCAAGAACAACAGGCTGTTTTCAATCAAATTATGGAATTCAGTCAAAATAACTTACAAAGCGGTAAAAAGGGTGTATTTCAGTTAAATGGAGATGCTGGTACTGGCAAGAGTGTTATTTTAACGAAATTATTTTTAGAGATGGAAAAAAGACATCAAACTAATAATTACTTTTTGGTAAATCATCCTGAATTATTAAAGGTCTATCAGGCAAACGCTGGGCAGTTTAAAGAATTGCGAAAGAATCGTTTTTTGCGACCAACCAGTTTTATCAATACGATGCATAAAAAGCAGCAAACAGCTGATATAGTCATAATTGACGAAGCACATTTGTTATTGAGTGAAAGTGATAACTACAATAATTTCCACCAAAAAAATCAATTGGAAGAAATCATCAAATTAAGTAAGATCGTAATCTTAGTTTACGACCAACGGCAAGTTTTGAAATTAAAGAGTTATTGGTCGCAGTCATTATTAGATCGCATTGTATCTGAACAAAAAGTACAATTTGCGAGCGCTACTTTGAAAACACAAATGCGAATGCAAGCACCGGAAAGGGTAGTCAATTGGATCGATAATTTAACAATCAATAATAAATTATTACCTCTGAAAAATCACGATGATTATTTGACTATGAATACTGAGTATGATTTTCGTGTTTATGATGATGCTCAAAAAATGTATCAAGAACTAAAGAAGAAAAATAATGAGTTAGGAGAGTGCCGGATCGTTGCTACGGCTGACTATCCATCGACTTTGGATGGTAAAAAGCATTTTGTCAACGAAGGGAAGTTCCACTTGCCCTGGGATCAATATAACTACGATCAAACGACTTGGGCTCAAAAGCCAGAAACAATCAATGAGATCGGTTCAATGTATACCGTACAAGGCTTTGACTTGCAGTATGTGGCCGTTATTATAGGACCAACGGTAACTTATGCTGGCAATAAAAAAATTAAGGTAGATGCGAAAAAATACGAGGATCGTGAAGCATTTAAAAATCGACATGATAGTGATTTAAAAAATATTGATCAAATTAAACGTGAATTGATACTTAATTCTATCAATATTTTGTTAAAACGGGGCATAAAAGGCTGTTTTGTTTATTTTCACGATTCTGAAATTTTTGAAACTTTAAAAAACCAATAGTAAATTATTGGCTTTTTTTATAATTCATCAGTAATAATAAATGTTTTACGAAAACATACATCAAAAAAACAAAACAAAAAAGCGACCATCATACGACAATCGCTCAAATTAATAAATATTAACATTGTTTATTGGTGTAATTTAATATATTCCTTAACAGTTTTTAGTTCGTCTGTAGTAGGCTCATACTCACCAGATTTTAAGTTGTGAACACGTTCAACTGATAGATGACTTTCAAAAGCAAATTGTGTATCAGTCATATCTTTATCTTTTTCGTACTGAATAATCATTTCAGAAATGTTTGGTTTATCCATAAAAATACCTCCAATAATATATAATTTTGATTTAAAAGACTGTCCATCTAGTTAAGGGCCAATAACGCCATTTGACTTCACCAATAACGCTCTTTTTATTGATGAATCCGATAATACGACTATCCTTAGAAACAGTTCGATGATCTCCCATTACAAAATAGGTGCCCGCTGGAACTTTATTAGTCTTCTTAATTTTATTTAGATAAGAACTACTGTATCGTTGTTGCCATTCAGGGGAGTTCTTAGCTAAGGAACTTAATGTGAAATTATAGGTATAACTATAAGGCTTGCCTGCATAAAGACTAGTATCTGGTTCTTTGACCTTCTTACCAGCATCGAGGAAGTCCTCTTTATATAGTTTACCATTAATATAAATTTTATTATTCTTAGAAACGACTGTATCTCCAGGTAAACCAATGATTCTCTTAATATAAAAAGTATTAGCTTCATCAGGAGCCTTCAGAACAATCACATCTCCACGTGAAAGTTTTGAATGTCTAGTAGCAATTACTTTATCTCCATTTTCAAAAGTCGGCTGCATGGAAGGACCGGAAACCCTATCATTTGAGAGGATAAACTTAAAACCTAAGAAGAAGACAGCATAGATAGCAATCGTCAATGCGATGGTTTGCAACCAAAATTTCCAACCGCTCTCTTCATCTTTTTTGGGCTGCCGTCTTTTATTATTTTCTGCCATATTTCACCTCGTACATGTACTACTTAAGATATTACACTTTTTCCAAATTATTGGAAATAATTGTCTTGCTTTTGTCAATAAAATTTAATTTAATCTGCAATAAAGTGTAAGGGCAGTACAGCTCAATTACTTTAAGTTTACCGCATTTTTTAGTAATATAGTCACAATTAAGTAGCAAATTATTCTGGGGGCAAAATATGAATTACATAGATGGACTAAGACAAGATACTGCTCAATTACCAAATGGCATGGTTTTTAATGCTCGCATCAAATTTATGGAACGTATCTGTCAAGCGTTGTTAAATAAGAAATTGCCACGCTATCATTTTCCGCAGTTGCAGTTATCTGAAGATGAGATCAAGGCTTATATGGAAAATAATATTCAATTAGACGAAATTGAGTACCAAGCTATGTCAGCACATTTAGAAGAATTCGACCACGATTTAGGAGAGTTTAGGACTTACTTACAGACACGTTTTGGCTATTGGGCCACTATTACTCAGGACTTTGTAGAACAATTTCCTGAATTATTTCCTAATCAAGTCTTTTTAGAACTAATGGCTGGTAATGGTTATCTTTCTAAGGGATTGCGTGATCTAGGAATGAAATCTTATTGTACCGATGATTTGAGTTGGACAAAACATGATCAGACTGGCAATCAAAAAGTCACTGAAGTCGAATCATTGGATGCCTTAGCGGCTTTAGAAAAATATGGTACGAATATTGATACAGTTCTTCTTGCCTGGAGCCCTGATCGAGAAGATATTGATTATCGTGTTTTACAAAAGGTTCGGGAATTAAATGTTAATTTCCTTGTCATTGGTGAAAAATATGGAGCTACTAATAGTAAAGAGTTTTGGGACAATGCTGAGTTGGTTGAAGATCCACGAATTGATGAATTGAACAAATACTATTCCAGATATGATTTAGTACATGATCAAGTTTATTTAGTTAAATAATCCTTATAAAAGGTTGGAGCAAAATTGTTCCAGCCTTGTTTGGTTCTTTAGTGTAAAATAAGATACCAGTAAGATTAATTATTTAGGTGGTTTCAAATGAAAAAAATAATTTCTAGTATTGTTATCTTTTTGATAATACTTTTAACTGGAGTTGCCATTTCTAAGAGCGATTCTATAAAATACAACAATACGATGAACCGACTAGGGATGAGCGATGATGCCTTAGTCTTGAAAACTAAATCAAAGAAAAACTTAATAACCGCGGTTTCTGAGTTATCTAAGAAAAAGACTTCGAGTTATCAAATGATTTTCTTTGAAAAAAGCAATAGTGATGTTGGTTATATTTATGGTCATAATAAATTTAATAAGCTTCCTTTAACAAGCGGTCGTTATTTTTCGAAAGAAGATTTTACTTCTCAAATTCCCTTTGCAGTTCAAGGTAAAACTTCAGAAATTGAGACTTATAAGCCGCAAAGTCAAGCCTACATCAAAGTTGATAATCACTATATCTCAGTAATTGGTAATACTGGTTTCGATGGGGCAAATATTCTAAATTCCCAAACGTTGATTTCGTTATCTCCTAATCAACCCAAATCTAAGTATCATTTGAATCAAGTTACCACAGTTATTGACGGTAATGCTTTATCCAACAAGGAGAGTTTGGCAAAAATCAAAAAGACCCTACACGTTAAATCGACTCACAAATATGTTCCACAAACTGATGATTTTACTAATGTGGATGCTACAAATAATGGTGAATTATACATGGTTGGAATCGTCTTACTATTCTTTTTGATCGTGGCAGTTGATTTTTACATTTTAGTGCCATTGAAATTTGATCTATCTAGATCTCATTTGACAGGTGATTTAAAAAATAATTATCGAAATGGTTTGATGATTAGATATTTGATTTATACATTGATTCCATATGCTCTTGGATTTACAGCAGTTCATTGGAAAATCGTTATCATCAGTCACAATACATTCAATTTGTTCATGACAGTTTCAGTCTTGATTACAATTTTGATAGGTTTGTCACAAATATTCTTTACTAAACGGAGTGATCAGTAATAATGAAAGTCGATTTAAGTAATGACTTTAAAGAAAAATATCGTAATTTAATGGGGGATAGAGCCGAAAAATTATTTTCTGCTATTCAAGAGGACAGTCAAGATGCCTTTCGTTTGAATCCATTGAAAGCTAATTATCGAAATGTTGTCTACTCCTTGGATAAACCGATTGAATACAGTTCAATTGGTTATTATGGCGATATCAATGGTAATTCGATCGACCATATATCGGGATATGTTTACAGTCAAGAACCTAGTGCCATGTATGTAACAGAAATTCTTGATCCTACTAAAGACGATAAGGTTTTAGATTTATGTGCGGCTCCTGGTAGTAAAACAACCTATATAGCCTCAAAAATGGCCTCTCAGGGACTTTTGGTCAGCAATGAGATTAATTCTAAGCGAGCTAAGGTATTATCCTCTAACATTGAAAGAATGGGAATTACTAATACCGTTGTAACTAATAATTCTCCTAAAGATTTTGAAAAGAAATTCAATAACTTCTTTGATAAAATTTTGGTCGATGCTCCATGTTCTGGCGAAGGGATGTTTAGAAAAGATCCTGAATCTACTCAATACTGGTCACTAGACTATGTTGAACAATGTGCCAATCGTCAGCAGCATATTTTAGATTCGACGTATAAATTGTTGGACAATGGTGGTACATTGGTTTACTCGACTTGTACTTTTTCTCCAGAAGAAAATGAACAAAACATCGATTGGTTCTTGAAGAAGTATCCTGATATGCATTTAGTTGAAGTTAAAAAATATACTGGCATGGAAGATGGTCGCCCAGAGTGGGGTAATAATAATCCTGAATTAACAAAGGCCTTACGAATGTTTCCTGACCAATTCAACGGTGAAGGTCATTTCATGTGCAAGATGGTTAAAGACGGCGAAAAGTCAGAGCCAAAAGAACGTCAAATCAACACGGGTTTGAAAAAAGATGATCTTAAATTCGTAAATAAATTTGCTGAAACTAATTTGACTACTTTATCTGAAAATAACTGGTTAAAAATCAATGATTTCTTGTATCAAGCAGCTAGTCTAGATAACCGTTTCAAAGGATTGCATATTTTACGTAATGGTTTAAAACTTGGTGAATTCAAAAAAAATAGATTTGAGCCCGACATCGCTTGGATGTTAGCACTCAAACCTAGTGAATTAAAAACGGTTTTTGAATTGAATCAAGAACAATATGAGAAATATTTGCATGGTGAATCGGTGATTTTGAGTCAACGTCCAGAATTTGACAACAAATGGATTGGTCTTTCTTTCGAAGGTAAACTATTTAGTTGGGGACGTTATAGTAATCAGCAAATAAAAAACGTCTATCCAAAAGGATTAAGACGTTAAAAGTTAATATGACGTTGTTTCATATAATTAATTAAGTTCCCGTCAAAAATGATGGGGGCTTTTTTGATATCCTCAATTGATTTAGCACCGATAGCGGCCATTATCAATTTGAGTTGTTTGACAAATTCAGTGAAGAAAATTTCTGTTTCGCCCAAAGAATACTTCTGTAGATGATGCAAAACTAAACCTGACATACCAACGCTACTAGCGCCCATACGGATAGCTTTGATAACATCCATCGGTGTTCTGATACCACCAGAAGCAAAAATGGTCAGATTATTTTGATAGCTTCTTGATTCTAAAAGTGACTCAACTGTTGAAAGCGAGAATCGATCTAAATAAGTTAAATCTAATTCATGATTTCGTTCACTTTCAATTTGAGCAAAATCAGTGCCACCAAAACCTGAAATATCAACATTTTTAACGCCGATATTGAATAATTGCGAAAGATTCTCTTGAGATATTCCAAAACCAACTTCCTTAACAATAACAGGAACAGTTACGCTATCGACGATTTCTTTAATGTGATCCATCCAGAAAAATTCTTGGTCTCCTTCTGGCATGGCTAACTCTTGTAAAGCGTTAAGATGAATTTGTAATGCATCGGCTTTTAGAAGGTCGATTGCAGTTTGTGCCTGTTGGGCATTGACTTTGGCTGAAACGTTAGCAATCACAAAGCCATTTGGATTGTGTTCTCGCAAGGTAGTAAATGATGCCTTAGTTTCTTCTGGCAAACGCAAGTAGACACCCATTGAGCCACTAGAAACAGGAATGTTTAATTTGGCTGCTAATTGTGACAATTCAGTATTGAATTTATGGGATGGTCTAGAGCCACCAGTGATAGCATTAAAGTAAATTGGTAAGGACATTTTCCTACCTAAGAAGTCAGTCGTTAGGTCGATGTTGTTTACCTTTAATTCCGGTAGGGCATTATGAAGAAGGCGAACCCTGTCGAAGTCGGCGAAGGATTCGTCTGTAAAAAATTTTTCAGCTAAGAAAAGATGTTCAACTTTACGTTGCATTTGTGCATCTTGTTTAGGCATGAGCAATTGTGTCTCCAATTTTTAAAGTCAGTGGGGTAATCCCAACTTGTTGCCATTCTTTCTTTAATTCATTTACATCAAGATTCATGTCGCTTAAAACGATTCCGCAATCGCCACCACCGGCACCGGAAGTTTTGGCAGAACCTCCTAATTTTTCGGCAATATCACAAAGTTTAGTTAAGAGTTCTGTTTCAATGTGAACATCGCTGAATTCAGCTAAATCAGCTAATAAATTGCGATACTTGCTAAAAGTTTCCTTGATAAGACTAGAATTATTAGTCTTAAATCCGTCAATCAATTTTTCAACGTTTTGACGACTAGCATGAAGGAAATTTTGATATTTCTCAACTTTTTGAGCTTTAGTCAAAGCAATTCGATCAACTAGAATAGATGTTGAAGCAGGTGAACCTGTCCAGCCAACTGTTAGTTCCAGATTGTCTGGAAGATTTAAGCTTTGAATTTTTAATTCGGGCCAATCTAGCGACAAGATTTCAGTGATACTGTGATTTCTTACCATATTAAAAATCCAGTTACGATCAGGTGAATAGTAAGCCACAATGCCACCAAAAGCACTAGCAGCAATATCACCTAAGCTACCATTTCCCTGAACCGATAGGTGAGAGATAGCAGAGATTTTGTAAATATCCATTGCTGATAAGCCCAAGTGATAAAAATCACCTAAAGTCTTCACAACAGCAACGGTAACTGCGGCAGACGATCCTAAGCCGAATTTCTTACCATCAGCGGAATCTAACTCACTAGTTACTAATAAGTCATAATAACTCAACTTAGTTCCGCACTCTAAAGCATATCTTTCAACGAATTTGATTGCAGCCAAGATATATTGCAATTGGCTTTCAGAGTCATCGAAAACCAATTCCGTTCCTTGACGATTCCAGTGAATCAATTCTTTATTGAGATTTTTTGATTGGATTGTTCCACCATTTTTAGCTTTATTAATGGTGACAGTCACATATTTATTGACAGAAGTCAAAACTGCGGGAAATCCTGTTTCAACGACCGCATACTCCCCAGCTAAATATAGTTTTCCAGGTGCTTTTCCTGTAGACAAAAATATCATACCTTTCAATTTATATCAGATGTATTCAATTCCGTGACCAATGTTGGCAACGACAGTCGTTACATTTGATAGTTGTTGTTCGATGTATGTTTGAACCCTTTGAATTGATTCTTTCGTACATATTATTTTAACATTTGGACCAGCATCAATTGTAGCATACGCGAAAATCCCTTTTTGACGAATTTCCTTAATTAATTGAAATATCCGAATTGTGTCTGGTGCAAAATAAGTGAACGAAGGATTAGCAGACAAGGTCAAAGCATGCATACTCATTGCATTGTGTTCGGAAATCTCTCCGATTTTTTGTAAATCTTTTTGAGCAATTGCTTGCTTAATTTCTTTTATCTCTGAAGACACAAGTGTAACCCAATTTGAGTAAAAAGGGGAGGTTTTTACACTATTTTCCATGCCGACAGTCGAAGAAACTTTTTTACTGTGTTGATTAATTACAACCGATAGTAAGGTTAAGTCAATGTCTGGGGTTTCGTCAATGGGCACAGCAAAAGAAGACTCATTATCAAAACCAGCGATCCATTCAACAAAACCACCGTAAATTGACCGACTGGCAGAACCTGAGCCATTTCTAGCTAAAATTGAAAGTTGTTTTTTATCAAGATTTAATTGTTTAGTTTCATTGATAGCACCGGCTAAAGCAGCAAATCCAGAGGCAGATGAAGCGAAACCAGCGGAAGTCGGCACATGATTGGTGGTATTGATTTGAAAATGATCATCAAACGAGTACATTTGTCTGACATTATCCAAATAATTACGAATTCTTTTACTTTCGGAATCATTTAATAATTGGTCATTTAAGGTAATAATGTCTTTATCATTATCGATAGTTGTAGCAAGCGTATCGGTATAAAATTTATCTAAAGTTAATGACAAACTATTTGTGCAGGGAAGTTTGAGCTGTTTGTTTTTTTTACCCCAATATTTAATTAAAGCAATGTTTGTATAAGCACGCGCCGTTCTAGTCAATTTCTGAATCCTCCGCATAAATTGATAGTGGTTGAATCCAAGTTTGTTCCGCTCCATTTTTAACGAGAGCTTTTTGAATCATTTGGGCATTAGTTAAATTACGGGCTAAGCATATAATGCAGCCACCACGACCACCACCAGTGATTTTACTGCCTAATGAACCAGCATGATTTGCTGCATCGATTAATTTGTCAGTTTTGGGAATTGCCAAATCCAATTTAGTTAATATTTCATTGGCTAAAGAAAATACCAAACCTAATTGCTTCAAATTGCCTTGATTTAAATATCGATTTGCATCGGCTGCATAGTCACCCAATTGCTTTAAGTATGCACCAACGACTTTAGTATTTTCATCGTACATTTTTTTGACGTCAGCGACAGTTTCTTTGGTTTTGCCTTTGACACCTGAATCGGCAATCACGATGAAACCTTCTGAATTAAATGTAAAAGCCTTTGGAGCTTCGTCTTTACTGAACTTAATTGGATATTCTGAACTAACCGTTAAAGCATCTAAACCGCTAGCTTTACCATGAGTGACAGTTTCTGACTTGTTAACGTAGTTTAATAATGTCTGGTGATCAAGTTCTTGATCAAAAAAGTCAAAAAAGGCTCTCGTAATAGCACAAGCAATGGCAGCCGATGAACCCATTCCACGTTCAATGGGCAATCCACTGTCGATACTGATCGTGTAATTAATGTGATCAGTGTTCATTTTGTCATCTAATAGACCAATTAAAAATTTAACTCCAGCTAAAGAGTCTGGAATTTGGTCGATTTTTCCAGCATAGTACTTGGAGATCAAAGAATTGTTCTCACTTTGTTTTATTTTTACAATCACCGGTGTACTCAATAATGGAATGGCAAATGCGGGGTAACCATAAACTACCGCATGTTCTCCCATAATTATTGTTTTTCCGTGACTTTTTCCTATTCCTTTAAGCACATGCTCACCTCAGTTTCTCTAAGTATTTATTTTATACATCTATTGTGATGATTTCCACTTTATGGCAGTTAACTATGATAAAATTTTTGCGGGTGAATAAATATGACATTAAATTTTGTATTAGGTAAGAACCAATTTGACCATCATCAAAAAATGATGGAATTATTTAATGAAGATTTTCAAAAAGATCCAGAGGGACAATTCTTTTTTCTAGTTCCCAATCACATAAAATTCGAATCTGAAGTCAACATTCTCAAATCATTTGGTAATGATGACGATGAATTGATTGCTACAAATAATGTCCAAACTTTTTCGTTCTCACGTTTAGCTTGGTATTTTTTGCGTGACAGTGGTGAGTATAACTTAGAAAGCTTAACGCAAACTAAAGCAGCAATGTTGTTAAAAGAAATCGTTCAAACACACAAGAAAGATTTGAAAATTTTTTCAGGAATGATTGATAAACCGGGCTTTCTAGAGCAAATGATTTCACAATTCAATGAGTTTATGAACGGACAGGTTCAACCAGAAGATATTGAATTAGTCTTGAATGATAACGGACAAGATGTTTTTGCCGATAAAATTCAAGAATTAAATTTGATTTATACGGCCTACTTGGAACAAATTCAAAATTATAATACTAACGATTTTCAATTGAATGCTTTGGCTGATTTCTTGAATACCAAGATTAAGACTAATCATTACCACTTTTATATCGAAGGATTTTCATCATTCACGGCGACAGAATTAAACTTAGTAAAATCATTGATGATCAATAGTGGCAATCTTGATGTTTCATTAGTTTTAGAAAAATCAAACACGAATGATCCAACCGATTTTTATTACCGTGCTGAGTCGACTTACCAACAATTGACTGACTTTGCCAAACAGCAGCAAGTCGCTATTAAAGAGTACTTTGCCCAAGAACTAAGGATTAGTCCTGATTTAGCCAAATTGGAAGACTACTGGATTCAATCTAGTGGCGTAGGAAATATCAAAACTTCGATTTTTGATGACAAACGCTCAGTTCAAGTGTGGAGATGTACCGATAAACAAACTGAAATTTCTGCAGTTAGTTCATACATCCGACAAATGGTGGCTCGTCAAGGTTATCGTTACAATGACTTTTTGATTTTAGCACGTAATTTATCAGAATATAGTTCCTTTATTGAATCGTTCATGGAAAATAACGAAGTACCTTACTTTATTGATTTACAAAAGAAAATGGCTAATCATCCTTTTAAACGCTTGATTGATCTGTTATTTGCTGTTCACAATAAGGGGATGCAAGAAGACGATGTTATTAGTTTGTTAAGAACGGAGCTATTGATTCCTGATGAATTTAACGATGATTTATCGGCTTTTAGACAAGCTCTAGATTTGACAGAAAACTATGCTTTAGCTAATGGTATAACTAAGAAAAATTGGTTGGGCGCTGCTTTTAAGCCCGATGTTCAATTAGATGAAAAAGTCGATGCTGAAAAAATCCATGAGTATCAATTAATAAATGTCATTAAAAGTTTTATAAAATCAATTTACCAGCAATTAGACAAGTTTTTGGATCAAAAATTGTCCTCGCTTGAAAGTGCTACAGCTTTGTACGCTTTCTTAACTCGGAATCACGTTTTTGATGTCTTGTTGACATGGCAGAAGCAGGCGACTGAAGAACAAAATCTAACGTTAGCTAATCAACCAGAACAAATTGTTAATTTATTTAACCAAATCTTAGATGAATACGTGACTGTTTTTGGTGAAAAAGAATTTGAATCAGACGATTTTATCAGTATTTTGGATGCTGCCTTTGAAAATGCCACTTATTCACAAATTCCTTCAACCCTTGATGCTGTAAGTATTTCTGAAATAGGAATGATTCAACCCAATAATCGTAAAATAACGTTTATTTTGGGTTCAACCACTGCCAATATGCCGGGAGCAACAGTTTCTAATAATCTGGTAACTGATGATGAACGTGGCTTTTTGAATAATAATTTGTCAGATGGTAAGTATTTGAAAGAATCAGATGAAGTGGTCAACAATGCGGAACCATATTTGCATGACATTTCATTTACAGCTAGTTCTCAACGTTTGATTTTTACTTATCCTAATTTGACTGAAGACAATAAGAAACAAGAATTATCGAGCTATGTCAAACGAATTAAAGATCATTTTAATTTGGAAATTGAAGACAAATTGCTTAACCCGGCAACCGATGATTTAGAAGATAATCATATTTTGCAATACATTGGTTCGAAGGCTTCAACTTTGAATTATTTGATCAGAATTTCGCGCAGTGCTTTGGATAAAAATGCTAGTTTACCAGATGCTTGGCAATACGTTCGTCAGCAATTGCTAGGTCGTGATAAAGAAAACTCTGAATTTGCTTTGAGCTCTTTGAATTATCAAAATAAGCCGGTTGATCTATCTCCTGAGACGGTCAATGCTTTGTATGGTAAAAATATCAATGTTTCAATTTCTCAATTAGAGACTTTCTACAAAAATGAATACGAGTACTTCTTGAGATATGGTTTGCGTCTATATCCTCGACAATTATTTGAAATAACACCGGCTCAAACAGGTTCAGTATTTCACGCAGTGTTAGATAGTTTAGTCAAATATCTCAACCAGCATAATCAAAGATTGGTAGATTTTAATGATCAAGAAATAACTGAGTTAATTTCTGATTTATTTGAAGAACAAGCTAGTTCGCCGGAAAATAAAATCTTCAAATCATCCGCTCGAATGCTTTATATTTCTGACAAATTGCAAAGCACACTAGTTCAATTAGTTAAAAACATGCGCCAACAGTATCAACGCAATGGTTTTAATCCCAAACGTTCAGAAGTTACTTTTGGACGAATCAACAATCAACAAGACCTACCAGGTTTATCCTATGAACTGTCTGGTAATCATAAAATCAATGTTCGTGGAAAAATCGATCGAATTGATGAAATGCTTTTGCCAGAACAGGCGTTAGCTTATTTGACGATTATTGATTACAAGTCAAGTGGCAAAGACTTTAATTTCCCACAATTTTTAAATGGAATCACTATGCAAATGCCAACTTACATTCAAAGTTTGAATAACAATTTGGAACTATTTAAGATAGACGATTCTGATGTAAAAGTTGGTGGAGCCTTATATGAGCACATCAGCAATCCCTTTATTCCATTGAGTAAGAAACAAGTGCCGCTCGCTGAACAAATATTAGCTCAATTCAAATTGCAGGGGATTTTACTAAATGATGAGGATCTGCTAGATAATTTTGATACTGAAGCTAGAACTTCCAAAAACATAAGATCATCTAGGTCTCCAGTAGTCAGTTTTGGCAAAGATAACGTGATCTCTGATGATGATCTTTTTAAGATTCTTAATTACAACCGTCGTTTAATCAAAAATGCTGGTGAGAAGATTTATTCAGGAAAATTGAATCTAAATCCTTACCGCTATAAAAAGATTACCGATTTACAATACAGTGATTTTCGTCCAATTTTTGAATTTGATGCTATGCTACCGGAAAATGAGTATCACGATATTATCAATTACAATAAAAAAGACGTTCTAGAAAAAATCGGAGAAATTTTGGAGGAAGACAATGCCTAAGTGGACAAAAGATCAAGAAAAAGCAATTGAACATCGTGGACATGATATCTTGGTTTCAGCTGCGGCTGGTTCGGGGAAGACGACTATTTTAATCGAACGAATCTTGCGTGAATTGAAAAGCGATGAAGATGTTGATAATTTGTTAGTAGCTACTTTTACTGAAGCAGCAGCACAAGAGATGAAAGATCGACTATTAAAGGCATTAAAAGAGGCTGTCAATCAAACTGATAATGCCGATGAAAAAAGACGTCTCCAAAAACAAATTTTTCGTATTCCGATGGCCAATATCAGTACCTTGCACGCTTTTTGTTTGAGTGTAATCAAAAAGTTCTATTATGTGATCGATTTAGATCCTAATTTTCGTTTATTAAGTGATGATACTGAAAAATCAATTATCCAAGAACAGGCTTACGATAATGTACGTAATAAATATTATGGCAAGGATGATCCGGATTTCATTAAGCTAACGAATAATTTTACTAACGACAAAACCGATGATGGTTTGAAAGATATTGTTTTTAAATTATATGATTTTGCAATCACAACTAGTGATACTAAAGCTTATTTAGATGATTTGAGTAAGACGTATCAATTTGTTGATTCGTTCAGCCAGAGCGAATTTTATCAAAAAGAATTTTTGCCTCAAATAAAATTACGTCTGGATGAAATTCTGTTGACTGTTAAACAAGGTTTGGATTTAGCCGCTGTAGATGAGTTAGCGGGAACGTATTTAGATGTGTTCAAAGAAGCTGAGGAAAGATTACAAAAAGTCTATTCAGAATTATCGCAATTTAATTACGACCAATTGCGTGATTTCTTTTATAACTTTAAATTTAAGAATAAAAAGCAACGAGTTACCAAGGCCGACAAAGAAGGAAAAGATCTCTCGCTCATGAATGAGGCTGGAGAGGTTAAGAAAACTTTTGATGACCAATTGAAGAATCTTGTCACTGATTATTTCTTAAAGTCAGAAATTGGCGTCAACGAGGCTTTAAAAGTTGCTCAAAGTTTAGTTCAAAAATTGGTTGAAGTTGAATATAGTTTCATTAATGAATTTCAAAAGCTTAAGACAAACAGTCACGTTTTAGATTTCAATGATCTAGAACATCGAGCAGTCGATATTTTGGAGGGCGAAGTTGACGGTCGCAAGATTGCTCAAGAGTATTATCAAAACAAGTTCCATGAGTTGATGATTGATGAGTATCAAGACGTTAACGCCATGCAGGATAAAATTATCGATTTGTTGTCATGCGAGAACAATCATCGTTTCATGGTTGGGGATATCAAGCAGTCAATTTATGGTTTCAGACAGGCAGCTCCCAGATTATTTACCGAAAAATATGAAGCTTTCCAAAAAGATGATAATGATGATGAATTGATTCAATTATCAATGAATTTCCGTTCTTCAAAAGCGGTCGACGACTTCGTCAATAACATCTTCACAAAAATCTTTGACAAAAAAATTGGTGACATCGATTATGATGAAAAATCAAAATTGATCACTGGAACTAATTTTCCTGACTCGGTTGATACAACTAATGAATTTGATGTTTATGTCGGCGATGAAGACGAAGAAGTTACTAAACGTCAAACCTTGATTAGTGCTGCTGCTAAGAAGATTCAGGCTTTGATGGATCAAGGCTTTGAAATATATGACAGCAAAATGAAGGCCGATACCGAAGCTGAGAAGATCCGTCCATTAAGATATTCAGATATCGCTATTTTGTCACGAGTTCGCGATAACAATACGGATATCATTTCTTATTTTTCCAAAGTAAACATTCCAGTTATGGTCAAGGATGCTCAGAACTATTTTCAGACGACAGAATTACAAATTATGATGTCGATGTTGAAACTAGTTGATAATCCTTACGAAGATATCCCTCTAGTGGCAGTATTACGTTCACCAATCGTTGGTTTGAATGAGGAGGAATTAGCTAAGATTCGTCTAATTGACAAACGTAATAGCTATTTCACTGCTGTAACTGAATATGCAACCTCTGAAGACAGTGAAGAACGTCTTAAAAATAAACTCAGTTCATTTCTAGTCCAATTAGATAATTATCGTGATTTTGCTAATAAAAATAGCATTGCTCGCTTGATTTGGAAGATTTATCAAGAAACAGGTATTTTGGAGTACGTTTCAGGGATGCCCGGTGGTAAGCAACGTGCTGCCAATCTTCATGCTCTTTATCAACGTGCTAATGCATATGAAGAAAACAATTATAAAGGTTTACATCAATTTATTAATTTTATTCAAAGAATGCAGAAGTTGGATAAAGATCTTTCACAACCAAATAGTATTGAAGCCAACGATGATACTGTCAAAGTTATGACTGTTCATGGTTCTAAAGGATTGGAATTCCCAATCGTGATTTATTTGGATATGGATAAGAAATTCAATATGATGGATGTCAATTCTGACACAGTCTTTGATGCACAAAAGGGTATCGGGATAACAGTCGCTGACAATGAAACAAGAATCAAGTATCGGACTATTCCACGAGGAATTATCAGCTATCAAAAGAAAATTGCGACTGTTTCTGAAGAGATGCGATTATTGTATGTAGCTTTGACTAGAGCTAAGCAAAAGTTAATTATGTTAGGCTTTACTAAAGATTCAGATAAATTATTAAAAACTTGGAACAATGTTGCAATGACTAATAATTTAGTTAACGAATCAACTAGAATGAAAGCTAATAATTTCCAGAATTTGGTTGGTATCAGTACTTTGCAAGATGCTAAAGCACCGGACTACTATGATGAAGATAGTCATTTACAATTTAAGTTGATAGAAGCTAAAGCTGAAGATGTACAAACTACCAAAAATCAAAAAATTAAACTTTTACCTAAAGAACCTAGTCAATTATTTAAGGATGCTGTGGCAGATATTTTAGATTTAGATTACCAATATCAAGAATCGGTAGAGACAACAGCTTATCAATCAGTCTCTGAAATCAAAGGTTTGTTTGAAGATCCTGATGATGAAAACATGACTGACATGTTACCAGAAAAGTCCCGCTATAATTTGGGCTCTTTTGCACAGCCTGATTTCTTGACTAAGACAAAAAAGGTCACGAATGCTGAAGTCGGAAGTGCTACTCATTTAGTTCTTCAAAAAATCAATATTGAAAAAACACCGGGAGTCGATGATTTTAAAGAATTAGTAACGCAAATGACGAATGAAAAGTTGTTGACGCCAGAATTAGCTGAAAAAATCGATTGTTCCAGCTTGGCTAAGTTTTATCAAAGTGATTTGGGCAAAAAAATTGTTGATAATCATCAAAATGTCAGTCGAGAATTTCCTTGTTCAATTCTGATGCCAGCTCAAAGATTGTTTAAAGATACTGCAAAAGACTATTCTATTAACGATAAAATCTTAGTTCATGGTATTATTGATGGAGTGATTGAATTAAATGAAGGCGTAATTATTTTTGACTACAAAACTGATCATGTTACTAGTCAAAATGAGGATGAACTTGTTAAGAAATATTCAGGACAAGTTAATTTATACGCAAAAGCGATTGAAGCAATCAAGAAAAAGCCCGTCTTGGGCAAATATCTTTATTTCTTAAAGAAAGACCGAGCGGTTAGACTTTAAGAAAAAAGATGAGAGGTGAATGATTTGAAAAACACTTACGCTGTTGTTGATTTGGAAACAACCAATTCTAATTGGCATGACAACGGGCGTATAATTCAATTCGGCTGTGCCCTTATCGAAAATGGTGAAATTACACATATTTATGATCAAAAAATCAATCCTAAGGTACCAATTCCTAATCGGATTACGGCCTTAACTGGTTTGAGTGATGAAGATGTCAAAGATTCACCTACATTTGAAGAAGTTGCACCTGATATCTTTAAACTTTTAAAAAATCGAGTTTTTATTGCACATAATGTGAATTTTGATTTGACCTTTTTAAATCGTGAATTTAAACGTATCGGAATGAATCAACTAAATGTCAAAGCAATCGATACTGTTGAATTATCGCAAATTCTCTTTCCAACTATCAGTAGTTATAAATTACAAGATTTAACACGTTATTTGAGCATTGTCCATAAGAATCCACATAGTGCTAATAGCGATGCACACGTTACTGCGGAACTCTTTTTAGTTATTTTGAAACGAGTTCAACAATTGCCATTAGATACTTTGAGATTATTGGCTAAATTTGGTAAAAATACTTTGAGGGAAACAGATTTAGTTTTTAAAACTGTTTTAGAAGAGCGGGAAAAGAATGCTCGAACGGAAGTTTTACCAGCTTATTTGTATGAACGTGGCGGTCTTATTTTACGAAAAAAGGACTTCCATGTTAGTGAACAAATTGATCATTCGACTAAATATCCACGGTCTAAGGAAGCTAAGAAGGCATTGCTTGATGGAATCCTTGATTATCGAGTGAACCAATCTAATTTGATGGATAATATTTACAAGGCTAGTCAACACCGTGATAAATATAAAAAATGGAATTTAATAGAAGCACCGACTGGAGCAGGTAAGACTCTAGGCTATTTGTTGCCATTATCTTACCTGATCAATAGTAATCAAAAATTGGTCATAGCAACGACAACCAAAGTTTTGCAACAACAAATCGTTGAACAGTCGATTCCGTTATTGAACCAAGTAACGGGTAATAATTATCATGCTGAAATTGTCAAAAGTAGTTATAATTTTATCGACTTAGACCGCTTTTCAGAAGCTTTAGATAATTATCGTTTGCACAGTCACACGGCTATTTTAAAGATGAAGATCATTGTTTGGTTGACGATGACCACAACTGGTGACTTGAGCGAATTGCATCTGACAAATTACAGTAGCCCTCTGTTCAGTATTATCAGACATCGTGGTGAACCAAAAGAAAATTCAATTTATAGCAACGACGACTTTTGGCTATACCAACAAAATCGTTATTTGGAATCTAAAATTTTAGTTACTAATCAGTCATTTTTAGCAAGACATCTAGATAGCCAGTTTTGGGGTGGCAATTCCTATTTAGTAATTGATGAAGCAAATCATTTTGCTGGCAGTTTGCGGGATGCTAGTTCACCTACGATTGACTTTTTGAAGTTGAATGAGTATGTCAAAAAAATCAGCGATATCCTTTATCAAAACCGGGTGACACTACGTTATGCTTTTACCGAAGTAACAACGCAATTATGGAATTATCAAGATTTACAGACGATGGAAACCCACTTCCAGGCTGTTGATGAACTGATGGAACGAATCGAATACAATATTTTTGGTAACTATATTCGTAACAAAGTTCGTTTCAAAGATCGCCAAGAATTTGTTTCTATCTTAGATAGCAGCAATGAATTTGGTAAAGACAATGACCAATTGAGCGAACTATTGTCGGATTTAATTGTTGAATTGTCATTGATTTCTAATCGAGTTGAGACCTTATTTGATCAGTACAATTTCCAAAAGAACTTTATTTCAGTTGAATTGTCAAAGGTAATCTCCAATTTAACGATTGAAAATGCTAAATTGCGAACTGTTTTGAAAAATCTCGATGAACTATTACAAGCCTTGCAAAGTCCAGATAACAAATTTGGCTTGCAGCTAGAGATGCGTGATTACTATGATCCTAAGACCCTGAAAATCAGCTGGCGTCAATATGATATTCGTGACTTGATTGCTGATACAACTGATAGATTTAGTCAGATTTTTGCCATTGGAGCTGCAATCACGATTCAAAAAGATTTTTCACACTTCATTTTGGACACGCAACTAAACCAAAATCAGATCAATCAAATGGTTATCTTACCGGATATGAATAGTATTTCTAAGAACAGTAAAATTTATTTGCCGGCTAATTTACCGGATATTCAGTCACTCAATAGTGAAGAATATTTTGACATGGTCACAGGTTATATTGTTGATGTCCTAGATAATCTCGATCATCAAACAATGATCTTATTCAATTCGTTAAATACTTTAGCTAAAGTTTATGAACGCTTGATGGAAACCGATGTCAAAGAGAAGTGGGAGATTTTAGCTCAAGGTGTAACAGGTTCCAATGAAAAGATTAAAAAGCGCTTTGCTATTGGGCGTCGTTCCGTCTTATTAGGAGCTAACTCATTTTGGGAAGGAGTTGACTTTCCTAAAAAGGTTCTAGAAATTTTGATTGTAACTCGAATTCCATTTGAATCTCCTGAACAACCGGATGTTAAAATCAAACAAGATATTTTGAAGCAACAAGATTTAAATGTCTTTAAAGTTGATTCTTTGCCGAATGCTATCTTACAATTACGACAAGGCTTAGGCCGATTGATTAGAACTCCTAATGATCGAGGCGTAATTTTGCTATTAGACAATCGTATTTTAACGAAAAATTATGGTAAAACTATTTTGGACTCATTGCCTAAGGGTTTGCCAGTAATCAACGAAGATATGGATTCTATTAAAAAAGATATAAATGACTTTTTGAATTAAGTAAATTATTGCTATACTATTTTTGTTAGTTAAAAAAAGGAAGAATTATGAATAAAAGTACAAAAATCTTATTGACCATTTCTTTAATTGCTTTAGCAATAGTTTCTGCATTGACGTATTTAAATCTTTCAACGGCACCAAATTCAAGTGCTAAATCACAAGCTAATGAAATCGCTAAGGAAAAAGCTGGTATCGTTCAACCTGATTATTTTGGTAACTATACCCGCAAGAAGCAATATTATGCGGTTGGTGGTTTAACTAAAGGTGACAAATATCGTTATATCATTATTGATGCTAAGAGTGGTAAGACCGATACTTTTAATAAAAATAATGCGCCGGTTCGTCAAACTATTATTGATGGAGTGGCTCAACGATATGGTGCTAAGAAGATTTTGCATATAAATTTAGGAATTTATAAGAAGAAACCTACTTGGGAAGTAACTTTCCAAAAGAGTAATGGTAAAATTGGCTATAATTTAGTTGATTTTAAAACTGGTAAAAGTATCCAGATAATTAATAATATTTAAAAAACAAAAAAGTCGAGATTGTCTTCTCGGGCTTTTTTTATGTATTGGAGTAATTTATATGAACGATGATTTATTCAATTCATTTGTCGATAGCGGCAGTACAACTATTAATAATTTAATTATTAAAAATTTTCATAAATTAGGTATGACTGAGCGTGATCTAGTCGTTTATTTAGCGCTATCAATGTATGCCCAAAAGGGAAATACTTTCCCAATGGCACAAGATTTAGCCAACGATACTGGAATGGATGAAGCTTCAATTTATACGATTATTCAAGGATTGATAAAATTAGGTATTATTGAATTAAAAACAGTAGTTGACCATCATCAACAACGTGATATCTACTCTTTGACACCAATTTTTCATCGGCTGAAGAATCTCTTACAACAAGAAAAAATGGCTAACAAACAAGATAAATTAATGTCAGATACTGAAGAATTATTCAAAAAAATTGAAGTAGAATTTGGTCGACCTATATCACCAATTGAACAAGAACAAATTCACCAATGGATCGATGATGATCATTATAGTATCGAATTGATCGATTTGGCATTGAGAGAAGCTGTTTTGAATCAAGCTTATTCATTAAAATATATGGATCGGATTTTAATTAGTTGGGAAAAGAGTAATATTAAGACAGCGGAACAACTCCAAGATCGCCGAAAGAAGCTGGGATATTAATGTTAAAAGATAAACAAATTGTCTGGGCTATTCACCAGATGGAAGAAAATATTGGGCCAGTTGGTCCTTCATTAGATTCAAGAACACCATTTCAATATTTAGTGTCGGTTATTTTGAGCGCACAGGCAACTGACGTTTCAGTCAATAAAGTTACACCAATATTGTTTGCCAAGTATCCAGAACCTAAAGACCTCATGAACGCAAATATTGAAGATGTAGAGCAAATTATTAAGAGTGTGGGACTATTTCACAATAAAGCTAAAAACATCATTAAAACGGCTCGTATCGTCCATGAAGAACTAAATGATATTGTTCCTAAAACTAGAAAGGGAATTATGGCACTTCCTGGTGCTGGTAGGAAAACAGCCAACGTAGTTTTGAGTGATGTTTTCAATCAACCAACCTTCGCAGTTGATACGCATGTGTCAGCTATTTCTAAACGACTGCATTTTGTGGATCAAAAAGCTAATCCTTTGCAAGTTGAAAAGAAAATTGTCAGCGTCTTGAAACCTGAAGAACTTCACCGTGCACACCATACAATGATTGAATATGGACGCAAATATTCGATGAAACTAGATCCTGATAAAGAAACTAATCAATTAATTATTGCTTGTGATAAATTAAATGAGGAAAACGAAGGATTACCTCAAAAATAAAAAATGGTTCAAAACAGAAGTTATCTGTCTTGAACCATTTTTTTTATTGTGCATTATTATCTGCAGAACTATTAGTTGTTGCACCATTGTTAGTCGTAGCACCACTATTAGTTGTACCACCGGTATTACCAGTTGAACCGCCAGTAGTTCCACCATTGGAATCAGTAGATCCACCAGTATTACCAGTTGTACCACCGGTAGTTCCACCATTAGAATTGTTGGAGTTACCAGTATTTGAAGAATTATTATTTTCAGTAGTGTTGCCATTGCTATTGGTATTATTGTTTGTGCTATCAGTTGTGTTTGAATTGCTGTTTGATTCACTGCTGTTATTACTATCCGCATCTGAACCAGTAATTTCTACTCGACCATCAGTATCTGTATCATTTTCTTCATCGCCAGACTCAGAAGAACTACTTGAATGATTATTCGAAGTTACCTGATTACTACTTGAGCTTGAGGCACTGCTTGAAGTGTAATCGGAATCTTTATAAGGATTAGAAGGTGCATGTCCTTTAACGAATAATTCTTTAGTATAAGTAGATGAACTTGAACTAGGTGAAGCAACTGTTGGTGTAGTAGAACCGTTATTCTTAATCATCATAGAAACAACA
This sequence comes from Companilactobacillus formosensis, assembly GCF_005405305.1. Classification (GTDB taxonomy): domain Bacteria; phylum Bacillota; class Bacilli; order Lactobacillales; family Lactobacillaceae; genus Companilactobacillus; species Companilactobacillus formosensis. The sequence goes on from NZ_BJDU01000002.1 coordinate 198,693, forward strand.
GAACTAGGTTTCTTCCAGTTTGGATTACTATCAGCTTGTTTAGCTAAATAACTCATTTCGGCCTTGTAAATCTTACCTGCAACGCTTTGATAAGTTGAAGAAATCCCGTTTTGATTTTCAGAATCATAACCTGTCCAAACACTCATTGAGTAATTCTTAGTATAGCCGTTGTACCAGGAATCTTTGGCTTTTCCATTTAACAATGAGTTTGCGGCAATAGCATCGGAAGAGTAGTTAGTAGTACCCGTCTTACCAGCTTGATGCAATCCGGAAATATTAGCATAAGTAGCATAGCTTGAAGGAACACCTTTTAGAACATCAGTGATCATATATGCTGTAGATGCCTTCATTGCACGTTTACCAGACTTGCTGTAGTTGTGGACCATACCATCGGCAGTTTCAATCTTTGAAACATAGTAAGGTTTGTAATAAGTTCCACCATTTGAGAAAGCTGCATAAGCAGAAGCTCCTTGAAGTGACGATACTGAACCACCAATACCAACGGACAAACCGTCGCTTTCTTTAATCGAATTGATTCCTAAACCTTTGGCGAAATCAATTGCATTAGATAGTCCTACAGCAGAAAGAGTTCTAATGGCAGGGACGTTTCTAGAATTGACCAAAGCTTTTCTCAAACTCATCTGGCCTTGATATTCTTCGTCCCAGTCTTTTAGTTGAATATTAGTTCCTGGGTAAGTATATTCAGTATCTTCCAATTGATGATAAGTTGACCAATTGAGATTTTCGATAGCTGGCGCATAATCTAAGATTGGTTTCATCGTTGACCCATTACTACGAGATGTTTGTACGGCTCGATTAAGTCCAAATTGAACGTTACCTAGATTTCTACCACCTATCATCGCTACGACTTTACCATTATTAGGGTTAACAATCGAAGCTCCGACTTGCATCTTAGAGTCAGGGAATTGAACATAACTAGATGAGTTAACGATATTGTAAAGACGTTTTTGAGCACCATAATCCATATTGACAGTGATTTTTAGATTATCACGGTATGGATCAAAGCCTTTTTTCTTAACTTCTGTAATTGCTTCCTTAATGTATGGATCAGCAATTATTCGCTTAGTATTACTACTATTTGAAACTTTCTTGTAAGGTAAGAGACCATCACTAATTGGTGTATTGATAGCTTCTTGCGCCTGTGCCTTAGTGATCTTGTTATTATCGTACATAGCACGGATGACTAAATCACGACGTTGTTTAGACTGAGTAGGGTGGGTATATGGATCATAATTACTTGGAGCATTAGGTAAACCAGCCAACATGGCCATTTGAGCCAAGCTTAGTTTCTTCAATGACTTGCCGTAGTAATATTTTGCCCCGGTCTCAATTCCGTAGATACCATTATTCAAGTAAACTTTATTAACGTAAAATTCCAAAATTTGTTGTTTCGAGAACTTTTGACTGACTCGCATTGCCAACCAAGCTTCCTGCATCTTACGTTTAAAAGTTTGATCTTTAGTATCGGTAGAGAAGACCGTCAATTTAACTAATTGTTGCGTTAACGTACTTCCACCTTGAAGTGTCCCTTTAGTAACATTGTTAAAAGCTGATTTAGCGATTCTTACGGGATCAATTCCGAGTGGTTCGTTATAAAAATTCTTATCCTCAATTGAAATTACGGCATCTTCCATTTGCTGCGGTACTTTATCGATGGTTACATAATTTCTTTTATTATCCCCAAGTGAAGCAATTTGTTTACCGGTTGAATCAACAATCGTTGAAGATCCACCACTTTGTAGATTTTCCTGACTAATAGACGGTGCACTAAAAGCGTAGTAAACAAAGATGAACAAAAATATTCCGGCCAAAACGGCTACGATGGCTAAAAACCATTTAAGAATATTTTTGAAGGTCAATATACTGGTATTCTTTTTCATTCTTTCTCCTTCCCACTTTCTATCAATTGTTGTATAGCATCAATATAAGGTAAAGTAGGATCATAATTAGCTTTGATCTCAATTGAACAATCAACGATATCCTTAAGCTGTATGGATTTTGCACCATCATGCTTTTGGGCATCCCAATGAACGAAGAGATCATCTGCTGGCATTATAAAATAGCGTTTTAAAGTTACGTATTTTATAATAACAAAACAGATACCTCCTTGTTTTTGACACATCCTAAGATGATCAATTTGATGTTGATGAAAGTTCTTTAAAGGAAAAGTGTTTTTATTTTTAGTTTCCTTAGCTTCGAAATCAACATAGTAGCCATTGTATACGCCATTGTAATCAGTCGTAGATGCCTGACGGAAATAAGCTTCTCTAATGACAGCCTTACTTCTTTTAGGGTAGTCGACCTTGACAATTTGTATTGGCGTAGGTTTTTTGTAAATCACAGCAATATCGTGACTACGATAATACTTGTTGCTTTCATTAATTTCTTCTTCAAGTGTCATACCACGATCACCAAAAATAAGTTTCTTCTTGGCGCTAGTATTTAAAGAAGGTTTTGATGGACGATTATTATGGAAAACACGCCCATCGGGGTAGTTTATTTTCAAAATATCAACTCCTACTCTGCAAATTATACCATGATGGTAAAAATAATAATTATTGGAGGGATTCTTTATGATTAAAAATTTATGGATCACCGGTTATCGTTCTTACGAGTTAGGTATTTTTAAAGATGATGACCCAAAAGCCAAAGTAATTCAAGACTTTTTTAGTCAAAGAATTACCGATTATGCTGAAGATGGGATGGAATGGGTCATTACCGGAGCTCAGTTAGGTACGGAACAAATAGTTGGAAAAGCCGTTCAAGAAGTGAAGAAAAAGGGCTATAATATTAGACATGCAGTAATGCTACCGTTTTCAGAATTTGGCAATCAATGGAATGAAAAAAATCAGCTATTGTTAAATGTTTTTTTAAGAAATGCTGACTATGTCAACAAAGTTTCCGATATGAGTTATCATAATCCTAGACAATTGAGAGTATGGCAAGAGTTCATGCTCAAGCATACTGATGGTGCTTTGATTTTTTATGATCCAGATAGTGGTGGCAAACCTAAATATGATTATGAAGCCATCAAAGCTTATCAGGATCGAGGAATCGACTATCAGTTGGAATTAATTGATTTTGATTCTATGCAGGACTTTGCTAATATGTTATATGATAGTTAAAAGTACAAGATAAATTGACAATAATTAACACTGGGGTGTTTTATAATGAATAATATGAATGGAATGAATCCACAAACAAACAACAATGATCTTTCATTAAATTATCAACCAAATGACATTCTTCAAAAAGAATTCAAAACTAAAATGCGTGGTTATGATCCAACCGAGGTTGATCAATTTTTGGATGGCATCATTAAAGATTACGAGACATTTGCTAATGAGATCGATCAACTTAAGAGTGAAAACGACCGTTTAATGCAAGCACGTAATGCTGGTTCTGGAAATAATAATCCTAATCCAAATTTTCAACAACGTCCACAAAATAATCGAATGAGACCTCAACCAAAGAGTTCTACTGCTGAAGCTTCAACTAACTATGATATTTTGAGACGTCTCTCTAATCTTGAAAAGCGTGTCTTCGGCCATGACTTCAGCAATGGTTTACCAGATGAAAATAACGATACAAAACAATTTGCATCGGCTGTTGTTCCTAATAATATGAGTCACAACGGCGTTGAGAGCGGTCATCAGGAAATTAACCCTAGAATGAACCGTCCCATGAATAATAACTTTAACAATCCTAACCCTAATGCTAATAACAATTTCCAAGCTAATCGTCCAATGAACAATCCAAATCCTGGACAAAACAATTTTAATGGAAATATGAATAATAACAATAACTTCAATCAATTTTAAGCATTGATAAATTATTTTATGACTAATCAGTAATATCGGGTTTGAATTTAATTGAATTTAGTGTATACTGTTCAAGTCGGTAAATTACGAGTAATCGCGGTCTAGTTATCTAGGCTGAGGAAGGTCCACGCCCGCGCGAACTGAGATGTTTGCAGTGTTTGTGCTTGGCCCAATAAGCCAAGGTACCTTCGGGTAACGGCAGCGAAAGCACTAAGGTCAGTGAGACTATGTGTTAATAGCTTGAAAGTGCCACAGAGACGTATTACTGTGAGAAATTGCAGTGGTGGAACGAGGTAAACCCCGCAAGCGGGCAACCCAAACTTTGGTAGGGGCGCTTCATAACGAGAAATGAATCTACTGTGAAGGCTTAATTGTAGATAGATGATTACTAACTGTATTAGGTTTGCCAACCTAATACATGAACAGAACGTGGCCTATAGGAGTTTATCGAGGCAGAGGGACGACTTGTTCGTCCTTTTTTTATACAAAAAATTAAATAATAAAAAACAAGAGGGGCAATATGAAATTAATTGCGACTATGTCAAGCGGCTTTGAATCTGTAACCGCAAAGGAATTACAAAATTTGGGATACGATACAAAGACTGAGAATGGTAAAGTCTATTTTGATGGTGAATATGAGGATATCGCCAGAGCTAATCTTTGGTTACGCAGTGCCGATAGAATCAAGATCTTGATCGATAGTTTTAAAGCAGTAACATTTGAAGAGCTATTTGACAAGGTTTACGCAATTGACTGGGATAACTGGTTACCTTTGAATGCAGCATTCCCAATCAAAGCGAGAACTGTTAAATCTCAATTGCATTCTGAAAGAGATATTCAAGCGATTACTAAAAAAGCCATCGTTAATAAAATGGCTGATGTTTTCATGCGTCGTGGTAGATTGCCAGAGACTGGTGCAAAATTTCAAATCGAAACTCGGATCCACAAAGATATGGTTGAAGTAACGCTTGATACGACTGGTGACTCATTGTATAAACGTGGTTATCGTGTTGAACATGGTGCTGCTCCGTTGAAGGAAAACTTTGCTGCAGCGATGATTCTTCTAACAGTTTGGCATCCCGAAGAAGATCCTTTTATCGATCCAACAACTGGTTCTGGTACTATTGCAATTGAAGCAGCTCGTTTAGCAAGAAACATTGCTCCTGGTATTCAACGTCATTTCTTATTTGAAGATTTCGATTGGTTTGATCCCAAAATTTTGGCCAATTTGAAAGAAGAGGCTAAAGCTGGCGAAAAAAAGGTTGATTTAAATATCTTCGCTAGTGATATAGATGGTTCAATGATTGATATTGCAAAATTAAATGCTCATGATGCTGGTGTTTTGCATGATATTCAATTCAAGCAAATCGCTGTTAAAGATTTAAAGATTGAAGGGGAATACGGTACGATCATCACTAATCCTCCTTATGGTCAACGTATGAGTGATATGGAAAACGTCCGTAAACTATATAAAGAAATGGGAGAAGTCTTTGCGACCGCCCCCACTTGGAATAAATATATTTTAACTAGTGATACTGAATTTGAAAAATATTACGGTCAACAAGCAACCAAAAAACGTAAATTGTATAATGGTTCAATTAGAACTGATTTTTATCAATACTGGGCTAAACATTAAAGACTATTTCTGCGATGTAAATCCCAAAGAATAATTAGAATAATAGCTACGGTAATGATCAATGAAAATACCCAAGACCATTTTTGGTCAGCAATAGGTAATTTCATATTCATACCGTAAAAACCCGATACGATCGTGGGGATACTGAGAATAATGGTGTAAACCGTTAGTATCTTCATGGTCGTATTTGTTCTATTATTGAGAATATTATTATAAGTGTTAGAAATTCGATCGATGATGTCAGAACTTAGGTCAACCTGATTTTTGATTTGTTCAATTTCAACTAAAGAGTCGTGTAAATGTTCTTTGCTGACCTTATTTAGATGAATCACTTGCGAATTGCCACTAGAAACCATCTGGAGCTGTTTTACGACAGAATAGTTGTCATTGATGGCTGTATTTAAATAAGTCGTTAAATCCTCTAAATCAGATAATTCAAGAATTTGGTTTTCTGATGAATGATGGCGACGAATTAAAGATTGGATTTTATTTCTTTGTAAGTCTATTTCACTAATTTGATCACTATAATCACTAGAAATTTGATCAAAAGTATTAAAAATGAATTCCCAAATTTGTTTTTGATACTTTTGATTTAAATGGTTTTTAACATTGATTATATAGTCCTTGATGTAGTGGGTAGCATCATTCGTAAAAAGAAATAGTTGTTGATTTTTGATAGCAAACGAAAATGGTAAGACACGCTGCGATAAATCATCGGTTTGATCGTTTTCATTTTGAATATTGTAAACAATTAAGTAAGTCTCACTCAATTCGTCATATTCAAAACGGGCACGCTCATTTTCGTCATCTGCATAATCTAAAACTTCATTAGTCAGTCGATATTCTTCAATCAATTTCATACGGTCGGTATCGTTTAAATTATTTGTAGAATGAACGTCAATTAACTTTACTGAATCATTTAAAACAATTTCATTAATCATCTTTTAACCCCTTATTAAAGATAATCATAACAAAAATAAAAAACGAGTCGAGAATTATTTTTCCCGACTCGTTTTGGGTTATAGAGAAGGCCAATTTTTGTTATGGAGTAAAGAGCTTTCCTAATTCTTGTTCAGGAATTCCCTTAAAATAATCATCCAAATTAAATTGATTGAGAACTTTTAAAATTTCATCACGATCAAATTTAACATTTAATAATTTTTGTTTAATATCATTAACATCTTTCATACCAAAGAAATCACCGTAGATTTCCACGTTTTCAACGACACCGTTTTCGACATTATAGCGAATATCAACTGTTCCCATATCGAAATGTTTTCTTTGTTTAACGCTGAAAGCAGGGGATTTTCCGTAAACCCAATCCCAGTTGTAGTAGTATTGTTCTTTGATTTTATCAATAGCTTGTTGATCTTCAGGAGTTACGATATATTCTCGATCTTTAATCTCATCAAGACTATTAGCGTGGAATAATTCTAATAGCAAGCGATCACGGAATTGTTCCGTAGTTAAATTTTGATACTCAGGAGCTAAATAAGGACGAAGGTTAGTTACTCGACTTCTGATCGATTTAATTCCTTTAGAAGCGATTTTATCTTTTTGAACATGCAAAGCTTTAGTCAAAACATCTAAATCAACGTCCAAAGACAAAGTACCGTGTGAAAAAGTTTTGCCGTTTCTAGAATACATGGCATTTCCAGAGAATTTTTTGCCATCGACTAACAAATCGTTGCGACCAGAAACCTCAGCGGTAGTAGCGCCCATTTGATGTAAAGCGTCAATGATTGGTTGGGTGAACGACTTGAAATCACCAAAATTCTTGTCATTGGAATCTACAACGAAACTAAAGCATAGGTTGCCTAAATCTTGGTAGACAGCACCACCACCAGAAATACGACGAGTAACCGTGATGTTATTGTCTTTGATGTAATCGCTGTTGATCTCTTCAAGCGTGTTTTGATTACGACCAACAATGATACAAGGTTTTTCAATGTAAAATAGGACTAATGGTTCATCAAATTTTACGTTATTCATTAAATATTGCTCAGTAGCAAGATTATCGCGGATGTCACGATCTTTCATAACAACGTAGTACATAAGGAAATCCCCCTCAATATTAATTGAAAACGGTTTAATCGTAGCATAGTTTCCATTTTCTAAAAACTATTTGGACCTATGTTTACGAATGTTTAACATTTTTTGATGAACTTGTGCGTGAGCAGCACTGTTTTCCTTATCTGAGACGTGTTTAGCAAAGTAAAATGGAAACGATTCCAGCTCGATTAAGATTTCATTTAATATCGGTTGATAGTGTTTTGAGTATTTTTTGTTCAGACTATCAATCACAATTTGACTGTCTGAGTGAATTTGAATAGGATCAGTATTCCAATTATTTTCTATAATTTTTTTCAAAGCAACTTTTAATGCTAAAAATTCCAGATAATGATTGTCGTTAAAATCTTGTTCAAACGCCTCACTATAAAATTTGTTATTTTGCTTTATTACATACGCAACGACACCAAGATTTAAATTAGTATTTAATCCGGCATCGGTGTACAATTTAATCATATTATTTAGAACCTTTCAGGAGAAATTATGTCAAAGAAACATTTTGTTCAACCAACTGGCGCATGGGGCGTGATTATGTGGTCCATTGCATTAAGTCTAGCTTGTTTAGGTATTATTTTACAACTAGAGATCATGGCGTTTAGTTTTATTCCATTTATAGTTTGGATCATAGATGGTATTTATATTTTTTATATTATTGCCAATTCTTGGATAAGAATCTCGAAAAACGAGGTCATTATTAAAGAACCATACTATAAGGCACGTGTATTTAAGCATGAAGATGTTAACATAAGGGCGGACAATAATTGGACAATGGAATTCCATTTTAGTAATCGGGATTTCTTTCCATTCAAGATTATTTCTACAAAGGGAATTTTAAATATAATCAAAAAAGAAGCAGGTGAAAGCAATGTCATTTCCAAGTGATATCGAAATTGCTCAAATTAATGAGCATGACAATATGAAAAATATTAACGAAATTGCTAAAAAAGTCGGTTTAACACCAGATGATATTGAACCATACGGTCACTATAAGGCTAAATTTTCTGGTCGTAGTATTAAAAAAACTATGGAAGGAAAAGATGATGGCAAGCTGATTTTAGTAACTTCCATTAATCCTACTCCAGCTGGAGAAGGTAAGTCGACCGTAGCTATTGGTTTGGCTGATTCTTTACAATCACTAGGCAAGAAAACTGTTTTAGCACTTCGTGAACCATCTTTGGGTCCTGTTATGGGAATGAAAGGTGGAGCTACTGGTGGTGGATATGCTCAAGTAGTGCCAATGGAAGATATTAATCTTCATTTTACAGGCGACATGCATGCCTTAACTAGTGCGGTCAATACTTTAGCTGCTTTGATTGATAATCATATTCACCAAGGTAACACCTTGAATATTGATCCTAGAAGAATCGTCTGGAAGCGAGCTTTAGACATCAATGATCGTGCGCTTAGAAATATCGTTGTTGGTCTTGGTGGTCCATTCAATTCAGTTCCACGTGAGGAACATTTTGAAATCACCGTTGCCAGTGAACTAATGGCAGTATTGTGTTTGGCACAAGATATCGATGATTTAAAAGAACGTATTTCGAGTATTTTAATCGCTTATACTTACGATAAGAAACCAGTTTTCGTCCGAGATTTGCACGTTGAAGGAGCAATCACAGTTCTTCTAAAAGATGCTTTGAAACCAAATCTAGTTCAAACATTGGAAAATACACCAGCTATTATTCATGGTGGACCTTTTGCTAATATTGCTCACGGATGCAATAGTATCCTTGCTACAAAATTAGCTATGAAACTCGGTGACTACGCTGTTACCGAAGCTGGATTTGGAGCTGATCTTGGTGGTGAGAAATTCTTGGATATTGTAACACCAAGATTGAATCACGCACCAAATGCTATCGTCATCGTGGCTACAGTTCGTGCTTTGAAGTACAACGGTGGTCAAAAATTAGCTGATATTCAAAACGAAGACTTGAATGCTTTAAATCTTGGCTTCAAGAACTTGAAACGTCATATTCATAATATGCGTTATTATCATATTCCAGTGGTTGTTGCTATCAATAAGTTTGCGACTGACACTGACAACGAGATCAAGCTTTTGACTAGTTTGTGTGACGAAGTAGGCGTCGACGTGCAATTGGCTGAAATTCATCATAACGGTAGTAAAGGTGGTCAAGCCTTAGCAAAAGCAGTCGTTAAAGCTACTGAAAAAGCTGCCAATTATACTCGTTTGTATGAAGATGAAGAAACAACAGAAGCTAAAATTGCAACGATTGCTTCAGAAGTTTACGGTGCTAACAATGTTGAATACACCAAAAAAGCTCGTAACCAACTACAAGTACTAAAAGATAATGCTTGGGATGATCTTCCAGTATGTATCGCTAAAACTCAATATTCACTCAGTGATGATCCTAAGAGACTCGGCTCACCAAGAGACTTTACGCTTCATGTAACTGACATTATTCCAAAATTAGGTGCCGGATTCGTGGTTGTTTTGACTGGTAACGTAATGACCATGCCAGGACTTCCTAAGAAACCAGCGGCTTTGAACATGGATGTTGATAATGAAGGTACCATCGGGGGCTTGTTCTAGTGCAGTTAGTTTATTGGCTACTGTTTGCAGTATTAGTGGTTGGTGATCAAGCTCTTAAATCCTATGTAACGCTAAACATTGCTCCTATGAGTGTACATGACTTCATTCCCGGGTTACTATCAATTACTCATATTACTAACACTGGGGCTGCGTGGAGTATGTTAGAAGGTAAAATGATGTTCTTTTACTTGGTAACTATCATTGCTGTAGTCGTTTTAGCATATTTATTTATTAAAGCTGATAAAAAAGATTATCTTTATCGCTTTTCTCTGATATTCTTATTAGCGGGCACAGTTGGTAATGCTATTGATCGTTTTACCAGACACTTTGTTGTCGATATGTTTAACTTGGACTTTATCAACTTTCCAATCTTTAATCTAGCCGATACTTATATCACTATTGGAGTGATTTTAATTATTGGTTCCTTGATTATTCAACTAGCAGGTGAGAAAAATAATAAGTAAGTCTTTTAACTTAGAATACAATGAAACAAAAAAGGGCCGTTTAGATGCCTTTATTAATGATGAAATTTCTGAATTAACGCGCTCGCAAATTCAAAAATTTATCAAAGACCAAAATATTACCGTCAATGGACAAGCAGTATCAAAAAACGGCTTTAAATTGACAAATGGTGATAAAATTTTGGTCAATGTTCCAGAAGAAGAACCAATCGAAGCGATTCCAGAAAATATTCCTATCGATGTCGTTTACGAGGATGATGATGTTTTAGTAGTCAATAAACCCCAAGGAATGGTCGTACATCCCGCTGCTGGACATCCCGATAAAACTTTGGTCAATGCAATTTTGTATCATTGTCAAATCAACGATGATGATATGATCAGACCAGGTATCGTTCATCGAATCGATAAAGATACTTCAGGTTTATTGATGATAGCGAAAAATAATTTAGCTAAGCAATCATTGATGAAACAGCTCAAGGAAAAGAGTAATCTTCGTGAATATGTAGCTATCGTTCATGGTAATTTTAAAGAAAAAACAGGTAAGATCAATGCTCCATTAGGCCGTTCAAAGACTGATCGCAAGAAGCAGGCGGTAGTCGAAAATGGTCGAAATGCTGTAACTCATTTTACTGTTTTGGAACAATTTGAAAATTATTCGCTTCTCAAATTAAAATTAGAAACTGGTCGTACGCACCAGATCAGAGTACATATGCAATACATCGGCCATCCCGTTGCTGGAGATCCTTTGTATGGTCCAAAAAATACTCTAAAAGGTAATGGTCAATTTTTACATGCCAAGACTTTAGGCTTCGTTCATCCAAGAACTAAAAAATGGATGGAATTTTCAGTTGAGCCCCCAAAGATTTTCTTGGACACTTTAATGCAATTACGTCATTGACAGTGAAAGCGTCGTGCTATAATGTAAAAATAGAATTGTGTGCGATTATAAATAAATTAAAGCACTCACTTTGTGGGTGCTTTTTTTTGAAAGTAGGGAAAATTAATGGCAAAAGAAATTATTGATGGTCAAACAATGACCCGTGCATTGACACGTATTACTTATGAAATTATTGAAAGAAATAAAGGAATAGAAGATTTAGTTCTTGTAGGTATTAAAACACGTGGAATTTTTGTAGCTCATAGAATTGAATCTAGATTAAAGCAACTAGAGAATATTTCAATTCCAGTCGCTGAACTGGATATTACGCCTTATCGTGACGACCAAACTCACGAAGAAAAGGATATTTCTAAAGTAGATGCGAAACCTTTAGGGATTGATATTAACAACAAGCACGTGATCTTAACTGATGATGTTCTATACACTGGAAGAACTATCCGTGCAGCAATGGACGCATTGATGAGTGCTGGACGTCCAAAGAAAATTTCCTTAGCCGTTTTGGTTGATCGTGGACACCGCGAATTACCAATCCGCGCTGATTTTGTAGGTAAGAACATACCAACATCTCAAAAAGAAAAAATCAAAGTTTCAATGAAGGAAATCGATGGAGAAGATAAGATCGAAATCGAATAAACATTTGAGGAGTTGCTTTGAATGAAACGTTATTTAATTTTAGAAGATGGAACAGTTTTTCCTGGAGATGGTTTCGGTTCTTCTATTATTACTACTGGTCAATTAGTGATATCAAATAATCGTACAGGAATTGAGCAGTCCGTAACTGATCCTAATACCGAGGGTCAAATCATTGCTTTTACAATTCCTTCTGTGGGTAACTCAGGAATTAATCGTGATTTTTATGAATCAATCAATTCACAATGTAAGGGAGTCGTAATTGGCTCCTCTAGTTTGTCGACGGTCAATAACTCTATTTCATTTGAAGAGTGGATTACTAGTTTGAAAATACCTGGTATTAAGAACGTTGACGTGCGAGCTTTGTCAAAGCATATTGCTGAACATGGCGAAATGAAAGCCAGTATCATGGATACGCATGATGAACACGCAATCGATCAAATCAAAGCCTTAGTGTTACCACCAGATTTGGTCAAAAGAGTCTCAACTCGGCAATCATATCCTAATCCCAATATGGGGCTAAAAATCGTTATTATCGATCTTGGTTTAAAATATTCAATTTTGAGACAGTTATCTTATCGAGATTGTAATTCGATTATTGTAAATTATAATGCAACGATTGAAGAAATCGAAAATCTACACCCAGACGGAATTATTTTTTCCAACGGTCCTGGGGACCCCAAAGATTTGCCCAAAACAATCGAACGGATTCAAATTCTGCAAAAGGATTATCCAATTTTAGGAATCGGTTTAGGTAGTTTATTGATAGCCTTAGCTAACGATTGTCAAATAACTCATTTACCACAGCCACATCATGAATCTTCATTGGCAGTGAAAGAAGTGGCCAGTGGCAAAATTGATTTTGTTAATCATAATCATTCTTATACGTTAGATCAGAAGTATATTGGTAGTTCTGATTTTATTGTGACTAATATTTGTGTTGCGGACGGTACTATCGAAGGAATTCGTCATGAGTATTTGCCAATCATGGGAGTTTTATTTGAACCAGAGGCTGCTCCCGGACCAACTGATGGCTATTACGTATTTGATGAATTTATCGATTTGATCGAATCAGTCAAGCAACAGGAGGGAATTAGAAGTCAATGGAATTAGACGATGTACATACAATCTTAATTATCGGACCTACGAGCAGTGATAAAAACGTTGATTTGTCGACTGCTCTTTATGATACCGTTGACATCTTGCATCAACTCGGTTACAAACTTTCTATTATTGTTGAAAATCCAACATCGTTGTTATCGTCCGGTGTTTTTTACGATAAGACTGTAGTGGAAAAGGTTACTGGCGATAATGTTTTAAAGTACGTTCAAAAATATCATCCTGATTCAATTTTGCCAATTGTCGGAGATAGAAATGCTTTAGGAATTGTATCTAGTTTGAACGGCAAGATTGGTGAGACGAAAATTTTAGGCCCAAGTTTTGCGGCTTCTTTGGCTACATTTAAACGAGAATTATTTATTAAAAAATTAACGCATGCGAATTTACCAGTCATTAAATTTGTATCTTCTGATGATGAAAAAGAGATATACAGTTTTATCCGTTCAATCGGTTTTCCTATCATTGCTAGAAGACGTTATTCTAACCGGCATTCAAGTGGCTGGACTAATATTAACAATTTGTTTGAATTAGATAATTTTATGGCAATGGAAGATATTTCAGACACCAAAATTGAAATTGAACGTAGTATTCGTGGATTCAGTGAATATTCTTTTACGATTTTGCGTGATCGTTATGACAATTCTTCACTAGTTGGAACGATTGAAGATATTGAACCGATCGGTATTCATCATTTGGATTCTAACTTGATTTCACCAGCAATTTCTTTAAATGATTCTAAATTGCAACGTTTAAGAAACTTTTCAATTAAATTAGCAAGAACCTTTAATGTCATTGGTGTTTGTACGGTTCACTTTGCTTATAATCATGCGACTAACGAATCTTATATTACAGAATTTATCCCTCGTTTAAGTGAGGAAACTAAGTTTTTGGAATATGCGACAAGTTATCCAGTGGCTACGGCGGTGGCTCAATTGTGTTTAGGATATCATCTTGATAAATTGCAATTGGATGCTGGAAACTACTTTAACGGCGCTACTGAACCCTTTGTGGATCACATTACATCACGCTTTCCACAATGGTCGACTAATGACCAACGATATTTGGGACCTAGCAAAACTTCTAATTCAAGTATAGTCGTTAATGGATTTAGCTTAGAAGAAGTTTTGAACAAAGGTGCATTGAATGATAAATTAAATAATAATTTCAATCGTTACAATGAATTACGAAAATTGGACGATGATGAGTTATTTGAAAAGATCATTCACCCTACTAATTGGATGCTAGACGTCCTATCAGAAGCTTTGAGAAGAAAATTTGAAAAGCCTGTCTTGTCAGAGATTACCGGTATCAATATGCCTTATTTGACTGCTTTACAAAATATCATTGATAACAGTTTGATCATCCGTGAAGGTGAAATCGATGGCAAGAATGTCGAGCATATGGTCAATATGGGTGTTAAAGGTGTGGGCCATTCGAAGTTATTGCTTGATAGTTCAGATATTGTTACAAAAACTGTAGTCAAAAATAAGCAAGCAGTTTCTGTAGCCAATAATGATTTTATCAATCATAATTACTTTGTGACGAGTGGTATCAGTAATGAATTACAATTGAGTGATCGAATGAAGATAATTGTTAGAACGCCTATTATTACTTCAAAAACTGATATTATGATTCGCCAGTTTGTTTTATTCCAATTAGCTAAGTCAATCGATCAAAATGGATTAGAGCCAATTATTATTGGTCGTGAACCCTGGAATGCTCCATTATCGATGCGGCGAAAAGTAGTAGAGATCGATGATCCACATATGGAAATGAAGAATCTTGGCTTGATTTCAAATGACAGCGTGTTAAATATTATTGACCTTTCAAAAAATTTAATTGAGACAGATGATAAAAGAGTCTTTCAATTCAGTGCTCAGGAATTAAAGAATTGGAAATTAAAAGCAAATACTTCGGTTCGTGTAATGGTAGTCAGCGATGGTGAAAATTATTTGGCTCCATCAGTGATTTATCAGGCAAAACGTGATGGCCATTTGTATGAGATAAGTTCCGTCAATAATTTCATGACGATTGAAGATAGAGCTAATATTTCACGACTCATCAAGCATGAATTAGAAGATGATCAGAAAGTTGATATTTATAACTTTGAATTAGTAAAGAGCAACGATCACTGGTTGATGACGAAAAAATATCGTGGTATGACTAACGATATTATTCGCCACGAATTGGCTAGTTCTGTCCATGTGATTGATACTTTAGTTAAGTTGTTGCTAGGAAATAAAATTGGCAATGATTTGACCTTAGAGGAGATTTTTGACAATTTCGACGATAAATATTTGTTGACGATTGATTCAAAGCGTTATCAATTATTAGATGAAGAAGAAACAAAAGCTGAATTATCTAAATTAAGAAAAAATGAAAAATAAAAAGACAATGATTTCTATTTTTAAAATGAAATCATTGTCTTTTTTAGTTTTCTTTTAATGATTCAACTAACTTACGATCAGGGTCTACTAAAATAGTTTTTTGACCTTCAAAAATTACAAATCCAGGTTTAGCGCCATTAGGCTTTCTGATATGTTTAATTTGAACATAGTCTACTGGAACTTTGCTAGATTCACGAGCCTTTGAATAGTATGCGGCGATAACGGCAGCCTGAGTAATAGAATCTTCATCAGGGGTGCTGGTCTTTAAAATAACGTGAGAACCAGGGATGTTCTTAACGTGGAACCAATAATGATTCTTTTGTGCCAGTTTCATCGTTAATTGGTCATTTTCCAAATTGTTTTTACCGACAGTAATTTCAATGCCGTTAGTAGTTTGGAAATTTTCACCAATCTTTTTCTTACGTTTTTTTCGAGCGTTCTTGCGCTTTTTCTTAATATAACCAGAAGAAATCAATTCTTCAACAATGCCGTCAACATCCTCAATATCAACGTATTCGAGGGAAGCCAACACAGATTCTAGGTAATTAACTTCATTAGTAGTAATTTCTAATTGTTCATTGATATGAGGAATAGAATTTTGTAGCTTACGATATTTCTTATAATAACTTTGAGCATTCATTGAAGGAGAATACTCAGGATTAAGCTTAATCGTGACATCCTCGTTATTGTAATAATTAGTTAAAGTTATTGAACTACTACCGTGCTTGATTTTTGACATATAAGTCGTTAACAATTCACCGTAAAGATTGTATTTGCTCATAACATCGGTTTTTTTCAATTGTTGATTGAGCTTTTTGATCTTGGATTTATCCTTTTTCAAAATAATATCTAAACGATGAGTGATACTCTTAGTTTGCTGTTCGATTCGATCCAATCGAGCCTTGTCCAAGTAAAAATTATCTAGTAATTCACTTAGGCTAGAGTATGTCGTCACCTCAGTAGTAGTATTTGTAAAACTAATAGGGAAGAAACCTAACTTATTTTTATCGTTAGACTTTGCGGTATTTGGGTGGATTTGATTTTGATAAAGGTCTGTAAAATCAGCTAAATTATGACCTGCTGCAAGAAATTCAGCTAATTCTTTTGAAGTATCCAAACCAATCCCTTCAAATTTTGCTCGTAAATCACTGGCAGATAATCCAGTACCAGTTTCACTAGTAGCAAATGGATTGACCTTATTTTGAGCGGGTGGTAATTTATAATCGTCTCCTGGCAATAGACCTCGATAGCTGTTGTTTTCAGGTGAAACACGTTTGATCAAATCAACGATTTTACCAGTTTCTTTGCTGACCAAGAAGATATTACTGTGACGAGCCATAATTTCAGTGATCAAAGTATAATCATGGATATCGCCTAGTTCATTTTTGGCTGATAGATCGATCATGACTACACGGTCATTATTTAATTGATGAAAATCTTGTACAATTGCACTCGTAATATACTTACGTAAAGACATTACAAAAGTGGAGGGTTTAGCTGGATTAGCAAAAGGTTGATCAGTAATTTGAACTCGAGCATAACTAGGGTGTGCTGATAACAAAAGCTGACGATTTTTCCGATTGCTACGTACTGTTAGAATCAATTCGTTAGCGAATGGTTGTTGGATTTTACTGATACGACCACCGCGAAGATTCTGATTTAATTCGTTTACCATCGCATGGGTAAACATTCCGTCAAAAGACATATATATAATTTCCTTTCTAAAAATACTTGAGAATTTCTGAAACTTTTATGTTGTAACAAATATAAAAGTGAATGAGTATGATATAATCTAATGGTTATACAATCATTATACGTAACCAAACAAGGAATTGATAAATTTATGAAAATAGCCATTGTAACTGATAGTACATCTTATTTACCACAAGAAATAGTCGATAAATATCATATAACAGTTGTACCGATTGAGGTAGTATTTAATACTAAAACGTATCGAGAAGACATCGATATTACTACATCTGAATTTTATGATTTATTACAAGAATCACCAGAATTACCTTCAACGGCTCAACCTTCTCTTGGTGAAATGATGAACGTATACGATAAATTGGCTAAAGAAGGCTATGATACCGTAATTTCGATTCATTTAGCAAGTACTATTTCCGGATTTGTTAATAATCTAAAAAGTGCTGCTCAAACTATCGACAACATTAATGTCGTAGTTTACGATTCACATATCACCGTTCGTTTAATGGGTTATTTGGCCCAAGAAGCTGCCAGAATGGCTCAAGAAGACAAACCATTGGATGAGATCATTGCTCGTTTAGACTCATTGAGAGCATCAATTGGCGAGTCATTTGTTGTAGATGATTTAAAAAACTTAGTTAAAGGTGGCAGACTTTCCAATGCTTCTGCGGTAATTGGTACTGTCTTAAATATTAAACCTTTATTGGAATTTGACAACCAAACTCATGCAATTGTGGCTTATGATAAGGTTCGATCCATGAAAAAAGCTAAATTAAAAGCTGAAGAAAAACTGGCTAATGCTATGCAAGAAGCTGATTATCCGTTGAGATTATTAGTTATCGATGCTGATGATAAAGAAGCTGGTGACCGTTGGGCAAAAGAGTTAAGGGAGAAATATCCTGATAATACTTTGGAACGGTCATACTTTGGACCTGTTATCGGAGCACATCTCGGTAAGGGAGCGCTTGCAATAGCTTGGATTAAGGATTTCGATAAATCATAATTTGAGGCCGAAAGGCTTTTTTATTTTGTCGAAATAATATAAAATATTTATTATAAGTAATGCTTTATTAATAACTTTAATGAGTTAAAATGAATGTAACCATTATCTACACAGTGAAAAGGGGAGTATCATGTTTTCGAAAACAAAGAAAACGGCTATTCTACTAGCCGCCAGCGCACTTCTTGCAACAAGTTTAGGAGGGAATCTTGCTTATGCAGATACCACCGCTACGACAAATCCCACAGTATCAAATACTACCAAGAATAGCGATAATTCCAGTGTAGCCACTGCCACAAACGACAATGACCAAGAGAACGTTGTCCAAAATAGTACTGCTAAAGATAATCAAACGACTTCAACAGATAGTTCTGACACTACAAGTAATAATACTGCCACTACTCAAGCAGGATATCAAAAGATCGATACAGCTGCCGTTCGAGTAGCCATGCTTTCAGAATTGAATCGTTTACGTGCTCAAAACAATCTACAACCATTAACTTCAGTAAATACTTTAAACAGTTACGCTCAAAGTAGAACTGACAGTTTCCTTGGTTCTGGTGGCGTTGATAATCATGCGGGCTGGAATTCAGCTAATATGTATCCATACAATTTAACGGCTGAAGAGAATATTGCTCAAATGCCATATTCAATGCTGGGCACTACTGATCCAACTGTTATTGCTCAAAAAATCACCAATGAATTTTATAGTGAAATGTATGATCCCGAACCAAATTATGGTCACAGAAAGAATATGCTAAATCCTTACGTGAACTTTGTTGGTATTGGGGTAAGTGTTGCTAATAACGGAATGATTTACTTCTCACAAGAAATGGGAAATAATCAAGAAACTTACAGCAAATATGACGCTAGTGATGTATATGCTTATTATTTAACTAACGATAACGACTACGCTAATGTTTCTCAGTACGACATTGCTGATGCTAAAAAGACTAATGCTGACTATCAAAACAGAGATAATTATAAAACTGCTGATTTGCGTGGTGGTGTAACAACTAAGAATCAAGTAACACATCTATATGACCGTTATGGAAATCAAAGAACTGATTTAGCTCTTGCTCCAAACAGTGAATGGATTTCTGATATGATTGCAATTATTGATGGAAACTTCTATTACCATGTTTCTACTAATGGCTTTGTGGCAGCTGATGATGCTTTGCCATGGGCTACATTCTTAGCTGGTTCAACTGTTAGAACAACTGCCAATGCCAAAGTTTATGATAATGCCGGTAATTATACTGGTAATACCGTGGGCAATGGTACGGAATGGATTGTTGATCGTCGTGCAGTTAACCCATTGACTAATGTTAAGATGTATCGTATTGGTACTAATGCTTGGATTCAACAAAATCAATTACAACAATTATAAAAAATAAGGAAGCCTTAATCGGTTTCCTTATTTTTTTGACTAATTTGAGAATCATTTTGGCGGTAACATAACTGTAACTATACAGTTTACAATGTTATTATAATTATTGCTAAATTAATATTCATAAAAAGGAAGTACTGTGGTTATATGGATAAAAAAATTGAGGTCCGAGGAGGGAAAGTCAACAACTTAAAGAATATCGATGTTGATATCCCTTTGAATAAATTTGTGGCTATCTCTGGACCATCCGGATCTGGGAAAAGTTCGTTAGCTATGGGTATCTTGTATGCTGAGGGTTCAAGAAGATACCTAGAAGCTTTATCGACATACACGAGAAGACGAATTAGTCAAAGTAAGCGTTCAGACGTCCAAGAAGTTAAACATATTCCTTCAGCAATTGCTCTTCGTCAGCGTCCTGGAGTTCCTTCAGAAAGATCGACCGTTGGCTCAATGAGTGAAATTTTTAATGTCGTTCGATTGATTTTTTCTCGCTTAGGCTCAACCGTCTGTCCAAATGGTCACCGAATAGAGCCTAGTCTTAAAATAGCCCAAGCGATGGATTTACCAGGAGATCGTATGGGAGTAATTACTTGTCCCGTCTGTGGTGTTCAATTCATGGCCAAGTCAGCCGAAGATTTCGCCTTTAATTCTGGTGGTGCCTGTGTTCAATGTCATGGTACAGGTAAAATCCGTGAATTAGATGAAAGTAAATTAATTGGCGATGAGTCATTAACCCTTGATCAAGGAGTGGTCGCTTCATGGCATCTTCCTGGAAGAAATTTCATGCCAACAGTTGCAGCAACTCTAGGAGTTCGGACTGATGTTCCTTATAAAGATTTGACTGACAAAGAAAAGAATATCGTTTTACATGGTGAAAAGAAACAATATTCAGTCGATTTCAGAACCTCAACTGGTCGTGTTTTTCACACTGATAAAACATTGTATGAGAATGCTTATGAAGCGGTTTATGATTCTTTAAAGACTGTCAAAAGTGAACGCTCCATCAATAAGATCAATCAATTCTTTCATTTTTCAGTATGTCCAACTTGTCATGGCACACGCTTGAATCCTGAATTATTAACACAAATCGTGGGTCAAAAGAATATCGCTGAGGTTTCCGACCTAACTTTGGGTAAACTTGCTGATTGGGAAAAGATAACTAAAGAAGAACTTCCACAAGAATTACAGGCCATGGCTAGAGTACTTTTCAAGAATTTACATGATACTTTACAGCCACTGCTTGATTTAGGGTTAGATTATTTGACCTTATCTAGAAATGGCAATACTTTGTCGACTGGAGAACTACAACGAATCCAATTGGCAAAGACCTTAAGAACTGAAACAACTGGCGTACTTTACGTTTTGGATGAACCTTCAATTGGTCTTCATCCTGATAATGTTAAAGGCTTGATCAATATTTTTCATAAATTGATTGATCAAGGAAATTCTCTAGTAGTTGTTGATCACGAAGTTGATATTATCAGTGCTGCTGACTGGGTAATTGAAATTGGTCCTGGTTCTGGTGATGCTGGAGGCAATGTTATCGCTCAAGGTACGCCACAAGAATTAGTTCATGATAAGAATTCATTAATCGGTCCGTTTATTTCTGGAAAAGCCAATATTATGCATGAAAAGGTACCATCTAAGAAAAATGCCACAGATTTATCAACAAATTTCGAAGTTAAAGATTATTTCAATTTACATGATATATCAGCTTCGATACCCGGAAATAAAATAACTGCTATTACTGGTTTTTCAGGAGCCGGCAAGACTAGTTTGATTTTAGACAGTCTAGTACCAGCTATCGAGAGTAAAAAGAACAAGCAAGCATTGCCAAAACAAGTCACAAAACTAGATACCAAATTAACTAATGTTGTCAGCATCGATGCTAAACCAGTTGGTAAAAATACGCGATCGAGTTTAGCAACTTATACGACGATCATGGATAATTTGAGGCATATGTTTGCTGATTTACCCGAATCTAAAGCTAGAAAATATACTATTTCGAATTTTTCCTACAATAATAAGCAAGGTGCTTGTGAACACTGTGGTGGTATCGGGAAAATTTCCTTAGATATTCAATATCTTCCGGATATGGTAGAAGTTTGTCCATACTGTCATGGGAATCGTTTCAAGGATGAAATTCAACAAATCCGTTGGCATGGTTATTCGATCGTTGATTTGCTTAATTTATCAGTTAAAGATGCGTTGAAGGTTTTTGAATCAGTTCCCAAAATTGAAAAGCAATTAAAACTATTGGACGAAATTGGCTTAAACTATCTTCATCTCGGCGAAAGTACACCAGAGTTGTCAGGCGGGGAAGCTCAACGTTTGAAACTAGTTAATCATTTGACAGGCAAACAAGATAAAACGATGTTTGTTTTCGATGAACCATCTGTCGGGTTGCATCCAATCGATGTTCAAACCCTGCTCGGTGTTATGAATAAATTAAAATCAAAAGGAGCAACGATTATTATTATTACTCACGATTTGGATTTGATGACTAACGCTGATTACTTAATTGATTTAGGTCCAAAGGGTGGTGCTGCTGGTGGTAAATTAATGGCAGCCGGTGATCCAAGTGAATTGGTCAAGCATGCATCAAGTTTAACCCTAGATTATTTAAAAGAACATTTTCAAAAATTCGGTTTAGAGTAGCAAATATAATATATAGTTAGTTAAAAAGACAGACCTAACAAATTACTGTTGGGTCTGTCTTTTTGCGTTTAATTAACCGAAGTCAACTTGATCAAGCATTTGTTCACGGGATTCTTGATCTAGTCCTAAATAAGCCAAAGTCATCTGTTGACTACTGTGATTGAGAAGTCTCATGACTAAAGCGATATTGTAATTAGATTGGATATAGACACGATAAGCTCCAGTTTTTCTCATCGTATGCGTACCCAAATAATTGATTCCCAATAAATCTCCAGTCTTTGCCATAATCTTATAAAATTGCTTTTCCGAAATATGTCGATTAGGACGTTGCATTGAAGGGAAAAGCCATTCGGAATTAATGTGATTTTCCAAAAGCCATTTTTGATAAATCAATAAGTCACGTTTAATTGGTCGCAAATACAAAGTATTCGGTTTACCAGTTTTTTTATCGTGAATATAAGCGTTCTTTCGTAGTTCATCATACTCGTCAAAAACGTCACTGTATTTTAAAGACATGACATCGGAAACTCGAAGTAGGGTCGCTTTGCCAGTTTGAAAAATTGTGTAGTTACGACGACCATATTTGAAATTCCTTAAAAGTGTATTTTTAACTTCATTTAGGATATTTGTATCTTTTATAGGTAAAACTAGCTGTTTCATAGCTCCTCCATTGTGGGGACTATTATTTAGTTATATTAATAAATAACCCCTATCATTTTATTGTAGTTTTTAAGTGCTGATACGTCAACATTTTACAGGGGCTATTATTTACAAATAACCCCCGTTTTTGACAAAAAAAGGCTATTTTTAAGAATGTTGATTCTACGGCTCAGTTCGCTTTTTAGACCACCACTCGTACACATATGGTTCATAGAATTCGTCTCTCAGACATAGGGGATTTTTCTCTTTTGGAACATAAGATTTGAGAAAAATTGTTCACAAATTGTTGCTTTTATATTAGGGAACAGCAATTTGTACAATATTAATGAAGATGATTTTTTCTGTGCGTTCATTATTAGATCCACTGTTAATATTTCGCCTTTTAAAAGAAAAAATTGATAAAAATGAGTTTAAAAAGCTCCATATTGTGAAACAATTAATTTGCAAGAAACAAAATATATTTTTTGTCTCAATCAATACCAATCATTTTCAATCATCGATAAATTACTTAAATATAGTGGTTTCAAGATGGTTATACCAATTACAACGTTCAAAAAGAGTCAAAAAAATTTTGATGAAAAAACATAAAATAGGGTAACATTTTGTTACAAAGTGAACTATAATGAACTTGTGGTTGAAAGCGGTTACATTTCAACTCTCGGAAAGATTCAAGGTAAAAATCAAAAGGAGGTAATATTTATGAGTAGTCGTGATACTGCTAATGTTTTATGGTTTGATGAGTTACATCGTGAGGATGTTAATTTAGTAGGAGGAAAGTCTTCTTCACTGGGAGAAATGACTTCTTCGATGGATGTACCTGTGCCTTATGGCTTTGCGACAACCGCACGTGCATATCAACACTTTATGGCTCAAACAGGTTTAAACGATAAGGTTAACGCATTGCTAGAGGGTATCAAGGACTACGAAAATTCAGATGAGCTACATGCAACATGTGAAAAGATCAGAAATTTGATCGTTGGTGCAAAGATGCCTGATGATTTAGCTAATGATATCGAAAAAGCATATGCTGATTTATCTGAAAAAGTTGGACAGGACAATCCATTTGTTGCTATCAGATCTTCTGCTACAGCTGAGGATTTGCCAAATGCATCATTTGCTGGTCAACAAGAATCTTATTTGAATATTAAGGGAGCTGCCGATGTAGTTAACCGTGTACAACAATGTTATTCTTCACTATTTACAGATCGTGCAACATATTACAGACACAAGCAACACTTCCCACATGAAAAAGTTGCTTTGTCAGCTGCAGTTCAAATGATGGTCTTCTCAAAGGCTTCAGGTATTATGTTCTCAGTTAACGTTGCTAACGGGGATGCATCTAAGATCGTTATCGATTCAATTTATGGTTTAGGTGAATATATTGTTTTAGGTAAAGTTACACCAAACCACTTCGTTGTCGATAAACAATCAATGAAAATCGATGAGAAGAACGTTGTTAAACAAACAATCCAATTGGAAAGAAATCCTGATGAAGGTACTGTTGAAAAAGCAGTTCCTGAAGAGCTACAAGAAAAACAAGTTCTTACTGACGAACAAGTTATTGAATTAGCTGGATATGCTAAGGAAATTGAACGTCACTATGGCTGTTACATGGATATGGAATTTGCTTTGGATAAGAACACAAATCGTCTTTGGATCGTTCAAGCTCGTCCAGAAACAGTTTGGTCACAAAAGAAGAAGAAAGCTAAGACTGATGATGAAAATGCTGTATCTGAATCAGACGCTAAAGTAGTAGTTCGTGGTTTGCCTGCTAGTCCTGGTGTTGCTAGTGGTGTCGTTCACGTAATTGATTCTCCTGACGACATTGATAAATTCAAGAAGGGTGAAGTCTTAGTTACTTTGATGACATCTCCTGATTGGGTTCCAGCTATGAAGAAAGCTGCTGCTATCGTAACTAATAATGGTGGTATGACTTGTCACGCTGCTATCGTTTCTAGAGAAATGCAAATTCCTTGTATCGTTGGTACTAAGAGTAAAGGTCAAGCCGCTACAGAATCATTTAAGACTGGCGATGTTATCACAGTTGATGCTACAAACGGTATTGTTTATGCCGGTAAAGTGGAAGGAATCGCTAAGAAAGCTGAAAGCAATGCACCTGCTGGCCAAGTAGTAGCTGCTGAAACATTTGCTCCAACAGCAACTGGTGTCATGATGAATTTGGGTGATCCAGATTTAGCTGAAAAGTACTCAACATTACCCGCTGATGGTATTGGTCTAATGAGAGAAGAGTTCTTATGGACTACATTTATTCATGAGCACCCACTATATTTGATCGAACAAGGTCATCCAGAAAAAGTCATCAACATGTTGGCTGATGGTATTTCTAAAGTTGCCCGTGCTATGGCTCCAAGACCAGTTGTCTTACGTCTATCAGACTTCAAGTCTAGTGAATATCGTAACCTCAAGGGTGGAGACAAGTATGAGCCACATGAACCAGCTGATTTGTTAGGTTGGCGTGGTGCTTCTCGTTACTACGATCCTAAGTACATTGAAGCCTTCAAACTAGAACTTGGTGCTGTTAAGAAAGTTCGTAACGAATTCGGTTTGAAGAACTTGAATATCATGATTCCATTTGTCAGAACTGTTGACGAAGCTAGAAAAGTTACCGATATTATCAGAGATGAAGGCTTAGTTCGTGGCGATGACTTCAAGATCTACATGATGGCTGAAATTCCTTCAAATATCATTTTGGCCGATCAATTTAATAAGTACGTTGATGGTTACTCAATCGGATCAAATGACTTAGCAATGTTGATTCTAGGCTGCGATAGAAACAACGATACTGTTTCAAGATTGTTTGACGAACGTAACTTAGCTGTAAAACGTGCTATTAATCACCTAATCAAGACAGCTCATAAAGATGGCAAGACAGTTTCAATCTGTGGACAAGCTCCATCAGAATACCCAGACTTTACTAACTTCTTGATTCAATGTGGTATTGATTATGTATCAGTTAACCCTGACATGGTCAAAGCTACAAAACGTAATGTTGCTCACTTTGAACAAAGAATTATGCTTGACAAGGCAACAGGACGTGGATTAAATGATCCAACCGACTACGATTGGGAATAAAATAAATAGTCAAAAAAGATACCTCCATGATTTGGGGGTATTTTTTTTGACTATTCTTGTAATGAAGCTTTTAAACGTTTGATAAATAATTGTGAAACTTTAGATAGAACAGTATTCTTTTTCCAAACTACAGTAATTGGTTCGATTATTTGTGGAGATAAAGGACGAAAGACTAAATGTTGAATATTATTTTGATTCAACAAATGATCGAACGTCAGCATATAAGAATGACTACTCTGTACTAGCAATTCGGCATTATAAGAGAGGGTGAAAGTCCCAGTAATGTTCATCTCTGGACCAAGATTGCCCCACCAATTGTCAAAATGATGACTGGCTAGTCCTTGGGATGATATTAATAATGGTAGATTTAGGAGATCTTTAGGTTCGATGAATTCTTTGTCAGCTAACAATGCATCTTCTCGCATGATGACACCCCAATGGTCAGTTTCAGGCATCTGTAAATAATTAAAGTCATTCAAATTTCTTTCACCCATAAAGACAGCAAAATCCAAAATCCCGTTATTAAGACTTCGTTCCATCTCATTGGCATCCCCACTGATCAAGTGAGTTTTGACATCAGAATAGTCTTGACTAATATTACCCAAGACATCAAGAATGCGTTTCATTCCGATACTTTCACCGGCACCAATCGTTAAGTCACCACTGATAATTTGATTGCTTTGGATATTAGCACTGATCTTATCAGCCAGTTCAACCATTTCTTTAGCCTTGGCATTGAGGTATTGGCCCTCAGAAGTTAAAGTTATTTGCCGATGTCCACGAATAAACAATTTTGTCCCTAGCTCGTCTTCTAAATCTGACAATTGTTTAGATAGAGCAGGCTGTGAGATCAACAGTTTTTCGGAGGCTTTCGTGATATTTTTTTCTTGAACGACAGCTAGAAAATAACGCAAAACTCGTAATTCCATAATCGATTCCTTCCATAACTTATAATTATGCTTATGCATATTTTAGAAGTATTTCACATATTTGGCAAATGATTTTATACTATGGTCATTCAGTTGAAAGGAGCAATCAAATGACTTGTCAATCAGAACTGTTTAATGTTGACGAACGTTTAGTTGAACAGAATCAACGCTTGCTACAACATTTAAATACTAGTCGAGTTTGTTCCCAAGAAAGCAATCAACTATTGAGTGAAATACTTGGTTATCAATTGGATTCAACTGACGAGATTAGATTACCGTTTCATACCGACTATGGTCGTAACATCAAATTTGGTAAAAACATTTTTATTAATTGTAATGTCACGATGGTCGATATAGGCAAGATAGTAATTGAAGATAACGTAATTATTGGACCGAACACAACGCTTTTAACGACTAATTATCAAACTAAAAATAAGGCTCCAATCACTATCAAGCAAAAAGCTAATGTGGGAGCAAACGTTACGATCATGCCAGGCGTCACAGTTGGCAAAGGAGCAGTTGTTTTGGCAGGTTCTGTAGTAACGAAGAATGTTTTAGCAAACACAGTCGTCATGGGGAATCCGGCCCAAGAAATCAAAAAAGGAGAGGTTTTTTAATGAATAAAGAAAAAGTCGTCGTCATTACTGGTGCTTCCAGCGGAATTGGAGCTGCTACTACTAGAGAATTAGCCAGACAACATGCAAAATTGGTCATTGGTGCCAGAAGATTAGATCGTCTAAATGAACTAAAAGCAGAATTTCCAGATGAGGATATCATTGCTCAAAAAGTCGATGTAACTAATTTTGATGAAGTACAAGCCTTGATCGACACTGCTAAAAAAGAATTCGGTCGAGTAGATGTTCTATACAATAACGCCGGTGTCATGCCAGTTAATGCTTTGGCAAATCGTGCTCGTGATGAATGGCAAAGAATTTTAGATGTTAACGTCATGGGAGTTTTGAACGGTATCGCTGCAGTGTTGCCAACGATGATTGAGCAAAAATCTGGTCACATTATTGCCACCGATTCAGTTGCCGGTCACGTAGTTGTCCCAAATTTGGCAGTTTACAATGGTTCTAAATTTGCTGTTCGTGCCATCATGGAAGGACTTCGCCAAGAACAACACAACAACAATATTAGAACAACTATCGTTTCACCAGGTTCAGTAGCAACCGAATTGTATAAATCAATTGGCAATGCTGATAATCAAAAAGCTGAAATCGAAGTTGAAAAGCAAATTGGTCTATCTGCCGAAAACATTGCTAAATCAGTAGTTTTCGCTATCAATGCACCAGAAAATATGGACTTGAATGAAATGATCATTCGTCCAATCAAACAAGACGTTTAATAAAGAAAAAAGAGGAAAATATTTATGAGTAAATTAGCAAATGATACAAGAGTATTTAAAATCAATCCTGAAATCGACGTTCAAAATGTCCGTTTCAAAAACCGTTTTGGCTTTATTTTAGCCGGCCACATGTATTTACCTTTGAACTTCGATAGTTCTAAGAAATATCCAGCCATTGTAATTTCTGGACCATTCGGTGCCGTAAAGGAACAATCTAGTGGTCTATATGCACAAACTATGGCAGAAAATGGCTTTGTGACAGTCGCTTTTGATCAATCAACAACTGGCGAAAGTTCTGGTAGTGTTAGAGATGTCGCTTCACCAGATATTTTTGTTGAAGATTTCTCAGCCGCCGTTGACTTCATCGGTTTACAAAAATTCGTTGACCGTGAAAGAATTGGTGCTATCGGTATTTGTGGTTTGGGTAGTCACGTTTTAACTGCCGCTTCAATCGATGTACGTATTAAAGCAGTTGCTACATCAGTTATGTATGATATGTCCGATTCAATGTGGATGGGCATGAATAATTCTAAGACTGAGAAGCAACGTGAAATCGAAAAACAAACTTTGGCACAACAACGTTGGGAAGATGCTGAAAATGGTACTCCTGCTAGAGGATTACATGAATTACCATTTGATGAAAATGATAAGCCTATGCAATCAAGCGTACTATTCCCAGAAGATCTACCCGAAGATGCTGATTCAGTCACAAAAGAATTCTTCAATTACTATCGTGGTCGCGCTTTCCATCCTCGTTCAGTAAACTCTGCTAGTGCCTGGACTGCAACAACTCCATGGAGTTACTACAATTTCCATCTTCAATCACATATCGAAACTATTTCACCACGCCCAACTCTAATTGTTACTGGTGAAAAAGCTCATTCACGTTATATGGCTGAAGAATCATACGAACGCTTGAATGATCCTAAGGAATTAGTTATCGTTCCTGGAGCTACTCATACTGATTTATATGACCAAATCGATTTGATTCCATTTGATAAGTTCGACAGTTTCTTTAAAGAAAATCTATAAAAAAAATCTATAAGGAGTTTTATTATATGGAATATTCTCAATTAAATAACAGCCTTCAAATGCCAAAATTAGGATTCGGCGTTTTCCAAATTGATGATTCAACTGAATGTGAACGAATTGTTAGTGATGCAATTAGTGTAGGTTATCGATTATTTGATACAGCAGCTATTTACGGTAATGAAGAAGCTGTGGGTCGTGCAATTAAGAAAAGTGGCATCGACCGTGATCAATTTTTTGTAACGTCAAAACTTTGGATAAAAGATGCTAGTTATGAAGCCGCAAAGAAAGCTATTGATGTTTCTTTACAAAAATTAGATATGGACTATTTAGACTTGTACTTAATTCATCAACCATATGGTGATCTCTTTGGTGCTTGGAAAGCAATGGAAGAAGCTTATCAAGCTGGAAAAATAAAGGCCATTGGAGTTTCTAATTTTTATAGTGATCAGGTGAAGAATTTAGAATTATTCAATAAGGTTAAACCTGCTGTAAATCAATTAGAAGTCAATCCTTGGAATCAACAGCTTTCTGAAGTAGATTTCAATCAAAATGAAGATATCCACGTTGAAGCTTGGGCTCCATTTGCTGAAGGAAAGCATCATATTTTTACTAATCAAATCATTAAAGATATTGGTTCAAAATACAATAAATCTAATGGCCAAATAATTTTAAGATGGTTAATTCAAAGGGGTATTACAGTCATTCCTAAGAGTTCTCATTTAGAACGTATGAAAGAAAATTTTGATGTTTTTGATTTTGAATTATCAACTGATGATATGAAAACAATCACTCAATTAGATAAAAATGAAAGTCAATTCTTCGACCGTCGTGATCCAGTGAGCATTGAAAAGATCGTTAATGGTGAACGTTTAGGTACTAATTAATAAGGACATCAAAACAAATAGCAAATTGAGGTTAAATAAATGAAAAAAATCTTAGTAATTGGTGCTCATGGACAAACTGGTCAACAAGTGATTAAGAGTTTAGAACAATCAGAGATGATTCCAGTAGCTGGGGTTAGGCGCGCTGAACAAATTGAAGAATTTCAAAGACATGGCGTAGAGGCACGGCTAGTTGATGTTAGAAAAAGAGTCAGTGATATTGCCACTCAACTAAAGGAAATAGATGCAATTGTCTTTACAGCTGGTGGTGGAATGATGATTGATCTGGACGGCAAAGTTAAGGCTGCTCAAGCAGCAGAAAAAGCAGGTGTTAAGCGATTCGTTTTAGTCAGCGCAGGTGGCATCGAACATTTTCATGATGAAAATCGACTAGAATGGATGAATCAATACGAAGAATACAGTGCAGCCATGTATTATGGAGATATGTTTGTTTTGAATTCTAATTTGGATTATACAATCATCCATCCGGAACAATTAACAAATGAACCAGCTAAGGGGCAAATCAGTATTGGTCATAACTTGCCACATAATAATATCACACGTGCTGATGTAGCAAATGTAGTAGTTGCTTCACTGGAAAATAATCAAACAATTAAACAAGCTTTCGATATTGGTGATGGAACTATATCAATAAATGAAGCTTTAAAAGAGTTAAAATAAAGGAATGTAATTATGGATAGGGCAAAAGTTATCGTTCATATGCATACATCGATTGATAGTAAAATTGATGGTGCTTATGGTAAACAAGCAGGAGACAAAATTTCAGGAGCTTTTTATTCGGAAGAATTATTTAGACTAAGTAATGCCAATGCTAATGGTTCAACTACAGTTGCCATGTATGCTGCCAAAGGTAATCCTGATTTATCAAAGTTCAAAACAACGGGTATTGATTATCAAGATTGGATTCCAGATATTCAATCAGAAACATGGGATATTAGTTTTGATCGTAAAGGAAGAATGGGATGGGAAACCAACTATTTTGAATATGGTGGCCATAAGAATCGGGCAATCGAAGTTTTGACGGAACAAGCTTCAAAATCTTATTTGGCTTTCTTGCAATCAATGGAAATACCATATATCATTTGTGGTACTGAAGATTTAGACTTGAATCAAGCTCTAACAAAATTGAAGAAACACTTTGGTATTACAGCTATTTCTTTAGCCGGTGGCGCGATAATCAATGGAGCCTTCTTAAAAGCCCATTTAGTTGATGAAATATCATTGGTCGTATCTCCATATGTCAGTGGTGATCAAAATATAAAATCGGCTTTTGACACTTTAGGAACATTTGTAGATGATAAGTTTACGATTAAAACGACTAAACCATTAGGTGATGGCGGAGTTCATTTATTATACGTTAAAGATTAAAAAACAACTCGCAATAATTTACTACGCTTGGCGTACAAATATTTGCAAGTTGTTTTATTTTTTATAATCTTCATGGTAAATGAATTTATGTAGTTTTAAGTATTGCTCGCCAAACTTTTTCTCACTCTCATTATTTTTAGGATAATAATAACGCTTACCAGTAAAACCTTCTGGCATGTAGTTTTGAGAAGCAATTTGAAACGGCTGAGCGAAGGGACTTTTGAACAGACCTCCACCAGTGACCTCTTCTGAATGCTTGTAGTGAGCATCCCGCAAACCTTTTGGCATTGGATGTAAGTTAGGATGTTCAGTGTCTTTGTCTAATAATTCCCAAGTTTCATCAAAAGAACCGGACTTTGGTGATAAACACATCAACATCGTCGCAAACATCAGAGGGTACTTAGCCTTAGGCATGCCAATTTTTTCAGCTTGATTGGCTGCAATCACTATTTGGGTAGCTTGTTGTGGGTTAGCCAAACCGATGTAAGTATAAGGAATTTCCCGTAATCTTCTAACGACAGAAGGTAAATCGTTGTTTTTGAGAAGGACAGTCAAATAGTACAAAGCAGCGTCAGTCTCGGAACCGGCCATCGAGTCAGAATAAGCTGACAAATAATCATAATGTTTAGTAGCTTTTTTGTCATAGCTAAAGTGTTGCTGTTTGGCAAAACGTTTGACATCTTTGACAGTTATTTGGTCAGGATTGATGGCGTGAATCGTTTCTAAAATGTTCAAGGCAATTCTTAAATCTCCACCAGAAGAAATAGCAATTAACTTTAAAGAATCAGCTTCAATTTGATCTTCTTTTAATTCAAAAATTTCATCAGTAGCTCGCTTCAAAGTTTTGGTAATATCTTCAGTATCTAGCGGTTTAAATTCAAAAATCTGACATCTTGAACGAATGGCGGGAACGATTGACATGATAGGGTTCTCAGTCGTTGAGCCAATCAACATGATGTGACCATTTTCTAAATATGGCAACAGAAAATCTTGCAGTGTTTTGTTCATGCGATGAATTTCATCAATCAATAGAACAAAAGACTGATAAGGGTAGGTGTCGATTGATTGCGTTAGTTGGGCTTTATTGTCAGTTGAGGCGTTGAATGAAACGAAGGGATATTTGTATTTTTTGGCGATAATTCTTGCCAAACTAGTTTTCCCTGTCCCAGGAGGTCCCCAGAGGATCAAAGGGATGTTAACAGTTTTATCGATTATCTGGCGAAGTGGTTGACCAGTTTTTAAGAGATCTTGTTGACCGACCATTTGTTCCAACTTAGTAGGACGCATTTGGTCAGCTAAAGGTGTTTTGAATGCCAAGGTTAATTTCCTTTCATTAATTGTTGATATAAAAATTGTAACTCAAAAAGAAATTATGGTAAAAGCGTTTGTTGTTTGACGTAATTCTGGTTCGGATACGAGAATATTTTTGGCATCTTTAACTTGTTTTAAACCGCTGACGTGATCGCAGTGTAAATGACTCAATAATAAGTAATCGATATCTGAAGGTTTGTAACCTAAAGTAGCTAATCTTTCATCAACTGACCAACCCATTGGTAAATATCCAGTATTGATTTGAATTTGTGGACCGAGTTCTTTCCAATTGCTTTGTCTTACTAATTTATTCCAGCTAGTATCGATTAAAATTAACCCATGGGGATGTTCAATTAAATAACTGGAAACAGGTAAAATCACTTGATTTTTTTCTGAACGAAATAGATCAGTAAATGCTAAGGGATTACGATATTCGCCATGGAAGGGTAGTGCTCTATCTACTTTTACCAAGCCAGTGTGTAGAATGTGAATTTTGATTTTTTGATTAGTCATTTGTTTGCCTCGACTTCTTAATTGATGGTTTTATCATACGGGGAAAATAGACTAATTCCTAGAATCAAAAAAATACTGTTTGTAAGATATGGGACCGATTGAATCAATTTGTTTCGTATCAGACTATTTGACGTAAATAGGTTCTGTAAGCTTGCAAAAAAAGTCAAGTCCATTTTGAAGACTTGGCTTTTTATTTAAGATTTTTAATCAATTTAGCTGGATTACCACCAACGACAGTATATGGTTCAACATCCTTCGTCACGACAGCACCAGCGCCAACGATAGCGTGTTCACCAATTGTTACACCTGGTAAAAGAACTGCCCGAGCGCCAATCCAAGCACCTTCTTTAATATGGATTGGCGCTGTTTTTAAGATATTCATGTGCTCGATATCATGATTAGCCGTCAGCATCGTTACTCCTGGAGCAATCTGAACATTATCTTCAATTGTAATACCACCTAATGCTACCGTAGTTAAACTATGATTGATAAAGACATTGTTACCAATTTTAATTTTATTAGCACGATCAATTTGTGTAGGCGTCCAAATAGTGCTATTTTCAGGCAATCGGTTTTCAAATAATTGATCTAAATACTTTCTAAGTTCGGGATCATTGGGATCGATATTATTAATTTTGAAACAAAGTGATTTACTGCGTTGACTTTCTTTCACGCCTTCAAGATATTCTTGAGAATTCATATCATAAATTTTCATATTAGTTAACCTTTGAAAGAAATTCAGCACCTTCAGCGGTCAAATGATCGATAAAAGTTGATTCTTTTGTATCAAGTTGTTTGATATTATCCATTTCTTGACTAGTTAAATCGAAATCAAAAATATCAATATTTTCCTTTAAATGATCGATGCTGCTGGAACTAGGAATTGCAACGACATTTCTTTGCATCAACCAACGTAAAATAACTTGAGCAACTGTTTTATGATGATTATCGGCAATTGCTTTCAAAGTAGGTAGCTTACTTAAAACTTTGATAGTTTCGCCGAATGGTGCCCAAGATTCTGGTTGAATATCATTTTGCAAAGCATAGTTGGCTTCTGAAGTTTCCTGGAAGAAAGGATGCATTTCAATTTGATTGACCATTGGTTTGATATCACTGTGCATTGTCAAATCGATTAATTGGAATGGAGCAAAATTAGATACACCGATGGCTTTGATTTTACCGTCTTGATAAAGTTTCTCCATTGCACGCCATTCACCGAGAATATCTCCGTAAGGTTGATGAATCAAGTAAAGATCTAAATAATCTAGACCTAGTTTTTCTAAGGATTCATTGAATGCTTTAATTGTTCCATTGTAGCCATCTGACTGGATTTTTAATTTAGAAGTTACGAATAAATCTTTTCGATCAATATTACTATTTTTGATTCCTTGACCAACTTCAATTTCGTTGTCGTAGTTCGCTGCTGTATCAATTAATCGATATCCCAAGTCGATAGCTTGTGGTAATACTTGGGGTAAATTTTTGACATTCATTGTACCTAAACCCAATTGTGGCATAGATAATTTGTTATTTAAAATTACGTTTCGCATATTTTCACTCCTCATTTATTAGCTAAATTCATCATAAGAGAGTATTGTAAGTATGTAAAATACCTATATTAAAAGATAAACTATCCATTTATTGAATAGGGGGAAATATGGAAACTAGATTATTAAAATACTTTTTAACAATTGCCCAAACAGGTACTATTTCTCAGGCTTCACGAGAACTACACGTTACGCAACCAACCTTGAGTAGACAGTTAAAGACACTCGAAGATGAATTGGGAACGGAACTGTTTATCCGAAAACAACGCCAGATGGTTTTGACCAATGCTGGAGTTCAATTACAAACGGATGCTAAACAAATTTTATCGATGCTTACTCAAGCCAAAACGCGTGTACAAGAAACTGATAATAAAATAGTAGGAACAATTGCCATTGGGTGTATTGAATCTAACGCTGCCAATCTACTGGCACAAACTATTAAGCGCTACCATAAACAATTTCCTGGTGTAAAAATCGAATTGTACGACTTAGATAGTACCGATATTCAAGAACGTTTGGATCAAGGCTTGTTGGATTTAGGAATTGTATTAAAGCCGAGTGAAACTGCTAAATATTATGTGAATGATTTACAACTAAAAGATTCTTGGGGATTGGTGGTTTCAAAATCAGCATTCTTAAAAAAAGAAGATATTTCAAAAGCCGAATTACGAAATGTTCCTATCTTTATAACTCGTAACAATTTAATTCAGGCTGAAATGACTACTTTGTTGGGAATTCCGTTATCAGAATTGCATATCATCGGTAAACAAAATCTTGTTTCCAATTCTTTGTATTTAGCCAAGAATCAGACTGCTTATCCTTTATGTGCTAAAGGTGCTTTTATTGGCGATACTAATGATCTGAAATTTTTACCGTTGAAAGATGTAAGTTTAATTGAACAACAAGTGATTTGGAGTAAACAGCGTAAAGTTTCAGACATTATTCAAAGATTTATTGATCTATTGGTTAATGAGGATCTAAAAAATTCTTGGAATAGCTAAAAAATTTATGACAAAACAAAGGACCTTTCCTAACATTGGAAAAGTCCTTTTTGTAGTGCGCCCGGCATGGGCGCTAACTTGGTGGCGAAAGTCCACTGTGAGCCGTAGTAGTCGGAATCACTAGCCGAGGGCAAGGGTGTCCACCGTGAGGTGAAATCTGAAGGAAGCCTAAAGCAAAATACTGAGCTGATGAACAAAAATCGACTATAAGGCTAGAAATACTGGATAAACCTGCGACCCAAGAAAAAGTCCTATACTACTCGAAAGTATTCCTAGTAAAGTCGGCAGCTACATGGTACGAAAGTTAGCGTTCTTACCCGGGGAGGTCTGTACCATATGTTTGGCAAGAAAACGAAATGTATTCTACAAACAAACCAACCAGTGATGTTTGGCTGAATGATACAGAAGTCAGCCGAGGTCATAGTAGTCACTAGTGACGAAGGACCGAACATTAATAATTCTTTTCGATATTGGAGGTGGAAGCGGTGCGAC
Organism: Companilactobacillus formosensis; assembly: GCF_005405305.1. Classification (GTDB taxonomy): domain Bacteria; phylum Bacillota; class Bacilli; order Lactobacillales; family Lactobacillaceae; genus Companilactobacillus; species Companilactobacillus formosensis. The sequence goes on from NZ_BJDU01000002.1 coordinate 235,238, forward strand.
AATCGCAGAAAACAGAACAAAAAGCTGACCATCTGAGGATGATAGATTTGGAAAATCAAAAGCAATCAGAGGCGCGTAGTACCGCCTCTGGTGAGAATACGAACAAGAATGGCATTTCATTTAAAGAAATAGTTTTAAACAGAACCAATCTTAACTTGGCTTACCAACGAGTGTATAGAAATAAAGGTGCACAAGGAATAGATGGAATGACTGTCTATGAGCTGTTTGACTATATCAAAGAGAATAAAACCCAATTGATAGAATCACTAAGCAACCTTACCTATAAGCCTAAACCTGTCAGAAGAGTAGAGATACCTAAGCCCGATGGGTCGAAACGTAAGTTAGGTGTACCAACGGTCGTTGACCGCTTAGTACAACAGGCCATTGCACAAGCAATGACGCCTGTGTTTGAGAATGTGTTTTCTGATAATAGTTTTGGATTTAGACCAAATCGAAGTGCCCATGATGCCATAAAACGTGTCACAGAATTTTATAATCAAGGCTATCACTTTGTGATAGACCTTGACCTAAAATCGTACTTCGATACAGTCAATCATGACTTACTAATGAAATTCATCAAGCAGTATATTGACGATGAATGGTTATTGAGAATGATTCGTAAATTTTTGACTAGTGGTGTAATGGATGGACAATTATTCCAAAAGTCCGAAAAAGGAACGCCACAAGGTGGTAACCTTTCGCCATTATTGGCTAATATCTATTTAAATGAACTCGATAAATTACTCGTGTCCCGTGGACATAAATTTGTTCGCTATGCCGATGACTGTAATATTTATGTCAAAAGTAAACGAGCTGGATATCGGGTTCTTGAAAGTATTTCAAAATTTCTTGAGAAAGACTTGAAATTAACCATCAATCGAAAGAAAACCAAAGTTGGTTCTCCGTTAAGATTGAAATTTCTAGGATTTTCTCTCGGTATGTCTGCCAAGGGTGTTTATATAAGACCCAGCGGACAAGCTAAAAAGAGAGTCAAAAAATCACTCAAGTTAATGACAAAGAGGAATCGAGGCAGGAGCCTCGATGTTCTCTTTAAAGAGATACATCAAAAGATGATAGGTTGGCTCAACTATTATGGAATTGGAAGTATGAAAACATTCATTAAAGATTTAGATGAATGGCTTCGTTCAAGAATCAGACAATATATCTGGAAATCATGGAAGAAAGTCAAAACCAGAATTAGAAACCTAGTAAAACTTGGTATGACAAAGAATCAGGCTCGCACCTTCGCTAACACCCGCAAGGGGTATTGGCGAACTGCGCATAGTAAGACCTTGTTATACACTTTAACGAATAGAAAACTCGAGTCCCTTGGGCTATTAAATATGTCCAAGAAACTCGAGTCTATTCAAAATGCTTAAATTAATGAACCGCCGTATACGGAACCGTACGTACGGTGGTGTGAGAGGTCGGTGACTAATTGTCACCTCCTACTCGATTCTCGAAATATTATGATTTGAGTACCTTTGATAGCTCTAATAAGAAATTATCAACCTTACTACCGGGAAATTTAGTCGTCAAAATCCCGTAGGATACATGAATATCAGTTTTCAATGGTATAGAGACCAAATTAGGATGAATCCTCTTCCAAGGGGTCAAAGTAATCAAAGGGATGTTCTCTTCAACTGCTTGATTAAAAGTATTCATATCATAACGTCCAGTAGTTTCTACTATTTTAATAGTGGGGTATTTATCATGAATAATTTTTCTTAATTGATCGTTTTTCTCACTGATTTCCATAGGAACGCTCAATAATTCTTGGTTATCTAAATCTTCAAAACTAATTTGACTAAGTTTGGCCAAGGGATTGTCACTTCTAACGGCAACGCCAAAGTCGTACTGACCTAAAGTAATTGCATCAAATGATTGTTTTAAAGTCGTATTATCAAAAGTTCCTACTATTATGTCACAACTTTTTCCTAACATTGCATATTCACGATTTTTTGAACGTAAATCTTCTTGTAACTGCACAATACGGATCTGATAATCCGGCATTTGTGTGGTTATTTTTTTCCAGATTTCCATGAACGGATCGGCCGGATGCAAAATAGAAGTTCCAATATTAATGATATTTTTTCCTGAAAGACCAGCTTTTCTAGTCTCTTCGATTGCAGTATCTAATAAACTCAAGATTTGATTTACATAGGGGAGAAACTTTTCACCTTCAGCCGTTAATTTAGTCCCGGTAGCTGTTCTAACAAAAAGTTTAAGGTTTAATTCACTTTCTAATCTGTTGATTTGTTTCATAACTGCCGTTCCCGAAATGAAACTCTGCTCGCCAGCTTTAGTGAAGCTACCGTATTGACTAACACGGACAAAGGTTTGCAACTGTGTTATATCCATGATTCATCCTCCTTTATAGTATTAACTTTTAGTTTATACTGATTAAATCATTGGATTCTTCAAATATTCTTTAAAGCTATTATACTAGTATTTGTAATCAAGAGCGAGTTAAGAAAAAGGAGTGTGACATGAACAAAGAGTTTAAAGGAATTTTATCAACAATCATCTTTGTTGGAATCTTAATGTTTATTAGTTTCCGCTTTGGACCTAGTGATGACTCTTTAGCTGCTAAGAACACAAACCATGTTTCAACGGTTAAACAAATTAGGGACAAAGATGTAGTTGGCGTTTGGATCAATCATCATAACAAAAACCTTCATCAAAAGATAACTTTCCATAAGAATCATAAATGGAATGAGAACCAACACGGTGTTAAAAATATTTATTCTGGGACGTGGAAGATCGTTGGTAAGAGAACTATCAGTCTCTCACCATATGGAGAAAAAATTGTTTTTAACAAACACAATATTAAAAAAATCAATGTGGTCAATTATCATCACATTTTGAATAAAAAAAGATAGGAGAATTACATGAAAAAAATCGTTTTATTAGGTGCTACAAGTAATATTTCGAAATATTTAATTCCAATGTTACTAAAAAAATCTGATAACGAAATCACGTTGTTTGCTAGACGTGCTAATCAAAGGTTATCTGAATATAAAGAAAATTCGAGAATTACTTTAGTCGATGGAGATTGGAATAATGTCTCAGATTTAGAAAGTGCTATTAGTAATCAAGATATCGTCTATATGGCAACGGGTCATTTTATTGAAGCTAATCAAAATGTTGTTAAAGTTATGAAAGAAGAAAACGTTAAACGTTTAATCGTTGCTGGTGGACTAGGAATCTATGACGAAGTTGCTGGTAAATTTGGTAAGTGGAACGCCAGAATGATGGGTGATTATACTAATATCAAAAAAGCAGCCGCAGTCATTGATAATAGTGGTCTAGATTATACCTTCCTAAGAATGAGTTGGTTATACAATCAAGACGGCAATTATAATTATGACACCGTTCCTCAAGGTCAACCTATGAAGGGAACTCAGGTCACTCGGCAAGCAGTTGCTAAATTGATCAGTAATATTGTTGCCAAACCAGATTTATATAAGTCACAAAGTATCGGTGTAGTTGAACCAAATACAGAATGGGATAAACCATCGTTTTACTAATTAAATAAAATAATAGGAGAGTATTAAATATGTCAGTTGAAAATAAAGTAGTTGTAATTACAGGAGCATCATCAGGTATTGGAGAAGCAACAGCTAAGTCGTTAGCAAAAAATGGTGCTAAAGTCGTTTTAGGAGCTAGACGTGAGAATCGTTTACAAGAAATCAGTCAAGATATCAAAGATGCAGGTGGTCAAGCCGCATATAGAGTTACTGATGTTACTAATCCTGATGATTTAAAGGCTTTAGTTACTTTAGCTAAAAAAGAATTCGGCGCTATCGACGTTATCTACAACAATGCCGGAATCATGCCAACCTCACCAATTAGTGCTTTAAAGACCGACGAATGGAACATGATGATCGATGTTAATTTGAAAGGAGTTTTGAACGGTGTAGCTGCAGTTATGCCAGATTTCACTACTCAAAAACATGGTCAAATCATTACAACTTCTTCAGTTGCAGGATTAAAGAGTTTTATTGGTTCAGGTGTTTATGGAGCAACTAAGTTTGCAGTTAGAAACTTGATGGAAGTCATTCGTATGGAAAGTGCTAAAGAACAAACTAACATCAGAACGGCTACTATCTATCCTGCGGCTATCAATACTGAATTGTTACAACACATCACCGACGAAAACTCTAAAGAAGGAATGGATAAATTGTATAAGTCAGTTGGTATCACACCAGATGCTATTGCCCGTGTCGTTAACTTTGCTATCGATCAACCAGAAGATGTTAACGTTAATGAATTTACTGTTTATCCTACAAAACAAGGCTAATAATACAGGAGAAAATAAATGACAAAAGTAAAATTAACTATTAATGATCAGGAATTAACTGCAGACTTTGACGATAATGATACATCGAGAGCAATCATGGCTCAATTTCCATTAAAAGTATCAATGATGAATCTCTACTCACGTGAAATGACTTATCGTTTTAAAGAAGCTTTGCCCGCCAAGAAGGCTAAAACTAGCGGTTATGAAGTAGGCGATATTGCCTATTGGGCACCACGTCATAGTTTTGTTATCTTTTACAAACAAACCGATGAAGTAATTGGTGATCTACAGAAGATTGGCCATATTAAAGATGATATCTCCTTTTTTAATCAATTAGGGGACACCAATATAGAATTCTCTATAGAATAGGAGAGAACATCATATGAAAAAAGTATTGATCTTAGGAGCCTACGGAAAGATTGCTCGTATCGTTGAGAAAAGACTTCTGGATAACTCCGATTATCAATTAACTCTGGTTTTAAGACATGCTAGTCGATTAGATTCCTTAAAAAAAAAAATCACAATAATGTGACTGTAATCGAAGGGGATGTCAGCGACAAAGAATTTTTGACAAAGGTAATTGCTAATCAAGATGTAGTTTACGCTAATCTCAATGGACAAATGGAACGCTGGGCACAAAACATAGTCTTTTCGATGCAACAAAATTCAGTAGCACAGTTGATCTGGATAACTGGTTCGGGACTTTATCATGAAGTGCCTGATCCCTTTGGCTCATGGGTTGAGAATTATGTTGGGCATGCTTCAAAAAAAGATACTAGACGCGCCGCTAGAATTATTGAAAGTAGTCAATTATCATATACCATTATCCGGGCTGCCTATATGACCGATGATGCCGAAATTGATTACGAACTAACCAAAAAAGGTGAAACCTTTAAAGGAACTATGATTTCTAGAAGTAGTATCGCTGACTTTGTTATTAAGATCATCAATGACCCTAATAAGTATCAACGTGAAAGCTTTGGAATCAGTAAGCCTGATACAGACAATAAGCTTCATCATATTAGAGAGATTGAACACGATCTCTAATCATCAAAAAATCCTTGCAGAAAAATTGTAAGGATTTTTTGATTCCATTTATCTGTTGTTTCTTTTTCAATTCATTTGAGAAATATACCTGATAATGCAAAGTGTCTGGCTGTGACTTTAATTGATTATGATGCAGTTACAAGGACAGGAGCTCCATTCATTGGTTGGTTTCAGATATTCCTGTTCAAAACAATATACCAGAAGATTTTAGTCGTAATTTTTCTGGTCCACAGGGGAAGAATACTTGGTATTCTCGGTTTTATACGTTAAATGACGATTACGTGATAAATCATTATGCTGGACCAGTTCCACCAGATAAGCCACATGCATATACACTTACTGTTTATGCATTAAATCAATTGACAGAATTGGAAAGTGGATTCTTCTACAACCAATTTAGAGATTCACTAAAAAATAAGATTATTGATCAACAGGAAATAAAAAAATAGATTTCCTCAACATTGAAGAAATCTATTTTTTTACTCTTATTGTAATTAAGCCATTAATTGCTCAATTAGATTAGTAACTGAAGGTATTGTAGTGATAGATCCGATACCGGTATTAACACTGACGATTCCATTTTTAAAATCGCCCATTAACATTCCAGGTCTTAAACCACCATTTTTACTAATTTCTCTGTCCAATTCGTTATTGAAAGGATCTTTAGCCAATTCTGATGAATATTCCAAAGCCTTTCCAAGTTCAATTGCTCGTTGTGTAGGGGATACACGGATTACATCATGAGAATCAGACTTTAATATTAAATCTTTAGCTTTACTATTTAATGGGGACTCTTCAGTCATTAGAAAACGACTACCAACATATACTCCTTGTGCTCCTAAAGAAAATGCAGCTTTCACACTACGATTGTCATTAATTCCTCCAGCTGCCAAAACAGGGATGTTCACTGCATCAACCATTGAAGGAACAATTGTAAAAGTACCAAATTCTTGATTTGGTAAAATTCCGCCTTCATCAGAACCAGTAGCCACAGCTATATCCGCGCCATATGATTCACCCAATTTCATCTGTTCTACGGTAGGAGTTAATGGTCGGAAAATTATTTTACCATTGTGTTGTTTTATTTGTTCAAATACCTCTTTATGAGCTGTTCCGACTACTGCAAAGTATTGTATTCCTTCATCAAAAGCCATTTGGAGTAGTTCATTAGTAAAAGTAGATTCGGATAAACTTTCATTAGGTCTAGGTGTCAAAATATTAAGTCCAAAAGGTTTATTAGTTAATGCCTTAGTCTTATGTATTTCATCTCTCATTCTGCTAGCAGTTTCTTTAGGATCAGAGGTGACCTCAGTCTGTCCCGCATTAGGTCCCAATATTCCTAAACCACCAGCATTACTAACGGAAGCAACCAATCTGGCATTAGTCATCCATGACATCGGTGCCTGAATAATAGGGTATTTGATACTTAAAGTTTTTGTAACGTTGTTCATAATAATCTCCTTATATTTATATATCGGTAATTGTGAATATATATGTCAAAAAATAAATGCCTGAGGCATCTAATTAATCAAAAATGGCTAATTTTGATAATCCATTGTGTAAATTAATATCATCCCAAGGCATGTGTTCGGCTATCGAAAGACCAACTAAATCGGTATTATTTTCAACATCTTCTAATAGACGAACCATTTCAGCAAGTTTCATTTCTCCGATGGCAGCACCAAATTTACTACGATCAAGACCAATCTTGGCAGGAAGAATCGCTCTAAAATCGTCTGGATCTAAAACGTCAAGATCAAGATGGATAGCAATGTGTTTGATATTATTGTTCTTTATCCAATCTAAAACAGGTGAGCTGTCTTTTTTAAGTTCTTCTGGAGTGATATAAGACATGTTTAAATCTTTGACTAAATTATCCATTGGACGTAAATCATTATATTTTAATCCAGCGAATAAAACTTTTTTAGGATCAATCGGATTTTTAACTTGTTCATTAAAATTCTTTGCGCCTTTATGAATCAAGTTTGCGACCACCATTTCGTGAATGTGACTGGAAGTAGTAGGGTTAGAAATATCTGGATGAGCATCTAACCAGATCATTCCAAAATCATCTGGGTACTTACCATGTAGGTAATCAAAAGGAGCTTCAGAAATTGAACAATCTCCGCCAAGAGTGATTACTTTATCTGGATTTTTTATAGTGAGTGTATCAAAAGTTGTTTTCATTTGATTTAACAAAATTTTTTCTTCATCTACAACTCCGTTAGTTTGATGTTCTTCTTTAGAAATAGGGATTTCCAATGTTTCTGTTTGATTACTTTCTGGAACTAGTGCATTTAATAGTTTGGCTCCTAAGCGATAGTTAGGATTCATTCCACCTTGCCATTGTGGTAAAACTATTCTTAATTTATTAGACATAAAGCTCTCCTTAATCTTATAAATCTAGTTTTGTCGATATGAATGCTTAAATAAAAGAAATTCTAATTAGAGCCTCTTCTTAAAGTTTATTAGCAATATATTTTGATAGTTCTTGAATATTTTCTTCGTTCCGACGATAGTAGGTCCATTTACCATGACGTTCAGAGATTAAAAGGCCACAATTTTGAAGATCACTCAAATATTTAGAAACAGTTGACTGTGCTAAGCCGGCACGTTTAACAATATCAGCTACACAAATACCTCCTTTTTCATTCATCATGTAGCGAACTGTTTCACAGGATACTGAAGTGATTTCTTTTTCTGGATCTTTTAACCATTGTAAAATATCTAATCTTGTTTGGTTGGATAGAGCCATAAATAATTTTGCATTAACATTCATGAATACATCATATCGCGATTTATCGAAATGTCAATAATTAATCACTTATTTATTTTCCAATAGTTTAATCCAACCAACAAAAACATTGTTAAAAATAGTAAAATATTAGAAGTTGCCTTAAACCAATCCGGTGCGGATTTGAAGTGTATTAATATGTTCAATTCTCTTCTTGCAAAGTCGTTATATCACAAAATGTGATAACTTGTGGGAAGATGGTTATTTGTAATTACCCCAATATAAACATATAATAAAAGTTATATTTCCTTCAAAAGGAGGCTTTCATTTTGTTATATTCACCATTATTTGAATGTGATGTACCTTCATACCACTAATCAGTGGTGTGAATCCGCTGATTTCTTAACTAATTAAGTAAATAAAGCGGAGGTTTCATATTTTGAACAAGCACAAAATAATAGGTAGCATATATTTAACATTAGCAGCATGTATTTGGGGTGGGATGTTTGTCGTCGTCAAATCAGTCGTCAGTGAAGTTCCCCCAATTCAATTGGTTTGGTTACGGTATCTGATTGGTGCAGTTGCCTTATTAGTAATCGCCTTAGTCGCAAAAATTCAGTGGCACTGGGATAAAAGAAATTTATTATTGATTTTCTTAATCGGATTAATTGGTGATACGATTTCTATTGTTGCTCAAGAAACAGGCACGATGTTTTCTTCAGCTCAATTAGGCTCAGTTGTGACAACAGCAACACCAGCATTCATGATCATCTTCAGTTGGCCATTATTAAAAATCAGACCAACCAAGGGTAAGTGGATCAGTTTATTTCTAGCAATATTAGGTGTTGTCTCAATTGTCGGTTTCCATTTTAACGGAAAGAATCTATTACTAGGAGTAATCTTCTTGTTGATTGCTGGTCTTACTTGGGCCTTGATGTCAGTCTTGATTGAATTAGTTGATAAGAAATACAGCATCATCCAAGTTACTTTTTTAGGTACTTTGGTTGCTATTGTTTGTTTAACACCTGTTATTTTCATACAAAAGAGAACCTTATTAAATATCTCCTGGGGTAGCGTGCACATTTGGTTAAGTCTTTTATACTTAGGAATCGTTTCTACTGCAATTGCATTTTTCCTTTGGAATAAAGGATTAATCTTATTTCACAGTCCAACATCAGGATTGTTCTTTTTGTTTCAACCAATCGTTGGGACATTGTTAGGATGGATATTTTTAAATGAATCAATCAAAGTTGGATTTTTTGTCGGCTTAGGATTGATTTTAGTAAGTATCGTCGTATCTATTAGAAACGAATAATAAAAATAAAGCCAGTTAACTCATTTTATATTGTGAGTTGACTGGCTTTTTAATTGATTTAAAGATTCATCTAAATTTTTACGGTTAGCTTCTGTACCAAGTAAGTACATGGTTTCTTGCCAAGATTGGAATTCTTTTTCTGAGATAATAACCACATTACGATTCTTAGGCTTTGTAATAATTACATGATCATCAAAATCTGCTACATCATCAGTTATTTTTTTTAGATTTTTTCTTGCTTCAGAGAGAGTAGTTGCAGTTGTTGTCATAATCAAGACTCCTTTTTATTATCTTTTCTTGAAATTAGAAGAAAATCAAAGCTAAGCCACCAACTAGTAGAAAAATATAAAAATATAATCTATCCGACATAATCTTCCTACCGAACTGTTTTGAATTGCTAATATTCCCAACGATAGCAAAAATTGCCAAAATTATTAGTCCTATACCTAAAAGTATCGTCATGCAAGATCCCCCATATCCTTAAATGTTCAGTAATTATATTATCTTACTTTTTAAATTTAAAAATCAACTGTTGACCATTGATCTTGTGTCTTTTGAATCAAAGATTTCAATCGATTTTGATTGCGTTTTAAAAAACTAATATAAAAATTTTGTGTTGCCAATTTGTCCGTTAATGGCTTTAATACACGATTCTTAGGAAGATTCTTTCCCCAGTTTGGATCTAGTTTAGTCAAATTAGTAGTAAAGAAGGGCAGACTAGAGAAACTAAGCAATTCTTTATACTCAGTTGATTGATTTTGATAAATAAATTTACCATTAGGAATTTGTGATTCATAAATATCTTGCCAAAATCCTATTTCTTGAGGACATAGGAATGTATTACCCGCTAAATCAGCAAATTTCAAAGAATCTACCTTCGACAAAGGACTTTCAGAAGGGATGTTGATGGCCATACTTTCACTGCCAAGAAATGCTGAAGTTATATGATCAGTTTCTATATCTTCATTAGTCAGTAGGCAAGTCAATTGCTCTTCGTTTAGTATCGTTTCAAAATCCTGTTGAACGTGTTCATCTTGTACAACGAGGTTATCTAAGTGTAAGGAGCGAATAACTATCAAAGGTCCTGGGGCATTAGCGCCAATAGTAATGATTGATTGATTTTGTTCAAAGAGTTTAACTTTGTCCGTAAATTTGTAGTTGTCTTCAAGGACTTTTTTTGCTTGCTTAACGGCATATTTGCCAGTATCAGTTAAATAGAGCCGATTGGGTCTGCGGTCAAACAATTTAACATCTAAATTTTCTTCAAGATTCTTTAATGAATGGGTCAAAGCCGGCTGAGTTACGCCTAAATGATTAGCAGCTTTAGAAAGAGTTCCATATTCATCAAATGCTACTAAAGCCTCCAATAAGTAAAAATCAATCATCACTACACCTCCAGTATTAATTGTGTTTATACTAGCATTCACAATAGTAAATTTTCAAGTCCCAATTTGCGCCCTATACTTATGTCATTGATTAGGACATGACACAGTTAGTCAAGGTCCAAAATAATAATACATAGGAGATAACAAAATATGATTAAAGACAAAGTAGTAATTATTACTGGGGCATCAAGTGGTATTGGAGCATCAACAGCCATGTTATTGGCAAGTAAAGGAGCCAAATTAGTTTTGGGTGCTCGTCGTGAAGATAAACTCCAACAAATCGTTAATAAAATTAAGGAAAACGGTGGCGAAGCAATTTACAAAACTACTGATGTTGTAAATCCCGATGACAATAAGGCCTTAGTTGAAGCAGCCAAACAAGAATTCGGCAAAGTTGATGTAATTTTCTTAAATGCTGGTTTAATGCCTAGTTCAGAAATTGATAAGTTGAAGACTGATGAATGGAACCGTACAGTCGATGTAAATATTAAAGGTGTATTAAACGGTATCGCTGCGATTATGCCTACCTTCAAAGAACAAAACGGTGGACATATCATTACAACTTCTTCAGTCGCCGGTTTGAAACCATATCCTGGTGTCGGTGTTTACGGAGCAACTAAACATGCAGTTCGTGACTTAATGGAAGTTTTGAGAATGGAATCTGCACAAGCTAACAGCAATATTCGTACAGCTACCATTTATCCAGCCGCAATTCATACCGAATTATTGGATACAATTACAGATCCAGAAGCTGCTAAAGCTATGCAAGCAAATTACGATAAATATCAAATCAGTCCTTCACGAGTCGCTAACGTGGTAGCATTTGCAATCGATCAACCAGAAGATACTAATGTTAGTGAATTTACTGTTGGACCAACAAATCAACCTTGGTAATAGGAAGGAACAATATGACTGAAAAAACATGGACCACTGAACAACTCAAAAATTTTGCAAAAACGGACGATTTTCAAGTGTCACCATTTTATGATGATGGGAAAACTTACGGAACACCTACTTGGATTTGGTCGGTAGTTGCTGATGGAAGATTATTTATTCGCGCTTGGAATGGACAAAATTCGCGCTGGTATAATTCTGCAATCAAACAAAAAGCCGGCAGGATCTTTCTCGATGGATCAAACCATGAAGTTGTCTTTAAGAAACTCAACGATGACAAAATTAATGATTTAATCGATCGAGGTTATGAAGAAAAGTATCAGGGCAGCACATATTTGCCACCAATGATCGCAAAAGGACCTCGCAGTTCAACTGTTGAAGTTATTCCAAGATAGAAATAAATACATATCTTTAAAGTCAATGAAAAGGTTCCATAAGTTCATTGGCTTTTTTTATAAAATTAAAAGTGAGGACAATTATGAAACATACAAAAAGGGTCAAATTGATTGGTATTCTAACTACGGTCTTAGTTGTATTGGGGGTCGTTTTAGGAATCATCTATTCAAAATCTAATCTACAAAGCAACAAATCTACTTCAAATCAAGCAATCAAAGAGACTTCCCAAGGCTCCACTAAAAAGTCGAACGGAAAAACTCTCATTATTTATTTTTCACATTCGGGTGCTAATTATGAAGGCTATCGAAAAGTAGGGAATACACAAGTAATTGCCAATTACATCAAGTCAAAAACTAATGCCGATATTTATCGAGTAATTCCCGCAAAGGCTTATCCTGACAAGAGTCTCTCAAAACTCGAAGACATTGCGACAGAAGAAAAAGATAATAACGCTAGACCTAGTATCAAGGGAACATTACCAAACGTCGATAATTATAAAAATATTTTTATTGGTTCACCAATTTGGTATAGTGAGTATCCAATGATAATGAGAACTCTGTTTGACAAAATTGATCTCAATAATAAAACTATAATTCCCTTTGTGACTGATGGAGGTTCTGGATTCAGTAGTACTCAAGAAATACTACAAGATCAATATCCTAAAGCTACAATCTTAAAAGGTTTCCAAGTCCAAGGATCTGACGTTCAAGATGCTAAGGGTGATGTCAATCAATGGCTAACAAAATTAGGATATTAATAAGGTGGGAAAATGAGAAGAAAAAGGGTTGTATTAAATATTCTTTGGCTAATTATACTTTTCTTAATTCCAATGCCTTTAATTGTTATTTTAAATACGCAATTGGTGGCTTCAGTCAGGGACTTAAGCGTGTATGACTTTGGTATTGTTGCTTATATTTGGTGGTTAGTAATTACTTATTTGTCAACAAGACCAAGTTGGTTGGACCGTTTAATTGGTTTACCTTCAATGTATCTAGTTCATGGACTTTTAGGAACGATTGCTTTGATTGCTGCTACTATTCATAAATTTTTAAGTTTTAGTTTTGATAAAAATGTTAAAAACACTGGTAATATTGCTTGGTATTTAGCTTTATTTGGATTTTTCTACGCCGTTTTCTTCATGTCAGGCTGGTTGATCAATTACTTTAAAATTGCCGACACGCTCAAGAAGAAGTTCAATCATATTTTTAAACATCAAGTTTCTATCTGGGTCCATCGCTTAAATTTAGTGGTAATCGCCTTGATTTTCTTCCATGTCCAATTAATCGTTAGAATTAGATCTATCACCGAATTCATGGTTATTTTTGATACCTATACAGCTGTGATACTGGGATTGTATTTTTTTAATAAAATAAGATTATTAACTATGAATAATGGAACAGTAATTTCTAACGAATCCTTGAATTCGGATACTCAAGAACTGGTTATTCAGATAAAAAGCCAGAAAAAATATCATCCAGGTGACTTTTACTTTGTATCCTTCAAAGGTCTCAAAAAGCTCGGTATTGAATCACATCCATTTTCTGTCACTTCAGCTCCTACAAATAGTCCACGATCTGTTACTTTTACTATTCAAAATGTTGGAGACTTTACTAATGAGATCTCCAAGGTTCCTACAGGTACTAAGGTAAAACTAGAAGGACCCTTTGGATTGTTTGATAAATCAATTAGGCTGGAAAATGTTGAGACACCAATTATTCTTTATGGCTTAGGGACGGGGATTGCTCCTTTGTTAAGTATTGCTGCCGAATATGCAGGAAAGCGACCTATCCATGTATTGTGGACGGTTCAATCACAAGACAAATTATATTATTCCGATAAATTTAGAAATTTTGAATCTAAATATCCGAATTTCAAGTATTATGAGCAAATTCATCGAATTAAGAAACAACAATTAAAAAATCTTCTTTCAGAGAGCGAAATTTTAAAAGGACAATTTTATATTGTAGGACCAGCGACTGCGATAATTGAAATTGAAGATAACTTGAATTCCATTGGTGTAAGTAGAAATAGATTAAATGATGAAAGATTAACATTATAAAAAGCAGAGATACTAGTAAATCAACTAAGATCTCTGTTTTTTTATGGCTAAGTATTAATTCAATTTATACTAGGATTCAAAAGACTGAATTTTCAAGTGACTAATATCCCTATACAATAATTGATGTTGATAAGGCAAGAAGTTATTTATATAAAAAATAGAATTGAGGTTTCAAATGAAAAATAAAAAATTATTGATCTTCACATTAGCAGCGGGTACTTTCAGTATTCTAAACACAGAAGTTGGAATATTGGGAATTTTACCTATAATTGCTAACCGTTTTAATGTCTCAACAGCTACGTCAGGATTATTCGTCAGTTTGTTTGCAATAATAATTGCTATTTTTGGTTCAATAATGCCAATTATCTTAAAACACGTTGACCGTAGAAAAATCATGTTGTTGACATTATCCTTATTCGTTGTTTCCAACGTATTAGGAGGCTTGGTAACTAGCTTTGTACCTGCGCTGATCTTTAGATTGTTGCCAGCAGTTTTACATCCGGTTTACTGTTCTTTAGCATTTACGATTGCTGCAGAAATTGCTGACAAAGGACAATCTTCAAAATCAGTATCACGAGTTATGATTGGCGTTAGTGCTGGGACAGTTTTGGGTACGCCGTTAACTACCTTGACTGCCAATAATATCTCTTACTCAGCCGCAATGTTCTTCTTTGCATTAGTTAGTTTGGCCGCTTTAATATTAAATTTCTTTATACTACCAAAGGAAAGTACCAATACTAATAATGAGAGTACAGAAGAAGTTTCTGGATTGAACAAGGTTTTAGTAAAGAAATCACTTTGGATTTCCGGATTAGGAACAATTTTAATAGGTAGTGTATTATTCGTCGTTTATGGTTATGTTTCAGATTTATTGTCTCAAGTTAGTCATTTCTCAGCTAATCAATTGAGTATCGGACTTTTCATTTTCGGGTTAATGAGTATTTTAGGTAATTTGATTGCCGGAAACGTTTTGTCAAAAGCACCTCGTAAATTAGTAACGATTTACCCATTCTTATTAATTGCAGTCTATGCTTTGATTATTTTGTTTGGTCACTCTACATCATTAATGTTCCCAGTAGTTATTCTTTGGGGGATGATTTACGGAATAGGTAATAATATTCAACAATACTTGATTTCTGCTGCTATTCCTGAAGCTTTGAGCTTAGCAAATGGTCTCTTCATTTCAATGGGGAATATCGGTACAGCTATAGGAACTAGTATCGGAGGTTTGTTGTTAGCAAATGGTTTGATGATGTTGCCAATCGGTGGAATTAGTATTTTAATCTTCACATTCATCATAATTTTAATCAGAAATAAAACCGTTAATACGGAATTGAACGAAGTCGAATACGATTAATACAAAAAGAGTTTCAATGATACTGTTAAGGTTAGTATCATCGAAACTCTTTTTGTTTATTCTTAATTATTTAACAAGTTCAAAACAACCGTACCCATACCTTTTGCTGCAACAAGTAGACATTTTTCATCCATTAAAAACTCTGGACTGTGGTGGGGATGATTCATACCATCATCAGGATCACAGCCAACGTAGAAGAAACAACTAGGACGTTCTTGTGCAAAGTATGCAAAATCTTCAGAAGGATCTTGGGGACCGCAATCAAAGACTTTTTTAACTTCGGGAATTTCAGCATCTTTAATTGAACTTACCACTTGTTTAGTTAAATCTTCATCGTTGACTAAAACAGGATAATTGTCATTATAGTCAATTTCAACTTTCATATCGAACATTGCAGCAACACTCTTAGCGATAGTTTCAATACGTTGATGAATCGTTGATCTAGTTGATTCTTTCATGATTCGAACGTCACCTTTTAATTCAACGGAAGCTTTAATAGCGTTATTTGAACCTACGCCGTCAAATGAACCAATCGTAACGCTGGCTGTATCAAAGGGGTCGATATTACGTGAAACGACTGTCTGTAAGGCCGTAACGAAATAACTACCGGCAACGATACTGTCTTTTGATAAGTGGGGCATTGAAGCATGTCCGCCTTTACCGATAAATTTGATTGAAAAATCTGCTCGACCAGTTTGCGTTTCACCCCAGTGATAACCAATAGAGCCAGTTGGCATCGAAGTCATAACGTGCGCACCAACAACTTCGTCAATACCATCGAGGACTCCATCTTTGATCATACTTTTAGCGCCACCTGGAGTGATTTCTTCAGCGGGTTGATGAATTATTCTGATTTTGCCGCTTAATTTATTCTTCATTTGATATAAATTCTTAGCTAAAACCATCATGTAAGCTGTATGTCCGTCGTGGCCGCAAGCATGCATGACACCTGAATTTTCTGACTTAAAGGAGAGGTCATTTTCCTCTTGAATAGCTAAAGCATCAAAGTCGGCTCGTAAAGCAATTGATTTTCCAGGTCGACCTGAATCAATATCGACTGCAAAACCGTAGCCGTCGCCGTAATCTTTAGTTTCAATACCTAAATTATGATAGAAGTCCTTGATATATTTTGAAGTATTTTTTTCGTGGAAAGATGTTTCAGGATGTTGGTGCAAGAAACGTCGAATTTGGATAATTTCTGTTTTGCAATCGTTCAAAGCTTGCATTAATTCATTTTGAATTGTCAATTGATTCACTCCTTAACTCTTGATACTTCAAATGTAACACAAAGGGGGAATTTATTTGTTATGCAATAAGCGTATTTCTTTGAATACAAGATAAGTATTAGACGAAACTCAAATTATCCTTTACGCTAAAAGTAAAATGCAAGGAAAGAATGTGTTCAAAATCAACAAAGAAGAAGTTTTGAAGAAGGCACGCGAAGGTGGCAACTTAAAATTCACTAAAGAAGAACTCGGATTAGTAGATGAAATCGTTGAAAAAAATTCGCTGATAATTGACCAAATCAATCAGCATTCGCATAATACAAAACAACGTCGAGAACTATTTAGTCAGTTGTATGGATATCAAATTCCCGAAACGACTGATATCAAAGCACCTTATAACGCTGATGTGGGATGTCAAACATTTGTCAAAGGCAACGTTTTTATTAATAAAGATTGTTTCTTCATGGATCTTGGTGGAATTTGGATTGATGAACAAGTCAAAATTGGTCCTCGGGTTAGTCTAATAACGGTCAATCACGCTGAAGATCCTAATCATCGTAATGACCTAATTACGGGTTCAATCCATATTAAAAGAAATGCTTGGTTAGGGGCTAATGTGACTGTTTTGCCCGGAGTAACTATTGGTGAAAATTCAATCGTCGGGGCCAATGCTTTAGTGACTAAGGACGTTGAACCAAATAGTATTTATGTGGGTTCGCCAGCTAAAAAATTACGTGATTTAAGATACTAAAGGAGAGATTTATTTTGATGACAGAACACGAAAAATTATTAGCAGGACAAGATTATGATTATCGTGACCCTGAGTTACAAGGGATGATTCAAGATGCCAGGCAATTAATTTCCAAATTGAATAACGAGGCAGAGAAAAATAAAAAACAAGCAATTGCAAATGAACTCTTTGCACACATTGGTACAAATCTAACAATCAATGGTGACATTGGAGCAATTTATGGAAAACATATTTCTTTTGGTAATGACGATTTCGTCAATGGCAATTGTTACTTCCAAGATTCCAATAAAATAACTTTTGGTGATCGTGTAATCATAGCGCCCGATACTAAATTCTATTGTGGAGAACATTCATTAGATGCTACTAAACGTTTTGGAACTAGAGATGACGGTAGTAAATATTTAATTACTTATACTCAATCAATTTCTGTTGGTAATGATGTATGGATAGGTGGCAACTGCACCATAATTGGCGGTGTCCACATTGGTAATAATGTTATTATCGGAGCTGGAGCGGTTGTTGTTAAAGATGTTCCAGATAATTGTGTTGTCGGTGGGGTTCCCGCTAAAATCATCAAGAAATTACCTGCTTTAACGACAAAATAAAATTAATGATTTTGTAAATTTTAGATAGAAAAACTTCATTAACACCTTCAATGTTTTAAGAATTGAATTTGTTAATGAAGTTTTTTGATTTTATCTTTTTGTTGGTTGATTAAGTCCAAGACTACCACGAGAAGCCTGTAAATCACCAGTAATAAGTCGCACTGCAACTGAACCGACTGAAGAGATGGTTGTCGTATTTCCCGAAACATTCTCGCCACGATGTGTAATTACAACTGAATCAGGTCCAGGGACCAAAAAACCAGGTCGGAGGAGGGTATAATCCAATGAAGATTCCTCAATTACTTTAGCTGCACGAAGATTATGAATTTGAGCAGGGTTGTTATCAACATTATCCTGTGCACCAACTGATTTAGGAATTTCGTTGTAAATTCCCATAGCGACCATAAAAATCAATCGTTTAAGATGTAATTCCTGCATAGCGTTAATAATATCTTGGGCTAATCTAGCAAGTTCATCAGGATCACCCTCAGATGAAAGGGCAGAAAACACGATATCTTGTCCTTTCATTGCTTTGATCAATGCATCATGATCGTGTACGTCAAATTGAGCTAGTTTTTCCCGTTTGGGATTTGGTGTAAGTTGGTTAGCATGTCGTGAAACTAATGTTAAATGTGCATCCGTCCGTGATAAAAGTGCTTTTCGAACACCGGAGCCAGCTGTCCCTGATGCACCTAACAATAAAATATTTTTAGCCATTAAAATTTCTCCTTTTATTCTTATAATAATAAAATTCAAAACTATGTAAAATACTTATAATGATACGACCACAATTCAAATATCGAATAATTCTTTTGAGTCATTTATTTCAATTGGTTTCATAAGTTACCATGGTACCAATAGTGGACCGCAACTTTCTCTTTTTTGATGCTATATTAAAATCACAATAAATCAAAAGCGAGGAAACATTATGACAGAATATAAAGATTTACGAATTATAAATAATGGTGAAGAAATTTCTTATACCGAAGTTCAACACATTGCTGCAAAAAGAGCGGCTCACATACTACAAGAAATGTCCGAATTAGGTGCTACATTATATTTGAACGATACAGAACTTGACAGTAATCAGATTTACACATTATCCAATACAGATATATTACAAGCTTGTATAGAAAGTAAGAAAAAATTAGGGAGACAAGGAATTTTAGATTTATATTCAGATAAGATTTCTCAAAGTCGTCAAATGTGGCATCAAATTGCTGAAGAATCAGATGGCAAAACTTTCAAAGAAAGTCATGTTACTGTTGAAGTTGATCACATTGATCCTAAAATAATCGCCAAGAAGATTAGTAGCTCTAGTGCGAATGATTTAAACCTTGAAATAGCTTATCGATTATCTCCTGATCACTTTGTTTTTGGACTAATCAATAATACCCAAGAAGTTATGGAAACCATTGGACATTATAAAGAACCAACTTGGTTTAGATTAGAAATGGCTCCAGATGATTTAGGACCACAAAAAGATCCAGCTTGTATAGCAGCACCTAAGGCTCAATTTGTATTAGATGATGGTTTTAGAATGCCAATGTTTGCTATGCACCAATTTTACGCTACACCAAATGGAATGCGGGTTGAGTTAGGTTCATATTTTCCTTCAGCAACTCCAGATGAAGTAGTCATTGGACACAGGGAACACTTTACAGTAGAATTTGGTAACAATATGGCAATGGCATTAAATCAATTGCATGTAAATAAATAAAATTTGGAGATTAAAAATACGGCATGAAATAATTCACGTCGTATTTTTGTGTCCTTAAATCTTAGTAAACAATTATGCAAGAAGTGTAAAATTAACTTTATAATTATTAAAACGTATCTAGCAGGAGGGAACCATGGAAACAAATGATCGGCGTGTTCGTAAAACAGAAACTGCAATTAAAGCTGCAATTACAGATTTATTAGAACATAAAAATTTTGCATCCATTACTATTAAAGATATTGCTGATCAAGCTGACATAGGCAAAGCAACATTTTATCGTCATTATCCAGATAAGTATGCATTAGTAAATGAGCTGGTCACGAGTAAATTGGCCGATTATTATAGTCAACTTGATATTAGTTCTCAAATAACAATTAAAGTTGAAAATCTTCAACAAGTACAACAATTAATCAATGAACTTAAGCCTTTTCGTGGAATTAACCAAGCCGAATTGAACGTCGATAATTTAATCAAATCTTGGCTGGCTAATTTTTTAAGAAAAACCATTTTATCTCAAGAAAGATTAACCATGACTAAGACAACAGCCAAAATACTATCTGCAACATTACTGGAATTATTGGATGAGTATAATTCAAATGAAATACCCTTAACGCCGAATAAAGTTAAACAACAGCTAGCTGATTTACGAACTGTTTTATCTAACATAAATTATAATTTATGAATCAAATATCAACACTTTAAAGAAAATTGCTTATTGAACATAACCATCAATCTCCATTATCCTAAAAAAGATAAGGAAGAGGTTAATTTGGAAAAAATAATATCAGTTGAGCATCTTGTAAAAAATTATGATAATCACAAAGCAGTTAATGACCTAAATTTCAGCGTCGAAAAGGGTAGTTTTACAGCATTTCTTTATACTTCTATAGCAAATTCTTTTCAAGATTATCCATTGTATACAGAATTTGTTAAACCCTATTTTAAGACTGCCGATTCGTATCGTAAGTTTTTAATTAGTTTGTTTACTATCCAATTGATAATTTTACCAATATTAGCTTTATTTTTATTAGTTAATTATGTTAAATATTTTAAAAAGAAGCCTGATTTTTAATTTTAATATATATATATGTGAATGTGCACATATATTTTAAAAAATTTCGGGTTAGAAGTAAAAATTCAACTAATTTAGAATAAATCTTGTTCAGCTATGTAGATTTAGTAGCAATTCAATAATTGGTCTTTAAGTGGATCTAATCTAAATAAACAGTCAGATATTTAACCGTAGCAAAGTCTGTAGATCCATTACAGGTTTTGCTTTTTGTTTTGCTGAAGATATACGAATCAGTAATTAATTTATTTAAAATAGAACCACAAACATTGAATTTTGAATATACCAAGTAACGATATAGGATAAAAAAGTAGAGCAGACAAAAAATACCAAAATCCAATAGCTAAATCAGATTTTGGTATTTAAGGTTACATAATATATATTATACGAAGTTATATATTTAAAGAAAAAGAACCCTTTAATTAGAGATCTTTAGAAGATTCCAATTTCTTCAAGTATTCGAGTGCATCGGCTTTATAATTATGTTTCTCAATTTGTTCATTCAAAGCGTCATCGTCGTGCGTAAAAGTTATGCCTTCAGCAAATAGTCGTTGGTACAACTCACGAAATGGTAAATCATTTGCTTCAGCAATTTTTAATTCATCGTCAATTGAGTATGCGACTTTTCTGAAGTTTACATCGACAAGTCCTTGATCAAAACTTAAAACTGCATACTGAGCGCGTCTGTCAGCACGGAATTTTTTCCAAGCTGTATACGGTTGACCAATTGAACCGGGATTGATGGCTAATTGATCCTTGCTGCTGGTTCTTAGTAGTTGATGATGTATGTGAGCATAAATTGCTAAGTCATAAGGCTTATCAAACAATAATTTGTCAAAGTTAGCTTGATTCTCATATGGCAGTAATTCATGTCCATAATTCTTCTTAGGATGATTGTGCGTTAAAAGGATATTTAAGCCTTCGAAGTGAATATTTTTTGAAATAGGCCATTGCTGAATTTGTTGGATATATTTGGATTCAAGGTG
The DNA here is from genome assembly GCF_005405305.1 of Companilactobacillus formosensis. GTDB lineage: Bacteria > Bacillota > Bacilli > Lactobacillales > Lactobacillaceae > Companilactobacillus > Companilactobacillus formosensis. The sequence goes on from NZ_BJDU01000002.1 coordinate 257,085, forward strand.
ACTTTTTACGTACTTGATCAATTCAACCATATAGGTAGTTTGGGGCTCATTGATGTATTCTTTGCTGATGCTCAAAATATTCTCAAATAGGAAGTCGTCCCAATTGCCACGAATAAACTGGGTAGTATTAATTTGATTGAGTAGTTCTAAAATAGATTCTGCACCAGGTCCAGGCATGAGTAGGTCGCCTAAAAACCAATATTCATCTACCCTTTGTTTTTCGGCATCTTTAATGACTTGCTGAAAGGCGGTAAGATTGCCATGAATGTCCGAAATGATTGCTACTTTTTTCATTGTTTGCCCCCTTCTTTCGTCCCTATTCCTTGATTTTAACGCATTTTGTGTCATAATATTTTGTTTTTTTATTTTTGAATTTATGTTTTCGTAAAACATATTATTTAAACGATAATTTAACTTCAAATAGATGTTATATTTTGATTGATTTATTGAGTCTTTCACTATTTTAGATGAACAGTTCATCATTAAAAGCTCATAGAATGCGTCTCTCAGACCTTATTTGATCCTCATATAACCCAATTTTTGCCTAGTTTTCAGTTTTGTTAGTGCTCTCTCTTCTTATATTTCCTATTATACCGGGCTTTACCCCTATTTTTATTTTTAAGCTTCTTTTTTATAAGTTTTCGTAAAACATTTATTATTATCTACCTTAAATTAACAAAAAAATAGATCATTTTTAAATGACCTATTAACTATGCTTCAGCTTGATACTCTTTAATTTCGTTTAAGAAGCTTTCACCATACTGCTCTAGTTTTACTTTACCTACTCCACTGACGTTGAGAAAATCGGCTTCAGTAACAGGATTTTTCACGCACATATCTTTCAAAGTCTTATCTGAGAAAATCATAAATGGTGGCAAAGCTTGTTTTCTCGCCCATTTCGTCCTCAAAGCACGCAATTTCTCAAATAGATCCATATCAAAACTGCCGTCAGCAACAATGGTTCTACTCTTAGTAACGTTTTCTGGCTTGTATTTCGAAAGATCTTGACGTTTGGCAACATTAATCTTTCCTTTTAAGACGTCCGCACCCTTTTTTGATAATTTCAAAGTTGGATATTTACCACCTGAACCGGTCAAATAGCCATTAGCCGCTAAAAATTCAATAAAACGGCTCGTTTCTTTTAAAGTCCTATCTTCAAAGATACCAAAAGTTGAGAGTTCTTCAAAATGGTGCCAATCGTTTGCCACGTCATCTTTGCCAACTAAAACTCTAGTAATCATCTTCTTACCAAAATTTTGCCCCATTCTGACAACACAACTCAAGGCCTTTTGAGCATCAGCGGTTACATCTACTACTTCACGGTCATCCAAACAATTAGAACAGCGACCACAAACTTGTGTATTGGTTTCTCCAAAGTAGTCCAAGATGAATTTCATCAGACAGGTCTGCGTTTCAGCATAACGACTCATTTCAAACAGTTTCTTACGTAAACTCAACTTATATTGGTCGTCGCCCAAAGATTTGTTGATGAAAAATTGATGCAAGCGTAAATCGGCTGGCGTATACAGTAAAATTGCTTCAGCAGGCAATCCGTCACGTCCTGCACGACCAACTTCTTGATAATAGTTTTCAATTGTCCCAGGTACGGTAAAATGCAGCACATAGCGCACGTTAGTCTTGTTGATACCCATTCCAAAAGCATTCGTTGCTACGATCACATTAATCCGATCAAAAAGGAAATCTTCTTGCTGATTATGACGTTCAGAATCGCTTAAACCGGCATGATAACGTCCAACTGAAACATCGTTCTCTTTCAAAAAATTATAAATCCTGTCAACATCTTCACGACGACCAGCATAAATAATACCGGATTCATCCGGATGCGACTTCACGTAATTTAAAACGTAATCGGTTTTATCAACGCCACGTTCGATTTTTAAAGCTAAATTGTCACGATTAAAACCGGTTTTGATGATGTTTTCATCAGGAACATCCAAAATTCTAGCTAAATCGGCTTGAACTTCTTCTGTGGCTGTGGCTGTCAAAGCTAACCAAGCACAATCGGTCGATAAATTTTTTAGTGGTTGGATCATCTCTAAGTAACTACTACGAAAATCATGACCCCAAGACGACAAAACGTGAGCTTCATCAATTGCAATCAATGAGATATCTAAACTTGACAACCAACTGTAAAATTCTTCATCGACAATTTTTTCTGGAGCAACGAATAGCAGTTTGACTGCACCACTTTCGATGTAACGCATTCTTTCTTCACGGTCGTGCCACTCAACGGTACTGTTCAAGAAAGTCGCTGGAATACCATCTTCATTCAAACTATCCACTTGGTCTTTCATCAACGAAATCAGTGGTGAAACGACTAAAGTCAGTCCCGACATAATTGTTGCTGGCAATTGATAACAAATTGACTTACCGCCACCGGTCGGCATGATACCCATAGCTTTTTTGCCGTCTAAGACCATTTGAATCAATTCTTTTTGACCCGGGCGAAACGTATCGTAACCAAATTCTTCCTTTAAGATAGCTTCTAATTTCAAGGTAAAAAACTCCTACTTATCAAAAAATATACAGTTAAAGCATAGCATAGATGTTAAATTATTTTTCAATTGCTCTTAAAACGCTAGCTTCGATTTGTTGCAAACCTGTTTGTATTGTCGTCTCGTCTGCAGTAGAAATGCGTTGAGTTTGAATGAAATAGAAGATAATTTGACTGACAACTAGTCTCAAAAAGCCTAATTCATCCAGATCATCCCTCAACTCATTAGTTGCTTGAAGCGGCACCCAAATATTTTGTTCAAAAATATCTTTTACTTCAGCAATTTTTTGTAAAACTTTCGCCTTGATTTGTTGGTTGATCAACAATTGTGAAATCAAGATCATCGCTGCATCTTTATTCTGAACCAAAAAATAATATCGATCTTGAACGATGAAATGAATCATACTAGCTAAATTCCGTTCTTGCTTTGATAATTCCTGTGCGAATTTCTTCCCATATGTAGGCAACAAGTGATCGATCAATGGTTCCAAAATAATTAGCAAGAGATCTTCTTTAGACTTGTAGTACTTAAAAATAGTTGCTTGACTCATCCCTGAAGCCTCAGCAATCTGTGCAGTAGACGTTCCATCGTAACCTTGTTTAGAAAACAAATTAAGGGCAGCTTTTAAAACTTGCTTTTTGCCAAATGGCATATCGCTAGTCATTAACCAATCGTTTAAATCTTCAAATGCTTGTTCCATCTTGTTACACCTTTCTATATTTTTTCAATCCTTGAATGTTTAAAATCGTCAATACTACTAAGAATAACAATAAAATTCCAATCTCAGGCAATATTTTGACAAAGCTGTCTCCTGACATGACTACGCCACTCAACGCATCTCCTGCATATTTTAAAGGCAAGATGTAAGAAATTGCTTGCACGCCTTTAGCCATCGTATCTAAAGGAATAATCCCAGAAAAGAATATTTGTGGCACGATGATCAAAGGAATAAATTGCATCATTTGAAATTCTGACTTAGCAAAGGTCGACATTAAAATTCCAAACGCTAAGGCGACTAATGCTAAAACAAAGTTAATTAAAATTACGTAAAAAATACTGCCAACTACTTCAACTTTTAACATCCAAACAGTAAATAAAACGACCAATAGCGTCTGTAAAATTGCTAAGGCCCCGTAACTGAGCATATAACCAAAAACTATCTCTGAGCGTTTTACCGGTGTTGCCAAGAGTCGGTTCAAGGTGCCGGAAGTCCGTTCATTCAACAAAGCCATCCCTGAGATCAAGAAAACAAAGAAGAAGACGAAAAATCCCATTAAAATCGGTACTATTTTGTCAAAGAAGTTAGTATCAGCATTACCGTACTCGTATTTTTGCTGAATTTTAGGCTGTGAAGCTTTTTCTCCTAGAGGTTTTAAAATTCTCTTCATCTCCTGCATAGAATTAGCTAACAGAGACATTCTAAAAGCAGACTTAATAGCTTTAGTTTTACTAGCATCGATATTGGCATAAGTTATTTGAAAATCACTATTCTTGGCTTGGACGATGGCATCGATCTTTTGATCTGACAACGCCTTTTGAGCATCTTTTTTACTGTCATATTTTACCGTACTTAGATGACTAGCCTTATCTAATTGTGTAACTAAGCTCTCATTGACATTTACTGTAGCAATTTTTACATCCGTCGTAGAGTTAACCGAAAAGACTAGTTTCATCAAAAATAAAATAAAGATCGGTGCTAAAAACATCAACATCAAAGTTCTTTTATCCCGTAACAATTCTTTCGTAACTCGTCTAGCGATAGCTATTGTTCTCATTATTCAAACCCTCCGCCTTCAAAAATACTTCTTCGATCGAATTAACTTGATAAATTTGTTCCAAACTCAATGGGTCATTATAAGCAATGATTCGTCCGTCGAGTAACAACGCTACATCATCGCACAGTTGGGCTTCATCCATTACGTGAGTCGTTACTAAAATAGTTTTACCTTGATTACGCAAATTTTGTAACTCCCACCAGATTTTCTTTCTCAAAGCTGGATCGACTCCAACCGTTGGCTCATCTAAAATCAAAATATCATTATTTCCTAACATTGCAATCGCTAATGAAAGCCGGCGCTTCATCCCTCCAGAATAGCCACTGACTCGTTTGTCCAAATCTTTTGTCAGTTCAACGACTGAAGAAACGTGTTCAATAAATTGCTTTGAATTATTCAAAGCTTTCATATCCGCATAAAATTGCAAGTTCTCTTGACCAGTCAATTGCTCGTATAAAGCATCGGATTGTGCCATGTAACCAATTTTTCCCAATAACTTGCGATTAGGCATTTTCTGATTAAAAACTGTTGTTGACCCTTTATCTGGCACTTCCATACCTAGGATTATCTTAATGATCGTCGACTTCCCAGCCCCAGATGGCCCAATCAATCCAATAATGCGTCCTCTTGGTATTTGAAAATCAACTTGATTTAAAACCGTTTGCTGACCAAATTTTTTGACGATTCCTCGCATTGAAACAACGCTATTGAACATATTATGTCCCCCTAAACTAGTAAATATTTAGTGAGTGAGTGATTACTCACTATGCTTTTCCCCACAGTATAGTACTAGCCAAAATAAAAAGCCATCCCTATTTGAGATGACCTTCTAAACTTAATAAATTCTCTTTCATCGTTACTCCACCACGATACTGGCTGACGGTTCCTGTTTTAGTCACTACTCGATGACACGGAATAACCATTAAGACAGGATTTTTGCCTACGGCACTACCCACTGCTCGAACGGCTTTAGGATTATTGATCTCTTCAGCAATTTGCGTGTAACTCTTAGTCTGTCCATATGGGATTTGTTTCAAAGCTTTCCAGACACTTTCTTGAAAGGCAGTTCCTGAAATATCCAACTTTAAGTCAAATGTCTTAGTTTCGCCAGATAAGTATGCTTCTAATTCAGTAGCAGCTTTTGATAACTTCGATTCATCATCGATTAATTGAACATTTGGATAAAAATCTGACAGTTCTTCTAAGTCGCCATCTGCTGAACCGACAAATGCTAACCCTTTTGCAGTGGTGGCTAACAAGTACGTATGTCCTAAGATCATAAATTGGTGATAATAAAGAGTTTTCATGTGCAACACCTTCCTTTATTAATATTTTACTACGAAAAAGATAAGTAACAATCATTACGTATTTTGTATTTTTATTACATTTTATAAGATATTTTAAGATTTATATTGTAATTTTGTTACATAGGTTATATGATATTTCTTGTAAAGCGCTTACAAATTAAAAGGAGGGTCAACAATTGCTCGGGTTTTCGTATTACCTCGATCATGCTTTGAATGAGTATGATAGAAAATATTTTCAAAGTATGCAGCAACATCATTTTAATGAAATATTTACTTCGCTTCACATCCCTGAAGATGAACCATCGCAGTATGCCACTCGTCTTCAAGAACTACTTGAATTTACCAATGACTTATCACTACACGTATTTGTAGATATCGACAAGCATTCACTTAAAAATCTGCCCCACAATTTAACAGGCTTTTCATTGCGACTCGATGACGGCTTCACTAATCAAGAGATTGCTCAGTTATCCCTTGATGGTCCGGTGGCTTTAAACGCTAGTACTTTAAGTAAACAAGATATTACCGAATTAAGGGACTTCAAGGCTAATTTCAAAAATCTAGAAGCTTGGCACAATTTTTATCCTCGTCCTGAAACTGGTTTAGATAAAGACTGGTTCATTCAAAAGAATCGCTGGTTAAAGAGCTTAGGTTTAACTACACAGGCATTTATTCCTGGTAATGAGACTTTGCGTGGACCAATTTATTCTGGATTACCAACTCTAGAACACCAGCGCCAACAAGATTTATTAGCATCAGCATTAGAACTAGAAAAATACGGTGTCGACAAAATTTTTATCGGTGATCCTCGATTGGATTTGACTTATCAAACTAAATTTAAAGACTACTTTAATGATGGTGTTTTAGATCTATGTTTAAAAGCTAGTCCACACTTTCCACCATATTTAGTCAACAAAGTCCTACACAACCGACCTGATCCGGCTGCTCAAGTAGTCAGAGTCGTCGAGAGCCGTGGGATAAACGTTTTAAATAAAAAAATAGTTGAGCCACTCGATACCATCCCTCGAAATACTGGTTCAATTACGATCGACAATAAAAAATATGGGCGCTACATGGGTGAAGTTCAAATCATCAAAACTGATTTACCAATGGATGAAAAAGTCAACGTCTGCGGACATTTAGACCAAGCTTCGATTCAACTACTACCTTACTTTAGTGCCAATACCGCCTTTAGGATAAATTACAAGGAGTGAAATTATGGATTTAACAAAATTAAGTACTGAAACACGCAATCCAAAGAGTATGGAATTAGACACCATGTCAGTTTCTGAGATCTTGCAACTAATGAATTCAGAAGATCAAACCGTTCCACTCGCTATTCAAAAACAATTGCCCCAAATAGAAAATGCCGTAGAAACTATTATCCAACAATTCAAAAAAGGTGGCCGTTTGATTTATTTAGGTGCTGGTACCAGTGGTCGTTTAGGAGTTTTAGATGCTGCTGAATGTGTGCCTACTTTTGGAACCGACCCAACGCTAGTTCAAGGACTGATTGCTGGTGGTCAAAGCGCTATGACAGTTGCCGTTGAAGGTGCCGAAGATTCACTTAGTTTAGCACAAGAAGATTTGAAAAAACTCGATTTAAATGAAGATGATGCCGTCGTTGGCTTAGCCGCTAGTGGTCGCACGCCTTACGTTATCGGGGCCTTAAAGTACGCTCAAACAGTTCAAGCAGCAACGATCAGTATCGCTTGTAACGAAAATGCTGAAATTTCAAAATTTGCTAAATATCCAATCGAAGTAGTCACTGGTCCAGAAGTTTTGACCGGATCAACTCGTCTCAAAGCCGGCACAGCTCAAAAACTAGTCTTAAATATGATCTCCACTACTTCAATGATCAAACTTGGCAAAGCTTATCAAAACTTAATGATCGACGTTAAGCCTACTAACGATAAATTAGTTGAACGTGCCAAGAGAATTATCATGCAAGCAACCGACTGCGATTATCAAACAGCAGCAGATACATTAATATCCGCCAATCAAGATGTCAAAGTCGCAATTATTATGATTTTAACTGGTAGCGATAAAGACGAAGCCGTCAAAAATCTCAAGCAAAACGATGGTTTTGTCAGAAAAGCTATGAAGGAGGATTAAAAACCATGGCTGAGAAAAAAGAAGAACGCTTAGCTCGTGAAATATACAGTGCTGTCGGGGGACCTAGCAATGTGGAAAAATTGATTCATTGTATGACTCGGGTCAGAATGACGATCCGTGATTACGATAAGGTCGATATGGAAAAACTAAAGGCAATCGATGGTGTTTTAGGTGTCGTTCAAGAAGACACCTTACAAGTTGTCGTTGGACCTGGCCTAGTAAATAAAGTAGCCAAAGTAATGATCGACCAAGTTGGCGTCAAATTAGGTGAACCCTTCCCTAAAGATTTAGCAGATGATGATCAACCACAATTATCTGAACACCAAAAAGCTAAAGCCGAAGTTACTCAAAGAGCGGCTGAATTTAAGGCTGAACAAAAGAAGAAGATCAAACCTTCTAAAACTAAAGCCGTCTTGAAATCCATCTCTAATATTTTCGTACCTTTGATTCCGGTTTTCGTCGGTGCTGGTTTAATTGGTGGTATCGCCGCCGTTCTTTCCAACATGTTAGTCGCTGGCGATATCAGTAAGAGTTGGACTGAATTTATTACTGTTTTAAACGTTATTAAAAATGGTGTTTTTGCTTATTTAGCTATTTATGTTGGTATCAACTCCGCTCAAGAATTCGGAGCAACTCCCGGTCTTGGTGGTGTCATTGGTGCCGTAACCTTACTTTCTGGAGTTGATCCTAAGGTTCCACTCCAAAACATTTTTAATGGTTCAGCTCTTTCAGCTGGACAAGGTGGTATCATCGGAGTTATTTTTGCTGTTTGGATTCTTTCAATCATCGAAAAACAATTGCACAAAATCATCCCTGATTCGATCGATATCATCGTCACACCTACATTGACACTTCTTGCTGTCGGTGTCTTCACGATCTTTATCGTCATGCCTATTGCTGGTGTTATCTCTGACTCATTAGTTGGTTCCATAATGTGGGTTCTAAAAGTCGGTGGTGCTTTCTCTGGATTTATCTTAGGACTATTCTTCCTACCTATGGTTATGCTTGGATTACACCAAATCTTAACTCCTATCCACATTGAAATGATCGACAAAACTGGTTCTACTTTGCTATTACCTATCCTTGCCATGGCTGGTGCTGGACAAGTTGGTGCTGCTTTAGCTCTTTGGATTCGTTGCAAGAAAAACAAGAAATTAACTAATATGATCAAAGGTGCTCTACCAGTTGGTTTCTTAGGAATCGGTGAACCATTGATCTACGGTGTTACTTTGCCACTTGGTCGTCCATTTATTACTGCTTGTATCGGTGGTGGTATTGGTGGTGCCGTTGTTGGTGCTTTCGGTAACGTCGGTGCTATCGCTATTGGACCTTCTGGTGTTGCTTTGATCCCATTGATTACTAACGGACACGTCTTAGGCTACATCTTAGGATTACTAGCTGCCTACGTTGGAGGCTTCATTGCTACTTACTTCTTCGGTGTTCCTAAAGATGCTAAAAAGGCTACTGAATTGGACTAATCTATGGAAAGTCTAATCTTTTCAATCAAACAAAAATTACCCGAATTAACGAAGACGGAACAAAAAATTGCTCACTACGTGATTGATAACCCGGCGAAAGTAATTTCGATGAGTGTTCAAGAACTAGTCAGTGCCATACCAACGAGTTCCGCTTCAATTGTTAGATTTGCTAAAATATTTTGTCCCAATGGTTTTGCTGATTTCAAACTGAAATTGTCAGCTGAAAGTGAATTGAACCAAAAAATCTACGATGAACTAGACCCTAAGGACTCTATCGATGATTTAAAAGACAAGTTATCTTTTCGAATCAATCAAACTTTAATCAGAACTAATAGCATTTTGGACGATGCTTCTCTAGCTCAAGCGATAAAAATCCTAAGCCAAAAAGAGACTATCGTGAGTTTTGGAATCGGTGCCTCCCACTTGGTAGCTGAAGATTTCCAACAAAAATTTTTCCGGATCGGTAAAACAGTCATTACTAATAACGATATTCATGTTATAGCAACGATTTTACTGGCCAAAAAAGAACAAGCAGCTGTTTTGATCGTCTCTAACTCTGGTGAAACTAAGGAAGCAATCAATTTAGCACGTCTTGCAAAACAAAATAAAATCCCTATAATTGTATTAACGCATAAAAATGAAAGCGTTTTAGCAAAAATGTCAGATGTAGTTTTGATTCACGATGACAGTACCGAAAACAGTTCTTTGCGAAGTGCCGCAACCACCTCTTTGATTGCCCAATTCTATGCAATTGATTTGTTGTATTACAGTTACTTCAAGTTAGACTTTTCTAAACACGTCAAAGAAATCATCTCTTCACAAAAATTTATTGCTAAGAATTTCAAGGAGGAAGATTAAACATGGGGTTATTTTCTAGAAAAAAGATCGATGAATTCGTTTCGCCAGCTAATGGTGAATTGATCCACTTGGATAAAGTCAACGATCCAGTCTTTTCACAAAAATTAATGGGCGATGGCTTTGCGGTTAAACCAAGCGATAACGAAATCGTCGCTCCCATTGGCGGTGTTATCGGAACAGTATTCCCTACTAAACACGCCTTAATGATCACTTCTAAAAATGGGCTAGAAATTATGCTACACTTAGGCATCGATACAGTTGAGTTGAATGGACAACCTTTTGAAATGTTCGTTCAAGAAAACGACACTGTTAAGGCCGGTCAAAAGCTGGCTACTATGGACTTACAAAAAGTTCAAGACAGTGGTAAAGATACACCGATCATGACTATCATCACTAATTCAGATGCTGTTAAAGATATGGGGGATTTTGAAGATAAATCAGTTTCTGCTGGTGATAAAGCGTTAGAAATTACCGTCAATTAAATACAAAAGTCAGGTTAAAAGCCTGGCTTTTTTGTTCCAAAGATTAACTTAACTGTATAATATAAAAAAGGAGGTTTTCTAATGGTTAAAATTCCTTATTTGACTGGTTTTGAAGCTTATCTAAAAACCAGAAAAATTTCTGATAAAGCTCATACCGAATATATGAATTCGCTGACTGATTTTTTTAATTATACAATTCAACACAATCCTGACTATAAAATCACTGAAGATATCAAAGATGTCCATGAAATGGATGTCAGACTGTTTAAGAACTTTATGTTGGAAGAATTGCAGCTCAGTGCTAGTACGATCAATAAAGTTATTAGTAATCTGAATGTCTACTTTAAATACCTCTTCAGTGCTAAAAAAACGCCCGAGATTCCAACTTTAAACATAAATAGTGTCACTGTACCCAAGCAGAGTGATTTTCCCGTAGAAGTCTTCTTAAAGCTTCCATATTACTTGCAAGCTGACTTAAGTGTTTATACGAGACTTTTAATTCTGATCGTGGCAAAAGGTTTTAACTATAAGGAAGCTATGCAAGCAGGCTTTTATCAAAAATTCAATCAACTAGATTTTGATGAAGATGAGACTAGATTCTTAACTGTATATCGCAATTACATTGAACCTTACAAGACCTACTGGAACAACGACAATCTCTTCTTGAGTCGCAACCGTGGTGCTAACAGTCCCCTCTTGACTGTTCCAGCAATTCATCGTGATCTAAAACGTGACAGTGAGGCTACTAAATTAGACCTCTCGCCTAAAAAACTCTATACGACTTTTATCCTACTGGCTTTAAGCACAAAAGAACTGAGTGCTGACCAGCAACGAGCTTTGGACGCTTTGGATACTCCTTCTTTCATGTATTATCGTCGTTTAAAGCGCGAGACAAATTTTGATATTTAGAAAGTGTGAAAAATGAAAAATATTGCTGTATACTGTGGCGCTGCTACAGGAAATGATGAAGTTTACAAATTAGGAGCTAAAAAGCTCGGTCAGTGGATCGTTGAAAATAATTACGGTCTAACTTATGGCGGTGGTAAATTTGGTTTAATGGGTGTCATTGCTAACAGCGTCTTAGAAAACGGCGGTTTCGTTCACGGAATCATTACTCAAGAACTTTTCGACCGCAAATTAGCATTTGAAGAGATTTCCAAATTGGACATCGTCTCTGATATCTCAGTTAGAAAACAAACCATGCTCAGTGATTCCGTTGCTAACATTGCCTTACCAGGTGGACCTGGGACTCTTGAAGAAATCACCGAAGCCTTCTCATGGACAATTTTAGGCGACAGCAAGAATCCTTGTATCTTTTACAATATCAATCACTACTACGATCCACTGGAAAAATTCTTCGATTCGATGGCACAACAAGGTTTCATGGAACCCGCTACACGAAAGACTTTACTCTTCAGTGATTCACTAACTGAGATAAAAGATTTTATAGACTCATATAACCCACCAGCATTACGTAAATATAAAAATTAAGATGAGCGTTTTATTTAACTACTAAACAAAAAGGAGTTATATTTTAGTTGTCAGATAGGAAATGATATCTGACGAATATACTCCTTAGATATACATTACAAAATATGGTTTTCTCATTAATACTATATACAAATAAATATCCTCCCAATTTTGTATAAATTGAAAAAGATATAGACCAATAAACTTATAAACTCTCTGATATATAACAAAAACACGTTGGAATTAATTTTCCAGCGTGTTTTTTATTTGTATCTTATAAGAAAGCTGTGATAACACCAGCAATAACTACTAGTACTAATCCAGAAATAACCATGACCATTTCTTTACGTGTCTTACTTTCATGAAGGAAGTAAATACTACCTAATGTAGCAATGATAACGTTCATCTGTGAAAGTGTAAATCCAGTAGCTAATCCATTAACATCTTTACGAGATGAAATCAAGTATGTTGCAGCAGCAAAAGCGAAGAAGATACCACTGATGATGTTTAGATAAGTACTCTTTGACTTGTAAGGCTTAGCTTCACGATTGCTCTTAGTAAGAAAACCAAAAACAGTTGCGGCAACTGCCATACCAAAGGCTTGTGGCAAGAAGGCTTCAAATCCATTGATTGTTACTGCTTGTGGAAAGGCTGAATAACCAACATAACCAATTGTAGCAATCAATACTAATGTAATACCTTTAACAACGCCTGATTCACTCTCAGAAACTTTCTTTTCACTGTAAGTAGTCAAGTAGACCCCAATAATGATCAAAAGAATAGCAAAACCACCAAATAGTTTAGCCGTAATACCAGGCCATTCACCTAAAACGATCACACCCCAAAGCGATGTACCGATCAATTGGAAACCAGTTGATACTGGCATAGTTTTCGAAACACCCATCTCAGCAAAGGCGTAGAAAACTAATGATTGAGCAGCTGACCAACAAACACCGGACAAGAAAGTGAATAGCAATGCCTTACCACTTAGAAGTGGTGTTTGAGTAACAAGTGCTACTACAATAGCGGACAAAAATGTACCGTATGTTGAACCAATAATTTGGTTAACTGGCTTTCCTCCAAATTTACCAGTTAAGATTGGGTACAAGCCCCAACCGATCATCGGCATTAGTCCAATTAAAATATTTACCATACTCATTTTTTACAAACTCCCTTTAGTTCAAAATAACAAAGCAATTTTTCAGCAATGTGGATATTATATCAAAAACGAGAATGCGTTTTCAAGAAAAAAGTTCGTTTTCATTAAAAATATCATGATAAATATTTTATTTTTTTGATAACTTTGCATCGCAATAGTATGGGAACCGTTTACAATTATTTAATTATGTTTAAATTATTTTTATTCTGAAAACTAAATAACTCTTTTCGTAAATCGTTATCATAAATAATATTTTACGTTCGAACATATTTAACTTAATTAACTAAGAATGATCTCGCCTACAAAAAAAGCCCTCTCAGGCTATAAAAATACCATCCTGAAAGGGCTAAATTTATTCATCTAATTAAAATTGTTCATTCAATGGAGGAACAACTTGCTTCTTACGTGAAACAACGCCAGGTAAAGCAGCCTTGTTATCTTCAACTTTAGTATTCAAAGCTGTTTCAAACTTGCTGATAGCATCATCGTCACCGATAACAACACCAGTAGTATCACTAGTCAAGATATTAGTAATCAATAGGACAAACAAGTTATATCCTTGATCAGCATTTTCTGCCTTGATATCTTTAACAAAATCAGCTTCACGCTTCAAAGTATTATCAACATCAACAGTATTAACTTGAGCTACACGTACACTTGTACCATTCATGTCAAAACTCTTAGCATCCATGTCGATCAATTCTTGAGTTGACTTGCTGTCTAAGTTTGTACCAGCCTTCAACATTTCAAGACCATAAGTTTCGTAGTCGATTCCAGCAATCTTGCTCAAATCTTTAAGAGCATCGCGGTCTTCGTCAGTTGTTGTAGGTGACTTCAATAGCAATGTATCAGAAATAATTGATGAAGCCATGATAGCAGCAATCTTTTCAGGAATTTCTACTTCTGATTCGTTGTACATCTTCCAAACGATTGTACTTACACAACCTAGTGGTTCTGCACGGTAGTACAATGGCAAATCAGTTTCAAAGTTAGCGATACGGTGGTGATCAACTACGTGAGTAACTTCAACAGTATCGATGTCACTGACACTTTGTTGTCTTTCGTTGTGATCCACAAGCATAACTTTCTTAACTTCCCCATCAATAGCAGAAATTACACGTGGGAATTTCACATCGAAGTGATCATAAACAAATTTTGTTTCTAGGTTAGGTTCGCCCAAAGCTACAGCTTCAGTATTGTAACCCAATTTGTTTTGTAAGTATGAATAAGCAATTGCTGCTGAGACAGCATCTGTATCAGGATTCTTGTGTCCAAATACTAATTCTTTTTCTGGCATGTTGTTTTATACCCCTTTTATAAAATAATTTATCTTGAAGATTTCAAACGATCTATATAACTCATTTTATCTAAGAAATTATCCCATTCATTCAAGAATTCTTGAATCCGTGGAATCTTTTCTTTATCTTCTCGATATACAAATGATAAATCACTTGATATAGCTGGTTCAAGTGGTGTTTGATAAAGTTTAAACATTGATTCGTGTGCAATACAAAAACTCAATGGTAAAACCGTATAAACGTCGTCGGATTCTTGTGTAAACTTCAAAAGTTGATAAGGAGATGAAAATCTCGCAATTACTTTTGGCAAGTCTACTAAAGCATCCCGATAACGTTCTTGCAATAACTCTGAGAAATAATAACTCTTCAAATAAGTTGCCCAAGGTTTTTGTGTTGCATCCTTGTAACAGACTGATTTTTTCTTGCTAAATTTCTCATTATTGTGAATCAACATTATATTATCACTAATAATCTTTTTAGACTTGTAAATCTTCCAACTCTTAATATTTCTATCTGGTAAATACATGATTGCCAAATCGATGCGGTTATTTTGAATACTATCCCAAAGTTCTTTTCGAGTTAACAAATTCAAATCAATCACAACGTTTGGATTGATGCGATTGTATTCGACAATAAAGTCTTCGATCACAACTGATTCAGCTGTTGATAATAGACCAATGCTGATCGTACCGCTTTTTTCTGATGATGCTTGTTGAATTTGATCAGTCACATTGTTGATCAAGTCAAACATTTGATGTGTAGCCTTTAGGAGGGATGTTCCCGCGTCAGTTAAGTAAATCTTCTTACCAACACTATAAAACAATGGAGCTCCCACCACGCGTTCAATTTTTTTGATCTGCTGAGTCAAAGCTGGCTGCGTAATACCTAACATTTGAGCAGTTTTAGTATAACTCATGTTTTTAGTCAACTCGTCAAAGTAATTCAAAGCTTTGGAACTAAAGACTCTTCTTGATTTTTCGTCCAGCAATAAAGAATCCTCCTAATTATTTGTCATAGTAAAAATTAATATATTCAATAAGATAATAATACTATATAACGTAAAACTATGCTCTTTATATCCTATTTTTCTTCAATTTTTTTGACAAATCTAACTGGAATCCCATCAGTTTCCGGATCCATGATAAACGAACCATTAGAATAGCGGTCGGTACTTTGATGACCAGCACGATCGATTTCAATTTCTTTATTAGTGTCAGTGATAATTGCAATCGACTCATCATTTGAAATATTAGTTACTAATTGCACTCGATGTGGATTACGTTTCAATTCACGCAACGTTAAGACACCTCGACGAGCACGGCTAGTTACGGGAATCTCTGATAATTTCATTTGTTTGTATGAACCACGTTGCGTCAATAAAGCAATTTTTTCATTTTCATCAGTTGATAAGAAATATCCAGCCAATTGGTCGTCAGCCTTTAGACTGACAAATTTAACACCAATAGCTTTACCACTAACTACTGGCACTTCAGAGACTGGAAAGGCTGAAGCATAAGAATGTTTTGTAAAGACATAAACTAAATCAGAAGAATCGCTAGCTAAGTAGTAAACGTTCATAACTCTAGCATCAGCTGACTTGATCTTGCAATATTTCGAAGCACGAGACTTATAAGTACGTCCCGGCAACAAGTCACTGAACGCAACTTGTTTGATGTAATTCTCATTCGTAGCAATCAAGAAATTGCCTGTTCCCTTCAAGTCCTTGAAGACGAAAGCTTTGAGAATTGATTCATCAGTGTCCAACCCGACTTGCTGAGACAAGTGAGAACCGGTATCTTTCCAACGACTATCTTCAATTTCAAAAATCTGACGATAGATCAAATTACCCTTATCAGTGAAAATAAAGACGTGATCAAGCGTATTGACGTTTTGATCGATGATTGGATAATCTTCATCCTTTAGACCATTGTCTTCTGGACTAGATGCTTGATAAGAACGTAAACTACTACGTTTAACGTAGCCATCATGACTAACTAATAGACGAACGTCTTCACTAGCAACCATAACTGAAGTATCAACTTCGATTTCTTCAACTTTAGCTTCAATCTTAGTCCGACGTTTGTCAGCGTATGTATCACGAACCGTTAATAATTCTTTTTTGATTACGTTCATCAGAGTTTGGTGATCGTCAATGATCTTGTTCAAAGATGCAATTTGGTCATTCAATTCTTGATCTTCTTTTTCAAGCTCAGTTACATCAGTGTTCGTCAGACGATAAAGTTGCAAGGAAACGATAGCTTCCGCTTGTTCATCAGTAAATTTATATGACTTGATCAAATTATTCTTGGCATCGGATTTATTCTTACTGCCACGAATAGTTTTAATTACTTTGTCAAGAATCGACAAGGCCTTGATCAAACCTTCGACAATATGCAAACGTTTCTTAGCTTTTGCTAGGTCAAATTGACTACGACGTAAAACAACATCTTCTTGATGTTTGATATATTCCTTCAGAATCTGAATCAAACCGACCTGTTGTGGCGACATATCAGCGATAGCCACCATATTGAAGTTATAAGAAACTTGTAAATCAGTGTTTTTAAACAAATAATTCAAAATTCCATTAGCATCGACATCCCGCTTTAATTCAACAACGATTGAAAGACCTTGACGG
This sequence comes from Companilactobacillus formosensis, assembly GCF_005405305.1. GTDB lineage: Bacteria > Bacillota > Bacilli > Lactobacillales > Lactobacillaceae > Companilactobacillus > Companilactobacillus formosensis. Next base: position 274,178 of record NZ_BJDU01000002.1, read on the forward strand.
TCAGATTCATCACGGACTTCAGCGATACCTTCGACCTTTTTGAGAACTCTGATTTCATCCATCTTTTTAACTAATTGAGCTTTATTAACTTCGTAAGGAATCTCTGTAATCACGATTTGTGATTTATGACCACGAATCTCTTGGATAGTCGTCTTAGAACGAAGAAAGACTTTGCCACGTCCAGTTTGATAAGCTTCCTTGATGCCATCTTTTCCTTGTAAAATACCGCCAGTTGGAAAATCTGGTCCTTTAACGATCTTCATCAACTCATCCAAAGTAATGTCTGGATTGTCGATCATTTTAACTGTAGCATCGATAACTTCACCTAAGTTGTGTGGCGGAATCTCTGTTGCATAACCAGCAGAAATACCAGTTGCACCATTAACTAAAAGATTAGGAAATCTAGCTGGCAAAACTTTTGGTTCTTTTTCGGTATCATCGAAATTCCACTCTTCATCGACGGTACCTTTATTGATATCACGTAACATTTCTGTCGATATCTTGCTCAAGCGAGCTTCAGTATAACGCATAGCGGCTGGTGGATCACCATCCATTGAACCGTTATTACCGTGCATTTCAATTAGAGGTTCACGTAATTTCCAATCTTGGGAAAGTCGTACCATAGCTTCATAAATTGAAGAATCTCCGTGAGGGTGAAAATTACCCATGACGTTACCAACACCCTTGGCTGACTTACGGAATCCTTTGTCATACGTATTGCCATCCAAAAACATTGAGTACAAAATTCTACGTTGAACTGGTTTCAAACCGTCTCGAATGTCAGGTAAAGCTCTTTCTTGAATAATTGATTTTGAATATCTCGCAAATCGATCTCCCATGATTTTTTCGAGCGAGATATCTTGAATTTTAGGAGAATTTTCAGTCACTTTTTATCACCTATTCCTTATTCAATAAATCGTCAACGATTTTACTGTCGATTGGATCAGTTGCATCAACTTTTTCAAGGATATTGTCCCCTTCTTCAGTTCCGTTGAAACGAACATTTTCTTCGATCCAATCACGACGTGGTTTAACTTTGTCACCCATCAGGGTAGTTACACGACGTTCTGCTAATGCAGCATCATCGATATTGACACGAATCAAAATTCGATTGGCAGGATCCATAGTCGTCTTCCAAAGTTGATCGGCATTCATTTCACCTAAACCTTTGAATCGTTGCAAGTCGTACCCTTTACCCATTTCTTTGATACCAGCTTTCAATTCATCTGGCGTCCAAGCGTATTTAGTCTTTGTCTTAGCACCTTTACCTTTTTGCAAACGATAAAGTGGTGACAAGGCAATGTATACGTGGCCTGATTCAACTAATGGGCGCATGTAGCGATAGAAGAACGTCAATAACAAAATTTGAATGTGAGAACCATCATCATCGGCATCGGTCATAATAATGATCTTGTCATAATTTCTGTCTTCAAGTTTGAAGTCAGCTCCGACACCAGCACCGATAGTATAGATCATCGTATTGATTTCTTCGTTTTTGTAGATGTCTTCTAGTTTAGCCTTTTGAGTATTCAAAACCTTACCACGCAATGGCAAGATGGCTTGGAATTTTCTGTCTCGACCTTGTTTAGCAGAGCCACCGGCAGAATCACCCTCGACTAAGAATAGCTCATTCTTATCAGGATTCTTTGATTGAGCAGGTGTCAATTTACCAGACAACAACCCGTCAGTTTTCTTGTTTTTCTTACCGCTACGAGTACTTTCACGAGCTTTTCTGGCAGCATCCCTAGCTTCACGGGCTTTGAGAGCTTTTTTGACGAGCATTTGTGCCTGCTCACCATTTTCCATCAAGTAGAAACTCATTTGTTCATAAACTAGTTGATCAACAGCTGATCTTGCTTGAGGAGTACCAAGTTTTCCTTTAGTTTGACCTTCAAATTGCAAAATTTCTTCGGGGATACGAACGGAAATAATTGCTGATAAACCTTCACGAACATCACTACCTTCAAGGTTCTTGCTATTTTCTTTTAATAGTCCGACCTTTCTAGCATAGTCATTGAACGCTTTAGTTAAACCAGACTTCATTCCGGCTTCGTGCGTCCCACCATCAGCAGTCCGAACATTATTAACAAACGAGATAATATTTTCAGAATAACCGTCATTGTATTGACCAGAAAATTCGATCTCAATATCTGAATTAGTACCTTCTACGTAGAAAATTCCACCTAAAGCATCTTTTCCTTCGTTGAGGTATTTAACAAATGATTGAATACCGTCTTCATAGTGGAATACTTCTTCTTTGTCTTCTTCGCCACGTTTGTCGGTGATGGTAAATTTAACACCTTTGAGCAAGAAAGCTGACTCACGAAGTCTTTCAGCTAAAGTATCGAAATTAAATTTGGTTGTTTGAAAGATCGTCTTGTCAGGTTTGAAACTGATTGTTGTTCCACTGCCTTCTTTAGTTGAACCCGTCTTCTTCAAGGTTCCAACGGGATGACCACCATTTTCAAAACGTTCTTCGTAAACTTTGTGATCACGAACGACTCGAACTGTCATCCATTCGGACAAGGCATTTACAACTGATGAACCTACACCGTGTAGACCACCAGACGTTTTGTAACTATTTTCGGAGAATTTACCTCCGGCATGTAGAACCGTTAAGATAACTTCAATCGTTGGACGACCAGATGAATGCATTCCCGTTGGCATTCCTCGACCGTGATCAACGACAGTAATGCTACTATCTTTGTTGATAGTGACATTGATCTCCTTACCAAATCCTGATAGAGCTTCATCGACTGCGTTATCGACAATTTCATAGACCAAGTGATGTAATCCACGTGAATCTGTGGAACCAATGTACATACCAGGTCTTTTTCGTACAGCTTCTAATCCTTCAAGGATTTGAATTGACGAATCATCATAAGATGATTTTGGCATTTATATCATTCCTTTTTCATTTACTACTGCAGTTATTTTAGTATTATAACACTATCCACACTATACGAATATACGTTCGTATTCAAGAGAAATCTTTTATTTTTAGCTAAAATAGTGGATAATGTCTAGGTTGGTATTTATAATTCTTGTAAAACACCATAGAATTACAATATACCAAAAAATAAAGCTGAGAGAGTGATTTTTTAATGAAACTTCTCATTTGTGCCATTTTAGCCTATTTAATCGGCTCATTTCCAACTGCTTATCTAGTCGGAAAGATTTTTTTCCACAAAAATATTTTCGATTACGGTAGTGGTAACGTTGGAACCACAAATGCTTACCGGGTCTTCGGTAAATACGCCGGAACTGTTGTTTTGATAATTGATATCTTAAAAGGAACCTTAGGAGCGTTGATGCCGGTCTTCTTTGGACTCGATCATCATTGGGTTCTTTTCGTCGGAATCTGTGCTGTTATTGGCCACTGCTTCTCTATCTTCTTGAAATTCAGAGGTGGCAAGGCTGTCGCTACTAGTGCCGGTATTTTACTAGCTTACAATCCTTTACTATTTACGATTTGTTTTATCGTCTTAGCAACAATCGTTTATGTTACTAGTATGGTCAGCGTGGCTAGTTTAACAACCGTACTCTTCTTTACTGTCGCTTCGTTATTTTTGCACGACTGGATCTTAACTACCGTCGCTGCTATTGTTACCGTTATTATTTATGTTCGTCACATTCCTAATATCAAGCGATTACTCAAAGGCAAAGAAAACCTCGTTCCAATCGGTCTACAGTACAAAAAGCAACAAGCTAAGAAAAATCAAAAATAATTCTACAAAAAAGCAGGTCGAGAAATTAACTTCTCAACCTGCTTTTTTTGACTAATTTGTGACCATTTGATCTTTATAAAGACCGGCATAAAAACCATCTTCTGCCAAAAGGGTTTGATGATTACCTTGTTCAATAATATTTCCGTCTTTTAAGACTACGATTTTGTCAGCGTTTAAAATCGTCTTCAAACGGTGAGCAATAACAAAACTCGTCCGTCCTTGAATCACCCGATCCATCGCTGCTTGAATATTTGCTTCAGTAACTGTATCAACGTTAGAAGTTGCCTCATCCAGAATCAACAACTGTGGATTAGTCAAAATCGTTCTTGCAATCGACATCAGTTGCTTTTGACCGGCAGAGAAAATACTCTGTTCATCTGAAACTTTTGTATCATAGCCATCAGGCAAACTCATAATAAATTCATGAATATTGGCTTGCTTAGCGGCATCAATCACTCGATCCATTGAAGCACTGGGATCACCGTAACGAATGTTATCAGCAATCGTCCCTGAGAACAATTGAGGATCTTGCAAAACGATCCCTACGTTCTTACGCAACTTCTGTAAGTCAAATTGACGAATGTCCACACCATCGATGGTAATAGCACCACTGTCGACGTCATAGAAGCGATTCAACAAATTCATGACCGTAGTCTTACCTGAACCAGTTGGACCCACTAATGCAACCATTTCGCCCTTGTGGACTGAAATAGATACGCCATGCAAGATTTCTTTGCCCGGTAAGTAGCTGAAATGCACATTATCAATTTGTAGTTCTTTTTTGATGCCGTCCAGCGACTTGCCATCTTTTGGTGCAATTTCATCAGGTTGGCTTCTCACTTCATCAACCCGACGAGCTCCAGTGATAGCTAGTTGAATCATCCCGTACAAACTAGTTAAAGACATGATTGGTTGATAGTATTGCTGTGCGTAGTTTACGAAGACTACGACTAAGGCCAAAGCTGCTCCAGTCGACATCGTACCGTTTAAAGCAAACCATGAACCAAAGAAAATAACGATTGCTGTGTTCAACAGTGACATCCCTTGCATCAAAGGATTCAAAACCCCAGACCAAATTTGACCAGACATAGCCGATTTACGAACTGTTTGGTTGTGTTTCAAGAAACCTTTAATCGAGTCCTTTTGTAAGCCGTTAGTAATAATGACTTTTTGGGCAGTGACTTGTTCATTGATATAACCGTTCAATTTACCGATATCATCTTGTTGACGATTAACTGCTACACCAGCTTTTTTCATCACAAATCCCGCTACGATCAAGGCTACTGGCGTTGAAGCCATCGTTACCCAAGCCATAGTGACGTTTTGGTTGAACATAACAATCAACAAACCGATAAACTGTGCCACTGACAAGAAAATTTCAATCAGAGCTTGATTCATCGCATTGAAGATATTATCTAAATCAGACGTATAACGAGCTAAAATATCGCCATCACTGTGAGAATCAAAGTATTTAACTTGCATCCGTTGCATTTTTCTAAACATTCCCACACGCATAGTACCGGTAGAGAAGGCTGTAATTCTAGCCAAGATCCAACTGGCAATCAAAAGCGTTGATGCATCCCCAATATACAAACTCAAATAGATCCACAATGTTTTATGGAAATTTCCTAAACTGGCATTTTCACGAGTGGCTGCATCAGTCCACTGTTGTAAGTAAGTCGTTAACTCTGAAACTGCTTTTCCTAAATAAGTTGGGGCAATAACGATACAGGCAGTTGAAATACCAATCAAGATAGATGTCATTAAGAACCCAAACCAGTATTTTTTCAAATAATGCCAATAGTATTTCCCAGCATTTTTCAAATCACTCATTATTTTGCCCCCTCTCTAGCCTTTTGTGTCTTGTAAATTTCTTGATAAACAGCATTATCAGCCACTAACTGATGATGATTGCCGTTACCAACTATTTGTCCATCATCCATGACTAAAATTTTATCGGCACGAATAATTGAAGAAATCTTTTCAGCTATTACGACTGTTGTAGTGTGTTGCAAATCTTTATCCAATGCTTCTTGAACTAATTTTTCTGATTTAGCATCAAGAGCTGAGGTCGCATCGTCAAGGATCAAAATCTTTGGATTAGCGATAACCCCTCGAGTGATAGAAAGACGTTGTTTTTGACCACCAGAGAAGTTAGATGAACGCTCTTCAACGGGCGCATCATAAGTTTGTGGTAAACGTTCAATAAATTCAGATGCTTGAGCGATATTAGCAGCCCATTGCATTTGTGTAACGGTTGCATCTTCTTTTACTTGACGCAAGTTAGCTGAAATCGTTCCGGAAAACATCGTTGAACGCTGCAAAACATAGGCAACCGTCTCACGAAGAGATTTTTCTGGCAATTGTTTGATATCAACTCCGCCAATTTTAATAACTCCAGAATCTGGGTCATACAACCGCGCAATCAATTGTGCCAAAGTCGTTTTACCTGATCCAGTAGCACCAACGATACCTATCATTTCACCAGCTTTAATCGTGAAAGAAACATCTTTTAAAGTTGGTTCATCATCGCCTGGATAAGTGAAACTAACATGGTCAAATTCGATGTCACCAGCGACTGGTTTATCATCACCTTGAACATAATTCATACTTGGATCAGTAGCCATAACCTCTCCAATTCGTCCTAGTGAGATATTAGCTCTAGAAGCTGCAATCATTAAGAAACCACCGTTGATGACCGCAAATAAAATCTGCATCAAATAAGAAATAAAACTAGTAATAGCTGCTAAATACGTTGGATGTGTCGTCACATTTTGTCCAACAATGTAAATTGCTATAGCAACAGCAATATTTGCAGTTAAAAAGAACGCTGGCATTAAAATAGCAAAATTATAACCAATCTTAGCTGTAACTTTCGTTAATTTATCTGATACCTTTGAAAATTTTGCAATTTCATTAGGCTCTTGGACGAAAGATTTAACAACTCGAATTCCCATTAAATTCTCACGAGCTACAGTATTGACATCTTCGATATTTTGTTGAGTTTGACCAAAGTAATCGCTCATCTTCTTGTATGAGTAAAAGCTGACACCTAAAACGATAATCATCATACCAATCAAAACCCACCACTGCTGTGGCATTGTTACCATCGCTAAAATAAATGCTCCAAGAAATAGCAATGGAATTCGACTGATCTGTTGGAACCCAGCCATGACGATCTGTTGGACTTGATTAATATCATTAGTCATACGCACGACTAAATTGGATGCTGAAAACTTTTCAACATCCGCATATGCAAAAGACTGCACTTTGTTGTATAAATCAGCACGCAAATCAGTGGCTACGCCCAAAGCAACGTGTGCTGAATAAATCGTATTGATAACCCCAGCAATAATACCGATAATTGCTAGACCTATCAAAAGGATTCCTTGTTGAAAAATAGTTGCTTTGTCACCTTTTAAAATTGCATTCATAACGACTTGTAACAATCTTGGCTGCCAAAGTGTCGCAAAAACTAAAGCAATAACTGAAATGACCGCAATATAAGCGTCTTTTCGATAGCGCTTAACATATGGAATCAATACCTTCATAAATAACCTCCCTCTTTCATTCATCCAGTAAAAAAAAAGACACTCAGTAGAAAAACTACTTAGCATCTTGTCTGGTACAATTTTTTGGACCCTCCGATGAAACCTAAACTGAATGAAAACGTTAGTAGAAATAGTACACTGAAATAATATTTTTATCAAGAAAGATACATTACAAATATAAAAAATATTTTTAAAATATAAAATTTTTCCTAAATAAAATCACTTTTATCGATTGTTACTGATAAAATGAATTTAAAGCGTTATCATTTCGGGGAGGGATTAGATAGATGGATTCAAACAATTTACCAACTAGAGCTCAATATCGCTCACAAAAACGCCACAAGCATTTCTACAGCCGTTGGTGGTTCTGGTTAATTATTATTATCATCGTTGTAGCCAGTGGTGCCACTGTCGGAATGAAGATTACTGCTACTGGTCCTTTCAAAGAAACCACCACTAAAGTCGAAAAAAAGCACACTACCAAAAAGAAAGTTAAAAAACAAACTGGCGTAACCTTTTATCAATACAATGGGATTTACTTAAACGAAACTAGTGGAACGCCAATTGAAACCGTTCACAATATTTTAGGCAAACCTTCTTCGACTTCTATCACTGAAAATCAGGGCGTAAAAACTGAATTAGATACTTGGAATGACGTTCAAAATGGTCAATTAGGTTCCACCCTCAAGGTTAGTTTTGCTAACGGACATGCTATCAATAAGGCTTTGAATGGTTTAAAAGTTAAACGCTCAGAAAAGTTGGGCTTAGACGCTTACAGTTCAGTCCAAAATGGGCAGTCCATTGATGCTATTCATACTAATTTAGGAAAACCTAATAGTTATAGTGAATCGCTTGCTAATGGCAAATCAGTCATCAATTATACTTATTCATCTAATGTTTCTGGTGATACGGGAGCAAATTTTGTTGTTACCTTCACGGATGGTTCAGTGAGTGGTAAGAGCCAATCAGGGATGGAATAATCTCATATTAAAAACCTCACTAGGCATATCTTGCCCAATGAGGTTTTTGTTTGTCTTTAAAGTGGACTCCAAAATTTGCCAACTTCAGTTTTATCGACAGAATATTGGGATTCAACTATCTCAAATTGATTTAAAAATTCAACGATATCTTTTTTGAATTCCTCATCTGATAATTTAGTCCCAATATACCAAGTATCATTGTTAACAGTAATCGGTCCCAAATCGTCATTGTATTTGCTTCTCACTTCATCATAAATTTTGTGTGCTGTATTACGATCCTTAAACTCGATCTCCCAAGTTTCTGGAATTACTTCAAATAATGATTTAAATTTCATCTTTTAAGCTCCCCCCTCGTCTTTATTCTCAGTATACCCTTATATGTAATCGCTTACTAAAAATGTCTTTGATCGCCTTTTTTAAACTCCTGAACGAATATCTTTGGATACAAAAACAGAGTCCCATGAATTTAAAAAATCATGAAACTCTGTTTATTTTTAATCAATTATTATTTTACGCTAATTGAGAAATATGCTTCAAATTGTTCCTTAGGAGCTAATTTGTTAATAGCATACTTATTCTTAAAGTTATTATCGCTGTCAGTCTTGTCAGCAAGTCCCCACCATGGTTCGATACACATGAATTTACCATTATCATCAGGATATGTTGACCACATACCGAAGAATTTGGCGTTACCTGTATCAAGTGTCAACTTGTGATCTGACTTGTCACTATAAATAGTAACTTCTGCTGGATCATTTAAACGATAAACAACAGCGTCATCAACGAAGTAATCACGTGTCATATCAAAGTTTTGGTTTTCAACTTTCTTCTCGCCATTTAAGTCGATCAAGTGATTGTCGATTGGAATGTGAGTTCTAGTTTCTGCTGGATCGATTGAAACTTTGTAATCTTCAAACTTCAAGCCCTTGTCAAATGGAACGCAAAAGCCTGGGTGTGCTCCGATTGAGAAGTACATGTCATCAGTTTCTTCCAAGGAATCAACTAAATATGAAATTTGGACAGTATCTTTAACTAGTTGATAAATGATTCTCAACTTGAAGTGATATGGATACTTTTCAAGACTAGCTTCACTAGTAGTCAAGCTCAAAACTAATTTTGAATCTGTTTGTGAATCAAGACTGAATTCTTGATCACGTGCAAATCCGTGTTGAGTCATATTGAATTCTTTACCATCAACGAAATAGTGATCATCCTTTAAACGACCAACGATTGGGAACAATACTGGAGCGTGACGGCCCCAAACGTTCTTGTCTGCTTGCCAGATAAACTCTGAATCTTCGTTATTAGTGATGCTGTTCATTTCAGCACCTAATGAATTAACCTTTAATGTTAAGTAATCGTTCTTCAATTGATAAACTGTCATAATTTCCCCCTAAAGAATATAACGTGAAAGGTCTTGATTTTCGGCAATCTTACCGACTTGTTCACGAACGTATTCACGTGTAATAGTAATATCACCCATTTGCATATCAGGACCTTCATATAGAATATCAGCCAAGATCTTTTCCAAGACAGTAGAAAGACGTCTTGCACCGATGTTCTGATTACTATTATTCAATTCAAAAGCAATTTTTGCAATCTCTTCGACAGATTCTTTAGTAAAAGTTAAATGAATTCCATCAGCTCTTGTAAGCGCTACATATTGTTTTGTCAAAGCATTATCTGGTTTTGTCAAAATTTGAATGAAATCGTCTTCAGTTAAGTCGTTCAATTCAACACGAATTGGAAAACGACCTTGAAGTTCGGCAATCAAATCACTAGGCTTACTTTCGGCAAAAGCACCGGAAGCAATGAACAAAATGTGGTCTGTATCGACTGGACCATACTTAGTATTGATTCTTGAACCTTCAACGATAGGCAAAATATCACGTTGCACACCTTCACGAGAAACTTCACCAGAAGTCTTCTTGTCTCCAGCAGCAATCTTATCGAATTCATCAATGAAGATGATTCCCTTATTTTGAGTTCTTTCGATAGCTTTTTGATAAATTTCATCATGATCAACACGTTTTTGTGATTCTTGTTGAATCAACAATTCACGAGCTTCTTTAACTGGAAGTGTACGAGTAATAGTCTTCTTAGGCACCAAAGAATCCATCATTCCGGACATATCGATACCCATTTGACCCATTTGATCGTCCATTGGACCAACTTTTTTAGACTCTTCAACTTTGATAGTTACTTCTTCATCTTCTAAAAGTCCCTTATCAAGTTGTTCTTTAACAGATAGACGTTGATTTCTAATATCATCAGTTACTTCAGCGTTTTTATCTGGATCTTCATCGATAGTATCTTCATTGTTGCCAAAAATATTGCCTAGACTTTGACTACCATTTTGCATGCTATTGAGCATACTCATGAAATCATTGGGATTTTGCTTTTGTTCTTTTTTAACACCAGGAGCTAATAATTTAACCAATTTCTTATCGACATCACGACGAACTTCTGGTCTAATTTCATCAAATTTTTCTTTTTCGACCATTGAAACTGCCATGCTAACTAAGTCACGAACCATTGATTCAACATCACGACCAACGTAACCTACTTCAGTAAACTTAGTAGCTTCGACTTTAACGAATGGTGCATTGACGATTTTGGCTAAACGGCGGGCAATTTCAGTCTTACCAACACCAGTAGGTCCAATCATCATTAAGTTCTTAGGTGTGATTTCTTGTTGCAATTTCTTTGGTACTTGCATACGGCGATAACGGTTATAAAGTGCAATCGCCACTGCCTTTTTAGCATCTGTTTGTCCAATAATATAATTGTCCAATTTAGCGACAATTTGTTTTGGTGTTAATGTGTCCATTGACTAACTCCTCAATTTAAAATTTATCTGAAATAATATTTTCGTTAGTAAAAATATCGATGCTTGATGCGATCTTAATAGCTTCAACGGCAATTTGTTGTGCATCCATGTCTTTAGCATGACGTTGCATAGCAATTGCGGCTGCTTGAGCAAAATTACCACCAGAACCGATTGCAACAACATCTTCATCAGGTTCGATAACTTCTCCACTACCAGAGATCAATAGCAAGTTATCTTTATCCATAGCAATCAACAAAGCCTCTAATTTTTGCAATGTAGGGTCTTTACGCCAATCCTGTGCCAATTCCACAGCAGCACGTTTTAAATTGCCTGAGTAAGCTTTTAACTTCTTTTCAAGCCAATCTTGTAATGTAATAGCATCAGCCACTCCACCAGCAAAACCAATGATAACTTTATCATCATAAATACGTCTTACCTTGTGAGCAGTTCCCTTCATAATATACTTTTCACCCATTGTAACTTGACCATCACCAGCAATAGCTGTGCGGTCATTGTGTTTAACAGCAACGATTGTAGTCATTTGAAACCCTCTCTATCTTGGGAAATATTTTTTATAATCTTTTTGTAAATGCTCCATAGTCACATGCGTATAAATTTGAGTCGTTGATAGACTAGAATGTCCCAGCAACTCTTGCACAGTTCTTAAATCCGCACCATGCTCTAACATATGCGTTGCAAAAGTATGACGAATCATATGGGGATGAATATCGGAAGTCAAACTAGTTTTCTTAATAATTTGATCCAAAATATACGAGATCCCGCGACTCGTCAAATTGCCACCACGACTATTCACAAAGACAAATTGATGATCCTGATGACCTTTTTCCATCAAGATTTTACGACCAGACTTAAAGTACTTCTCCAATGCCTTCTGAGCAAAACTTCCAAAAGGTACGTAACGATCCTTGTCACCTTTTCCATGGATCAAAACGATTCCATTCGAGAAGTCCAGTTGGTCTAGTAATAGATTAGCACACTCACTAACCCGCATGCCAGTGGCATAGAGCAATTCTAGTAAGGCTGAATTTCTTTGCGAAAGTGGGTCATCCCCGCGGACTGCATCGAATAATTGTTGCATTTCTTTTTCATAAAAAAATCGGGGCAGCTTTCTTCCCTTATGACGTAGTTGAACTAAATCAAATGGATTAGTCTGGACGAATTCATTGCGAACCAAAAAATTATAAAACGAACGTAAAGCTGAAATTCTTCGTGCTACTGTCTCGTCAGCATAATTTTTCTCATCCATATACGTCAAAAATGTTTCCACATCAATTCGATTAACCTTGGTGAATCCTTTAAAACCACCATTTTGGTCTAAAAAAGAAACAAAATTATCTATATCTTCTAAATAAGATTTTTTTGTTTCTTCCGAGTAGTGATGGTTAACCATTAAATTATCAACAAATTTATCGATTAACTCTTTTTCTATCATTTATTTTTGAATATCCTCTTCATAATCTCCATTTGGACAGATTACTTGACGACCACCCTTAACTTTCTTTTCAACTAAATAATGACCATCTTTTGGACAATCACGATTAATTGGCTTGTCCCATGAAACGAAGTCACAGTCAGGGTATCTTGAACAACCGTAGAAAATACGATTCTTCTTAGATTTACGTTCAATAACTTGTCCCTTCTTACACTTAGGACAAATCACGCCGATCTCTTTAACGATTGGTTTTGTATTACGACAAGCTGGGAAACGAGAACAAGCATAAAACTTACCATAACGTCCCATCTTGATAACCATTGGTGCACCACAGATATCACAATCCATACCCGCTGGCTCATCTTTGATTTGTACTTTTTCAATCTTATCTTCAGCCGACTCTAATTCTTTAGCAAAAGGCTTGTAATAGCGGTCAACAACTTTGACCCAATCTTCCTTGCCTTCTTCAATATGATCCAGTTCGTCTTCTAAGTTAGCTGTGAAGTCGATATTAACGATATCGGGGAAGTAAGCTTGAATCAAGTTATCGACGATCTCGCCTAATTCAGTTGGTTCAAAACTCTTTCCATTCAATTTAACGTAATAACGACGTTGAATCGTATCGATTGTTGGTGCATACGTTGATGGACGACCAACACCATTTTCTTCTAGAGCTTTAACTAAGGAAGCTTCAGTAAATCTTGCAGGTGGTTGTGTAAAGTGTTGAGCAGGGTCATTTGATTGAAGTTTAGCAGTGTCGCCTTCTTTTAGATCAGGTAAGATATTGTCCTTACGAGCCTTGTCAGCAGCACTTTGGTAAACCTTGCGGTAACCTTCAAACTTGATCTTTGAACCATTAGCCCTAAACATAACGCCATTTTGTGATAAATCAACTGTCATCGTATCAAAAACAGCTGGTGTCATTTGACTAGCAACAAATCTTGACCAGATCAAACTGTATAAGCGGAATTGGTCACGACTCAAAATATCTTTTAGGGAAGCAGGTGTTCTAAAGACTGATGATGGACGAATAGCTTCGTGGGCATCTTGAGCACCTTCTTGATTTTTATCTTTACGTTCTTTAATGATTGCAAAGGGTTCGCCATATTCTTCATGAATGAATTTTGAAGCTTCTGCTTCAGCGACTTTAGAGATACGTTTGGAATCAGTACGCATGTAAGTAATTAAACCAACTGTACCTTCCTTACGTCCCAAATTGATTCCTTCATACAATTGTTGAGCAATCATCATGGTTTTTCTTGTCTTGAAATTCAAACGCTTATTAGCTTCTTGTTGCAAAGAACTAGTTGTAAATGGTGCAGCAGGCATACGTTTGCGCTCTTTTTTAGTAACTTTGTCGATTGAGAAATCCTTTTTCTTATCAACACGACCAAGCACATTTTTAACTTCATCATTGTTCTTTAACTCAGCCTTTTTACCGTCAAGCCCATAAAAGTTAGCTTTGAATTTATCTTTATCATGCTTAAAAATCGATTCGATCGTCCAGTATTCTTGAGGAACGAATTTCTTAATTTCATTCTCACGCTCAATCACTAATTTCAAAGCGATTGACTGTACACGTCCGGCACTAAGACCTTTTTTAACTTTTGCCCAAAGAATTGGGGAAATTGAATAACCAACCAAACGGTCTAAAACTCGACGAGCCTGTTGAGCATCAACTAAGTTCATATCAATCGAACGTGGAGTTTTAAATGCTTGTTTAACAGTATCCTTGGTAATTTCATTGAAAACAACCCGGTTCTTGTCATCGTCATCTAAACCTAATAAATGTGAAACGTGCCAAGCAATAGCTTCTCCTTCACGATCCGGATCGGCTGCCAGATAAACTCGTTTGGCTTTTTTGGCCTCTTTCTTTAAATCTTTAATTACAGGACCTTTACCACGAATAGAAATATATTTTGGTTGATAGTCATGGTCGATATCAACACCCATTTGACTCTTAGGTAAATCTCTAACATGTCCTAAACTAGCAACAACGTGATAATTACGTCCCAAGTACTTTTCAATTGTTTTTGCTTTTGATGGTGATTCAACGATCACCAAATTCTTCTGCTTTGTTGATGGCACGTAAAGTGCTCCTTTCCAATGGATCAAGTTAAAACTGACAATATATTAATCACAGATTTTTAATTTGTCAATTTAAAAGATGAAATAATTTTGAATAAACGCTTTTTTATAAACTATCAAAATCAATCAACGGAGTAGCTCCTTGTTCAATCAAACTATTACAGCCGCGCGATAATTCACTATCAACTCGACCTGGCAAAGCCAAAACTTCGCGACCATTTTCTAAAGCTAAATCAACAGTAATCATTGATCCACTCTTCAATTTAGCTTCCGTCACAATAATTTTTTGACTTAAACCTGCAATAATGCGATTCCGTTGGGGAAAATGCCACGGTTCTATTGAATCGCCAATTGGATATTCAGTGATCAATAATCCGTTTTTAGCAATTGCTCTTTGCAAATGGCGATTCTTCGTTGGAAACGCTTGATTCAAACTGCTTCCAAGTACGGCAATAGTTTTACCATACACTAAAGCTTCTTCATTTGCCATTGAATCCGCCCCATTTGCTAAACCGCTCACAATAGTATAACGATTTACTAAACGTGGAACAAGAGTACTAATGCAACGAAAACTGTAATTTGTCGCTTCTCTTGAGCCAATAATTGCCACGCATTCCGTTTTAAGTAAAGCAATATTTCCTTCAAAAAACAAGAGTGCTGGTGGATTATAAATTGTACGTAAGTTTTGCGGATATTCATCATCTAAATAATTGATTGCCTTAACATTCATGCAATCTTGACCCTCTAATAATAGTAGAAACTGGTTTAATTTGTCCAACCCCCACTCTTTTTCTAGCATTATACGGGTTTGTAATTCAAGATTATCACTTTTCAATGATATTTTTATAATTTTTAAGAGAATTTGATTGGAAACCATCCCTGTCTTGCGACATTTCACTAAAAATTCCGTCAATTTAGTCATAATAAAAACACCACTCCTTTTAATCAAAATTACGAAGTGATGTCATATTTTAATACAATTTATTGATTTTTCTTACTGGTGAAAAACTCAAACGATGAATTTTTGTCCGGCCAAATTTATCCAATGCTTGCAAATGTTGCTTAGTTCCATAACCGTCGTTGTTCTCAAAACCAAATTCAGGATACAAATGACTATACATCGTCATCAATCGATCTCGACTAACTTTGGCAACGATACTAGCCGCACCAATACTCAATGACTTAGCATCCCCCTTAATCAATTTAGTCTGAGGAATGTCAACTGGTATAGTCATTGCATCAACCAAAATATGATCTGGCTTAGCATACAAACGTTTAATTGATTGTGCCATGGTCAATTCAGTTGCATGATAAATATTCTCCTGATCAATCAACTGCGGTGACCCTACAGCCACACTGATATCAATCGCCTGGTCACAAATTTGCTTGTACAATTCATCCCGCTTTGAAATCGATAATTTTTTGGAATCATCAACCTCATACAAAGTATTGTCTGCGGGCAAAATTACCGCTGCAGTCACAACTGGTCCAGCTAATGGTCCACGTCCAACTTCATCGACACCAGCGACTAATAAATCGTGATCCCAATAAGGCTTTTCCAAAAATTCTTTCGTACGAAATTTTTCAATCAAAGCCTTTTTTTGTTCAATTCTTTTATAATATTGCTCTAATAACTTTTTAACGCCTAAACGAGAATCCAGTTGCAATTCCTGCAAGAGTTCATCTGAAACAGTTTCTTGAGTCAGTAATTCTTTTACTGCTTTAACGGTGTACTTATTCTTCATAAAACTCCCCAGGAATATCGAAAGTCAAACGACCTAACTTCAATTTGCGAACATCATCGATAATTCTTCTAGATGCACGATCATAATCTTCTTTGTATCCAAATTTTTTAGTTAAATTCATCAATAATTCTGGCGTCGTATGGTTGAAAATGTCAGCATTAGTCAATCCATAGCTTTCCTGTAATTGGTCCATATAATGCGTTTCCATGAAATTCAAGGCATAGATAGCCACATCATCGGGAGCGTAGATTTTATCCTTGATAGCGCCTGAGAGAGCCAATTTCATCCCTACTTTTGGATCATCGATCTTAGGCCAAAGAATTCCCGGCGTATCCAACAAATCGATACCAATATTTGTCTTCAACCAATTCTGATTTTTAGTAACGCCAGGTTTGTTACCTGTCACAGCCACATTTTTACCGACTAAGCGATTTAAAATCGTTGACTTACCAACATTAGGAATTCCAATGCACATCGCTTTGATACGATAATTTTGGACCCCATTATTTTCATAGCGTTGAATCTTTTCAGACAATTCTGAGCGAATCATTGATTTAATCTTGTTCATGCCTTTAGTGTGCTTGGCATCGATTTCAATAGAATTAGTGCCTTCTTGTTCAAAGTTCAATTTCCAATCAGCTGTGATTTTAGGGTCAGCTAAGTCGGACTTGTTTAAAATAATTATGTGTTTCTTTTGATCAATGATTTGTTCCAAAACTGGATTTCTGGACGAGAAAGGCAATCTTGCATCAACGATTTCAAG
This sequence comes from Companilactobacillus formosensis, assembly GCF_005405305.1. Lineage (GTDB taxonomy): Bacteria > Bacillota > Bacilli > Lactobacillales > Lactobacillaceae > Companilactobacillus > Companilactobacillus formosensis. The sequence continues at coordinate 291,316 of NZ_BJDU01000002.1, forward strand.
TACGATATCGACTAATTTGAGTCGATCTTGTACTTGATTTTTCGCCTTGTTCATATGTCCTGGATACCACTGTAATGCCATTACCATCACCCTTTTTCTGTCATTTATTTCTTATCTATTTCTTGATACTTTTGGTAAGCTTCATCAAAAATCGTCATACTTGGCAAATAGCCTGCATTCAACTCCAAATATTCAGAAAGCTTTTGATAATTTTCTTCATGTTTTGGAAAGGAAGAGTCACGAAAAGCATTATTCGCAAATTCTGCTTCTGGTTCAACACTTTCCGAATTGCGAAGAGTCATTAAAAACTCATAAAAACTGCGTCTCATTTTTACTCCTTCCTATTGATTATCAGTAATTTTAGTATTCATTACTTCAAAGGACAACTTATTATTTTTTAGATCAATGTTCTTAGCACGAATTCCATAACCTTCTTTGGTTGTAAACTTAGTAAATTTCAACAAAATAGTCTTGTCTTTACCGTCGATACTGACCCAATTAGGTGTTTTAAAGCTATTCTTAATATAATTCATTACGAATGAAATTGGTAATGATAAATCACCGATTTTCATTTTTTTTGCTTTAAGCAAGACATCACCATTAGTCTTGGCATATGGTTGCATTAAAATTGTGAAATTGATCGTAGCGCCTAGAAATTTAACATCACCCGTCAATTCAGCGTCTTTTTTCAAAATCAATTGATAATCTGTTTTACCATCGTTCAAGGTATTCTTCAAATAGTATTGCGCCATTTTATTAGCTTCTTGTTTAGTCATATTGACTGTGAAGACTTTAGCATCTTGATCAACGATCTTTGAAGATACTTGATAGTTGTCTCTTGGCGAACTAAAGACCTTAGTACCGATAAATCCTAATCCAACAACGATAATTGCTACTAAAGCGATAAATGCATATTTCCAATAATTTTTCTTCATTACTTGTAAAGCCACTCCTTCTTAGTCCCATTTACTTGCTCAAAGATTTTTTCTGTCATCATATCATAACCGGTTCCATTGGGATGGAAGTGGTCTTTCTTGTAAAGATATGGATTGACACCCGTTTTTTGAACTTTTTTCTTAATATTCTTAGGTTGATACAAATTATTGATATCTACAAAATGGGTATCATTAAAATTACTTGCTACCTTAGCGGAAGCTTTGTTCCAATTGATAAAAGCTGTTTTGGCATTTTTGACATTCGACAAATAAATGCTAAAAGGATTGTAAATTCCAATTAAATAAATTGGAGCTGTTTTATTGTAACTCCGTAAATCAGTCAATAATTTAGTTAAACGTTTGTCAAATTGGACTTGTTCATCAGCAATGTCTCCAGCCGTCAAATCTAAGCCTTTTCTTTGCAATAAATGCATAAAATCATTACCACCAACAGTTACCGTAATAATATCAGCCTTAGGTAAGTCTTGATGCATTTTTTGATCGTTCTTGATTCGAGTCATGATTTGACTACTAGTATCACCAGAAACCCCATAATTATGAGATTGAGTTTTGACATTATACTTATTCTGAACTTTTTTAGTCAAACGAGTAACGTAGCCACCACCAACTGACTTAGAGTCTCCCACTCCTTGCGTCAATGAATCTCCGACAGCTACAATATCAATACTTTTCTTTTTAGGAATAACTTTAATTTTAGGTTTAGTTTCTTTAGTGGTTTTTGTTTCGACAATTTGCTGTTTATTGTTATGAACAAAATAGTAAGTTCCACCACTAACAGCAATCAACAAAATAATTATTACAATAATCCAAATACTTTTTTTCTTCATTTATATATAATCCATCTTTCAAAAAAAAGCTGATGCATTCATCAGCTTTTACTCTGTATAAAATTCAATTGCGAAAGCACCTGATCCAGCATGAGTTGCAATTACTGGACTAGTAACACGAATCAATAACGGCACATTCGGTACGATCTCGGCAAGTTTTTCTTTTAATTCATTGACATAATCCATTTTATCAACGTAGGAAATTCCGATAGCCTTAATATTCTTCAAGCCTTTGATTTCTTCTATAACGTTGTCCATATATTTTTCAATTGTCTTTCGACCACGACCACGTTTAGCGATGCTTAAAGTATTATTCTTAACTATTAAAACTAGATTGATATTCAAGATTGTCGATAAAGTTCCGGCAAAACGACTCAATCTACCACCACGCAAAATGTTTTCGATACTAGTTACACCCATGTACAAATAGGTATGCTCACGTACTTCATCCAAAGCCGTCTTGATCTCAGCGACCGACTTACCCTCTTGAGCCAATTGTGCTGCCTTGATAACTTGAAATCCTTGAGCACGGTCAGTAAATTCTGTATCGATCACTTCTACGTTTCGATCAGTCATGTCAGCTACTTGTCTAGCTGCATTGATTGTACCACTGATTGAAGGTGTCATCATCAATAGCAAGATATCCGTATAGTCTGCTGGTACTTTATCGATTACTTCCATGAAGGTACCAATTGAAGGCTGTGATGTTTTAGGTAAATCCTTTGAGGAATCCATTTCTTCAACAAATTTCTCACGAGTAATATTTACACCATCTACGTATGTCTTTTCGTCAATACTGATCGTTAAAGGGACAATACTGATATCATATTTCTCAATTTCTTCTGGAGTTAATTGTACCGATGAATCGGCAATAATTTTTACTTTGCTCATTTTATCCCTCTTTCATAGGGTCTTAGTTCCTAATTAATTTAATTATACCAAACTTATTCTTGGTAAATTATCAATATCATGTATTTTAATTAATATTTATATACAAAACAATGACTGTTTTTAATTATACTAAAGATTGTCGTTGTCTGAAAAGTCCTTAGACGTATATAATGTTTACGTAAACCAAATAATTGAGGTCTTCAAAATGTCAAAAAAACCTAACTTTACTCGAACTTATTTGATAACTGATCAAGTATTCAGTGCTGTTACGCACGGTATCGGAATTATTTTAGCAATAATTGGATCAGTTTTCTTATTGATAAAAGGATTCCACCAAGGAAATCCTCTCAACATCACTGCCTATTTTATTTACGCATTCACTTTATTTTTTTTGTATCTCAGTTCAACTTTATTCCACAGTCTTTATTTCACAAAAGCCAAAGGCGTTTTCCAAATTTTTGACCATAGTTCAATCTTTTTAATGATTGCTGGAACTTACACGCCATATTGCTTAATCGCCTTGCATTCAGCTTTTGGCTATGGAATTTTAGCCTTCATTTGGCTATTAGCTATCGGTGGCATCCTCTACAAAATTTTCAATGTAGGTAAATTCAAATATTTTGAAACTTTGCTTTACGTCTTAATGGGTTGGGCCATTATCATCGCTATGAAACCACTCTATCAAGCCATTGGTACGACTGGTATCTGGCTCTTGGTAGCCGGCGGCGTAGCTTTTACATTAGGGGCTTGCTTATACTTAATGAAAAATCTCAAATATATTCACGTCATTTGGCACATTTTCGTCATGATTGGAACTGCATTGATGTACTTTTCAGTTTACTTCTTTGTTAATTAATTCTTTGATAAGTCTCGAAGGTATATGGATAAATATTATTTTTGTCCATGATACCTTCTTTTTTTTCGATCAATTTAAATTGACTATAATCTAAATCAACCATTTTCGTATCTCCGGCAAATTCATGATCGATACATGTCAAATATAAGCGGTCCACAATATCTTCAAACAATTTAAAAATTCCGGCGCCACCAATGACCATAACTTCATCATCTGGTTTAACAATATCTTTTAATTGTTCTCTATTAGAAATCAAAATTACGCCCTTTGGCACTTGATAGTCAGAATTTCGAGAAATAACGATATTTAATCTCTTTGGTAAAGGGCCATTAGGAAAACTCTCAAAGGTCTTACGTCCCATGACGATAGGATGATTGGTCGTAACATCTTTAAAACGTTTCATGTCGTTGGGTAGTTTCCATGGTAAATGTCCATTAACACCAATCACGTGATTCTTATCTTCAGCCCAAACAAAACTGATCATTTTCTCACTCCTAAACAGCAACCGGAGCTTTAATAGCTGGTTGCGGATTATAATTATCGACGCGAATATCTTTGACGTCTAAATCAAAAATACTTTTATCACTATTGATTTCAAGACTTGGTCCAGCAACCGGTTTACGGCTCAATTGCTCTTTTACTTGTTCAAGGTGATTAGAATAAATGTGAGCATCGCCCAAGGTATGAACGAATTCGCCAACCTCCAAACCAGTTTCTCGAGCTATTAGATGTGTCAATAAAGCATAGCTAGCAATATTAAAAGGCACACCCAAGAATAGATCACCACTGCGTTGATACAGCTGACAAGACAGTTTCCCATCGTTGACATAAAATTGAAACAACGTGTGACATGGTGGTAAAGCCATCGTTGGCACATCCTCAGGATTCCAAGCACTGACAATCAATCGTCTTGAGTCGGGCGTCTTTTTTATTTGATCGATGACATTAGCGATTTGGTCGATAAAGCCACCATCACGTTTTTGCCAATGACGCCATTGTGCACCATAGACATCCCCGAGATTACCAAATTTTTGAGCAAACGCATCGTCTGTTAAAATATTTTGATCAAATTTCTTTTTCTCGACCTGATATTTTTGGTTGAAATCTTCATCAACTAAATGACGACGACCAAAATCAGTCATATCTGGTCCCTTATAATCAGAACTCTCGATATAATTTTTAAAAGCCCACTCATCCCAAATGTGATTCTTGTGTTCCAACAAATATTTAATATTAGTATCGCCATGCAAGAACCACAACAATTCACTTTTAATTAAACCAAAAGGAATTTTCTTTGTCGTCAACAGTGGAAATGATTCTTGTAAATCAAATCGCATTTGATAGCCAAAAGTACTGATAGTACCGGTTCCTGTTCGATCACTCTTCTTGTGCCCATGGTCTAAGACGTATTGCAAAAGATCTAAATATTGTTGCTCGTTATGCATAGTTTCCTCCTAAATGTATTGTCCCAAGTATTCCCAACGATCCATCAATTTGTCAGATTCGGCAGTCTTTTCATCCAATTGTCTTTGAAAGTCCATCAAATCTTCATAACCGTTTTTGGGATTATTTAATTGTTCTTTTAATTTAGCCATTTCATCATCGAGTTTTTCGATTTTTGGCTCCAATTTATCGAATTCCATTTGTTCAGCGTAAGTTAACTTAGTCTTTTCTGCCGGTTTACTCTGAGCTTCTTTTTCTTTTGCTTCATCATGTTTTTGAACCTTTACTTCATGATGTTGAGCTTGCTTTTTCTCAGTTTCTTTTCGTAGATAGCCCGAGTAAGAATCATAGCTTTCTTCAATCTCGCCTTGACCTTCAAAAATCAACAATTTATGGGCAACTTTATCCAAGAAATAACGATCATGGGAAACTGCCATAACTGTTCCTTTAAAGTTTTCCAAATAATTTTCAAGAATCGTCAAAGTTTCGATATCCAAGTTATTTGTTGGTTCATCCAGCAACAAAACGTTAGGTTGATCCATCAAAATAGCCAACAAATACAGACGACGTTTTTCGCCACCGGACAACTCTCGGATGAAAGCTCCTTGCATTTGGTGATCAAATTTAAATGTATCTAGCATTTGTGATGCTGACATGTGTGTACCTTCAGTATTCTTGGCTCCTTGACCAATAGACTCTAGGTATCTAATAACACGTTTATCTGGGTCCATATCACGTGTATGCTGCGTATAATAACCGAGACGAACCGTTTGACCAGTCTTGATTTCACCGGAATCGAGAGGGATTTGTTGAGCAATTGTATTTAAGAAAGTCGTCTTACCAGAACCATTAGCACCAGTAATTCCAATACGATCGCCTTTAGTTACCAAATAACTGAAGTTGTTTAAAATCACATGTTTAGAGAATTTCAAACTAGCATCCTTGATATCAAAAACATCATTACCAAGACGTTGTTGGGCAATATCGATCGACATTTCTTTTTGAACATCAGGCTTGTTTTGTAGATCTTCTTTCAAGTCGTTGAAACGATCTTTTCTAGCTTGTTGTTTAGTTCCACGAGCCTTAACACCAGCACGCATCCAATTCAATTCTTGCTTGTATAATTGAGTCTTATGGTGTTGTTCAGAAGCGTAGATTTCTTCATTAGCCGCTTTTTGTTGTAAATACTTCTCGTAGTTACCATCATATTCAGTTACATTGCGGTTTTCCAACTCAAAAATTCTTGTCGCTACTTCATTCAAGAAATAACGATCATGGGTCACGAATAAAACTGAGCCTTTGTATTTGCTCAAATAAGTTTGAAGCCAGTCGATAGCTTCATAATCCAAATGGTTTGTTGGCTCATCTAAAATCAATAAGTCAGCTTCGGAAATCAAGGTTTGAGCTAAAGCAACACGTCTTTGTTGACCACCAGATAACTCTTTGATTTTCTTGTCTAATTCAGTGATTCCTAATTTATTCAAAATCGACTTAACATCTGATTCCATTTGCCAAGCTTCGGCCGCATTCATTTTTTCCTGTAACTTGAAAAATTCATTTTGAACCTTCTGGTCAGTCGAATCAGCGTTGAATTTTGCCAGAGAATTCTCATATTGACGAATCAATTGGAATTTTTCGCCACTTCCATTGAAGACAGCATCGATGACTGATGAATTTGCATCTAGATCCGGTTGCTGCTTGAGATGAGAAATCTTGTAGTCCTTAGGTTTTTCGATTTCAATCGTATTCAGATCAGAATTGTTGACGATTCCATCTAATAAAGTCGTCTTACCAGTTCCATTAAGTCCCAAAAGACCGATTCGATCTCCTTCATTGATTGTAAAAGTAACATTGGTAAAAAGTGTTCTTTCACCAAATGATTTTGATGCATTCGTTATGTTTAAGGTTTTCAATTATTTCACCACTATAAATAAAAAATTCCTCTACCGATGTAGATAGAGGTATTATTGCTGTTCTGTTTTATTTTATCACATGTCAGAAGTTAATATTCCTGCAATTGGTTGATGGAATAATACATCTGTTCTTGCCCGCCAAATCGAACCAGAATTTTTGCTCTTTTTTCATCAAAATAAACAACGGCTCCAATTTGATCATTCATGGCATCCTTTTTATCAACGACAGTTACCATACTGCCAATTTTTAAATTTCCCATTATTTTCCTCCAATTAAAAAGCGAGACTTAGTTTTTGAACTAAGGCCTCGCATTTTTTTAAAGATCTTCTTTATAAATGTCGTAAACAGTATTTTCTGGGTCGATAGCAATATAAAGATTACCAGTTTTACTTGAAATAGCTGAAGATTGATAAGCGTTATCCAATCCTTCAACATCCTTTTGCTTGAATGGGAAGTAAATTTGCATTGGTTCTTTATCTTGGTCATCCTCAAAGACAATATCACATTTTTCAATGTCTTGATACTTAATAATACGATTGAACATCCCATCAGCCATAGCAGCAGTAGAAACATCTGTATCCTTAATATAATCAGCTTCTGGTAAGATTTCGATTCTAAAACGTTTGCATGGATGAATCTCTTGCATACGTCCTCCCTTGATACGTCCATAACTAGTTGTTACACGCGCAATCCAAACATCACTCATTTCACTGTGACTAACAGTCCAAGTATCATCATTTCTAAAGTAAAACTTAAGTTCTTTAAAAACATGTTTAGTCATATTATCACCCTTTCAATTCTAAAATACTTACTAAATTCATAATAACACAGCATTATTGATTACTTAACAAATAATGTCTCAAATCGTCAAAATTATTGGAAACGTTTCCTTCCACGACAGCACGCTCCATTTGCGACATCGACTTACCGATGATTGGACCTGGTTTTACGTCTAATATTTCACAAACATCTTTACCTGTTAGCTGTAAATCATGACTACTTTTAATAGAGATTTGATCTACTTTTTGCTTTAAATCTGTATAATCAAATTCAATTTGGAACATCTTCGACAACTCGATTGTACGATCCAAATTATCGATTCCTAGTTTATAAATATTCCAGAGATCAAAATCCTGACTTTCAAAAAGATGTAACAGATTCAAAGTATTCAAGCTAGTTTCACGGGTTTTATTGGAAACTTTCCAATCACGCAAAAAGGCATTGAATTCTTGATGATTCAAGCTTAAAACATAGCCGATAGCACTGAAAGCGGCTTCCTCATCAACAAATTTAGTATCTTTGACTTCCAACAATTCCGCTAATTCTAGTTTTTGATCCTTGTATCCTGGACAATATTCACTTAGTCCCAACTTAATAAAATCAGCCAGACCAGTTTGCCAATTTTGGCTCAACATCATTTTGACAAATTCTTCACGGATACGTTCAATCGCAATTTTGGCTAATAATGGAGCATTATCAGCAATCGCTTGAGCAGTTTTTTCTTCAATTTTGAAATTCAACTGTGCTTGGAATCTGACTGCTCGCATCATTCTCAAGGCATCTTCGTGAAATCTTTCCTCAGCATGACCAACGGCACGAATGATTTTCTTATCTAAATCTTTTAAGCCATCAAACTTATCGATCACCTGACCGTTTTTATCAACTGCCAAAGCATTGATCGTAAAATCACGTCTCTTTAAGTCATCAGCTAATGAACGGACAAAAGTTACCTTGTCAGGACGACGATAATCCTGATAGCCCGATTCAGTTCTAAAGGTAGTGATCTCATATGAATCATCCCCCATTAAAACTGTCACTGTTCCATGTTGAATTCCAGTATCGACTGTGCGCTTAAAAATCTCTTTGATTTCCTCAGGGTAAGCACTTGTAGCAATATCAACGTCGTGAATCGCTAGTCCTAAAATATGATCACGGACACTACCTCCTACAAAATAAGCTTCAAATCCGGCTTGTTCTATTTTTTCTAAAACTGGTAATGCTGCTTGAAAATCTGCAGGAAGTTGTTTGATTTGCATATATTTACCTCACGTATAATAAAAGTCTTTAATTATTATATACCATTAAGCCGACTTGCCAAATAAACCCCTTTATCTGCGATATAATGAAGTTGATAAGGAAGTGAAAGACTGCCAGAGAACAGTTCTAAAAACACTCCTTCTGGCATTCGTAGAAAATGGTAAATATTATACTTTTGATCTCATTAATTGGACTATGGGTAGGAATTATCGGCAGTATCAACTGGTTGACCTTTTCCGCACTTTTATTAAATTCCGTTGTCTTCATTATTAGTATGGTGGCTGGAAGAGATAAATAAAAACCTTATTGGAATGTGTAATATAAAAACACATTTTAATAAGGTTTATTTTGTATATTTATAAAGATGTAAAGAAAGTAATTAATCCTAAAACAATTCCTGGCAAATTAGCAATTACTACCGGCCAATCATGTTTCTTTTTTAAAAGTCCATAAGAAACCCATAAAGAACTATTAAGAGCTGCACATAAGGGTTGAATAGGATTTCCTTGTGACCCACTAAGGTTATCTATAATTTGTGGTATATAAGAAACATACATCAGAATAGAAAAAATTGTAGCCAATCTACTAACATAAAAAAGTCCATCTTTTTTCTTTACAACTATTTTTGTTTGTTCCATAATTTACCTCAATAGTTTAAGCCATCTGTAGATAAGTTGGCCCCATTAGTTTTGATAACTCGCTGGTACCACATAAACGACTCTTTCTTGAATCGTTGTAAACTACCTGTTCCATCATCATTTAAATCTACATAAATAAAACCATAACGTTTGGACATTTCACCCGTTGAAGCACTGACTAAATCAATGCAGCCCCAAGGTGTGTACCCCATTACCGAAACCCCATCATCAATAGCTTCTGATATGGCTTGAATATGCAAGCGTAAATAATCGATGCGATATTCATCATAAACTTTATTTTCTTTTGTCAATTCATCCTTAGCACCTAAACCATTTTCAACTACAAAAATTGGTTTTTGATAACGATCATATAATTTATCTAAGGCAATCCTCAAACCAGTTGGATCAATTTGCCAATCCCATTCACTGGCTTTCAAATATGGATTTCTAACTCCTCCAATCAAGTTTCCAGCGGTTGTATCATGGGAAGTTTGAGTAACTTCTATAACAGTCGACATATAGTAGCTTATTGAAATAAAATCAACTGGATACTTCTTCAATTCCCTCAAATCTCGATCGGTAATTTCTAAGTCTTTCACACCATATTTTTTAAAGAGCCTGTTTGTATATGCTGGATATTCACCACGTACTTGAACGTCACCACAAAAATAATTAAACTCTTGTTCATTTTGCAAATTAGCCAATTGATTTCTAGGATCTGCATTATATGCATATGAAGTAGCATATAACAACATACAACCAACTTGAATATTCTTATTAAAATCATGTGCAATTTTAACTGCCCTAGAACTAGCAACAAATTGATTGTGCCAAGCTTGAAACACATTTTGCTTATTTAAACTACCAGTTTTGGGTATCATTCCTTGACCCATCACTGGATGCTGTCCAGCAGAATTAATTTCATTAAAAGTCAGAAAGTACTTAACTCTCTTTCCAAAATGCTCAATAATTACTCGAACATATTTTTCAAAAAAATCGATTAACTTGCGGTTTTTCCAACCACCATATTCTTTGGCTAAAAATAAGGGCAACTCATAATGTGACAAGGTAATCACTGGTTCAATCCCATATTTTAAGCATTCATCAATGACTTTAGAATAAAACTTTAATCCAGCTTTATTAGGACATGCTTCATCCCCTCGAGGAAAAATTCGGCTCCAAGCAATAGAAAAACGATAAGTTTTAAAACCCATTTCTGAAAATAATTTAATGTCTGATTGATAACGGTGATAAAAATCAATTCCTAAATGATTAGGATAATGGTATTTTCCATTATCAATGCTCCAATCAAAATCATCAGATTCTACAATTTTGAAGCGGCTTTTACCTCCAGGTAAAGTATCGGCAATAGACATCCCTCTACCATCAAGGTCATATCCACCTTCAACCTGATTGGCAGCGGTTGCACCACCCCACAAAAAATTCTTTGGAAAATTAGTCTTATTTACCATTCGATATCTCCTTTAAACCCGATTAATTTGACTTGACCACATTGAAACTACTAATGGACCCTAATAGATTTGCTTCATTAAATAAACGTGAACTAATAATGTCCGGTTTTTTAAACGTCTTCTTTACCATCAAACTAGTTTCTCTTAAGTCAATTAATGCTTTATCAATACTTGTGGCTACTATACTTTGTCGAGAAATTCCACCACCAATCACAAAACAATTCACATCTAAAATAACTTGCATATTGTGAATCAATAAAGCCACATTTCGACAAAACTCTTCAAAACGTAATTTAGCAAAATCTTTTTTAGCAGTAATCAATTCAAAGACTTTCTTACCATCATCAATATCTTTTAACTGATAATGGCGACCAATATCTTTAATCATTGCTACTGCCGAACACTTGCTTCCAGAAAAATGCTCCATATCAAGGCTACCTAAACTCATAAAACTGACCTCGCCTGCTTGTTGGTCACTACCATGAAGAAGTTGTCCATTCAGCACTATTCCCGAACCAACTGCTGTTCCTAAAACCAACATTATTCCATTGTCTATCTCTTCTAAAGAACCCAACCATTTTTCCCCTAGTGTGGCTGCCTTAGCATCATTTTCTATATGAATCGGTAATGATGTATTTAAAACACTACTAAGCTGAATCCCATCAAGAAAAGGTAAAGATCCACCGAAATGAATTTGCCCAGTCTTAGAATCAACTTTTCCAGGAACACTGATACCAATACCTGATATTTGAGATTGAAACTGCCCAACAATTTCGTTAAGTCGTTTAATAAAGTTTGACTTAGAGTCATTAATAGTATTTTCCGAATATTTCTTTAATATTTGACCTTGATTGTTGATCAAAGCGTATTTTAATTTAGTCCCGCCAATATCAAAAGCTAAGTAGGTTTTCATTTTATTACCTCTTTTATATGTTTTATTATTATTCTTTTGTTAAAATTTAATTAACTAATCCTGTTTTTTATATACGAATACAGCTATCATTGAGGTAATTGATATGGAGATAGAAAAAATTTCACAATGGTTTCACGAAGCAACCAATTTATCAATCTTTTTATATGATGATTCAAATCATTTATCAAAGGTATTCAAGATGACTGTTGCACCCAACCTTTCAGAACAACTTAGCAATAAAATTTTAAAAAATATTAATTCTAAAATAAATATTAATCTTTTTGCTCAAATTGGAACTATCGCCTCTTTTAAGTTGGAAGAAACGAAAATCCTTATCTGGGCAACATCAACCGCCATTAGTGGTAACGGAGCTTACGCAGATAAAGTTCCATTGACTGACTTCAATACTTTCCAAGCTCAACTAAAGATATTTTATTTTGCTTTGACAAAATCGGAGCCTACTTTTACTCAACAGCAACTGGATTTAAATGACTATGGGCTCTTAGATCGTCCTAATCAGCGTCTTGAATCATTTAGTGACAATAAACCTTCTCACAATGGTTATTTAGCAGAACAACTGATGTTAATGGGAGTTGAACACGGTAATTTAAAAGAATTTAATAAAAATTACATTGCTTTTATGGATAAAGGTAATTTTGGAATTCTGGCATCATCTGATTTAAGAAGCAAAAAAAATATTACGGTAGCTGCTACGACACTTTTCACTCGGGCGGCAATTCGTGGAGGGATGTATGCCGAAAGCGCCTATGAATTAAGTGATGAATGCATAAAAAAAACAGAAACAAAACAAAATATTACTAATATTTACGAATACACTCGCACGATTGGTGAACGTTTTGTTAAAAATGTTGCTTTAGTAAAAAGAAACAACATTCCTTCATTAGTCTATCGAGCACAAGAATATATTTACGATAATTTAACCATTGTTAAAAATGTTGATGAAATTGCTCAATTTGTTGGTAGCAGCAAATCTTATTTAATGCATCTATTTAAAAAAACAACTGGTATCAGTATTATTGAATTTTTAACTTCACAAAAAATTCTTTCTGCCAAACAACTTTTACTTTTTACTCAACTACCAATCAGAGAAATATCTGATACTTTAGGCTATGAGAACCCTTCCCAATTATCTAGGGTGTTTAAAAGCAAAACAGGCCAAACTCCATCACAATTTAGAAAAAATCAGAATCTATAAGAAAAAAGTCGACAATTTATTTGCCGACTTTTTTTATTTTAAAAATCGTGCTATTTGATTTAATGCTTGATCAGTTTCTGGCATATCAAACAATACAAAAACGTGGAATAAGTCTTGCCAAACGGTCCAAGTTACATCGACGTTATTTTTTTGACATAGAAAATTAAGTATTTTGGAATCATCGTATTTAACCTCTTCACTTCCGCAATTAATCATCAATGGTGGAAAGCCTTTATAATCACCATAAATCGGAGAAATTAAAGGATCATTTTTATAAGGTTCATCAAAATATGGAACTGGATCCCCAGCACCAAGCAACATAGGGTCTCTTTCTTGTAAGAGATATTCTGACGGTAGGATATTTATTTGGGTAATTACTGGTGAAAAGACAGCAATTTTATTTGGTAATGATAAGTCTTCAGTCTTCAATTGCAAAGTCAAAGTTAAGGCTAAAGTAGCACCGGCAGATTCTCCAAAAATAAAGATATGTTTGTAACGCTTGTTAAGAAATTTGTAAGCATTCATAACGTCTTCTTGAGCTGCCGGATGTTTGGCTTCCGGCCATTGACGATAATCAACAGAAAACGCATCATAGCCTAAACGTTTAATTAAGCCAAAACATAAATTTCTTCGTGACTTAACACTTCCTGTTGCATAAGCTCCACCATGAATAAATAACAAAACATTCTCATTGTTTGTCCCATAATGATATAACTCACCCTTAGGATCATCTAGACTCTCTAAGTTGATATCACTTGGAATTGGAATTGAATTATTTTTATCAGCATCTTTTCTTAAAAATATCGCCTGTTCAGGCGTTAAATTATCTGATTGCTGAGTTTTAATACTTTGAGCAATTTTTATTGCTTCTTTCGCTTGTTTACTTAACATTTTTTACTCCTAATTTTGCATTTTAATATTTGTATCTTTACGATCATTTTTATATTCAAATTTTGAATAATTTAAGCCAACTAATGTAGAAATAATTAATAAAATGGCAAAAATTACTAATCCAGCTTCAAACGTGAATCCAGCTTCTTGATTACCGAATGTTTTTGCAATAATTTGTGCAAAATATGGAGAAATAAGTGTACCCACATTGGCACAAGTCATAACAATCGAAGTTGAAAAAGCTACTTGGGATTGTGAGGTCATTTTATTAATGTTTGCGACCATAGAAGCCATAAAGATTGAAACTGAAATACCAACTAAAATAACACCCAGTCCACTAAGCATAAGTGATCTGGAAATCGTTAAAATTAAAAATGAAACTGTGGCAAAACCTAAACCAATTGCTGTAGTGAATTTGAAATAATGTTTTTGAACGTACATGAAAACAAAACCACCAGCAGCCATTGCAAAAGCCATTAAACCTAATAAAGTACTAGCATCAGCGGCAGTTCCATAATTTCTTGAAACTACTAACATAGCAAACTTAATCGAAATGAAAGCAAAAGTTGCATTGAATAAGAAAGCAAACAAAGCTAGTAACCAAATCTTACCGTCAATTTTTTTACTATCACTAATTGCACCAGCTTCTTCAACTTTACCAACTGTTTTAGGAACATAAATTCCAACTAATAGAATAATTGGAATAACAATTAAGTAAACCCAATATGACATCTGCCAACCATTATTGAGCAAAACACCAGCCATATAAGTCATAAAAAACATACCTAAGCCCTGAAATACACTTGATAATCCAAGCATTTTTTGTTGCTCACGTCCTTGATACAATTGGATGATCAAAGATTGTGAAAATGACATCAACAATCCTGTTCCTAATCCTAAAATAATTCTCGAAACAAAGATCAATGGGAAATTTAACGTAACTGCTGGAACAATCCCACCGATAAATATCAAAATCAAGCCTGTCATAATAGTTTTCTTAACAGAAATTAAATCAGCAACCCAATTACTAATTGGAGTGAAAACAATTATACCTAATGATGGAATCGTCATTAACAATTCAATCGTTGTGGAACTAATATTTGGAAAGCTTTTCATCATTAGTGGAATGGTAGCAGCAGTCGCACCAGCACTAACTGTAAAAACTGACAAAATTAAAATAGCAAATCTAGTCATTATTTTTCTCATAATTATTTATCATCCTTTTCCATGATTTTATTTTTTGAATATTCTCTAAAATAAGCATTAATTTTTTCAATTTGTTCCTGTGTCATGGGAGAAAAGCCAATCCCCTTCATTTCATTGCTCAATTGTAATAATGAAAATTCTTTGAAGTGATCAAAATTTCCAGGCAATTCAATAAAACTCCAAAACGGTACTAATTCTCTCAATTTATTTACGATTTTTTTATCATTAAAATTTTTTAAAGCTGTGTGTACACTGTATGTATTTATAAAAGCAACCAACGGTTGATAAGTTATTTCATGATGTCCTGGTGCTAAAATGTCACCATTTTGATGAACAGCGCCATTATCTTTCCATTCTTTTGTGTTGGGAAGAATAACTTTAGCAGGATTATCATAAGGAATATCTATTTTTAAACTTACTTGACTACCTTGTCGATTTTCAATTCTCCAAGTAATAGCAAGTTGACCTGTATTCAAATCCGTATAGCCAGATAGTTCTCTAAATTTCGGTGTAATACGTGGAGCAATAGTTAGTTGTTCTTCTTGTTGAATACCTAATAGATATTCATAGGCCCATTGCATAACAGCTCCTGACGAATAATGATTCAAGGAATTCATTCCATTTTCACTGATAGTTCCATTCTCTTGTACTGAATTCCAACGTTCCCAAATGGTCGTTGCACCTAATTTAACTTCATTTAGCCAGCCTGGATAATCCTCATTTAAGAATATTTGAACGGCCAAATCATGTTGATTATTCTCTGTCAAAGCTGGTAATAATACAGGTGTTCCAACAAAACCAGTTGTAAGATGATTTTTATCTTTCTCAATTCGAGCGACAAATTTATTTACTAAATATTTTTTAAACTTCTTTGGATAAAGATTTAAATGTAAACAAAGAGCCAATGCAGTTTGTGTATCGGTAATTAGTCTTCCACTAGTTGTGAAAAATTCATTAATAAATGATTCTCTGATTTTATTAGCCAATAAGCGATAGTAATCAGACTCTCTTTTAGCATTAAGAACCTGTGCTGTCTTGGAAACTATCAAAGTTGATTGATAATAATATGCACTGGCTATTAAATCATCTGGTGTTTTACCTTTGAGATGGAAAATATCTTCAGTATCTAGAGCCAACCAATCTCCTAATTGATCAGAATCAAGCCATAAAAATTCATTTCTGGTTTTTTTAGCGTAGTCATGTATCCAATCAACCCAAGACATCATGGCACCGAAGTTTTGTTTCAAAATGGTAGTATCCTTATAACGTTGATACGTGATCCAAGGAATAATTGTCGCAGCATCACCCCAAACTGCCTTGCCACCATCATCGCCATCGACATTAGGTACATACAATGGAACCTCTCCTTGGCGTTGACTTTGTTCAACCGCAATATCATATACATATTTTTTATTGAACTGTGCAGTATTCATGTTATAACTAGCTGTTTTGGCAAAGATAGCAGCGTCGCCTGTCCAACCCAAACGCTCATCACGTTGCGGACAATCAGTTGGTACATCAATAAAGTTGCTTTTTTGTCCCCATTGGATGTTACTGAATAACTGATTAACCAACTGGTTATCAGTTTTAATATTACCAATTTGGTTCATATCCGAATAAAGAGCTACAGCTTTAAAATTTGCTATGTTGTAATCGCTTGATAAACCATTTACTTTAGCATATCTAAATCCAAAATAAGTAAAATGTGGACGAACTAAATGTTTTATGCCGTTACTTACATAAGTAAAACTAGCGCGAGCTGAACGTAGATTTTCCCGATATAATTCGCCATTTTGCAAAATTTCACCATACTGAAATTCTACTTTAGTACCCTTTGGCAAATCATTTTCAAATTCAATCCAGCCTGCCATATTTTGACCAAAGTCTAGTACTAGATTTCCAGCTGGAGTAACAATCTTTTTGGGATGAAAAATTTTGTGAGCCTTGATGGGTAAACTCAGTCTATCTTTCAGATGTTTACTTGGTCGTTCAAAAACCTTTAATGGCAACGTTTTAGGAATTATGGTTTCATCTAAATCCTCACCATAGTAAATCCCAGAATGTGTAATCTCTGAAGTTTGAATTTTCCATGTTTCATCAGTTCCAATTATTCGAAATACGCCAATGTCATCTTCTAAATCTAATTCCGCATTAGTCATTAAGGCACTACCATATTGATTTTCTTTACCACCATGTTCTTTAATACCCAATTTTCCCTTATACCAACCATCGCCTAAAGAAATTTTTAAGACATGTGTTCCTGGAGTTTTCAAGTATTTTGTGACATCAAGCGTTGCTATTTGAGTATAGTAACTGTAATTAGTAAAGCCTGGTGCCAAATATTCATCGCCAACTTTTTGATTGTCAATATAAACTTCATATAGACCTAAACCAGTTATATATAACCGAGCTTTTTTGACCTTAGAAGTTAAATTAATTTCTTTTATTGCTTGAATGCCGTGAATACTTTCATCTGAACTACCAATCCATTGACTATTATTGAATCCTGTCATTAATCCAGTTTCAAAAAAAGCTTGTTTTTTATAAATTTGCTTTTTATCTTTTATTTCAATAAAAACTTGGTATCTAGTTTTACTTTGAAGTTGAAAATCCGGCTGAAATGATAAATCATCCGCTGGTTCCCAATCTGTTGCAAAAATTTCTTTCTTACTATCAGTAATTTTTAAACGTTTTAACAAGTCATTTGAATAATTATTAGCTTTAATTTGGCAATTTATAAATAGATCATTAAATTCATAACCAATAGGATTTTCCATATGGTTTATAAATATTCTTTCAAATTTCACTATTTAATCCTCCTTCAATCATCAGTAACCGCTTACAAGAAGTATAGTACGATTTAATCAAATAATTTATTGACAAATAATGCTTTTAATTTCAAAATAATGCTTTTTATAAAAAATAATAAAACCCAATAATCACCCTTTAATTATTCAGATACGTTATAATATAAGTTATAGACCAATATAATTAAGGAGTTGATCATTGTGGCTAACGATTTAACGCAACTAACTGCAACCGACTGTTTTGATTATTTTGTAAATCATTTTGAAACACTATACAAAAATGAATCGAAGTATCGTAATCTTGCGGTTTTAGATCCAGATATTACCAATATCGAATTGTACAAGAGTCTCAAAGAACACTTTTTACTGGATGTTTTAAATAATCCAGAATTCAAAGATTACCAAGTTAATTTTGAACGTGGAATCGACGGTGGCGATAATTTTATTATGGCTGCTTTTACCGATCCGGTGGACGAGTCAGTCGTTACTGTAGAAATCAATCGTGATGAAACTTCGGAGTCTGTTCTCAATTCTTTTAACAAGGGTATCGAAACGTTACGTTCGACCTTTGCTCCAGAAGTTTATGAAATGAAAACAGAAAATCACGCATAAAAAAAGAGTCTAGTAATCCTCGATTGTGGGGATCCTAGGCTCTTTTGCCGTCTTTGGAGAAAAATTAAATCATGTTATGATATATATATAATCTTGTAAGGGAGTGAATCAAATGCATTCGGCAAATGCCATCATAAATTATCTTTCATTCGAGGAAGCAAAGGACTGATACTCATCTTTTAATTGCAAAAAAAGTAAGGAGTATCCTCAATGAAAATTTATTTGGCAACAATTACTGTTTGTGTTTTATTCTTAACCGGTTGTAGTCATGATACTAAGACTTCAAATATTGACCAAACTGACTTGCAAAAACAACAAATTGTTTTAAAACGCAATAAAAAAAAGTGGCGCCAACAGACAAAACAAGTCACTCATTCAACGCTATCAACTCAAAAAATAATTCTAAAAAAGAACTTGTCTTTAAATCAAATAAAGAAAAATAGTGATTTTCTTATTCAGGGAACGGTTATCGATTTCTCCCGCAGTAACAAAGAATCCACAATCGCATCCATTTACGTCAATCACATTATCAGTGGTTCGGAGGATATTTTAGGAAAAAATATCGACATCAAACTCCCCGGCGGAATTGAAAAAAATGTTTATTATCAGTCAATGCAATGTCCGCTTCCAAAATTGGGACAAAAAATTATCCTCAGATTAAATAAGACACACAACGAGTATGAAGTCTTAGCACCCAATTCCAATATTTGGATTGAAGAAAATCATGAATTCGTTTTAAATAATGAAAAAATTCGCCAAGAGAATATTCTAAAAGAAATCACTAAACAATTAAATCAAGCAATCCCTTATCGTTATACGGATCTTTGCTAAAACAAAAACTGTCTTGAAATCAAATCAAGACAGTTTTTTTAATTTTAAAATTCAATGCCGCACCAATCAAATTGGCATCATTGTGATAATATGCAGGGATGATTTTGGGAACTAGTTTAATGTCGGCTACTCGTTGAACTAGTCTTTGGGCAGCTTCATTCAAATTATTAATGAAATCTTGATTACCAGAAACTCCACCACCGATGATAAAGGCTTCTGGATCAACGACAAATTGTAAATTAAAGATTGCACGAGCCAAATTGTCATATAACTTCAAAGCATATTTTTGAGCAGTCGCATCACCATCCTGAGCCATTTGTAAGATCTCTTTGCCCGTATAATTGGTTTTATAAGCTTGATTGTAGTGCTGAGCCATTCTCACTGCAGTACCAACTAGACTGAGACGCTGATCGGTTTGACCTAGCATCATCCCAAATTCTCCACCTAGTAAATGTTGCCCGTGAACTAATTGACGATTGATAACGACAGCACCACCGACCCCAGTTCCAATTACTAACATAACGACATTTTGCATGTTGACAGCCATTCCACTCTTAACTTCAGCTAAAGCAGCACAATTAGCATCATTTTCCATTGAAACCGGCAAATTCAGACGCTTCTCCAAAGCTGCTTTGATTGGAAAATTGTGAATATATGGCAAAGCACTGATTCCACCGATTATTCCTGTCTGTTGATTGACCGCTCCTGGAATACTCAAAGCTACGCCAGCAATCTTAGTTCGATCGTATTTTTTTACTATTTTTTCAATTACTGTATAAAATGTGGCTAAATTCTTCGGTGTATCAACGACACCTTTATTAATTAAAGTTTGATTTGATTCATTAAATAAAGCATATTTAATCGTTGTTCCACCAACATCAATTGTTATTATTGGTTTCATATCTACCATCCGGAAAATAAATTAAGCGTTTTCTCTACGTACATACTTATTATAATACACCCTCTATTGAATCGATTCAGACAAAGTCCATTCAATTTGACCTTGATATTCGCCACTGAGATTGGATTTTTGATTTTTGACCATAATACCGTCATCATCATCCCAGTTATCAGAAATATTTTCGATTTTATTTTGTCCACTCACAGCAGTATCACGATTGGCGATAGTTGGAGTATTAGTCAAAGATTGATAATTGTCGTTTTTATCAATGAAGTATAGCGGTTCAACATAATCATTATCTAAGACATTAAACAATCCTAATGAATGCGCAGAAAGGTTCCACTTCGTACCGACACTGTTTACTTTGACATCCCATTTTCCATCACGTTGAATGAAATCACCATCTTGATCATCAAAATTTATATCTCTAAAACGGGAGTCTGAGACATTTAATTCTAAGAGTTTTGAGTTAATATCTAGCTTAAAAAATGGTGCCTCAGAATATCTGCCATAAACATCCTTAACCGTCCCGGTAAGAATAAAAGGACTGTCTGGTTGGCTCATATTTGCCACACTAGGAGAAAACTGTCCCGTATAAGTAAGTGGTGGCCCATAATCTATACTTCCAGAAACAATACTCAGTCCACCATAAACTTTATTCTCATCTTTGATTCTAACAGTCAACTGTGCTGGCGCAGTTTGATAAGTTTCATCTTCTAAATATTTAAACTCCAAAGGAACTTTTATTAAATTCAGTGTTGAACTAGTCGTAATATTTTTAACAGTCGTTGAAATACTTGGAGTTAATTTAGGAACATTGATTATTACTGTTTTTTCTTCAGAATGATACGAATTTCCTGTGACTGAAAATTTGATTATATTTTGTCCTTCTTTTAACAAGCTATAGTACTTATTTACTCCTGATACACTTTCGATTGGATTAAGCGTAAGGCTATAATTATTGTTGCTATCAGTATTGACCTCAGTTGAATTTTCTGATCCATCGTTATTTGCACTTACAAAGAAATTTTGATAATCGTCACTGTCTTCATTCTTAATCTTTAAAGATAGCTTATTGAATTTATGTGGATTTATTAGCATCTCTGAATCTACTTCATCACTATATTTTATAGTCCAATCTAATGGAACTGGATCGTTGTCATGGACATCGATAACTTTTTTTTCAGGTTCCAAAACAATCCCTAAATCAATCAATTTAATTGTAAAATCTAGCACATTTGATTGACGAGTTCCATCATCGACCCAAGCTTTGATTTGATGTGTACCATAATCTAGCTGTTTTAATTGTTCAGAAATTTCTACATCAATTGATGTTTCAACAGCATCAGAATCAAGTTTAAAAATGGTATCTTCGCCATCTATATTCATATGAATAGTCAAATCTTTGCTATTTACTTTAGCGCTATTATCATATTCAGTTCGAATATTACAGAGCGGGATATTATTCTTCTCAAAAACCTCATAAGTCTTAAAATTGTTTCTGGAGATCACTAATTGTTTATTGTCTAAAATTTTAACTTGATAATCTAAAATATTAGAAACGCGTCCTTTAGAATCAGTCATCTTAACCTTGAAGTCGTAAGTTTGATTGTTTTCTAAGTCGCTGACATCAAAAGGAATATCAAAATCACCTGATTTAGCACCTTTAGCAACCGAGATATTACCCTTTTGAATACCAGGAATTAATTTATTGTTCTGATCATATACATCTACTTCACTAATTAGATCCTCGCCATCAAAGTCAGAGTTCTTTAAATAAGACATTTTCCCTTTAAAATGAACCGTTTCATCGGGACTGACTTCTTGAGACAAATCATTAGTATTTGTTATTTGTAATACTTCATTATCAATCGTAAAATCAGGACTCATCGTATCCCCAGTAAATCCGTCAGAATTATAACTAGTATTAACACCACTCACTTTTGTCGTAATTGGCGTTTGACTCTCTGGTCCCTTAACTGTCCCATAGACTTGAATATTTGCTTGATCGTCAATTTTACTCATTGATGGAATCTTAACTTTGAAACCAGTAACTTGCTTAAAAATTGGTGTATCTGTGTCATTTCCTGTTGTCGTACTAATAGTAACTTCTTCTAAATCTGCTTTATTGATTTCAAGACTCTGTTTTGTGCCATCTGCAGCTGTATAATTCATCTCGCCAATCACGCCATTTTCATCGCCAGAAAAATCTAAATAGTCTGGTAACGCAACAGTTGCAGTGATTTCTCCAGATTCAGAGATACCACCAACATACTTCAAATTTTGTTCTAGCATAACTTGGTCGCCATCAGAAACATTTAAAATATCGCCGTCAGTTGAACTTACAGATGTATTTCTAGTCAAATCAGTCATTTTAGAAGTACCTTTGATATCAACCACACGTGGCATTTTTTCAATTACCATCGCAAAATCACTTTGCTTTGATTCTGGCGATCCAGTCGAAGCGGTAAAGCCCCAACGAACTTTTTTATCAGAACTATCTTTGACTAACTGATTCGTATCAATTTCAAAAGTTTTAACATCTTGAGCGTTTTGAGGTCTGGTCGTCCCATCTTGGAATTTGTCGTTGATATGATATGACAAATATCCAATTGATGAACCTGTATCTGGTTTTTGATAATCGATTGTTAAGTGACGCCATCCATTTCTGGGGTCTTGAGTTTCAGAGTTAGCGACAGTGATACCATCATAACCTAATAAGTAAGCATGATTTTGAATCCTTGCCCTATGCCCCATGTAATTGTACGTAGTTGTTTCTTTCCAACCAAGTATTCCTGTTGAAAAGTTCTTGCCAAAATACGTAGCTACGTCTCCTGGATATCCCCATGATATATGGTTTTCCTTTAATTGATTTGAAACAAAACCTGAATTATTATCGCCATCATAATCTAAATAATCACTTATATTATTAGATTTTGAGCCAGCATTTTGATTCAAATATCTATCGAATTCAATTGCAACACTGTTTTGTATACCACCAGAATTATCTGTTATTGCTTCGCTCAAACCTTTACCATCGGAACTACTACCTCCCCAGACACCCAAAGTTTGCCCGTAACTAGGGATCCCATCAGTATAATCTCTAGAAATAGCTTGATCACCATTAGGATCATTTTGTAAAACAAAGGCAAAGCCATCGATAGTATTTCCACCGTAATACCAAACTGACAAGGTTTGATCCTTGCTTAAATCAAAATAATTATAAGTTTTATTACCATTGTCGTCTTTCACGGTTCCCCAAAAAGAGCCAATCTGCTTATCAATTCCATCTGCGTCTAACATTTGAATAATATCGCTAGGATTTCCTGAATCCTCTGCCCGTATTATTTTATTAGAACTAGGAAAAGCATTGGCAGCACCAGTTTTTGTATTGGAGTACGAACTTGGTGCGGTAAGAAAATCATTAAAATTCACACCTTTTGGAGCATGTTTGTAAACTTCCTCTTTAGACGGTTCACTTGCGGCCATCACGGAAGTAACTGGAGTTGCTCTAAATAGTGGTAAAAGAAACATAATAATTAGTACTTTAAAGATAAATCCATGCCTCTTCATGAAACTCACCTCACATATTTATAACAAGTTTAAACACATATTATTGATATTGTTATTATATGGTATAAGCGTTTTCATTTGTTGCCAATTTATGAAAAAAATATTATAAAAAAATAGCCATCTCATTACGCAAGATGACTATTACTTTAATCCATTTCTAATTCAACTGTTCAGAAACCTGGTGATTAAGTTTTGGTTCGACAACTTTATCCTTGTTGTAGTTTTTACCAAAGACAAATCCAAATGTGACTGTTAATAATGGATTCATCCAAACGTAAAAGGCACATGGGATAAAGACTAAAGGACTAACACCTAAAACTCCTGAAATAAAGATTCCAGTAACTCCCCAAGGAACTAAAGCATTGATGTCGGCTCCCCCACTAGCGAGAATTCGTGATAAGTAAACCGGTTTAATATTTTGTTTATCGAAATTTTCTTTGAAAGTTGTACCAGGTAAAATAATTGAAATGTATTGTTCACCAACTAAGAAATTAACACCGATGGCACTTAAAACTGAAGTTAAAATCAATTTACCAGGTGTATTGACACTTTGTTTCATTTTACCAACTAGATTTTCAACAACACCCATTTTGATCAAGACGCCACCCAAAGTTAAGGCAACTAAGATCAAAGAAATACTACTCAACATGCTAGTGACACCACCGCCACTAACGATGCTGTTGATTTTTTTATCAGGTGAATTCAATTGGAAACCGTTCATGATTTGATTACTAATGGTCGAAATCTTAGGATGATTAATAAAAATATGCATGATAAT
Organism: Companilactobacillus formosensis; assembly: GCF_005405305.1. Classification (GTDB taxonomy): domain Bacteria; phylum Bacillota; class Bacilli; order Lactobacillales; family Lactobacillaceae; genus Companilactobacillus; species Companilactobacillus formosensis. The sequence continues at coordinate 316,078 of NZ_BJDU01000002.1, forward strand.
AGCGGTAATTGATCCTGACAACAACGTTGGAATAGCCGGAACTTGCATAATAGCACAAATAATTAATACAGCGATTGGAACTAACATCCAAGGTGAAACAAAGAAATTAGCATTTAAAGCATTGATAATGTGATGTACAGAACTCATATTAGGATTGGCAGTTGTATGACCAGCAATCAAGAAAATAATAGCAGTAATAGTTGCTGAAGGAATTGCTGTATGGGCGATTGTTTTAATATGATCAAAAACATTATCAACTCCAGCGATTCCAGTAGCTAAATTAGTAGTTCCAGATAAAGGTGACATGTTGTTTCCAAACAAAGCACCCGAAACGATTGAACCAGCTGTTAATGCGGTATTGATACCCATAACGTGACCGATACCCATGAAGACGATACCTAAAGTACTAATAGTCGTGAAAGAACTACCAACGATCACACCAACTAAACAACAACTAACAAAGACGGTAAATAAGAAAAATCTAACGTTCAATATATCTAGACCGTAAACCATAATAGTTGGAATTACACCGGACATTGACCAAGCTGATACTAAAACTCCAATCATAATAAAAATAATCATTGGTACGATTCCTGGTTTCACTCCTTCAACAATCCCATCTTGAAGTTGATTCCAAGTAAAACCGCGAAATCTTCCGTAAAACAATAACAATGTAAATGCTAATAAAATTGGAATTTGAGGTGTCATGCCCAGAGCAATCATCATTGTTCCTAGCATCCCAAACATTACGATCATAATAATTAAACTTTCTAAAACTGATAATTTACCTTTTTTCATATTACTCACCCTATTTTGAATTTGATTTGTTTTTCTTAGTAGTTTTGATAGGGTCTATAATAATAATTTCTTTGAACTTCATTAATTTCTTTCTCATTTAGGATTTGTGCAAAGGTTGCTTGCATGCGTAACTTTTCGATAAATTTCATCTGTAATTCCTCCTAAAATTATTTGTCCAAAAGAATAAAAAAAGGCGTCCCTGCAATTATATGCAGGGACGCCTTTAGCGCGGTACCACCCAAATTCAAGTAATAATACTTGCTCTTTATTCCGTAAACACAGGACGCGAGATTTCGATTTAGTATTTTGCAAAAATATCCTGTATGGCTCGCACCAACCGCCATTTCTCTGAACGCTGAGATACTTCACTACTTGTTGTAAAATCAAAATCAATTTATGTAAGTAATCTTAGCAGAAACTTTTCATAATGCAAGAGTTTTATTAGAAAAATATTATTATTTTTTAATTTTTCTAATTTTAATTAAAGTGAATCTAACAATTCTTGCATTTGCTCATTATCAGGATCTTGTTTCAAATAAAGTCTCAATGCTGCTTGAAGAACCTCTTTATTGCCGGTGCTACGCAAAATTTCTACCAAGTCTGACAAGTAGTCCAGATTGTCCTTAAATTCGTCTAAGACCGTCAAAATGTCTTCTTGAGCTTTATTAACATCATCAGTTTCAAATTCTGATTTAGCCAAATTCCAAATCAACTTAGGATTATTATTGATCTCACGACCATCTAAGAGATCCAAGTTGGCTTTGAATTGACCTTTAGTAACATAGTAATCACTCAACTTAATGACTAATGGCATTGGATTTTCGACTTTTTTAATACCAGTTTCCAAAATCTTAATAGCATTATTAGCATCTTCTGACGTTCCAGCATCAAAAGCAATCTGATACAAGCGGTCATCCAATTCATTCAAATTCAAGCCTAATTGAGCGTATTTGAAGGCATCAGCATTTTTCTTGATATTCAAATAGTCTTCGGCGATAACTGGATAAGCCGTTGGATAATCACGATTAGTGTCCAAGAGGTTTTCCAAAACAGAAATCGATTTATTATAATTTTTAACTTGATTGTACAAAAATCCGAGTTGGAACTGAGCATCTTCATTCAATTCCAAGGCGTTTAGTTTTTCGTATTCACTGATAGCATCTTCATATTGTCCATCCCCAGCCAAAGAACTAGCTTTTCTCAAGACGATTGAAATACCAGAATAATTCTTGATTCCCATATCTAGTAGCATGTCATAGTATGTCAAAGCTTGGTTGAATTTATTTTCATCAAAATAGACTTCGGCCAAGGCAAATTTAAAGACTTCTTCATCAGGAAACTCTCTAATTCCTTCTAAGAGCTTTTGCTCACTAACTTCGTAAAGTCCTAATGACTGGTAAATATCGGCTGAGACTAATAAATTTTCGGCATAAGCTGGTGAATCAGGCGTGATTTGAGAAATATAATCTAAAGCTTGATCGCTATCACCGTCAGAAACAGCAATTTCAGCCAATCTGGAGAGGATTTGACCTTCACTTGGGTAATTGACCAAAAGATGCTGATAAATCGTCTTAGCTTGAACAGAGAGCCCTCGACTCATCAATGTTTCAGCTAAAGAAAATTGAGTTTGATCATCGTCTTCTTTAAGCGATTCTTGAATCAAACCATCAACCTTTGAAAAGTCACCATCATCGATTGTTTCCATAACTTTATCTGCTTTACTCAAATTAAAACCTCATACTTTCTTTTGCGTAAAAAAAGACGGTCAACCGACCGCCCCTTATAAAACTAATTATTTAACTGAATCCTTCAAAGCTTTACCTGGTTTAAATGCAGGAACCTTGCTTGCTGGAATCTTAATTTCTTCGCCAGTTTGTGGGTTACGACCCTTACGAGCAGCACGTTGACGAACTTCAAAGTTACCAAAGCCAATCAATTGAACTTTGTTACCTTCTGATAAGTTTTCTTGGATAGTTTCAAATACTGCATCAACAGCAGAAGTTGCATCCTTCTTTGTCAAACCAGTTTTACTTGCGACACTATCAATAAGTTCAGCTTTATTTGCCATATGTGAATACCTCCGGAAATTTGTAAAATATTTAGAACACATGAACTTTTATTAATGCGTTCATTATTCTATGTACAAAATTACCATAGCAATGCCGATGTGGCAAGCATTTAAGCCATTTTTTAATATAAATCTTCTTAAATATAATTATATTTATAAAAACGGATGAAATACTGTCCTTCTAAGCTATTTTCGTTTTCTTGGAAGAATCTTGATTGGTGTCCCTTCGAAATCAAAAGTATCACGCAATTGATTCTTCAAAAATCTTTCATATGAGAAATGAAGCAATTCTGTCTCATTAACGAAAACAACAAATGTTGGCGGTTGAATGGCAACTTGTGTCATGTAATAAATTCTCAAACGTTTTCCATTTACTAATGGTGTAGGTGCAATTGAAGTAGCACGCAACAATAAATCGTTAAGAACTGAAGATTGAATTCGACGATCACGGTTACCATAAACTCTTGCAACTAATTCTGGAATTTGGTCGAGGCGTTGACCCTTAATAGCAGAAGTGAACAAGATTGGTGCATATGATAAGTATTGGAATTCAACTCTAATTTGATTTTCAAAGTCCTTCATCGTATTAGTGTCTTTTTTCAAAGTATCCCACTTGTTAACGACGATAATAACACCCTTACCGGCATTATGCGCATATCCAGCCACACGCTTATCTTGTTCACGAATACCTTCTTCAGCATTCAAAACAACGCAAACGACATCTGACTTATCAATGGCACTTAAGGCACGCAAGACAGAGTATTTTTCAGTATTTTCGTAGACTTTACCACGTTTTCTAATACCAGCAGTATCAATCATCGTAAAGTCTTTATCAAGCTTTTCATCATGATACTTAGTATCGATAGCATCACGAGTTGTTCCTTGCATGTCAGAAACAATAACCCGTTGGTCACCTAAGATAGCATTAACCAATGATGATTTACCAACATTAGGACGTCCGATAAAACTAAATTTGATAGTCTTATCTTCTTCCATCTTGTCTTCATGTGGAAAGGCCTTAACGATCTCATCCAACAAATCACCTAAACCAGTACCTTGGGCACCAGAAATAGGATTGGGATCGCCAAATCCTAATGCATAAAAGTCATAGATATTTTGACGTTGTTCAGGATTATCAGCTTTGTTGACAGCTAGGATAACTGGCTTCTTCGTACGATACAAAATTTTAGCAACATCTTCGTCTTCTTTAGTAACGCCATTTTGACCGTTAGTGATAAAGACGATAACGTCAGCTTCATCGATTGCAATTTCAGCTTGATTCTTGATTTGAACGGACATTTTTTCACCGCTCATTTCAATACCACCAGTATCGATCAAACGAAATTCTCTTCCTAACCAACTAGCACGGGAATAAATTCGATCTCTAGTAACACCAGGTGTATCTTCAACGATTGAAAGTCGTTCATTAATAATTCGATTAAAAATTGTAGATTTACCAACATTGGGGCGTCCTACTAACGCAACTACTGGAACAGACATATTTTGCCTCCCTACTTATCCTCATTAACTACTTATGTTCATTAACTATTTCAGTTACTCTTTTGACAACTTGTTCGATGGTCATATCTGAAGTATCTACTTCAATGGCATCGTCAGCTTTTCTTAATGGTGAAATTTCACGATGTGAATCTTTGTAATCACGTGCAGCAATTTCATCTTGTAATTCTTTTAATGGAGTATTGATGCCACGTTCAACATTTTCTTTGAAACGTCTCTGTGCGCGAACTTCCACACTGGCAATCAAAAAGATTTTTACTTCTGCCTTAGGTAAAACAGTTGTACCAATATCGCGACCATCCATGACGATATCACAATCATTAGCTAAATCGCGTTGCATTTGAACTAATTGCTCTCTTACTTCCTTGATTGCAGAAACTTGCGAAACGTTGTTTGTTATTTCTTCAGTTCTAATGTCATCTGAGACATCTTCATCATCTAAATAAACGTGTTGTCCATCCTCTTTATTTAGAAAATGAATTCGATGTTCTGACATTAATTTCAAAATATTGAGAGTATCACCATAACCCACATTGTGCTTTTTTGCAAGTAAAGTCACTGTCCGATACATTGCACCTGTATCACAGTATACAAAGTTCAAGTTTTTGGCGATTAATTTGGCAATCGTACTTTTTCCAGCTGAAGCTGGTCCGTCTATAGCAATTTGCATTCGTTTCTCTCCTTAATAAAAGGGCCCAGACAAATGTCCAAGACCCTTCACATAAAAATTATTTAACTCTTAGTGTTGTACCAGGTGTCAATGTACCAACGTTACTGTTCATACTCTTAAGTTGAGCAGTAGTTAGATTATTGTTATATGCAATTCTAAACCAGTTGTCACCGGCTTTAACAGTGTAATAAGATGCTGAATTGCTACTATCACTATCTGTTGAAGTTGTGGAACTGTTGTTGGCAGTTGTACCAGTTGAAGCTTGTTGATCAGATTGTTGTGACTGTTGAGTCTGTTGAGATTGCTGTGCTTGTTGTTGACTACTGTCAGTTGTTTGTGAATTACTTGAATCTGCAGTAGTGCTATTTGCAGCAGTACTGTCACTGGCAGTATTCGAATTATTAGCGTTAGTATTAGACTTACTATCATTATCAGTAGTTGTCTTCTTAGCACTAGCTTTTTTAGTAGACTTTTTAGCGGCTTTTTTCTTTGTAGACTTCTTAGCAGTTTTCTTTTTAGTAGATTTATCTTTATTCTCAACCGAGCTTTCTGATTGGGAACTATCTAAATCACCACTGCTACTACCTCTAACCGCATTAATTATAACTGGTGTGAACATAATAACAATCAAGGCAACAACTAAAGTAACAACTAATGTATGATTTCCACGTTGCTTTTCTTTAGTAACGGCACGTGAAACATGACCCTCGTCATCAGTATCAGAGTCAAAGCTCTTCTCCCAAGGTTTAACGTCTTCTTGATCTGAAGAATCGTCTTGAGCTTGATCAGGTTCTGCTTTTGAATCTTCAGTAGACTCTTTTGGTGTCACTGGTGGCACTGGAGTTGGTTCAACTTTAGTCTCATCAACTTCAGGAGCATCATGCTTTGCTTCACTTAAATGATCATTGCTTTCTTCGGCTTGAAGATGATCAACCCCAGCAGGTGTAGGATTACCACTAGCTTGCTTAGGTTCATCATTAGAAGTCTGATCGTCAGAAACAGTATTATTCGTTGGTGTGTTTTCATCACCTGTATCGATTAGATGATATTTTTTTAAATCCTCAAGACTGACAGATCCTTCTAGTCCTTTGGTGGATTTTGGAACACGTGAATCGCCAGACATATTGTTTTTATCATTATCGGCCATTAAAAACCAACCTCCTAATTTCTATCTCTTAAAGCATATCATAAAAGTTTAAAATTTTTCTTTAAAGATTTATAAAATTTCACTATTTAATAGCGAAATGCCCTTTGATTTTAGGATAAATGATAATAACTGCTGCTGAAATGATCAATGCCTTAATAATATTGAATGGAATGACCCCAGTCGCCACATATTTAGCAAGTGACATATTCAGTTGCATCCCGACGACATTCATATAAAGTGGCATGACTACGAAATAATTCAAAACTGACATAATCACCGTCAAACTCAAAGTACCAGCGACAACCGCCATGATTTTTTTGTTCTTTTTCCAAAAATAGCTAAATGGCAATAACAAAGCGACTGAACCGACAAATGCTGCTCCATCACCGATTAAACCGGCTAAACCAGTTCCAGTTACTAGTAAGTGGACCATTGATTTAAGTAAGGCAATCATGATTCCCCCAACAGGACCAAAAGCAAATGTTCCGATAACTGCCACGCAATCACTTAAATCAACTTTCAAAAATGGCAACCAGATCAAAACTGGAAACTCAAAGAACATCAAGATCGTTCCCAGTGCTGCAAAAATAGCTACCCCAATTATATCTTGAAACTTGTATAAACTCTTTCCCATTAAAATCAACCTCTCTAAATTGATTCCCAAAGAAAAAAGGTCTATTTTGGGCATACCAAAACAGACCTAATCTGTTTTCTTCCATCCAGACTTTACTGTCGGTATTGGGATTGCACCAATTCAACCAGCTTGCGCTGGGTCGCGGACTTTACCGCCGGTCGGGAATTACACCCTGCCCTGAAAACCAATTATTTATTTTTATATTTATAATATAGCAGACCCCTTGACATATGGCAACTGAGTTATTGTTATGGAACCAATACCAATTATTAATAAACCGTCCATTTATTCAATGGCCAATACCGTAACTTGACTTCACCAACAACACTCTTCTGATTAATGAAACCAATTATTCGGCTATCTTTAGAAACAGTTCTATGATCTCCCAAGACAAAATAAGTACCTACAGGGACTCTGTTAGTCTGTTCAATTTTTTTCAAATATGAACTACTATAACGTTCTTGCCACTCTGGAGCATTTTTTGCCAAAGAACTTAATGTGAAGTCATAGGTGTAACTATATGGTTTGCCAGCAAAAAAATTAGTATTGGGTTCTTTTTTCTTCCTACCTGCTTTTAAAAAACCTTCTCTATAAACTTTTCCATTAATATAGATTTTATTATTTTTAGAAACAATCGTATCGCCTGGTAAACCAATAACTCTTTTGATATAGAACGAACCTGGTTCATCTGGCGCTTTTAAAACAATCAACTCACCACGTTTTATATCTGAATGTCTCGTTTCAATGATTCTGTCACCATTTTCAAAGTTAGGCTGCATTGATGGTCCAATGACTTCATTATTTGAAAGAATAAATCTAAACACTAAAAAGAAAATAGCGTAAATAATAATCAAGAAAAGAATTAAACTAAACCAATAAGACCAACCACTTTCCTCTTGCTTGGCAAGATGGCGACCCTTTTTATTTTTCAAGATGTTCATCTCCTGACTGATACAAGATACTACTTTTGATTCTTCTTTAAAGTAGCAACTTCCAAACGAGTCAAATCACGATATTGACCCGAAACTAAACCATCTAAAGTCAAGAAATCATAACTTTCACGTGATAGCTTTTCAACTTTATGTCCAACGGCATCGAACATATTCTTAACTTGGTGATTGTGACCTTCGTGAATAACCATTCTAACGATTGAGCTGTTCTTCTTTTTGTCTTTTGACATGACACGAACTTTAGCCTTGGCAGTCGTATAGCCTTTTAACTTGATACCATTTTCCAATTTTCTGATCTCTTCAGTTGTCAAAATACCTTCGACTTTAGCGATATAAGTCTTGTCGACGTGATATCTTGGGTGCATCAAATGATTGGCAAAATCTCCATCATTGGTTAATAACAACAAGCCTGACGTATCATAATCCAAACGACCGATTGGATAAACACGTTCACGGACATCATCTTCTAACAAGTCAGTGACAACTTTTCTATCCTTATCGTCTGAAACGGCTGAAATAACGCCACGAGGCTTGTACATCAAAATATAACGTTTCTTCTCTTCTTCCATAGGAACGCCGTCTACTTCGATACGATCATGGTTATCAACTTTGACACCCATTTCCGTAATCAACTTGCCGTTAACCTTAACGTGACCTTTAGCAATCAATTCTTCTGATTTACGTCTTGAAGCCACGCCTGCATCAGCCATATATTTTTGTAATCTAACTTTCTCCATCTATTTCTCCTGTATTTGAGTTATCCTCAAAGTTTTCTATTTTTGGTAAATCATCTAAGCTCTTAATTCCAAAGTAATCAAAAAATTCATCTGTCACAACATATAAATTAGGATGTCCCGGAACATTCTTTTTGCCATGTTCTTTGATCATTTTTCGCATCAGCAAAGTATTCAAACTTCCGGAACTTTGCACACCACGAATTTCATCGATTTCAATTCTTGTAATTGGTTGTCGATAAGCAATAATCGATAATACTTCCAAAGCAGCCTGGCTAAGTTTGGTCCCTAATCCTGATTTAAAATACTTCGTCAATAAATCACTGAATTCATTTTTCGTAACTAATTTATAAAGTGAGTTGTAATTAACTAATTGGATACCGGAATCTCCATCAGTTAGCAATTTAACTTGTAATTCTTCAAGATTTTGTCGTAAAGCAGCACTATCGATTTCCAACAACTCGACCAAATCTTTTTCCTTGATGCCTTGATCACCGGCTACAAACAATAATGCCATTATTTTTGCTTGATACACGTTTAATTCCTCAATTCAATAAATAATTCACTCTTAAAATCAGCTTGTTGAACCGAAACAATTTGTTTTCGAGCCATTTCCAAAATTGCCATAAAATCAGTTACGATTTCTTCAATATTGCCATTCAATTTCAAAAGTGCTTTAAAAGTAGTTCTTTTAACAGATTTCAATTCTGTCATGATATTATCAGTCGCATCCTCAATTGAGAGAGTTTCATTTTCAATCGTTTCTGTTTCTGGTTGACGTTTTTTCTGTTCGCGTAATAATTCGGCGTATGTAGTTGCCAAATCCGTCAGAGCAACCGAACCAGGTTCAAGAAATTGTTCCAATTGTTTGTTAGGAATACTAACTTCCTTGTCAAATTGTTGCTTACGATATTGCTCTTTTTCTTCAAAATAAGCCGCTACTTTTTTGAAAGTCTGATAAGTTAACAATTGCGAAACTAACTGATCACGAGGATCTTCATCTTGCAATTCGTCTTCAATTTCGTCTGGTGCTTGAGGTAACAGCATTTTACTTTTAATTGACATTAACGTTGATGCCATAACTAAATAATCACCAGCAATATCTAATTGCAACACCTTCATGCTCTTCAAATAATCCAAATATTGTTGGGTAATTTGAGCTATCGGAATATCATAAATGTCAACTTTTGATTCCTTGATCAAATGCAACAACAAATCAATTGGACCTTCAAAGTCAGTTAAAACTAAATTCAATTTTTGCATTAATCTGTTTCTTCCAAATCTTTCTCAAGTTTCTCTTTGTTTTGACGCCAAAGTTTTATATCTTTACTCAATTCAAAATTTCCCAAAATAACTAATTTAGGAAAACGTTTCTGAACGTCATCAAAAATTTTAAAAACATTGCTTTGCGAGCGATAAGAAGGATTCAACGAAATATATTCAATGAAGACAGTCTCTTCAGAAAAAGATAGAGCAACAATACCAGAATAATCATCCATATTGCTCTTCCACAAATACAATTGTCGGTTCTCATCTTCTGAATAAAGATTCAATTCTTGTTCCATATTATGAAAGTCTTTTAAATCACTAATATATGACAAAAAGCCCATGGCAATTTTTTTATTCTCATCACTATATTTACTAAGCATAAATCCTCCTATGCTCTGGGAAAAGCCTTGTTATAAACTTGCTTCATCCGCGTCTTATTAACGTGCGTATAAATTTGAGTCGTTGAAATATCTGAATGTCCCAACAATTCCTGAACTACACGTAAATCTGCCCCATTCTCCAGTAAATTAGTAGCAAAAGAATGACGCAAAGTATGAGGTGTCACATCTTTAGTAATACCTACTTGAGCAATATATTTTTTGATCATGCGCCAAATCGACTGCCGTGTTAATTTTTTACCGCGAAAATTCAAAAAGACTTCCGCTTGCTGACCATATTTTGCAGCTAAAGGTTGACGAGTCTCTTGAAGATACTTATTCAACCATTTTATAGCTGTTTCACTGATAGGCAAAAGTCTTTCTTTAGAACCTTTCCCTAAGGTTTTAATCAATTGTAAATCTAAATGTAAGTCGTCCATCTTTAAATTGACCAACTCACTCACACGTAAACCTGTCGCATACATCACTTCAAAAATCGTTCGATCTCTAATACCTAAAGTCGTTGAAATATCTGGAGACTCAATCAATTTATTGACCTCATCCATCGACAAAACTACCGGCAAATGACTGCCTTTTTTAGGAGCATCCAGTTCATTCATGGGATTGTTAGGAATCTTGTCGAGCAATTCTAACCACTGATAAAATTTCTTTAAAGAAGAAAACATCCGCATTTGAGAGTTTTTCGATTTGCCAGCTTTATCCTGACTAGCAAAAAATTGGGTAATAACAAAATGATCTTCCGGATAGAACGTAGCCTTTTTGTCTTCCAAGAATTGACTAAACTCTAACAAATCTTGATTATAAGAAGTAATCGTATTTTTTGATAAACCACGGTCCAGTCTCAAATAACGTGCATAATCAGACAAAGTATCAATCATCGTTTGATTTTTGATTGTCAATTTATCACTCACTGAACATCACCTCTATTTGAGATAAGTGTAGCCATCTTTTTGTTCGATTTTTCTTTGTTTCATCAAATTACCAAGGGCACGCTTAAAACTACCTTTACTGATACCAAAGTATTCTCTAATATCATCAGGGTCACTTTTATCTGTATAAGGAATTCTCCCATCACGAGCATGTTCCAAAACAGCCATGATCATTTGGGCATCAGGTGTGATTTCTTCATAAGCACGAGGACGCATTGAAAGATTCAAACGACGGTGACTTGAACCAATCACACGAGCTTTGATATGTTGACCAATATGCAATGGTTGGTCTTGCTCTTCAACGTGGACAAAGCCCATATAGTAACTGTCAGTCATGACAAAAGCACCGGATTCTCTAATAGCAATCACAGTCCCTTCTTCATTTTTGTTCATTAATTCTTTCAAATCTGTACTAGGACTACGAGCAATCTGTGTGTAAAGTTCGATATCGGCTAATTTGCCCCATAGACGGCCCTTGTGATCGATTTCTAATTTGACCATCAAGTTATCGCCCTTCTTAGGCCATTCACTGTGTTCGAGTGGCAAGTCATCTAAAGAAACGACGATATCTTTATCTTCCAAACCGACATTGACGAAGACTCCCAAGTCAGTTCTTACTTCAGTAACTTCCGCGAAATCCCAAACTCCTTGAGTTACAAAAGGTAAAACTGTTGTCATTTTATTTTTATGAGCTTGATTTTCATAAACAAATCCCGCTACTTGATCACCTAATTCAGGTATTTCTGTTAATTCAGTTAAATCTAAGGCAAAAGTTACCCCTTCGACTTGAACAAAGGCTTCATCCTTATTAAGGTCAGTTACCGTTCCTGGCAATACTTGACCGTACATTTCTGCTGCTTCCATTTTTCACCATACTCTTTTTGACATTTTATTTATCTAGAATAAAAATACCCCCAACTACTAGAGGGTATCTATTATTGAATATTTAATCTTCTATATTATATCAGAAAGAACGACTAAGTAATAACTTCACACTAAAAAAAGAACTCACTCTAATTAAATAGAATGAATTCTAGTTCATAGCATGAATTTTAAACATTGAATTGATATAATCTGATTCTTCTTGTCCAGTGTTGTATTTGTCATCTTTGCACTTATCATATCTTCGTGCCGCTGCCATAATATCAGCCGTTTGAATCTTATCGAAAACTGATAATCCTTTTTGATCATCATTGACTAAAGCAAAGACATTTTTCTTTTGTTCACTGCGGTACATCTTTTTAGGACCAACCGTTGTTATAAAATCAAAATTATTTTTATCAAATTTCATCCAATTCTCCTAGTTCTCTTACGTATCTAGTGTAGTTCCAAAAACATCAGATAACAAAAAATTAGGCTCATCATTTTTTCGATTAAAAAAATACTATATGGTAATGATATTTTTCTCAATGTCAACATTGAAATTTTTTCAAAAGAGTGAAATAATTTTCTTTGTAGTAAGCGATTACAAATTTAATATTGAGAGAAGGATTTTGTTATGAAAATTAAAGCTGCTGTAGTTGATAAAGTTAATGATCCATTCGTTATCAAAGATGACGTTGAATTGGCTGATATGACCGATGATGGTCTACAAGTTAAGGTAGTTGCTTCAGGTATCTGCCACTCTGATGAAGCTCTACGTAAAGGTGACGCTGCATTTAGTTTTCCAGTTGTTCTTGGACATGAGGGGTCCGGAATTGTCGAAAAAGTTGGTAAAAATGTTACAAACTTCAAACCTGGTGATCATATCATTATGTCATTCTACTCATGTGGTGAATGTGATAACTGTCTAAAGGGTAAACCAACCCAATGTCGTAAGTATGCTGCATCCAACCTTTCAGGTACACGTCCTGATGGTTCAGATCACTTTACAGAAGACGGCCACCACGTAAGTGACATGTTCAACCAATCATCATTTACAACACACACTGTAATTGACAAACGTAATGCTGTTAAAGTTCCTAAGGATCTAGATCTTAGAAAACTTGGACCTTTGGGCTGTGGATACGTAACTGGTAGTGGTACTGTCTTCAATACCCTTCAACCAAAACCTGGTGACACAATTGCTGTCTTCGGTACTGGTGCTGTTGGTCTTGCCGCTATGATGGCAGGTAAGATTTCTGGATGTGTCAATGTCATCGCCGTTGATATCGTTGATTCACGTTTGGAACTAGCTAAGAAAATGGGCGCTACTGATGTTGTTAACAGCAAGAATGAAGACGCCGTTGAAGCAATCAAGAAGATCACAGGTGGCCTAGGTGTTGACTGGGCTGTTGATACTACTGGTGTTGCTAAAGTTATGACAGATTCAATCGCTGCTTTGACACAAGGTGGTACTACTGCCACAATCGCTGTTACACCACATAACATTGATATCAGTACTTGGAATGACCTTTGTGTTGACGACAAGAAGATTGTTGGTGTAAACATGGGTGACTCAATTCCTCAAGTTGACATCCCTCGCTTGATCAAGTTCTATCAAATGGGTGTCTTCCCATTCGATCTAACAGAAAAGTTCTATGACTTTGACCAAATCAATGAAGCTGATGCTGATTCAGTCAGTGGTGAAACTATCAAACCTATTTTGATTATTGATAAAGATTACCAACCTGGTAAGTAATAGTTTAATCTAAACAGATCATTTTTTGATGGTTTGTTTTTTTTATTTATATGTTTTCGTAAAGCATATATTAAAACTAAGTATGTGACATTTGTCATCTTACTTAATGACAACCATTACTACTGTCATAACATTTTGAACATTAAAATTGATTTATCAAATAATTTCAAAGGAGCAATAAACTTATGGCAGTCGTTTTAAATGTTGAACATCTTCAAAAATCTTATCGAAAAAAAACAATTTTAAAAGACATTAATTTTCAAATTCATGACTCTTCTATCGTTGCACTGATTGGTGCCAATGGGGCTGGAAAAACCACACTAATAAATACTATTTTAAAACTCATCCCTAAAGATACTGGTGAAATCCAATTTTCAACTGACAAATGGAAACAAATTACTGGAGTTATGATGCAAGAAAATCTCATTTTGGAGCGAATCAATGTCAAGGAAATCATTAATCTTACTCGCAGTTATTTTCAAAGTCCTCTTTCTTACCAGAATTTAATAAGAACTTCAGGGTTAAAGGAGTTCGAAAATACATTTGTCAGTCAACTCTCAGGCGGTCAAAAACGACGTTTATCTTTCGCATTAGCCTTAGCCGGTGATCCAAAAATATTATTTCTCGATGAACCAACAGTTGGAATGGATAACAATGCCAGAAACGATTTTCGGAAAACTGTTGCTAATCTAAAACAAAATGGTAAATCAGTATTCGTCACCAGTCATTACTTAAAAGAATTAGAGAACGTTGCCGACCACTTTTTGATTTTACAAAATAAAAATATTGCCTTTGACGGTTCTATTGAACAATTACGTAAAATCTCTGGAAAAGTATTGGTAGAGTTCGATAGTAAATTGTCTAGTAAAGTTTTTACTAATTTCCCATCAGTAATTTCAACCAATCAAACTAACCACCATTTTCAAATAATTACTAATGACGCTAACGAACTTCTGTCAAAACTTAATCCTTTTTTAAAGGAAATCAGTAATCTATCAGTTAATCAATCTTCATTGGATACCCTTTTACTAAATTATCAGGAGAAAAATAATGACTAATTACTTATACCAACTAAAAATAAACTTCAAACGAATTATTTTACGCAATAAAGCCTTCTTTCTTTTCGATATGATGCTCCCAATAGCTTTCTATATTTTATACACAAAGATTCTAACTAACGGTTTGACACCTCAACAACTGCAAGTTTGGAACAAAGACTACCTAATCAGTATGATGATTTATGGTTGTGTATTGGGAAGTATCATTACTACTGCCAATACCCTATTAAATGACCAAACTTCAAAATTTAACTTGTTCATCAATTTAAAACCAATTTCTAAAACGAGATATTATTCATCCATGGCAATAATTTTTATTACCTTGAATTTGATTGCTTCAATTACTATCAGCTTAGTCGGCATTTTTGTTAATAAAATTGATCTTCCAATTTATACTATTTTCAAAATAATTTTGGCAAATACTATCGGTACTATTCCTCTAATAATCATTGGTATCATGATTTCCTTAACCAAAAGACCTGAACTAGTCAATTTATTAACCAATTTAATCGTTTTTCCACTGGCTATAATTAGTGGTTTATGGTGGCCGATAGATATAATGCCAAAATGGCTTCAATCTTTTGGGAAATCCCTCCCTACCTATCAGTTGTCAGCTATCGATAAGGCTTTGCTTAACCAAAATATCATCAATTCCACAGCATTTTTAAATATCACAGTTTGGTTTGGATTATTAACTTTGCTATTATTAATACTAACTAAACTTCAAGAAAACAAAGGAATTACCAGATGAAAACTTTCCTAGAAAGAAATATTCTTTTTCCAAAGCATTTAGGATTCATGCCCTATTTTTGGACCATTGCTCTACTTTTGGTATCTGGTCAAATGCTCAGTAGTCAAAATACCTTTAATTGGTTTAATCTTTTGTTGGTATTAGTATTCTTAAAATTTTATCATGATGGTTACTGGTTACATCGATTTATTTTCATTGATATTACTGTCCAGCTGCTTATTGCAATATACTTTACCAAGATCCTACCTAATGACAATGGCCCAGCCCTTTTTATTTATACTGCTTGGCAAATCGGTTCACTTCCCTTTAAAAACAATCAATTTCTGAAGTATTATGCACTCTACCTCATTACTTCCTTGGGTTGTACTCTTAATTTACTTATAAATACGCCTTTAACTCTTCGAAACATTTTTGGAATCATAATAGTATTAACTTTCACTTTTGGATCACCTGTAGCTTCTAGATCGTTGAGTAATTCTTTTCGAAGAAGATATCAGATGCAACAAAACAACGGTCGATTAGAGGCAATTGTTAAACAAAATGAACGTGATCGAATTTCAAAAGATTTGCACGATAATATCGGACAATCTTTTTCAATCATCACTCTAAAATCAGAGCTTGCTGTGAGATTAATTGAAAAAGATCCTCAAAAGGCACGTCAACAATTAGAGGATATTATTAAAACTTCACGAGAAGATTTAAATCTAGTCCGTAAAATTGTTGCTAATATGAACGAAAAAAGCATTGCTAGCGCCATGATCGATGAAGAAAAAAACTTAAGTATTGCTGATATCAAACAAATTTCAATAAATGAACAAATCAGTAACACATGGCCCAAAGACGTTCAACACATTCTAGCATCGATTATAAAAGAAGCTACTACTAACGTTATTAGATATAGTAAGGCTAATACTATGAAATTCACTTTTGAACAAGACGACGATAATTATCTTCTTGAAATTATGGACGATGGAATTGGTATAAAAAAGAACCGTACACAACAAACATTTGGAATGACAGGAATGGAAAAACGTTTAATAGACCTTGAAGGTCATTTAGAAGTTTTTTCCAAATATGGCGTCAACTTAAAAATAACCATTCCTAGAAAGGAATAACATGACCACTATTTATATTTCTGAAGATCAAGAAATGTTAAATTCAGCGCTTTCAGCTATTTTAGATTTAGAAGACGACTTTCAAATTATTGGTTCAGCCACAGATGGTCAAACAGCTGTACAACAAATAATAGCTCTGAAACCTGATGTTGCGATACTGGATATCGAAATGCCTCAAATGACGGGGCTAGAAATTGCCAAACAACTTAGAGATATCAAACAAGATATTAAACTGATTATTCTGACTACTTTTGCTCGTAAAGAATATTTTGAAGCGGCTGTAAACAATAATGTTAATGCTTATCTTCTAAAAGATAGTCCAACTGATAGATTGGTTGAAACAATTCATCAAGTTTTAAAGGGAGAAACTATTTTCGATTCTGCTCTAGTTTCAACAATTTTGTCTGCTGCCCAAAATCCTCTTACCAATCAAGAATTGAAAATCTTAAAAGAATTCTCTCAGGGCAAAGGTACTCAAGAAATTGCCGATACTGTCTTCTTATCATATGGAACCGTCCGTAATTATATTTCTTCTATCCTTAGCAAAACTGGTACGCATTCACGAATTGAGGCTTTAAACATCGCTAAGAAAAACAATTGGATCTAATTGTTTTTCTTGAATTAAGGTTACATAAGATTAATTTAAGTAAGTTGTGCACAATAAAAATAAGCTGATAGATTTTCTATGATCTGTCAGCTTATTTTTTATTTAATTAATTTCATCACTCTTGGCGTTTTCCTGCAATCTCTTCAATAAGACATCAGCAATTCCTCTAACCTGCTTGTCACCGTCACGTTGAGACAAACGATAACCTACAAAATAAGGGGAAACAACATATCTAGCTTCAATCTTGCAGATAATTTTCTTGCCAAATTTATAGAAGAAAATATTATATGAATCAAATTTACCACCATAAAGATCATCTAGGACATACTTAACAGTTACTCTAGTAAATTCAGCCAAATCATCAATATACTTAGGATTATTAATAACAACGTTAAATTCTACAAAACCCATGATTGGTTTTTGCGAAACATTGACATTAATGTGTTTAGAGTTGAAGACGTCCATTCCAGTAAAGTTCTCTTCTTCTACATGCTTATAGCCATCAACCTTATCTAAGCCAATGATTTGGAAATGTGGATGACGCAAAGAACCACCGGACATAGGTCCAAAATTCTTGTACATCAAGACACTTTCATATTTTTTGCTTTGAATCATTTCATTCCAGCAATGATAAATGAATTCAAACACTTCTTGGTTCTTCTCGACTGAATAATTAGAAATATCACCATAATGATCACTAGATTCAATTACTAGCGTTTGATTAGTATCTTTTAACGTCTTAAATTTATTTTCCAACCAAATCATATCGTTTTTTTGTTCAATGATATTGGTTAAATTTTTAGTATCACAGAAAGGACAATAATCCTTCTTCTTTTTCTTTTCAACGTCTCTAGGCTTTCCTTTAGCTTGTTCAATTTCAAAAACAAGTACATCTTTATTTGACAATCTTTCACCTCAAAAATTCTTTAATACTATGATATTAACGCAAACACAAAAAAACTGAAAGAAACTCGTCAGTTTCTTTCAGTCAATTTATATTTTACAGTTAATTATAATTTTATTTAAAAATTATAGTGAACGTGAAGCACCCTTGTATACAACACCACGTCTTGAATCAACAGTAACAGTGTCACCATCTTTAACAAGTGATGTAGCATTCTTAGCACCAACAACTACAGGTAGACCCATAGCAATACCAACAACAGCAGCGTGTGAAGTCAAGCCACCGTTTTCAACAACAACGGCACTAGCCTTTTCAAGAGCTGGTAGGTAATCTTTATCAGTCATTTCTGTAACTAATACGTCACCTTCGTTGATCTTCTTGTTTGCTTCTTCAGCATTGTGAGCAACTACAACGTTACCAACAACTGATTCTTCACCAACACCTTGGCCTTTAACCAATGTTGAACCGATCAATTGAACCTTCATAACGTTTGTTGTACCACTTTCACCAACAGGAACACCGGCAACGATAAGGATCAAGTCACCTTCCTTGGCAAAGCCACGTTCTTGAGCTTTCTTAGCAGCTAAGTCAAACATTTCATCAGTGTTTTCTGGCTTGTCAGCAATAATAGGATCAACACCCCAGTTAACTGTCAAACCACGTTGTGTCTTTTCATCAAATGTAACAGCAAGAATGTCAGCACTTGGACGGTATTTAGAAATCATACGTGCAGTGTAACCACTCTTTGTAGCTGTAACGATTGTGCTGATGTTTAGTTCTTCAGCAGTTCTAACAACTGATTCACCGATTGATTCTGTAACGTTTGAACCTTTGTAGTCTTCGAATCTTTGGATAGCAAGTGAGTTGTTCTTGTCTAATTGTTGTTCTGTACGTTCGTCGATACGAGCCATAGCAGCAACAGCTTCTACAGGGTAGTCACCGTTAGCACTTTCACCTGAAAGCATTGTAGCATCTGTACCATCAAGAACAGAGTTAGCAACATCAGTAACTTCGGCACGTGTAGGACGTGGGTTTTCTTGCATTGAGTCAAGCATTTGTGTAGCAGTGATAACTGGTTTACCTAAAGCGTTACACTTCTTGATCAATGATTTTTGTACGAATGGTACGTTTTCAAATGGAATTTCAACACCCATGTCGCCACGAGCAATCATCAAACCGTCTGAAACTTTAAGAATAGAATCGATATTGTCGATACCTTCTTGTGATTCAATCTTAGGGAAGATTTGTACGTATTCACAGTGTTTTTCTTCAAGGATTTCACGAATATCTAGGACATCTTGAGCTTTACGAACAAATGAAGCTGAGATGAAGTTGATACCTTGATCTAGTCCGAAACGAATATCATCTGAATCTTTTTCTGTGATACCAGGTAGACGAACTTCAACACCAGGGGCATTGATACTCTTTCTTGAGCCGATCATACCTTCATTTTGTACAACTGTAACCAATTCACGGTTCTTGTCATCTTTTTCAGTAATCTTCAAATCAACAAGACCATCATCGATCAATACGTGACCACCAACATGTGTATCATCATATAGACCAGGATATGTTGAAGCAATCTTTTCTGGTGTACCTGTTAATGAGTCATCCATTGAGATACGGATTGTTTGACCAATCTTAGCTTCGAACTTGCCGCCTTCTTGGACAGTAGTACGGATTTCAGCACCCTTAGTATCAAGAACGATACCTACAGTCTTACCAGTAATCTTTTCAGCTTCGTGTACCATTTCCATACGAGCTTTGTGTTCAGCATGGTCACCGTGTGAGAAGTTGAAACGGAAGATGTTAGCTCCGGCTTCAATCAACTTAACGATTGTGTCAACATCGTTACTAGCAGGTCCAAGTGTACTTACAATTTTAGTTCTTTTCATCGAGAATCCCCTTTTCTTGTTGTATTCATCGTTTATTGTAACAAATTCACTCACTTAATGCTTGACTTAACTTATCTACTAATAGATTCGTTTAAGTCATAGAGTGATAGATCAGGTTTGTGCTTGCTATCGAACAAGTCAAGAATATCATGAGAAGTAATCTTGTTGTCTTCGATACCAACGGCAAGACCACCCTTACCGTCAAGAAGCAAATCAACTGCGTGAGCACCCATCTTACTTGCTAAGACACGATCTCTTGCAGTTGGTGAACCACCACGTTGAACATGTCCTAAGACAGTTGCACGTGAATCAAAGTCACCATACTTGTCTAATTCTTTCTTGAATTCGTCAGCGTGCATAACACCTTCGGCCAAGACAATAATCATATTCTTATTGCCGTTTTGACGACCTTTTTTAACTTCTTCTGCAATTTCTGCAATATCGAAGTCACGTTCTGGAACGATGATCTTTTGAGCACCGCCGGCAACACCAGCCCAAAGGGCAACGTCACCTGCGCCTCTTCCCATTACTTCAACAATAAATGTTCTTTCATGAGAGCTGGCAGTATCATGTAACTTATCAATAGCGTCAACAGCAGTAGAAACAGCTGTATCAAAACCAATTGTAAAGTCAGTGAATGGAATATCGTTATCAATTGTTCCTGGTAGACCGATTGTGTTGTAACCATGTTCAGTTAAACGCAATGCACCATGGTAAGAACCATCGCCACCGATAACAACTAATGCGTCAATTCCGAATTTCTTCAATTGCTCAATACCCTTGAGTTGACCTTCTACGTTAGCAAATTCAGGATATCTTGCAGAATACAAGAATGTACCACCACGTTGAATACGGTCAGAAACGTCAGCACTTGTCAATGGGAAAATATCTCCCGCAACAAGACCAGCGTATCCATAATTGATACCAAACACTTCAAGCCCTTTGTCAATGGCTCTACGTGTGACTGCTCTGATAGCAGCGTTCATACCAGGGGCGTCGCCACCACTGGTTAAAATACCAATACGCTTCATTTGTTCACACTCCAAAATTATTTGTTTCTAAAACAAAACCTAATCAAATATAACATTTTTACTGATTAAGTTGTAGAGCTGAAAACGTTTTAAGATAAATTAATTGCTTTTTTTCACTAAAACACTCCGTTTACCTAAAAACATTTCCAACTTATTCCGCACGTTACTATTAAAGTCTATCCACCGATTAGATTTCAAGAGTAATGCTTGCCGATTTTTTTCGCGATAAATAATCACTGGCATCTTCCCTTTAGATTCAGCAATTATTTCATACAATTTTTCCAAATTCTGTGGCGTATCTAATTGCTTAGTTATACGCAAATACAGTTTTTCAGCAGGTAGTTGAACAGTAAACTGCTTTGGATCATTTAGTCTATCGGCAATCAATTCTAAATCTCCACGCTGACCAACATTGCCTCGACCTACAAAGACAAAGATTTTACCATCCAAGTCCATATCTTCAATTTGTTGGAATAGCTTAGGAAAAACTGTCACTGAAATTGAACCCGTCTCATCTTCAATCGTCATAAAACACATTCGTTGACCTTTTTTCGTCCGGATCACACGCAAATTTTTGACTAATCCCAAAACATTGACAGTATTTTGAGTTTGATGCAATTCGGCAATTTTTACCAACGGCAAATTAAGAATACGCTCTCGGTATTTCTCAACCGGATGGCCCGATACGTACACGCCTAAGTATTCTTTCTCCTGATTCAAGCGTTCTGTCAATGAAAAATCATCCACTTGATGTTTTTTAGGATCGAGCATATCAAATAACGACAAATTGCTACCTGCTAATTGGATACTCTCAACTAAATCCCGAAAATCATATAATAATTCTTTTCGATTACGATTAAATTCATCGAAAGCACCTGATAAAATCATTGGTTCGAGATAGTCATTTTTAACGAAACGACGATCTAGGCGCTGTAAGAAATTCAATGGACTAGTAAATTTACCATCTTTGTTGCGCTCACTGATAATTTCGGTCGCTAAATCTCGTCTCATCCCTTTGATACTCAATAATCCAAAACGAATTCCAGCTTTAGAATCCCTAAATTCAAGTTGACTTTGATTGATATCAACATTGAGTATTTTGACGTGTGAATCTTTAGCATCTTGAATATAAGTCGAAACCTTAGTCTCATTATTCAAATTAGAATTCAATAAACAAGCAAAGAATATATCAGGAAAATGAACTTTGATGTAAGCCAACCAAAAAGCAATCATTGAATAAGCTACGGCGTGGGATTTATTGAAACCATAATTACCAAATTTTTCAATATACTGATAAACTTTTTGAGCCGACTCTTTCGCATGACCTTGCGAGACTGCTCCATCAATAAATTTTTGACGATTTTCTTCAATTAGCTGCTCGTTTTTCTTACTAATAGCTCGACGTAAAATATCAGCATCTGCCAAAGAAAAATTAGCCATTTCCGAAGATGCCTGCATAACTTGTTCTTGATAAACCAAAATCCCATAAGTTGGCTTCAAGATTTTCTCAAGTGAGGCGTCAGGATATATGACTGGTTCTTGTCCATGTTTTCTAGCTATAAAAGTTGAAATATTTTGCATGGGACCTGGACGATACAAAGCATTCGTAGCCACGATATCATCAAAACTAGTTGGAACTAATCTACGTAAAACACTTCTGATCCCATCAGATTCAAATTGAAATACCCCATCAGTTGCTCCACGTTGAAAAATTTGTAAAGTCTTTTGGTCATTCAAAGGTATCTTTTCAGGAATAAATTCTTTTTTATATCTTTTTGAAATTGCTTGTACTGATTTATCTAAAATAGTTAAATTTTTCAAGCCTAAGAAGTCCATTTTCAACAGGCCAACGCTTTCAACGTTATATTTCGTCTGTTGTGTCAGATTAATTCCGTCATCTTCCAATTGCACAGCCACAATATCAGTCATTGGTTTCTTACTCAAAACAATTCCAGCTGCATGGGTCGAATAATGTCTTGGTATCCCTTCAATTCTTTGAGCAACTTTGAAGATCAATTGATTTTCCTTAGAATTATCAACTAAATTACGCAGAGTACTCGATTCTTCAAAGGATTCTTTCAAAGAAATATTTAATTTATGTGGAATTGCATTCGACCACTGCGACATTTGAAACTGGGTCTGACTAAAGGTCCGGGAAATATCTCTTAGAGCCATCTTCGCTGCTAGAGTTCCAAAAGTTATGATCTGAGCCATATGATCTGAGCCATATTTATCGTGCATGTACATGACCATTTCATCCCGTCGATCATCTGGCAAATCCAAATCAATATCAGGCATATTAACACGCTGAGGATTTAAGAAACGTTCAAATAGCAAATCATACTTAATTGGATCCACTTGAGTAATTCCCAAACAATATGAAACTAATGAACCAGCCGCTGATCCACGTCCCGGGCCAGTTTTGATTCCAACAGCATGAGCATGTTTGATTACATCCCAAACTATCAAGAAATAATCCGAAAAGCCCATTTTGTCGATTACGCTTAATTCATATTCCAAACGTTGACGATAATTTGCTGGCACCGTTCCTAAGCGTTTATTTAACCCCTTATTAGTCAAATCATGTAAGAATTGAATCGAGGTAATTCCTTCGGGAGTTTGAAATTCAGGTAATTCTGTCTCTTTAAATTCAATTTCTACATTGCATCGATCAGCAATCGAATTGGCATTGTCGACTGCTTCTTGCATATCAACATTACTGAAATCACTCGCAAAGACTTGATAGTCACGTAAATAATGATCACCATTAACGACTACTTGATCTAGATTTTCAAACCGTTGACCTGTACGTAAATTATTAACTACTTGATAAGCTAAATGATCATCTCGATTGACGTATCGGACATCACCCAAAGCCACTAAAGGTACTTGATAATCATGAGAAATTTTTCGAATCGTTTTAACATTATCTATTTGTCCAGAATACAAACTGACACCTAAATACAAATTGTCTGCCTGAACTAAGGCCTTCAATTGTTCAAAATAAGCCGACAAATCCGTTTTAAGAATTTCTGCATCACTGGCCGGTGTAATTACAAAGAGATCATCCAAAACGTCTCTCAAGTCTTTAATTTGCACCGAATCTTTGGTAGACATTATTCGTGATGAAATTTTTATTAAATTTTTATAACCCTTATCATTTTTAGCTAAAAGCAATAAAGGATAAGTATTATCAGTTTCAATAATCCCAGCTATTTCAATTGTTAAACCTATAATTGGTTTAATACCGATTTTTTTGGCATATTTATAAAAATCAATCGAACCGTATAAATTGTTTAAATCAGTCAAAGCAATCGCTGTATAACCACGTGCCTTACTTTGATCGATCAGCTCTGTCAATTTTGCGGGACTATGCAACAAACTAAAACTACTCATCATTTGCAGTTGTGCTTGCAATTTGTCGCCCCCTTTGTTTAAAATTATATCAAAAGCAAGTGAAAGTTTATTGGGAAAAATCCTCAAATGTGCTAAACTACTTGAGAAAGTGAGATGGAAGAAATGAGATACGTTGCTGTAATTTTCTGGTCTATCATGCTGGGACAAGTTGCCGGTTTTATCGGTGGTGCTTTGAACCAACAGACATATAACACAAACTATTCTATTATCGTTAGTGTAGTCTTTGCTATCATATTCAGTGTAATTCCATTGATTCTTGATAGCTCCGTTAAAGAGTCTAATAACGAAAAGAACGCTTAATCTAAACAGGTTAGGCGTTTTTTTGTTCAAAAAAAGAGTTTCGCTAGAATATTCTAACGAGACTCTTTTTAATACTTAGTAATATAAAGATAAAAACCTTTGGTAGCTAAATTAATGTTGAAATTAACACCGTTGGATTTTATTGGATCCATCGAAGTTTTAGTTGAATTCTTATCAGCATTCTTAGTTTGCTTAGCAAAATCCTTCAAAACCTTTTCTCCATTAGCTCCTAATAACTTAGAGACAATCATCAAATCAGTCGCAAAATTCTTTTGACCAGTTTTAGACTTCAAGTCTTTATAAGGGAATTGAGTTGCAACACCCATTAGTTGATTATTCTGAACATTTAGATACCACTTAGTTCCATCATTCTTCTTATGCGTCGAAATACCATTTTTAGAAATCAATTGTAATTGGTCGTCAGCTTGTCCTGTTGATAACATCGTATAATTATACGCTTGCGCAAATTCCAAGTAATTCTTTAATGGCGTTGCTTTTTTGACTTTGACCAAACTAGTTTCAGTCTTGTCACCATTAACTGCCTTGATACGAACTCTTTGGTTCTTATCGGAAACAGGAACTGAGATAGCAAAATGTCCCCCATCGACAGCAACTTTTTTTGTTTCACCCGCTACTGTGTAAGTAAGTTTTTGATAATTAGTAGCCTTACCTTTAATAATGGCTACTAATCCATCAGCACTATATTCTTTTTTAGTAGTCGAGAGGCTTAATTTAGAACAACCAGTCAATAGTAAAAAGAATAGCGGAATAACCATTAGTAAGACGTATTTCAGTTTTTTCATAGTCATACCTCATCATTTAAATCTATATAAAAAAAAGCCAAGTTCAACTTGACTTTTTCATTAAGCTTCTTTGCTATCGTTGTTGATAACTTTTTCACCCTTGTACATACCAGATGGTGATACGTGGTGACTTAAACGATATTCACCAGTAGCAACGTCAAATTGCATGTTTGGTGTATCTAATTTAAGATGTGCGCGTCTTTGGCGCTTTCTTTGTTTTGATGATTTTCTCTTTGGAACTGCCATATTTAAAAAACTCCTTTATTTATATTAACTCAATCAAATCTAACGTTTAATATGATACTATCATAAAATCGTTTGAGCAAGCAAAAATACTATTTTGTTTGCTTTTTTGCATTATTTTCCTTTAATGCATCGGCAATTTGATTGTCGTGTGATACTTGAACTTTAGAAATTTGTTTCTTTGCGTGACGATTTAGATCATCATTTTTCTTCTTACCTGAAGTAGCTAAGAGCATTGTAATCACAGCTCCTAAAAGTAAAGAAACGATAATCAAAATAATCAATGGTAATTTAACACGTGTGAATCCAAAACTAACAGTAACCGGATTGACATTTAAAACCGCAAAGATCACAACGATCAATGCAATGACCAAACCTATAACAAATCGAGATTGTTTACCGTTCATATGAATCCTCCCCTATTTACGGTTACCAAGCGTAGCAGCAAAATAATCACCTAAACTTGGTGCCAGTTTATAAAGCACTGCTGCTAATTCCATATAACGTGGACGATTGATCTCACGTTTATTTCTACCAAAAGTCTTTACGATTTCCCAAGCTAGTTGATCAGGATCTAGGACGAAATACTTCACTGAATCTAGATAATTGCCTGAATGATCAGCGACATTGAAGAAATTAGTCTTAACTGGCCCGGGGTTTATAGTTGTAACATAAATTCCAAATGGTTTCAACTCTAGTCTCAAGCCATCAGAGAAGGCAATTACAGCAGCTTTAGTAGCAGCATAGGCTGCAGACTTAGGAGTTGTGATCTTGCCCGCCATTGAGCCCACATTGAAGATATGACCGATTCCTTGATCAATCATGTGTGAAGCTACTAAACGAGTCATCAACATTAATCCTAAGACGTTTACACGAAACATTTTTTCAATTTTACCGAAATCAGTTTCCATGTAATTTGAGAAATCTCCAAAGCCAGCAGCATTAACTAAAACATCCACGTTATCAGTCAGTTCAAAGATTTTCTTAACTCCAGAACTAATTTGATCTGGATCACTCATATCAATGCTCAAATATTCATGCTGAGCATTTTCAGCCCCAACACGGATACATTCATTTTTAACTTGTAAAAGTTTTTCTTCATTACGAGCAATCAAAATCACATTGCCACCACATTTAGCAGCATTAACTGCTACATCTTTACCAATCCCAGAAGATGCACCAGTTACGACAATCGTCTGATTCAATAAATTAACCATACTCATCCTCTTTTCTAATTAATTAAATGGTACTTCGTAAATATCAAAATCCTTAGCTACTTTTGTAGGCTTAAAGATTTTTTGAGCTTCTTTTTGTAAAATCAAAGCCCCTCTACCAGTATATCTAGCAGAGATGTGAGTCAAAATCAACCCTTTAGCATGACTTCTCTTGGCAACTTGAGCTGCTTGAGTAGCTGTTGAATGGAAGTAGTTATAAGCTAACTTCTTCTCATCATTAGAGAAAGTTGATTCATGTACGATCACGTCCGCATCTTGTGATAACTTGTCAATTTCTGGCGTATAACGTGTATCAGAAATAATTGTCACAATTTTACTTGGTTTGTCTGGTCCAATGAAATCTTGACCATTTAAGACCGTACCATCAGCCAATGTTACCTCTTTACCAGCCTTTAATTGACCAAAAATTGGCCCATTAGGAATGTGATAAGGCGCTAATTTATCAACTAACAATTCACCAACACGTGGCTTTTCAATTACTCGATAACCAAAGCAAGTTACTCGATGCTTTAATTTGCCAGCATAGACAGTGAAAGTTTTATCATTAAAAATTTCCCCACCATCTTTTAGCTCGATATATTTAATTTGATAGCCTAATTTACTACCAGTAACTTTTAAAGATGTTTCGACATATTCTTTAATTCCCACTGGTCCATAAATTTCCAATGGTGTATTGCCACCTTGATTGGCACGACTAGACAATAATCCAGGAAGACCAAAGATATGATCACCATGCAAATGAGTGATAAAAATCTTAGTGATCTTTCTTGGCTTGATTGTTGTTTTCAATATTTGATGCTGTGTAGCCTCGCCAACGTCAAAAAGCCAAACTTCATTTCGTTCGTCCAACATTTTCAATGCTGTACTAGAAACATTACGGCCCTTTGATGGAACTCCGGCACCAGTTCCTAAAAATTCTAATTCCATAAAAAAATCCTATCTATTTTTTATCTAATGATTTCAAAATCTCTTTTGCAACAAAGGCAGAGTAATACATTGAACCGTCAGGATTTGGATGAACATTATCATCATAGAACCAATCCGTATGACCATCTGAATAACCATTCCAGTCAATGACAGTTAAATTCTTGTACTTCTTTGATGCTTCGTCTAAGACGCCATTAACGGTCTTTTCCCAAGGTCTAGTTGGAACATGGACATTGATCCAGAAGACGTGACGCTTAGGTCCTACCAAGTCCATAATTTGACCAACTTGTTGGATGTTGAATGGTCCGTTAGTTCCTAGACCAATCATGACATTAGATGCCAAGACTCCTTGATCCTTATACTTTTGTAAAATATCAATACTTGGATCCAATTGACGACTGACAGCAGCATCAACAATAACTTTCTTATCGTCAAACAACTTCAAGAAATCATCAGATCCGTCTGCCATAACAGAATCACCAACTGCAGTCATTGGCACATCTTTTAATCTTTGCAAATCAATTTGTGTCAAACCATACTTTTCAAATTCAGTATTGATTGGATTAGACTTAGCTGCTTTCTTATAACGAGCGTAATCAGCATCTGACATCTTACCTGTAGCATCTTGCTTATTCTTTGACTTCTTCAAGTTTTCGATAGCCTTTTGCTTCTTAGCTTTATTAGCCTTCTCATTCTTATTGATCTTCGTAGCTAATTCACTGTGATTAACATTAGGATTAGGTGCGCTGACAGCTTTAACTACACTGTAGCAACCAGTCATACTGATAACAGCGATAACCAAAGCTAATACTCTTTGAACACTAGTTGAAGAACGGAAGAAGTTCTTAACATCTTGCCATTTAGCGTGTGCCAAAGGTTGTTCAACGAATCTAAATGAAAACTCAGTTACCAAGACAATCAAGATAACTTCAATAACTGGATAAAGAATTGGATGATCAGCAATGTTCTTGAATTTTGATTCAAAGAAAATCATTACTGGGAATTGATACAAATAAAGACCATAACTTCTAGTTCCTACGTAATGGAAGACACGGTTCGATAAAATGCCATTCCAGAAAGAATCTGGATGTGCAACGACCGCAATAAAAATACATGTCGTGATTGAGAAGATGAACATCCCACCACGATAAAGGAATGGATCATTATCTTTGATCGTGAATATCATCAAAAGCATCAATGCAAATGACAATAATCCCACTAGATTCAATTTCAGTTTGTCGTTTTTCTTCAAACCACTCTTCAGTTTCTCAGCTGGCCAAATCAAAGCAAGTCCACAGCCAAGAAGGATGGAGAACAATCTAGTATCAGTTCCATAATAAATTCTACTTGGGTCGACACCCGGCTTAAATAAGATAGCCATCCAAATTGCCGAAGCAATTGAAAGAACCATCGAAAAACCAAAAATGCGGCTCTTCTTAACACCGTATTTAGTGAATAAAATAAGTAGAATTGGCCAAACAATATAAAATTGACCTTCAATCGATAGCGTCCACAAATGGGTAAATGGAGATTCGTTATTCGCAAATCTTTCAAAATAAGACTGGCCATTAAAAATCTGCCACCAGTTGTAGACATTCAATACATTTGTTACAAAGATTTGATCTAAATGATAAAGCAAATCTTTTAAAAACAGTACGATATAAGCCCCAGATGCTAGTAATACAAATAACATCCCAGGATACAATCTTTTAATTCTTTTTGTGTAAAAATTACTTAACGAGAATGAACCACCATAATCAACAGTATTAAAATAATGATCTGTGATTAAGTAACCCGATATAAGGAAGAAAATTGGTACTCCCAAATACCCGCCGGAAAAAATATTGGGATTTAAGTGATACATGATAACACCAATAACCCCTAAAGTACGTAGTCCATCAAATCCAGTAATAAATCTTCTTTTCGGTGATTTATTCATTTTTTTATTGCCCCTAAATAAATTCAAAAGTGAAATCGAGAATTGTTACTGAATCTCCAGATTCAGCACCTGCATCAATTAATGCATCTTCAATACCCATAGACTTAAGTTGTCTAGCAAAACGCATAATTCCATCTTGGTGATCCAAATTAGTTCTTTGAAGAAGTAATTCAACTTTAGCACCTTTAACAACGAAACTGTGTTCACCATCTTTTTCAATCGTGAATGCTTTTTTCTCTGGTTCATAATTGTATTCTTTAGTCTCATCAGCTTGAACATCAAAGTGAATTGGTTCTGCTTTAGATAAGACTTCACTAGTATGATTCATCAAAGCTTTCACACCAGTATGTTGAATACTTGAAATTGGGAAAATATCAGCGTCTTCTGGTAATTTCTCTTTGAACTCAGCTAATCGTTCTTCTGAGCCTGGAATGTCCAGCTTAGTTGGCACGATAACTTCTGGACGCTTTAAGACATTCTCGTCATAGTTACCTAATTCTTTTCTGATTGCCAAATAATCTTCGTAAGGATCACGACCATTATTTGGATCCATGTCGACTAAGTGCAAAATAACTCTCGTACGTTCAACATGGCGCAAGAATTGGATTCCCAATCCGACACCATTTGAAGCTCCTTCAATCAAACCTGGCAAATCGGCAATAACAAAGTCACGACCTGATTCTAAACGCACCATACCTAAGTTTGGTGATAAAGTCGTAAAATGATAAGCCGCAATTTTAGGCTTGGCAGAAGTTGACACTGATAGAAGTGTTGACTTGCCAACTGATGGGAAACCAACCAACCCAACATCAGCAATTAGTTTCAATTCCAATTTAATGATTTTTTCTTGACCAGGTTCACCATTTTCAGCTACTTCTGGAGCTTGATTCTTGGAATTAGCAAAGTGAATATTTCCACGACCACCGTCGCCACCCTTTGCTACTACTAATTCTTGATTATTTTCTATTAAGTCACCGATCAAACGACCAGATTCTACATCATATACTGAAGTACCAGTTGGTACATTAATATAAACTGGATCAGCCTTATGACCGTACATTCCTTTAATTTGACCATTTTGACCAGGTTGAGCTTTAAAAATTCTCTTGTATCTAAAGTCCATTAAAGTATTCATACCCTCATTGGCCTTTAAGATGATATCGCCACCGCGACCACCATCACCGCCGGAAGGTCCACCGAGTGGAACATATTTCTCGTGACGAAAAGCTACCGCCCCGTCGCCACCCTTTCCGGATCTAACGGTGATTTTAACGTTATCTACAAACATTAAAATCCCCCTTTCTAAACTATAATTATCATTTCTAAATTTTAGCACAAAAACAGACTTCATAATACTTTGAACTGTGATTGATTGTCCAGTACTTTTTCAAAGCTCTTAAATTTTTTGAACGTTTTTGGAAGTTTTTGCTTTTTTATGATTGATTTTGAACGATAATGGTTGTATTATATCATTTGCGAGGTGATGAAAGTGCTTACTGAAGAAAGACAACAAATAATTCTTGAACAATTAAAAATTCATAATATTGTCAAACTCCACGATTTAATTCCATTAACTGGTGCTTCGGAATCTACCTTGCGTCGTGATTTGCAAGATTTGGAAAATTGTCACAAATTATTGCGAATTCACGGTGGTGCTCAAAACGTGATTTCATTGCATGAAGAACCTGCTCTTTCACAAAAAGCTGCAGTTCACATTAATGAGAAAAAAATGATTGGCCAAACAGCTGCTAGTCTAGTTCAAAATAATGAAGTAATTTTTCTTGATTCAGGGACCACGATTCAATTCATGATTCCCTATTTAATTGAACATACCGATTTATTAGTCATTACTAACAGTGTCGACAATGCTTCAATGTTAGCCGATTACAAAGTAAACACGTTCATCCCAGGGGGGAAATTAAAGTCATCTACAAAAGCTTTAGTAGGCTCGACTATTATCCAAACTTTGGAGAATTATCATTTTGATCACGCCTTTATT
The DNA here is from genome assembly GCF_005405305.1 of Companilactobacillus formosensis. Classification (GTDB taxonomy): domain Bacteria; phylum Bacillota; class Bacilli; order Lactobacillales; family Lactobacillaceae; genus Companilactobacillus; species Companilactobacillus formosensis. Next base: position 348,037 of record NZ_BJDU01000002.1, read on the forward strand.
GGTACAAATGGTTTTTCAACAGATGCTGGATATACAACGCCTGATCCCGAGGAAGCTGCTATTAAGCGTTTAGCCATAGCACATTCCAATCAAGCTTTTGTCTTATCTGATAGTTCTAAGTTTTCGCAAGTCAGTTTTAGTCGTTTTGCAACTTTAGATGAGGTTCCATTAATAACGAATAAGCTATCGGAAAAGGAATTCAGTCTTTTGAACAAATATACAAAAATTATGGAGGCAAAATAGTGATTTACACAATTACAGTCAATCCTTCAATTGACTACGTTCTACAATTGAAGAATTTAAACACTGGTGAAGTTAACCGTACATCTAATGACGTAAAACTTCCCGGTGGTAAAGGAATCAACGTTTCAAGAATTCTTAAAGAATTAAAACTTGATTCTACTGCACTTGGTTTTGTAGGTGGCGCAACTGGTTCAATGTTTGAAGAATTGTTAAGCCAACACGACCTAAAAACTTCTTTCACTAAGGTTAAAGAAGACACTCGTATTAACGTTAAGATCAATGCTGTTGATCAAAATGAGGAAACTGAGATCAATGGTGCTGGTCCACAAATCAGTGAAGCTGAAAAGAAAACCTTCATGGATAATCTAAATACTATCGGTGATGGTGACATTGTTATCATGGCTGGTAGCCTTTGCAAAAATTTGAATTCAGATTTTTATTTAGATATTGCTAAAAAGATTCAAAAAAATGGTGCTGAATTCGTTATCGACACTACTGGACAAGCATTGTTAGACACTTTGCCCCTACATCCACTAGTAGTTAAACCAAATCATCATGAATTAGCTGACTTGTTCAACGTTACTTTCAAAGATGAACAAGAAATCATTACTTATGCCAGAAAATTATTGGAACAAGGTGCAAAACACGCTTTAGTTTCTATGGCTGGTGATGGTGCTCTATTAGTTACTAAGGACAAAGCATACAAGGCCAACGCTCCTAAAGGTACAGTCATCAATTCAGTTGGCGCCGGTGATTCAATGATTGCTGGTTTCTCTGGTACTTTCATGGATACAAAAGATCCAATCGAAAGTTTCCACATTGGTGCTGCTTGTGGTTCAGCCACTGCTTTTAGTCAAGATATCGCTACAAAAGAAAAAATTGACGAAGTTTATAAACAAATTACTATTACCGAACTTTAATCCAAGGGGGGACTTTTAAAAATGGACTTGAAACAACTATTATTAAAAGACGCCATGATCATGGACTTGAAAGCTACTAACAAAGAGGATGCCATTGAGGAAATGGTTGACAAGTACTATCAAGTCGGTGTCATTGACGACAAAGAACTTTATAAAGCTGACATCTTAAAGCGTGAAGCTCAAACTAGTACTGGTATTGGTGACGGAATTGCCATGCCACATGCTCGCGACAAAGCTGTTAAACGTGCAACTGTTTTATTCGCTAAAAGCAATGCCGGTATCGACTACAAATCATTAGACGGTCAACCAGCTTACTTATTCTTCATGATTGCTGCTCCAGACGGTGCTGACAATCTTCACTTGCAAGCTTTAGCTGCTCTTTCATCACTTTTGATCAATCCAGAATTGGTTAAGAACTTAAAAGCTGCTAAAACTCCTGATGAAGTCCAAGGCTTATTCGACCAAGCTATGAAGGAAAAAGAAGCCAAAGACAAAGCTGACGAAGAAAAGCAAAAAGCCCAAGCAGAAGCTACCAAAGCTGCTAGTGCTGACGACAAGAAAAAACCTTACGTTGTTGCTGTTACTGCATGTCCTACTGGTATCGCCCACACATACATGGCTGAAGCTGCTCTAAAAGAACAAGCCGAAAAGATGGGTGTTGACATCAAAGTTGAAACTAACGGTTCTGAAGGTGTTAAACACAGATTAACTGCCGATGAAATCAAACGTGCCGATGGTGTTATCGTTGCTGCTGATAAAAAGGTTGAAATGCCTCGTTTCGATGGCAAGCACTTAGTTAACCGTCCTGTTAGTGATGGTATCAATAAAGCTGAAGAATTGATCAACTTAGCCGTTGAACAAAAAGCTCCAGTCTTTCATGACGAAGGCGGTGCAAGTTCTGATGAAGAAGAATCAGAAGAAAAGAAATCACTTTGGTCAAGAATTTATGCTGATTTAATGAATGGTATCAGTAACATGCTTCCATTCGTTGTCGGTGGTGGTATTCTAATGGCAATTTCATTCCTATTAGAAAACTCCGTTGGTGCAAAATCACAATGGTTCTTGTTCTTTAACAATGTTGGTAACTATGCATTTAGTTTCTTGATTCCTGTTTTAGCTGCTTATATTGCCGTTTCAATTGGTGATCGTCCTGCCCTACTACCTGGTTTTGTTGGTGGTTACATGGCTTCACAAGCTACAGCTTCTGTAGTTAGTTCCAAGAGTCCGGCCGGATTTATCGGTGGTCTACTTGCCGGTTTCATCGCTGGTTGGGTTGTTGTCTTCCTTAAGAAATGGCTCAAGAATCTTCCACATTCACTTGCTGGTTTGAAGACAATTTTGATTTATCCTGTTCTAGGTTTGCTCTTCACCGGTGCTATTATGTACTTTGCAATTGATCCAATCTTTGCCGTTGTTAATGCTGCAATTACTCACTTCCTAGAATCAATGGGTACTGGTAATGCTGTTATCTTAGGTGCTTTACTTGGTGGCATGATGTCTATCGATATGGGTGGTCCTTTCAACAAAGCCGCTTACACATTTGCCATTGGTACTTTCACTGCTACACAAGACGGTGCTTTAATGGCTGCCGTTATGGTTGGTGGTATGGTTCCACCTCTAGCAATTGCTATTGCTACAACATTCTGGAAAGACAAGTTTACTGATCAAGAAAGACAAGCTGGTCTATCTAACTATATCTTAGGTTTATCATTCATTACTGAAGGTGCTATCCCATTTGCTGCTGGAGATCCACTACACGTTATCGTATCTAGTGTTATCGGTTCAGCAATCGGTGGTGGCTTGACACAACTTTGGGGCATCAACGTTCCTGCTCCTCACGGTGGTATTTTCGTTACACCACTAGCTAATAAACCATTACTTTACTTATTAGCCGTTGTTATCGGTGCTATCATCTCTGGTATCATCTATGGTATTTGGAAACCTGCTAAAAAGAAATAATAATTTTATAAAGTATCTATCCTTCGTTGGTAGATACTTTTTTTTACCAAAAATAAAGTGATAAAATTAAATCATCTTACTTATATGGAGGCTTATAAATGAGCTCAGTTTATATCAAGCGCGCACAAGTTTCAGATCTAACAGAAATAATGAAAATCATCGGTCAAGCTCAAGCTATGCTAAAAGCTGATGGCAGCCCTCAATGGCAAAATGGCTATCCAGATACTGAGACTATTAAAAACGACATTCTAGCCCAACAATGCTGGATTTTAATAGTCGATGGCAAGATTGCCGGAACAGCTACTTTAATCGTTGCTGATGACCCTAACTATCACGACATTACCAACGGTCAATGGGAAAATAATACTGATCCATATGCTACAATTCACCGGATCGCTATCAACCCTGACTATGCCGGTCAACATTTAGGAAAAATCTTTGTTTCTAATTTGATCAGTCACTCATATCAAAATGGCATCAGAAACTTCCGAATCGATACCCACCAATTGAACAAACGCATGCAAGCTCTCGCCAAGAGTTCTGGTTATGTTCACCGTGGTAAAATTTATGTTTCCGAACCAGCTGTCAATCACGAAGACAATGCCCGTCTAGCTTTTGAATTAAATTTATAAAAAAAGATACAAAAATAGGATGCAGCTATCTGCATCCTATTTATTTTGCTCAAATTAATTTGTCTCTGATTGATAAGCTAAATTACGTTTTTTCATTCTGCTTCGATACCAGAAGAAAAGTAATAAGTAAACGACAATTGCAGCAGCAGTCAAAGCGATAAATTTCAAATCACCAGATGAAGATTTACCAATCATGATTGCCAACAATTGTTCGATTGGACCCTCTTTGGTAGCAGAACCAATCATCCCTATATTCGTATCATTTAATAAAATATTCTTAAACATCGAAGTAATAAATGGTGCTGTCAAAGTAGCTGACCACAAGAAGATTGGAATTTCCACTACCCCAATAACTATCATTCGAAAGACCTTTCCACGTGTTACGACCAATAACGATGGTGTAATACCCATGGCAATCAAACCACCCAAAGGAATAATACGATTACCTGGTAACAAGAAGGCTTCGATAATTAAGCAAGGTGCCAATATATTAGCCACTGACCAAACTTCAGGTCGACTGGACAAAAAGGCCCAGTCCAAACCAACAAAGCTCATATTAACGCCATGCTTGTTCAAATGATCAGTGATGACTTTAATAATTGGATCAAGCGATGAAGTCAACCATGAACCGATAAGATTGAACAATTCCATGAAAGCTCCTAGTAAAAATGCTAATCCAAAAATATCTTTCAAACTGATTTGTCCGAATAGACCAATTAATATTCCTAGGAAAAATCCAGTCGCAAATTTAGAACTCCAAAAACCAACTGCTTTGTTTAATTTAGTTGAATTAAAATTAACTTTATCAATTCCTGGAATCAAGTTACAGATCTCATCCAGCAACATTACGATGGGATTCATCAAGTAATTCATGTGAGTTGAAGTCATTGGACCCTTTTGATCGTTCATCAAGTCATTAAAAGTTGGTTTCATCAAATCAGAATTAATAAACTTCAAAATTCCTAAGGCAATTACAAAAATCAAGCTGACAACGATATTTGCACCCATGTACATCGCTAATAGACCCACGAATGACAAGTGCCAAATATCGAAGACATCGACGTCTAAAGTCTTCGTAACATGATAATGCAACAAAATCACATTAACAATCATCATAACTAATAAAACTAGTAGATTGTAAGCTGAACTCCATGTGATAATAGCTGCCGGTGTCCAACCCAAATCAATTACATCTAAATTTAAGCCCGTTTTTGCCACTAATTTAGCAATGTCGGGATTATAAGTTTGCATCAATAACGACACTAACGAAGTCGTTGCCATAATAGCAATTAAAAATTTAATAATGCTTTCCACTATTTTGGTAAAGTGCGTTTTGCCGATTATCATAACGATGATCAACAAGATACAGACAACACTCAACCCATTAGCAAAGGTAAAAAAATTCATCAATAGTATCCCCCCTCGACCTTTTAATTATCTCACTAGATTTGCTTGCAAGCACTAACAAAAATATTTAATATAATTACTTTTTTCCCTTTTCATTGTTTGTTGATATATCATGATATTTTTACTTCACAATGCCAATTTCCTTGCTATACTTGTAACTGCTTTCAAGGAAAACTTGAAGAAACCCCCTACCACAAAACGCAAGGAGTTTTATTATGAAAAAACAAACAACTATCTTACTATCAGCTTTAATCCTAACTGGCTTTTGTAGTCCAATAATTCAAACAACTAATACTCAAGCTGCAATTGTTAGAAATGTCACCGATATGGTTCCTTCAGGAAAGGTTCTCCATTTTGGTGAAAAATTTGAATTATCTGACTTAAAAGAAGAAGCTTGTATCCCTATCAAAGCTTATGCTGAGACTGGACAATACCTAGAAACTGGATATGTCAAATTGAATCAACGTAATATCTGGGATCTTAAAGCAGGCAAGGAAATCGGTGTTGGTGCACCAAGCATTTATACTAAATCCAATTGGGGTGGACATTTAGAATATGAAGCTTTAAACGTCAACTTAAGAATGACTTACGACAATAATACTAAAACCTTTACCCTGTTTGATAACGGCAAGCCAATAACTACCATAACGTGTGAAGTTTACGAAGGCTCAGCCAGAATCCATTACGTTCTAAAAGACACCAACGAAGAAATTTATACCCATGAACAAGAACAAGTTTTGCAGTACAAAGATTTCCCTTCTGAAGAAACCTTTATGGTTGAACCTCTAAAAAAAATTTACGACGCTCCTGAACCGGTTGGTTACTTTGATGCTTACGATATGGACTTTGAAGCTTTAGCAAACTGGAATCCTTTTGAGTCTGACAATGATGAAGACGATGTTGACTTTGATAGTCCAATAATTGAAAAATACAATCGTAAAGAAATCGACAAAGATCACGGAACAGAATTTACCGTTTATTTAGAAAAAGCTAAGCCTTATACGATTAATTTTAAAGTTTATCTAGACAATAAACCCTACTTCTCCAAAAAAGTTACTGGAGAACTACATGGCGCTATTCCACTTCAGGACGAACCTAAAATGCCTGATAGCAAAGTAGCCACTTTGAACAAAAATAAAACTGCCATGAGTACAATCAACGAATATGTACCTCAACTTGGTACTTCTATCCAAACTGGTTCAATTCTTCACAGCAAAATCTTTAATCAAAACTTTGGTAAAATTGGTGCCGCAAGTACTGTCGATGGTCAACCTAACTTTTTAAATACTGGTATCTACGGTATCAGTGGCGAGTCTCTTGAAGATGGTAAAGTTTTCGTTAACGATGATAACGCTGGTCGCACAACGACTTTAGAGTTATATTACGAATCTAACCAAGCCGATGAAACTCCTGATTCTTCAGTCACTTCCGATGTTACAATTGAATCCAATTTAGGTAAACAAGTAGTAAAAAATGTTACTGGTAAAATTGGTGAAAACATTAAAGTCACTGTTCCTCAAAAAGATGGTTATGTTGCTGATAAAACTACTGTAACAGCTCACGTCAATTCAGATGGAAAAATTATAACTGAAGAAAAAGTTACCTACACTAAGAAAAATACTAGTGAAGAAAAGCCTAATAACAATAATCAAAATAACAATCCAAATGGCAACAACACTGATTCCAACCTACCAAGCCATTACAACGGTTTAGTCGGGACAATGAAAAAACCAGTTGATCTTTATGACTTCAACAATGGTCAAATGACTAAAAATAAACAACGTCAATTAGCCGATCACACGGATTGGAAAGTTGATCAAATCATTACCTTAAAAGGTGTCAAATACTATCGTGTTGCCACTAACGAATGGGTCAAAGATAGTGATATCTATCGTTATGTTGCTCAAAAAGGTATCGTTAATACTAAAGACGTTGAAGTAACCTATTTAGCAGATGTTGAAGACAAATTAATCAATAACCGTGGTCTTGCCGCCAACACTGCTTGGAAATACGACCGTATAGCTTACCTAGGTGCCAACGAAACAAAATACTATCGTGTTGCCACTAATGAATTCGTCAAAGCTTCTGATGTAATAAATAACTAAATATTTTCTGTAGCAAAAAAGTCGCCCTATTTGGACGACTTTTTGTTTTGAACTTATTTATTTTGATTGTGTTCCTTAAGGTAATCGCGAGCCCAAGCTAAGTATTTCTCATCTTCGGCAGCATCTTGTGACGTCAAAATTTCAGGACCATTTTCAGTAATTGCTAAAGTATGTTCATATTGAGCAGACCATGAACCATCAGCACTAGCATAATAAATCCAATCATCATTAGGGTCCTTCAAAGAACGATCGACGATTTCCCAAGTACCTTCATTGATCATAGGTTCAATAGTAATTGTCATACCATTCTTCAAACGCAAGCCACGACCAGGTTCACCATAATGCAAAACATCTGGTTCCTCGTGCATTGTAGGTCCAATTCCGTGTCCACATAACTCACGAACATCTCCATAGCCGTGCTTATCTTCAGTATAGTGTTGAATTGCATAACCGATATCACCTAAACGATTGCCGGCAACACTTTGAGCAATTCCTAAATAAAGTGACTTCTTAGTAACTTCCATCAAGTCAGATGTTTCTTGACTAACGGAACCAACGGCATAACTCCAGCATGAATCACTTTCGTAACCTTTATAATTGACGGTCATATCTACTTTAACAATGTCACCCTCATGCAAAATCAAATCTTTACGAGGTGTCCCATGAGCAACTTCATCATTAACATCAACGCAAGTTGCATATTTATAACCTTCAAATCCTTTTTCTGAAGGTGTAGCACCATGACTTACAATATAGTCATTAGCAAATTCTTCAATGGAGTATGCTGAAATTCCTGGTTTGATAATATCGCGAAGTCCCAAATGTACTCCGGCCAAAATCTTACCAGATTCACGCATTCCTTCTATTTCTCGTTGTGATTTTAATGTAATCATCTAATATCCCCCAATTTTTAACCTTTATGATATTTCTTATGAAAATCTGTACTAGCTAACGTAATTTTAATTGTCTGTGCGGTAGTCTTAGGAATACCCAAATCAGTCAACTGCTCAACTGTGGCTTCCTTCATCTTCTTAACAGAACCAAATTTTTTCAGTAATTTAGTTCGAGTTTTGGGTCCAACACCTTGAATATTGTCAAGCTGTGAAGATAAGGCATTCTTACTGCGAGTCTTGCGATGAAAAGTAATTGCAAAGCGGTGGACTTCATCTTGAATCCTTTGCAACAAATAAAAACCTTGACTCTTTCTATCCAGTGGCACTTCAACACCATTTTCACCGACAATCAAATGCGATGTATTATGATGATCATCCTTGACCATCCCGGCTACTGGAATATCAATTCCTAATTCATTGACCAAAACATCCATAACAACACGCAATTCAATGATACCACCATCCATTAAGATTAAATCCGGTAATGGGTGATTTTCTTTGATTAATCGTGAATAGCGTCGATAAATTACCTCACGAGTATTAGCAGCTTCATCAGCACCAGATTGATGTTCAACTTCGCCTTTGATCTTATACTTACGATAGCCACTCTTCTCAGGGCGACCATCTTTAAACATGACCATGGCTGAAACTGGACTAGTTCCTTGAATGTGCGAATGGTCAAATGATTCAATAATATGGCCATATGGTAAATCCAAAGCCTCAAAAATTTGTTTTTGTGCTCCATAAGTCTGACGATTGTCGAGTTCCATTAAACGAAACTTCTCTTGTAAGACCAATTTAGAATTTTCAGCTGCCATATCCATTAAATCCTTCTTTTGACCACGTTGTGGCGTCCTAAAAGGAATATTCAAAACTTGAGATAAAGTATCTTTATCCAAATTATCAGGAACTAAAATTTCTTTAGGCAAAACTTGATTACGACGATTATAAAATTGCAGTATAAACGTCGATAATTCCTCTTCGGGAGTATTGATACAGGCAAAAACCTTTTTTTCACGTTTCATCAGACGAGCTTGACGAATGAAGAAGATTTGAATTGAAATCCAACCTTTTTCAACGTAATAATTAAAAATATCTCTTGGTGTACTGTCATTGGAAATAATTTTTTGCTTCTCAACAGTTGTTTCAATGTACTTGATTTGATCACGTAATTCAGCAGCACGTTCAAATTCCATTTTTTCAGATGCTTGGGACATTTTTTCTTCAAGCTGATGCTTGATTTCTCCAACATTGCCGCCTAAAAATTTTTTGATTTTTTCAATTTGAGCATCGTATTCAGACTTAGGCACTGTTTTAAAACAAGCACCCAAACATTGTCCCATATGATAATACAAACAAGGACGACCTAAATTTCCTTGACATCTTCTTAAAGGATAAACTTTTTGTAAAAAATTCAAGGTATTGGAAGCTGCCCAAACGTTCGGATAGGGGCCAAAGTAATAAGCACCGTCTTTTTTTACCAATCCAGTGATTTCCATTTTAGGATCACGTTCATTGGTAATTTTGATATACGGATACCCCGTACCACGCTTCAATTTGATGTTGTAATAAGGTTGATGTTTTTGAATCAATGTTATTTCTAGCAAAAACGCTTCTTTATCATTAGAAGTAATAATAGTTTCAAAATCTCTAATTTCAGAGACTAATCGTGCTGTTTTACCTTCATGTGAACTTTTAAAATATGATCGAACACGATTTTTTAAATTTTTAGCTTTACCAACGTAGATAATCTTGGAATTGATATCTTTCATTAAATAACAACCCGGACGCGGTGGCAAAAGACTTAATTTATGTTCAAGATATTCAGTTGCCAATGAAAATATCCCTCCCTTTTAATACTAGACTTATTTAATCTTAATTTAATCTAAATAATTGTCAAATTAACTGCCATATCTGTAATTTGAGCAATTTATTTGAAAATATATATTTTTGTTATATAATTCATTGTGTAAAATTGATTCGTACAAAATTAATTAAGAAGGTATTTATTATGACAAAAAAATATATTGCTAAAATTGTTCCTTTAAATGCAGACTATATTGGCGTATCTGCCCACGGTCAAGCTGAATTCACTGAAAGCGACAATAATCTACACATTAAAATTGAAATGTTTGATACTCCAGCTAACACACAACATTGGGAACATTTCCACGGCTTCCCTGATGGAAAAGATGCCCAAATCGCAACTATGGACCAAGATATCAATCATGACAACTTAGTTGATTTACCAGAAACTGAAGCTGTCTCAGGTACAACCATGGTTCCATTTGACAACGCCCCTCAAGATATGAATATTCCTAATGACAATTATCCAACCTCTGATGCTAATGGTTATTTCGCCTATGAAAAAGATGTTCCTTTAGATGCTTTGAAGAGACAATTCAAAGAAGTCTTTGGAACAGACGATTTGGAATTAGACAAGCGTGTCATCTATGTTCACGGTGTCCCACAAGATCTTAAATTACCAGTTTCAGTAGCTGGAGAGGTTGGTAACTACGATGCTCATGTTACATTACCAATTGCTACTGGAAAGATTGAAAAAGCTTAAGCAGATATTTGTTATTTATTCAAAAAGGTTTTATAATGTAGTTAATTATAAAGAAACCTGAAAGGGGCTGATACCGATGGGCCTAACAGTGAAACGTGAAAGTGATTTTGGCAGTTTATTTGATAAGTTTGCCTCTCTTCCCGATGATGTAAAAGAAAACGTAAAACGCGTAGATTCTGCAGATAAAAAATCTTCAAAAGATAAAAAATAAACTTCTCTTGTTTAGTGTTGCTTCTCGAAAGCGACTGCCATTTATTTTACTATTTCTTTAACGAGAATCCTTTTGATGAAAAAGAAAGACCTAGAACATTAAGTTCTAGGCCTTTTTATGGGTCTAAGTCAAATCATGTTGGTAAGACCTTTTACTAAGAATCATGCCTTAATTGGTATGGTTCTTTTTCTTTACGCTCTTATAAGTTGAATACGCAT
>NZ_BJDU01000003.1 GCF_005405305.1 Companilactobacillus formosensis
GAGCAGTACTAATAGATCGAGGACTTAATCGAGTAAGAGTTTACAGCAGTTCGAAGTGTTATGATCATTAACTTAATATCTAGTTTTGAAGGTACGAGGCAAAATAGTGTGGTGGCGATAGTGAGAAGGATACACCTGTTCCCATGCCGAACACAGAAGTTAAGCTTCTCCGCGCCGAAAGTAGTTGGTGGGAAACTACCCGCGAGGATAGGGAGCTGCCACGCTGTTTTATTATTCCGGATTAGCTCAGTTGGTAGAGCATCTGACTGTTAATCAGGGTGTCGTCAGTTCGAGTCTGACATCCGGAGTTTTTTTTTACCCTGGAGAGTTGTCCGAGTGGCTGAAGGAGCATGATTGGAAATCATGTATACGGGTATTGACCTGTATCAGGGGTTCAAATCCCCTACTCTCCGTAAGCTTAGTGTCTTTGCAGTTGTTGCAGAGACATTTTTTATCGGTTTACTCCAGGGCTTACAAACTTATCGATATTTTTTTATAAAATGTATACACTATTATAATGTATATGATATAATTAGTATCGTTGAGTTGGTGATATGCGCCCATAGCGCAATTGGATAGAGTGTCTGACTACGAATCAGAAGGTTGTAGGTTCGACTCCTACTGGGCGCACTACTTAAGACTTATGAGATTATTCTCATAAGTCTTTTTTTTATACAAAAAAAGAACATCTCGATTGAAGATGTTCCTTATTAATTAATTAGAGATACTATCAACAAAGGCTTGATAGCTTTTTTGTTCGCCAGTTTCAGTGACAGTTAAATTACTCAAGTTGTTATTGTGTAAATTCAGTTCGCTGATTTGGATTTCATGGGTGAAAGTTGCGTTGCCGATTAAATGTAACTCACTGAGTTCTTTAACGGAATTTAGATTTACATGAGTTTTAACCATACCACCGGGGTTATAAACTGAAATATCTTGTGTTGGATCAAATTCATTAGAGTGAAGTAAGGCAAAAATTAAACTAGTAGCTGACATGCCAGTTCCACAAGCGTTCGTAAAGCCAACTCCACGTTCATAAGTCTGAACAAACAATTTATTAGTATCTAATATTTTAGCAAAACTGACGTTAACGCCTTCAGGAAAATAGGGATTAGCTGCATTCAAAGTTTTGCCTAAGGTTCCTAGATCATCTTCATTGACCTCTGATACGAAGCTGATTAGATGAGGGTTAGGAACAGCTACGGCAGAAAATTTTTGATTAGGTAAAAATTCTGGAATATTTTGATCTATCATTTCAGACATTTTTTGATAACTGAAAGGTAAGTCCGTGTTGTTAAAAGATATAGGAGCAATTTCGACGCTAAAAGCTGGTACACCTGTGTAAAAATTTTCGGCTTTAGAAACTGTTAAGGAAGCTTCGAGTGTCTCAACTTTGAATTCATTTAGATGGTATTTTTCAGATAGATAACGGCTAACTGTTCGTAAACCATTGCCACACATTTTGGCCTCACTACCATCAGCGTTGATGACATGCATTTTTCCAAGACAGTTTTCGCTAGTATCGACGACTAAGAGTCCGTCTGCACCACCAAGTGTATTTTTGCATAAATTAATAGCTAAAGCTTTTAATTCAACATCAGTTAAGGGAGTATCTAATAAAGTTTGATCAAGGATGAAAAACTTATTTTCTGAACCATGAACTTTGAGTAATTTTACCAATTTTTCCACCTCATTAATTGAAGAATTTCTTGTAAATTTGTCTAACAGCTTCGTCCGCATCCGATTCCTGCACACCTAGCATGATAGAAATTCGTGATGCACCTTGGTTGATCATGTGGATTGCGATGTTGTTGTTAGTTAATGAATCAATAATTTTGCCAATCGTATTGACGTTGTGAGCGATGCTTTCACCGACGACCATGATGATAGCGTAATCGTCGATCCATTCTAAGTAATCGGGTTGCAAGACTTCTTTGACATCGTGACAAAGGTTGCTGATAGTAGTTTTATCTAATTTAGTACGATCGAAGATAACTGTTAAATCATCAATACCAGAAGGCATGTGTTCGTAAGAGATATTGTATTTATAAAAGAGTTGCAAGAGTTTCAAAGTAAAGCCGACCTCTTTATTCAACAAGTAGCGATGGATATAAAGGGCCGAAAAGCGCTTAGAACAAGCAATCCCGGTGATTTCGTTTGCAGGGTTGAAAAGAAATTGTTCAGGAACAATCAGAGTTCCTTCAGCGCTAGGATTATTGGTATTTTTAACATTGACCGGAACTTGTCCTTTGACTGCTGGAATGATGGCTTCATCTTGGAAAACTGAAAATCCGGCATAAGATAGTTCTCGCATTTCCCGATAAGACATCTTCTTGATTGCCTGTGGATGCTTGACAACGTGATTGTTAGCAACATAAATGGCATCAACATCAGTAAAGTTTTCGTATAAGTCTGCATGCAATCCACGACTCAACATTGCTCCGGTAATATCTGAACCACCACGAGAGAAGGTGAAAATACTACCATCTTGACTGTAGCCAAAAAATCCTGGGAAAACTAAACGACTATCTTCTGGTAGTTTATAATTTTCTAAATTACGGTATGTATCTGGTGAAATATCAGCATCATTTGGCTTTCCGTGAACGATAATACCAGCTTTTTTAGGATCAACAAAAATTGATTTGATACCTTGAGAATTCAGAACTTCATTCAATAAAATAGCGTTGAGAAATTCTCCGTGAGCTTTAAACGCTGCCATTAAATGTTCATTATCTGAAAAATCTGTTTTTGCTAAATTGACTAATTTATCTTTTAGAAGTTTTATGACGGAATCATCAAGTTTAAAATAGTCGCTTATTTCGTGATATCTTGAGATAATCTCCTTGATAATATTAGTATGATCTTCATTTTCAATAACTTCATTAGCATACTCGATCAATAAATCAGTAACTTTCGTATCGCCGTGGTATCGTTTTCCGGGAGCTGAGGTTACGATCACCTTTCGTTCTGAGTCATCTTTAATAATATTAATGACCTTTTCAAATTGTTCTCCGGTTGCGAGGGAACTGCCCCCAAACTTAACGACCTTCATAACTTACACCTCTAAAATTAAATAGTTTTTAATGATGAGTGTATCATTTTTCCCTGTTATGACAAGAAAAAAATGTTATTTATTAGAAATATGAGAATATTTTTAATATCACTTGACGTATTATGAGTGTTGTTATAATCTTAATACCAACAAAAGAGGTCGCAATCGACATGAGTAAATGAGGGAGCTTCTGTAAGAGCTTTGAACTTATTGAAAGGGGAAGTTGCCGAAGCACTAAATTTTACAGGATTTAGCGAGCTGGGGCGTATTACAAGATGATACGAACTGTCGTGATCAAAAGTCGGTCACGTTGAGCTTATGACAAAATTGATGCAGATTATTTATGGATCTCTTTGTTATTAAGCAAGGAGATCTTTTTTATTTGGTAAAAGGAGCAGTGATTATGATAATAGATGATTTAAAGAGTGAAAATGGCCATTTGATGATTGGTGGCGTCGATAGTGTTGATTTAGCAAAAAAATATGGAACTCCACTTTATGTTTTTGATATTTCTCAAGTCCGTAGCCAAATAAAAAAATTTAAATCCGCATTTGAAAAGAATAATTTAAAATATCAAATTAGTTATGCCAGTAAAGCCTTCGCTGTTAAAGCTATCTATCAAGTAATGAAACAAGAAGATGTTCATATCGATGTTGTTTCTGGTGGCGAGTTATATACTGCTTTGAGTGCTGGTTTTCCAAGTGAAAAAATCAGTTTCCATGGCAACAATAAATCTTATGATGAATTGTTGATGGCAGTCAAAGAACACGTCGGGGTAATCATGTTAGACAACTTCCACGAAATCGACTTGCTATCACAAATCTTAAAACAAGAAAAAGCTACGATTAAAGTAATGTTACGTTTGACTCCAGGAATTTCCGCACATACACATAAATATGATCAAACTGGTCAAACTGATAGTAAATTCGGTTTCGATGTTGAATCTGGTCAAGCAGACAAGGCTATGAAATTAGTTTTGGCTGATACGAATATGGAACTTCTTGGTATTCATGCTCATATCGGTTCTCAAATCTTTGGTACAAAGGGTTTCGTTATATTGGCTAAGAAGATGATGGAAATTGCCAAGAAATTCCAAGCTGAATTTAATTATTGGCCTGAAGTTATCAATCTTGGTGGTGGCTTTGGAATTAGCTATAACGAAGATGATGATCCAATCACTGCAGATGAATTCATTGGTCAAATTGCTAATGAATTGAAAAAAACAAATAATGATGTTCCAGAAATTTGGATCGAACCTGGTCGTTCTATCGTTGGTCCTGCAGGCTATACGCTTTATACCGTTGGTTCAAGAAAAGACATTCCTAATTTAACTTCTTATTTGTCAGTTGATGGTGGTATGGGCGATAATATCCGACCTGCTTTGTATCAAGCTAAATATGAAGCCGTTATTGCTAATAAGATGGATCAACCAAATGAGCAAACCGTCCACGTGGCTGGAAAGTATTGTGAATCAGGCGATATCTTAATTGATCAGCAACAATTGCCTAAAACAAAACCAGGTGATATCTTAGCGATGTTAGATACTGGTGCTTATGGATATTCGATGGCCATGAATTACAATCGCAATCCTAGACCGGCGGTAGTCTTTGTTGAAGATGGTCAAGACAAACTAGTTGTTAAACGAGAAACTTATCAAGATTTAACTAGTTTAGATTTGGATTATTAATTTGGAGGAAAGATTTATGAAAAAAATGAGTGCAGAAGAAATTATTAATTATATAGGAAACTCTAAGAAAATTACCCCTGTTAAAGTATATGTTCAAGGGGATGTTTCAAATGTGAATTTTCCTTCAGATATCAAAGTTTTTAAGAGTAATGATTTAGCAATTTTAATCGGTGATTACAAAATAATTGAACCAATTTTAAAAGATAATGATTTGAACGATGTTTATGTTGAAACAGCAGCTCAAAATTCAGCTGTACCAATGCTAGATATCAAACACATCAATGCTCGAATTGAACCAGGTGCAATCATTCGTGATCAAGTTTCAATTGGCGAAAACGCTGTAATTATGATGGGTGCAGTTATCAATATCGGTGCAGAAATTGGCGACAAGAGCATGATCGATATGGGAGCCGTTCTCGGTGGCCGTGCCATTGTTGGTAAGAATTCTCATATCGGAGCTAATGCTGTTTTGGCCGGTGTCGTTGAACCTGCTTCTGCTCAACCAGTAAGAATTGGCGATAACGTTATTGTTGGTGCTAATGCAGTCGTCCTAGAAGGCGTTCAAGTTGGTGACAATGCAGTCGTCGGTGCTGGTGCTATCGTAACTAAGGATGTTGCTGAAAATGAAGTTGTGGCTGGAGTTCCCGCTAGAGTCCTCAAAGTTAAAGATCAAAAGACAACTGATAAAACTAAAATTGAGAGTACTTTAAGGAAGTTATAATTATGGCTTTAACAGAGGAGCAATTAATTAAGATAAGAAGACATTTGCATACCATTCCTGAATTATCGATGCAGGAAGTAAAGACACATGCCTATCTTCTCGAAATGATAAAGCAATTTGACCAGACTAATTTGGAAATTAAAGAGCTACCAGAACTACCAACTGCTCTGTTGGTGTTAGTCAAAGGATCAAATCCTAAGCGTAATCTTGGTTATCGTTGCGATATGGATGCTTTACCAGTAACTGAAGAAAACGGCTTGGACTATGCTTCAAAAAATCCTGGCGTGATGCATGCTTGTGGTCATGATATTCATATGACGGTTGGCTTAGGGATTTTAAGTTATTTCAGTGAGCATCAACCACTTGATAATTTAGTTTTATTTTTCCAACCAGCTGAAGAAGCCGATAGTGGTGGCAAGGTTGCTTACGATTTAGGAGCATTTACTGGAGATTTTCATGTTGATGAATTTTATGGTCTTCATGACAATGCTCAATTAAAAACCGGTGTGATTGGTTGTCACAATGGTACTTTATTTGCTGGAACGACGGAAGTAAATGTCACTATCAAAGGTAAGAGTGGTCATGCTGCTTATCCGCATTTGGCAAATGATGCTGTTGTGATTGCAGCCAACTTTATTCAACAAGTGCAAACAGTGATTTCTCGTAGCATCGATCCAGTAAAATGTGGTGTGATTACCTTTGGCAAGATGGAAGCCGGTGTGATTCGTAACGTTATTGCCGGTTCAGCCCGTTTGGAGGGTACAATTAGAGGTCTAACTCAAGATATGATTGAATTTATCCGCCAACGTATTAGAGAAATTGCCGAAGGGTTAGAGAAGTCGTTTAATTGTGAAATTTTAGTGGAATACAATCAAGGCGGGTATTACCCAGTTGAAAATAATCCTGCTTTGACGAAACGTTTTATTAATTATATGAAGAACAATTCTCAAATTGATTTTGAAGAAACTGAGCCTAAAATGACTGGTGAAGATTTTGGTTACTTGATCAACAAGATTCCCGGAACAATGTTTTGGCTTGGCGTTGATAGTAAAGGTGCACTTCATTCAGCAGACTTCTTGCCACATGAAGCTGCAATCAAAAAAGGAATTGATGCGATGGTCGGTTTCTTAAATTACCGCATGGATTTGGAGGAAGATTAGATGTTTGAAAATGTTGATTTAATGACAGCGATAATTACGCCGTTTAATGATAATGAAAAGATTGATTTTCCAGCCTTGAAAAAATTGACTGAACATCTACTGGCTACAGGCAGTAAAGGCTTTGTCATTGGTGGCACGACCGGTGAAACACCAACTTTGACTGAAGCTGAAAAGTTGGAGCTTTATCAAAAGTTTGTTGAAATTGTCGACGGTCGAGTTCCTATCATTGCTGGTGCAGGTAGTAATAATACCGCTCAGACGATTGATTTCATTAAGAAAATCAGTCAGATCAAGGGAATCGATATGGCTTTGGTCGTAGTGCCTTACTATAACAAACCCAATCAACGTGGGATGAAAGCTCATTTTGAAACGATTGCCAAGAATTCGCCCTTGCCAATTATGATTTATAACATTCCTGGTCGAACCGGCGTTTTGATGGAAAAAGAAACTGTCGTTGAATTAGCCAAGAACCCTAATATTCAAGGTGTAAAGCAATGCAATACGATGGAAGATTTGGAATATATCGTTGAACATGCTCCAAAGGATTTTAATATTTACAGTGGTGAGGATGCTCAAGCACTCTTTGCTAAAGTTATTGGGGCTAATGGAGTAGTTTCCGTTGCTTCTCATCTTTATGGAACAGAAATGAGCGAGATGTACCAAGCTTTGGATGAAGGCAACTATCAAATTGCTGGTAGAATTCAACGTCAATTGACGCCAAAGATGGCTGCTTTGTTCATGTATCCTTCACCTTCACCAGTTAAGGCGGCCTTGAATCATGTTGGTTATCAAGTTGGTGGTTGTCGTTTGCCAATTTTGCCTTTGAATGAAACAGAACAAACTAAGTTATTTAAAATTTTAGATCTTTAGGAGTTTTTTATGATAAAAGTTATTATTTCTGGCTTTTCTGGCTCGATGGGTCAAAAAGCCGTCAAAATGGTCAATGATGCAGAAAATTTACAATTAGTAGCTGGTTTTAATCCTATCGTGACGGATTTAAATCCTGAAACTTATGATCTTGACAAAGATGTGAAAATTTTTAATAAATTGACTGATATTAAAACAGATGCAGATATTTGGATCGATTTTTCAATTCCTAGTGCTGTCTTCGAAAACACTAAATTTGCAATTGAACATGACATTCGTCCGGTAATTGGTACTAGTGGAATGAGTGAAGAGCAAACTGCTGAATTAAAGAAATTGGCTGATCAAAAAGGTTTGGGTGGTATTATTGCTTCTAATTTTGGTTTGTCAGCTGTCTTAATGATGAAATTTGCTCAAGTAGCAGCTAAGTATTTTGAAGAGTCAGAAATTGTCGAAAAGCATCACGAAGACAAAATCGATGCACCTTCAGGAACCGCTTTAAATACTGCTAGATTAATCTATCAAGCTAGAGGTCATGATCAAGTTCAGCATAGCTCTGATGATCCGTTACAGACACGTGGTGGCGATTATCATGGAACTAAGATTCATGCTTTACGTTTGCCAGGCTTTGTTGCTGATGAAGAAGTTATCTTTGGTGGGGTTGGTGAAACTTTGACAATTTCTCAAAGTACGACTGACCGTCAATCATTTATGACCGGCGTTAAGTTGGCTATCGATGAAGTAGTTAAATTGGATCATTTAGTAATCGGTCTCGAACAAATTATTTAGAAATTATTTCAAAAAATTACAAAAACTCTAATAATTTAAGCAGTTTTGTATTAGAATTAAACTACATTTAATTTTTAAGGAGTGTTGAAGAATGCCAGAATTAGATTCATCAGTAAAAAATGTAGTAAACGAAACGATTGCCCCTATGGGTAGATCAATGATCAGAGAATTTGCTGAAAAATTTGCAAAGATTCCTGGTCTAGTTAAATTGACACTTGGCGAACCAAACTTTAATGTACCTGAACACGTTAAAGACGCTGCCATTGAAAGTATCAAGGAAAACAAGTCTCACTATTCAGACCAAAAAGGTTTCTTGAGCCTTAGAGAAGCTATCTCAGGTTACTTGGATAAGCAATTCGATCTTCAATACGATCCTGAATCAGAAGTTGTCGTAACTATTGGTGCTACAGAAGCAATCTTTGATACTTTTGCTGCTATCATCAATCCTGGAGACAAGGTAATTATTCCTACACCAACTTTTGCTCTATACATTCCAATCGTTAAAATTCTTGGTGGAATCCCAGTTCAGGTTGATACGACTGCTGATGGTTTCCAATTGACTGGAAAACACTTGGCTAAGGTTATCGAAGAAGAAGGCGAAGATAAGGTTAAAGCTTTGATGCTAAACTTCCCTGGTAATCCAACCGGTTTTGTTTACTCAAAGGATCAATTGCAAGAACTTGTCGACGTTGTCAAAGACAAGAACATGTACGTTGTTTCTGATGAAATTTATGCTGAATTGACTTACAGTCACAAGCATTTCTCAATGGCAAAACTTTTGCCCGGCAAAACAATTTTGATCAATGGATTATCTAAGTCACACGCTATGACTGGTTACCGTATCGGTTATATTGCTGGACCAAAAGATTTCGTTGAACAAGCCAATAAGATGCACGCCTTCACAGTTACAGCTCCTTCTAATCCAGCTCAATTTGCTGCCGAAGAAGCTTTGAAGAATGGTATCGATGATCCAATCGCAATGAAGAAAATTTATCAAGAACGTCGTGATTACTTAGTTGATCAACTAAATGACATGGGTTACGAAACAATCTTGCCAGAAGGTGCTTTCTACACGTTCTCTAAGATTCCTGAAAAATTCGGTTTGAGTTCAATCGAATTTGCCGATAAATTGGCTACTGAAGGTCTCGTTGGTGTAACACCAGGTGTTGCTTTTGGTAAAGGCGGCGAAGGTCATTTCAGAATTTCTTACGCTGCTTCAATGGAAGATATTCAAGAAGCTATGAAGCGCTTGAGAAAGTTTACAGAGAGTTTATAAATAATATTTAAGGGATGAAGATTTATGAGTGATGAATATACAGTAGCAATTTTGGGTGCCACAGGTGCCGTTGGAACACGTTTAATTCAACAATTAGAACAATCAACTATTCCTGTTTCAAAAGTAAAGTTATTAGCATCAAGTCGTTCAGCAGGAAAGGTTTTACAATTTAAGGGCCAAGATGTGACCGTTGAAGAAGCCAAACCCGAATCATTTGATGGTGTCGATTTAGTTTTGGCATCAGCTGGTGGAGCAGTTTCTAAGAAGTTTTTACCAGAAGCTGTCAAACGCGGCGCTGTTTGTGTTGATAATACTAGTGCTTTTAGAATGGAAGAAGATGTTCCATTGGTCGTTCCTGAAGTGAACGAAGCTGCACTTTATAATCACCACGGTATTATCGCCAATCCTAACTGTTCAACTATCCAAATGATGGTTGCTCTAGAACCCATCAGAAAAGCTTTTGGCTTGAAGCAAATTATTGTTTCAACTTACCAAGCTGCCAGTGGTGCTGGTCAAAGTGCTTTGAACGAATTGTACGCTGAAGCTCAAGATTATCTTGATGGTAAAGACATGAAAGCCGATATTTTTCCAACGAAGGGCGATAAGGAGCATTATCCTTTAGCTTTCAACCTCTTACCACAGATCGATGTTTTGGAAGATAATCTTTATTCTCACGAAGAATGGAAGATGATCCATGAAACTAAGAAGATCATGCTAGGCGATATGAATTCACCTAAGATCAAAGTCACTGCAACTTGTGTCAGAGTACCAGTGCCAATTAGCCACGGTGAATCAATTTATATTGAAGTTGAAGATAAGTCAGCTACAACTGAACAAATTCAACAATTAATCAAAGATGCTCCAGGAGCTGTCTTGCAAGATGATCCTAAGCATCAAGTTTATCCACAACCTATCAATGCAGTGAATAGTCGTGACACTTTTGTTGGTCGTATCCGTCCGGATTTGGAAAACGATGGAGCTTTCAACATGTGGGTCGTTTCTGACAACTTATTGAAGGGTGCAGCTTGGAATACAGTTCAAATTGCTGAAAGACTAGTTGCTGATGATTTAGTTCGTGTAAAATAAATAAATCAATATGGGATGCAGAAATAAGCCTGCGTTCCATATTTTTTTTGTTATTTCTGTTAAAATGTTAAGAGACATTTAATTTCAGGTGAGAAAAAAATGAAGCGAATAATAAATGTATTTAATGAGGGCGTTTTAGACCTGTTGGCTAACGCTGGAGTTGCGATTCCGTATTTTTTCTGTTTGACGTTATATAACCAAAATAAGAATATTTTTGTCTTTGCGTTGCCATTTTTGATGCTCTATACTTTCAGAGCTTTGGGGATGCTTTTGACAACTTTTATTACTTTGCCAGCTTCGACGATGCTTTCAATGTCGAATTTGTTTGGGGTGATTGGTTCACTCTGTATGTTAGGGGCTAGCAACCCGGTCTTTGGTATTATTGGTGGGGTATTCTTAGGATTGGCTTCTAGTTGGATTTGGCCATATTATTTGACGGTTCGGTCTCGAGGTAAGATGGACAAGGAATTTAAGTTCAATCGTATGCATACTTTGTCGATGGTTTTGACAATTATCTTATTATTAATTGTTGAATTGATTGCCACAAAGACTAAATTATTGAGTTTATCATTTATTTTGTTAGCTTTCTTATTCTTTGCTGCGATGGTTGGGGGTATGAACG
The DNA here is from genome assembly GCF_005405305.1 of Companilactobacillus formosensis. Lineage (GTDB taxonomy): Bacteria > Bacillota > Bacilli > Lactobacillales > Lactobacillaceae > Companilactobacillus > Companilactobacillus formosensis. Next base: position 11,258 of record NZ_BJDU01000003.1, read on the forward strand.
TAACGCATCGTTTGACCTTCTATCAAGGTTTGGAGAAAAAGCCTAAATTTCGGATCAATTCCTTTTTTAATTTGATTGTGTTAGCGAGTTTGGTCATGTTGTTATTCATCATTCGCTATACACGTTTAAAGGAAGTTTCCAATACGATCGACTTAGTGATCAGTATCGCTGCCATCGTCTTGTTCTTGATCCTTGCGTACTATCAACTAGGAGTTCATAAAAAGATGTTTCCGGTTAGTTTAGTGGCAATCAATCGTGGTGTGGTTATGAACTACGTTATGTTGTATGCCATCTTCGATAGTACGATCCGTTTCAAATTCAATACTTTGATGCTAGTTTATACGCTCTATCTAGTTGGTTTTGAGTTAGGACCAACTCTGTTGAAAAAACATCAAAATTGGCGCTATCCTTTATTGTTAATAGGTTTAGTTTTGGCATTGTTTAACTATACGTACTTTGTTGGCTTGTTCTTGTTAGCGGTATTCGTAGGAACTGATAATCGTATTTTAAATGATGCGCTTTATACCGATCCCGATTTAGATTCTGAGCGTGCTTTCTTGATTAAGTATCAACTGTCCTGTGTCGGAAATGTATCGCAACAGTTGATCTATATGACAACGATTTACTTCATCAGTTACTTTACAGATATTAACGCCTTGGGATTCTTTAACAATATTTCCAATGGTCCAACTAATTCAACGCTTTATGGAGTACATTTATTTATTACTGCAATCGTCTTTATTTATGCAGCAGTCACATTTTATTTTGCTCGTGAAAAAGAATGATTTAAATCATTACAACGTTATAAAATCTATTTTGTTAAAAATATTTGAACATAATGAAATTCAATATTATTGAGTAAAACTGTAGGTTATAACGGTTGATTGTGAAATTGCTTCAATGATATTTTTTAGAAATCAAAAATAAGACTACTATATATTGTATGCTTGTGTTATATAACACCAACATATGGTATTTAGTAGTCTTTTTTATTATTTAAAATTTTATAAAATGGTTGTATAGATTAAAGATTGGGGAGATATAAATGACCACGCAATTAATTCAATTGATAAAGATCCCAGTTGAAAAAAGAAGTGGCTTCAAAACTAAATTTTATCCATATAAGATTGAATTTGTTATAGCTAAATTGGGTTTATCTCAAGATCAACAAGATAATTTGATTGAGAATTTTGTATCTAAATTTATCAAATCTGATTTGATGACAACCAAACAAATGCGACAAGTTATCACGGATAGTTTGATTTCTCAAAATTTGAATCAAGCTGCAAAATCTTATCAAGACTATTTTATAAAGGAACAAGAAAAATTTGCTCGAGCAACTAATGTGAAATTAAATATTGAGAAATTATTTAATCGCAATGAGCAAGTGGTGCACGAGAACGCCAACAAGGATAGCAATATCTTCAATACTCAACGTGACTTGGAAGCTGGCGTAGCAAGTAAAGCCTTAGGATTAAAAATGCTACCAGATATTGTAGCTAAGTCTCATTTACGAGGTGATATTCATTGGCATGATTTAGATTATTCTCCAGTTACGCCGGAGACTAATTGTTGTTTGATCGATTTTGATGAGATGCTGACTAATGGCTTCAAAATTGGTAATGCTTGGGTATCTTCACCAAAGTCTATTCAGACGGCTACAGCTCAAATGTCTCAGATTATCGCTAACGTGGCATCGTTACAATATGGTGGCTGTTCAGCTAATCGAATCGATCAATTGTTAGCACCTTATGCAAAATTAAATTATCAAAAACATCTTAAGGATGCTCAAAAATGGATTACCAAGGATAAGCAAGTTGAGTTTGCCAGAGAAAAGACGAAAAAAGACATTTATGATGCCATGCAAGCACTTGAATACGAAATCAATACTCTTTATTCCTCACAGGGACAAACGCCGTTTACGACGATAAATTTCGGTTTAGGGACGAGTTGGATCGAACGTAGTATTCAAAAATCTATTTTAGAAATTCGTATTAAAGGCTTAGGAAAGGAACATCGAACAGCTATTTTTCCTAAATTAACTTTTACGGTTAAACGTGGTCTGAATTTAAATCCGGAAGACCCTAATTACGATATAAAACAATTGGCTTTGGAATGTTCGACCAAGCGAATGTATCCAGACCTTTTGATGTATGACAAGATTGTTGAAATTACTGGTAGTTTTAAAACTCCGATGGGATGTCGGTCATTTTTACAAGGATGGCAAGATGAAAATGGTCGAGAGGTTAATTCGGGTCGGATGAATTTAGGCGTTGTAACGGTTAATTTGCCTCGAATTGCTTTGGAATCAAAAGGTGATATTGAGCTGTTTTGGGAAATATTTGAAGAAAAAATGCAAATTTGTCACACTGCTTTAGAATATCGAATCAAACGGACTAAAGAGGCTAAACCTGAGAATGCACCGTTATTATACATGTATGGTGCTTTCGGCAAGCGTCTTAAGAAAGAAGATTCTGTTGATGAATTATTCAAGAATGGTCGGGCTACGGTCTCGTTAGGCTATATCGGTCTATATGAAGTTTGCACATGTTTCTTTGGCAACGACTGGGAACAAAATCCTCAGGCACATGATTTTGCTGAGAGTATCACGAAAGCTTTGAATGAAAAATGTAGCAAATGGGCAAAAGAGAGCGGTTATCACTATAGTCTGTATTCGACGCCAGCAGAGTCGTTAACTGATACTTTTTGTCGGGATGATTTAGAGAAATTTGGCTCCATTCCTGATATTACAGCCAAAGAATACTATACGAATAGCTTTCACTTTGACGTCAGAAAGCATCCAAATCCCTTTGAGAAATTGACCTTTGAAGAAGTCTTTCCTAAATATGCATCAGGTGGTTTTATTCATTATTGTGAGTATCCTAATCTCCGTCAGAATCCGAAAGCCTTAGAAGCTGTTTGGGATTGGGCTTATGATCACGTAGGTTATTTAGGAACTAATACTTCAATTGATCAATGTTTTAAATGTGGTTTTCGAGGTGAATTTAAAGCTACACCAAGAGGATTTGCTTGCCCAGACTGTGGCAATAATGATCCGGAGTTTTGTGATGTTGTAAAAAGAACTTGTGGCTACTTGGGTAATCCTCAACAAAGACCAATGATTCATGGAAGACATGTAGAAATAGCTTCACGGAAAAAGAATATGACTTCGGAGATGATAAAAAATGCGGCCAAATATGAGAGAACCAAACAATCCGACTCCCAAAGAATGGTTGAGCGCGGACCACAGTCTTAAAAGGATTGCTGATTATAAACCTTTTAATTTCGTCGATGGAGAAGGGGTTAGATGCAGTCTTTATGTATCAGGTTGCCTTTTTCGCTGTCCTGGGTGTTATAACGTTGCTGCTCAAGATTTTCGTTATGGTAAGCCATATACTAAAGAATTAGAAGACCAAATTATTAAGGATTTGAGTCAAAGTTACGTGCAGGGACTAACGTTGTTAGGTGGGGAACCCTTTTTGAATACTGAAGTATGCTTATCGTTATGCAAACGAATTAGAAAAGAATTCGGACATGACAAAGATATTTGGTCTTGGACAGGTTATTCTTGGGATGAGATGATGCAAGAGTCCTCCGATAAATTAGAATTATTATCGTTGATCGATATCTTAGTTGATGGACGATTTTTACTCAGGAAAAAGGATCTATCGTTACAATTCAGAGGTTCATCTAATCAAAGAATCATTGATGTACCCAAGTCTTTGGCTAGTGGTAGCGTTGTAATTTGGGATAAATTAATTAAATAGAATTATCAATTGATAAATGGCATCTATTTTAAAGCAAATAGATGCCATTTTCTTTGCCTTTTTTGACCTAAATACGACATAATTTAAGCTAAATTAGTTTCTTTCCAGATTAATTTTATGGCATGAAATCTACTTATGTAGCTTATTACAACTTTTTATTAAAAATGATAATTAAATGAGAATCATTCCAAAAAAGACTTTAAAAATGTTTTTAAAGCAGTTATAATCTGGGTAAGGATAATAATCAGAGGGATGTGTTTTTTATGAACTCAGATAAGATTAAATTATATGGAACTTTGACTATTGGTTTCATTGCGGCAGTGTTAGAGTTTGTTTTCCATTTGCCAAACTATGCTCAATTAATTATCAGTATCTTAGGTTTATTATTAGCTTTGATTATGTTTATTGATATGATCAAGGTCTTAAAATCTGGTAATTTTGGAATTGATTTATTAGCCATTACAGCTATTGTTGCCACAATTGTTTTGGGACAATACTGGGCTGGCTGGATCGTATTGTTGATGCTGACAGGTGGCGATACCTTAGAAGAATATGCTGCCAATAAGGCTAAGAGTGAACTGAAATCACTTTTGGACAATACACCATCGAAGGCCCATCTTTTAAAGGATGGTAATGTTACTGATGTTGATATTGATGATGTCAAAGTAGGCGACAAGATTTTGGTTCGTCCTAAAGAACAAGTCCCAGTTGACGGATTAGTTATTGATGGACAGTCGGAAATTGATGAATCTTCATTGACAGGTGAATCAGTTCCAGTGAATGTCTCGAACGGTAGCCACGTTATGTCTGGTTCTATCAACGGTGAAAATCCTTTCCAAATCAAGGCGGAAAAGATTGCGGCTGATTCAGAATATCAAGCGATTGTTAAGTTAGTTAAGGAATCAGAAACTCATCCAGCTAAATTTGTTCGTTTGGCTGACCGTTACGCCGTACCATTTACTTTAATTGCTTACATCATTGCTGGTGTGGCTTGGTATGTCTCGAAAGATCCAGTTAGAATCGCTCAAGTATTAGTGGTAGCGTCACCTTGTCCATTGATTTTGGCGGCACCAATTGCCTTTGTCTCAGGAATGAGTCGTACAAGCCGTAACGGTATCATTATCAAATCTGGAACAGCCTTAGAGAAACTTAATTCAGCTAAGACGGTAGCTTTTGATAAAACTGGTACGATCACCAAAGGAAAACTGGTCGTCGATGAATTTAGAACGACGAATCACTTTGATGAAAAGACTGTTATGTCATATGCGGCCTCAATTGAACAAAATTCGAGTCACGTTATGGCAGAAGCAATTGTAGACTATGCTAGAAGTAATAATGTGGCTTTGAAAAAAACTGATGATTTGAAAGAAGTTACAGCAGAAGGAATTGTTGGTAAAGTTGAAGGGCATATTGTCAAAGTCGGTCAAGCTGGTTTTGTTACAAAAGAAGTTGTCGATGAAGTCAAAGGCTCAGGAGTTTATGTTTCTATTGATAATCAGTACGCAGGTGTTTATAGTTTGCTTGACCAAATTCGTCCAGAATCGAAATCAACAATTGCTAAATTAAAAGATTTTGGTATTAAAAATATCCTAATGATTTCTGGGGATAAAAAAGAAGCAACCGAGATGGTTGCTTCAGAAGTAGGTATTACAAAATCATATCCAACTAGTTTGCCAGCTGATAAAGTAAAGATTATCGATGGTCTAGATAAAGAGTATCATCCAACAGTTATGGTTGGGGACGGTGTTAACGATGCTCCAGCACTAGCTTTAGCCGATGTCGGGATTGCTATGGGTTATAAAGGTGCTAATGCTGCTAGTGAATCAGCCGATGCAGTTATTTTGCAGGATGACTTGAGCAAGGTAAGTACCGCTGTGAAAATTGCTCACGATACGATGAAAGTCGCTCGTGAGGCAGTTTTGATTGGTATCTTTATTTGTATCGCCTTAATGTTGATTGCAGCATTTGGCTTAATTCCTACTATTATCGGAGCTATGTTGCAAGAAGTAGTTGATACTGTAGCCATCCTTTATGCACTCCGTGCTAGAAGTGATCGATTATAACCAACCGTAAGAATCTAAATTCATGTCTCGCTTAGGTAATTTTGATACGTAGGGATTACCTTCAACAATAAAACGCATATCTTTTGAAGTCCAAGGCTCCTTATTCTTAACACCGATTCTAGGTGTTGCCAGAATATTTTTAGGAGTTTGGACTTTTTTTGATGAAAAGACAAAATTGCCAGTATTTAGAACAGTTCCTGATAAAGTTTTATCTTTGATACCAAAGGCTGCCATCCATTTGGCTGGGCCATTAGTAGCTTCGAAATTAGTCTTGCCTCGATTTTCTTCCATTAAGTCCACACCCTCTAATGGTTGAAGCGCACGAATCAAGATTCCATTAGGCGTTCCGGCTTTTTGAACACTGATGTCCATATCTAACCAACTGTGGATCGAATAAATATAGATTGTTCCTCCAGCTTGATAAAGTGGGTCGTTAGCTTTAGTATGGCGTCCATTGTAACTATGAGCTGCCATGTCGATTGGTCCTAAGTAGGCCTCCGTCTCGACGATGATGCCAGAAAAGTTTCCCTGATCAGATTTATATGAAAAAGTATGTCCCAACATATCTTGAGCAATATCCATTGTATTGCCGGTTTCAAAGTATTTTTGCACGTTCAAAATCAATTATCCTCCTAATTTTGAAAAAAATTCAAAAAAATTAAAAAAAAAGCTTGCTAGACCTTATTTATTATTGTATTATATTTCTTGTGCTTGAGAGAGCAATACATAAATAAATATTTATGACCCGTTGGTCAAGTGGTTAAGACACCGCCCTTTCACGGCGGTAACATGAGTTCAAATCTCGTACGGGTCATTTTGGAGGATTAGCTCAGCTGGGAGAGCATCTGCCTTACAAGCAGGAGGTCACAGGTTCGATCCCTGTATCCTCCATCCAAAGATAAAACATCTAACTTCGGTTAGATGTTTTTTTGTACAATAAAAAAAGGATTTTCAGAAAATCCTTAAATAATTAAAATTAAATTTCCAATTACGCGATAAATTAAATTAGATTGGTTGAAATTCTTGAAGAGCTTTAATAATGACATGGAAACTACAAAGATAACAATGATGAGCGCTGTCCAAAGACTAATATAACTCAAAAGAAATAAAACTAGGCTCAAGGCCGAGATTGCTATTAATTCGATATAATCGAACTTAGTGCCTTCAAAGTAGTTGATGAGGACTGTTGCTAAATTGACTAGCAACAAAGGAACAACAAAGGTAACTGAAATAAAATGCATATAAGTAAAAGCAATAGCAATGGACATGAAGCTAGGAACAACAAAATTTTCTACCAATGACGTGAAGTTTTGACTGTTGTCCGGTAAGTACCTCATTAAATATAAAAAGGCTAATTGAGCGAAAATCAAAATGATAACGAAGATATTTAATGATCTTAATGATAAGATTGCTAACAGTAGATAAATTGCACTATATAAAATATGAAAATATCTATTAGGATTCAATTTTAAAATGAATTCCTTATACAAAGCTACCATGGCTACCATAATAATTAAAAATCCATGCAAGGAATAGTTATGCAAATCATGCATAAAAATAAAGATGAATGGAAAGATGTGATAACTAATGAATTCAATAAAAGTTGCAAGTAATTTTTTAGAGTTTAACTTATCCATAGCGACTCCTTTTAGTTATAAAATCATATTAATGTAGAAAAACTTTATCGTCAAATTGATTTTTTTCATGAAAACCAATTAGTTTTGTGTTAACCTATTAAAAGGTTCCTGATGGGATCCTTTTTTATTTTAAAGGAGAAGCCCTGTAACCGAAAAGGTGGAAAAGATATGTCAAAAAATTATTTATTTACTTCTGAATCAGTTTCAGAAGGACATCCAGACAAAGTTGCTGATCAAATCAGTGATTCAATTCTCGATGCAATTTTAGCAAAGGATAAAGATGCACGTGTTGCTGTTGAAACTACTGTTACAACTGGTTTAGTTCTAGTTGTTGGTGAAGTTTCTACTTCTGCATACGTTGATATTCAGGCGGTTGTTCGTAAGACAATTACTGATATTGGCTATGATGGAACAAACCCTGGTTTCAATGGTAATAGCTGTGCCGTTTTAGTAGCACTAGATGAACAATCTCCTGATATTGCTCAAGGTGTTGACGATGCCTTAGAAGAACGTGGCAACAACGATAAGGATCCATTGGATCAAATCGGTGCCGGCGACCAAGGTTTCGTATTCGGATTTGCAACTAATGAAACTAAAGAATTTATGCCTTTACCAATCTCTCTAGCTCACAAGTTGATGAGAAAAACTGCTGAAGTTAGAAAGAACCATACTATCCCATACTTGATGCCTGACGCTAAGTCACAAGTAACAATCGAATATGATGAAAATGATCATCCTGTTCGTGTGGATACAATTGTTTTAAGTACTCAACACAAAGCTGAGGCTAGTTTGGAACAAGTTCAAAAAGATATCAAGAAGTATGTTATCGACGAAGTTGTTCCTGCAAATATGATGGACGATAAGACTAAGATTTTAATCAATCCTACAGGTCGTTTCGTTATTGGTGGACCAGAAGGAGATTCCGGTCTTACAGGACGTAAAGTCATCGTTGATACATATGGTGGTTTTGCACGTCACGGTGGTGGTGCCTTCTCAGGTAAGGATGCTACTAAAGTTGACCGTTCAGCAAGTTACGCTGCTAGATACATTGCTAAAAACCTTGTAGCTGCCGGTGTTGCTGAAAAAGTTGAAATCCAAATTGCTTACGCTATTGGTGTGGCAAAACCAGTGTCAATTCACGTTGATACTTTTGGTACTAGTGATTTTGACGAAGAACAAATCGAAGCAGTTATCAATAAATTCTTCGACCTTCGTCCACTAGGTATTATTAAAATGTTGGATCTTCAAAGACCAATCTACAAGAAGACGGCCGCATATGGTCACTTCGGACGTACAGATATCGATTTACCTTGGGAAAAACTTGATAAAGTTAATGATATTAAGAAATTCTTGAATATTTAATCGGTGATTACAGAGGCGTTCTTAAAGGCAAACTTTAGGAAGGTCTCTTTTTTTATGGGAGGAATTATTTAATGGCACAGAATAAACAATCAAATGTCGTTATTGTCACGATTGCTGTTTTCATTGCAACCTTCATGACAGCGATTGAGGGAACAATCGTTTCGACTGCTATGCCAACGATTATCGGTAGTTTACATGGGGTTAGTTTGATGAATTGGGTCTTCTCAATTTACTTATTAATGACTGCCGTAGCAACACCTATTTATGGGAAATTATCAGATATTGTCGGGCGTAAGCCAATTCTTTTGATAGGATTAGTGATTTTCGTCATCGGATCAACACTGTGTGCGATGTCTAATTCAATGTTGACTTTGATATTGGCACGTGTGATCCAAGGTATCGGTTCAGGAGCAATTCAACCCTTAACCTTTACAATTATTGCTGATATTTATCCACTTGAAAAAAGAGCTCGTATCCTGGGTCTAAACGGATCAGCCTGGGGAATTGCGGCCGTTATTGCACCGTTATTAGGTGGTTTTATAGTTGAAAAATTAAGCTGGCATTGGATTTTCTTGATTAATTTGCCTGTAGGATTGCTAACTATGGCTTTGATTTGGTTCTTCTTTAAAGAAGAAAAGAGAGAACATCAAAAAATTAAGATTGACTATGTTGGTACGATTTTATTAGTACTAGTTTTGTTGCCATTAATGCTAGCTCTACAAAATATTGGTAGTAATAATGTTTTCTTGCCAATTGGCTTGGTCGCTATTTCAATTATTTCTATTTTTATCTTCATTAGAGTAGAAAGACGTGTAAGTGATCCGATTCTACCATTAGGTTTATTCAAGAATAAGACCTTCGTGATACAAAACTTAATGGCCTTATTAGTTAGTGGTTTCTTAATTAGTTTTGAAGCTTATATTCCTACTTGGATGCAAGGAATTTTAGGCTTAAGTCCATCCATGGGTGGATTTGCAGTTACACCTAGTTCGATTGTTTGGATCTTCGGATCATTTTGGGCTGGGACGTTAATCAAAAAAATGGCACCTAATCGTGTCATTTACATTAGTTTCTTCTTCTTACTTGTTGGGAATGGATTATTATTATTGGCCAATCCAACTACACCATTCTGGTACTTCTGTATGTTAGCGGGAATACTTGGCTGTGGTTTTGGATTGACAATCACAACAACAACAGTTACTTCACAAACAGTTGTAGAACCAGAAAATGTGGGTGTTGCAACTAGTTTTAATACTTTAGTAAGAACCATTGGTCAATCAATGATGGTTTCTGTCTGTGGTATCGTCTTGAATACAGCTTTAGCTAAAGGTGCTGCTGAAAATAGCAATATTTCAGTTGATATGATGAATAAATTGATTGATCCACAAACCGCAAGTTCCTTGCCACATCAACTTTTACCCAAAATGCGACAAATTCTTTTTTCTGGATTGCACAATATTTACGTAGCTGGTCTTGTACTATTGATACTAGGGTTAATTTTTAATGCCTTTGAGCTTAAGAATAAAAAAATTCTTAGTTCTAAATAATAGAGTATTGAAAGTTAGGACAGTTGCTGCCAAGAGATATCCACCAAAGACATCGCTAGGGTAGTGGACACCTAAGAAGATTCGACTATATCCAATTAAGATAACTGTTAACAGACAAATTGTGCTAATGATGATTTTGGTACTGATTTTTTTAAAAATGATCAGACTGATAATCAAAAGTGAAACGTATAAGGCAAATGAACTAGCTGAATGGCCACTAGGAAAACTAAAGCCGCCAGCTTCAACGTAATGGTGATGGCTAGGACGTGGACGTTTGACGATAATTTTTATTAAGCTATTAAGACCTGCAATGACTACTTTATTGAGAACGAGATATATTCCGGCATAATAATACTTTTTGAAAATCAAAATCAAAAAGATGACTGCGGTTACACCAATCGTAGGAAAAGTGTCACCTAAATTCGTAATATTAGAAAAAAGACAAATCGTCAAATTGTTATGATGATAAATTTGATTGATAAAAAAATCATCGAAATTGTTGATAAGAGTAGTATTTGTAGCTACATTTATAGCCCAAAAAACAAATAAGCCTAAAAGAAATAAATTTAAAACAGATATTTTTGTAGATATTTTCATATTTTTTGATCTCTCTATTGTTTAAGTTTTTGTTAAGAAATATAATAAAGTATAAAGATTTTGAGGGAGAGCATATCTATGGTTATTACACGTTATGAACGCAAACTCGAAGATAGCCGTTTGACTAGATTAAATAATAAAAAAGCTAAGAACGCAAACTTACGAAGAAATTTGACGATTCTTGGGTCAAGTATGTTCGTTGGTACCGCAGTAGCTGAGGTTGGTCTTTCAAAACCTACTCCAGTTAAGGCTGAAGCTTTGTCTGTCAATAATTTGTTAAATCAAAATATTGCAACAGGGACAGTGACGCCAGTTAGTTCTAAGGGAGTTGGCGATGAGCAATTTATCGATTATATTGGTAATTCGGCTCGTAAGCTAGCTTCTAATAATGATTTGTACGCTTCTGTCATGATTGCCCAAGCTATGGTCGAAAGCGGCTGGGGAACTAGTGGTTTAGCTAGTGCACCTAATTATAATCTCTTTGGTATTAAGGGAGATTATAATGGCGAATCAGTTAACATGGGAACTCAAGAAGATGATGGAACAGGTAGTTTGTATTCCATCAGTTCTAATTTTAGAAAGTATCCTTCTTACAAGGAATCGCTAGAGGATTATGTTTCATTACTTCGAGGTGGAACTAGTGGTAATTCACAGCTCTATGCTGGTGCTTGGAAGAGCAATACTACATCTTATAAAGATGCAACTAAGTATTTGACTGGCCGTTATGCGACCGATACGACTTATGCCGACAAACTTAACAATATGATTGAAAAGTATAACTTGACTCAGTTCGATGTTAATAATTCAGATAAAGATCAAACTTATACAGTAGCTCAAGGTGATACTCTGCAATCAATCGCTGATAAATTTAATATGTCGACGGATACTTTGATGAATTTGAATGATTTGAAGACTGACAATTATATTTATCCGGGCAAGACTCTGACAGTGACAAAGATTATTGGCAATGAAAACAATAATGTTACTATGACTAATTTGTCTAACAAGACTTCGGATGATACTGGTAATGTTGGTGATGCATACGGAGACCAACAGGCTCCAGTCTTTGTTCAAGATGAACGTGATGGTGTTAAGAAGTATGTACCATCTAATGATGATGATTCTTCCACAATCGATGTTCAAAATGATTACAGTTCAAATGATTCTGACAGTGATAGTCAAAATAAGTCAGTGACTGTTCAAAATGGCGATACTATTGATTCCATCGCTACACAAGCTGGTACTTCAATCGATAACATTAAACAATTAAATAATTTAAATTCTGATTTATTGGTTGTCGGACAAACATTATTGGTATAAGATATAAAGCAACGGAAGTAGTAGATTATAAGAATACTTTTCAGAAAGCGCATGGGGATGTGAATGCGTAGGTTCTTATTTTCGAACTCGTCCACTGATAATAGTTGCTGAACTTTAGTAAGTGACTACGATTGATCCTCGTTAAGGATTTTGAGAGTCACACGAGAGTGTGGAACTTAGGTGGTAACGCGATAATTCGTCCTATGATTATATTTATATAGTCATAGGACTTTTTTTATAGGAGGAAAAATATGTACAATCACAACACCGTCGAGAAAAAATGGCAAAAGTACTGGAAGGAACATGATACTTTCAGAACTACTGAAGATCCAAATAAGAAGAACTTTTATGCCTTAGACATGTTCCCATACCCATCAGGACAAGGTCTTCACGTAGGACATCCAGAAGGATATACAGCTACTGACATCATCGCCAGAATGAAACGTGCTCAAGGATACAATGTTTTGCACCCAATGGGCTTTGATGCTTTCGGTCTACCAGCTGAACAATATGCTATTAATACTGGTCACAATCCGGCTGATTTTACTGAAAAGAATATTCAAAACTTCAAGCGTCAAATCAATTCACTAGGTTTCTCATATGATTGGAATCGTGAAGTTCAAACAACTGATCCTAAATTTTACAAGTGGACACAGTGGATCTTTGAACAAATGTACAAAAAAGGCTTAGCCTACGAATCAGAAACTTTGGTTAACTGGTCACCAGACTTGGGTACTGTTGTCGCTAACGAAGAAATCATTGATGGTAAAACAGAACGTGGTGGTTTCCCAGTAGTTAGAAAACCTATGCGTCAATGGATGTTGAAGATCACAGCTTATGCTGACAGATTGTTGGACGACCTTGATGATATTGATTGGCCAGAAAGTATCAAGGAAATGCAAAGAAACTGGATTGGTCGTTCAGTCGGAGCACAAATTACTTTCCAAATTGCCGACTCAGATGATTCAGTTAATGTCTTTACAACTCGTCCCGATACGATTTTTGGTGTTGAGTACATGACTTTGGCTCCAGAACACAAGTTGGTCGATAAGATTACAACTCCTGAACAAAAAGCTGCTGTTGAAGCATACAAGGAAGAAGTTTCTCACAAGTCAGATCTTGATAGAACTGATTTGAATGACGAAAAGACTGGTGTCTTCACTGGTGCATACGCTATTAACCCTGTAAACGGCAAGAGAATTCCTATTTGGATTTCTGATTATGTCTTGGTTACTTATGGTACAGGTGCCGTTATGGCTGTTCCTGCCCATGATGATCGTGATTTTGCTTTTGCTAAAAAATTTGACTTGCCAATGACACAAGTTATTGAAGGAAACCTCGAAAATGGTGCTATTACTGGTGACGGCAAGCACATTAATTCTGATTTCTTGGATGGCTTGAACAAAGAAGATGCTATCAACCGTGCTGTTGAATACCTTGAAGATAAGGGTTATGGAGAAAAGAAAGTTAACTATCGTCTTCGTGATTGGGTCTTCTCTCGTCAAAGATACTGGGGTGAACCAATTCCTATCATTCACTGGGAAGACGGTACAACTTCACTAGTTCCAGAAGATGAATTGCCATTGAAACTTCCTGAAGATTCAAATATCAAGCCTTCAGGTACAGGTGAGAGTCCATTAGCTAACTTGACAGATTGGGTCAATGTGGTTGATAAAAACGGTCGTAAGGGTCGTCGTGAAACTAACACAATGCCTCAATGGGCTGGTTCATCATGGTACTATTTGAGATACATTGATCCACATAACGATGAAAAACTTGCTGACTATGACTTGTTGAAGAAGTGGTTACCAGTTGATCTATATATCGGTGGTGCAGAGCATGCCGTACTTCACTTGTTGTATGCAAGATTCTGGCACAAGGTATTGTATGATCTGGGTGTCGTACCAACTAAGGAACCATTCCAAAAACTATTCAATCAAGGTATGATTCTTGGTAAAGGTCACGAAAAGATGTCTAAATCAAAGGGTAATGTCGTTAACCCTGATGATGTTGTTGAATCTTATGGTGCCGATACTTTGAGAACTTATGAAATGTTCATGGGTCCCTTGGATGCATCAATCGCCTGGTCTGAAAATGGCTTGTCCGGTTCAGCTAAGTTCTTGGATCGTGTTTGGAACTTATTCATCAACGATGATGACTACAGCACAATCCGTGAAGGCTTCTTGACTGACACAAACGATGGTAAATTGGATAAAGTTTATAACGAAACAGTTAAGAAAGTAACTGAAGACTTCGATGCTTTGCATTTCAACACTGCCATTTCACAAATGATGGTCTTCGTCAATGAAGCTCATAAGGTTGATACTATGCCAAAGGCTTACGCTGAAGGACTTGTTCAATTATTAGCTCCAATCGCACCACATATGATGGAAGAACTTTGGAGCAAATTTGGTCATGATGAATCCATTTCATATGCTAAGTGGCCAACTTATGATGAAAGTAAATTGGTTTCAGATACAGTTGAAATCATCATACAAGTTAATGGTAAACTTCGTGATAAATTAGAAGTTGCTACTGATACAGATAAAGCTAAGTTAGAAGAATTAGCTAGAAATGATGAAAAGGTTCAAAAATTCATTGATGGTAAGAATATTGTCAAAGTAATCGTCATTCCTAATAAGATTGTTAATATCGTAGTTAAATAGAACCAAAAGAAAAAGGTTCCGGAAATATTTCCGAAACCTTTTTTGTTGCAACGAAGAAGTAAGCTCTTTATTATCTTGTCTGAGATGATAAAAAATAATGAAAAATTTGTTTGATTGCTATGAATAATTGCATGATGCAGAAACTGTGGGTGAGTTGTATTAAAACGGCTTACTTCCGAAACAACAAATTCATTCTAACATGAATTAATCTCAAAAAAGCTTTACAATTTATTCGTTATGTAAAATTAGCAGTTCTTTTGTAAATTAATTTGCAATTTACGTAATTTAAGAGTAATTTAAAATTTTTAGGATAAGAACTTTGCTATAATTAAATGGATAGTTTTTAAGGTGGTGCAAGTTTTGGGCGTAAATAAAAGCCAAGAAGAAGTAATGCCAGTTTTAAACCCTGAATCTTCGCAAGATACGATGTTGAAAGGGTCAGCTTGGATGACAGCTGGTAGTATTTTTTCTCGTATTTTGGGAGCAATATATATTATCCCATGGATGGCCTGGATGGGGTCTGATTATCCGGCAGCTAATGCATTGTTCGCAAAAGGATATAATATCTATAGTTTATTCCTGATTGTTTCAACGGCGGGAATTCCTGGAGCAATTTCTAAACAAATTTCGCATTATAATGCATTAGATCAATATGCGACTGGAAATAAATTATTTAAACATGGTCTCAAAATTATGACTTTTATGGGAGTCATTTTTGGGGCAATCATGTTCTTTGGAGCGCCACTCTTAGCGGTTATGTTTACTGATGGTGATCCAAGAAGTATTCCCGTTATTAAATCATTAGCGGTAGCTGTTTTGATTATTCCTATCTTGAGTATCTTAAGAGGATACTTGCAAGGATATTCTGATATGGCTCCTTCAGCAATTTCACAATTTATCGAACAAATTGCGCGTGTTATTTATATGTTGATAGCGACTTACATGATCATGGTAATAAGTAAGGGCAACTATATCAATGCCGTTGTTCAATCAACCTTTGCAGCCTTTATTGGTGCTGCAGTGGCAATTATTATTCTCGTTTTAGCGATTTTGAAGCGGTTGCCAAGACTGAGAAGCTTGTCTCGTAATGGGAAACCTGTTGCAGATGTTAATGAGAATAATTTTACTCGTGAAATTTTCCAACAGGCGTTACCATTCATTATTTTGGATGCCGGAATAACATTTTTCAATTTGTATGATCAATCAACATTTAATCAATTTATGAGATTGTTCGTTAATGCTAGTGGTGCACAGTTGGATAATTACTATTCATTGTTTGGTTTTCAGGCTAATAAATTGATTATGATCATCGTTTCGTTATCGACCGCTATGGCCGTTACAGCGGTGCCAATCCTATCGGGATTGTATTCAAAAGGCAATAAAGAAAAAATTGAAAACCAAATTTCGAATACTTTGGAATTATTCTTCTTCATTATGATTCCTGCATCATTAGGGATGTATGCAGTAGCTCAACCATTATGGACGACATTTTACCGTTATGACGCTTTGGGAGTTTTGATGTTGCAATTTTCATCAGTTATTTCGATATTGCTGGGATTATTCACCGTTTTGTCAGCCGTTTTACAAGCGTTATATCGTAATCGCTTAGCTATTAAGTATTTTGTTTATGGCTTTATCGTAAAAGTGGTCGTTCAATTGCCAATGATTTGGTTGTTCCACGAATTTGGTCCACTAGTAGCCACAAGTATTGGTATGGGCGTCGTATGCTGGCTTATGTTAGCAAAACTACATGCAATTTATCCTTTCAATACTGGTCGAATTTCGAGAAGAATCAGTGGAATCATTTTGTTCTCCTTGATAATGTTTGTTTCAGTATTATTAGTAAATTGGATAGTCTTCCATTTTGTAGGTAATTCGGATCGAATTATTAGTGTGGTAGTGTTGGTTTTGGAAGCAGGATTAGGTGGAGTTATTTATGGATACTTAGTCTTGAAGACATCTTTAGCTGATAAAATCGTTGGTTCAAGAGTTGATCGTATCAGACAAATCTTAAGAATGAAATAAAAAAAGCGTGAAATTAATCACGCTTTTTATTTATCCTTAGAACTAAATTTAGCCATATATTTAGGGATTCTTTCTATAATTGAAGAGGGCAAGACGACGTAGTTTTTCTCGTTTAATTTATCACCGATTTCACTGTGTAGTAATAAGGCCGCCTGAACCGTCTCTAGAGAGAAACCAAATTGACCAACAAATCCGGCAATGATGCCAGTTAAAGTGTCTCCCATGCCACCAGTTGCCATACCAGGATTTCCGGCAGTGATTTTTGAAACTTGGTCGTGATAGTAAATTTCTGATTGATGTTTCTTCAAGACTAGCAGGGCATCTGGGTTTAATTCATGTAGATTATTTTGATTATTTAACTCGATTTGTTCAGTGATGGCTAAGTTAGAAAGTCGTTGCCATTCACCTTGATGCGGAGTCAAAATGATGTTTGCTGTTGTTTGAAGTGGAATTTTTTCTTCAGCAATGATTGTTAATGCTGAGGCATCTAAAATAACTGTTTGATCTGTTTTAGTATTATTCAAAACAGCTTTAACCAGTCCTTTGGCGACGGTTGATGTGCCTAATCCTGGGCCAATTGCAATAACTTGATTGCTAATAATAGCTGTCAATAAGGCTTTTTTATCATGATAGTCGATCGTCATAGCTTCAGAAATTTTGACATTAATTGCAGTGAATTTTTCGGGAGTTGTAGCAACGGTTACCAATCCAGCTCCACTATGAATGGCGGCACTACTACACATGATAGCTGCACCACCAAACTGAGTTGATCCAGCAATAATAAGTATTTTACCGTAATTTCCTTTATATGATTCAGGATCACGTGAGGTAATAACTTGATTTAACACATTTTTACTAATTTTTTCCATTACAACAACCTCCATTTGTAGTATCATTTTCATTGTAATCTAAATGAGAGATTATTTGTATTATTTGCCGCTGTGGCGGAATTGGCAGACGCGCAACGTTCAGGTCGTTGTATGGATTTCCATGTATGGGTTCGAATCCCACCAGCGGTATAAAAAAAGAGCTAGGACTGTAATCAAACAAATAGCATCAATTCAGACAAATAGTTAACAACTATATCTGAATTGATGCTATTTTGATTTACTTGAAATAAATAATAAAAGACGTTTTCCAGTCGGTAGTGGCAGCTTTGTGAATGCTCAATACCGAAATTTCTACCAGAGGTCAAGCTTTAAGATTGTTCCCGATTCTGGAATTGGCTTAAAGTTGCGCCCAGTACGTTCCGACATCCACAAAGCAGAACGGACGACGACATCTAGCAGTAACCTAACTTGAGAAAGAACCTCAAACAGTTCTAGCTCGATTATTTTCTAGAAATCCTTTTCGCCTAGTGCATGTTGAGCAGCAATATTTAAAATGCTCCATTGTCTATCAAATCCAGGTTGGAAGAAGAAGTCGGCATCGGCTAGATCTTCAACGGTTAGTTTATGTTGAATGGCCAAAGCTAAAACATTTCCTTGAGCAGTAATGTCATAAGTTGAAAGAACGGCTCCACCTAAGAGAACGTGTGAACTTGGGTTGAAGAATAGTTGAACACAGACTTCGGGATTGTCCTTTCCAGCTGGGACATAAGCAGGTCTTAAGCTACCAGTATAGAATGATTTAGCGACTTCAACGTTAGAGCGTTTAGCAGTGAAGCTATTGAGACCACTCTCTGTAAAGTGATAATCGAAGACACTCAAAGCTGAAGAACCAACAACACCACCAAATGGTAGGGCATGTTGTTTTTCAAATAAATGCTTTACGACGTATCTAGCTTCACGACGAGCTACAGTTGCCAAAGCGATAGGAACGTGATTGTCAGCTGGGATTGAGTAAGCTAAAGTGGCATCTCCAATAGCGTAGACGTCAGGCAAATTAGTTTGTAGATATTCATTAGTTTTGATCCAGCCACGATCATCAAGATCAACAGTACCCTTGAGCCAATCAGTATTTGGTTGAACACCAGCAGCTTGGATAACGACATCGCTTGGAATTTCTTCTTTATCAGTTTTGACGGCGGTAACTTTGTCAGAACCAACATATTCTTTGATATTAGCACTTGTGATGACTTTGACACCTTTTTCTTCAAGGTGTTTAGTCAAGATATCAGTCATTTCACTATCTAGGTAAGTACCTAGCGGACGGTCGATGACATCCATTAAGGTTACATTTTTACCAGCTTTAACACTGGCTTCTGCAGCTTCGATACCGATATATCCAGCACCAACAACAGTAATGTTTTTGACGTTTGAATCTTCTAATTTATTCTTGATCTTAGTAGCCCAGTCATAGCCACGCATCAAGTAAACATTTTCTAAATCATTACCTGGAACAGGGATAGATTTAGGTGTAACTCCGGAACTTAAAATTAATTTATCATAAGGATATTCAGTTTGACTGTTGTCTTGAGTATTGATAACAGTGACTGTCTTCTTATCAGCGTTGATCTTAGTAACTTGATGATTGTTGAGAATTGCAACATTTTTGTCATCTTTAAAATCACTAGGAGCAAAGTTACGAACATCATTGACGTCGGTAACGCTATTTTCTAGATAAAGTTCCATCCCACAAGACATGAATGAAACAAAATCTCCAGCTTCGAATAATTTAATATCCACGTCATCATAACGCTTTAATAATTCCAAAATTGATTGATGGCCACCGTGTGAAGCACCAACAATTACTACATTAGTCTTTGACATAAAAAAACCTCCGTATTATTAGAAAACTTGTTACAAATACAGAGTAAGCTTAAATTCGGTAGGTGTCAAAAGTTAAGTTAATCGACAACTGTAAATAAGTTAGCCTTAACTAAAAATGAGCTTTGAAAGAATTTCTGTAAGATTTTTAGCAGACATAATGTGACCTTCTTGATTGAGAATCGTTTCAATTTGTTGTTTGGTGTCTTGTTCCTTAAGCTTTTTTAAATATTGAAAACCTAAGACGGTTAGACCGTTGAATTTGATTAAAGTAACGTATTTTAAAGGACTGACAACGGCTGAAATCAAACCATCGTTTATCATGCTTAAAGTCATATCTTGGATATTTTGAATTAAAAAGGAATTAGGTTCATCACTAGCAATATAATCTTTAACGATTTGGTAATGTTGTGATTCGTCGAGTAGTGCTTGCAAATCTTTGGGATTTTTATCAGAAATGATTTCTAAGATCATCTTGTACATTTCAAAGTCATTCATGTGTCCACAACCTTTCTACTAGCATTATAAATGAAATCAATGAATATAAACGGCCAATTTTGACGATTCGTACAGATAAATTTAGTAAATAATTTGCACAAAAGACCCTAAAACCGCCATAATTAAAGGTAGAAATCAATTTAGGAGATTGGAATTATGATAAAGGAATTCAAAGAATTTATTAGCCGCGGCAATGTTATGGACTTAGCCGTTGGTGTAATTATGGGTGCTGCTTTTACAGCCATCGTGCAATCCTTGGTAAGCAACTTGATCAATCCGTTGATTGGTTTGTTCTTAGGTAAGATTGACTTGAGCAATTTAGTTTTCAAAGTTGGGGATGCAACTTTTAAGTATGGAACTTTCATTGAATCTATTATTAATTTCTTGATCATTGCTTTTGTAGTTTTCTTGCTAGTTAAAGTGATGAACAAAATTATTAAGAGTCGTGATGAAGAAGAGGCTGAACCAGAAGAAGATAAGCAAGAAGAGATGGTCATGTATTTAAAGAAGATTTCTGAAGCTTTAGATGAAAAGAAAGACAATTAAAAAGCGAAACTAGAGTGATATCTAGTCTCGCTTTTTTTAATAGATACGTTTAAAGACTTCGCACAAGCAAGGAATTTCATCATTGAATTCTTTGCCAGCTGCTTGGTATTCTTTTTTGAAAAAGTCAGTGTGTACTTCACGCCAGTAGTCTAAGGTCTGATCGCCTTCACCTTCGTGATAAGCATGTTCAGCACTGACATATTTAAATGGAATGATTTCGGTTACCAATGTTTCAGTGATACAAAGGGGATTCTCATCACCATCTAAAATAATGTTGTAATCGCCGACCTGGGGCATGTATTCATTTGGTTCATACAAGTCATAGGCGGAAGTTGTGGCTGTTTTTATACCATCATAAACTAAATGTGCTAGTTTGTCTGGTTCGCCACCAAAAGTTGTAATATCCCCTAGTGGGTAATAAAGCGAGTTTTTATCACGCAAAAAATTGAACCAATAATCTTGGATTTTTTCTTTATCCATGCTTGGACACCTCATAATATCAATATATTTTTATTAAAACATAACTTAATAAAAAACCACAAATTCAAATTGAATTTGTGGTTAAAAATTATTGAACAGAATCGACAGTTTGCCAAGTCCAGTGACTGACATATTTTCCACTTGAAGCGCCATTTTCACCAGATCTGAATCTGATCTTAAGGTTCTTTAAAACGTCTTCAGTCAAATTAGTCTTGTATTCCCATTGAGGACCAGTTTTTTGAGCTGATTGGCCAATAATCAACTCATCGCCACTAATCAGTTTATCTTTCCAGTAAATATCGTGGACTAAGGCTTCTTTAGGAATTTCAATTTTAGTATCTGGTTTATCTGGAATATCAATATTGGCTAAACTATCATCGCCACCGCCTTGATCATCATGGTGTTCTTCTTCTTTATAGAATTTGTCCATTTTTAGGCTAACTGACATAGGAGGAGCGTCTTGTTGACGGTAATCTCCTAAAATGATTTTACCTTCTTTAATAGTTGGTTTAACTGGAGTACCGCCAGTAGGAGAGACTGCTAAAGTTCCAAAGTCAATTTCTTCTGGTGCTGATAAAGTTAGACCTCCAGGTACGTGTTGGAAGTAAAAGCTATCAGTACCAACGAGACCATCTTGATCAACAATTGTAAAAACGATTTTATTTTTATCAAAGTTATTGCAACAAGAAATATCTAAGCCGTCAATATCACCAATGTTTTGTTTTCCTGGAGTAGGATTGGGGATATTTTCACGAATAATTTTTTCGTCGTGGTTGTTGATTTGATAAGAAATATACTTGATTTTTTTACTATCTTTATCGGACCAAGTTCCCTTAATATCGATTGATTCACCATAGACCTTATAAGGATTCTTAGAAGTTGCTCTTGGAGAAGTGACATCAATTTGTGGTTCGTTGGTAACTGGTTTACTGATTTTTAAGAAGTGTTCTTGAATTTGCGAACGGTGTCCTTCTTTATCGACCATATAGAAACGAATTGTATGCATACCAGGATCTAAACCTTTTAAGGATAAATTGACTTTTGTGATGTCGTTGAGCTTACCGTTAAAAGCGTCATTTTGAGATTGCGAACGATTAAAGAGAATTTGGTCATCCTCAGGATCTTCACTGTCAATTGAGTAATACATTGTCACGTCAGTACTATCAAAATCATACCAAGTACCAGTGATTGGCAATTTACCTTTGCGGTCTTGAAGTTCTTTGTCAGAAATTATTTGAGGATTGTCGGTAGTTCCGTGTAAATCTAGTTCAAAGACAGGATTAAAAGTTGTTCCTTTAACATCAATTTGTGATTCATATTCTAGTTTGATAGTTTGCCCAGTCAATAAATCTCTAGGAGATGTTCGCATCGTTAAGCCGGCATCCCAAGTATAATCATTTTCCTTTACCCCCAGACGGCCACCAACTTCTTTTCTTTCAAGATCACCTTTATCCCAGTGATCTGAAAAAGCATTGTAGAGTTTTTCTGCAACGTATGGTGAGCGATAGCCAGGGATATCATCATTGAAGAACTTTGTTGGTTTAGTACCGCCTAGCAAGCTCCAAGTATGATCGTCTTTTCCAACTTTCCATGGGTAATATCTTTCATTAGAAGAACCAATAAGTTCAAGTAATCCCGGACTGTGCATGAACCCTTTGGTAGCAAGATAAGATTTACTGGAAGAACGACCAGCCCAACCGGCAGGACCATTTTCGCGATTTAGGTAATAACTAGTTCGAACTTGATTGTCTCCAGATTGCATGTACATTCCACGTTGATTTCCAAGAGCACGTAATTTCACGTAATTTCCGATGCCCTTACCACGATTATCTCTAATTTCTTGATTATCTTTATTTAAAGAAAGATCATGATTGGAAAAACCTACGAAGTTGCCAAAAGCATATTTTCCAGTATTTTTAAAAGCAATTTTGGTTTGTACACGGCCAACTTTGTTGAAACTCAATTTAATAGTAGTGGTAATTTCTGGATTATTGCGACCTTTTTTGTAAGCATAAAAAGCCTTTTGATGAAAAACCATTTTTTGTTCTTCAAATCCAGTTTGTGGATTAGTCCGATAATAAAATTTGGGTGTGTCTAACATGGCATAGCTTTCACCGATTTTATTGGGACCACTAACACCGGGTACACCTTTACCATCACTTTCGACTACGTAGTTATAAAGATTATTTGAGGTATAACTACGTGGGGAACCAATTGATCGATCTTCAATGCCACGGGGATCCTCTTTTATTCCCATATTGATAACTGAGAGCATATCATAGTCATTCTCTTGATGATCACCGTAATGGTCAGTATAAATGTGATTTCCATTTCCTTTAGCACCGTCTTCGATTCGACTGCCTTTGCTGGCATATAAAACAGCAGTTCCTGGAGTCGTTAAACTATCGATTCGAGATTTCCCCCGAATACCAAAAGCATCACCGACCGACATTCTTTGGATAGCATAGTTATAATCGCCAAAATATAAAAGTGGGCGGGTACTGGAACCATCACTATGCTCAAGAATAGGACCTTCACTGACTTTCAACATTTCCGAGAAGACCCAGCCAGATTCATCTTCATCGTCATCAGTTGGAGCAATGATATCTCTAGTTTGATTTGTATCGTTGACATCGTAATTAAAAATTTCTTCACCAGTTATTTTATGAACGGATAAAGTAAATGGCTTTTGATTATCAACGAATAATTTAAAAGAAATATTTTTAGGATCTAATTTGACAATAGTTTCATTCTTCTCAGAATCAGGTAAGACGTTATCTTCACCGAGCTCTTTTTTTAGAGTATCAATATCGAGTACATTTTTTTCAGTGGTTTTTAAAACTAATTCTTTTTGATCTTCAAGGACGTAGCTGATGATTATTTCAGTGTTGTCCTTGTGCGGGAAAACTTGAGCAATATCAGCGTCAGTCAGAGGAGTATCAGTTGTTTCTGCTTTGACAGAAGTAGTGCTGAATAATAACAAGAAACTACCGATTAAAATTAATAATAATAAGCTTTTCTTTTTCATAAGATTCCTCCCATATACAACTTTGAAATCTTATCATTTTATTAAGAACCGACTAATTCAAAAATTTAAAATTGATTTTTTGAGAAATGAACAGTGTTTTATGAAAAAGAAAATAAAAAATATTAACCAATTTCAATTGTGAGGATTGGTTAATATTTTTTTACTTTTTTATTTATGCTTAATTGGTAATTCAACGACGAACTCACTGCCATGAGGGAGATTATCACGAACAAAGATGTGTCCTTGGTGGTTAGAAACAATTTGTTTGGCAATTGCTAAACCGAGGCCATGTCCGCCACTGCTTTGATTTCTGGACTTGTCAACACGGTAAAATCTACCGAAGATTTTCTTCTTATCACTGTCCTTAATACCAACGCCAGTATCGGAAATAATGAATTGATATTTGGATCCTTCAATTTGATCGTAAATTTTAATAGTGCCATTTTTGGGAGTATATTTAGTAGCATTGTCTAATAAAATTATCAATAATTGTTTAATTTTATTACGATCCAAATATAAAGTGGGCTGGTGATTGAGATTGATTTGAAAGACTTTCGACTGAGAATTGATAATGTCTTTGAACGGTTCGATTGGATCTTTTAAAAATAGTTGTGGTTTAGTATATTCAAAATTCAATTTAGTCGTAGCTTGGTCAAAACGAGCTAAATCCAACAGATTATTAGTTAGTGAATTGAGTCGGTTGACTTCATCGAGTGAAACGGAAATAGCTTCTGCTTCGTCGATGATTTTTTTGTTGGGCTTAGTCAACATATACTCGAGCTTACCTTGAATGATAGTCAAAGGAGTTCGCAGTTCATGGGCTGCGTCATTAACAAATTCAGTTTGTTGTTTCCAAGATTTGACGATTGGCAACATATTGATCCGTGCTAAGAAATATGAAACTACCAAAGCTATGATCCAAAAAATGAAGAAGGTTAAAATAAGAATTTTTTCAAAGTTTTCCACAATTTGAATTTGAGTATCAATGTTTTGCATGATTAAAACATAATGACCCGCATACATCGGATTATTATTTTTTTTGGAAACTTTTATTAAAACTGATCGAAAATTCATATTATGAACAACGATTGTTTGTTTCTTGTTAATATTTTTTTTATTTAAATTGATATTTTTTAAGGCTGAATAACGATTGCCTAAACTACTTTTATTCAGTAGTTTGCCACTGTCGCTAAAAACTAAAATTGAAGCTTGAAAGGGCATTTTAGGATTGGGCTTATTTTGCTGTTCGGGATGATTAGGTCCAGGATTAGGCTCGTTTTGCTGATGCATATTAGGTTGTTTTTGAACAGAAGCTATTTGTTCACGCATTTCTTTATCAATACTTTTATAAGTAGATGATTGAAACAAATTAAAAATTATCAAACCTAAAGCCAAACTGAGGACGGCGAAGGCAGCCATGATAGATAAAAATAATTTGAATTGTTGACGGCGAGTAATTTTTGATTGTTTAGACTTCAGTTTCATCTTGGAAAATATACCCAACATTTCTGATAGTTTTAATTAAATTGTCATTTTGGGATGGACGCAATTTTTTACGCAAATTACTCATATAAACTTCAACAACCGTTATGGAAGTATCTGAATCAAAGCCCCAAATTCGTTCAAATATTTGATCTTTGGTAAGAATAGTATTTTTATTTTGTAATAAATAAACTAATAAATCATATTCTTTACCATTCAAAGCAATTGGCTCGCTATCACAAGTAGTTTCATGCGTGTTCAAGTTAACTTTAATATTTCTAATTCGCAAAATGGAATCATCCGCTAAAGTCCCACTTCTTTTTAGAAGTGCTTTGACTCGAGCTAATAATTCTTCACGATGGAATGGTTTCGTTAAATAATCATCCGCGCCCAAATTAAATCCGTGGACTTTGTCGTCAATGTCGGCTTTGGCAGTCAAAATCAAAACAGGCGTGTTGATCTTTTCCTTGCGGATATTTTTCAAAACGTCGTAACCATTCATTTCAGGCAGCATGATATCCAAGATAATCAGGTCATAAACATCTTCGGTTGCAGCAAATTTTCCACTTAAACCATCACTTTCAATATCAACTTGCGAAAAGTCACTTAAAAAGGTGGCGATATTATTAGCGAGATTTTCATCATCTTCAACTACTAAAATTCTTACACTATTTGACATTTTGTACTCCTTTTATTGATTCTGAATATAATTATAAGGCATTTTTTTTAATTTAAGCTTAATTTAAGCTATTTTGGCTAATCTTGTCCTTGTCATAACGAAAGGAACTTAAGCAGATGAAAAATAAATCACCTTTAAAATCGATTTTATTTTCGATATTAGTTTATTCAATCATTTGTTTCTTTATAAATATTGCTTTTTAAAGATGGGAGAAGATAAATGATGGAATCAAAAGACTCACGACGTGAAACAAGACGTCAAAATAGTTTTTTCGATAAATTAAGAAATATTAAGTATGATTATTGGCTGATTGCCATTTTGATTTTGGCAGCTTTTCTTTATGCCTGGAATATTTGGGAAGCAGGTGAAGCTAATAATTTTTATACGGCAGCCATTGTCAGTATGACAAAGAGTTTCAAAAACTTCTGGTATGCCAGTTTTGATCCGGCCGGTTTTATTACTGTTGATAAACCACCGGTAGCATTATGGTTCATGACAATCAGTGCCAAGATATTCGGTGTTCATGGCTGGAGTGTGGTTTTGCCGTCGATCCTATTTGGAATTGGTTCGGTTTATCTAATTTACAGCCTAATATCTAAGCGTTTTGGTAAAATTCCAGCAAGAATTGCAGCGTTAGTTATGACTTTGACGCCAATTGTTGTAGCGGATTCTCGGACTAATAATATGGATGCAACGTTAGTTTTCTTCTTACTATTATCAGTCTGGTTCGTTCAAAAAGCAGTCTTGAAGCAACAGCAACGCTATCTGTGGATTGGTTTTGCTTTAGTCGGCTTTTCTTTCAATATAAAAATGTTACAAGCTTTTATGATTTTACCAGCACTTTATCTTTATTATTGGTTAAGTGCCAACGTTAATTGGAAAAAGAAAATTGCTCACTTATCAGTTGCAACAGTCTTTTTAGCAGTTTTCACTTTAATTTGGCCGTTATCAGTTGATATGACTAATTCTTCTAGTCGACCTTATGAGGGTGGTTCTGAAACTAACTCTGCTTTGGAATTAGCTTTTGGATACAACGGAACGCAGCGTTTACTAGGTCAAACAACTGGTACAGGTGGAGCTTTCCCAGGAATGGGTAATAAATCATCTAAGAACTCTAAATCGATGACACCACCATCAAGCTCGAAGAAATCTAGTGGTAAGAAATCCGCAAATGGTGCTCCAACACCACCTAGTGGTACTAAGAAATCTAGTTCAAAGAACAATCCACCAGCAAAGCCTAGTTCTAAGAAAGGCAATGCTTCAAGTATCCCTTCAGGAAATAAAAAATCCCAAGGTGGAATGACTGGTGGCGGCGGTGGTGCCTTTAATATCGGTACTGCTGGTCCATTCAGATTGTTACAAAAAGAATTAGGACCACAAATTAGTTGGTTGATGTTATTAGCAATTTTTGGTGTTATTTCAAGTTATATCTACTTCAGAGATCCAAAAAAGAAATGGTATGCTTTAACATCTCAAAGAAAAGAACTTTGGCTCTGGTTAGGTTGGTTGATTCCTGTCGGTGGATTCTTCTCCGTTGCAAGTTTCTTCCATCCATACTATACGATTATGTTGGCTCCATCTATGGCAGCTCTAGCCGGTATTGGAATCTTCACAATGATCAAGCAATGGAGAGAAAAATCGCCTTGGTCAATGTTATTGCCAGTTTCGATTTTGACCACAAGTATCTTGCAAGCATGGTATCTCAATGATTACTATCCAACTCTAAGCTGGATATTGTTGATTGCTGGGATTATTATTTCAATCCCACTATTCGTCCTACCTTGGATTGCAATTAAATTGAAAAATAAACGAGTTTGGCCAATTGCAGCTTTAATAATTGTCATGCTAGCACCAACTTGGTGGTCTTTAACACCAACAATTGCTGGATCCAGTGATGGAATTCCTAGTGCGGGACCATCTTTAATTTCTTCAGCTGGCGGCGGTGGTGGTATGGGTAATTCCCAAGTCGATACGACGCTTTTGAAATATTTGCAAAAACACCAAGGCAATGCGGAATACTTGTTTGCTACTGATGATTCAAGTACTGCGGCTCCTTACATAATTAAAACTGGTGAAGCGGTCATGGCTATGGGTGGATTCAACGGAACCGATAAAGCGATCACTTTGAAGCAGTTTAAGAAATTAGTTAAAGAAGGCAAAGTCAAGTATTACTATTCTGGTGGTAAAACTGGTGGTTCTAATACTAAAATCGTAAATTGGATCAAGAAACACGCCAAAAAAGTTACTTTAAGTAGTAGTAATACACAAACTAACAATTCTAGTTCAGTAACGGTTGCTTCAAAGATTAAAAACAGTCAAGCACCAAATGGTAATCCACCATCAAAACCTAGTTCTTCAGGAAATGCTGGCAGCGCACCAAGTGGTAATGCTCCTAGTGGAAATACTCCTAGTGGAAATACTCCAGGTGGTAACGCTCCAAGTGGAGGACCAAATGGTAATGCTCAAAAGCCAACAGGTAAGAAGAAGTTGACTAAGAAACAATTGAAGAAAATGAAGAAGTCTATGAAAAATGGTCAACCTGGTCAAGGACAAAACCAAGGACAAGGCCAAGGTGGACCAGGACAATCAGGAACACTTTATGATTTATCAAGTATTTATAAATAATCAATGGAAGGAATGTTCTTATGAAAAATCAATTAATCTCAATCGTTTTGCCGGTTTTCAATGAAGAAGCGGGTATTCAAGCTACGATTGATACATTACTAAATTATATTGAACAACAAGAAGAAAAATATGAACTGATTTTTGTTGATGATGGATCAAGAGACAAATCAGTGGCAATCATTAAGAAAGCTTTGGCTCAAAATAATCACATTAAACTAGTTGAATTCTCACGTAATTTTGGACATCAGTTGGCTATTACAGCCGGTTTAGAATATACCAAAGGGGATGCGGTCGTGGTTATGGATGCTGATTTGCAAGATCCACCTGAAGTGATTCCTCAAATGATTAAAAAATGGCATGAAGGTTACCAAATAGTCTATGGTAAAAGAATGCAAAGAGATGGTGAAACAATTTTTAAGAAATTCACTGCTAAAATGTTTTATCGAACTTTCCAGAAGTTAGCTACGATCAACATGCCATTAGATACCGGTGATTTTCGTTTAATGGATCGACGTGCTGTTCAGCAATTGTTGAAACTACATGAAAAAGACCCCTTTGTACGAGGTCAAGTAACTTGGATTGGATTCAAGCAGACTAGTGTTTTATATCACCGTCAGGAACGGATTGCTGGTGAAACAAAATATCCTTTGTCAAAAATGATCAAACTAGCCGTTGACGGCATTACATCGTTTTCTATGAAACCTTTGCATTTTGTTAATTTGTTCTCAGTTTTGCCTCTAGCTAGTGGGGTATTCTCATTGGGATACTTAATTGCTACAAGTAATTACAGCTTTGCATCGATTGGTGTAACAGTGTTATTATTCACATTGGGATTATTGATGCTATCAATTGGTATACTAGGAAGTTATTTAGGTAGGGTTTTGGATCAAGTAAATAATCGTCCTCGTTTTATTGTTAGCAAGACCGAAGGATTTGAAGAAAGAAATAAAGGAATTCATCATTTTTCGGCACGACAAATTAATAATTAAATAAAAAAAGAAATAGTCTTTTATACCTTAAAAGCTTTCATGCTTTTTAATTCCTAATTTATGTGTTACAGTAATGTTAAATTTGATAGTTATTAAGTTGTTTGATGGACAACGATTCTTATCAAATTGAACATGAACTATCCCATTCATAAAAAAGAAGCTGACGAACACCCAGTCGTCAACTTCTTTTTTTTTTATGAATTAATTAATATACGTCACCATTATAAATTGAATTTTTAACAATTACGTAGTCTACTTTGCGTAGAGAGCTTAAATCTTTACCACCGGCATAAGAAATCGATGATTGTAAATCTTGTTTCATTTCAGTCAAGGTGTCCATGATCTCACCCTTGTAAGGTACGAGCATTCTTTTACCTTCGACGTTCTTATATTCACCTTTTTGGTATTGAGATGCTGAACCAAAGTAAGCTTTATATTTTTGACCGTCTTTTTCAATAATTTTACCAGGAGATTCTTTATGACCGGCAAGTAGAGAACCAATCATAACCATGTCAGCTCCGAAACGAACTGATTTTGCGATATCGCCATCATTTCTAACGCCACCGTCAGCAATGATAGGTTTGCTTGCAGCCTTGGCACAAAGTCTCAAAGCGGCTAGTTGCCAACCACCAGTACCAAAACCAGTCTTTAATTTGGTAATACAAACTTTACCTGGTCCAATTCCAACTTTAGTAGCATCGGCACCTGCATTTTCCAATTCACGAACGGCTTCTGGAGTACCAACGTTACCGGCGATAAGGAAAGTTTCAGGTAATTTGTTTTTGATGTATTTAATCATGTCAATAACACGGTCACTGTGTCCATGAGCAACATCAATTGTAATGTAATCGGGTTTTAAATGTTCAGCAACTACTTGATCAATGAAAGTATATTCGTCTTTTTTAATACCAACACTGATAGAGGTAAATAAATCTTTTTCATTCATCGTCTTGATGAAGTCAATTCTGGTTTCGGGTTCGAAACGGTGCATGACATAAAAATAACCATTTGCAGCTAATTTTTCAGCTAGTTTTTCATCAATGATCGTTTGCATATTAGCAGGGACTACCGGAATCTTAAATGTTTTTGGACCAAATTTAATAGTGGTATCGCATTCAGAACGGCTATCAACGATACATTTATTCGGAATTAGTTGAATATCTTCGTAATCAAAAACTTGCATTTATTATCCACTCCATTAATAACGAACAATTATTATTTTTATATTCCATTTCGTTCGTATCTATAATTTAACTGGAAAATCGAAAGAAGTCAATCGAATTCTGTTAATAAAGTTATTTATTGTGATAGAATTTTCGTATATGATTATTTTGTTATTTAATATTGGAATTTATTGAAAATTTAAATGAAAATATTTGACACTGATAAACGTAATTGGTAGTATCATCATATTGTTAATGAAACGCTATGATGATGGCGTTTATTAGCGACCTTCAAAAAATCGGTATATACAATAGGAGTGGTTAAAAGTGCAACAGTATACTGCAGAAGATATTACAAAAATGGTAAAAGATGAAAACGTTGAATTTATTTGTTTGATGTTTACAGATATCAACGGGATCATCAAGAACGTTGAAGTTCCGGTATCACAATTGGATAAAGTTTTAGCAAATAAGATTACTTTCGATGGTTCATCAATTGATGGCTTTACTCGTATTGAAGAAAGTGACATGCTTTTGCATCCCGATTTATCAACTTGGCTAATTTTCCCATGGGGAGAAGAGCACGGTAAGGTAGCTCGCTTGATCTGTGACATCTACAAAACTGATGGAACACCTTTTGAAGGAGATCCACGTGTTAACTTAAAGCGTATTATTAAGAAAATGCATGACATGGGTTACACTCATTTCAATATTGGACCAGAACCAGAATTCTTCTTATTCAATACAGATGAACATGGCAATCCAACATTGCATCTAAATGACGATGGTAGTTATTTTGACTTCTCACCAGTTGATTTAGGTGTGAATGTTCGTAAAGATATTGTTTTAGGATTAGAAAAGATGGGCTTTGAAGTTGAAGCTAGTCACCACGAAGTTGCACCTGGCCAACAAGAAATCGACTTCAAGTATCAAGATGCCATTTCTGCCGCCGACAGTATCGAAACTTTCAAATTGGTAGTTAAAACAATCGCTAAAGAACATGGTTTATACGCAACATTCATGCCAAAACCTGTTCAAGGTATCAATGGTTCAGGCATGCATATCAATATGTCACTATTTAATGGCGACGATAATATCTTTGACGATGCTAATGATATGCTTTCACCAACTGCTAAGAAATTTATGAGTGGTTTATTGAAGCATGCACGTGCATTGACAGCTGTTAATAATCCAACCGTTAATTCATATAAACGTTTGGTTCCTGGCTATGAAGCACCAACTTACATTGCTTGGTCAAGTAAGAATCGTTCACCATTGATTCGAGTACCAGCAGCTAAAGGTAAGTCAAAACGTATCGAAATGAGAAGTGTGGACCCTACAACAAATCCATACCTCGCTATTGCATGTATCCTTGATGCAGGTCTTGACGGTATTGCCAGTGACTATGACTTAATGCCAGAAGTAAAAGATAATATTTATGAAATGTCAGAAGAGAAACGTCGCGAGGAAGGTATCATCGACTTGCCATCAACTTTGCATAACTCCTTGAAAGCACTTCGCAAAGATGATTACGTTCAACAATCATTAGGTAAGGGACTAACTAATAGTTTCTTTGCTGCTAAGAATGCTGAATGGGCAAGATACCAACAAACTGTTTCTCAATGGGAAAGAGATACTTACATGTCTCAATATTAAAAATCGAAAGTTCGATCTTATGGTCGAGCTTTTTTTGTTGCGATGATTTGAAATCGCCTTCAAAAGCTTGTTAATTCAATGTTTAATTAAATATTTTTATATAGGCTAATCACTGGTATTTACCAAAATTTAATGTTAAGATTTGGCGTAATCAAAATTCTGATTACTGCTTTCCCCCCAGAGAGCATAAAGACCTCAACCGTTTTTGGTTGGGGCCTTTTTTTAGTTTTAATCTCTAGTAATACTCAAAACAGCGGTTGTTTTTAAGGAGTTTTTGCTATCCTTACCGATTGTGATCCAATCAGCAGCACTAATTAAACCTTCTATTTTGTTTTCTTCATCTTGTTCAGAAACTTTTCCATCCTCGAAGTTTCCTTTGAAAATACAATCTAAGTAATAATGATCATCGTTACTTGCCATTAATGATGATTGATATTTCCATGCAATAATGTACGTGTCCTCAGTAATTTCAATAGTAGTACCGTCTATTAAATTTATCTTTATAGCCATGTTACCGCCTCCCTTAGCTTTTATTATAGCAAAAGTAAGGCCTTACAAAGCATCTTGGGATAAATTACTAAAGAAACGTAGGATATTTACTATGTGCTCAAAAAAAGCCTGTAGCAGTTTATATTGGAGTACTTGATAAATTATCCAAGAATCAAAGTATTTGTTTTAGATGAGGAGATAAAGCTATTTAAAACAAACCTTTTTAAAAAATAATATACAAAAAGGACTTTGAGTGATTGATCATTCAAAGTCCTTTATTTCTAACGAGTTATGATAATTAAAAAAATCGCAAAAAAGATAACATCCAGAATGGCCGACCATTCGTACCATTTATCTGGTTTATTAAATTCTACTGTGTTATGCCCTCTTCTATGAGGGTACCACGACGGATATTCTTTTTTGGACATATTCTTCATTTTGCATCTTCTCCTTATTATCTACATCCATTATATCGAGATTGTTTAAATTATGCCACCATAAATCAAAAATGCAAGTTTTATTAAAAAGAAAGGGCTTGCATTTTAATAAATAAGGAATATAATTTCATTTATTATCCGTTGAGCAATATAAGAATAAATGATGGAGGTAGACAAATGAAATATCGTGTAATGTTAAATATTGAATCTCAATTGTTTACTGTTGAAGACAAAGACAAACATGTTTCTGCAGACGGCAAAACAATTGAAGAAGCTGTAAGCAAGCTTAAGACTGCTTAAAATGGGGACAGTCTTTAAATTAATCAAAAAAAGTTAGGTCATCTATTTTTAATAGAATAGGTGACCTAACTTTTTATATTGTATTTGATTAAACTTTATAAAAAATCTTGGTATTTTTTAATTCAAATTTGAAGTTGAATCGCTCTCAAAAATATCGGACAATGTAGAAATTAAATTAGGACCGAGTGTGGGGGAGTTTTTATGGAGCAAGATTTAAAAATTCAAGCGGCCTTATTAGAATTGCTAGAGCATGAACCAATTGCAGAAATCACAATTTTTGAGATTGCCGATAAGAGTCAAATTGCGCGTAAGATTATTTTTGAAAAATACAGAGATAAATATCAAATTTTACAAGCAATCGAGGATGATATCTTTATTCGCTTGGATCAAGCCAAAAAAGATACTTATCAGATTGATATACATGAATTTGACAGGGATGATAGAATTCTAAAAATTTTTAAATTAGTGTATGAAAACAAAAAAGTGATAAGTCTCTTATTGGGGGACTTTGGGGATCCTCGTTTTCATGAACGTTTTATCGCTTATTTGGCACAGAAAGGTCTTAAAGTAATTGAAGATTCTAATGAGTTCAATGGTTTAGATCAGCGTCAAAAAGAACTATTGATACAATACATTTCGTCTGCTTTAGTAGGTCTGATTGCTTATTGGACCAAGCATCCAGAGATGACAGTCGAAGAATTATACAACTTTTTTAAAGAGCTGTTTCTGAATGGTATTACTAGTTTGACGGCAAAATAAAAGCCATTAGTCAATTGACTAACAGCTTAAGGATTTTTATACGAAGCGAACTACGAGGACTATACCCTCAATGGTCAAAATGCCTTAATAGCAATAGGTACAAGGGCTACAGCCTACTAAAATATATCCGTGACACACTCGTGACACACTTTAAAAATTAACGAATTTAGCTAGGTTGTTAACCGTATCTAATTGTGTTTTAGTAGAGATGTGCCAATAGACTTTCATTATCTGAGATGTATCAGAATGTCCAAGTTGAAGTTGAACAGCCTTGATACTTGATCCAGATTCAAGCATGAGCGAGCATGCTGTATGTCTGATTCCGTGGACGTTAATACGTTTCAACTCATCTTTATGAGTTTTATTGTATTCATCGATAATGAACTGTAGCCATTTGTTGATTTTAGTTAAGCTAAGTAATTTATTTTCTGTGTTGGGAAATAATAGCTGGTTAGGTTCAGTATCGATATTATATCCACGAGCAAGCATGCCTTTTCTTAGAAATGAAATCCAAGATTTAAGAATCTTCAAAGTTTGCTCATCAAGTCCAATGGTTCTAATTGAAGTTTTAGTTTTTGGCGTGTCAATGATTGGTGTATTGTCGATTCCACGACTGACGGACTTATTGATTGATAAAGTCTTATTCTTAAAGTCAACATCAGAAATCTGTAAGGCTAGTAATTCGCCTTTACGCATACCCGTGAAGAATAGCACTCGAAATGCTGCAATAGCTTTCTGGTTATGATCAGAATATGTCTTATAAAGTTGGTCAAAGAATTTAGTTGTTTCTTCTTTAGTCCAAAAGTTTAAAGGCTTATTACTAACCTTAGTTTTCTTTCTTGGCATGATAATTAAATCCATTGGATTCTCAAAGATGATTCTTAATCGAATAGCTTCTTTAAAAACCATGCTTGCGTAGTATTTAATCATCTTAAACGATGAGAACTTTGAAGACCACTTATTAACCGCTTTCTGGCACATAGGAGCGGTTATTTTTTTTACCTTGAACTTTCCTAATGCGGGTATGATGTGGTGCTTAACACGATTTAACGTGCTTTCCTTAACCGTGTTCTTGTACGAATCAAGAAAGTAACCATAAACATTCTTATAAGTTAAATCGTTATCAGTTGAATATCCGTGATTATCAATCTCGGACAACTTAGCATTTAAGAACTTTTGACATTCAGCTTTAGTCCTGAAACCACGCTTAGTAGTACGTTTTACTTTCTTAGTTAATGGGTCAATGCTACTAGGGTAGACACATCTCCACAATTCTTTACCTGATTTGATTTTATATTTTGTAATTGTTGCCATTTTTAATCCTCCAAATTTAGCGTGGGAGCATAAATTTTAGAGTTTAAACAGGCATCACCTCCTTAATTTTGGTAAAAATAAATAAGCCTAGCGTGAGACTTAGTTTATTTTCGATGATTATTAATGTGGCATTAGTGAATATATAGATCCAGCAAATAGAATTAAAAAGAAAGCAATTCCTATAATTGGATGTCCAGAAACAAAGAAGGCAAAACCACCTATAAGTCCAACCATTCCTAGACAACCTCCGAGAGCTTGATCGTTATCAGCTTCTTTTTTTCCGTTGGCCACACGTCTTTGCATTTCTTGTGGGGTAATAGTTTGGTTATTTTCTTGTTTAGCGGTTGTTTTTCTTTCATTTTTTAAATGAGCCGTAAATCTGAGCTTTAATGAGACAGGTTCAAAAAATTGCTTTACACTTTGAGTGCCGTCTTCATCAGTGATAACTTGCTTATATTTGCCCCCTTGTGGAATCAATGTCAAATTATATTTTTGGTCTAACGTGCTTTTTACATCTTCATCCATGTCCACATATCCAAAATCAATATTAGTTCCATTGTTAAAGTTGCTTGTTAGAAAAAGTTTGTTATCCTTAACATTCGGAATTAACCCCATTGTAACGAATCCTAAACTGTCTAGTTGATACACCTTTTCTCCAAAAGTTTGTTCTTTAATATCATTATTAGACATGCCATCAAATAGTGACTCAGGCTCACTATCTTTTAAATACCGAGTCCATTCTGAAAGAAGTTTAGGCAAGTTGTCATTAGTTACGACAGTTTTTTCAAAATCGCTGCTCATAATATTTCCCCCATAAAAACATATTTTATAAATTCAGTATATCAGAAGAAAAGGGATAGAAATTAAACAGCAGCCATTTTATTTCTAACAACATACTCGTATTGAAGAGGTATACAGAATTGTTGAATGAACATAATATAACTATTAAAGTGAATATCATTATCACGGCAATACTGTAGTAGTAAATCTATGGCTACTTTATTAGCAGCACTTTCAGCATTAATTTTTCCCACACTAGACTTGTCATACGTATAGCAAGAATCACCATTAAGCATATGACCAATCTCATGAGCCACCACCATTGGTAGTTCCTCTTGCTTGTACCAATTCGTATTAATAAACATCATGTTACGTTCTGGAATAGCCACGGAGGGCCAGTCTGAATCTAGACCGTTTAGAAATTCAAATCCTATGTGATGATCTAGTGCGTAATTCAATAAATAAGTTGTAACATCGCTCATACATTATTTTCCCCCATCTAAGATACGTCTAATCATTTCTAATTCTTCTGGTGGTATTTCTCTACCACCATAACTCATGATGGTGTAGTCGTCTTGCATAGCATCTTTAATGTCTACTTTTTTAGACTTAGAACTAGTACTTGGATCATCAGTCTTTCCCAAAAGGTAATCCACAGATACGTGTAAAACATTAGCTACCTTAGATAGGCTTTCAGTACTAGGCGTCTTAGTTTTCCAATGATATATGGAATTTGTGCCTAAGCCAGCTTTGTCATTTAGTTTTGTTAGGGAATACCCCTGTTCTTTTGAAACTTTTTTAATTCGTTCAAACGTTGTCATAACAATGTTCTCCATAAGTTTGACGAATTTAATTAGCACAAATGCGTAAATGTACTTGCAAAATTAGCATTTATGCGTAATAATTAATTCATCAAGTAATTGAGCAACAAAAACACACGACCACCGATACAATGCTTTGGCGAGAATTGTGGTAGTAGTAGGTCTTTCATTGCTTATTTAGTATGTCTTCATATTAGCACCTGTGCTAATTAAGGTCAATAACTTGATGAAAAAATAACAGTAAAGGGGTTGATTACATGCCAGAACAACAATTCGCAAAGGTAGCACATGACATTGAACGATCAATTAAGATTGCATTGCTTAATCGAGATATGACTCAAAAAGAGTTAGCTGAATTGATTCATGCTAATCCACAACAGTTGAATAGAGCTATTAAAGGTGACATGACACCTAAGTCACGTGAGTTACGTGAACAAGTTGCACGAGTTTTAAATCTATAAAAAAGAAGGCAAGAAATAATGAACGATTTAGTAATTATGAAAGATCAACAGGCAGTGACAAGTAGCTTACAAGTTGCAGAGAATTTCGAAAAGAGTCACAAGCATGTTTTAGAAGCGATTGATAACAAAATTCAATCAGCCGAAAATTCGGCCGATTACAAAAAGATGTTTTGCGAAGGAACTTATCAAGATACTCGTGGAAGAAATCAAAAAATGTACTACATGAATAGAGATGGTTTTACTTTCATCGCTATGGGATTCACAGGCTCTAAAGCAGATACATTCAAACTCAAATACATTGAAGCTTTTAATCAGCTTGAAAATGAACATAAGCAACACCAAATTGACACAGAGGAATTAAGCCCAGAACTTAAAATGTTCAATCAAATCTTTAAATCAGTGGCCAATCAAGAGTTAGAGAATAAGAAACTTAATCATAAAGTTGATAATATCGCTGAAATTGTTTCATTGAACACAACCGATTGGCGTAAGACATCTCAATCAATTATTAGAAAGATTGCTTTAGCTCAAGGTGGTTATGGAGCTTACAAAGAAGTTGCTAGTGATGCCTACGCTGAAACGGATAGACGTGCTGGATCTAACTTGAAGACTAGACTTACTAATTTACGTAAGAATATGGCATTAGAGGGTGCTTCAAAGAGTAAGCGAGATAAGGCCAACAAGCTTGATGTAATTGAAAACGATAAACGTTTAAAAGAAATCTATATGTCTGTAGTTAAAGACTTCGCTATTAAAAATAAAGTTTGGGAGAACGAATACTAATGGAATCCACACAAACAAGACAGCCAGGGCTAAACGATGAACAATTTAGCGAGCTAAAGAAAATCGTCGTTCAAGTTGTATCACGTAAATGGCTAAGAACTAAAGACTTACCAGGCTATTTAAATATGGCTGATAGCACAATTAGAGAAGTCTTGCCAGGATTACCATTTCATACGGTAGGCACAATAAAACTTTATGATCCGAACGAAATTGACGAATATATTAAATCATTATAAAAAAACAAGCGTGGGAGTATAAATTTTATGAGAAGTATTCCAGTACCAATGATTATATGGTTACCAATCTTAGTCTGGTTCGTGACTTACCAGCTTACTAAGACTGGTGGATTAAAAAACTGGTTAAAGAAGTATACAGATTTCTATATGTAAGGAGGGATGTTATGAGTGCATTAAAAAAAGCCATCTCATGTGGTGATGAGATAACTTTATTGAATTGTGGAAGATACCAGCCCTATGAACTGGTTAGTAAGTATGGAACTAAGCTAGATTTACCAGATAGCTATACGGTTATTGTTCTGAAGAATAGTCAGGTGGCAAATGACTTGCTTTAGCGGTTTCAATAGCTGTGAAGAAAAATTATATCAGAGGAGGTGTCTTATGAATATTGATGGAACTTTATTTTTACTAATATTAATAATCAATATATTAACGCTAATTGCTCTTATTAAAATTAGTAGAAAATGATTTGAATTTTGAAAAATAATTAATATGTTGCTTTGTTGTTACCTTAATTGTACTAGGAAAAGTGTCGACAAAATATGAAAAATATTCTGAGTCGTCAGATTTCAAGTACGTAGATTCGTCGAATGGACAACTTTCATCATTGTTTAAACTATTGGATAAATTCATATTGTTTATCGGCGATGTATAAGGGTTTAGTCCGGGGATAAAATCCTTAGCATGTTCCATTTCCCATTTTTTTGCATTTAGTGAATTCTGATATTTTCTAAACTGTTTAGGGCTGAAACCATTATCTACAATTTTTTTGCCAGCATTATCAAATAAGGTAATATCTGTGATTTTTATTGGCTTGGTAGATATATTCACTATTTCAAATGATATATTGTTGTGTTCACAAATCTGATCAACTTTTAGGTTTATAAGGTCAATTGCGTAGTGATTAAACCGCCAAGTATAAATGTATGAACCAATAGCTACAAGTAATGCAAGTACCCCGATGATGGTATCCCAAGATATTGTGAAATCCATTTTTTCACCTCTTTCCGTCAAAAATTATATCAAAGGAGCAAACATATGAATAACAATATTCGAATTAAAACAGATGATGACTACAATCCAATCGGTGATACTGAACCATATGACACTTATGTGGACGATAAATTAACAGGAGATGAACCACGTGAATTATAAAGAGTTTAGTGAATTACTATCCGAACACAAAAAGATAAATAGAACTATTGAATACACTGAAACCTTAATCGATGAACAAAGACAACTCCAGGCAAATGCTGAGAGTCGAGACGATGAGGAGGCATACAGCAATTGTATTTTAAGACTGCAAGTCACGAACAGCCGTTATAAATCTGAGAATGATGACATTGAAAGCAAGCTAATTAAAGCGTTCCAGGAGGCTAACCATGAATATCAATAAAGACGTGTTAGCGATTGAGAATGCTTTAGATGAGTTCGTTCGAATCGGCGAGGAAATTGGACGTAAGTCAGAGCAGATTGAAGCATACGAAGCCAAGAAGTATGTGGAAAATGTCCAAGGGATTGAGAATGAATCAATAACCTATCACATCGAGCGTTTAAAGCATCATCGAGATGATTTGATGATTGATAAGGCTAGAGCCGAAAAGAATGTTAGAGAAGCGTTTGACCATTACTACGCTTGAAGGGAGGTGAGAGAGTGACAATCAGTGAACGAGTGAATCAGATAATCATGGCATCGATTCACTACCGAAATAGGCAATTGGTATTTAGGTGGTGTATGTCTGAACACAATAGGCACAAGTACATATCGGCTGCTCAAGATTTAGAGCAAAAGAAAAACGCCCTGTTGACGGCAATCAGCAGAGGCGCATACATTAACTAGTTATTAGTTAAATTATACCACGAGAGGGGAATGAGTTTAATGGCAACTTTATATGATCTAACAGGCAAGTATCTACAGTTAGCTGAGCTTGCGGAAGAAACAGACCCACAACTATTCAGTGACACGATGGA
The DNA here is from genome assembly GCF_005405305.1 of Companilactobacillus formosensis. GTDB lineage: Bacteria > Bacillota > Bacilli > Lactobacillales > Lactobacillaceae > Companilactobacillus > Companilactobacillus formosensis. The sequence goes on from NZ_BJDU01000003.1 coordinate 52,447, forward strand.
CAGTATCACAGATGCAATCGAAGACAAAGCAGTCGGATATGCAAAAGTCGATAAAGAGTTAGCAAAAGATGAGAAAGCTCTTAAAGAAGAAGCTAAACGATTTTCGGCACGTGCTAAGACTATCGCTAACAATCGTAAGAACTTAAAGCAAAGCTTGCAAAACACAATGGAATTGACTGGAACAGAAAAGATTAAAACTCCTGAATTTACTATTTATATTCAAAATAATCCACCAGCTCTTAAGATTCCTGATGAGAGCCAGATTCCAGCTTATCTAACTAAGACTAATATCGTTCCAGATACGACCAGAATCAAAGAATTATTGAAGAAAGGAACCGAAGTCCCAGGAGCTGAGCTAGTAACTGGGTCATCGGTAAGGTTTAGATAAGTGACATTACATTCAATGAAAGATGTTTCTAAAACGGATAAATTTCGAGTCGCAATTTATGGAAAACCCGGAACAGGTAAGACATCAGCAGCTAAATATTTAACAGGCAAATCAATCATTGTCCCGTTTGATAATTCTGAAAAAGTCCTGGGCGGTTTAGATAATATCGAAGCAGAAACATTTGATAAATCGATTCCAACTAAAGAACTAGCAAGATTAGTAACAGAACTACCTAAGGAATTAACGGGATTCAACAACTTGATTTTGGATAACGTATCAGCTTTGGAAAAAGCTTGGTTCATTGAACAAGGTCGAAACTCAAAAAGCGGTATTAGAAACGAATTACAAGATTACTCAGGATGGACAAATTTCTTCATTCGTGTAATCGATTCATTTTACAAGTTACCTATTAATATTCTGGTTACCGCTTGGGAAACTCAAAATGATTTCACTTCCATGACTGGTCAAACATTTGACCAATATAGTCCACAGCTGAGAGATTCAGTTAGAGATACTTTCATGGGATTAACTGATGTAGTTGGTCGTGTGATGGTCAATCCTGATACTGGCAAGCGTGGAGTAATCCTAGAAGGTAACGATGGGATTTATGCCAAGAATCGATTAGATGATAGAAAAGCTTGTGCAATCGAAGACCTATTTAAGTGGGGAACTAAGCCCACAGATGCCGAATGACATTCATTCTTAGAAACTATCAAAACAAACTGATCAATGACTTAAAGAATTCCTTAGTTCACGGTAATCACAATGTAGTGGTTCAATCCCCAGCTGGTTCAGGTAAGACGGTAACGATGGCAGCCATTGCCAAAGGTGCAACTGATAAGCAAAATAGCGTTCTATTCATCGTTCACAGGCGTGAGATTGTTGAACAAGTTAAAAGTACGTTCAAAGCGTATGGAGTGAATATGAAACTCTGCTATGTGGGTATGGTCCAAACGGTAACGAGAAGACTGGAAAAATTAGACAAACCGCAGTTGATACTTGTTGACGAATGCCACCATGCACTAGCTAAATCATACACTCGAATATTTGATTATTTTAAGCAAGCTAACGTTGTGGGATTCACAGCTACACCTATTAGATTATCCGGACAAGGACTATCAAAAGTATTTGATGATTTAATCATTGGTCCAAGTATTGAATGGCTAATAGACAATAACTTTTTAGCACCCTACAAATATTATTCTGTGACCCTCATTGATAATAAGAAGTTGAAGCATAATTCTACAGGTGATTTTAGTTCTAGTTCAATGAACGATGCTTCAAAAAATATTATTTATGGGGATGTTATTAAAGAGTACAAACGTATTGCAAACAACACTAAAACGATTGTTTACACGTACAACGTTGAATCAAGCAAAAAGGTTTCTGATGAGTTCAATAAAGCAGGCTATAGTTCCTTGCAAGTTGACGGAAAAACCCCTAAGAACCTTCGAGAACAGGCTATGAGTGACTTCAAGACGGGTAAGGTAAAAATACTGGTTAATGCTGAACTTTATGGCGAGGGAGTAGATGTTCCTGACTGTCAAACAGTGATCATGTTAAGACCTACCGAGTCGTTATCACTATTTATTCAACAATCAATGCGCTGTATGAGATATAAGCCAAAAAAACAGGCGATAATTATTGATCATGTTGCTAACTATGAACGTTTTGGACTACCTGATTCAGAACATAAATGGCAATTGCAAGGTGTCAGGAAATCAAAGAAGAAAACTAATACAGATTCAATTTCTATTCATCAATGCGATAAATGTTTTGGAGTGTTCAAGGCCGGTTTAAAAGTTTGTCCATATTGCGGTGCTAAGTGTGAAATCAAGGAACAAGAAGTAGAAGTAAAAAAAGATGTTGAACTGAAAGAAATTAAAAAGTCAGACAGCTTCACAACTAATTATATTTTGACTAAGAAGCCATCAGAATTAAAAACAATGGCTGAACTCAAGGCTTACCAAAAAGCTAAAAATTACAAGAATGGCTGGACTTACTACCAAGCCAAATTGAAAGGAATAATTTAAATGCGATTTACAACAAACTATTCAAAAATGACAGAATCAAACAATAACAGCAACGAGCCAATGCCAGCCGGTTATTACGAGGCAAAAATCGTAGATGTGATTGAAGGACAACCTACACCAAGCGGTAAAGAAAAAATTCAAGTTCATATGCAGATTCGTGATGATTTAGACCAGGCTCTTCCAAAAACTAATGGTAAACAACACAGACGTTATATTTGGGGCGATATTTGGTTTAGTAACGGTAAAAATCATGATAAGGAGTATATGTTGCAACCGGAATCTTGTCTAAATCTATTGAAAGCTGCTGGATATCCAGAAGGAACACCATTTGAAAACACAGCTAAGAGCCTTGATACGTTAGTAGGTGGTAAAGCAGTGAAAATCAAAGTAGGAATCAATGAGTACAACGGCAAGAAGAGTAACGAAGTTGCATTTTGGGATTACTATAAAACTGACTATCCTATGGATCCTAACCAATCTAAGCCAGTTGACGTTAAAGAATCAGACCTTCCATTTTAATTGTTTGTGAGGTGATTTGAGATGACTAATTTAGTCAATTATGCCTTAGCTTATGCAAAAAAAGGTATGAGCGTTTTGCCAATGCACAATAAACAACCGCTTATAAAGTTTGCCAACCAACCTCCTCTTTCTCAAGAAGAAATTAAACACATTTGGAGTAGATATCCAGATGCACAACTAGCATTAAGAACAATTAATTTCTTTGTGATTGATATAGATGAACACGATGGTGGTGCTGATGGGTTTAAATCTATTGATGAGTTTAGTCATAAAGATTTATTAGTTCCAACGCTTTCTCAAAAGACTGCTGGTGGTGGAAGACAGTTATTTTATTTAAAACGTGATGATATCTGCGTTAGGCAAAATATTGGCTGGTTACCAGGCGTTGATGTAAAAGCCCACCCTAACAATTATGTAGTAGTAGCACCATCAGAACGAAATTCAAAGTTCTATGAGTGGGAAAATCATAATCCTATCGTTACGGCCAGTAGAGAGCTGATTCAGCTTATTAACCAAAGAGATAACAATTCAAACTACGATCCGTCAAAAATAAATTTGAATGGCAAGAAGACACTAACTACTGATTTGTTTGAAACTATCGTAAATGGTTTTGGCTCAAAGGGTAGCAGAAATAACGATTTAACTAGTTTTGTGGGTGGTTTGCTGTTCAGAAACGTTGATGCTAGTGTTACTTATCAATTGGCAATGCAAGCTAATGAGAATACAGATGAGCCTTTACCAGATAAAGAATTTAATAGAACGTTTGAGTCGATTTTAAATAAGGAACTCAGAAGAAGGGGGGCAAATGTTTGAGTGTTGAAGAAAAGGTTAAGAAACTCCAAAAGGTTCAAGAAGAAGAAAAGGTAACATCATTCCCTTATCCATTCCTGCTTAATCAGTACAGTAAGCCTAAAGCAAACAGCTTGAAAAATGTCGGTTTAATTCTTGAACGTGATCCAATGCTTAAAGGCACATTCGCCTTCAATGAATTTACTCATGAAATCGAAATTCAAAAAGACGTTAAACAATTAAATATTGAAAAGGGTCAGATGAAGGACGATTATACACCAGCTTTAATGTGGTACATGGAAAGTAAATTTGAGGTTCTATTTCCTAAAAATTTAACTGAAATGGCAGTAATAAATGAAGCACGCAGCCATAGCTATAACCCTATGAAAGATTATTTGGAAGATTGCTATTCAAAGTGGGATAAGAAACCACGTCTCGCAGATTTTTTACCAACGTTTTTAGGAGTTGAAAAGTCGGACGTGACCACCCTCCAAACTAAGTTATTTTTAGTTGGAGCCGTGACAAAGGTTTTTAATCCTAAAGCTAAATTTGATTATGTTTTAGATTTAGCTGGTGGGCAAGGTGCTGGTAAAACAACCTTACTTAAAAAGTTAGCTAACGGCTGGTATACAGATCAGTTTTCAGATTTTAAAGATAAAGATTCTTACGTAAATATGCTGAGAGCGTGGATTGTTAATGATGATGAAATGACTGCTACAGCGAGAAGTAGTTTTGAGGATTTAAAGAAGTTTGCCAGTGCTGAAAAGCTTGAGTTTCGTAAAGCCTACGGACGTAATACCACTAACGAGTATAAGAATTTTGTTTTAGCACGTACCACCAATCAGGTTCAATACTTGAAGGATAAAACAGGTTCGCGTAGGTTTTTGCCAAACCTTGTTGATAAGTCCAAGCAAATGCTTCATCCGGTAGAATACTTAGATCAGAACGAGGTTGATCAAGTTTGGGGTGAAGCAATGGACTTATTCCGTGATGGATTCAGTTTTAATTTATCAGCAGCAGAAGAAAAAATGCTTGATGAGCATCGAGAACAGTTTGTTTATATCGAACCGTTTGAAGAACAAATTGATAAGTTCTTGGAAAACGCGAACGTTCAGTTCATTACTAGTTTCGATATTGCTGATCAGGCTTTGGACATAAAAAATCTCGCAACCAACCCTAAAATGGCAAAAAAAATCAAATATGTCATGGATAACAAAGAAGGTTGGGAGTACAAAAGAAAGACAATTAAGGGAATAAAGCGACGCGGATACGTAAAAGTGGACCACTAGGACCACTAAAGGACCACGTACGTGGTCCACTTGAAAGCCTATCATACCAGTGCTTTGACCCCTAAAGGACCACTAGACCACGTATTTTTACTAAAACTTTTATAGTGTGTTAATTATTTAAGGGTGGCGGAGGGACACATGCCAAAAGTTTGAAACCTAGTGGTCCAGTGGTCTACGAGGGTTAAGCCTTAGAGCCACAAGGGATTACCCTGGACCACCTTAGTGGTCCTTAGTGGTCCACTTAAGGAGTGATTTTATCGAAGAACAATCAGAACACGATGTCCAATCACGAATAATGATTGAGGTAAGTAAGCATAATTGCACCATTTTCCGAACAAACGTAGGAATGGTAAGAATGTCAGACGGAAGATGGTTTGACACAGGATTGCCTAAAGGCCATCCGGATTTGTATGGATTCAAACATAGTAACGGAAAAATATTTTATATAGAAGTCAAAAAACGTACTGGACGTGCTCGTGATGATCAGATTCAATTTCATTACATGTTAGCTAATCATGGAATTATTCACGGGATAGCACGAAGCCCAGAAGATGCTTTAAAAATAATTGATGAGGAGTTGGTGGGGTATGGATATAAATCATAATGATTGTGGAGGAACAAGAAAATGACTGATTCAATATTGAAGATGGTTCAATCAATCGAAAATGATTATGGAACGGACTATACACTTTGGCCCGAAAATGACACTAGATTGAAAAAAATACATGAGTGGTACATAAATCATCCCGATAAACAAAAGAGAAATTTATCAGAAAATGATATTCTAAGAATCCAAGAATTGCTGGATAAACAAATACAGAAGAAAAAAATTTGTGAGATGTTTGGAATTAGCCCCGGAAAGTTAATACGGAACATTGAGATGGGAATTTTAGACGATACAAAGTGGAAAGCGGTCAAGGAGTCAAACAATGAACTACGAAAAAATCTATAAGCTGTATGTAAGATCGGTATTCAGTGATGAATGCCACGACATTGTTAGAACGATCATGTATATTCAAAAACGCTTTTATAATATGCCAAGAGAATTTCAGAATGCCAACAAAGAGCTTGATAATCAAGCCAAGAACAGAATAATTCAATCGATTCTGTGGGAGGACGAACTTGCTAACAGATTTAAATTGTGCCGTGTATGAAATGCGTTGCAATAAGTATCCGTGTGTTGAAATTGCTGATGCTTTACACATTAGCGATGAGGACGTTGAACTTATTGACAAGGCTAATCAAGAACACTTGGCAAAATTAGAAATGATTAGATTAGGAAGGTTAAATCTTAGCGATTTTAATTAGATGATGAAATTAAATCTAATCATGTGACGGTGATTGCGTAATGAATAATGAGCAAAGAGAAGCAATCATTGAATATTTTGAAGATCATTCAGTCTTTGATGATGACGAGGAGCGTTATCAAGATGCTCTGGAAGCAACGTATGATATTGAGAATATTCTTAATGAATATGCAAACTGACTTGTGAGGAGAAAAATATGGAAACAAAAATGACTAAGTATATCAAACAAGTTCTATACAGACACAACGTTTTAGAAAAGATATCTGTTTATGGATGTTTTGAAGTTACGTTGCGAGCATTGGGTTATCAGCAGAATAAAGATAGAGTTGATTTTGTCACGATTGATAATACTAATACGATTAGATGTTATGAAATTAAAGTTTCTAAATCTGATTTTCATAGCACCGCTAATTTAAGCTTTTGGGGAAATTACAATTACATTGTCGTTACACCAACTTTACTCGATCAGATTCAAGATGATGATAAATTCCATATTTTGAAAGCATGTGGCGTTGGTGTCATAGTTATCGATGATGATAAAAGTAAAAATGAATATATGACTGTTAGATTACCAAAATTCAAGCAGGTTTCATTTTCTCAACAGGCTCAAATCGTAGAAAGCATGATGAAATCATTGTCGAGAGAATATAGCAAAATAATGAAGACGGGGGATTGATTATGAATTATGAACAAATTTATAAATCTCATTTAGAAGCGGTATTCAGAGATGAATGCCATTCGATTACTAGAGCCATTATGTACGTTAGAAGAAGATTTCCAAGTATGCCTAAAGAGTTCAGGGATGCTGATAGTGAACTTAGCGAGGCTACAAAGAACGAAATAATACTTTCAATTTTAGAGGATGATGAAATTGCTACAAGATTTAAATTGTGCCGTTTATAAAATGTTTTACCATAAATGATTTCAAGTTTGCGGAGGAAAAAAATGACTAATTCAGTAATAAAAATGGTTCAAGCTATTGAACGAGATTATGGCTCGGTTGCAAGTAAGGAAGCTGCTAACGATCCAAGACTTGAATACATACATCGTATGTACCCAGCGGAATCTAAGCAACCAGAGATTGCCAAGAATAAAGCGAAGATGAAACAAGCTCAACATCTACTAGATACTTTAAACGAGCCAAAATATAAAATTGCAAAATTAGTGGGCGTTAACGTTAATACTTTCTCACAACTATGCTCAAGTGGATTACTAGATGATGAACTGTGGTTAGCACACAGACAACATAGGTTTCAATATCGCTATTATCGTGGAGATAAATTGATTGCTAAAGGCACTATTAAGCAGATTGCTAATAAGACCGGCAAAACTGAGAGACAAATTAGATATTGTCAACTATCGACTTATAGAAAGTATGCACACGCTGAAAAATATCAATTGATCAGAGTGAGGAGTTAATTATGGATGATATCAGAGATGTGATGGTGAAGATTGATATTAATTCTTCAATTTTAGAAAGAAAAATAAAACGACTAGCAAAGGAATTGAATGACATGGCAGACGATAGACGAATTATTAAAGGCTGGACTGATGAGGAACGTAGGGAATTAGAAGAATATAAAAAAGAACCAAAATCATCGATGCTCAAGATGTTTTATGACTTATTCAGCGGATATGAATTTTATCCAAATTTGTGCAAGAAAGCTAGAAGTATTAGTGGTGGAGCTCACATGGATCAAGAAAATCAGTTTGTTAATGATGTTGTAGATTATTTCAATGACGATGCTAAATTTCCAGTTGAAAAGTGGTATGTGCATTTTGTCAATAGCGATGAAGATAGCTATTTAAGTTACGAGCTTGCCGATGACGCCTATTTTGTCAGTGGAAAAGAGCAAGATTTCTATACTAAAAAACAATTCACTAAATCAGAAGTAGAAGACATCAATCCGAAATACTTAGAGTTTCTTGAAAAAGTTCCTGTTGAAGAATTGAAGGACTAGAACATGGGATTAACAATAGCAGCCGTTAAATATGGTAAAGAATTTGATCACTTTAAAATTGGATATTTAGATTTTAAAGATATGCGTGAAGAGATTGCCCCATTAGTGGGCTACGAGTATAGAGAGGGTGACAATCCATTTTCTATACAACTATATTGCACAAAAGAAAAAGACTTTTTAACGAGATTCTTTTCACACTCAGATTGTGATGAAAAAATTATGCAAGCTGATTTAAAGAAACTATATGAAGAGTTCAAACAAATTGAACTTAAACAAGGTAGCTTCAAAGAGTTTTTAGAATTTTTGAAATTATCTGTTAATCAAAAATGGCACTGGGAATTTTACTAGGAGGACTGACCATGAAACTATATTTGGCAGCTTTCAACGCCGGTCGGGGCTGGCAACCAATGAGAAGAAAAGTAACTAAAGTTAAATCGAGGTTATGTGTATTTGACAATTACGATAGTGCTATGGAGTCCATTAAAACTATTAAATACAGATATCCAGAAGAAACGCAATTTAAGATTGTAACTTTTGTGGAGGGCTAATCATGAATAAATCAAGAATTATTGAACTAACTCAAGAATTAGCAAGCGTACCAGACACTGATACAGGCTACGCTAAGCACTACATATTAGATGATATTGAGAACGAATTGGATGCAAAACCAGTAATGCCTAAAGTGTTTGATGAATGGTATAAAGATGTAATTGAATCACATGTTGGAACAAACACTAGAAAAACTCTTGCTATATCTTTTAATGCTTTATTAACTGTAGATTCTAGCGTCTATGACGAATCCGAATCAAGTCTAAAAGGCTGGCTTGTAGAAAGTAATTCAATAGAGGATTTAGATAGAATTTCAAAATGTATCGATGCTATTCGATACGGTTATGAGGTTGAAGAATGAAATCAAAAGTAATGGGATTCATCTTAGTAGCAATGTTCTTTATTGATTTATTTATGCTTGTAGTCGGTAATTCTTTAACTGATACGGTAAAATTCGGATTCTTAACATTGATCTTATTAATGCTGATTTTGGAGGATTACCATGCTTAGCATTAAACAGTTAAAACAGCAAACGTGTAGATATTGCCACGCTCCCTATTTAACTTTAAAGAACGGCGATAGACTGATGCCACCGCTTACTATATTTGATTACTGGGGCATAATGCCTCATTACTCTGAAAGAATTGGAACGATTATTAAGTGCGATGAATGTCCTGAATGTGGGAGGAAATTGAATGAAAGAATGTAAATATTGTGACTTTAAAATAAAGGATTATAACGATGATTATGAATCAACATTAGGGTTTAACAATCGATGGAGTGGAGCCAATTTACTAGAATGTACAACAACGCATGAAGAAGTTGATGCAGAAAATGGTGTTTTATACGAAGGAAAATACTACCTATCGGTAGGCGGCGACGACGAAGGCTTTTTTGAAATTCATTATTGCCCAGTGTGCGGACGTAATTTAGGAGACGATTGAATGAAGTTTAATATAGTAGCTCCCAACGGATCAGAAGAAATTAAAGAGTTTGATTCTTACGAAGCGGTTAATCATTACATTAAAGTTAAGAACAATGAAATATACAGGAATGATGTCCAAGCCGAGAGATTGGATTTTCCATTGAAGGTGATTGAATGAATAATCTATCGAATGAAATAGCTCAACTATCAAAAGTTTTGCAAAAGCAGATTCCAAAAGGATATCAAGAACTGGTTACTGAATACGTTAGGCAAAATATTGCAGGTGCTATTTACGATTTATTAGCAATGGTAATTTGTGTATTAGCTGTTTACCTTATCGTTAAGACCGTAACTCATGCGGTTAATAATAAAAAGGAATCAATATTCTTTGAACATGACAATTGGAGCGATCCAGACATAAGTCTCATTGGCATAGCGGCAACGGTTTTAGCAATTGTAACTATGGTTAGCGTACTGATTGTATTTGTAGCCGCACTTCTCGATATACAACAAGCAATTCAACACGCCGTAGCGCCAAATTATTATTTGATTAAATCGTTTATTAAATAGAAGGACGGTGACGATGAATGAGTTTAATATCATCAATTTTGATTGGAGCACTTGGAGGAATTGCAACGGTTCTTTTATTAAATGCTTTTGATAATAAAAAACATAATGTGAAAACCTCCGAAAAAAATCTCGGTAGAATTCCTAGCCGAGACGAGGCAAAGCTATCGTCGGTAGCTGTAATTAAACCAGCATTATTCATTCTAACCACGACAGACAAAGCTATATTTAGTAAAGAAGATTCACCATCAATCACTATTTATAAGCAATCTGGAATTGTTGAAGTTGAAACCAATAAAGAAAGTATTATTTTTAGCATAATTAATATTGAAAGAATCGATTATGATCCAGATAAATGTAATGTCTATTTTGAGGGAGAGTGAGCATTATTAAATTAAGACCAGATATACGAAGTAGATGTGAAAGCATTCTTAGAGACTATCCTAGCGTTGATGGCTATATCTTAGATAGAAAACGTGAGCTTGCTTGCCAGCCTCATGAAGACGATGAGAATGTAGGTGGTGGGAAGTCATCTAAGATATCACGTCCACAAGAAACGTACGTTATCACGTTAGACCAAGATATGCGTTTAAGAATGCTAGAGAATCAGAAGAAGGCAGTGACTGACTGCTACTTAGAAACTGATGAGGACACCAGAACTATAATCAGAGAATTGTATTTCAAGAAACATCCGACGTATACGATCAGTGGATTGTCGATTAATCAAAAAGTTAACGTGTCGATAGCAACCGCTAAACGTTTGAGAACTAGATTTTTAATTGAACTATCTGAAAAGCTAGGCATGTTTGAACCTTAATGCTTTAAATTGAGCTAAACGTGAGCTTTTTGACGGTACTTTAAGAGTTAAATTAGTAGTATAGAAAGTTAGCAGGAAGTTAGCTTTCTTACCTCATAAATTAACGACGACATAAACGTGCGCGGAAAACATGTTTATGGTGCAGGCAATCTGGCTAAGCTAATAGAATCTAAGTAATGTAATCAATTATCATGTTCTGAATAGCTTTCGAGTTCAAATCTCGATACCTGTATACGAGAGTTAGACCACTCTCGTACATACACAATCCTCTGAAACAATAAAAGGTTGGATGGTGACTAGAGCGGTAATAGTAGTAGAAACTAGTGTATCTAAGGTAGTGATTCTACGTCGGTGGTTCGATTCCATCTCATCCAATTGGCTGGCGGAAAACAGCCTAAACTAAAGGGTGTCTATTCCCTTTTAAAAAACAACAAATATCATTTTTGATAACTGGTAGTCAGTGGCGCAACGGGTAACGCTAAATATAATGATGCTGCATGGTTCGACTCCATGCCTGACTATAGATACACGCGGTTACTCTACCGATACACAAAAGGAGCAAACATGGGAAGGACAACCCATTCAACCAAGGTCCACAACAGATAACAATCGTCTTGGCGGACGTTAAACAGCTGTTTTAACCCTCAGTGACCAGTGATGATAAAGCTGGTCATGTGCTATGTGGATGCATGGCTACTGCTAAGCAAAAAATTCTCCCTTTGGATCATTACATAATAATTGTAGACATTCCTTTTTTTGAATACCAACTTGTTTCTAAGACTTAGCAATCCGGTTCGATTCCGAATATCCACGTATTAATTTTAGATCAGTCAATTGTTACTGGTCTTTTTATTTTGGAGGAGAGAGCATGGTTAAACAATGCAAGCTGGTGATCGTTAGTAATTTCAGTGGCTTTAATGGCTATTTAAGAAAGCTAAGTCAATCAGTTAGTATCAATCACATTGACAAAAGTAAACATATTATTTACCCAGATGATAGTTGTCCAATCTATGTTAAATCAGTTAACCAATTAGATACGATGGATGGATTTGGCAGAGAGATAACAGGTATGGAACTATTTATGTCTGAATCTCAAAAGCTAATTGACTTCGAAGAATTAGCTGGGTGGTTTCAGATGGTGGAACATAACAACCTTAAATATAAAGTGGAGGGCTAACGATTGAATAACAATAGCTCATACTTCTTACAACTACTCACTAGCTAAGAAAGCTGGTTCGATTCCATGCCTAGCTATTGTGGAAGTATTTCCACAGTGTATGAAATAAAAGTTTAATACTAATCGAAGTGAGGTTGTCTCCCTCACTCTGGCAGCGTGAATGGTTGGGAAGCTAAGAGATCATATCTCTTGCGTTCAGGTTCGAACCCTGGACACGCTATAATCGTTGGTGGTGTGGAAAGTTATAGAAAGGTGCGAGGCAACGGCTCGTGGGACTTTCCAAGTTAGTGTGAATGCAAATGGCGTGCACGTCGATAGGTTGGATTCCTATCCACACTTTATTATTAGCTGATAGATAATATCTATCGGCTTTTTATTTTGGAGGATAAGTAATGAATAACAACGATAGCAATACAACTAAAACAGGCTTAGGGTTTCTATCCATTCTCACTCTCATCTTTGTCGTGGCTAAGATATTCAATCTAATTCAATGGCCATGGTTACTTGTGTTCGTTCCACTGTGGGGACCAGTCCTAATACTTATTGTCTTTAGCTTATTAGCATGGTTATTCTTCTATCTACACGGTGATTTATAATGCCAAAACCAAAGAAATTAATGGTCATCAATGGAAAACGGCAACTTGTTCCTATTGATTACCAGACCCGAGTTGAAACGGACAAAGCATACAACAAGAAACGCAACCACGAGAATAAAGAGTACGTGTCCTTTTATAAGACCACAGCATGGCTACACACCAGGCAACAGGTACTGACACGTGACTACTCAACCTGTGTGCGATGTGGATTGTCTGGCAATATTGTGGATCATATCGTTCCATCGGAAGATGATTGGGAAGACAGACTTAACATAGATAACTTAGAGACATTGTGCCAAAGATGTCACAACTTAAAGACTAAACGTGAATGGATAAAGAAACACAAAGGACGTGATAGAGCTATGAAGATACATGTAGTGATAGGCTACCCAGCTAGTGGTAAGTCTACCTATGTTGCTAGACATATGACATCACATGATCTTGTGTATGATTATGATTTACTTACATCATCGTTAGATGGTTCAATGCTTAACGTCTTGAACACAAATGATGTTGAAGCTAACAGCCGAACGATTCATAAGCACAACATAGATGTGAACGATTATGTTCAGATTATATATGAGACGATATTACGAAAGATTAAAGCAGAAAAGACTTTCAATAATGTTTGGTTGATCATGACCAAGCCTGATGAAAGGTTGACTACATTACTATCATCTAATGATGTTGATTGGTTGATGTTAGATACTACGAAGGATGAGTGTATCAGTAGACTACATAGACTACATAGAGATACAACTGATTCATATAAGATCATGAATGATGTTGATAGATTGATTGATGAATTAGATTTAGAAATTAAAAAAGTAAAAACAAATTAAATAAAATTATTTTCTTTTAATTTAATAAATTAAATTTAGTTTTATTTTTTTCTTTTTGTTTCGAACCAGAAAAAAATATCTATGAGGCTTGAGATTCTGACCGGATAGGTGAGGACATTTTTCTGGACATACCCCCCTCAAAGTCAACGGGGGCGTAGATTCTCCCTGCTTCTTGAACGCACGTCCTCTTTTTTGCGTCCCAAATTCTATTAATTAAAAGGCCCAAAGTGGAGAATAGTACCCAATATTATAAGAAATAATATACAAAAGTGGCGATTGAGATTGGAGGTGGTGATATGGTGGGCAAAGGTCGTAAATATAAGGTTTTGGAACAGTCTGAAGCTAACTTAACCAAGCAGCAACAAGAGGCAAAATTCAATGCTGAAATACTTGCTAGTGATGGCTACAAGTTACTGCAAAATTCACCTCCTAATAGACTCTCTGGAGTTGCAAAAGCGGAGTGGAAACGAATTATACCAGACCTTAAAAACTTGCCTGTAAGAGCAGTCGATAGGGCAATGGTTGAACAATATTGTTTTTGGTATTCGCAATTTGTGGACTTGAGTAAGCGGCTTGAAATGATTGCAGATTTAGACGATCGTATGAAAGTTTTAAACACATTGGACAAAGTTTCTAAGAATATTCGCTCTGCTGCTAGTGAAATAGGGCTCACTGTGGATTCAAGAATGCGTATGAATGTACCTAAGAAAGAAGACAAGCCTAAAACACTTGCCGATAAATTAGGCTTTTAAGGAGGTGGTAGCATTCAAGATTATATTAACAAGGTTTTAAATGGTGACATACTCACATGTAAATCGGTTTTAAACGCCGTAAAACGTCACGAAAATGACTTGAAACGTACTAAAGACCCTGACTTTCCATATGAGTTTGACCAAGAACTTGCCAATAAAGCAGTTAAATTTATCGAGATGTTGCCAGACCCTAAAGGTGGCACTCATAAACTAGCCGGTTTCCAGAAATTTATTATTGAAAACATATATGGCTGGGTTAGAAAAGATAATCATGGATTACGTCGCTATCACAAGGTGTTTGTTTCAATGGCAAGAAAACAGGGTAAAACCCTATTAATTGCTGGGATTATCCTGTATGAATTTCTATTTGGTAAGAATCCAGAACGTTCCAGACAGATATTTTGTACCGCTAATGACAAGGAACAAGCTAAGATTGCATTTGAAATGGCTCGTAAGCAATTAGACCAGTTGCGTGCTAGATACCCAGATGTTAAGAAGTCAACCAAGAAAATTCGCGAGTTACTTATTAACTTGGATGACGATTCTTATGTTCGTCCTCTCTCTCGTGATACTGGAGCAATTGATGGATTTGAACCACAACTTGGAGTCCTGGATGAATACGGAGCAAGCAAGACAAATGAAATGATGGAACTACTCGAATCTGGTCAAGGTCAACTTGATAATCCTTTAATTGTTATTATTTCAACAGCCAATTTTAATATGAATGCACCCATGTTCACTGTGGAATATCCACGAGCTAAAGAGATTCTTAAAAATAAAATTACTGATGATCAGTATTTTGCTTTCATCGCTGAGCAAGAATCGATTGAAGAAATTGAGAATCCAAACATGTGGATTAAATCTAATCCATTACTTGAGGTTAAAGGATTGCAAAAGAAATTGAATAAGTATCTGGCTAAACGTTGGGAAGTTGCAAAGCAAACTGGCGAAAAAAACGCCGTATTAGTTAAGAATTTTAATATGTGGCGTCAAGCAGAAGAGAATTCATTTATCGATATTGAAGCGTGGAAAAATGCTGAAGTAGACATGCCAGACATAACAGGTAAACGTGCCTGGATTGGTATTGATGTTGGTAAGAGTTCTGATTTATTTGCGGTTGATTGGTTGGTTCCTATCGATGGTATTTGGTACCTGGATAATTACGATTTTGTTGGAACTAAATATGGATTAGATGCCAAAATCAAACGAGATAGAATGGACTATCGAAAGTTTGAAGAACTTGGATATTGTGAGATTACTAAGCTTGAGTCAGGAGTAATTGACCAGGATAGAGTTTACGAATGGCTAGAGAATTTCATAGCTAGAAATGATTTAGATGTCCAGGGTATTTACTTCGACCCTTACCAATATGGACCGTTGATGGCAAAAATTGAAAAAAATCATCCAGAATGGGAACAAGTTTCAATTAGACAAGGGACCATGACATTATCAGCACCAACTAAACAATTTAGAGATGATATTATTTCTGGCAAGATTAAGCATTCTAAGAATGCAATTCTTACTACTGCTGCTACTAATGCTGTGGTAATGACTGATAACAACGGTGTTCGTATTGACAAGAATAAATATTCAAATAAGATTGATCCGATTGATGCGGCTCTCAATCCTTATGCAATCTGCTTCACTGAAAATATAGATAATTACTTAACTGATGATTATGTTATGAGTGCTGATTTTGGATTTTAGGATTTTAGGAGATGAAAATGAAAAATATATTTAAATGGATAGCTTTGAACTTGCCACAAATTTTATTGATTTGCGGTTTTTTTGTGTTCTCGATTGGCTGGTATTTCGTTAGTTTACCAGCTGGGTTGATTGCAACAGGAATTTCATTGATTATCCTAGCATTTTTAATAATTAAATCTGACTAGAAGGGAGGTGAATAGATGAGCTTTTTTAGAAGTTTAAATGATTCTAGCAATGATTGGGCTATGGACTATTTGAATAACGGTATTTTGCCAAGCAATCGAAATTTTATGGGAATCGGTGCTTTGAATAATTCAGATGTATTGACTGCTGTTTCGATTGTGGCTGGTGATGTTGCTAGATTCCCTATTTTGCAAATTAGAGATAGTGATGATTCAATTGTGGACGAGAATACTGTTACCTACCTATTAAATAAGAAATCTAATGATGATAGTTCCGCATACTTCTGGAAATTTGCCATGATGGTTAATGCGATTTTGACTGGTAATTCGTACACACGTATTATTCGTGACCCTACGACATACGGTAAGAACGCTGGTAAAGCAATAGAATTAGAATTTTTCCCACCTTCACAAGTGGCAATTAATTATCGAGATAGACCAGGTGTAAAACGTGAATATTACTATACGTTTTACCCGGAAGATGACAGAAAGTCGTTTGATTTAGAACCAGAAGATGTTATACATTTTAAATTCTTTAGTTCCGACGGGATTGTTGGTAGGTCGCCACTTTTATCGCTTGGAGACGAAATCAATTTACAAAAGTCTGGTGTTGATACGCTAGGACGATTCTTTAAGTCAGGTCTTAAAGGCTCAATTTTAAAGGTTAATGGAGCTAAGCTCAGCAAAGAAGCACGTAGAAAGATTAGAACTGATTTTGAATATGCTCAAGAAGGCGATTCAAACGGTCCTATCGTTACTGATTCGACAATGGACTATCAACCATTAGAAGTAGATACAAGCGTTCTGAATTTAATTAATTCCAACAATTGGTCCACATCACAGATTGCTAAAGCAATGAGAATACCAGCCTATAAATTGGCAATTAATTCTCCTAACCAATCGGTGAATCAGTTAGCGGCTGGATATATCAGTAATGACTTGCCGTTTTACTTTGAGCCAATCGTTAGTGAATTTGAAATGAAATTACTGACTGATAAAGAACGTCACAAGTACCATTTTGAATTTGATACTCGTAAACAAACAGCAAGACCAGTCACTGAACTGATGGCTATGGTCGAACATAATGTCTTAACGCCTAATGAAGTTAGAGCCGAATTAGGTAAGAAAGCTGATGATAAAACTTCTGAAATGAATGAATATCAATCAACATTAAACACAGTTTCTTTGGGCTTGAAAGATGAATATCAAAAGAATAATAAGGCTCAACCGAAAGGAGGTGATGTTAATGGAACTAAGAACAACACAAACCAAAGTGGAAGTCAGAAGTGACGAAGAAAATTCACGAACGGTTGAAGGCTATGCACTTAAATTTAATACACGTTCACAACCTTTAGCTGACAACTATTTTATCGAAACACTAGATAAACGGTGCCTTGATAATACTGACATGAGTAATGTGGTAGCCACTTTTAACCACGATCAATCTAAATTGTTAGGTCGTTCAGGTGTCAATTTAGCTTTGACCAAGGACGATACCGGATTGAGATTTAAAATTGATTTACCAAATACTACAACTGCAAACGATGTGCTAGAAGAAGTCAGAATGGGAATCTTGTCTCAATGTTCTTTCGCATTCTCGTTGCCAGACGATGGTAGCGGAAGCGAATGGCATGAGTCAGATATTGATGGTGTGGAGTATGAAAGAACAATTCTCTCAATCGATAAATTGTATGATGTTTCGATTGTTACCACACCAGCCTATGCGGATACAAACGTGTCTGTAGGCAAACGTTCAATGGAAGTAGTTAACAAACTAAAAGAAGAACCGTTAATTAAAGCCAGAGAGCTTAAACGACAAGAAGCTTTACGAAAACTAAATGTGGATTATTTGAAATAGGTTGCTGAGCTTAATCGGTGACCTTTTTAATACTCAAAAAATAAGGAGATTAGTTAATGCTAACAGAAATTATTAAAGAATTACGCAATAAAATTGCGGATCAAGAAGAAAAAAGAAGTAAGAAAGCAAAAGAAACTCGCTCAATTCTTGAAAACAAAGAATCTACAGACGAAGAAATTGCTTCTGCTAATAAGGCTGCAAGTGAAGTTCGTAAAATGGACGAACAAATCGAAGCTGACAAAGAAAAGCTTAGAAACTACGAAGCTACTGCTAAGACCCCTGACAATCACAAAGAACCAGAAGGTAGAAAAATTAGTGCAGAAGATGAAGAAAAGCGGTCATTGAATGAATTCTTACATTCTAAGGGTGAAGTTCGTGATGGTATCACAAGTCCTAACGTTGGTGTAACAATTCCAGAATCAATTGTTTATAATCCTGAAAACGAAGTTAAATCAGCAACTGACTTATCTCAATTGGTTCAACACTTTGCAGCTACAACAGCAAGTGGTGAATATCCAATTTTGAAACGTGCAACAGCAACACTAAATACCGTTGAAGAATTGGCAAAGAATCCTGAACTAGCAAAGCCTGATTTTGAAAATATTCCATGGAAGATTAATACATATCGTGGTGCTATTCCAATTTCAAACGAAGCTATTCAAGATTCAGCCATTGATTTAACTGGATTGGTATCTAGAAACGCTCTAGAACAAAAGATCAATACAACTAATGTTGCTATTTCAACAATTCTTAAATCATTCACAGCAAAAACAGTGACCGGCGAGTCTGTAGACGATATTAAACATATTCTCAACGTTGACCTTGATCCTGCTTATAATAAGTCAATTGTTGCATCACAAAGCTTCTATAACTATCTAGACACTCTAAAGGACAATAATGGCCAATATTTACTACATCAACCAATCGCTGACGGTTCACCAGTCACATTGCTAGGTGTTCCTGTGATTGTAGTTGAAGATACTGCCTTGGGTCTAGCTGGAGAAGCTCACGCTTGGATTGGTGATTTGCAACGTGCCGTTGTTATGGCTGACAGATTGGATATTCAAGTACGTTGGGTAGACAACGATATTTACGGTCAATATCTACAAGCAGTTACACGTTTCTGTGCTGTAAAAGCTGATGAAAACGCTGGTTACTTCTTAACACAAGGTGAAGCCCCAAAAGCGTAACGGGCGTGACATTGGATAATTCAAAACTAGTTTTAAAAGTAGGTGATATAGCCACTTTAAAGCCAAGCATTGAGCCATCTGATGCGGATAATTTGAATTATTCATTTAGTACGTCCGATTCTAAGGTTGCTACAGTGACACCAAAAGCTGGTAAGGTAACTGCTGTTTCTGCTGGTACAACAACTATAACAGTAACAACAGAAGACGGTAGTAAGACGGCAACTTGTGAAGTTACAGTAACAGCCACCGAATAGGAGGTTAGTTAATGGAAGAAAATACCAAACTTTTAACCGACCAGCAATTTAAAACACTAAAACTTTACTGCAAGATTGACCAGGACTTTGATGATGATGTTTTAAATGAATTGATTGAATCCGGAGCTAGCGAGATTGCTCACGCTATTTCTAGCACAAAACAACCTAGTGATTTTATTTCTGATCATAGATTCTTTGTTGCTCTCATGAAATATGTTGAAGAAGACTACTACTATCGTGGAACTGGTTCGGAGGTCATGAGATTCCCATTACAAAACACAACAATCAACAATGTTATCAGTCAATTGCGTGCTGAGGAGGTCGATAGTAATGAGACTGACTCACATGACTGAGCGTATTGAATTTCTTGGAAGTAAAGAAGTTCAAAATAAATACGGCGTGATGGTTCCACAAAAGGATGTGCCATTATTTAGCTGTTGGGCAGAAGTTCTTAATACTCCAATTAGGGAGTTTAAAGACGCCACGACTAAAGTTGGTAATCGTAAGGAATCACCTAATTTCGCTATTAAGTTTGAGCCTCAAAGATTGATTGATTCATCCTGGAAAGTAAAGTGGCGTGGAAACATTTATCAAATAACCGGAATTGATGAGGATTTTGATAAGCGGGATTTAACTAAATTGGAATGCAAGGCGGTGGATGGAAAATGACAGTAACTGGAGCTGAAGAACTTTTAAGTAACATTAAAATGCTTGAAGCAGGTTATGACCGCAAGGCTAGAAAAGCGGTACGGGATGGTGGTAAGCATTTTGGTGAAACATTGGCACAGAATACGCCTGTCAGCACCGAAGACCACTCTGGAAAGGGTCCATTACGTGATCACATGAAAGTTGGAAGTGTTTCAGTTAAAACTGGTGAATATGAAGTACCAGTTGGATATGACCGGACTAAAGGACCTATTGCTCACTTTCCAAACTCTGGAACTTCCAAGCAAGACCCACAACATTTTATCGAGAAAACTCAAGACGGAACTAGAGATGCCGTACTTCAAATATTTGTTGATAACTTAAAGGTTGGTGACTGATATGAATGAGTACGACGTTTTTAGCTTTTTAAATTCTGATGAGATCAATAATTATATGAATGAAATTCGTGGGAATGAAATCGATGTGCCTCAAATATATACAGGCACACCAGACCAGGGCTTTATCCAAAATAAAAACGCCCCTTGGATTCGAATTACTGCAATTCCAGGTGACGAGGTAACTTATGCCGATGATAAACGTTTAATTGAATATCCACGAGTTCAAATAGATTTTTGGATATTGAATTATAAGGTTGAAGAATTATTAAAGTTAGAACAAATGATTTACGATAAAATGTTTGCTCACGGATTCGAACGATATTACAAAAATCACAATCGTGATGTTGACATGACGGACCTACAAATGGTCCAAGGAAACTTTGAATATCAAGGTTTTAGTCCAAACGAGGACTAAGGCTTTTTTTAATACAAAAAAACAAGGAGATTTATTAAATGGGAAAAGCAAAATTTGGTGCATCTAATTTTTATTATGGAGTCGTAAAGGATGATTTAGTGGCCGATGGTCCTAAGAAAATGCCAGGACTAACTGAAGCAAAAATGGATTTAAAAAATGAAATGAAGGCTATTGCGGCAGATGATGGTCCATATGTAACTCTTTCTGGTGGTATTTCAGAAGCCACTTTGGATATCAAGTTATTAGATATTGCTTCCGAAGCGAGAAAAGATTTCTTTGGGATTGAAGTCAAAAACGGAGTTGAACTTTATAACAAGAACCTAAAGCCTAATGATATTGCAATCATGTTTGACACAAAAATGGATGACGGTACAAAGATTCACGTAGCAATGCTTAAAGGTAAATTCTCACTACCTGGTGTTGATACTAAGACCGTAGACGGTACTCCTGATCCAAATGCTGATGAAACTACAGGTACATTTGCTCCTCGTGGAGATTCAGAAGATGGAATCATGGTTGCAATTGGTCGTGAAGACAATGCTGACTTTGACTTAGAAAAGTTTAAGAGCTTCGTATTTCCTAAGACGGCAGACGACTACACAGCTTTAGATACACCTGCACCTGAGGCGTAATTGATTAAGAGCATACTCCCTCTCTGGTAGCGGTGGCGGACGGAATTGAATTTAAAGGAGAAATATATATGGCTTATGAAGTTAACTTAATTATCAATGGAAAGAAAGAACAATTTAAACGTACTGAACCACCTTTTTTGAAGGAAATTACTAGAGCATTGGTATTACAACAGCATCAAGTTAGAATGTATGGCAAGAATGATGGCCCAACTGACAAAGACTTTGATAACAATTCAAAGGAAATTGCTAAATTTGCATCACAATTCTTTAAGGACCAATTCACACAAGAAGACTTCTTAAACGGGGCAGACGGTGAAAATGTAACTGTTATCTCAAATATTATTGATCAATGTTTAGGAGTTAAGAACCCGGATGATATCGATACTGATAAGAGCAAAGCAAAAAAATAACTGAGCAGACTTTAAAGGAATCGCTTAACAAACTCGATGAGTTTTATAAATCATTAATGGGTCAGGGTTATAAATTAGCTGATTTGGATTCTATGACCATGGATGACGTTAAACGGATTAACCATATATATGAAGAGAAGGAAACCACCATTGATAAGGCGTTTCCTTTTTTGTTTGCCTAGATTTCATAAAGAAAGGGGATAAGATATGGCTGGATCATTAGGACATTTAGCAGCTACTGTTAGCTTAAATATTGACCCTTTTAAACAATCATCAGCAGCTTTAATGTCCACGATTAAGAACACAAACACAGCGTTAAAACTGCAAGATAACTACGTAAAAGCCTATGGTAATGCACTTAATTCAATGAGAACTCATTATTCTACTCTCTCTCAACAAATGAGCAACTATAATGCAAGACTTAAAGAACAAGAAGCAACTTATCAAAAACTTAATTCTCAGACTGCTAAGACAGCCGGTGAACAAGAGAAGTTAACTCGTAGACAGCAAAACGCTGCTAGTCAAATCAATAGAACTAAAAGTGCTATGAACCAACTCGATTCCGAGATGGGACGTTTAGGACGTCAAATAGCACAACAAGAAACAAGTTGGTATAAAGCTGCTAACAATCTCAAGAAATTTAGTTCTGCGGCAACATCAGCTGGACAAAAAATGAGTTCAATGGGTTCAACTATGACCACGCGCGTTACAGCACCTATTGTGGCTGGTTTTGGTTATGCCGCTAAGTCTGCTATTGATTTTAATTCTCAAATTAAAAACATCGGTCCGCTATTACAAGCTAATGGCGAGAGTGCCGGACAAGTCAGACGTGAAATGACTCAAATGGCTGATGCTTCTAAGAAGTGGTCAGTGCAATACGGTATTTCTACTAAGTCAATTAATTCTGGACTTGAAGAGTTGGTCAAACGTGGATATTCCGCTAAACAGGCACTTGGAGCTATGCCAAGTATTTTGAATGCGGCTAAAGCTTCTGGCGATGATTTCAATTCTGTTATGACTGTTTCAACATCAACACTTGAACAGTTTGGATTGAAATCTAATACAACAGCTGGAATGCTTAAGAATACCCAACGTGTAACCGATAGTTTGACTTATACAGCTAATGCAACCGCTGCTGGATTCCAAGATATGGGCGATGCAATGACCTATGTTGGACCTACTGCACACGCGGCCGGAATTAGTTTGGAAGAAACAGCTGCTGCTATTGGTTTGATGAGTAATCAAGGTATCGAAGGGTTAACGAGAATAATAAAAATCCTGCTCTCACTGGCCCGCTTAGAGAGTAATCTCTTTGAAAAAGAACTAATTCAATTCGGTTAACACTAAAATTATATATAATCATGTCAAGACCGAGCCAAGCCGTGTAGGAAACTCACGGAAGGTGTAACGACTAGATAAATTACCCTAAGCAAACACTACTATGTTATATAGTAGTTTTTTTTGTATGGAAAAATATCCACGAAGAGTTAGCGCCAATTTTTATATTGGATGAAAATATAGTCTGAACATTATGGAAACATAATGAAGTACGAGATAAAGAACTCGTACGATAACACATTGCAGTCGCAGGTACAGCTTTACGTTCAGCATTAACAAGACTGATGAAACCATCGAAACAAAACGCTGCTGGATTTAAAGAATTAGGTATTAACGTTGCTGAATTTAAGAAGGGCACATTAACGCTCCCTGAAATTCTTAACAAGATTAAGACTAATACCCAGGGCTGGACAAAAGAACAACGTGCGGCAGCTATTGCTACTGCGTTCGGTACAGAAGCCCAAGCTGGTATGAATGCTTTGGTATCAGAAGGTGGAGATGCCTTAACTGAGTTGACTGAGAAGACTGAAAAGGCTACTGGTTCAACTAAGAAAATTGCTGATACCATGAACAGCACTAAAGCCGCTCAGCTTGCTCAATTTAAAGAGTCACTACACGTTTTAGCTATTACCATTGGTGATCAACTAACACCAACATTGATGCCACTTGTAAAAGATGCAACTCAAGTAGTTAAGGCGTTTGGTAATTTAGATAAGTCCACGCAACAGACTATTGTTAAAACAGCTGCATTTGCCGCTGCTATTGGACCATTATTATCAATTCTTGGTGGTGCAACTCGTGGACTAGGTGCATTATCTGGTGCATTCGTAGCTCCATTGCTTGGAATGTCAAGAATGGTTGGTGCAAGTAAGCAGGGAGCTACTGGACTAGGTATCTTAAAGGCCGGATTCAGTAAAACTGCTTATGAAAGTGGAAACTTCGCTACTAAAGTTGGAACTACTGCTACTAGTGTTGCTACAACCAGTGAAAAAGTAGCTGGTTCAGCTAATACGTTCACTACTTTTGGAAGTAAAGTTAAAACTGCCGGCTCTGCTGTATTAACATTTGCCGCCGCTAATCCAGTAGCGACTGGTGCAATCGTATTGACTACTGCAGCATTAGTAGCTGGTGGTGTTTGGTGGGAAACATATGGAAAGAAAGCCTATGAATCAAGCCAAAGAGTAGCTAAATGGGGTTCTGATGTTGGAGCTAGTGCTGATAGATCATTAACCAAGATTCAAGGTTTCAACCGCCAAGCTAGTCAAGCATTAGGAGAGTTTGGTAACAATGCTCAAGCCAATGGTAAGACTGCTGCTAAAGCTTTTGAGAATATCGGTAAAGAGATTGAGAATACTGGGAAGAAAGCCAACCAAAGTTTAACAAAAGGCTTGAAAGACCTACCTGATACAGTTAGAAGTACGGTTGAAAAATCTGTTAATGAGCAAAAATCTGGCAACAACAAGATTGTTTCTCAATCAAGACAATTAAGCTCTAATGTAGCGGGTATTCTTCGTTCACACAATGGAAATGTTAAGAAACTAACTGATGAACAACGTACTTATATTCAAAACTCTCAAGAGAAATTAAGCAGTAACGAAATCAAATTGCTTGGTATTACAGGCAAGAAGAAAGTTGCTGTAATGAAAGCTTTGAATGGTAGCGTCAAAGGTTTAACTGAACAACAAGCTCAGCAAACTATTGATGCACTTGAAAAGACATCCCTAAAGGAACAGCAAGCTTATCAAAAACAAGCTAAGTCATTAAAATCTTATCGTGACAAAGGGCTATTAAGCGAGAAAGCCTACAGCAAGGCCATGTCTCAATTAAGGGACGGTCACAAGAATAGTTTGACTAAGAATTTACAAGCTATTGATAAGTTGGAAAATAATTACAGTGCTAGACATTCCACATCACTTGAAGATTTGATGAACAAGGAAAAAATTACCTGGAACGATATAGATAAGACCTTAGATAATACAGCTAAGAACCATAAAGCTAAGCTTTCAGCAATCGCCCAGGAATACGGCAAGATTGGAACCGTTGCTAAAAAAGCTGGTTCAGATTGGAACTCATTAGTTCTAGATCCAAAAACTGGAAAGATTAAGACTAACGCTCAAGAAACAATCAACGATACAGCTAAGACTGAACAAGGTTGGGCAAGACTTAAATTTGATTTAAAGAATGCCAAAATCAACAGTAATGCTAAGTCGATGATTGGTGAAGCTGCTATTCAATCTGGCCGTTGGGATTCACTACCATGGAATGAAAAGAAGGCAATGATTCGAGTTCAAGGTAATAAAGAATTAACTGGCGTAGTTAAGCAAATCAAAGATTGGGATAAGCTAACACCTGAACAGAAAACCGCTATTGTTCGAGCCAAGGGCCGAAAAGAACTTGCATTAGCTATGATTGATGCAGGTGAGTGGAATAATTTAACTGTTAACCAAAAGGAAGCTTTAGTTAAAACTTCCGGCGAGAAAGATATGATTGATTTGCTTACAAAGGCTGGTGATTGGGACAAATTAAGTATCGGTGCTAAACAAGCCGTTATCGAAGGCAAGGGCAATGCCGAACTTGTTGATGAATTGAACAATTTAGGCGAGTGGAACAACTTAACACCTGAACAAAAATCATTGGTTATTAATAACAAAGCTACTGCACCTATTGTGGATGCGATGATAAAAGCTGGTACATGGAACGGGTTAACCTTGAAACAACAGGATGCAATCATTCACGATAAAGCTACTGCTAAACTTGTCGAATCATTACAAAAATCTGGAATTTGGAATCAATTAGATTTAAAAACTCAAGATGCAGTTGTAAATGATAAAGCAACAGGAAAGATTGTTACAGCATTGGCAACTGCTGGTAAATGGCAAAACTTAGATGTTGGAGCCAAGGATGCAATTGTAAATGATAAAGCCAGTGCTCCTATTATTGCTGCATTAGTTCAAGAAGGAAAATGGAACGGACTTCCTACTACTGAAAAAGATGCAATTATAAACACTGGCAATAGTGCAATGGATTTAGCTAATTTGGTTGTTTCCTATGGTAATTTTGACGCATTATCTGACTCACAAAAAAATCTGATAATTCACGACCAGTCAGCCATGACAGCTTTAAGAGAAGCCGGATATGGATTACAAAGTTATAATTTGAAACCAGCTCAACTCAAGCAATTAAAAGCCGAAAATAAAGACTTGATTTCTAAGACTAAAGTCGGTAAAACTGCCGTCGTTCATTTTAATGGTCAATCCGTTGAAATTAAAAAATTAAAAGGTAACAATATTGATGTTTTAGGTAAAATTACTACGGCTAAAAACGCACTGAATCAGCACAACGCTAAAAAGGTAAAGATAAAGAAGCTTCCTGGTAATAACGTTGATTTATTAAACAAGGTAACAAATGCCAAGTCACATATTAATGGATATAACGGTTTAAAAGTTCCACCTAAACATTTACCAGCTAAAGATGATGCATCTGGCCCAGCCCACAATGCTACTAATGCTATTGGTGGATTCCAAGGCAAGCCTAACATCATTACTAAGACACTTAGAACGGTTGTCGAAACTGTTAAGAAAACATTGCACTTAGAAAATGGTACTAGCGATTTTAATTCTAGTGAAGTAGCTATGGTCAATGATCAACGTGGCTCAACATTCCGTGAGTTGATTCATCTACCAACCGGCGAAAGTTTCGTACCAACTGGTAGAAATATATTAATGGCACTTCCACGACATTCACAAGTTGTGCCAGCTAATCAAACTAACCGTTTGCTAGGTGGAATTAAGCAATATGCTAACGGTACTCCTGGATATTCAAGCGTTGTTAAAGACTTTACTGAATTAAGTCCAAGTCTTACTAATCAGACAACTCAATACTTTAATTCAAGTAACCCAGTCAATAACAGTCCTGTAAACAACCACAATGAATACACAATCAACATTCAAGCAGCTGTCTCAAGTGACATGGATATTAGAAAGCTAGCGGATAAGGTAATGAGAGAAATTAAGCGAAAAGATGATAGAAATATACTAGCTCAGGGAGGAGGAGTTAACTATTAAAGATGGAGAATTTGTAATCGATAATATTTCAAGTGTGGATGTATTAAATTCACGTATTACATCATTTGTTAAAATTCCGCTTCCAAAGCGAAAAGGGAGTTTGACAAGTATTGATGGTTCTAGCAAAGCTTTAATTTCTGATGAAAATTCATACGAGAATCGTGAATTCGAATTAGAATTCGCAACCATGGCTAAGACCGAACAGGAACGATATAACTTAGAGGGTCAGCTATTTACATTGTTTGACGGATTTGATTATAAGCCATTTAGAATATATACAGACCCTAATTTTACATACTTTGTTAAGAACATCGATAATGTGGAAGTTGATAGAATTACACGTTTATCTAATGCTAGAATCTATAAATATAAATTGTCAGCAGCAGCGTTTAAATATTTTGAAATCGATAAAGAATTAACTTTCTCAGAACCTTTTGAGCTAGTTAGTTCTTTTTTATTTGATGCGAAACCATATTTCAAAATTACTGGTAATGGCGCTGTTAAATTTCAAATTAATGATCGTACTTTTGATTTAAACATTGACGGTTTTATTGAGTTGGATTCAGCTGAAGAAAACCAAGATGCTTTTAAGACCAAAGACGATGGGAGCATCACATTCGTTAATGAGAATACGACTATAGACGAATTTCCCTCTCTCTCTCGTGGAGTTAATAAAATCTCCTGGGATGGGGATGTATCACAAGTAATCGTTAGACCAAGGTGGCGAACAATATGACACCAATTTTATACAAAGCAGATGAAACTGATTTCACTAGTAATGGATTAGGTAAGATAACTGGGATTATTCAAAAGAGTGCTATTGTTCAAAATACACTGAATGGTGCTTATACATTTGACTTTGAATTGGCCAAGAACAGTCGATTCTATAATGTTGTTAAAGAAGAAATGATAGTGAAAGTTAAACCTGATTCAGTTCGAGATTATGACCTGTTTATGATTACTGACATCGATAAGGATTCCACATCTGGATATGTCAAGGTTTCATGTAGTCATATTAGTGTGATTCTTAATAATTACATGGCTCAAAGTCAAATTCCAATTGATGGATTTACAGCATCGTATATTTTGGATTACATCAAGAATGCCACTAATACGCCAAGTCAGTTCAGCTTGACAACTGACATTGATGAGCAGTTTACAGACACTAACGTTATTTTTGAACCTAATACTAACATCAATGAAATGGTTCTAGGCTCAGCCAATTCAATTGCTAAAGTAACTGGTACATACGTGTTAAAAGATAAATTCAATATGAATTTAACTAAGGCCGATGATTTTAAGACAATTGTTTTGAGAAAAGGAAAGAATATCTCAAATATATCTGTAAAACGTTCACTTAATGGATTAGTAACAGCAATCATCCCTTATTACAAGCCTAGAGAGGGAAAAAATAAAGAACCCATTTATGGAAGTAAAATAAAAAGTCCACTCTATTCAAAATACCAGCACGAGTATTTGAAAGCAGTGGACTTTTCTAGTGCAGTCGAAGGCGGAAAGGATTTCTCCGCGGAAGCAAACAATTATTTCAATGACAATCCAGGAATCGATAAGCCAGCATATGATGTTGAAATCAATACATTTGAATATCGAAGTCTTAGAAAACAGAAGTTTGAACTTGCTGACTTTGCTAAGATTTATGATCCCGATTTTGATATCAATGTTCAACTAAGAATTTATGAAATGCAATTCGACCCTATTAATGAAAGTGCAACAGTCATTAAAGCAGGTACTCAAGCTACATCAGTATTTCATAACTTAGAAAAGAAAATTGATAACGTTTCCGGAGATGTATCTGATGTAAAAGAGGATGTTAAAGATACAAATGATGCAATCGGCGACGTTCAAGATAATCTAGAAAGTACCGCAGCAGAAGCACAACGCCGCATTGACAAAGTTAAGCAGGACGTAGCTAACACTCAATCGGACATGACCAAAGTCATGAACAATGGTGGGAACAATAAAATCGAGTGGTCACCAAATTTAATGAATGCCACTCAAATGAAAATTCACACTTCATATGGTTATTGGCTATTAGACGATGCTGGTGCAGGTTTCCACAAAAACGATGGAACTGTAATGAACGGGCTATCTGCTGATGGTCGAATTTATGCGGATTCTATAACCGGCAATACTTTGACAGGTACTACCATCAATGGTGGAAACATTAATGGTGGAATTATTGACGGTGCTCAATTCGTAGCTGGGTCAATCAAAACTAAGTCACATGCTCAATTTCTTAACTCGGCTGGACAGGTTTCTACTTCAGTCGCTAGTTATGGTATTTCAACACCCGCTTTAACTGTGGACGGTGATATCGATAAGGCCGTTAATGCTAACATTCAATATCTACACGTTAGTGGAAACATTTCCGGTAACGCGTCAGGACTGTATTTACAAGGACCCGTGTATGTGGATGGGAGAAAAATTTAAATGAAAAAATTAAATACAAATAAGGTAGCAGAAGTGACTGCTAACGAATTGATTGAAAAATATAAAGAAAAATTAACTCAATCGGATTCCGAAAACATGATTATGGCTATTCAATTGCAAAAGCAACAAGCATTAATTAAAGAGGTGTTTAACAAGGCACCTGAGGCTTTTCCTGGCGATTACATTTTGAAGGAGGAAAATAATGTTAAAAACAAGTAGAACTGTGTATTTAAACGGGACATCTACAAACGAAAATAATGACGTGCTGGCAAACTTCAATGCAAACTTGAATGGTGCTGGTACTTTTAATATTTCCGAAACGATTATTGACAGATCAGATATGGACACAATCGAAAAAGACTTCGAAGAATTTCGAACACAAGCTAAAACTTTAATGGAAAAGGAGGAAAACTAGATGGCATTACCGCCAATCATATTAGATACAGACAAGACAACTCCAATTTACGAGCTGCCTTTAAAGATTCGTCAAGGTGACACAGGCGACGAGCTACAAGTTACTTTAGGAAAGTCATTCGAAAAGTACACCGATTTATCCAAAGTTGATGTTGAACTCATCGCCAAAACACCCGACCAACGACTAATTAAGCAGGCTGTGACCGATAAGTCGGGAAATACATTCAAAGTCAAGTTTCCAGATGAAATGTACACAAACGTTGGTGTCTTCAGAAATATGTATTTCAAAATCGGAGACGACTCCACATCAAGCGTGAAGTTAGTCGTGCTGCAAGGAATCGGATCAATAAAAGAAGCAGGCAGTTATATTGATGACTTTGAAACATTAATCGAGGAAGCCGAATCTTATGTTTCAGCCTTAAAAGACTTTTCCGATAACGGAAATGCAAAGATTGATAATAAAGTTGCAGAATTAACCGGCAAGATGACTGACTTCGTGGATAAGTCAAAGGAAGACTTAGATGCTGCTAAAAAGGCGTGGAGTACATTCCAAAGTAATTCACAGACAGAATTTACAGATGCTCAAAACAAACGAGCAAGTGACTTTAATAATCAAACAAGCGGCTTTGAAACTGATTTTGGTAAGCAAAAAGCAGACTTCGAAAACAGATTTAAAGCACTGTTGGCAACGCTACAAGGCGACTATGACGACTTCAAAGCATTAATTAATAAAGACGTTGCAGATTTAAATACATCTTTAGATAGTTTAGATAGCCAAGCAACAGACGTTAAAAATAAATATGACGCTTTGAAAGCTCAATTGGATTTGGCCGCTCAAAATATTAGTGGTGTCAGGACTAACTTATACCAAGATACTCGTGATTTTGATAACCCTGGTTTATGGACTTACTTTTCGAACTGGCGTAAAACTGGTGAAAAATTTAATGGATTAACAGTCATGGAAACGAACGCTAATTGGCAGGGCTTAGGACAAAATTTACAAGCTAAGAAAGGTGATACTTATACCTTTTCAGTGTATGCCAGATACAAAAGTGGTGCTGGTGAATCTAGTATGTATTTTTCACCCTCAGGTACGATTATTACAAACTATGGGAAAGTGGTGGTTTCTTTAAATGAGACATGGCAAAGGGTCTCAGGAACTGCGACCGTAACCACTGATGGCATAATAAATGCGCGTATTGAAAAAACTAATGACAATATCAATACCTTGCTCATTGCAGGGCCAAAACTTGAAAAAGGACCCATAGCAACTGATTACTCGCTCAACCCACTAGATATTGCGACTGACGGAAGTGTTCAAACATCTATCAAAAACGCTTTAGCCGACTACTCCACAAATGCCGAGGTCGACAGTAAAATTTCTACAGGTGTTGGACAAGCCAAAACATACGCCGAGCAAACCATTAAGGGAATTATCGGTGCGGCTCCCGAAACACTTGATACCATTGCGGAACTTGCTAATGCCGTGACTGAAAATAAAGACGGTGTTCAAGCTATCAATGAGGGAATCACGAAAAAAGCCGACAAGACGGACGTTACAGCACTTCAGAACACTGTTCAGACCATGATCACTTCAATCAGTCAAGCCGACTATGATGCTTTAGTTAAAACTGGAACTGTTAATCCGAAAATTATGTATGTGATTCCTGATGCTTAAGGAGGTTAGATTATGAATTTAAAAATTGATATAGGAGATATAAAATTATGGGATTAATGCTTAATAATCAGCCAATCAAGGGTGAAGTACATTTAGGTAAACAGACTATTGGAAAGATGTACTATAATAACAAATTGGTATATGAGAATATGTTGGCTAGTGGGACAGTTATTTGGGAAGGAGATACGAATGTCTCGGAAAAAGACACTAGTAATTATAAGAATAATTACATAAAGCTTGAAAAAATAAATAATGATTGGAGTAACTTAGCAGGCTTGGAAATTAGTTGGTATATTGATCCCTCTCCTCAAATTCCATATAGTGCAACCGTGAAAAGAGAGGATTTAAAAAATCATTCATTTGTCGGTGTAAACAATGGAATAGAATTAGGAAACTGGAGCGAAAATTCAAACGTTCTATACTTTAAGGTTAGTTATATCCAGGATTGCCACATTACCAAAATCACAGCCTTATAGGCTTATTTTTTTACGAAAAAACGGGGAGATGAAATATATATGTATGCACCATTACCAAACGTCGGTCCAATGAATTGGATTGACGCAATGGAACACTTAGACACAAATCCATTATTATTCACACTGGCAGTTTTAATTTTCGCTGATGTGATAACTGGAATTTCAAAATCACTAGTAACATCCACTACCGACAGTTCAATCGGAAAAAAAGGATTTGCTATTCATATCACGATCATATTGCTAGTTTGGTTGCTTTATCCGTGGTCAATTGCTATCGGATATAAGTGGGTAGGCGATGCGGTTCTGTGGTTGTGGATTTTTATGTATGCTACGTCAATCACAGAGAACGTAGGACAAATGGGCTTACCATTACCACACTTTATCAAGGATAGGCTTAATAAGCTTAGTGATTACGCTGAAAATGGCGAGCCAAAGAACGAAAATAAGGAGGACAAATAATGAATTTTAATGTTGACAATACTTTTGAATTAGGAACTTATGAAGGTTCATCCCAACGTACAACTAATAAATTTATTGTTTTGCACGAAACGACAAATATCGGCGCCAAAGCCAACGCAAGCTACTTCAAGAATAATTGGGCGACAACTCAAACGTACGTCCAATACGTCATTGGTGACGGTGGCAAAATTTATCAAGTTGGTGCTGACGGCTATCAAGCCTGGGGAGCAGGTAGCTATGCTAATGCCAACTCGCCAGTTCAAATTGAACTAGCTAGAACTACCGATAAGGTCGCCTTTAAGAAGGACTACGAAGTGTTCGTTAATTTCGCACGTGCCAAGGCTCAAGAATTTAGCATCCCTACTACACTTGATGCTTATGGAAATGGAGTTAAAACACACAAATGGATTAGCGATAACATCTGGGGTTCACATACTGATCCAGTGGTTAGCTACCTGGAACCATTCTGGGGTATTACACAAGACCAACTAGCTCATGACATTGCCAACGGAATCAGCGAACCAGTAGCACCTAAGAAGACGTTTACTAATATCAACAACGTTGTTACTGTATTAAATGGCAATATCAAAGGCTATACGACATATAAGCTCGACGGTTCAGCTAACCCTACTACTAACATTGCCCCCAACACTGGCTGGGTATCATTGGGTATCGAGATGATTAATGGCAAGCCTCATTACTTGATTGGTAGAGACATCTACATTCCTCAATCAATTACCACGTTCAAAGGCAAAGTACTGATCAATTCAGACATCCCTGTACATGCCGTAAATCTCAAAGGCGAAGTAGTAGGTGCTAATCTCGATGGTGGTTCAGCCTGGAAGTATGTAGCGGTTGTTAACGTTCCTAAAGTTGGTTACTGCTACAAAATTGCCACGGACATGTATCTACCACTCAAATATGCTCAAGGCTCTGGATATAAAGGATAAATTTTAAGCGGTAAATGCTAGACAAATATAATAATATGCGTTATCTTAATGTTGTTCATTGATGTGGACAACATTATAAAACTATCTCGATTTTGAACTAGCTTTGATAGTGTCAGAATAGCCCATCATCTATTAATTTAGGTGGTGGGCTTTTTTTTAGTTGTCTAAAAATAAATAAAAAAATCATTGCATGGTAGATTGCAAATTTAATTCAATTATTTTTGTATAAAAAAAATCGCTAGTCGTTTGACTGGCGATAAAACTTTGCTCCCACAAAATATTTTCGTGACACACACGTGACACACTTTTATGTATTATATATGTGACTTATCGTAACTCATGAAAATAGAAACATTGATTTGTAGGCTTTTCATAAGCTATCGAAACTCATCGAAACTGATATAAGCGAACTACGAGAATCGAACTCGCGACACTAGCTTGGGAAGCTGGTATTTTACCATTAAACTAAGTTCGCATTTGATAACTCTATAATTATACAATATTTTGATTCAAAATGATAAGAAATATTTAAAAAAGTCCTTTGAATTTACAATATAAATTGATTTTTAGTTTTCATTACCATAAAATCAAGGGTGACGATGAATTTTTATCAATAAATTGCATCAAGGAGAAGATAATAATGAAAAAAACATTGGTTACTTTATTAGCCGCTGTTTCATTAATGGGTGGTTTTGCAACCGTAGCAACAGGTTGTTCAAATAACAGTACTCAACAAGCTGAACAACATTCTGCTAAGAAGATCACAAAGAGTGAGATTAAGAATCAGGTATATGTTGGTGTCAGCAAGGATAACAAGGATGAGTACATCACTTTCTTTACTGGTAAAGATAAGAAAACTGTTCAATTTGTACGTGTAAGCAAGAACGGTTCAAAGAAGGTCATTACTGATTTCAAGAAAGCTAAGATCGTTATGGACAAAGATAATGCTAAGAAGTTCAAGATTGATGGCTTTAGAATTATCAAGGAACCTGATTTCAACTGGAAATTCACTAAGGTCGGCAAAACTACAATCAAGACTTCTGATGGCAAGCAATGGAAACTATATGAAGGTTCACATAAAGCCGCTATTAAATCAGTTCAAAAGAACGGAAAATAATTAACATTTTAAAAACCACTAGAATATCCCTTTTATAGGAGAGATATTCTAGTGGTTTTTTTGTTGACCGTTCCAGCTAAATGTTCTTTGCTATGAAAAACGGAATATTACGCCAAATGACTTAAGCAAGGACTTTTTTACATGATATTTTTTATTATTTCATAATCATATTTCAAAAAATATATCTTATACATATTGAAAATAAATTTTAAGACTGCCAAATATTTTATTTAAGTAGTCTTTTTTTAATAGATAATTAGTTTTTTAAATGAGCAAGATTTTGTAAATTAATTTATTTCAGAAAAGTATTTATAAAATTATATCCTGTTATTTCGACATTTCGAAAAATAATTTTTGATTAAAATTTCTCTAATTAGTGTAAACGCTTGCTAGGTATGAAGCGAATTAGCTTTCCTTCAAAAATTAGAAAATATTTCATACTGGAATAGTTTCATGAAATCGCTTGCAAAACCCATACCTGTCCGATATAGTGGGTGTTGGTAACGGAATTCAAAATTAAGGAGTGATTTTTTATGACTATGCCAATCCATGTTACTTCAGAAATTGGAAAATTGGATGTCGTAATGTTGAAACGTCCCGGACAAGAAGTTGAAAACATTACACCCGACACAATGCCCCGACTATTGTTCGATGATATCCCATATTTGCCAATTGCCCAAAAGGAGCATGACAATTTTGCTCAAATCTTAAGAGATAACGGAACAGAAGTTCTTTATCTTGAAGATTTAGCTGCCGAAGCTATCGATGCTGGAAATGTTAAAGAAGCATTTGTAGAAAAGATGCTTCGCGAATCAGATTACGCTGTTGGTGCTGATCATGACGCATTGAAGGAATTCTTGATGAGTCTTGATACGCACGCAATGGTAAATCAATTAATGATCGGTGTTCGTAAGAATGATATCGACTTCAAGCCAACTGACTTAGTTAGTGCCGCTGAAGATTCAGATTATCCATTCTTCATGGATCCAATGCCAAACCTTTACTTTACTCGCGACCCGGCAGCTTCAATCGGTGATGGTTTGAGCATTAACCACATGACTTTCGCTGCAAGACAACGTGAATCAATGTTTATGGAAGCAATTATTAAATATCATCCACGTTTTGCAAACAAAGGCTTGCACGTATGGCGTGATAGAAACCACACACACCGTATCGAAGGTGGAGATGAATTAGTACTTAGCGACCACGTATTAGCAATCGGTGTTTCACAAAGAACATCAGCAACTGCTATTCAAGACATCGCTAGAAACTTGTTCAAGGACAGCAAATATGACACAGTAATTGCTATCAAGATTCCACACAACCACGCAATGATGCACTTGGATACTGTATTTACAATGATCAACTACGATCAATTTACAGTTCACCCAGGAATTCTTGGCGAAGGTGGCAAGATTGATACTTGGACAATTCACCCAACTAAAGATGGTGATTTGACTTATGAACACAATCAAGATTTGAAGGCTGTTCTAAAGAAAGAACTTGGTCTTGATGATCTAGATTTGATTCCAACAGGTAATGGTGATCCTATCGTTGCTCCTAGAGAACAATGGAATGACGGATCAAATACTCTAGCTATTGCACCTGGTGTCGTTGTTACTTATGATCGTAACTACGTTTCAAACGAAATGCTAAGACAACACGGCTTGAAAGTATTGGAAACAATCTCAAGTGAATTATCACGTGGTCGTGGGGGCCCTCGTTGCATGAGTATGCCATTAGTACGTGAAGACTTAAAGTAAATTTAATTTAATTAGAAAAAATGTGCTAGACTAGCTTTAACTCATCATTTTTGGAGGGATCATTTTGGATTATAAAGGAAAAGAAACATCAGTATTTCAAGGCAGAAGCCTTTTAGCTGAAAAAGACTACACACCTGCAGAATTGGAATACTTAATTGATTTTGGACTTCATTTAAAAGCTCTTAAGAAAAAGGGCATACCACATCATTATCTAGAAGGTAAGAACATTGCCTTACTATTTGAAAAGACATCAACAAGAACACGTTCAGCTTTTACTATAGCTGCTATTGACTTAGGTGCTCACCCCGAATTTTTGGGTGCCGGCGATATTCAACTAGGTAAAAAGGAAAGTGTTGAGGATACAGGACGTGTTCTAGGTAGCATGTTTGACGGTATCGAATTCCGTGGATTCTCACAACAAGTTGTTGAAGATCTTGCTAAATACTCAGGCGTTCCAGTTTGGAATGGTTTGACAGATGAATGGCATCCAACACAAATGCTAGCTGACTTTATGACAATGAAGGAAACATTTGGCAGCATCAAAGGTAAGACTTTGACATTCGTTGGTGATGGTAGAAACAACATGGCTAACAGTTTCTTAGTTACAGGTTCAATGCTTGGAGTTAACATCCACATCGTTGCACCTAAGGAATTGTTCCCAGATCAAAGCGTTGTTGACACAGCTAAGAAATATGCTGAAGAATCAGGCAGCAAGTTCTTAATTACTGATAACATCGAAGAAGGTGTTAAAGGTACAAATGTTATCTATACGGATGTATGGGTATCAATGGGTGAAGAAAGTCAATGGGATGAAAGAATTAAACTTCTCAAACCATATCAAGTAAACATGGATATGATCAAGAAGACTGGTCAACCTGATGACCAAATCATCTTCATGCATTGCTTACCAGCATTCCATGATACAAATACACAATATGGACAAGACATCAAAGACAAATATGGTCTAAGTGAAATGGAAGTAACAGACGAAGTCTTCAGAAGCAAATATGCACGTCAATTTGAAGAAGCTGAAAACAGAATGCACTCCATTAAAGCCATTATGGCAGCAACTCTAGGTAACTTGTTCATCCCTAAGGTTTAATCAGTTATTGAAGAAGGGCTAATCGTAATGGTTGGCCCTTTTTCATTTTTTAATTTTTGAAAAAAATAAGGAATGATTAATATGGAAGAAAAGAAGGGTCTATCACTCGGAGCTTTAACAGCGGCTGTTGTTACAAGTTCTATTGGCTCAGGTGTTTTTACCTTAACCAGCTCACTAGCGTCAGGAGCAGCTCCTGGTCCAGTTTTGTTGGCATGGATCGTCGTTGGATTTGGAATTATGATGTTAGCCATGTCGTTGAATAATTTGTTATTGAAACAACCAGAATCTGAGGGTATTCAGGCTTATGCGCAAGTCGGCTTCGGAAATTTTGCTGGATTCGTTAGTGGATGGGGTTATTGGCTATCAGCTTGGTTAGGAAACGTGGCCTTTGCGACCGTCTTAATGAGTTCATTAGGTTACTTTTTTCCAATCTTTAAAGGTGGACAAAACATTCCTTCGGTAATTTTTGCAAGTATCGTTTCTTGGATGTTGACCTTTATCGTTAATCGCGGGGTTGAATCAGCTGCTGCGATGAACACAATTATTACTATTTGTAAGTTGATTCCATTATTTGCCTTTATCGTTGTCGGAATTTTCGTATTTAAAGGTGGAATCTTTACAGCTCACTTCTGGTCCAATGTAGCTAGTGGTGTGGCTGGAAGCAGCAATTTAGTCGAACAATTTAGATCATGTTTGATGATCATGATGTGGGTTTTCGTTGGTGTTGAAGGTGCTAGTATGTTGTCATCTCGTGCCAAAAGTAAAAATGATGCCGGAAAAGCTACAATCATCGGAATTATCAGTTTACTAGTAATTTATGTTTTAGCTTCAGTTTTGCCATATGGTTACTTGTCACAAAATGAATTAGCTAAGATCAATCAACCTGCTATGCTTTATATTTTCCAAGATATGGTTGGAAAATGGGGTGGTGCCTTTATCGGTATCGGCTTGATAATTGCTATTTTAGGTTCTTGGTTATCTTGGACAATGTTGCCAGCTGACACGACAATGTTGATGGCCGAAGAAAAAATGTTGCCATCTTCATTTGGTAAAAAGAATAAAAAAGGTGCGCCAACTTTCTCATTAGTTTTGACGGCCAGTTTGATTCAAATCTTCTTAGTGATCCTCTTATTCTCTGAAGAAGCTTACAATTTTGCCTTGTCACTTTGTACGGCTGCTATCGTAGTTTGCTATATCTTCGTTGGTTTGTATCAAATCAAATTCTCACTCCAAAATAAAGATACGAAACAATTGTGGATAGGAATCTTTGCAGCAGCTTTTCAAATTATTGCCATTGCTTTAGCTGGTTTACATTACTTAATGCTAGTTTGTATCGGTTATTTGCCAGGAATCTATTTCTACTATCGTGCTAAGAAAGAATACAATCTCGATGGTGGAAAACTAACAAAATCAGAGATTATGTGGTCAATAATTATCGTTATGTTAGCAATCATTAGTATCGTTATGACTGCTACCGGCTCAATTAAAATCTAGGAAGTGTTGAATATGAAAATAGCTGGATTTGGTGTTGAAGAGTGGTTAAATGTCCACGAACGAGAGGCCAAGTATGATTTGGCTCAAAGTACGATCACATCATTTTCAATGGATGAGATCAAGAAATTGACCCAAGCTGATATTTATAATCAACTTAACGAACAAAAGATGAATTATGGTTGGATCGAAGGTTCACCAACTTTTAAAAAAGAAGTAAGTAAAATGTATCAGAATGTTGCTCCCGACAATATTCTGCAAACAAATGGTGCTACTGGTGCTAACCTCTTGGCGATTTATTCTTTGATTGAACCAGGGGATCACGTTATCAGCGTTTATCCTAGTTATCAACAGCTTTATGACATCCCGAGATCATTAGGAGCTGAGGTTAGCTTTTGGAAATTACGTGAAGATAAGAACTGGTATCCAGACATCGAGGAATTAAAGAAATTGATTCGTCCTAATACTAAGATGATCTGCATTAATAACGCGAATAATCCAACTGGAACGATTTTAGATAGGAAGTTCTTGGAACAAGTCGTTGAAGTTGCTAAAAGCGTTGGTGCTTATATTTTAGTGGATGAAGTT
Organism: Companilactobacillus formosensis; assembly: GCF_005405305.1. Classification (GTDB taxonomy): domain Bacteria; phylum Bacillota; class Bacilli; order Lactobacillales; family Lactobacillaceae; genus Companilactobacillus; species Companilactobacillus formosensis. The sequence goes on from NZ_BJDU01000003.1 coordinate 92,540, forward strand.
TATTTACCATTTGATGACAGTGTTGATTTTGCCCCAATCGTTGATTTGTATGACAAGGGAATTTCCACTAATTCATTGTCCAAAACTTACTCAATGCCAGGAATTCGAGTAGGATGGACAGCTACTAATTCACAGCTCGCTGATCTTTTTAGAAAATATCGTGATTATACGATGATTTGTTCTGGAGTTTTCAGCGACCAGATGGCATGTTTGATTTTGGAAAATAAAGAAAAAGTATTAGATCGTAATAAAAAAATCGTGCTCGATAATTTAGCATATTTCAAAGACTGGGTTCAAAAAACAGATAAGATTAGTTGCGTTTTTCCAAATGGGGTGTCGACGTCATTTGTGAAACTTGAAACTAAGAAATCTAGTTTGGAATTTTGTAAAGATTTATTGAAAGATACTGGGGTCCTACTAGTCCCAGGAGAAGCTTTCGATACACCGGGATATGCCAGATTAGGATATTGTGCACCACATGAGACCTTAACTAAAGGTTTAGAAGTTTTAGGAGATTATTTACAAGCTAATTAGGCGATTTTTTCGCTCATTTTGAGGAGAGTTATTATGACAAAAGAACGTATCGTGGTTGCTTTAGGTGGTAACGCTATTTTAAGTAAAGATGCTAGTGCAAAAGCTCAACAACACGCTGTTATGCAAACTTGTGAGTCACTAGTAGAATTTGTTAAGAGTGATAAAGATTTGATCATTACACATGGTAATGGTCCACAAGTTGGTAATTTGTTGTTGCAACAAGCCGCAGCCGACAGTGAAAAGAATCCAGCTTTGCCATTAGATACTTGTGGTGCTATGACAGAAGGTAGTATCGGTTACTGGTTCCAAAATGCCATGAAAGAAGTTATGCTCAAAAATGGTATTAACAAGCAAGTTGTTACTTTGATCACACAAACGATTGTTGACCAAAATGACCCAGCTTTCAGTGATCCTACAAAGCCTATTGGACCTTTCTATACTGAAGATGAGGTTCCAAGTCTTCAAGAAGAACATCCTGATTGGGTAATTGTTGAAGATGCTGGCCGTGGCTATCGTCGTGTCGTTCCATCACCAAAGCCCGTTGAAATTAATGAATATCCAGCCATTGAAGCTATTTCTAAAGCTGGTGTTATTCCAATTGTTGCCGGTGGTGGCGGTATTCCAGTAGTGAAAGATGGAGACAGACTAATTGGTAAAGAAGCTGTTATCGATAAAGATTTCGGTGCTTCTAAGATTGCTCAATTAGTTGATGCTGATAAATTAATTATTTTGACTTCCGTAGGTGGGGTCTTCTACAATTTCGGCAAGCCAAACCAAGAAGAGATTTTTGACGTAACAGCCGATGAAATCCAAAAACACATTGACAATGAGGAATTTGCTAAAGGTAGTATGATGCCTAAGGTTCAAGCTGCCGTAGCCTTCGTTAAAGCCACAGGTAAGCCGGCTGTAATTGGAGCCTTGGATGATGTTAAAGAAATCATTGCTGGTAATAAGGGAACAGTTATTCACAAATAATTATTGTTATTAGCAAATTAATGTGCTATCATACTTGTGCAAAAGAGGGAATAATTAATCATAAGATTTTAAGCGAGGTCATGTCTTGGTGAGAGTTGACCAAATCAAAGATTAAGTCGCGCCCTTCTTATAAAAATGAATAATCAATTAATGAGTGGATATTAATCAATTAGAGTGGTACCGCGGGAAATCTCGTCTCTTTCAATATAGTTTATTGGAAGAGGCGTTTTTTTTATCTAAAGGAGGAAAATATGGATTTTAAGAAACAAGTAGTAGATGCACTAGTTAAAGTTTTACCAGAGGGAATTACTGAGGAACAAGTTACAAAATTGATCGAGAAGCCTAAGACTTCAGATTTAGGTGACTATGCTTTCCCAACATTTATCTTGGCTAAGACATTGCATAAAGCACCTAACATGATTGCTGAAGAATTAGTTGGCAAAATCGATACAACTGGTTTTGAAAAAGTTGTTAATACTGGTGCTTATATCAATTTCTTCCTAGATAAAGAAGCCTTTTCAAAAGATATCTTAAAGACAGTACTAACTGAACAAACAAATTATGGTAATGCTGATCAAGGTAAGGGACGTAACGTTCCAATCGATATGTCATCACCTAACATTGCTAAGCCAATGTCAATGGGACACTTACGTTCAACAGTTATTGGTAACTCAATTGCTAAGATCATTTCAAAACTAAATTACAACCCAGTTAAGATCAATCACTTAGGTGACTGGGGAACTCAATTTGGTAAGTTGATTGTTGGATACAAATTATGGGGTTCTGTTGAAGAAGTTGAAGCTGATCCTATTAACAATTTATTGAAGTATTACGTACGTTTCCACAAGGAAGCTGAAGAAAAGCCAGAACTTGATGACGAAGCTCGTGCTTGGTTCAAGAAGATGGAAGATGGCGACAAAGAAGCTTTGGCACTTTGGACATGGTTCAAGGAACTTTCATTAAAGGAATTCCAAAAGATTTACGATCGTCTAGATGTTCAATTTGATCACTTTACAGGTGAATCATTCTATAACGACAAGATGGATGCTATCGTTGATACACTTGGAGAAAAAGGCCTTCTAAAAGAAAGTCGTGGTGCTGAGATCGTTGACTTGTCAGAATACGACTTATCACCAGCTTTGATCAAGAAGACTGATGGTGCCACACTTTACATCACACGTGACTTGGCAGCTGCTAAGTACCGTAAAGATACTTTCGACTTCGTTAAATCACTTTACGTCGTTGGTAGCGAACAAGCAGAACACTTTACAAAACTTAAGATTGTTCTTAAGAAAATGGGTTACGACTGGTCTGACGATATTGACTACATCCCATTTGGTTTGATTACAACAGGTGGTAAGAAACTTTCAACTCGTTCAGGTCGTGTTATCTTGCTAGAAAACGTTCTAAATGATGCCGTTGACTTAGCTAAGAAACAAATTGAAGAAAAGAATCCAAACTTGAATAACAAAGATGCTGTTGCTGAAGCAGTTGGTGTTGGTGCGGTAGTCTTCCATGACTTGAAGAATGACCGTCGTGATAGTTTCGACTTTAATCTTGAAGAAGTTGTTCGTTTTGAAGGTGAAACTGGTCCTTACGTTCAATACACAAATGCCCGTGCATTAAGTATTTTGAGAAAAGCTGGCGATGTAGACTACAAGGATGCTAAAGACTTAGCTCTTACAGATCCAGAAGCTTGGGACACTATCAAGATGCTTCAAAACTTCCCAGACGTTGTTAAACGTGCTGCTAAGGATTATGAACCATCAGTTGTCGCTAAGTATGTTCTAAAGCTTGCTAAGAGCTTTAACCAATACTATGCACACAGTAAGATTTTGGCCGATGACGAAGGTCTTAAAGCAAGACTTGCACTTGTTAAGTCAGTTTCAATTGTTCTACAAATGTCACTTGGTCTATTAGGTGTTAAAGCTCCAGAAGAAATGTAGGATGAACTGAATTGTGAATCGAAAAATTTTTGACGAATTATCAGAAATAAAAACAACCACACTAGATTTAGCATGGTTGTTGCTGGCAATAAGTTTTATATATTTGAATTATCAAACGTTTAATATTTGGTATGGTATTTTAGGCTTTATCGCCGTATTCTTCATACACCTGTTCATTAACTTTCATAATAATTATATGGATTATAAGAACTCTCAGAGTGAGGAATATCGTCAAAAAATCAGTACCATTGGTATTAATCGCGAATCACTGGCAATAGTCAAAAAATGGATGTTCGGTTTGGCCATTTTTCCATTAATAATTGGAGCCTTTCTGACGTATCAAACTAGTTGGATAACCTTGATGATCGGGGTCATCGGGGTTGCCATTGGCTTGTTATATTCAGCAGGTCCTAAGCCACTCAATTCTACCTTTATCGGAGAAATCGTGGTGGCTATTGCCATAAGCCAATTGATTCCAATAGCCTACTCCTATCTTGGGTTATTCGGGTCAGGGAAATTTGATTCTAGTACTACCATCTCAATTGTTTTGGCCTGTCTGCCTAACACTTTTGCATTCCTATGTGCAGAGTTGAGTAATGGTACTTGTGACTTAGAAGCAGATCTCAAAAATGGTCGTAACACATTGGTTAGTAAAGTAGGGAAAGCCAATGCCTTAAGTTTATTCAAAGCAAGTTGGGCGATAGCCTTTCTGTTAGTGCCCATCTTAGCTCTGACAAAAGTAGTACCTTACATTACACTATTGATCGTGCTACTTTATCCAAACATTTGGGACGATTTTCGTCCTTATCTAAAGGAACAAGTAAAAACAAAAACTTATCCTTTAGTAATTAAAGCTGTAAGTAAATTCTCGGTAACGTATATTTTATTGATTGCTGTCGGGGCGATTATTAAATTAGTTATGTCAGTGTTATAGTTGCAGCCTTCTCAGAAAGAGTCCATAAAAATCACTCCTAAAACTTCTTTCTGAACATAAAAGAAGAGCTCACCTAATTGTCGGGATTAGGTGAGCTTTTTGGTTGCTTTAAATAAGCACATATTAGATTATACATATTTTTTGATAACTTTGCTGAAATAATTTGGGATTTTTCACTAAAAGGTTGTTGAAAAACCAATTTATGAGCAAATAATAATAAATTTCCAGTTTTTTTATGGGGATTATAGAGTGGGTCATTGACGATAGGCCAGCCCTGACTAGCAAGGTGAATTCTCAACTGGTGAGTGCGACCGGTCAATAAATTCAATCGTAATAAGGCGTAGTCGTTATTTTTTTGTATGACTTTAAATTTTGTTACTGAATCTAAGCCAGTAGAACTGATGATTTTTTTGCGAACATCATTTGGATCTTGACCAATTGGTAGGTCGATCGTACCAGAATCGGGTATTTTTTTGTCTAATTTGACTAAAGCTAAATATTCGCGATGTAATGTTTTAGTGGTTAGCTGACGATTGAAGATAGGAACTAGGTACGGAGTTTTTGAAATTAATACTAAACCAGAAGTTTCCATGTCGATTCGATGGACCATGTAGGGATGCCCATTAGTTAAGTAAGTTTCTACGTCGTTCATCAAAGAATCGTCTTCCGTCTTAATATTTGGATGGGTCTTTTTTCCGGCTTTTTTATTGACGACGAGGATATCATCATCTTCATAAACAATGTCCACTGGGTCATTGCCGGGCAAATAATGTTGTTCTGATCGAGGTGGAAAATTGAAATTTAAAGTTATTTTGTCTTGATTGTGAACAATCGTATTAAAAGAATGATAAGTTCCATTGATTAAAACGTCTTGTTGAACGCGGAAAAAATGCTGCCATTTCTTGGGAATCAGCCATTTTTTTAGTAATTCACGGATAGTTAGATTTTCACCGTTTTCTTGATGATAAGTTATGTTTTTTTGATACATAAAGTAATTAGCTCCTTAAAGATTTAAGACAAATTAAAAAACACTCTCAATATGTGATAAAATTTGTTCTTATATAGAGGTATTGAATAATGAATAAAAACAATGGTTTTTGGGAATGGTTTAAACCCAAATTACTAGTTGCGTGGTCTTTTATAAAAAAATATTGGAAGAGATTCCAAATTACTCGTTGGATTATTTTGGTCGTTATGATCGTGATTTTGGTTTTAAGTGGTTATTGGACTTATAAAGCCAAAACTTCCAATGTGTCGGATTTACAGTCTTCTTTGCAAACAAAAACGACGATCATCGATAAAGATGGTGATGATGCCGGTCAATTGTATGCAAGCAAAGGGACTTACGTTAGTTATGGGAAAATTTCTAAGAATATTCAAAATGCGGTTATTTCGACTGAGGATCGAACTTTTTGGACTAACCCAGGTTTTAGTATCAAAGGATACATTCGAGCCGCTTTAGGTTATATCATTCACCATGGTATTACTGGTGGTGGTAGTACGTTGACTCAACAATTGGCAAAGAATTCCTTGTTAACACAAAAACAAACTTTGGCTAGAAAAGGTGAAGAGTTATTCCTTTCGATTGAAATAAATCGAGTATATTCAAAGAAACAAATTTTAACGATGTATTTGAATAATGCTTATTTTGGTAATGGTGTTTGGGGAGTTCAAGATGCTTCTGAAAAGTATTTCGGAAAAAATGCATCAGAACTAAATCCTGCCGAAGGGGCTGTTTTAGCCGCTATTTTGAAAGCACCTAATTATTATAACCCAATTGATAGCATGAAAAACTCACTAGCTCGACGTAATTTAGTTTTAGGGTTGATGGTTGATAACAATAAATTGTCCGCTTCACAGGCAAATTATTATAAAAATACTTCCATTAACTTGAATGATAATTATGAAGTCAGCAGTTCTTATAAGTATCCTTATTTCTTTGATGCTGTTATTGCTGAAGCTGTTGATAAATATGGTCTTAAAGAAGACGATATTTTGAATAAAGGTTACAAGATCTATACGACTTTAGATCAAGAAATGCAGACATCGATGCAGAAGACTTTTGATAATAATTATTTGTTCCCGGCTAATGCAGCTGATGGAACAAAGGTTCAAGGTGCATCGGTCGCAGTTGATCCGAAAAGTGGTGGTGTTTTGGCCGTTATCGGTGGACGTGGAGATCATACATTTAGAGGATGGAATCGAGCTACTCAATTAGCACGTCAACCAGGTTCAACGATTAAGCCTTTAGCAGTTTATACACCGGCAATTGAAAATGGTTATAGTTATGATTCAAAATTGCCTAACCAAATTACTAGTTTTGGTAAGAATAAATATTCACCAACCAATGCTGACGGAATTTATTCAGATACGATTCCAATGTATAAGGCACTTTATCAAAGTGAAAATGTGCCTGCCGTAGCTTTATTGGATAAAATTGGTGTCAAAAAGGGTGTTGATTCTGTCGAAAACTTTGGTATCAAGGTGCATAAGTCTGATCAAAACTTGGCTTTAGCACTAGGTGGTTTGGAATATGGTGTTTCGCCACTTCAAATGGCTAGAGCATATACGGCTTTTGCCAATGAAGGGAAGCTTGCTAGTACGCACTTTATTACCAAGATCGTTGATTCAACCGGAACAGTCGTTGTTGACAATAGTAATTCTTCTACTAAGCAGATTATTAGCAAGAGTACTGCTAAAGAAATGACTAGTATGATGCTAGGAGTCTATAACGAAGGTACTGGTAAGTATGCTAAACCTTCAGGTTATCAAATTGCTGGTAAGACTGGTTCGACAGAAGTTCCTCAATCATGGGGTTATGCCGGAACTAAAGATCAGTGGATGATAGGTTACACACCAGATGTTGTAGTTGCTAGTTGGATGGGATTTGATAAATCTGATCAAAATCATTTCCTAACTTCGGCTAATGAAAACGGCATGTCAACATTATTTAAGAATGAAATGTCAAATATCCTACCAGAAACTAAACAAACTAGTTTTGGAGTCAAAGATGCCACAACGCTAGCTAATGCGACTGATACGGATGATGATGACAATGATATTTCAAAATCCATCCAAGATGGAGTAAATAACATTAAAAATAAAGCCACAGAATGGTACAATGATATTAAGAACTTTTTTGGTCAATAGGAGGACTATATGAACATTTACGATAGCGCCAATCAACTTGAACAAGACTTAAGAAAGACAACTGAAGTTGCTGAATTAAAGCTTGCTTTTGAAGCTGTTAAGGCTAATGACTTGGCATACAAACTTTTTGATAAAGTTCAAAACAAACAATTTGAATTACAACAAAAACAAATGCAAGGTCAAGAAATTACAGACGACGACATTAAGGCAATGCGTGAACTTACAGACCAACTTTCAAATTACAGTGAAATCCAAAACTTAATGGAAAAAGAGCAAAAGATGAATTCTATGATGGATGAGTTGAATAAGATTATTTCAAAGCCTATCGCAGAAATTTATCAAGATAAATAACAAGGACTTAGGGCTTAAGTAATTTGCTCAAGTCCTTTTCTTTTACAGGGGAGTAGAAATGAAGTTTTTACATGCAGCAGATTTACATTTAGACACGCCATTTGTAGGTATTAATGATTTTTCCAAAGAATTGCAAAAGAAACTGCAAGACTCGACTTATCAAGCTGCTAGAAATCTTTTTAGTACAGCTTTGAAAGAGCAAGTAGATTTTGTTATTTTGGCGGGAGATATCTTTGACGACACCGACAGTTCATTGAAGGCACAAATGTTTTTACGCGATGAGTTTGAGAAACTAAGGCAAGCAGGCATCGCGGTCTATTTGATTTACGGTAATCATGATTATTATCGTAATAATTTTGCTGTAATTAACTTTCCTGAAAATGTCCATATTTTTGGACAAGATGTTTCGACTGAGACTTTAATGTCCAGTGATGGTGTAAAAGTTGGTATTACTGGTTTTAGTTACTATCAACAACACATTAATCAAACGGTTGTTAAGAATTATCCAAGTCGTGGCGATTTTGATTATCAAATTGGAATCTTGCATGCTGGCGTTGGTGATGACAATTATGCACCATTTCAGATCAATGACTTGATCAAAAAAGGTTATGACTATTGGGCATTAGGCCATATTCACAAACGAGAAGTCCTATGTGACAGTCCAGCAATCGTCTATCCTGGCGATATTCAAGGCCGTAATCAGAATGAAACTACCCCTAAGGGATTTTATATAGTAACAGTTGAAGATCAATTGACTAAGTTGAAATTCGTTAAGAGCAGCGTTTATACGTGGGACAAGGTAGAATTAAATGTTAAAAATGATTCGATTGATAAGTTGATAACTAAAATCACTGATAGTTTAAATCAATCGGATACATTGTTGACCTTGACGATTAATAATGCTCAAAACTTATCTGATGATGTCATTAAAACTATCAAGCGCAATGAATTGCAACATCATTTTGCAAGTGTGAATACACCGAGTGTGTTGTACAAGATTATCTTGAGGTTTAATGACAACCCACAGTTATCTCAAATTGATCAAAAATACTGGAAACAAGCGCAAAGTCAAACTATAGATCTGGATAAGATCAAAGATTTAGATAGTAAATTATATGCCGAAAATATTATTCGAGATCACATCAATGATCGTGACTTCTTAAAAAATATTACCGAATTAGTAAAGAATACAATTAATCAAAAATACACTGGAGAATAATCGTGAAATTAGTTAAAGCGAAAATATACGGTTTCGGTAAATGGATCGACCAAGAATTTAACTTTGCCTCAGATTATCAAGTTATTTTTGGTTTTAACGAAGCTGGTAAAACAACACTTTTGAATTTTATCCAAAGTATTCTCTTTGGATTTGCATCAGCTAGAGGAGATAACAAATATTTACAATACAAGCCCAAAAATGGTGGTCGCTATGGCGGAGAACTATTATTTTTGGCACCGGATCAAAGCCATTGGACAGTTCGTCGAGTTGATGGCAAAGGTGACGGTGAATTGTCAGTTTTTCATGATGATCAATTAGTTACTAGTGAATCACTCAAACAAATTATCGGAAATTTCACCAAAGAAGATTTCGAGAATACGCATGTTTTTGATGATAAAAATATTTTGTCAATTTACAGTTTAAATGAACAACAACTAGAGACTGAAGTCATGTCGATCGGTGCTGTTGGTAGTAAAGAATGGCTAAAGGTAGCTGATAAATTGTCACATGATGCTGATGATCTTTATAAGCCAAGGGGACAAAAGCAACCTTTGGTTGTGAATCTAAAGAAACGTAATGAGCTATTAGAAGAGAAGTCAGAAATTGAAAATCAACAAGTAGCTTACCAACGCGTAAAGCAACAATTAGAAAAGATACAAAAGGATTTTGATGATAACGCGATTTCTTTAAAAAAGGCTACCGAATCTGAAAATGATTTGCGTAATTTAGATAAGAAGTGGTACCGTTTCGATCAATTGCAACAACAAAATGATCCTAAAAACGAAGTAGAAAGTATTAGTAATGCCGATTGGGAAAATGTGTTAAAAGCTAATCAGGAATTAAGTACTTTAAAAGATACCGCTACAACGAGCAAAGTTTCCAATCTAGATAATGTTGAAAAACAAATTTTAAAAAATTATCATCAAAACCAAACACGTTTGGACTATATTCGTAATCAAAAATTTGAATTACAAAACTTGCAATTTCATCGGGATGATATGAATACCAAATTATTACGGGTAGATACTCAAGTAGATCAGTTATTTAAGAATCATCCGGACCTTTCGGAAGATATGTTGCCTTTGACGGGTGAAGAAATTGATCAAATGACGCCTGCGGAAAACAATAACAATAATATATTTTTATTGATTTGCGTAGTGGCAGTCATTTTAGCCTTAGTTGTAAATAATCCACTCAAATTAATTTTGATTATTGCAGCAATTGCTAGTGGAGTTTGGTATTGGTACCAGAATCAATCAAGCAATCAAACGGATTTGAATAGTTTGCCATTTATTAAACAAAAAGGTTACGCCAATGTTTCACGCGAAAATATCATTGGTTTACAGGGTACGGTAATAGCATTGGATAACTTCCACGGTACTCAAAAAGGTCTAATTGATGGAATCAAAGGTATCGAAATTGATTTAAATAAATGGCGAAAGATTTTGATAGAACTAGACGTTTTGGATGATTCTTATAAAGATGATAATTATAATGAACAAATAGAAAAATATTTTGCTCGTTTGGATGCTATCAAAGCTAAAGCTGATTTGGAACAAAAAAATCAAGCTGCTACTAAGCAAATGAATGAGCAAAGAAATCAACGTTTGGAAGAATTGAATAATGAAATCTTTGCTGTTCTTCAGAAATATCATGCAGTCAATATGAATGAATTTATGAGACTACATACACAGCAAGTTCAAAATCAAAAGATTACTGATCAAATCAAACAAGATAAAGACTTCTTGGGACGAGATTTAGAGTCTTTAAAAGCTTATCCAACACATCAGTCGTTGATTGAAAAGTTGGCCGCAGTCACTAAGCAAACAAGTTCTTTAACTGAAAAAAATAATGAATTAAATCGTCAGATCGGTTCATTAAAGGAACAAATGCAACAAATTTATGATAATAATCATTATCAACGCGTGGTTTTAGCATTGGCTCAAAACAAGCAGGATATTCTGGAGAACTATGATGAATGGGTATCAAAGAAGTTAGCTAGCGATTGGATCAGAAATATGTTGAACGTGGCGACGGAAAATCGTTATCCTAAGATGTTGGAAAGAGCAGCTGAATATTTTGCTTTGTTGACTAATGGAAATTATTCTAGAATTGATTTTAATCAAAAAAATTTAACAGTGCTGAGTGCAAATAAAATTCGTTTTGATGTTCATGAGCTATCAAAAGCTACAACGATTCAGTTGTATCTAGCTTTGAGATTAGCCTTTGTAACAGAAATTTCAGATTTGATCAAATTGCCAATTTTGATTGATGATGCTTTTGTTGATTTTGATGTTTCTAGAACAAAGAATGTTTTTAAATTGATTCAAGAAATTGCTAAAAATAATCAAGTGATTTATGTAACAGCTAATGAACCAGCTGCTGTTTCACAAGAACACATTTTGACTTTGGGGGGGAAATGTTAGTGCCTAAACATATAATAGACTTTAATAAAGGCGAAAACATGAGCTTGGAAGTAATCATCAAGCGTTCCGATTTTCGTTTAGCAAAAAATGGGAAAAACTTTCTATCATTAGTTTTTGAAGATAAGTCAGGACAAATTCCAGGCAAGTATTGGGATGCCAGTGAAGAAGATGCCAAGAGATTTCATGTCGGAGCAGTAGTACAGCTAGAAGGTCGTCGTGATGTCTATCAGGGTAAACCACAAGTTAATATCACTCGTCTAGGTTTGTTAGATCCTAGCACGGTTGATATGTCACAATTCGTTCAGACAGCACCAATGAAACGAGTTGATATGGAAAATGAATTTGATGATGTATTTTTACAAATTACTAATGGGGCTTGGAATCGGATTGTCAGATATTTGTTCAAAAAATATCATGATCAGTTCTTTACTAGTGCAGCCGCTAAGAGTAATCATCACGATTTTCAAGGTGGTTTAGCATATCACACCTTGAGCATGGTGAGAATGGCAGAAAGCATCTCTGATCAGTATCCACAAATCAATCGAGCACTCTTGCTTGCAGGAGCTTGTTTGCACGATTTTGGTAAGATTATTGAACTATCTGGTAGCCTAGACATTGAATATACCTTTGAAGGTAATATGCTTGGACACATTACGATTGTGGATGAAGAAATCGTCAAAGCAGCGACTGATTTGGATATTAGTTTAGATAGCGAAGACATGATTTTATTGAGACACATGATTTTATCACATCATGGTTTATTAGAATATGGTTCACCAGAACGTCCTAAATTATTGGAAGCTGAAGTATTACACAATATTGATATGATGGATGCTTCAATCAATATGATTACTAAAGCTTTGGATAAGACGGAGAATGGTAAATTTTCTGAACGTGTTTTTGGATTGGATAATCGTTCATTTTACAAACATAGCTAAAAAATAATCCTCGTTGAAATGTAGTTTTGTATTACATTTCAACGAGGATTTTTAATTTTATCTAACGACGATTACTGAAACAGGAGCTTTTTTTGCTAAACGAGGTCCAATTGTAGCGGTGATTTTAGAGTGTGGCAAAGCAGTATCAGCACCGGTAACAATCAAATCAGGTTTAAAATCAGGAATTGCACGATCAACAATTACATCGTCAACATCGCCTTCGTCATAAACCAAGGGGTCAACTTTTTTTAAACCTAGATTTTCAGCCATCTTGACGTAATTATCAACGACATCCTGTAATTCGTCTCGTTTTTCTTTTAACTTTGCGGGGGTCAGCGAATCAAAAATATTAATATCATCACTCTCTAGAACGGAAACGATACCTAAACGAGCATCGTAATCATGTGCCATAGTAGTAGCAAAACGAAAAGCTTTTATGGTAGATTCATTGTCATCCTCATCAACTGTTAAAAGGATACGACGGTATACCAATGGGTCATTAAATTCTTGATAATCCATAAACATCCTCCTTTTAAAAACGTCTTACAATTCATATAATACCTGAAAACGTTGATATGACAAGCATAAAATACGTTGGGTTGCGAGGAGATAAGCTGGTATGTCATTGTCATAATGACGTATAGAAAAGTAGACAACTTGGATATTAAAGTTAAAGAAACTAAACTTTCTAGGCTAGGTTAGGTTTTAGACGGAGAATTTATTATAAAAATAAATAAATTTAGATTAAAGTTCAGAAAACATTTTGTTCCTAATGATGAATAAACATAAGAAAATATTGCAAAAAAAATAACGCTAAAAAAATTCAACGTCATTTTTATTATTTATTATTTCTTAGAAGATGATGATGAAACATATCCTGAAAGAACATCCTTCAAGTCACTATCTTTAATAGAAACATCAGCCTTCTTCAAGACTTTTGAAACAACCTTTTGCATAACAGTTGAATCTTGTAGCCATGAAGCATATAGCTTAGATTTAAGTTCAGCAGTGTGATCACTCATCTTACCCTTAGCAGGTTTCTTAAGAAGTTTGATAACACTGTAACCATAACTTGTCTTAACTGGTGTATCTGTGTAATCGCCAACTTTATCTAGCTTGTATGCGGCTGTCTTAAAGTCAGTATCAACACTTGTACTATCGTTATCGAAGGCAGCTAACTTACCACCTTTGTTCTTTGTAGCTGAATCAGTTGAGTATTCTTTAGCAAGTTTTGAGAAGTCTTCGCCGTTTTGAAGTTTTGTAATAACTTCTTCAGCAGTAGCTTTCTTACTTACTAGGATTTGAGCAACTTGAATCTTAGGTTGGTAACTCTTCCATTCTTTCTTAAGATCCTTGTTTGTAACTTTCTTATTCTTCTTCAAAGCAACTTTTGTAAGAAGGTTAGTACGGATATTCTTCTTGAATTGGGCAGTTGTCATACCGTTTTGTTGAAGAATTGAGCTGAATGATGAACCATATTGACTCTTGTACTTGTTGTATTCTTTGTTAACTTGTTTTGTGGAAACATCCTTACCATATTGATCTTCAAGAGCTTTAGTGATGATCATAGTTTGGAGGGTTTGTTTACCTGATGAAGAACTCTTCATTTCCTTGTAGTATTCTTCTTGGGTAATTCTTCCACCCTTAAGAGTAGCAACAGTCTTGTTACCAGAACATCCAGCAACAACTGTTATCATAAATAGACCAGCAATAGCTAAGATCCATTTAGTTAAACGTTTATTCATCTTTACACATCCTTAATTAATATGTCTACAATTGAAAAGACTACCATAAAACTTCAGGAATAGTTTGTCATTTATTGAAAAAATCACAAAAAATTCATAATTTAGGCTAATTTTGCTTGAAACTAGCCAGATTTGCTTTCATTTCGGCAATCGAACTTTGCAATTCGTCTACATCAGGCTTGATGCTAGTAGAGTAGTCAGTGATGTCTTTTTGAATTCCAGAAATTACTTCTGGTACCACAGCAGCGTTTTTCTGCAAATCAGCTAATATATCTTTAAAATCTTTTATATTCTTAAATATCTTGGTATCATTAACACTAGGTGTGGCATCTTTTGATTGAAATAGTCCAAGAGCAATTCCTGAAACAGTTCCAATCACAAATCCTGTAGAGAATTTCATTCTTAGGCCTCCAAGTGTTGTTTGATATTGTCAGCACGTTTTTGGAGTTCTTCGTTACTTGCTAAACCAGTGTTGTCTCCCCAATGCATTGAAAAGTCATCATCTTTAGAATAACGAGGTACCAAATGGATGTGTGAGTGCATAACGCTTTGATAAGCAATCTCACCATTATTTTGGCAAATGTTCATCCCAATGATCTTAGGGTTAGAAGCCTTGATGGCACGAGCAATCATAGGAATTTTCTTGAAAACACGTTCTGCCAAATCTTCGTCATAGGCAAAAATGTCTTTGACATGTTTTTTAGGAACTACGAGTGTGTGACCAGGTGTTACTTGAGAAATGTCAAAGAAAGCCTTGATATCATCATCCTCGTAGATCGTTGTACTAGGAATATCTCCGTTAATTATTTTGCAAAAGACGCAATCATCCATGTAAAAATCTCCTTTCAAAAAACAGCATTAGATTTACTATAATGCTATCATAATACACATATTAAAAACAGATAACAGGTGGTTTAATCCATGACTTTAGAAGTAAAAGAACTGACCGGAGGGTACGGTCAAGTATCAGTATTGAAAAAAGAAACCTTCACCGTTGAAAGTGGTCAAGTTGTTGGCTTGATTGGTTTGAATGGTGCTGGTAAATCAACAACTATCAAACATATCATCGGTTTGTTGAATCCACGTGGTGGACAAATCTTGATTGATGGCATTAGTCTGCATGACGATGTGGAAAAGTATCGTAAAAAGATTGCTTATGTGCCAGAAATGCCAATCCTTTATCCTGAATTGACATTAAGGGAACATATTGATTTAACAATTATGGCTTATGATCTTGATCGAGATAAAACGTGGGAAAATGCGAATAAATTATTAAAAACTTTTCGCTTGGACAACAAATTGGATTGGTTCCCACAGAATTTCTCAAAAGGTATGAAACAAAAGGTTATGATCGTCTGCGCCTTTATGACCGACGCTAGTTTGTTTATCATTGACGAGCCATTTACTGGACTAGATCCGTTGGCAGTCAATGATTTGTTGAATATTGTTGAAGCAAAGAAAAAAGCAGGGTGCTCAGTTTTGATGTCAACTCACGTGTTAGCTACCGTGCAAAACCATGCCGATAAATTTGTTTTGATCAATCACGGACAAGTGCGTGCCGATGGTACCTTGGATCAATTAAAGGCAAAGTTCAACATGCAAGAAGACTCCAATCTTGATGATATTTATCTCAAGATGTCAAATGAGGATCTCTAATGTTAAAACTTTGGAATGAAAGATTAAGAAGACATCAACTTAATCAATTCAAATATCTCAGATTGATTTTTAACGATAATTTTGTATTGGCGTTTATTGTTTTGATAGGAGCTTTAGGTTTTTGGTATTCTAATTTATTAGGAACTATCAGTGGACCAATTATTCTGGGAAAGCCGATCGTAATTCTTTTGCTATTTTTGGCAGTTCAAGTGGGTGGCATTGCTACCTTGTTGGAAGACCCAGATAGTACTTTCTTGCTAGTTAAAGAAAAAGAATTTTATAAATACTTTAAAGCAGCAAAAAATTACAGTGTTTTTGTGCCAATCGTAACTTTAATATTGGTCAATTTCTTATTGTCAGCATTTGCTTCTCGAGCAGGTGGAATGAAAATAATAGATATTGTCGTAGTGGCGATTGGTTTAATTATTTATAAATTAGGATTTTTGAACGTTAATTTGATGGAATTGTACGGTCAAGCTAAATTTGGCAATACTAGTATGCGTTTGATTTCTAATTTAGTACTGTTAGTATCGCTAATAATTTCGACCTATTTTTTCAGTTGGTTGATGATTATTGTAGGAGTGATCTTTTATCTTTATTTAAACGCTCGTACTAAGACACTTGAGACTAGTGGACAATTACAATGGAAATATGCAATTGAAACTGAGAATCAAAGAATGTTTCGTATCAAACGTTTCTACAACTTGTTTACTGACGTACCTGGCGTTAATAGCAAAATTAAGCGTCGCAAGTGGCTAGATGGTTTATATAAGTCGATTAAACCAGTCAGTGGCAATACTTATTTGTACTTGTTTGCAAGAGGGTTTGTCAGAAATAATGAGTATATTGGACTATTTTTGCGTTTGACGATTATTCAAGCTATTATGTTGGCCTTGATTGATAGTTTCTATATCTCGTTAGTAGTAGAAATGTTATTTATTTATCTAGTTGGGTTCCAATTGAAACCTTACTTTAAAGAAGTTATGCAAAATCTAATGCAACGCCTTTATCCTATTAGTGGTAAGACTAAAATCAATGATTTTACTAAATTGAGTACGTTTATTTTATTAATTCAGTGGATTATCAGTGCATTAGCAGTATTATATAAGTTTGGGTTCAGTATCAATAGTTTGATTATCATCGTGGCTGGGTTAGCAGTCTTGTTCTTCGTCAACTATTTCTACATGCCAAGACAATTAAAAAAATATTTAGATTAATGGAGTAATTATTTATGCGTTTAAGAAACAAACCTTGGGCTAAGGATATGATCAATGACAACTTAGACCTAATTTCCATTCAGCCAGAAAATATGCCTGGCAAATGGCAATCTCGTTTTGAAAAAGAACAACCTTTGTTTATTGAAGTAGGTTCTGGTAAAGGAAGATTCATTACCGAGTTGGCTAAGCAAAATCCTCAAAATAATTATATTGGGATGGAAGTTCAAGAAGGTGCGATTGCTTTGCTACTAAAAAAGCAAGTTGAGTTAAAATTACCCAACTTGCAATTGTTGCTAGCTAATGGTGCTGATCTATCAGAATACTTTGCTGAAGATGAAATATCAGGAGTTTACTTGAATTTCTCTGATCCATGGCCAAAGACTCGTCATGAAAAACGTCGATTAACTTATAAGTCATTTTTGAAACAATATCAATATATTTTAAAAGACGATGGTAATTTGCGTTTCAAGACTGATAATCAAGGTTTGTTCGAGTATTCTTTGATCAGTATGAATAACTATGGTATGAAATTTGATGAGATTTCATTAGATCTTCATAATGATGAAGCACTCAATCAAAATAATATTGAAACTGAATATGAAGAAAAGTTCTCAAAAAAAGGCTTCAGGATCAATTACCTGAAAGCCCATTTCTAAAATTTGGTTTTATTAATTTAATTTATTGTACTTTTTTAATGTTAAGCAATTCGCCGGTTAAAGCATCAGCGATGAAGTGATATTGGGCAACATCGAAGTCATCCATTGTGGTTACGCCACCAACGATTCCCCAAGTAGCACGACCATTAACATCTACTCTTTGGTAGAATGGTTCGACCCATGAACCGATGACTTTACTATCTTCGCCCAAAACGGACTTAACTTTGTCAATAATTTTTTCGCTATCTAGATGGTGTTTTACTAAGACTGTTGCGGCTGCTCCGGCGGCCAATACAGTACCAGCAACGATTAATGAACCGATACCTTTTTTACTCATAAAAATCACTCCTTGATTTCGATTTACTGATATATTACCACTATTATATATCATTCTCGGGCTCAAGAGCACTTAATTGACCGTTTAACAAATAAAAAGTATCTTATTTATGAGGTGAATAACATGAAAACATTTGAAGACTATGGTGTAAAAGATTGGCACGAAGTAACTAAGGAAGGTAAGCATATCTTATTTTTCCACGCTGACTGGTGCCCAGATTGCAAATTTATCGAACCAAAGCTTCCAGAACTAGAAAAAGAGTACTCAGATTTTAATTGGATCAGTTTCAACCGTGATAATAACATGGAAATTGCTCAAGAATTAGGAATTATGGGCATTCCTAGCTTTGTTATTATTGAAAATGGCAAAGAAATTGGTAGACTAGTAAATAAAGATCGAAAAACTAAAGAAGAAGTTGAGACCTTTATTAACAGTGTAGTTAACAAATAATTAATCAAGTGAGGGAAAAAACTTGCTATTAAGCTTTTATAATCCAGATGTTTTAGGGGATGTTTTGATTGTTGAAACACAAGAAGATGTTGCAACTCAAGACACTACTCAAAAAGATAATGTAGTACGAATTTTTAACGAAGAAAATGACCAAGCAATTGGTTTTAATTTCTTTGGTCTCGGAGAAAAACTTGGAATTCAAAATGAATCCGGTCAAGTCTTTCTCGATGAACAACAAGTGGCAGTCTTAAACGACGCTCTTGAACAAGCAGGTTTTTCTGATAAGTTGGAAGCTGACAATAGTCCAAAGTTTGTAATTGGACATGTTGATGCAATCAAAGAACATCCTGATTCAGACCATTTGCACATTACTCAAACTGACGTCGGTTTCGATAAGCCGGTTCAAATCGTTTGTGGTGCACCAAACATTGATCAAGGACAATTAGTCGTTGTTGCTTTGCCTGGTGCTGTAATGCCTACTGGTGCCGAAATCTGGCCTGGTGAATTACGTGGTGTAGATAGTTTTGGAATGATTTGTTCTGCTCGAGAATTGGGTATTCCTAATGCACCACAAAAACGTGGAATTTTAGTGCTTGATGAAGGTAAAGCCGGACAAGCATTTGATTTTGAAGCAGCAAAGAATTTGTTCGATTAGATTAGGAGCTATTATGGAAAATACAGTCTATCATTTTGTTGGAATTAAAGGAACAGGAATGAGTGCGTTGGCACTTATTCTTAAAGACCTCGGATATGAAGTTCAAGGATCAGATATTGATAAATATACATTTACTCAACGTGGTCTTGAACAAGCAGGAATCAAGATTTTGCCTTTTGATGAAAAGAACATTCATGAAGGTTTGACAATAGTTAAGGGAAACGCTTTTAACGATGATCAAGTAGAAATTAAAAAAGCTAATGATATGCATTTACCAGTAATTACATATCCAGAATTAGTTGGTAAATTAGTTTCAGAATATACTTCCATCGGTATTGCCGGTTCTCATGGTAAGACAAGTACTACTGGTTTATTAGCACATACTTTAAGTGGTATTGCTAAGACTTCTTACTTAATCGGTGACGGTACTGGTAAAGGAATCAAAGATGCTAAGTTCTTTGTTTTCGAAGCTGACGAATATCGTCGTCATTTCTTAGCTTACTCACCAGATTACTTAATTATCACTAACATCGATTTTGACCACCCAGATTATTTCTTTGGTGGTATCAACGATGTTGTTGATGCTTTTGAATCTGAAGCAAGAAAAACTAAGAAGGGTATTTTCATTTGGGGTGAAGACAAGCACGCCAAATCAATCAAGGCTGATACACCAATTTACACTTATGGTTTGGATGAATCAGATTACATTCGTGCTACAAACATCAAACGTACCGTTAAAGGTTCATCATTTGATGTTTCTATCAATGGTGAAAACATTGGTAACTTCCAAGTTCCACTATTTGGTGAACACAATGTCTTGAATTCATTAGCCGTTATTGGTGTTGGTCATATGGAAAATCTTGACCACTCTTTGATTAACCGTGAATTACAAACTTTCAGTGGAGTTAAGAGACGTTTCAGCGAAAAGAAAGTTGCTGACCAAGTTATCATTGATGACTACGCTCACCATCCACAAGAAATCAAAGCAACTATTGATGCTGCTAGACAAAAGTATCCAGATAAGAAGATCATTGCGGTCTTCCAACCACATACTTATACAAGAACTTTGGCCTTGATGGATGATTTTGCTAAATCACTCGATTTGGCAGATGAAGTTTACTTGACTAATATCTTTGGCTCAATTCGTGAAGCACATGGTGATATTACAAGTAAAGATCTCGGTAACAAGATTCATAAGGGTGGTAATGTTCTAACACTTGATGACATGTCACCATTATTGGAATATCACAATACAGTAATGATATTCATGGGTGCCGGTGATGTTCAAAAGTATGAAACAGCTTATGAACAATTGCTAAGTACTTTAAATCCTAATCAACAATAATAAAAATCCTTCAATTCAAAAATTTGAATTGGAGGATTTTTTTTAGAGTAATTTTAAGAATACCGAGGCGATGATAACTGAGGCAACGGATACTGTCGCAAAGCCACCAACTAACATTTTTGGAAGAATTTTTTCAGTTAAATATGCTTCTTCATCAGGATCTTTAGCAACCGTGTGGCAAACTTCTGTAGTCAAAATGAAATCAGCTGGGAAGCCAAAAAGTGCAGTTAATGAGCAAGCAAAGGCCATTTCACGGCTCATTCCAAAAGGTTTAGCCAAAATAAATGAAGCAATGAACATTCCCAAAATCCCTAATAGAATTAAAATAACTATTTGTAAAATGATTTTTCCGATAATTTGTGGAGTAGTTAGGCTTAATTGTGAAAAGATATAGGCTAGTAAGCCATACATCAGCCAATTGAAAACTTTGGCCTTATTTAAAGCGTCAGTTTCCAAGAATCCCACTTGATGAGCGATGACACCAAAAACTAGACAAATTACATTAGCGTTGATGACATTGTGAGTTAAGACCCCAACCCAATTTGCTAAAAGTGCTATCAACGCGACTCTAGCGATAATGAAAATTGGACTTTGATATCTAGTGGGCAAATTAATTAATAATTTTTGTCGTTTTTCTGAAGATTGGTGTTGCTGAACGATTTTGACAGCTTCAGAGTTTGAATCATCTTTTTGTTTTCGATAGATTTTAGTTAATCGAAGACCTTCTTTTCGTAAAAGGACTGAAGTTAAAGGATAGCCGATCATTGAATGCATGATGAACATTGAAACTGGCAAAGCTACTAAGGTAGTTATGCCAGCAGCCTTTAAACCGTTAGTCATCAATAATGCGGCAACAATACCGCCTGTTAATGGAGGAACGGCAGCTACAACTGTTTTCCAATTGAAAAACAATGAACCAATGGTCAAAGTCAAAGCTAAGGTTCCAACGACGCCAAGTAAAGCGATGCAGACAGCTTTCCATTGCTTGAATAATTCCTTTAAATTCATCAATGTCCCCATTTGAACCAATAGCAATGACATGGCAACGCCAACGAATTGAGTGGTATAAGAGGCTTGTGGAACAACATTTTTTGGAAGAATCGTCCAGTAGCCGATGGTAAAGAGTACGGCTGTAATAAAAATCGAAGGAACAAAAGCTTTTGTGGCAGCTGATACCCATTCACCAATCAATAAGAAAACCATAATTATGGTAAATGAAAGTAAATAGGTCATATTATTTCCTCCTGCAAGAATTTTTATTTAAATTCTTACCGCAAAATTTATGTTCTTTTGACTAATAAATCAATTAAAAAACTACTTATATTACAAAAAGTACAATTATGGATAAAATAAATTGATTATTTTGACAATTAAAATCATGGAACATAAACTCAAGGCAATAAAGTTCAGGAGGCATATGATTATGCAAACTTTATATAAAAATTTTGATTTATTTGATGGTTTGAAACCAGAAATTCAAAAAAATGCTTGGTTTATTGTTGATAGCGAGTCTGGAGAAATTGTTAAATTAGGTTTTAAAGATGCGCCAGACTGCGAGAAAGTCGTTGATTTAAAAGGCAAGTATGTCATGCCTGGTTTGATCAACTCTCACTTTCACTTGATGATGAATCCAATTACTAATAAATTGGAATACCTGTCCGAAGCTGAAGTTACTTTTACAGCTTTGAATAACTTAAAAGAAGCTTTAAAAGCTGGTGTAACTTACGTTAGAGATTGTGGCTGTGCCTTTGATGTGGATATTAAATTGCGTCGTTTGCAAGAAGAAGGTCAACTTGGTGGCACCGAGATCGTACCTTCAGGACGTCCAATGTGTATCACCGGTGGACACGCTGACTTTACCGAAGGCATTGATGGAGAAACTACGTGGGGTCATTTAGTCGATTCATCTGATGAGATGCGTCATGCGGTTCGTCGTCAATTTAAATTAGGAGCAAAAAACATTAAAGTTATGGCAACTGGTGGTGTCATGTCTGCAACTGATCAAATCGATGATACTGAATTTTCAGTCGATGAATTGAAGACCGCCGTCGCTGAGGCTCATACAAAGCATATGACCGTTGCTGCACACGCTGAAGGTACGCAAGGGATTCACAACGCCATTATTGCCGGTGTCGATTCAGTAGAACATGGTTGTTTGATTTCTGACGATGATATTGACTTGATCAAAGAAAAAGGAATTTATCTAACTCCGACTGTCATTGCAAGTTACACCATTCCAACTTATGGTGAAGGTAAGTTGCCATCATACATGGTTGATAAAGCTAGAGGATTTTTGGATAAATTTTATGCTCGTATGAAAGTCGTCAATAAGGCGGGCGTCAAATTGGCTTTTGGTACCGATGCAGGAACCCCATTTAATCGTTTTGCTGATACACCAAAAGAATTGGAATTATTAACTAAAGTTGGAGCCAGCAATGCCGAAGTCTTATTAGCTGCTACTAAAAATAGTGCTCATTTGTTAAGAATCGATGATAAGTATGGTTCCATTCAAGAAGGTAAAATTGCTGATTTTCTAGTACTTGATCATGATCCATTAGCCGATGTTAAGGCGGTTCAACAAGTTGATAAAGATGTTTATAAAAAGGGCGTTTTAGTAAAATAAATCCATTTCTCTAGAAATAATATCTTTGTTTGTTTATAATAAACAACATAAATAAACCAAAAAAGCTATGACAGAGCAGATTGTCATGGCTTTTTTTACGGTTTGAAGAGAGGTATTGATTTGAAAAATTCTGTATCAACAAGAGTAAAGTTGTCCATCTTGGCGGTTGGTTTACTATCATTTACTGGTATTTTGATTGAAACTTCAATGAATGTTACTTTCCCAACTTTGACAAAAGAATTGAATGTTTCTTTGGGAACAGTTCAATGGTTAACAACTGGTTATTTGCTGTTAACAACGATTGTTATGAGTACGACGGCTTACGTTTTAAAAAAGTTTAATCCTTTGAAAATTTTTATTTTTGCGGCAACGCTTTGTCTAGTCGGTTCACTAGTTTGTTTTATGGCACCTAGTTTTCCAATTTTAATGGCTGGTAGATTACTTCAAGCCGTGGCAACTGGATTGTCGACACCGTTAATGTTTAATTTGATTTTTGAAGAAATTCCACCTACAAAATTAGGCCTTTACACTGGTTTGGCAGGAGTTGTTATTTCGTTAGCTCCTGCACTTGGTCCAACTTACGGTGGTATCATTAATCGTTTATGGACTTGGAGAGAAATCTTTGTTGGTGTTTTACCGTTGATTATTATTTTATTTGTTATCGGCTGGTTTACGATTCGTGGCAAAGCTTATGGTACAGAAGGAATTTCTTTTGATTACTTGAGTGTTGTTGGTTTGGCTATTATTTTTTCAGCTATTTTATTTACTTTTGATCAAGCTGGCAGCCACGGCTGGTTATCAAGTCGATTCTTACTGTGGGTAATTATTTCAGCAATTATTATCGCCATCTTTGCTCGCTATAATCAAAAGAGTCAGCGACAATTGATTGATTTTTCAATTCTAAAATTGCCAGTTTTAAGATTGAGATTGTTTGGTTATTTTAGTTTGCAATTCATCAATATCGGATTATCGTTTGTTTTGCCAATTTTTGCTCAAACAGCATTAAAATTAGATTCTGCTCAAGCTGGATTGATGCTTCTGCCAGGCTCGCTTATGGGGGCAGTTGTGGGTCCTATTGCTGGTCATCTATATGACAAAAAAGGCGCTACTTTTCCTCTGATGATCAGTGGAATTCTTTTGACGAGTGGCTCATTATTGTTTTGGTTCCAGAGCGAGAAATTAACGTTGTTGAGCATAACTTTAATTTATATTGTAGTTAGATTAGGCTTTAATTTTGGCTTTGGACCATCATTATCTGACGGAAGTATGCAAGTGCAAGGACGTAAAAAATCTGATCAAAATTCTTTGTTTAGTATGATGCAACAGTACGCTGGTTCTCTTGGTACGAATGTGTTATCAGTTGTTATTTCGGCAGTGGCATTAACTAGTGGTACTAAAAATGAAGTACTAAATACTGTTTTAGGAACAAAAATAGATTTCATCTTGTTAACAGTGTTATCGTTGTGCGTTTTGGTATCAGTGATCTACGTTTATTATCGTTATGAAAAAGAAGATTAATTAATCAAAGTCCTGTGAAATTGAAACAGGACTTTTTTAGTTGGTCGTAAACTGTTACAACAACTCCGTATTTGTTAAAATAGAGATAGTTAATTTCGGTTTTATTGGAGAATATATGTCAAAAAATAAAAAATTACTTTTAATAGATGGAAACAGTGTCTCATTTCGAGCATTCTTTGCGATGCACAATGTTTTAGATAAATTTGTTAATGGCGAGGGTATCCATACAAATGCTTTGTACGCCTTTAATAACATGTTGGAATTAATTCTAAAGGATGAAAAGCCAACTCATGCCTTGGTGGCTTTCGATGCTGGTAAAACAACTTTTAGAACTAAGATGTTTGAAGAATACAAAGGAACTCGAGCTAAAACTCCTCAAGAGTTAATGGAACAACTTCCTTTGATTCAGGAAATGTTGAATTATCGTGGTATTAAGACTTATGAGTTACCTGACTATGAAGCTGACGATATCATCGGAACTATGTCGCACAAAGCTGAATTAGACGGCATGGACGTGACGATTATTACTGGTGATCGTGATTTGACGCAGTTAGCTACTGATAAAGTAACCGTTAAAGTCAATGTCAAAGGGGTAACTGAAACAGAAAGCTATACTCCTGAACACGTTCAAGAAAAATTAGGCATCACACCTAAACAAATCATTGATATGAAGGGGCTAATGGGCGATAACTCTGATCATTATCCAGGTGTAGAA
Organism: Companilactobacillus formosensis; assembly: GCF_005405305.1. Classification (GTDB taxonomy): domain Bacteria; phylum Bacillota; class Bacilli; order Lactobacillales; family Lactobacillaceae; genus Companilactobacillus; species Companilactobacillus formosensis. The sequence continues at coordinate 117,930 of NZ_BJDU01000003.1, forward strand.
AAAGTCGGTGAAAAGACTGCTATCAAGTTGCTCAATCAATATGGCAGTGTTGAAGGTATTTATGAACACGTTGATGAGATGAAAAAGAGCAAGTTAAAAGAACATTTGATCAATGATAAAGACAAAGCTTTCTTGAGTAAGAAGTTGGCTACGATTGGTTTAGAAGCACCAGTTGAATTGCAATTGGCAGATCTTGAATATCGTGGTGATAATCAGGAACAATTGATGCAATTTTATCAAAAAATGAATTTCAAGACCTTTTTGAGTAGAATGGACATTCCTCAAGAAGACACAGCTGAGAAGTTGGCTGATATTAAGGTTTTGGAATTAAATGATGCAGCAGTTGAAAAAATTGTTAATAGCGATAAAGTTCATACCTTGATCGTAGAAGGCTTTGGTGAAAATTATCATACATCACCAATTATTGGTCTATTGATCTCTGATGGCGAAAATTATTATGGTACGACTGACTTTTCAATCTTAGAGAATGCTCAATTGAAGGATTGGTTAGCCGATAGTTCTAAAGAAAAATACTTATTTGATAATAAAGCAACTATTGCTCAATTGACTCGCTATGGCTGTAAATTAAGTGGCGTTACTTTTGATATGTTGCTAGTAGCCTATTTGTTAGATACTAATGACAATAAACAAGATATTGGTCTAGTTGCCAAAAATTATGATATTAATTTGCCTTCTGAAGAAGAATTTTATGGTAAAGGTGTTAAAAAGGCTGTTCCAGAAGATGATAAAGTCTTGTTGAACTTCTTGGCTCAAAAAGCTCAAGTAATTAATTCTTTAAAAGACAAAATGATGTCTGAATTAAAAGACAATGATCAAGATAGTTTATATGATGAGATTGAATTACCATTGTCAATCGTTTTGGCAGAAATGGAAATTAAAGGTATTACGGTTGAAGTCTCAAGACTAAAAGAGATGGAGAATACCTTTGCTACTCGTTTGGCCAAGATCGAACAAGAAATTTATCAAGAAGCTGGCAAGGAATTCAACATCAATTCTCCTAAGCAGTTAGGGGTTGTCTTATTTGAAGATTTGAAATTACCAGTTATTAAAAAGACGAAGACTGGCTATTCAACTTCAGTCGATGTTTTGGAAAAATTAAAAGATAAATCTCCAGTAGTTCAAAAAGTGCTCGATTATCGTCAAATCTCTAAGATTCAATCGACATACGTCGTTGGTTTGCAAAAATTTGTTCAACCAGATAATAAGATTCATACTATTTACTTGCAGACTTTGACCCAAACGGGACGTTTATCATCAATTGAACCTAATTTGCAAAATATCCCTATTCGAATCGATGAAGGAAAACAAATTAGAAAAGCCTTTGTACCACAGCATGAAGACTGGGAAATCTTTTCAGCCGATTATTCACAAGTTGAGTTGCGTGTCTTAGCACATATTTCTGGTGACGAACACATGCAAGAAGCTTTTAATGAAGATTATGATATTCATGCTCACACGGCTATGAGGATTTTTGGACTTGATAGTACCGATGAAGTAACACCTAATATGCGTCGCCAGGCTAAAGCTACTAATTTTGGTATCGTTTATGGAATCAGTGATTACGGCTTGTCACAAAATATCGGCATTAGTCGTAAAAAAGCGGCAGAGTTTATTGCTTCGTATTTTGAACAATATCCTGGTGTTAAAAAGTACATGGATGATATTGTTAAATATGCTCGTGAAAATGGCTATGTAGAAACAATCATGCATCGTCGTCGTTATTTGCCAGATATTCATTCTCGTAATTTTAATATTAGAAACTTTGCTCAAAGAACAGCGATGAATACACCGATTCAAGGTAGTGCTGCTGATATCATCAAAGTGGCGATGATCAACATGCAAAAGATGCTAGAGAAGGAAAATCTCCAAGCTAATTTATTGTTACAGGTACACGATGAAATGATTTTCGAAGCACCAAAATCAGAAATTGCAACTCTTGAAAAATTAGTGCCAAGTGTAATGGATTCAGCAGTTAAACTCGATGTTCCTTTGAAAGTGGAAACTGCCCATGGCAAAACTTGGTATGAAGCGAAATAGGTGATAAAATGCCAGAAATGCCAGAAGTAGAAACAGTCAGACGAGGATTGATTTCTCAAGTCAAAGGTAAAAAGATAACTCATGTTGAAATTCGTTATCCGAAATTGATTACTGGGAATGTTGACCAATTTATTGAATTTGTAACTGGAGCGACAATCACTGATGTTGGACGTCGAGCCAAATTTCTGTTGATTCATTTGGATAATGGTTATACAATTATCAGTCATTTACGAATGGAAGGTCGTTATAAGATTTCTAATGACCCGAGGGCAATCGATAAGCATTCTCATGCCATTTTTACATTAGATAATGGACAAAAGATGATTTATAATGATGTTCGAAAATTTGGTCGGATGCAGCTTTGGAATACTGACGATTTAAGCAATAATAAGTCGATTCAAAAGCTTGGACCAGAGCCTTTGTCAAAAGACTTTACTTTTGAAAATTTGAAGCCTAGAATTATACGTCATCGTAAAGACGTTAAGACCGTTTTATTGGATCAATCAGTAATGAGTGGCTTGGGTAATATTTATGTTGATGAAGTTCTTTGGAAGGTAAAAATCCATCCTGAGACACCTGCCAATCATTTAACTGATGAGGATATTCAAAGAATAATTGAGGCGTCTAACGAAGAGATGAGACAAGCTATTCAAGCTGGAGGTTCAACGGTTCGTTCATACATCGATGCCAATGGTCACAAAGGTAATATGCAAAATAGCTTGAAAGTTTATGGTAAAGAGGGAACACCTTGTCCAAGATGCGGAACAAAAATCGAGAAGATTAAAGTTGGCGGTCGTGGTACGCATTTTTGTCCAAAGTGTCAAATAATCAAATGAGTAAAATATATGGATTAACTGGTGGAATTGCTGCCGGAAAATCAACTATCTTAGATTTTTTTAAAACATATGGTTGTAAGGTTTATGATGCTGATCAAATTGCACGCCAAGTCGTTGAAGTCGGAAGCGTAGGCTTAAAACAAATAGCTGAAGAATTTGGTCAGGAAGTCTTAAATGCTGATCAGACATTAAATCGAAAAAAATTGGCTGAGATTGTTTTTTCAGATAGCGAACAATTGAAAAAGTTGAATAATATTACTAGACCTTTGATCAAAAAGAGAATTTTAAAAATAATTGCTGATACTAAAGCATCAGATGAAAATACTCTTTCTATTTTTGAGATTCCTTTGTTGTTTGAGGGTGGATATCAGCAGTATTTTGACGGTATAATAACTATTTACGTTAGTGAAGAAGTACAGCTAAAACGTTTAATGAATAGAAATAATTTAACTAGAGAAGTTGCTCTAGATCGTATCAATTCACAAATGTCGATGTCAGAAAAACGAGATCGAGCTGATTTTGTAATTGATAATTCGGGTGATTTGACGCATTTAGCTGATGAGTTCGATAAGCTGATATCGCAGCTTTAATTTGGAAAAGAGGTTAGAATTTTGATTTGTCCACATTGTCATCATGATTCATCAAAAGTAATCGACAGTCGTCCTAGCGATGAGGGACGTGCTATTAGAAGACGTCGTGAATGTGAATTTTGCGGCACTAGATTTACAACATTTGAAAGACTTGAGAAGGCTCCATTATTAGTAATTAAGAAAAATGGTAATCGTGAAGAATTTAGTCGGGAAAAATTATTGCGAGGAATCGTCCGCGCAGCCGAAAAACGTCCAGTTACTATGGATCAAATGAATGGAATTGTCGATAAAGTTGAAAATGAAATTAGATCAACGGGTGAGAGTGAAGTACGCTCACAATTGATTGGTGAACATGTCATGAAAATTTTAGCCAAAGTTGACGATGTCACTTATATTCGTTTTGCTAGTGTTTATCGTGAGTTTAAAGATATGAACAGTTTCATGAAAGAAGTTCAAGAAATGATGGCGAACGGAAAAAATATTGATAAGAAGTAAGAGGTGGGCTTGTGTCTAATAATTCAACCGATAGTTTTACACCCTTAGTGGGATATTGGTGCCTACCTAGCGGACGTCTCAATGATGAGGATCGTCACATTTTAACGGATTTATATTTGCCAATTTTAGGTACAGAAGCATTCAGTCTGTATCTTTTGTTGTGGGAAAAATTACCTAATAAGGAATTGATCACGCAACGTAAACCACATGCAGAACTATTGAGTTTATTGAGCATTGACTTGAAAAGATTTTATGAAGCGCGTATTAAGTGTGAAGCTTTAGGATTGATCCGTACTTTTAGAAAAAAAGATGAATTAGGACCTTACTACGTCTATCAACTGTTTGAACCCTTATTACCAGATGATTTTTTTAAAGATGATTTGTTAAGTATCTTTTTGTATGAACAAATCGGTGATAAAAAATATCGTTTGTTAGCTAATAAGTACAGTCATTCAGAACGGATTCTGCAAAATTCTGATGAGATTACTAAGGACTTTTTAGAAGTTTTCAAATTGAATAATGATGATTTGATCAATACGCCTACTGATGTAGAGAATATCCGTAGTGAATTTTCAAAGACGGCTAAAACGCAAAAACCAGTTTTGAATGAAAATGATATCCAACCGCTTGATTGGGAACTAATTTCCGATCGAATCCAACAATCATTCAAGATCAGTCCAGATAATTTATTGGAAAATCAAGATTTGATTATTAATTTGCATGCTTTTTATGGTATCGATGAAATGACGATTATTGAATTTATTGGTAAAACTTGTGATATCGTCAATAATAAAATTGATCCTGATCGTTTAAAAAAATCTATCCAAGATCGATTTGAGAAAAATGCCAACATATCTGTACGTCGACAACCAGAAACAAATGAGCCTGAAGACGATGACACGCACAACTTTAATCGTTCGGATCAATTGATTTTGCAACAGGCTAAGAAATTAACTCCAGCAGACTTTTTGGCTGCACAAAAGCAAAAGAGTGGTGGCTTTGTTGGTAAAGTTGAAGCTAATGCTTTACGAGATATGGCGATGAAAGCATATTTGCCATCTTCTGTTATAAATATTATGGTTTATTATATTTTACAAAGTGCATCAGTTTTATCGACACCATTTTTGGAAACAGTGGCTAATGATTGGCGTCAAAATGGCGTTAAAACACCAGAACAAGCATTGCAACGAATCACAGACTTTCAAAATCGTCCGCGTGGTAAAAGACGTTACAATAACAAAAATCGTAAAGTTGAACAAGCAACTGATTGGTCTAAAGTTAAGGCAAATATTCCTTCAGATAAGCAAGGGGATAATGGCAAGCAATTGCAAAATAGATTAAAACGATTAAGAAATAAGGATAAATAACATGGAAAATTTAGGAAATAGACTGGCAGAATATTTAAATTCAAAAAATTTAACGGAGGATTATCGCCGTTTACTTAATGGTGCACTGAAAGATCCGGACGTGCAGAAATTTCTCAAAGAAAACAGTGATTCAATCAATCCCAATGCTCTTTCTACGAGTGCTGCTAGTATTTATGAATTTTATAATAATAAGAATCATGCCAGCGAATTATCTAAAGGCTATTATCCTAAATTGATCGTTAATAACCACAATATTGAAGTGGCTTATTATCCTAATGAAAAAACTCAAAACAAGGAAAAACGGGATCAATACGAAACAGGTTTTGTCTTGATGGATATGCCATCTGATATTAGGAGAGCTAAATTGGATGACTATGGTGGCAGTGGTCGCCAAGATGCATTAGGAAAAGCTCTAGACTTTATTGACAATTATTTGAATCAAAAAAATTTTGTGCCTGGATTATACCTAGCAGGAGATTTTGGTGTTGGTAAAACGTATTTGTTGGGTGCAATTGCTAATGAACTGTTTAAAAATGATATTCATACGACGATGATGCATTTTCCAACCTTTGCAGTTGAAATGAAAAATTCAATCGGTACGAACAGTGTCTTAGCTAAAGTTAACAAAATCAAAGGTGCTGAAATTTTGATGTTAGATGATATTGGGGCAGACTCAATGTCTAGTTGGATCAGGGATGAAGTTTTAGGAGTTATCTTGCAATATCGTATGCAGGAAAACTTACCAACCTTTTTCTCTTCCAATTTCTCAATGAAAGAATTGGAAAAGCACCTTGCTATCAATCAACGTGGCGAAGAAGAACCAGTCAAAGCAAAGCGTATTATGGAGCGGGTTAGATACCTTTCTAGGGAAGTGATCGTAACTGGTCCTAACAGAAGATTTGAAAAATAACTTGCATTTCTGAAAAATAAATGTTTCAATAAAGCCATGAAAGATAACACTTCGGTTCTAATTCAGGGAGGGTACGATTACTGGAAGCTTACCCATTACTGGAGTTACCACTTTCACGCAAAACTGTATAATGGTCGGTTACTTTATAACCAAATGAGAGAAAACTGTTATTTGTTGTACAGTTTTAAAGTGGGTGGAACCGCGTAGAAAATACGTCCCTGAAGTATGCACATATCGATTGATATGGATATACTTCAGGGACGTATTTTTTTGTTATCTAATACTTAGGAGGAAATAGTCTATGTCAAAAATCAAGTTAACATTCCCAGATGATTCAGTTAAGGAGTTTGACGAAGGCACAACAACCCTAGACGTTGCTAAATCAATCAGCACATCTCTAGGTAAAAAAGCTGTTGCCGGTAAAATCAATGATGTCCTAGTAGACCTAGAACGTCCATTGAAACAAGATGGTAAAATCGAAATTATCTCAGCAGAAGATAAAGAAGATGCACAAAAAGTATTGAGAAATACTGCTGCATTGGTATTCAGTGCTGCTGCTAAGAGTTTCAAGAAAGATCTTCACTTCGGTGAAAAGCACACAAATGATGATGGTTTCTTCGTAGATACTGATAGTGCTGATGGCCAAATCAGTGTTGATGAATTACCAAAGATTACTGCTTTGATGAACAAGATCATCAAAGACAATGACAAGATTGAAAGATCAATGATGGACAAGAAAGATCTTGCTGATATGTTCAAGGATGATCCATACAAGTCATCATTGATCAATGCAATTGACTCAGTTCAAATTCCTGTTTACAAATTAGATGATTTTGTTGACTTTGGTTACGATGCTGTACTTGCAAATCTTAAGGCTTTGAAGCATTTCGAATTACTTTCAGTTGCTGGTGCTTATTGGCAAGGTAAGTCAAGTAATCCAATGCTACAAAGAATTTATGGTACAGCCTTCTATAAAGAAGATGGACTAAAAGCTGACCTCAAGCGTCGTGCTGAAATTAAAGAACGTGACCACAGAACAATCGGTCGTGATCTTGATTTGTTCTTCGTTGACCCAGAAGTTGGTGCCGGTCTTCCATACTGGATGCCAAATGGTGCAACAATTCGTCGTGTTATCGAAAGATACATCATCGACAAAGAAGTTGCTTGGGGTTACCAACACGTTTACACACCAATCCTTATGAACTTGAATGCTTATAAGACTTCAGGTCACTGGGCACACTACCGTGAAGATATGTTCCCACCAATGGACATGGGTGATGGCGAAATGCTTGAACTACGTCCTATGAACTGTCCTTCACATATTCAAATTTACAAGCACCACAACCGTTCATACAGAGATCTTCCACTTCGTATCGCTGAACTTGGTATGATGCACAGATATGAAAAATCAGGTGCTTTATCAGGACTACAACGTGTTCGTGAAATGACTCTAAATGATGGTCACACATTCGTTGCTCTTGACCAAATTCAAGAAGAATTCAAACGTACACTACAATTGATGGTTGAAGTTTACAAAGACTTCGACATTACAGATTACACATTCCGTCTAAGTTATCGTGATCCAGCTAATACTGAAAAGTACTTCGATGATGATGAGATGTGGAATAGATCACAATCAATGCTTAAAGCTGCTATGGATGACCTTGGCTTGAAGTACTATGAAGCTGAAGGTGAAGCTGCTTTCTACGGTCCAAAACTTGATGTTCAAACAAAGACAGCTCTTGGAAACGAAGAAACACTATCAACTATCCAACTAGACTTCATGCAACCAGAGAAGTTCCAACTAACATATGTTGGTGCTGATGGACAAGACCACAGACCAGTTATGATTCACCGTGGTATCGTTTCAACTATGGAAAGATTTATTGCTTACCTAATTGAAATTTACAAGGGTGCCTTCCCAACATGGTTAGCTCCAACACAAGTACGTATCATTCCTGTTAACAACAAACTTCATGCAGACTACGCTAACGAAGTTCTTTCAGAATTACGTGCTAAGAATATCCGTGCTGAACTTGATGACCGTGATGAAAAGATGGGCTACAAGATCCGTGATGCTCAAACAATGAAGATTCCATATACAGTTGTTATTGGTGATGAAGAATCTAAGAACGCCACAGTTTCAGTAAGAAAATATGGTGAAGATGATTCAGCTTCAGAAAATGCCAAGATGTTCGTCAGTTCAGTAGTTGCTGATATTGCTAACTACAGTCGTAAAGATGTTACTGACAAATCAGACAAAGACTAATTAATAAAGCAAAATGTAAATTCACATTGTGGATTTACATTTTTTTTTGGAGGAAAAATGAAAGCTTTAACAATTGCTCAAGATAAAACCCAGATAGCCGATGCAAAAATTATTCAAGTAAATAAACCTACTATTAATAGTGACGAAATTTTAATCAAGGTAAAAGCGGTTGGATTAAATCCAGTCGATTACAAATTAATTGAAAGTCATCCACTTAGTTGGAATGATCCACATGTTTTAGGCTTAGATGCTGCTGGAGAAATTGTTTCGGTAGGAAATGACAATCCTAAGAACTTTAAAATTGGTCAAAGAGTATTCTTTCACAGCGATTTAAATAAAGATGGCGTTTATGCTGAATATGCTAAAGCTAAATACAATGTCGTAGCTAGGATCCCAGATAATGTTTCCTATCAATCGGCAGCGGCAATTCTTTGCTCAGGATTAACAGCATACGCTGCACTGTTTAGAAAAATGAATTTGACTGGTAAACAAAATGTCCTGATTCATGCCGGTGCTGGTGGAGTAGGTAGTATTGCCGTTCAATTGGCTAAATATTTAGGTTTAACGGTAATTACAACTGTTTCGACTAAGAAGGTTAGCTTTGCCAAGAAGATTGGTGCTGACTTTGTTATTGATTATAAAAAGCAAAATACTTCCGAGGAAATCAATAAGATAACTAATGGCGTCGGAGTAGATTTGATTATCAATTTGGTCGGTGGTATTGAGGCTCAAAAAGATTTGTCGAGATTAGCATATAATGGGGCAGTTGTGGATATTTTGAATACACCAGATTTGTCCAATTATGATTTAACTGCTAAAGGTCAAAGTGTATTAAGCGTCAATTTAGGGGGAGCTCATAACGGTGGCAGCGTTAATCAACTCAATGATTTGTCGGTTATGGCTGAATCATTAGTCAAATTAGTATCCGAAGGAATCGTTGATCCATTGATAACTAAACAAATCCGTTTTGAAGAAATTCCAAATGGATTACAATTGATCAAAAATCATCAAACTGAAGGAAAAATCGTAGCGGTTTTGGATTAGTTTCGAGCTAACTTGATTGTAAAGAATGAAGAATTATGTTAAATTAGAAAGGTTGAAAACGAATTAATTATATTATTTTGACAAGTTATATTGACACTTGGCATTATTATGGTATAGTTAATAACTGTTGAGATTAAGCAGAAGCGCCCGCTTCTCACCTATGCATTCGCCTCTAGGTTAATACGATTGCGTAAATAATATAGTGGGCATGCTTGTGCAGCCTGCTTTTTTTGTGGGCCAAATTACTCCGGAGGTGACTACTCATAGCAAGAGATTTATTAATAAATGATCAAATACGTGCAAAAGAAGTACGATTGATTTCTGAAAATGGGGATCAAGTTGGTGTTAAACCAAAGGCTGAAGCACAACGTTTAGCTGAAGCTGCTAATATGGACCTAGTTCTAATGTCACCGGGTGCTAAACCACCTGTTGCCAGAATTATGGATTATGGTAAATATAAGTTCGATCTACAAAAGAAAGATCGTGAAGCACGTAAAAAACAAAAAACTGTTAGTCTTAAGGAAGTACGTTTAAGCCCAACTATTGAAGAAAACGACTTTAATACAAAGCTTAATAATGCTCGTAAGTTTTTGGCTAAGGGTGATAAGGTCAAAGTTTCTCTTCGCTTTAAGGGTAGAGCAATTACTCATAAAGAGATAGGTAAGGAAGTCTTGGACCGCGTCGCTGATAAGACTAAGGATGTTGCTACAGTAACAACTAAGCCAAAAATGGACGGTCGTAGTATGTTCTTAATGCTTGATCCAATTAACTCAAAAGATAACAAAAAGAAGAAATAGTGGAGGGATTTTCAATGCCTAAACAAAAGACACACCGCGCATCAGCAAAAAGATTCAAGATCACTGCTAATGGTGGTTGGAAGAGAAGCCATGCATATACAAGTCACCGTTTCCACGGTAAGACTAAGAAGCAACGTCGTCAATTGGCTAAGCCAGGTATGGTAGGCTCAAGTGATTTGAAACGTATGAAACGCATGCTCGCAACATACTAATTATTTATTCTTTATAATCAAAAGGAGGAGTCATTATGCCACGTGTAAAAGGTGGAACAGTAACTCGCAAACGTCGTAAGAAAGTTTTAAAATTAGCTAAGGGATATCGTGGTTCAAAACATATCACTTTTAAAGCAGCTCATACTCAAATCATGGTTTCATACCGTTATGCATTCCGTGATCGTCGCCAAGTTAAGCGCGACTTCCGTAAGTTATGGATTGCTAGAATCAATGCCGCTGCAAGAATGAACGAAATCAGTTACAGCAAATTAATGCATGGTTTGAAATTAGCTAACGTTGACATTAACCGTAAGATGTTGGCCCAAATTGCTATTGAAGATCCAAAAGCATTTACAAGTTTAGTAGATACAGCTAAGAAAGCTTTAGCTTAATTTTAAAAACGTAATTTGGATAACCCCAAATTACGTTTTTTTACTAATTCGAAGACGAGGATTAAATTATGTTTAAACCCTATATTATGCTCGATAAAATTACTGATCTGACTGTAGAAGATCTTCAAGAACTACATATTACTAAAATCATGACAGATTTGGATAATACTCTTTTGCCATGGAATAGTAACGAGTATGATTTATCATTGCGTAAATGGCTGAACTTAATGGCCCAAAATAACATTGAAGTGATGATTGTTTCAAATAATAGTTACGAACGTGTAGAAAAAGCCGTTAAAGACTTGCCCGTTAGTATCGTGGCGCGTGCGGTGAAACCTTTACCATTCGTAATCATGAAGCATCTCAAAGAAGAAAACATCGATCCTAAGAATGTTTTATTTGTTGGTGATCAAGTGATGACCGATGTTTTAGCAGGCAACATGGCTAACTTGAAGACCGTCCTAGTCAAACCCTTAGTCAAGACAGATGCCAAGAAGACTCGTATTAATAGATTTTTTGAACGTCCTATCTTAAAAGCAATGCAAAAACGTGATAAGAATTTATATTGGAAGGATTCATTAAATGACAGAAGATAATGAATTGTACTGCATAGGCTGTGGTGCAAAACTTCAAACAGAAGATAAAGACAAACCAGGTTTTGTTCAAGCTTCCACTTTGAAAAAATATACCGAAGATGATTCAAAAGAATTACTCTGCAAGAGATGTTTCAGACTTCGTAACTACAATGAAATCACTGACGTTGACGTTTCTGATGATGACTTTTTGAAGTTGTTAGACTCAATTTCTCAAAAAGATGCCTTAGTAGTTAACGTAGTCGATATTTTCGATTACGAAGGTAGTGTGATTCCCGGATTGCAACGTTTTGTCGGTGATAAAAAGATTTTGATGGTTGGTAATAAAGTCGACTTATTACCAGCTTCAGTTAATCAAAATCGTCTTTTGAACTGGTTGCAACAAAAGAGTAAAGAAAACGGTATTAAATCGGTTGACCAAATTATGGTTTCAGCTGTCAAAGGTATCAATATCGATAAATTGATGGACATGATCGAAAAGTATCGTGATGGTAAGGATGTCTATGTTGTTGGTACTACTAATACTGGTAAATCAACTTTGATCAACCGAATCATCAGTTCTAATTCTGATATCAAAGATTTGATCACAACTTCTCGATTCCCAGGAACTACTTTGGATCGAATCGATATTCCTTTGGATGATGGTCATTCACTAGTTGATACACCCGGAATTATCCACCGTTATCAATTGGCTCATTTCTTGAATGCCAAAGATTTAAAGACAGTGACACCTAAGAAACCATTACGCCCAGCAACTTTCCAATTACGTGATGGACAAACAATTTTTGTGGCAGGATTAGCCCGTTTAGACTTTCTAAATGAAAGAACTAACGTGACTTTCTACGTTAACCAGGGATTGCCATTGCATAGAACTAAGACAGTTAATGCCGATGAATTTTATGAAAAACATCTCGGTGATATTTTAACACCACCAACTGATATCAAAGAATTCCCTAAATTTAAGAGTCAAATCTTTTCAGCACATGAAAAATCAGATATCGTTATTTATGGTTTAGGTTGGGTCACGATTCCGGCTGGAACTAAGGTTAAAGCCTATGTCCCAGATGGTGTTCACGTATCAATCCGTAACGCGATAATTTAAGGAGAATTTAATGATAATTAAAGGAAAAAAGAACCGTTATTTAAGAAGCCAAGCTGCCACAATGAAGCCAGTTATTCAAGTAGGCCGTGATGGTATTACTGAAAATTTGCTTAAACAGTTGGAAATTTTGATTGAAAAGAATGAACTTATCAAGGTTTCCTTGCTTCAAAATACAATGGTTGAACCACAAGATCTAATCGAAGCTTTAAATGAATTCGATTCAGACATCGTTCACATTCAAACAATTGGCTCTAAAATGGTTTTATATAAAAAAGCATCAAAAATCAAAAATCGTAAATATTCAATTGAATTAGAGAAAATGTAATTTAAGTGACTAATTATGAATACTCAAAAACAATTATTAACTAAAGAGAAATTAGAATTTCATAGTAATTTGCCAAAACGTCACGTCGGAATCTTAGGCGGAACTTTTAACCCAATTCATTTGGGACATTTGGTGATAGCTGAACAGGTATATGAACAGTTGTGTTTGGATAAAGTTTTGTTTTTGCCTGATAAAATTCCACCTCATCGTGGGGTCAAAAAAACTATTCCCGATATTAAAAGCGATGATCGAATCGAAATGATCAAATTAGCTATTCGTGATAATATGCATTTTGATTTGGATTTGACCGATATTCGTCGTGGCGGAGTTAGCTATACTTTTGAAACAATCAAGATGCTCAAAGACTTAAATCCGAATACAGAGTATTACTTTATAATAGGAGGAGACATGGTAGAAAATTTACCAAAATGGTCTCACATTGACGAACTGATCCAAATGGTACATTTTGTGGGAGTTTGTCGAAAAGGCTTTGAGAAAAAATCAAAGTACCCTATACTTTGGGTAAATACTCCAGAGTTGGAAATTAGTTCGAGTATGATTCGAGAAAAAGTCAAGCAGGGACAATCTATCAAGTATTTAGTTCCTGATGATGTAGCTTGGTATATCAAAGATAGGGGGCTTTATCGTGAGTGAATTTAATTACGAAAGCATCAAGAGTGGTTTGGATCGAGTAGACATTTTGAACAGAATGAAAGACACTTTGAGTGATTTTCGTTATAATCATTGTTTGCGGGTTGAAAAAACTTCACGTGCTTTAGCCGCTGAATTTGGTGGTGATGTAGATCGAGCTGGTTTAGCTGGATTATTGCATGACTACGCTAAAGAACGAAGCGATGAAGAATTTATTACTGAAATTAACAAAAAGCATTTAGACCCAGAATTGTTACATGCTAATAATGCTATATGGCACGGGATTGTCGGTGCTGAGATTATTAAGGATGAATTGGGTATTTATGATGAAGATGTATTAAACGCTATTAGAAGACATACAGTTGGCTCTACTAACATGACGCAAGTAGATAAGTGTGTCTTTGTAGGTGATTTTATTGAACCAGGTCGAGATTTTCCTGGCATTGATGAAGCACGTAAATATGCTGAAAAATCACTTGATAGTGCTGTAACTTTTGAATTAAAACATTCGATTCAACATTTGGTCGATACAAATAGAGAAATTTATCCAGCAACTTTTGTTAGTTACAATTACTGGATCAAAAAAGGAGAATTATAATTTGGACTCAAAAAAAATGATGGAAATTGCTGTGAAAGCAGCTGATGAAAAGCACGCTAATGATATCAAAGTTCTAAATATCAGCGAAGTAAGTATTATGGCTGACTACTTTGTAATCATGGATGCCGGTTCACAACGTCAAGTTGATGCTATCGTGCAATCTGTTTTGGATAAAGCAGGCGAAAATAACATTGAAATTGGTCACGTTGAAGGAAATCGTAACTCTGAATGGGTTTTGATCGACTTGCATGATGTTGTTATCCATGTCTTCACATCTGAAAAACATGATTTCTACAATCTAGAAAAACTTTGGTCAGATGCCCCAGAAGTTGACATTTCTGATTTGGTAACTGAATAATGATCTACAATTCTTTTGCCAGCGTTTATAGTGAATTGATGGATGATTCATTGTATAGCAAGTGGGCGCAATACGTCGAAAAACAAGTTGCCGGCGACAATAAAAAATTATTGGATGTAGCTTGTGGAACTGGTGATTTAACAATTCTATTGGCTGATAAGTTTCAAGTTACAGGAACTGATCTTTCAGAACAAATGTTAAAGATTGCCGAACAAAAAGCTCAAAAGGCCCACAAGAAAATTCCTTTTATTCCTAGCAATATGATGGATCTGTATGATTTTGACAAGTATGATGTGATTACTTGTTTTGACGATTCAATCTGCTATTTACAAGATGAAGATGAGTTAGCGATTGCTTTCAATCAAGCTTTACAGCACTTAAACGAGGGCGGTAAGTACTTGTTTGATGCACATTCACTTTATCAAATGGATGAAGTCTTTCCTGGATATATGTTCAACCATCGTACTGAAGATTCTGCTTTTATGTGGAATAGCTTTGAAGGTGAATATCCACATAGCATTGAACATGAATTAACGTTCTTTAATTGGGATGAGAAAATCAAAGGTTATTCAGTTAATACTGAACTGCACAAAGAGAGAACTTATCCGATTGAAACATTCGTGGCTATTTTAAAAGATATCGGCTTCAAGAACGTCTCAGTCAGTGCCGAGTTTGGTACTTCAGAAGTTAAAGATGATTCAACTCGTTGGTTCTTCGCTGCCGAAAAATAGAGGGTTCTATGACAAAAATTTATGGTGTAGTGGCCGAGTTTAATCCGTTTCACAATGGTCATAAAATTTTCATCGATACGATCAAACAAAAATATCACCCTGATGTCTTGATTGCCGTGATGTCAGGCAATTTTGTTCAGCGGGGTGATTTTGCTGTTTTAGATAAGTGGAATCGAGCTAAGTTAGCAATTGATTTAGGTGTTGATTTAGTTATTGAATTACCACTGGCTTTTGCCGTTCAACCGGCAGAATTATTTGCTCAAGGTGCTATGAAGCTATTGAATTTGTTAAAAATCGATACCTTAGTATTCGGAACTGAAAAAGAGCTTGATTTTGTCCAAATAGCTCAAAAAATTTTAACGACAGATAATCAATTTGAACAAAACTATCAACAAAGTTCGGCTACTAATTTAACTTCGTATTATCAGAGTTTAGGTATTGATATTGCTGATTTGCCTAATCAAATGTTAGGTTTAAATTATGTTCAACAAATAGAGAAGAATCATTATCCGATTAATTTTCAAACAGTTCTTAGAAAAAGTGGCTTCAGTGCTACTAGCGTTAGAGCTGATTTGAAATTAGGATCTTCTGTTTCTTCTGAGGTACCTAATTTAACTGATCAATTGATAAATAAGAATCAAACTTATACTTGGGATGATTTTTATCCATACTTACGTTATCAAATCATAAATTCTGATCCTTCAGAACTTCATTCAATCTATCAAATGGTTGAAGGACTAGAATATAAATTGAAAAAAGAAATTATGGTCAGTAATGATTTTGAAGATTTTTTGGATCGAGTGAAGTCAAAGCGTTATACGAGGGCTCGATTGAGACGATTGATGATTTATACTTTGATGAATGTTCAACCGGCAGAAATTGATAATGTTTATAAAAATCCTTATTTGCGAGTATTAGGTTTTAATGATAATGGTCGGAAATATTTAAACCAACACAAAAAAGATTTAAATTTAATTACTAAAGTTGGCAAAAAAGAAGCCCGGACTTTAGAATTAGAAATCAGAGCTGATCAAATATTTCAGCTTCAAAGTAAAAAAACACAAGATTTTGGAAAAATGCCTTATATGAAAGGGGTAAATTAATGCTAAATTGGGATGTTCAAGACGTTCGTCGTTATAAAGACAAACCGTTTGAATTTGAGGAAGAACTCGATTTAACAAAAGAATTAACTACACGTTCAGAGGATGTTTTAGATGCTGACAAAGTTTCTGTCAAAGGTCAATTATTCAATGATAATGGTCTAGTTATTTCTGATGTAAAAATCAAGACTACATTGACTGTTCCTTCAACTCGTAGTTTATTACCAGTAAAATTGCCAGTTGATATTCGAGTTAATGAAGCTTATAACGTTGATAGCGTAGCCGATGAAGAAGAATTGGAACAATACAATGTTGTTATACCTGTGGATGATGAAAATCCAACTATTAACGTTTATGAATCAGTGATCGACAATATTTTGTTGAGCATTCCTTCAAAAGTTTTAACTAAGAAGGAAGCAGAAGAAAATATTATGCCTTCAGGTAAAAATTGGGAAGTTATTTCTGAAGATGACTTTAAGAGTCAAAAAGAGGAAGAACATGTTAACCCAGAATTTGCCAAATTAAAAAATTTATTTAATAATAATGATGATAAGGAGTAATTATATACTCCTTTTTTATTTTTTTGTTACTATAGGTATGAGAACAAAAATCGGAGGTAGTTATTATAATGGCAAAACCACAAATTGGTGTTATCGGTATGGCTGTTATGGGTAAGAATCTTGCCCTAAACATTGAAAGTCGTGGATATGAAGTAGCAATCTACAATCGTACAGGTTCAAAAACTAAAGCGGTTGTTGAAGAACATCCCGACAAGAAATTGGTACCAAGTTATACAATTGAGGATTTCGTTGACTCACTAGAAAAACCACGTCGTATTATGATGATGGTTAAAGCTGGTGCTGGTACCGATGCTGTCATCAAGCAACTATTGCCTTTGTTGGACAAGGGTGATGTCTTGATCGATGGTGGTAATACATTCTTCGAAGATACTATGGAACGTAATGCACGTTTGGACAAATCTGGAATCAACTTCATCGGTATGGGTGTTTCCGGTGGTGAACTTGGTGCCTTGCATGGTCCTTCATTGATGCCAGGTGGTCAAAAGGAAGCTTATGACTTAGTTGCTCCTATTTTGGAACAAATTTCTGCTAAAGCTGACGAAGATGGCGCACCTTGTGTTACATACATTGGACCAAATGGTGCTGGTCACTATGTCAAGATGGTTCACAATGGTATCGAATATGGTGATATGGAACTTATCGCTGAAAGTTATAACTTATTGAAGCACTTGTTCAACAATGACGTTGAAAAGATTGCTGAAGTATTCCAAGACTGGAACAAAGGTGAACTTTCAAGTTACTTGATCGATATTACTTCACAAATCTTAACTAGAAAAGATGATGAAGGAACAGACGACTACATTGTTAATAAGATCATGGATAAAGCTGGTAACAAGGGTACTGGTAAGTGGAGTTCACAAAGTGCTCTTGAATTAGGTGTTCCACAATCATTGATCACTGAATCAGTTTACTCACGTTACGTTTCTGCTTACAAAGACGAACGTGTTAAGGCAAGCAAGGTATTACCTGCTCCTGAAACAAAACCAGTTGTTAAAGATGTTGATGACTTAGTTGCCAAGATCCGTAAGGCTTTGTACTTCAGTAAGATTATCAGCTATGCTCAAGGATTTGCTCAAATGAAGGCTGCTTCAGATCACTACGATTGGGATCTTAATTATGGTAAGATTGCTCAAATCTGGCGTGCTGGATGTATCATTCGTGCTCAATTCCTACAAAAGATCACTGATGCTTATGATGAAGATCCAAAACTAGACAACTTACTACTAGACGATTACTTCAAGGGTATCGTTAAAGAATATCAATCAGATGTTCGTGACGTTGTTAGTTTTGCTGTTCAAGCAGGAGTTCCTGTTTCTGGATTTATGGCTGCTATTTCATACTACGACCAATATCGTTCAGAAACATTGCCAGCTAATTTGACTCAAGCTCAAAGAGATTACTTTGGTGCTCATACTTATGAAAGAAACGATAAACCAGGTACATTCCACTATACTTGGTATGAAGAGCAATAATTATAAGTTGATATTAAAATTGGGGCGAAAAATCGCCTCTTTTTTTATGTTTAAAAAAAAATAAAATAAAAGCTTGTCTTCTTTTAATTTTTGCTATATGTTAAAATCATTAATGCATTGCCAAAAGCGTGACACATTTTAATTAATGATTAAGCTATAATTAAAGATAATTTAATATTTTATGTATAGGAGATACGTATGGCTAAAATACTTGTTATTGAAGACGAAGAGAATATGGCAAAATTCGTTCAACTCGAACTTCAACATGAGAATTACGAAGTGACTGTTGAACGTGATGGTAGAACCGGACTGGACGCAGCTTTATCTGAAGATTGGGATTTGATTCTTCTAGATTTGATGCTTCCCGAGTTGAATGGTATCGAAGTTTGCCGTCGTATTCGTCAAGAAAAGAACACACCAATTATTATGATGACAGCACGTGATTCGATAATTGACCGTGTATCTGGATTAGACCACGGGGCTGATGATTATATCGTTAAGCCATTTGCAATTGAAGAATTACTAGCTCGCATTCGAGCTTTGTTACGACGAATCGATTTAGATATCGATGTAACAAGAAATAATGATCAAGTGCTTAAATATAAGAATTTGGTAATTGATAAGACGACTCAAACATTGAAACGTAACGGAGAAGTGATTGACTTGACTCGCCGTGAATACGATTTGTTAAGTGCATTAATGGAAAATGTCGGCACAGTCTTGAGTCGTGATGACTTACTAGAACGTGTTTGGGGAACAGGTTCATCAACTGAAACTAACGTTGTGGATGTTTATATCAAATACCTTCGTAATAAAATCGATCGCCTCGGTGCACCTAGTTACATTTCTACTGTCCGTGGTAAAGGGTACGTGATGCGTCGATGAGAATTTCGATTAGATTTAAATGGACTGCTTTGATTTCTATTGTAATTTTGTTAGCCTACATTTTTGTCAGTGTCTTAGCAATGAGAACTGTCCAAACTGTTGCTTCAGTCAATGAAATCAATAATTTTACTCTGAAATTAGTTATTGGTGGAGTAGTAGTCTTTCTTTTGGGAATTGTTTTGTCATTTTATGCTGTTACTTTGGTTTTGAATGATCTGAAAAAAATCAATAAAACAATTGATGATTTGAATAAAAAACCAGATTCAGATTCTCGTATTAAATTACGTAAGAGAAATGATGAAATTTATGATTTAACCATTAATATCAATAAGATGCTCGATCGTATGCAGGCTTATACTAATCAGCAAAAAGAGTTCGTGGAAGATGTTTCGCATGAATTAAGAACTCCAGTAGCTGTTTTGGAAGGTCATTTGAGCATGCTGCAACGTTGGGGTAAAGACGACCCTGAAGTATTAAATGATTCAATCAATTCCTCTTTGCAAGAATTAAAACGTATGCAATCCTTGATTCAAGAGATGCTAGATCTTACACGTGTTGAACAGATCGACAGTGCATATCTGGAGCAAACAACTGAAGTTAAGCCTTTGTTTACGCAAGTAGCAAACGACTTCAAAATGTTGCATCCAGATTTTGTGATCAATTTTGATGACGATATCCGTGAGGGTAGTGAAGTTAAGATCTACCGTAATCACTTGGAGCAAGTATTGGTAATTTTGTTGGATAATGCTTTCAAATATTCAGCAGACCGCAAAGAAATTAATTTTGCTGCTTCGACTAACTCCGCTTTGTTAGAGGTGGTAGTCCAGGATTATGGCTTAGGAATCGCAAAAAACGACCTGAAGCGCATTTTCAATCGATTTTATAGAGTTGACAAGGCTCGCTCTAGAAAACGTGGAGGAAACGGTTTAGGGCTTTCTATCGCCAAACGACTGATTGAAATCTATCATGGTAGTCTAGAAGTTGAAAGTGTCGTTGGCTCTGGAACTGTCTTTAAGATTGAATTGCCATTAGTGCAAGTTAAATCCGAAGAAGAACAAACTGAAAAAGAAAATGAAACTGAAAAATAATAATATTTTTCCAGATTTATTTTTTTAAAAATTAGATTAGTGATAGAATTCTGTCCTCCATAGCAAAGCAAATTTGGCTGGAACAATGTGGGCACGACTTGGAGCCTTTGCTAAGCCCAAGTTCGGGCAAAGTCTTCAAGCTCGGCATTATTCTAAGCAATAAATTGCTAAGAATAATTTCACATTTGAGCCAGTTTGCTTTGCTATTCCGGACTAGATAGTGGTTTTAATTTAAAAGTTGATAGCGTCTATTCGGTGTCCTAATTAGGGTGCCTGAATGGACGCTATTTTGATTTGTTTGAATCGGTAGTGGCAGCTTTATGGATGGTTCGTTCAGTACGTTCCGGCATCCGCAAACTCAAAAATATTCCTAATATTAAGTTATTGTTACAGTACTTGTAATAAAGTACTTTTGCTAGTAATTTAAAACTTATAAGGGGATAGAAAAATGAAGAAAAAACTAGGGATAGCTGTTTTAGCAGTGAGTTTTTTAGCTTTTCTATTTATGGGGACAACTCAGAATGCTTCTGCACAAACAGTTAACGACTATATTATTAGCAATCAGATCAAACCGGCGGCGATTCAAAACCGAGAGGGGACTTTTAGTGAATGGTTTCCTTACGAAAATGGCGTTGGTAAACCAGAAGGAATCGTAATTCATGAAACAGCTGATAATAATGCAACGGCTGAAGATGAAGTGCAGTACTTTAATAATAATTGGCCTAGAATTGAAGCTTATGTACACGCTTTTGTCGATAATAATGAAATTATCAATATCCACAATACCGACTATGGTGTTTGGGGTGCTGGGCCTACTGCCAATGCTAAATTTATTCAAGTAGAACTATGTCGAACACATGATTATGATTCGTTTGCCCGTTCAATTGCCAATGACGCTTATTATGCTGCTAGTAAATTACTGCAATACAACATACCTGACGAACCTGAAAAAACTATTGTTTCGCACAACCAAGTGAGTCTCACTTATCATGAAACAAATCATAGCGATCCAACCGGCTATTTTAAAAATCAAGGTTACAGTATGTATCAGCTCTACGACATGATTGGATACTATTACAATAATTTAAAGACGACAGGTAACGCTTATGGAATCAATGCTGCTACTCAAGAAGCTGTCGATCCTAATTCTACGATTAAGGTGGATAATAAGAATGGCAGTTATGTACCATTAGTTGCTTTTAACAATAATCAGATGACTAAGATCATGAATCGAGCATTAGCAAACCATACAGCTTGGTATACTGATCAAACTAAAAATATCAATGGAGTGACTTATCACCGTGTTGCTACGAATGAGTGGGTTGCTGCAAGTTATCTAGAGTAAAAAAATAAGTAAAACTCTAAAATTGAGTTTTACTTATTTTTTTATTTCTTATTGCGATTTTGTTTGCCTTTATTCAATTCACGAATATTTTTATGAATTTCATTGGCTTCGGCTTTTTGTTTAGAAGTGTTGGCTGTAGTACCACTTGTTGTACTTGTGCCGTCTGCTTGGAGCATTTCATCAAGCATTTCTTTAGTTACAACGATTTTAACTGGGTTCTTAGCTAACTCTTCATCAGTCTTCTTTCTAATTCTAGGCGTAACCACGTAGTTAGTAATGAGTTGTTGGATAACAATTACGACACCACCAACTAAGAAGTAAAGTGCAAGGGCTGCTGTTGAAATCATGGAGATGAAGAAAGTCATCATCGGACTCATCAACAACATAGTTTGCATTTGTTTTCTTTGTTCCTTTGGAACGATTTGAAGTGACATCCAACCTTGAACTAAGTAGAACAAAGTAGCAACAATAGCAATTACTATACTAGGTTTTCCAAGTGGAATTGAAAGGAATGTAGCTGAACCAATATTTTTAGAATATTGTACGGCTTGATAAATACCAATCAAAATAGGCATTTGTAGTAATAATGGCAAACAACCCATACCACCAGTCAAACTCAAATTGTTAGCCTTGTAAACCTGCATCATTAAGCTACTGATCTTTTGTTGTGCATCAGGACCCTTAGCTTTCTTTTGTGCTTCTTGAATCAATTTCAATTGTGGTTGAACAGCACGCATTTTTTCTTGTTGAGTCGTTGATTTATATTGTTGGTTCAATGATAGAGGAACCAAAATCAAACGAACTACAAAAGAGATAATCATGATTCCCCAAGCATAGGCATTGGTACCACCGACTGCTTCTGCGGTCTTCATGATCAAATTTTGGAACGGAATTCCTAGCCATTTGTAAATGAAACCATATGGCCCACTAGTTGGAGCATGAAGGTTAGTTGTACCTTGTGCACACCCCGTCAAAACTAGTGTCAGTACTAAAACTAAAGACAGCACTGATAAATATTTGACGTATTTTTTATTCACTTAAATAAACCACCCTTTTAATCGTATACAAAGTAATATACGTTAACTCATTTGACGTTTCAACCAATCACAGTGAATTTTGTGTAATGTTGTAAGTCGTCAGAAAAAGTATAGTCCATTTTGGTAACTTTTCCAAAGGGTGAAGGAGAAGATTTAACACGATTTAAAAAAATATAAAGTACTTTTTGATCCGCTTCAGCCTCAATTGAAACAGATCCGTCGATTTCGTTTTGTACAGTTCCGTTGACGCCCAGCTCTTGAGCTACTTGAAAAGTTGAATAACGAAACCCCACGCCTTGAACGAGTCCGTCGACATTAATGGAAAGATGTTTCACACGTATCACCTCAAATCTTTGAATGTGTTAATATCTATATTATAGAACAAGAGGGATGGATTATATGAAGTATATCGAATCGAAAAAAAATGACGAAATTAAACAACTAAAGAAGTTGTCCGCAACTAAAAACATTCGTAAGACTGGTACATACATGATTGAAGGCTTTCATTTAGTTAGAGAAGCTGACCAATATGAACAAGATTTTGTTAAATTATTGGTAACCGAAAAGTATCAAGAAGACCGTCTCGTTAAAAAATATCATGAAATTGCTGTAACTATTTCTGAAGACGTAGCTAAAGACTTGTCAGAAACAAAAACTCCCCAAGGAATCTTTGCAGTCATCAAAGTTCAAAATAGTGATGATTTGACTGAATTTTCTGGTAAGTGGGTTATGATGGATGACGTCCAAGATCCTGGCAATGTAGGAACAATTGTTAGAACTGCCGATGCAGCTGGATATGATGGTGTAATTACAAGTATGGATACCGCCGACTTTTATCAACCAAAGGTCCAACGTTCAATGCAAGGTAGCCAATTCCATTTGCCAATTTATCGTATGGATATCGATAAGGCTATCAACTTGGCTAAAAAATCTGGTTTAACAATTTATGGATCAGAAGTGAATGCTCAAGCTAAGCCTTATACACAATTAGAAAAACAAGATCAATTTGCTTTGATCATGGGTAACGAAGCTCATGGTGTCAGTCAAAATGTCTTGAACGCAACCGATGAAAATATTTATATCCCAATTCTCGGAAAAGCTGAATCCCTTAACGTAGCGGTTGCGGCTGGTGTTTTGATGTACGGTTTACAAACGTTATAAACTTGCGAAACTTTTTAATTTTTGTATAATCATTTGTATAAATAATATTTGAACTTTGACGAAAAATAGTAACTGTGGCATTTATGACAGGAAGAGCCGGCAACTGAGATAGGCTTGATAAATAAAACAGCGAATTCACTTTCTGAGTTTTTAGTTAGTTACTATATAACTACTTGAGTGCATGTTTAACATGAACTAGGGTGGTACCGCGAGTCCTCGTCCCTTATTTGGGATGGGGACTTTTTTATGTAGGCACATTTAAGAATTCCAGAATCAGTTTTATCACCAAGGAGGAAAAAAATGTCATTAAATGATACGTTAAAGAATTTAAGAGAAAATGGTATCGATGAAGCTAAACGTGCACAAAAGCTTCAAGAATTAAATGATTTAAGAGTTAACTTATTAGGTAAAAAGGGTCCAATCACTAAAGCCTTGCGTGGTATGAAAGACGTTCCAGCTGAACAACGTCCAGAGATCGGAACTTTGGCTAATAATGTTAAAAAAGACATTCAAGCTGCTATTGAAGAAAAAATGACAGAGCTTAACCAAAAATTAGTTGCCAAAAAGCTTGAAGAAGAAACGATCGATGTTACTTTGCCAGCTACTAAAAAGGTTCAAGGAACAAAACATATTTTGAATCAAACGATTGAAGATATTGAACAATTCTTTATCGGTTTAGGTTATGAAGTTGCTGGTGGCTATGAAGTTGAAGAAGATCACTATAACTTTGAGAGATTAAATATCCCTAAGGATCACCCAGCTCGTGATATGCAAGATACTTTCTACTTGTCAGATGAATTGTTGATGAGAACTCAAACTTCAGCTCAAGAAGGTCGTGACATGGAAGCTCATGACTTTACTAAGGGTCCTTTGAAGATGATCTCACCAGGTGTTGTTTATCGTCGTGATGATGATGACGCTACTCATTCACATCAATTCCACCAAATTGAAGGTCTAGTTGTTGATAAAAATATTTCTATGGCTGACTTGAAGGGAACGCTTGATGCACTATGTCGTCACGTTTTCGGTCCTGATCGTGAAATTCGTTTCCGTCCAAGCTACTTCCCATTCACTGAACCATCAGTTGAAGTTGACGTTTCTTGTTTCAATTGTGGTGGTACAGGTTGCCGCATTTGTAAATATACTGGTTGGATTGAAGTATTAGGCGCTGGTTTAACTCATCCAAACGTTTTGAAGATGTCAGGCATCGATCCTAACGAATACAGTGGTATGGCTTTTGGTCTTGGACCAGAACGTTTTGCAATGCTTAAATATGGGGTTAACGACATCCGTGATTTCTACCTCAATGATGTTAGATTCCTAGAACAATTCAAAGGAGTAAATTAAGATAATGAAAATTTCTGTTAATTGGCTAAAAGAATACATTCCAGTCGATCACACAGTTGAAGAAATTGCTAACAAAGTTTCTCTAACTGGTATTGAGTCTGGTCCAGTCAAACTTGGTGAAGAATTGACTAACTTGGTTGTCGGTCATATTACTAGCGTGGTACCACATCCAGATTCTGATCACTTAAAACTTTGCCAAGTTGATGTTGGTGAAGAAGAAGAAATTCAAATCGTCTGTGGTGCTCCTAATGTAGCAGCTGACCAATACGTAATCGTGGCTTTGCACGGTGCTCACTTACCAAATGGTGTTCGTATCAAGCGTGGAAAGCTTCGTGGACAAGAGTCTAACGGGATGATTTGTGGACTTGATGAAGTTGGCGTTCCTGCACAATACATGCCAAAAGAATTTGAAAATGGTATCTATGTCTTCGATGAACCACAAACACCAGGCCAAGAGGTTTATGATCTATTGGGTCTCAAAGACGAAATGGTTGATATCGATATTACACCTAATCGTGCTGATACTTTAGGTATGCGTGGTGCTGCTTGGGAAATCGGGGCAACTTACGATGAAAAGCCTAAATTTACCAAACCAGAATTAGATCAAAATAAAGTTAAAGATTTGACTGACGTGACTGCAACGGTTGAAGAAAAAGACTTAGTTCCAGATTATTTGCTTCGTGAATTAAAGGGTATCAAGGTTACGAAGAGTCCACTTTGGATGCAAAGAAGACTGTGGAATCAAAATATCAGACCAGTCAACAGTGTCATCGATGCTGCAAACTATGTGATGATTGAATACGGTCAACCAGTTCAAGTTTATGATATGGACAAATTAGCTCAAAAGGAATTAACTGTTAAACTTGCCAAGGATGGCGACAAATTAATTTTGGCTGATACTGAAAAATCTCTAAACCATAATGACTTAGTAATCACTTCTGGCGATAAAATTTTGGGCTTGGCCGGTATCATTAATGGGACTAGTGCTGCTGTCGATGAAAATACTAAGAATGTCTTAGTAGAGGCTGGTGTTTTTGACGGAGCCTTTGTTAGAAAAGCTGCTCAAAGACATGACTTGCGTGATGATGCCTCAAATCGTTTTGAAAAAGGCGTTGACAACGGAATCGTTAGTGAAGCCTTAATTCGTGCAACTCAATTGATTGATCAAACTAGTGTTGCCAAAGAAATTTCTGAAGAAATTATCGGTAACTATACCAAAGCTCAACCTACTGTTATTAAGGGTAGTATCAAGCACATTAACCACTTGATGGGACTCGAACTTTCAAGTGATGAAATTCTTCAAATCTTTGATCGTCTAGGCTTTACTAGTGAATTATCAGGCGATGAAGTAACTGTTACAATTCCTACCCGTCGTTGGGATATGGAAATTGAAGCTGACTTAGTCGAAGAAGTAAATCGAATCTATGGTTATGAGAACTTACCAAATACTTTGCCAGCTGGAATGGAAACTCGTGGTGGCTACAGTCCCAAACGTGAATTGAGCAATAAATTGCGTGATGCTTTGTTGGCAAGTGGTTTGGATGAAGTTATCAACTACTCATTGTTAAATAAACAAGAAGTCGATGATTTTAATATTTTAAATTCAGAATATACCAAGTTGCTCCATCCAATGACTGAAGATCACGAATACTTACGTAATAGTTTGATTCCGGGATTAGTTAGAGATATTGCATACAATCAAGCTAGAAAAAATGATGATCTACAAATATTTGAACAAGCTCGAGTATTTGATCGAGAGACTGGAAATGATCGTCCAAAAGAATTACCATTTATTTCTGGTGCCATCAGTGGTAATGTCATTGAGGATGCATGGAATACCGATGCTAAGCCAGTAGATTTCTATTATGTTAAGGGAATCGTTGAAGAATTGTTGTCATATGTAAATGCTGATGCTGAATTTACGTTTGTTGCAACAGCAGATTATGATAATCTTCATCCTGGACAAACAGCTAAGATTTTGGCTAATGGTCAAATGGTCGGTATTATCGGTAAATTGCATCCAAATTATCAAAAAGCACACAATGTCAATGACACATTTGTTTTTGAATTGAACATCGATGCCTTATTCGACTTGAATACTAGAAATGTTAAAGCAACTAGTGCACCTAAGTATCCAGAAGTCAGCCGTGATTTAGCTATCCTAGTAGAAAAAGATGTTGAAAATGGTCAAATTATTTCTGATATCTTTAGTAATGGTGGTAAATACTTGAAGGATGTTAATATCTTCGATGTTTACGAAGGTAAAAATATCAAGCCTAACCATAAGTCACTGGGTTATCACTTAGTATTCTTGAATCCTAATGATACTTTGACTGATGAAGAAGTAGAGAAAGCCTTTACGTTAGTCAAGGACAGTCTAGTTCAAAAATTTAATGTGGAAATTAGATAAAATTATTGCCAAACTAATGGTATAATTCTAATAAATTAACTCGGGAGGCTGTGTCTTGAGCCAAAAGGATGAAAAAAAAGAAGCATTGAAGCATGAGTCGGATGACAAAATCAAAACTCGCGCCGAAGAAAGATCAGTCGCTAATCATATTGCGTATTGGATCGTTGGTGTGATTGCGGTTTTGGCAGTCGTCGTTGCTATCATTGGCTTTAATTATGTGAATAGTTCATTACAACCATATAATGCAAATAGTAAAGAAGATATTGTTGTTAAAATCCCAATAGGTTCTTCTAGTAAACAAATTGCTAAGACTCTTGAAAAAGATAAAGTTATCAAGAGTGCGACAGTCTTTAATTTCTACGTTAAAGCTCAAAACTACACTGATTTCCAAGCGGGATATTATACTTTCAAACAATCAATGGACATGAATCATGTCGTCAAACAATTGCAAAAAGGTGGTAGTGCCGAACCAACTGGAACAGCTTCGAATACTGTGCTAGTTCGTGAAGGTGTTACAATAGACCAGATTGGTGATCAGATTCAAAAATCAACTAAATTTAAGAAAAAAGATTTCTTGAAGTTGATGAAGGATAAGTCTTACATGAAAGAGCTTCAGAAGAAGTACCCTGAATTGTTGGATTCATCAATGGCTAAGAAGAATGTTAGATATCATCTAGAAGGTTATTTGTTCCCAGCTACCTATGGCCTTTACAAAGGTGAAACTCTAAAAGAATTAGTTAACCAAATGGTTGAAAAAGATAATGAGATCATGAAACCTTATTTTGAAACTATCAAAGAAAAGGGCTTAACAGTGCAACAAACACTTACTTTGGCATCATTAGTTGAGCGTGAAGGTGTTACTGAAAAGGATCGTAAGAAGATTGCGGGTGTATTCTTTAATCGTATCGATATCAATATGCCAATTCAATCAGATATTTCAGTTATGTACGCATTGAATACTCATAAAACTAAATTGAGTAATAAAGATGTTAGAGTTGATTCTCCATATAATTTGTATAAGAATGCAGGTTATGGACCTGGACCATTTAATACTCCAAGTGTGCAAGCAATAGAGGCTACTTTGAATCCTAGTGATAGGGATGAAAATTATCTATACTTTGTTGCCAACTTGAAGACTGGTAAGGTATATTATTCACATACATTGCAAGAGCATGAAAGTAAAAATTCATCTCTAGGACAATAATGTATAATTAACAGATAATAAATGTCATCTAATCATTACAGGTTAGATGACATTTTGAAATTATCACAATAATGATTTTAAAAAGGAAGATATAACAATGGCAGACAGAAGTTATCCTATGACAGCTGAAGGTAAGAAGAAGCTGGAAGAAGAATTAGAAAATTTAAAGAAGGTTAAACGTCCAGAAGTTATCAATCGTATTAAGATTGCTAGAAGTTTCGGTGATCTTTCAGAAAATTCAGAATACACATCTGCAAAAGATGAACAAAGTGTAGTTGAATCAAGAATTTCTCAAATTATTGAAATGCTTCAATACGCTAACGTTATCGATGCTGATGATGTAGCTCATGATGAAATTTCAATCGGTAAGAAAGTTACTGTTCAAGAAGATGGCGAAGAACCTGACGTTTATACAATCGTTGGTGCTGCTGAATCAGATCCTGACAGTGGTAAGATTTCAAACGACTCACCAATTGCTAAAGCTTTGTTAGGTAAGCATACAGGTGATGTAGTTACTGTTGAAACACCTGTTGGTAGTTATGAAGTTACTGTAAAAGCCGTTGAAGTTGCTTAATGAAGACGTTTTCTGATATGTTTATCTTAGAAAAAAATTGAGGTGGACGTAATGGAAATTAAGCTAACGGATGAAGCAATCAAATGGTTTGAAGAAGAGTTGGACTTAGTACCCGGTGATGGTGTACATTTTTATGGTAAGGTCTATGGAAAGACTATGGTTCATGATGGTTTTTCAATTGCTATGCGTAAGGAAAAACCAGTTGATCCAGTAGCCAGTACTGTAGTCGATGGTGTGGTTTATTACATTACTGATAGTGATACGTGGTTTTTTGCCAGATATGATTTGTTGGTAGAGTATGATCCAGATCTCGATGGGCCTAAGTATATTTTTAAATCGAATGAATAATCGTTCGTTTTTTGAAGGATGAATATGAGAAGAATACTGGATATAATAAAGAAAAGAACGGGTAGTCAAGCGAAGTCTACTATTCCATTTCGTCTAAACCTGCTTTTTTTTATTGTCTTTGTGCTATTCGCAATGTTGGTTGCTCAACTTGCTTATTTGCAAATCGTTTATGGTGGCAAATTTGAAGCTGAAGTTGACCGAACAGATAAGACAGTAATGACAGGCAGTGTACCACGTGGAATGATCTATGATTCAAAAGGTAGACTTTTGGTTGGTAATTCAACGCACAATGCCATCACTTATACGAAGAGTGGTAGTGTTAGTTCGTCTGATATTTATACGATCGTTAACAGATTAACTAAGTACATTAGTGTTGATCCTAGTGATCTAACTAGTCGTGATAAAGCTGATTATATTTTGTCAGCTCCAAATAAATCTAAGCAAGTTATTAAACAAATGCCTAAGTCATATCGTGTTGATAGTAATGGGGATGCGTTGTCTACTACTAAGATTTATGCTAACGAAGTTAAGTATGTTGAAAAACAGGGTATTCATTTGAATGATAAAGACATGCAACGTGCTTCATTATTCAAAACTATGAGTTCTGCTTATTCACTTTCAACGGTATTTTTGAAGGATAAGAATTTAACCTCTAAGGAAATTGCGCAAGTGAGTGAGCATTTAACGGAATTACCGGGTGTAAGTATTGGTAGCAATTGGGAACGTGATTATCCACAAGGTAAATCAATTGCAAGTATTATCGGAAGTGTATCAACAGAGAAACAAGGTATTCCTGATGATGAATTGAATACAATGTTAGCTAGTGGTTATTCTAGAAATGACCGTGTTGGTACTAGTTACTTGGAAAAGAGTTATGAATCAATTCTTTCCGGTACTAAGAGTCAAAAGCAAGTTCAAGTTGGCTCCAATAATCAAATTAAGAAGAGTACTACCTTGTACAAAGGTCAAAAGGGTGGCAATCTTAATTTGACGATTGATTCTAAGTTCCAAAAGAAAGTTCAAGCAGCTCTGGAAGAACAATATAGTGCTGCTCAATCTGCCGGGATAACACAATATTCTGACGGTGCTTATGTAGTAGCAATGAATCCCAAGACTGGTGCTATTTTAGCTATGGCTGGGATTCACAATAATCCGCAAACTGGTAAAACATCTGAAGATGCTCTAGGTGTTATCAACCGTACCTTCGTTATGGGGTCTGCTGTTAAGGGGGCTACCGTTTTAGGTGCGATGATGGATGGAGTTATTTCTCCAAGCAATAATACCCAAGCTGATGATCCAATTTATTTGCCAGGTACGCCGGTTAAGAAATCAGTTTATCCAGCTGGGACTTTCAGTAGTTTGAGTGCTATTCAAGCTCTACAATTCTCATCCAATATTTACATGATGAATTTAGCCTTGAAGGAAGCCAATGCTAAATATACGCCAAATTCATATATTCATATGGATGATGATATCTTTGATAAATTACGTGGCTACTTCAATCAATTTGGTTTAGGTGTCAAGACTGGGATCGATATTTCTGGTGAAACAACCGGTATCGAAGGTGCCACACATAATAGTAACGGCTCTTTGAAGACTGGTTCTGCACTGGATTTATCTTACGGAAACTATGATGCTTATACATTGATTGAAATGGCTCAATATATTTCAACCATTGCTAACGGTGGTTATCGTTTGAAGCCTTACGTTGTTCAATCAATTCAAAAGACTAAAGACGATGGAACAAAAGGTGCTTTGACTTCAGTTACTAAACCTTCTGTTTTGAATAAGGTAGATGTAACTCAAGATGAATTGAATGTGGTTAGAAAGGGTATGTATGCAGCCGTACACGGTAGTGGTTATTGGACAACTGCTACGCGTCTAAAAGATCTTTCACCAGCAGTAGCTGCTAAGACTGGTACAGCTCAATCATTCTACTACAACCCTGATAATCCTTCTTCTGATCCTCCAGAAACAATTACTACTAGTTTGGTCAGTTTTGGACCTTATGATGATCCAAACATTGCAATGGCAATTGTCTTCCCTAATCTAACTAGTGAAAGTGGAAGTTATCCTCAATTGCTTGCAAAACAGATTTATACCGACTATTATAAAATGACGGGTCAGAAATAATCTGAATTTAACCTTTTAATATACCGGAAAAAATGATATATTTAATTAGTTGAATTTAGTTAAGTATTTATGAAAGGATGTTCCAAAGATGAGAGTTAATATAACAATGGAATGTACTTCATGCCATGAACGTACATATCTAACAAGCAAGAGCAAACGTAACAATCCCGATCGTCTTGAACTTAAGAAATATTGTCCACGCGAACGTACTGTTACATTGCATCGTGAAACAAAATAAACAACAGGTTAAAATCCCTGTTGTTTTTTTTTCTAAGGAGTGATCATTAGTTGGATAAAGTAAGTTTCAGAAAAAAACAAATTGATCTTGTGAGCGATTTTATGAAGTCTGATAAGGCTCAAAAAGAAATCAACAACCTTTATTTTCAATTATTTAATGATTTAGATTTTCAAAATGCACCTTCAGTTGGAATCACTATGAGTACTAATGACGAAATACCAACTTTTCCAATTATCAATCAATGTTTTGAAATGGGAAAAGAAGTCTATATTCCAAAGACTTTTTCTGATAATTCGATGTCTTTTGTTAAGTACACTCAGGATACTGAATTAGTTGAATCGGCTTTTGGTGTTAGAGAACCTAAAGATTATGAAAATAACGTTATGAATCCACCTGATCTTTTGATTGTTCCTGGATTGGCTTACTCCCAAGATAAGAATCGTTTGGGGTTTGGTTCAGGTACTTTTGATAGATATTTAGCCAAGTTTCCAACGAAGACCATTTCCTTAGCTTTGACTAGCCAATATTATCAAGCACCACTTTGGCCAGTTTATGTGCTCGACAAGCAAATCGATAAGATCATCGTTGCAAAGGATGAACAAAATGCAGATAATCAATCGGCGCTCTAACGCCTACGTAACTTGGTCTTTATTAGCGGTGACCATAGTAATTTTCTTACTAGAGACAGTTAGTGGTGGTTCTCAGAATCTTTTAACTTTGATTCATTTCGGAGCTAAAACTAATTATTTAGTACAAGAAGGTCAGTGGTGGCGCTTAATAACACCAATATTTTTACACATTGGTATCTTCCATATTCTGATGAATGGGTTTACACTATTATATGTCGGTCAAATACTCGAACCAATGATTGGTCATTGGCGATTTTTGATAGTTTACATGTTGAGTGGAATCATGGGGAATTTGGCCAGTTTTGCTTTTGGTAGTAATAATGCTATTTCGGCAGGGGCTAGTACCTCATTGTTTGGAATGTTTGCCGCATTTTTATCACTGGCAATAATTTATCGTGAAAATCGCTTTCTGACGGAATTAGGGAAGAGTTTTCTAGGTTTGATCGTCATTAATTTATTGATGGATCTAACTATGTCTGGAATTGATATCTGGGGACACATTGGCGGTGCTGTTGGGGGACTGCTTTTGGGATATGCTTTGGGTTTACCAAACATTTCTCGTCCAAAGATGATTTTTCGGATTTTAGCAATAGTAGTAGTTGTTGTGATTTCTTATTATATGTATGCAAAGGGTATGATCGTTTATGGATAATAAGATGAGCTTTACGACCCTCTATGATGTACAGCAGTTACTCAAACGCTTCGGTACCTTTGTCCATCTTGGTAAAAGATTATGGGACATTGAACTGATGTTTATTGAGATCAAACGGTTGTACAAAGATGGATTGATCGACAAAAAGACTTTTATTAGTGCTCAATTGGTCTTAAAACGGGAGCATAGAAAAGAAGAAGAAAAGGACAGATCAAAGTGACAGACAAAAAGTTAATCGGTGTTGACCTTGGTGGTACAACAATTAAATTTGCTATTCTTACCGATAAAGGTGAGATTCAACAAAAATGGAGTATTGAAACAAATATTCTATCTGATGGACAATTGATTATTCCTGACATTATTGATTCAATTAATCATCATATCAATATGTATGATATGAGCGTTGACCAATTCGACGGTATCGGATTAGGTTCACCTGGTACAATCAATCATGAAAAGGGCACAATCAAAGGTGCTTTTAACCTTAACTGGACTAATGAAGTTTATCCAGTACGTGATATTGAAAAGGGAACAGGTCTACCAGTTGTCATTGAAAATGATGCTAATGTTGCTGCTCTTGGTGAAAGATGGCAAGGTGCTGGTAACAATGCTGACGATGTTGTCTTTGTAACACTTGGAACAGGTGTTGGTGGTGGTATCATCGCTAATGGTAAGTTGATTCAAGGACAAAATGGTGCTGCTGGTGAAATTGGTCACGTAACAGTTGATCCTAATGGTTTCATGTGTACTTGTGGTAAGAGGGGTTGTCTAGAAACAATCGCTTCAGCTACTGGTATCGTACGTGTTGCTAGAGACCGTGCATCAGAATATGCTGGAAACTCAGAATTGAAGGCTATGCTTGATGATGGTCAAGATATCTCTGCTAAAGACGTATTCGATCTAGCTAAGAAAGATGATGACTTGGCCATGATGGTTGTCGATTATGTTTGTGACTCACTTGGATTTGTTCTAGGGAACATCGCTAATACCTTGAATCCTAAGTTTGTTGTTATTGGTGGTGGCGTTTCAGCTGCTGGTGATTTCTTGCTCAACAAAGTTGATAAGGCTATGCGTAAAAACGAATTTGCTACAATCAAGGATTCAACTGAATTAAGACTAGCTAGTCTTGGTAATGGTGCTGGTGTTATCGGTGCTGCTTCATTGATTAAAGTTGATTAGGAGTTTGTATTAATGCAAGTTTTAAATGCCGTTTTATATGTTATTGTAATCGGCTTTTTGGTTTATTGGGTTGGTTCATGGCTCTACTTCTGGTTAAAGGGTAGACAAATGCACGGCGCAATTGACCAAAAGACCTTTGAGGAAACGATGAGAAAAGCTCAAATCGTTGATTTAAGAGAAAAAAATGCTTTTGATGCTAAACACATCTTGGGTGCAAGAAACCTTCCATTTACGCAATTAAAGTACAATGAAGGCGAATTAAGACCTGATCTTCCGGTTTATCTTTATGGAGATAACAAGAATATGTGTGTTCGAGCAGCTCTTAAAATGCAAAAGAAGTGGGGCTTCACTGATGTTAAATGGTTAGAAGACCGTTTTTCTGATTGGGAAGGTAAGACAAAGAAAACCACTAAAATATAAAAAAAATGCTGTGCAGAAAAAATCTGACACAGCATTTTTTAGTATAATGTTTTTAAGTTTAGCCTTGGTGTGCTTGTAAGCTCTTACGGTTAGCACGTCTGCGGTTAGCTTCAATACGTTCGTTTTCTTGGTTTTCTGGTTCGATGACCTTCTTCTTGAAAGCATGCAATGCTCCATAAACTGCTGTAGCTGTTGTTAGTGAACCAACAAGGAAGCCTTTAACAAAACGTAAGTGTTTTTGATTTTTTGCCATAATACATTCCTCCTGTCTTTAGTTCTCATTATGGCGTATTTCCTTTAAAATATCTATAAAAGACTGTCTAAGAGAGGTAATTTTTTGATAAAAGTAGTTGCAATAGTAGGACCGACCGCCGTTGGTAAGAGTGCCTTAGGTTTAAAATTAGCTCAAAAATTCAATGGCGAGATCATTTCTGGCGATTCAATGCAAATCTACCGAAAACTTGATATCGGAACAGCTAAGGATACTCCAGAAGAATTACAGGCTGTCCCACATCATTTGGTAGACATTTGCGATGCCAATGAACGTTATACAGTCAAGGATTTTCAACAAAAAGCTCGTCAAATTATTATTAGTTTAGCTAATGACCAGAAATTACCTTTGGTCGTTGGAGGAACTGGTTTTTATTTGAGTTCTTTGATCAATAATTTGAATTTAGGTGGTAAGTCAGATAGTGATCCAGCTTTGCGTAAAGAATTGATGAAGATTGAACAAACTGGTGGCGTTGATCAGTTGCAAAAAATGTTACAGTCAATTGATCCGAAAGCTTTTGAGAAGATTGATATTGATAATACCCGTCGTCTGATCAGAGCAATTGAAGTCATGAAAACAACTGGCAAATCAATCACGGAACAGGACAATGGTGAGAAGTGGGCTGATTTTTATTTAGTTGGTTTAACGGATGATCGTCAAAAACTGTACGAACGAATTAACCAACGTGTCGATGTAATGGCTGAAAATGGCTTAATTAGCGAAGCTAAGTACGTTTATGACAATCGGGATAAATTCCCCCAAGCTAGCAAAGGAATTGGTTACAAGGAACTATATCCCTATTTTGACGGTACAGCTGATTTATCAACTTGCTTGTCAGAAATTAAAAAGAACTCTCGTCATTTTGCTAAACGTCAATTTACTTATTTCCGCAATCAAATGGATGTGGATTGGTATAATATTAGTGATGATAGCAATTATCAAGATATAATTGAAAAAAATATCGTTAATTTTATGGAGGGGTAAAATGACTAAATGGAATGCTGCATTTCCAGACAAGTTAAAAGAAGTTATCAAAGAAGTCGATCAACAAATTGCGTCCAAGTTAGCTGAGATAGATGAGCAAGTTTTGGACAATCAAAATAAGGTTTTGGCTGCTTTTCGGGAAGAAAATATCGATGAAAGTAGTTTGTTAGGAACGACAGGTTATGGGGATGATGACCGTGGACGTGATCAATTGGAGGCAGTTTACGCAGATGTCTTCAAAACTGAAGCTGCTTTAGTTCGTCCCCAGTTCGTTTCCGGAACACATACATTAGCAACGGCACTATTCGGAATCTTGCGTCCAGGGGATAATCTGCTATATGTCACAGGAGAGCCATACGATACAATGCAAGAAGTTATCGGGATTGCTGGTAACAAACGTGGTTCTTTGATTGACTATCAAATTGGTTTTGATTCAGTCAAGATGAATGGAGATCAGGTTGATTTCACTTTGATGAAACAAAAAATTAAAGAACAAAATCCTAAGGTCATTGCTATTCAAAGATCACGTGGCTATTCGACTCGGAAGAGTTTGACAGTTAAAGAAATTGCTGAAATCATCAAGCAAATAAAAACTGTCAGTGATGCGATAATTTTTGTCGACAACTGTTATGGTGAATTTTCGGAAACAATCGAACCAACAGAGGTCGGTGCTGATTTGATGGCTGGTTCTCTAATCAAAAATGCTGGTGGAGGTTTAGCCAAAGTCGGCGGATATATTGTTGGTAAGAAGGATTTAGTCGAATTAGCTAGCTATCGTTTAACGGCCCCAGGCATTGGTGCTTCGGAAGGTGCTACTATTGATCGTCAATCAGAAATGTTTCAAGGCTTTTTCTTAGCTCCAAGAGTAACTGGAAATGCCATTAAAGGAGCAATTTTTGAAGCGGCTATTTTTGAGAAACTAGGCTTAAATGTTTCGCCTAAATGGAATGATGATCGGACTGATTTGATTCAAACGATTGAATTCAATGAGCCTGATAAAATGGTTCACTTTGCTAAACTCGTCCAACAATTTTCGCCAATAGATTCCAATGTATCTCCAGAGCCTAGTGCTATGTCAGGATATGAAGATCAAGTTGTTATGGCTGCTGGGACATTCGTTTCTGGTGCTAGTGTGGAATTTTCAGCTGATGGACCAATGAGACCACCATATATTATTTATATTCAAGGTGGTTTGACTTATGAACACGTTAAGATTGCTATTAGTAATGCATGTAAAGAGTTATTCTTCTAAAAGTTCGATCTAAATGGTCGGGCTTTTTTTATTTTATGAAACAATTTTAAGACAAAATCCCAAAAAACGAGCAGATTCCGAACGTTTTTGCTAAAAGAACGAAAAAATTCTTGGTAAAGGTTAGACCTTTCTTTGGTTATTAGGAAAAAATATATTTTTATGCCAGAGCGGTTAGTTAATATTACAGTTTTGTGACAAATACTTAATAGACCAGTTAAAAGAAAAAATTAATTAGGCCTAACTAAATTATTGATTAAGATTTATTGCTGAGAAAATTAGTCTTATAAATATGAGAAACAAGAAATGTTTCGACCGAACTATTCTCTAAATAAAAAATAAAATAGTTTGTTTCTATTGATTTTTTTTTAAAAGCGAGTATGATAAATAATCAAATGATAGGAGGTAAGCAATATGAGATATAAAGTTACACTTGATACTAAACGTCAATTGTTTACCGTATTTGATAAGAAAAACACTCGGGTTTCTGCATGCGGTAAGTCAATTGAAGAAGCTATGAATAAATTGTTGAGAATGAGTGCATAAATTTTACAAATATTAGATTTAGAATACAGTTAGTTTACACTTGCTCTAAATTATAGATATATGCAAGAATAGATGTTATATTTAATTGGCAACGAAAGTTGCAATTCTATCCTCAACGATAACTAAAAAGGCCTTTTCCTTAATTGGAAAAGGTCTTATTTTTGCAAAAAAATGCAAAAAAAAATCTATGACGTCAGATTGGACGATCATAGATTATTTATTAAATGTCACAGGTGAGATTCGAACTCACGACCTACGGTTTAGAAGACCGTTGCTCTATCCAACTGAGCCACTGTGACATCACTCGTACTATTATAGAGAAAAGAATTTGATTATGCAATAATAAATTTGAAATTTTTTAATTAAAAATTTACTTGCAGACAACAAAAAAATCGCCAGATCACTCTAGCGATTTTACGGTATGTCACAGGTGAGATTCGAACTCACGACCTACGGTTTAGAAGACCGTTGCTCTATCCAACTGAGCCACTGTGACAGCACATTTATTATTATAGATAAAGCACTTGCACTATGTCAATCTAATTTTTGATATAAATTAAAAAAAATCTTAATTTGGGCAAAATAAAAGGTCCACTTAAATGTTTAAGTGAACCATCCCTATAAATAATTTACTGATTAACATTACTTTCCGTAAATGAAAGGCTTGTTTTCAGCCTCTAATTCACACAATACCTCACGATCTTGTGTGGAAATCTCAGTTCTTTCGGCTTTAAATAATGATTTGATCCATACTGTCAATTTCATGATTGTCATCTCCGAAAATAATGCAGCTTTTAATGTCATCAGCATCTGGACAGAACACAACAGATAAGGCTTCCTTCTCCCTTATCTAACAAAATTATAACAGAATTATTACAAATGACATAAAAATAAGCCTTGTTTCAGTAAAAAAAATCAATATTTTAAAATGTAATGGTTTACATTTTTTAAATTTGACTATTTAGGGTTCAACTAATTCTTTGCGACGATTTTCGATGATATTTTGAAGTTCTTCGAGGTCTTCAAGAGTTGATTTTTTTCTAATAAAGCTACGTGCTGATGAACGCATGGCGATATAATTTGCGCGTTCACGATGATTTCTGTGCCATTTTTCGTTAGCACGTTTTTGTGCGTCTGTTAATACCATTTATATCTCTCCCTTAAAAACATATCTTTGAAATTATATACAAGGTTATTTAAGTAAACAAGGGAAATTATGAATTTTTTCACACAACTTACTCGTAAAAATGGTTACATGAAATTCTTGTACAATAATGATATTAGTTTAGAATGTTAATTAATTGATATTTTGTTCATTGGGGGGTCTATTTTTTATGAAGAAGATTATGAAAACTACCACAGGGACATATCACGGAATTGTGGATCATGAACATCTTGATTTCTTAGGAGTTCCGTTTGGATATGGACGTCGATTTAAACGAGCTGAAGAATTTTCTATGTCAAAATTTGGACCAAATGAAATTAATAAAATTCATTATGCGGTGCATCATGGCGTTCAACCAATGCAAAAAGATGCACTTAACCAAAATAGTAAGATAAACTTTGGCGAAAATTGTTTAAATCTTGATATTTGCACCCCTGATGTAGAAGGAAAATACCCGATTGTCATCGAATTTTATGGTGGTGGCTTTTTACGGGGAGGAAATTATACTAAACAAATGTCGTGGCTCGATCATCAGTCAGTCGTTCATGTAGTGCCAAACTATCGATTAGGATTGTTTGGGTGGAGCAAGGTTGATGGCGGTGATACCAACGTTGGGATGTCAGATCAATTGATGGCGATTCAATGGGTCTTGGATAATGCTGCTAGTTTTGGCGGCGATGTAAAAAACGTTACTTTAGTTGGTATTTCAGCCGGTGCTAAGTCAATTTCAGCTCTAATGGCTTCTAATGCAACTGTTTTGGATCGAATTCAAAAAATTATTTTATTTTCTGGTGGCGTTCAGACGATTCGTGACATGGCTACGGCAAAAAAAGTAACTGATATGATTTGTCAGGCCAGTGACATTAAATCAACAAAAGACTTATTTAACTTAACAGACGATGGTCTACAAATTGTTCAAGAGCATTTGCTTGATCAGCATACGGCTACTAATTGGTTTGGTCCGGTGATCGATGATGATTTGATTTCACAGGATTGGCAAAAGAAGTTACTTCAACGAGTAAAAAAGACACAATTTAAGACTATTATCTCTGCTGGGAGCAATGAATTAGAGGCTTATAAATCGATGAATATCAATCATCTTGAAAATGAAGTTTTCCCTGATTTATTTGGTAAAAATACGAAAGTATTAAGAGCTGCCTTGCTAAACGAGCAGTATTCAAAAAATGATTTTGTACAAATGCTAGGGAATGCTATGTATACCTTACCGGCTAGAAGGTTGGCTGAATTGTTGACGCAGGAAAGCGATGCTGAAGTTTATTGCAACTATGTTAAAGTGGCTGAAGGGCAGCATGGTGGGATTCTTAGATATTTGAATACACCGGTTGAAGAATTGAATATCGATTACCGTAAGAACCAACAACATTTTTTGAATTTACTATTTGAATTTATCAATGAAGGTAAACCTTACGAAGAAGATATTAAATATGAGTGGCCAGTGTTTGACGATGATCGCTTAGTCCTCGAATTAGATCCAGATGATTTAAAGAGTGTTTCTGTTATTAGTCGTAGAATTCCAACCGAATTACCTTGGCAGTCGTATCTTTTATAAAAAAATAAATATTGATAAATAAGCATTTATAGTGGGATGTAAAAAAATAATCTTGCAAACAATAATTTTTAATTTTACAATAAAGTCGTTGTGCTTAAACATTAGGCATTTTTTGTGGTGCCTATAACTTTAGAGGTGGACGAATTTTGAAAAGAAAGTTTGCATTTTTTGTAACAATTGCTTTCATTCTAATAGATGTTTTAGCTGCGTTTTTAACTCAACAAGCGATTATTAGTAATTTGATGGGTATTCTGATCGGAATTGGTCTAATCATTGCTCTCATACTAATAACGAGAATTCTAACGAAGATGGATTTAAAACGGGGAAAGCTAGTTTTTATAGCAGTTTTCTTTTTTATTGTTTTAGGACGCTTGTTTATGACTGTTGCTTAGAAAAATAGAAAATGATTGGGGATTGTGTTTAAGCACAGTCCTTTTTTAGTATAATAATGTCATTATTTAATAAAGGGGTTCTCCTTGATGTCCAGTCGTTCATGGAAAAAAATCATTTTAGGTTTATTATTTCTAATTCTAAGCATTCTTTATACAATACTTTTTTTTAACAAAGCTAATTTTGGGGAAACAATGGTTTTTAACATTGCACATTTAAAAAGCCTTTCTAATGTGTTCGTTTCACCAATTAACTTTGATTTTTGGAATCATGCAGGTAGCCAAATAAATCTATTCAGTCCGTGGCTGACCATTTTAACAGGGTGGTTATTCGTTCAGTTTAATGTGATTTATGGGTTCAGCGTCTATTTAACGATAATTACTTTTTTAACGTTAGTCAGTGCTTACTTTTTTATGAATAAATTCCACAAAGACACATTTGAAGCACTTTTGTTTGCTATTGGCTATACGTTTTCTCTAAATCGACTTTTGTTAGTTTTTTCCAATCAAAGATTAGAGAATTATTTAGTTTTGATATTTTTGCCAATAGTTTATTTTGGCGCTTATCAATTTTTCACTGAACATTCTTGGAAAACTTTAGTCTGGGGTGAAGCATTGATCATTTGGACTTCACCGTATGTTGCTTTAGCAGTGACCATTACGGTAATTGTGGCATTTGTTTTAATGCCATTTAGTCATTTGAGTCATTCTTGGCATTACGTGAAAGAGACATCGTTTAACTTACTCAAAATAATTAGTATGGGTATTTTAACGACAATTGGTTTTATTGGCCCCTTAGTCATGAAACAATTGAACTCAAAATGGCGACAAGATCCAATTGAAAACTTTAATTATTTTGATTGGTTCACAAAATTACAGTTGCCGCGCGTGCAATGGTATTTGATGATCGCAATTGGTGGCTTATTATTGCTATTGATTTTGATGATTTTTTTGCAAAGTTCTTTTGCTTATAAAGTCATTATTTTCGAAATGATTCCAATAACGTGCTTGTTGATACTGCAACCCCAAATACCTAATGTAGACATTAGTCGCTTGATTTTTGCTTTCCAAAGTATTCTTGATTTCTTTTTTATTATGATTTTGTGTCGGATGATCCTGTTAGTCTTTCAAGAAAGTCCAGCCATTTTGAAACTATTGATTTTACTAATTTCGATTGGTGGTTTAAGTTACGTTAATTACAGTCAAGTAAGTAATAGTCCTAAACGAACTCTGGAAATGGCTAATTCGGTTGATTATAAGAAATTTGTGATGAATTATCATGACGTGGCTCAAAAAAATAATAATAAATTCCTGGTCAACAATAAGCAGGAAAAAGTTTCTTATTATACCAAGGGATCTGACTATTGGATTCAATACATTAATCCTCAAACGACGACCATTGATATTCCAATTCAATATTCACCTAATTATCAAATTCAAATCAATAATGAATCAGTGTCCGCAAAGAAAACTAAACAAAACACGCTTCAAGTCAAAACTAATCCAGGTAAAAGTATTATAGAAATCCATTCGCATTATGATTGGTTGAGTCTTAGTTTTCTATTGATTAATTTATTTGGATTTATGTTGTTGATTTATTTTAGCTTGCAAAACATTCCGTTGAAAAATAAAAAAAATCCTGAGAATAGTTGAAAAAGCAAGTGAAATTTGCTATATTTTATAAGTTGCAATCACTATTGCATCTACAACCGCTCAAAATTAGGTTTAAGCTCTTAGTGCACCTAGTTGGCGAGTCTTAGAAGGGAGTGTACGTTTATGTACGCAATTATTAAAACTGGTGGTAAGCAATATAAAGTTGAAGAAAACTCTTCAATTTATGTTGAAAAGCTTGATGTCAAAGAAGGAGACGCAGTTACATTTGATGATGTAATCTTAGTTTCTGATGGCAAGTCTGTTAAAGTTGGTAGCCCTGTAGTTGAAGGCGCTAGTGTTTCTGGTAAGGTTGAAAAGCAAGGTAAGGAAAAGAAAGTTGTTACTTACAAGTACAAACCTAAGAAGCATTCACATACAAAGACAGGTCACCGTCAACCATATACAAAGGTACTTATCGATAGTATCAAGGCTTAATCATGATTAAAGCTAGTTTTCACCAGAACTCAGATAAACAGATCGATTCCTTTTTGATTAAAGGACATGCTGATTCAGGACCTTATGGTCAAGATTTAGTTTGTGCTGCTGTCTCAGCGGTTACGATCGGTACGATCAATAATCTGGAAAAACTCACTGGGGCTAAGCCTCAAGTGGTCATGGATGAGGTAAATGGCGGCCATCTAGGTTGTCAATTTGACGAAGCAATATCACACGATACTGCCTTGTTATTGGATAATTTGTTTTGGACTCTTAAAGATGTCGAAGGAAGTTATGCCAAAAACATTGAAGTTTCAGTACAAAAAAATAAAATAGATCTTGATTAGGAGGTAAACTTCATGCTTAAGATGAATTTACAATTTTTCTCTCACCACAAGGGTGGTGGATCAACAAGTAACGGCCGTGACTCTGCTGGTCGTAGACTAGGTGCTAAGCGCGCTGATGGCCAAGCTATCACAGCTGGCTCAATTATTTACAGACAACGTGGTACAAAGATTCACCCAGGTGCTAATGTTGGTCGCGGTGGCGATGACACATTGTTCGCACTTACAGATGGCGTTGTTAAGTACGAAAGACTTGGCAAAGACAGAAGAAAAGTTTCAGTATATTAATATATTGATGAAAAAAGAGGACAATGTTCCTCTTTTTTTTATATAATAAGTATGAGTTATTGCCATTAACACCGAAATATTGGTAAGATATTGTATGGTGCTTTATCGGTAAAAATTTACGAATCAAGGGAGAAACAAATGTCAATTTCAGTAAATGATTTTAAAAATGGTTTAACAATTGAAGTAAAAGATGGTATCTGGCGTGTTGTAGAATTTCAGCACGTTAAGCCAGGTAAGGGTAGTGCTTTCGTACGTTCAAAATTAAAGAACTTGAGAACAGGTGCTGTTCAAGAAATGACTTTCAGATCAACAGCTAAAGTTGAAAAAGCTAATATCGAAAATAAGAAGATGCAATATCTTTATGCTGAAGGTGATAACTACGTATTCATGGATACAACAACTTATGAACAACTATCACTTCCAGGCGATGAAATTAGAGACGAATTGAAGTATTTGAAAGAAAATATGGAAGTTAGTGTCGTAATGTATGGTGGCGAAACACTTGGTGTTGAATTACCTAATACAGTTGATCTAAAGGTTGTTGAAACAGAAGCTTCAATCAAGGGTG
The DNA here is from genome assembly GCF_005405305.1 of Companilactobacillus formosensis. Lineage (GTDB taxonomy): Bacteria > Bacillota > Bacilli > Lactobacillales > Lactobacillaceae > Companilactobacillus > Companilactobacillus formosensis. The sequence continues at coordinate 162,523 of NZ_BJDU01000003.1, forward strand.
ATACACAATCAGGTGGTTCAAAACCAGCTACAATGGAAACAGGTGTTGTTGTGCAAGTACCATTCTTCGTTAACGAAGGCGATATGCTAACAATTAACACACAAGACGGTACTTACATTTCACGTGCCTAATTAATAATTGATTATGGAGATAAGTTTATGGCTGAACAAAAATATGTTTCTCTACAACAAGATAGTGGAAAAATAAACGGTAATGTTGAAATATCACATCAAGTTATTGAGATCCTTTTAGGAATTGCTACAAACCAGGTTGAGGGTGTTTACGAAATGCGTGGCACTATTTCAAGCCGAATTGATTCACTCTTTGGTAGAATCAACCATGGTAAGGGAGTTGATGTGTCGTTTGCAGATAATCAAGTATCTGCTGATGTCTATGTTTATCTAGAGTATGGCGTATCGATCCCTAAAGTATCCTTAGAGATCCAAAAATCAGCCATTGAACAACTCGAATTCATGACCGATTTAGACTTAAGTGAAATCAATGTACATGTTGTCGGATTAATCGCTAAGAAAGAAACAGGCGATATCGAACGTGTAACAACAGATAAAAAGGAATAAAACTAGTGATAAGTAGACATAAGATCAGAGAACTCGCAGTTCAATCACTATTTTCCATCGAAACTACTAAAGACACTCCAGAAGAGGCTATCGCATCTACCATGCAATTATGCGATCTAACGACTGAAGCGGTGCCAGATTATTTGACATTCTTGGTTTCGGGAACAAATGAACATCAAGAAGAGCTTGATGAAAAAATTGCTAAATATTTAAAGAATAAATGGACAGTTCAACGCTTGTCCAGAATTGATCGTGCAATTTTACGCGTTGGGTTATTTGAAATGGAAAACAGTTTGGAAGTACCAAGGAAAGTAGCTATTGATGAAGCAATTCAAATGGCTGGTGACTTTGGCGATAAGGACTCAAAGTCCTTCATAAATGGAATTTTATCTAATTTTGTAGAAGGGTAAAGGCTGATAAATTTATCAGCCTTTTTATGGTGATTAGTATGAAATTATTAGAAGGTAAAAAAGTAGCGCAAGCTTTGGATGAAACAATGACTAAGCGAGTTGAAGAATTAAAGAAGAAAGGCGTAACTCCTGGATTGGCCGTTATTTTAGTCGGTGACAATTCAGCAAGTGCTGTCTATGTTCGCAACAAGAAACGTCGTGCCGAAAAACTTGGAATTGATTTCCAATTGATTCATTTTGATGCCACAGTAACTGAAACTGAACTCTTGAAGAAAATCGATGAATTGAATCATGATGAAAACGTTGATGGTTTTATCGTTCAATTGCCAGTTCCTGATCATATCGATGAGGACAAAGTTATTGAAGCTATTGATCCTAGAAAAGACGTTGATGGTTTTACTCCTATCAGCGTTGGTAATCTTTGGATTGGAACACCTTTAACTAAACCAGCAACTGCTTCAGGAATTTTGATGATGCTTGACCATTACAACGTTGACTTAGACGGTAAAAATGTTGTTATCGTTGGTCGTAGCAATATCGTTGGAAAACCAACAGCTGCTTTGATGTTGGATCGTAATGCCACTGTAACGATCACGCATTCACATACTAAGAACCTAAAAGAAATAACAAGTAAGGCTGATGTGCTAGTCGTAGCCATTGGAAAAGCCAAATTTATCACTAAAGAATACGTCAAAGACCAAGCAATCGTCGTTGATGTTGGTATGGACCGTGATGAAAATGGCAAGCTTTGTGGGGATGTCGATTTCGATGACGTCAAGCAAAAGGCTGCTATGATGACTCCAGTTCCTGGTGGTGTTGGTCCAATGACAATCACGGCCTTAGTAGACCAAGTGATTGAATTAGCCGAAGGCAGGGCAAATGGATAATGAGCAATATTTAACAGTTACCGCTTTAAGCCAATATTTGAAAAGAAAATTTGACGTGGACCCTTATTTGGGACACGTCTATTTGATGGGGGAAATTTCTAATTTTCGTTTACGTCCACATGCTCATCAATATTTCTCTTTAAAAGATGATAAGGCTAAGATTTCCGCGATAATGTTTAAGAGCAATTTTGAAAAAATTAAATTTAAACCTGAAGAAGGAATGCAAGTTCTCGTTCAAGGTCGAATTTCTTTGTATGAGCCAGCCGGATCGTATCAGATCTATGTCGAGTCGATGGAACCTGCTGGATTGGGAGCTTTATATGTTGCTTTTGAGCAATTGAAGAAAAAGCTATCTCAACAAGGTATCTTTGACTTGCCAAAAAAGCCAATTCCTCAGTTTCCAAAACGAATTGCAGTTGTGACGAGTGAGTCAGGTGCGGTTATTCATGATATTATGACGACCGTTGCTAGAAGATTTCCAATCGTGCAATTGGTTTTGTATCCAGCTCAAGTTCAAGGTGATGAAGCGGCTAAAACTATCGTGGACCAGTTGAAGAGAATCAATGAAGATGGTAATTTCGATACGATTATCATTGGTCGTGGTGGTGGATCGATTGAAGATCTCTGGCCATTCAATGAAGAAATCGTTGCCGAAGCTATCGTTCAGAGTAAGATTCCAGTGATTAGTTCAGTTGGTCATGAAACGGATACGACTATTGCCGATCTAGTGGCTGATTTACGAGCTGCAACTCCGACTGCAGCGGCAGAATTGGCAACACCTGTTTTGAGTGATGTTTTGGAACATCTTCAAGACTTGCATACAAGACTTTACAGCGCTCAAAACAATTTGATTACGAACTATCAGGACCGTGTCCAAACTTTGTCTCAGAACGTCTTTTTACAGCATCCAGAGCGAATCTACGAAGTATACTTGCAAAAGGTCGATAGTTTAGAAGATAAACTACGTCAAAATTTGAATAATTCGTTGAATCGTTCCAAAACTGAATTGATTCAGTATGCTAATCGATTAGTACGAGTTTCGCCACGTGATCAAATTTATAGTTACAACAATCAGGTTAATCGCCAGTACCAAATTTTGATCAATAATATCAATAAAATCATTAATAAAAATCGTAATGTATTTAATAGTCAAGTAGCTACTCTAGATTCACTGAGTCCATTGAAGACTTTGAGTCGTGGATTTGCTATTCCAACTGATTCAAAAGGTAAAGTATTGACTAAGGCTTCTGATTACCGAGTTGATCAAACGGTGAATTTGAGAGTTAGAAATGGTAATGTTAAATTAATAACCAAAGAAATAAGCGAGGATAATAATGGCTGAAGAAAAGAAAACATTTGAAGAAAATTTGGCGGATTTAGAAGAAATCGTCAAAAACCTTGAAACTGGAAATGTTCCATTGGAAGAAGCCATGGAAAAATTCAAAAAGGGTGTTACTTTGAGCAAAGAACTCGAAAAGACCCTCAGTGAAGCCGAAGAAACAGTTACTAAGATCATGACTAAAGACGGTCAAGAAGTTAATATGAAAAATGATCAAAGTAAGGACGAGTAGTTATGGAAATTAAAAAGTTTTCTGATTTTTGTGAGCAAGTTTTGCCAGATTTTAATCAATTTTTAAATGATCGACTAAATTCTGAGATTAAACAAGAAACTTTGAAACAAGCTATGCTTTATTCTGTTAATGCCGGTGGCAAAAGAGTTCGTCCAATGCTATTTTTGGCTGTTGCTTATTCATCTGGAGTTAAATTAAAAGATTTACCGAAATACTTTGATATTGCTGGTGCTATCGAATTAGTGCACACTTATTCTTTGATTCACGATGATTTACCAGAAATGGATGACAGTGATTATCGTCGGGGTAAATTATCCAATCACAAGAAGTTTGGTGTTGGTCCAGCAGTTTTGGCCGGAGATGGCTTGTTGACACAGGCTTTTTATTGGATTGCTAAGTCTAGCTTGAATACTGACAAGCGAATGGCTGCAGTAAGAATCTTATCGCACAATGCCGGACCTATGGGAATGGTAGCTGGTCAGATGACTGATATTACTATGGAAGATAAGGTATTGTCCGAAAGCGAATTGACTACTTTACATAAGGAAAAAACGGCTGATTTAATGATGGCAGCTATTACTATGGGAGCTTTTTGTGCAGATCATGAGTTGTCCAAGAACTTAGTTTTGTATGCCCAAGATGTTGGTTTAGCTTTTCAATTGAAAGATGACTTAGATGATTGTGGCGATGGAGAAGATGCAGATAAAAACACTTTTCCAAATCTAATTGGTAAAGAAGCAACTGAAACTAAATTGAATGAATTAGTTAAAGAAGCGTTCAATGCTGTTTTGAAGGAAGACAAATTCGATAAAAACTTATTAGTAAGCTTTTTGGATTATTTTAAAGAATAGGTGACAAATATTGGCAAAAAAAAGAATTGATGTTTTATTAGTTGAACAAAATTTATTTGAATCTCGTGAACAAGCCAAGCGTTCAATCATGGCTGGTGAAGTTTATAATCAGGATAATTTGCGTTTCGATAAACCAGGTGAAAAAGTTGATCCAGAGACAGTCTTTCATTTAGCTAAGAATGCTCATTCCAAGTATGTTAGTCGTGGTGGCTACAAGTTGGAAAAAGCTTTGAAGTCATTTGATATTGATTTGTCCGATCGTATTTGTTTGGATATTGGTTCCTCAACAGGTGGCTTTACTGATGTGGCTTTGCAAAACGGTGCTACTAAAGTTTATGCGTTGGATGTTGGGTACAATCAATTGGCTTGGAAACTACGTAAAGATGAACGTGTTGTTGTGATGGAAAGAGTTAATTTCCGTTACAGCAAACCAGAAGACTTTCACGAAGGCTTACCACAATTTGCGATGACTGATGTCTCATTTATTTCTTTGGAATTAATTTTGCCACCAATGTTCAATATCATTTTGCCAGGTGCCGATGCTGTTTGTTTGATTAAACCTCAATTTGAAGCTGGTCCAGAAAATGTTGGTAAGCATGGTATCGTCAGAGATCACAAAGTTCACCAAATGGTGCTTGAAAAGATTACCAATTTTGCTAAAAATGCTGGATTTATCGTTTCTGGATTGGATTTTTCACCAATTAAAGGTGGCGAAGGCAACATTGAGTTTCTAATGCATATTCAAAAACCTAAAGAACCACAAGATGGTGAGATTTTGGATACTGTATCAATAGAAAAGACCATGGAAGCCGCATACTCAAATCTAAATAAATAGGTGGAATTATGCTTAAAAAACTTATAATCAACAATTTTGCAATTATTAATAAATTACAAATTGATTTTCATCATGGCATGACTGCATTAACTGGTGAAACTGGTGCCGGTAAGTCAATCATTATTGATGCCTTAGGATTGTTAGTTGGAAGCAGATCTTCAATTGATTTTATTAGAACTGGCCAAGAACAGTTGAAAGTGCAGGGACTATTTGAAGTGAAATCAAGTAGTCCTCTTTTTGCTATTTTGGACGAATACGGCATCAATCATGAAGATAATCAACTGATCATTAAACGTGAGATCAACCGCAAGGGACGTAATGTTTGTCGTATCAACAATGAATTAGTAAAAACTAATGTTTTACGTCAAGTTGGCAAATTTTTAGTTGAAATTCACGGTCAAAATCAACAACAAGAATTGTTAGACGAAGATAATCATATAAATATCCTAGATCGATTTTCCGATGATGATTTTCAAAAGGACCTGTTGGATTATCAAAATATTTTTTCTGAATATCAGGAAAAGCGTAGTCGCTTAAGAACGATTCAAAAGAATTCTCAAAATCTCGTTCAACGAATCGACATGTTAAAATTTCAAATTGAAGATATTGATAGTGCCAAAGTTGAAGCCGGTGAAGATGATAGATTAGAAGATGAAAAGAATCAGTTGTCTAATTTTGAGAAAATCAGTTCAGCTTTACAAGAAAGCTACCGAGGTCTGTCAGAAAATAATGTTGGCGTTGTTGATGCCTTAGGGAATGTCAGAGATCAATTGGAAGACATCATGGATTACGATAAGTCGTATAAAGAATTGTATGATTCCGTCAATGGAGCTTATTACCAACTTCAAGATAATGCGGCGACGATTGCTGATCAGTTAGAAAACTTAGACTTTGATGAGAATCGTTTAGATAATATTCAAAAACGTTTGATTACCCTAGATAATTTGAAGAAAAAATACGGTCCAACCCTTGATGAAGTGATTGAATTTGGTCAAAAAGCTCACCAAGAACTTTCAGAGATTGATATTGATGATGACACTGAAGCTAACTTGGAAAAGGAAATTCAACAATTGCAAACTAAATTGTTGGATTTGGCCAAAGATTTATCTAAAAAACGTCATCAAACAGCAACTTCTTTAGAGAAGTCCATTAATCACCAATTAAAGGATTTGTATATGCCAAATGCTAAATTCGGTGTTTCATTTAGTTCGCTTGATGATAATAATTTGTCTGACAAGGGAATTGATCAGATTAGATTTGATTTAAAGACTAATCTTGGAGAAGATTTCAAACCTTTGGTAAAAGTTGCTTCAGGTGGTGAGTTATCTCGTGTCATTTTGGCATTTGAAGCTATTATCGCTGCGAAAATGAATGTCGAGACAATAGTTTTTGATGAAATCGATACTGGTGTCAGTGGTCGTGTAGCTCAAGCAATCGGTGATAAAATTTATAAGGTTTCACAATTTCTACAAGTTCTCTGTATTACGCATTTGCCACAAGTAGCAGCTATGAGTGATATTCAATTTGAGATAAAAAAAGAGACCGTCAAAAACAAAACCGAAACTCAGGTTTCGTTGCTTGACGATCTACAAAGAATTGAAGCGATATCCTTAATGTTGGCAGGGACTAAGGTGACTGATTTGACTAGAGAGCATGCTAAAGAATTATTAGAATTAGCTCAAGGTGAACAAAAACGTTTAGATTAAATTAATAGATTTCAAATTGCCTAAAGTAACTATGCTAAAAAGATTGTCGTTGACCTTGAAAACGTATTTATTTTGATTAACTTGTGAAATAAATTTGCCATGAAGTTGATTGTCGTTTAACATTGTAATAACGACAGAATAATTTTTTTGGAAACTTTGTTCTGCAAAAAGCTGTAATTGCATTAATGGCATTTGTTTTAATGGAGTCTTTGTTCCGTACTTGAGATTAAAATCGAAATTATTATTAATAAAGCTAGTGGTGTTGTTGATTAGATTTGTAGTGAAACGATTGTGTAATTGTCTTGCTTGCATTTTTAAACCCCCGAACGCTTGTTTGTACCTTCATTATACGAACAAGTGTTCGAAAGAGCAACTTTATTTTTATATTTCTTAAGAAATTTTTATCTTGACGTGGCTCAAAGTCTTGAAAAACATATGAATTTATTGCATTATAGATATCAATATTAAAATAGATAGTAGGGATAGTTTAATTATGTCAAGGGGAATGTTAATCGTTTTATCAGGTCCATCTGGAGTTGGTAAAGGAACTGTTAGAAAAGCAATGTTGAAGAATTCATCAATTAAATTTGATTATTCAGTTTCGATGACAACGCGTCAAATGCGTCCTGGAGAAGTCGATGGAGTCGATTATTATTTCCGAACAAATGAAGAATTTGAAAAGGAAATAGAGAATGGTGGCATGCTCGAATATGCTAAGTATGTCGACCATTATTATGGAACTCCTTTGAAGTATGTCAATCAAAAGCTTGATGCCGGAATTGATGTGTTGTTAGAAATTGAAGTCAATGGTGCTATGCAAGTTCGCGAAAAGATGCCTGATGGCGTATTTATTTTCTTGACACCGCCTGATTTGACTAGTTTACGAGATCGTATTACTCACCGTGGTACTGATGATGAGAAGACAATCGATAAACGTATGGAAAAGGCTAAAAAAGAAATTCAAATGATGACTAGCTATGACTATGCCGTTGTAAATGATAAAATACCTAATGCAGTCGAAAAAATTGAAGGTATAATTAAGAGTGAACACTTAAGAGTGCCACGCGTAATTGACCAATACAAAAAAATAATAGGAGATTGATAATTTATGATTATTTATCCATCAATTGATAAACTTTTAGATCGAGTTGACTCTCGTTATTCACTAGCAGTTCTAGCTGCCAAACGTGCTCACGAATTGGAAAATGGTGATGTTGAACTTTTGAGCCATTATGAATCACCAAGAACTGTTGGTCGTGCATTTGAAGAAATTGCTGATGATAAAATCGAAATCGATCCTAATTCAATTCTTCTTGAAAAAGAAGCCGAAAAGGTTGAAGAAGAGAAAAAAGAAGAAAACGAATAAAATTATTCCTTCACTGATTTGCGAATTAGTGAGGGCTTTTTTATTCTTAAGGAAAAATAGGTGGTTTTTATGTCAGTAGCAGAGATAATCGTTGACGTACCGACGATGCAAACAAATCGACCATTTGAATATGATATTCCTGAGAGTTTAGCCGAAGTAGTTGTTCCAGGGATGCGAGTTGAAGTACCCTTTGGACGTGGTAAAAGAAAAATTCAAGGTTTTGTTATGAAGGTAAAAGACAACAGTGACTTTCAAGGAAAGCTGAAACCAATTACTCGTGTGATAGATTTAAAACCAGTTTTATCAAAGGAAATGCTCCAACTGTCGTATTGGTTGGCTGATCAAACTTATTCTTTTCAGATTTCCTGTCTGCAAACAATGTTGCCTAGTGTTATGCGCGCTAAATACCAGCAATTTGTAATTCCAATCGTAAAAGATGATCCAGAAGTAAAGGCTCTGTTATCTAATCAAGATTCCCTAGAGATAACGAGTGCACTAGATGATAAAACAATTCGTCTTATCAATAAATTACGAAAAAATAATAAAGTAGATATTCAATATGTTGTGAAGAATAAAGCTGTTCAAGTAAAACGACAAGCTGTTACAACGGATCTGAATGTTATTCAGTTACATGAAGCCAAGAGCAAATTGCGAAAGAATGCTTCTTCTCAAATTAAGTTATTGGCGTTTTTAGCTGATCATTTGCAAGAATTGCCGATAGAATACAATGTTTTGGAAAAAGATCATGGTATTTCAAGATCAGCTATTAAAACAGCTGAAAAAAATGGTTTGCTCAAAACAATAGAAGTTACCAAATTACGTAAACCAGTGGGTATCACACCAGAACAAACAACCAAATTAGCTTTAACATCTGAGCAACAAGTTGCTGTTGATGAGATTTCTCAGGCTATTACTAACGAAGATTCCCAGACCTTTTTGATCGAAGGTGTTACTGGTAGTGGTAAGACAGAGGTCTATTTACAGACGATTGAAAAGGCATTGCAGCAAGATAAAACAGCTTTGATGCTAGTTCCAGAAATTTCACTGACTCCTCAGATGGTCAATCGAGTTGTTGGTCGTTTTGGTGATCAAGTGGCGGTGTTACATTCTGGTTTATCTAATGGCGAACGATACGATGAGTGGACAAGGATTGAAAATAATGAAGTCAAAGTCGTTGTAGGAGCACGGAGTGCCGTCTTTGCACCATTAAATAAAATTGGTCTAATAATTATTGATGAAGAGCATGAAGCCAGTTACAAACAAGATGACAATCCTCGTTATCACGCACGTGATGTAGCGTTATGGCGGGCAAAAGTCAATAAATGTCCAGTTGTTTTAGGTAGTGCTACACCATCTTTGGAGTCGAGGGCTAGGGCTGAAAAAGGTGTTTATCATCTGATAAGGATGAAAAAGAGAATTAACAATCAGACTTTGCCACATGTACAAATAGTCGATATGCGTGATTCCGAAAACTCTGCCGTTAAAGGTGATTTTTCGCCGACTTTACAAAAGAGTCTTCAAGAAACACTAGATAATCATGATCAGTCAATCGTTTTATTGAATCGTCGAGGTTATTCATCGTTCATGATGTGTCGTGAATGTGGCTTTGTTTTAAAATGTCCTAATTGTGACGTTTCATTGACATATCATAAAGATTTGAGAAGAATGAAATGTCATTATTGCGGACACGAAGAATCAGTTCCCAATATGTGTCCAAATTGTCACAGTAAAAAAATTGGCTTTTATGGAACAGGGACACAAAATATTGAGCAACAATTACATGATTTGTTCCCACGAGCTCGAGTTTTACGAATGGATGTTGATACGACCAGAAGAAAAGGTGCTCACGCTAAGATTTTGCAACAATTTGGACAGCACAAGGCCGATATTTTGTTGGGAACACAAATGATTGCTAAAGGCTTAGATTTTCCTGACGTAACGTTAGTTGGAGTAATTAATGCCGATACTACTTTGAGTTTGTCAGACTATCGTGCTAGTGAGAGGACCTTCCAACTATTGACTCAAGTTAGTGGTCGTGCCGGTCGAGCTCAAAAGACTGGTCATGTGGTGATTCAAACCTTTAATCCTGATCACTATGCAATCAAAGATGCGGCCAAACAAGATTATGAAACTTTTTTCAAACAAGAAATGTACTTGCGTCACCAATCAAATTACACGCCGTATTATTTTACGACTTTGATCAGTGTTGCAAACCAAGATGAAGGTCAGACTTTGAAGCAAGCTTATTGGCTGAAAAAACAGCTCCAAACGGCTTTATCTAAGGATGCAATTCTTTTAGGACCAAGTCCAACGATGATTTCTCGGAAACAAAACAAATATTATTATCAAATTATTGTAAAATATAAACATGAGCCAAAATTGCACGAACGATTGCTCGAAATCTTAAATGAAACTCAAGCGGATGCCAAGAAGGGTTTTACGATTGCAATCGATAATGAACCACAACACATTGATTAATGAGGATGATTGAATGACAAAAATAATATTTTTAGGAACACCAGATTTTTCTGCAACAGTTTTGAGGGGATTATTAAAAGAAGGTTATGACGTAATTGCCGCCGTAACACAACCTGATAAGCCAGTTGGTAGAAAACAAAAACTTCAAAAGAGTCCAGTTAAATTAGTGGCTGAAAGTGAAAATATCAAACTTTTCCAACCTGCTAAATTGCCTGGTAGTCCAGAAGTTGAAGAATTAAAAGCATTACATGCAGATTTGATTATTACAGCGGCTTATGGTCAATTTTTGCCAACTAGTTTTTTGGAATCAGCTAAAGTGGCAGCTATCAATGTTCACGGTTCACTTTTGCCAAAATATCGTGGTGGTGCGCCAATTCAATGGTCACTATTAAATGGCGATAAGGAAACTGGAATCACTATCATGTATATGGTTAAGGGGATGGATGCTGGTGATATCATTAGCCAGGAAAAATTGCCAATTGAAAAAGACGATGACAATGGTAGCTTATTTGAAAAGATGGCAATCGTTGGTCGTGAACTTTTGTTGGATACGATTCCGAAGATTTTAAGCGGTGATATCACTCCAATCAAACAAGATCCAGACAAGGTAGTCTTTTCACCTAATATTTCTAAAGAACAAGAACATATTGACTTTACTAAACCTGCCGAGACAGTTTTCAATCAAATTCGTGCGTTAAGTCCTGATCCGGGAGCATGGATGATGCTAAATGGTCAAAGAACTAAGCTATACAAAACAGAAGTAATTGAATTAAATTCCAATCAAGCTGTCGGTACAGTAGCTGATTTGGGTAAGAAGAAATTGGTTATCGTTGCTGGTGATGGCCAAGGCGTTTCTATTAAAAAGATTCAGCCAGCCGGTAAAAAAATTATGGATATTGCCAACTACATGAATGGTTTGGGCAAAAATCTAGAAAAAGGACAACAAGTAATTGATGAAAAATAATCCTCGTGAACTAGCCGTAGAAGCATTAACTAGAGTCTTTAAAAATAAAGCCTATTCAAACATTGAAATCAATAATATTTTGAAGAATTCAGATATGTCGGATGCTGACAAGCGTTTGATGACGAATATCGTTTATGGCGTTATTCAACATAAATATGTTTTGGAGTATCAACTAGAACCTTATTTGAAAGATAAGAAACTCGACTTGTGGTTAGATTTATTGCTTCAAACGGCAATTTATCAGTTATCGTATCTGGATAAGATTCCGGAACATGCGGTTTTGAATGAATCAACTGAAATCGCCAAACAAAAGGCTAATCGTGGTGCTGGTAATTTAGTTAATGCTGTCTTGAGAAACTTCCAACGTCACGGTGCAAGAGAGATGTCTGGTAAAGATAGCGTTTATGATTTGAGCAAATTTTACAGTGTTCCTCGTTGGCTTGTGCAATTGTTTATCGACCAACAAGGTCTAGTTAAGACTAAAAAGATTTTGAAGTCGATCAATCAACCGTCACACGTATCTATTCGGGTTAATACAAATAAAACGACTGTGTCAGATTTACAAAAAACACTTCAAAGTAAAGGTTTTGATGTAAAACCAAGCAAAATTTCTTCAGTTGGGTTAATCTGTGAGAGTGGAAATTTAGTTAATACTGATGAATTTAGAGATGGCTTGTACACGATTCAAGATGAAAGCTCAATGCTAGTTGCTCCAGCTCTGGATTTGCAACCTGATAGCAGAGTTTTGGATGCTTGTGCTGCACCGGGTGGTAAGACAACTCATATTGCCAGCTATATCAAAGATGGTGAAGTAACAGCTTTAGATATCCATAAGCACAAAACTAAGTTGATTCGTGATAATAGTCAAAGAATGGGCTATAGCGATATCATTAGTACTGGAGCAATTGATGCTAGAAAAGCTAAAGATGTCTTGAATACGACTTTTGATCGTATTTTGGTCGATGCTCCATGTTCAGGTCTTGGTTTGATTAGAAGAAAGCCAGAACTAAGATATTTCCGCCAAGAAGAAGATTTGATGAACTTGCAACGAGTTCAATTACAAATCTTGGATAGTATGGTTGATTTATTAGAGGTCAATGGTAAGTTAGTTTTTAGTACTTGTACTTTTGATGATGAAGAAAATGAAGCAGTCGTAAAGAAGTTCTTAGCTGATCACAAAAACTTTGAGCTTGAACCTGTTAAGAATGAAGCTGTTATGGATAAATCAGTCAAAGACGGCATGTTGAAAGTTCTACCTAGTGATTACTTTACAGATGGTTTCTTTATAGCTACTTTCGTTAGAAAAAATTAAAGAGGTAAGGTCTAAACTGATGGAATATGCGTTACTAACTGATGTTGGAAAACTCAGAGAAAACAATCAAGATTATGTGAATGTTTTCAAGAACAAAAAAGGAATTGTCTTTGGAATTGTGGCCGATGGCATGGGTGGACACCGTGGTGGAGATGTTGCATCTGATATGGCAGTGTCTCATTTAGGACATAATTTTGAAGAATCAGAAGTTGACGAAATTAGTGAACTTCGTGAATGGATTATTCGAGAATTAAGTAAGGAAAACGATCGAATCGTTTCTGTATCGAATCAATTTGATGATTTAAATGGTATGGGAACGACGATGGTTGGCGTATTTTTTGTTGGATCCAAAATGATGGTCGTCAATGTCGGTGATTCAAGATGCTACATTTATGCAAATGATGAATTGAAACAATTGAGTGTTGATCACTCATTGGTTCATGAACTTTTAGAAACTGGTCAAATCAGTCCTGAAGAAGCTGAAAATCATCCACAAAAAAATATCATTACACAAACTCTTGGTGTGTCACAAACAGTTCAACCACGAGTAAAAGATTTTGATTTGATTAATAATGCCATTATTCTTTTGTGTACAGATGGCTTGACTAACATGGTTCCAGAAAATGAAATTAAAGATATTTTATCCAAGAAGATGAGTCTTGAGACAAAATGTCATCTTTTGATCGACAAAGCGAATACCGCCGGTGGAAGAGATAATATTACCGCCTTACTCTTTTCTACGAAGGATAACGGAGGTAATCATTAGATGGAAAAAGGTTACCTAGTAGGCGGTCGTTATGAGATTCTAGGTACGCTTGGTGAAGGCGGTATGGCTAATGTTTATTTAGCTAATGACACTTTGTTAAACCGTAAAGTTGCTGTTAAAGCATTACGATATGATCTTCAAGATGATGAATCTGTTAAAAGGAGATTTGGTCGTGAAGCCAAGGCAACTAGTGGTCTCTCCAATCCTAATATCGTCAATGTTTTAGATGTTGGTAATGATAACGGAGTTCAATACATTGTTATCGAATATGTTGACGGTCCAAATTTAAAGAAATATATCCGGACACATTTTCCAATTCCATACCATGAAGTAGTCGATATTATGAAACAGATCTGTATGGCTGTTTCTGATGCTCATGAACATGGAATAATTCATCGTGATTTAAAGCCAGAGAATATTTTAGTCGATGAGAAAAAGGACCCAATTCAAGTTAAAGTTTCTGATTTTGGTATTGCTTTGGCCTTGAGTGAACGTTCTATTACTCGGACTAATTCTTTGTTGGGTTCGGTACATTATATGTCTCCTGAACAAATCAAAGGACGTCCCGCAACAGTTTTGTCGGATGTTTATGCATTAGGAATTGTTTTGTTTGAACTATTGACGAAGCACGTACCGTTCACTGGTGATACAGCTGTGACGGTTGCTTTGAAGCATTCCAAAGAGGAAATGCCGGATTTGAAGAAAATCGACCCAGATATTCCTCAACCTTTGGAAAATGTTGTTTTGAAGGCCACTGCTAAAGACCCTGATCAACGATACCAATCGGTTAAAGAAATGTGTGAAGATTTAAATACATGTCTGATGCCTGAACGTAGTGATGAACCAAAATTTATTCCAACGCCGGTCAATGATTTGGAAGAAACTCGTGTAATGGAACCTATGGATACTAAGCATGAGGAAGAAGCTCCCGTTAAGCAAAAGCCTAAAATGAGTCATAAAAAGAAAATGATTTTGATGCTCTCGATTATTCCAATTGTCTTGATTTTATTTATCATTGCAATGGTTATTAAGAGTAATCAAGAGACGACAGTTCCTGATTTGTTCAATTTGACTGTTAAGCAAGCTAATGTCATGCTCAAAAGTTCTAATTTGACGGCGGGTGATATTTCCAAAGAAAACGATGACGATGTTGAGGCTGGTCATGTAATCAAATCAGTTCCCGCTAAGGGCTTAAAGTTAAAAAATGGCGCTAGTGTCAATTTAGTAGTTAGTTTAGGTGCTAAATATTACAAGATGCCAAAATTGATTGGACAAGACTATGATGATGTCTCAGCTAATTTGAAGAAACGTGGATTTAAGATAAAAATACGTTACAAAGCAACGAATGAATATACGGCTGGAATAATCATTGATCAAAGTATTAAGAGTGGTAAAAAGGTTGTTACTAAAGACAAACCATTAACTATAACGATTGCTAAAGTAAAAACAGTTAAACCAAAGACGGTCAAAGTCCGTGATTTAACTGGATATAATTTAAAGAGTATTCAAGATTACGCTACCGAAACGCATTTGAGATTAGATACGTCGTATGCATATTCTAATGATATTGAAGAAGGCTTATTAGTCAGTCAATCACCAGAAGCAAATACAACGATCAATCAAGGTGCAACTTTGACAGTGGTAATATCTAAGGGTCCAGATCCAGAGAAATCTTCCGATAGTGACGATGAAGATTCAAGTAGCGATAATACTAGTTCGAATACTACAAAGACGGTCACTAAGGACATTACGATTCCCTATGATGATAATGGTAATAACAGTATTACAATTTATATATCAGATGCTACGCACAGCATTAATTCACCATACCGAACAATGACTATTAGTGAAGATACACCAGTAACATTAAGTTTTAATTTAAAAGATGGACAGACAGGCTCCTATATAGTCGAACGTGATAATAAGACTGTATTAGGTGGTTCAGTCAATAGGTGATGTATGGAAAAAACAGGAAGAATTATAAAATCGATCAGTGGATTTTATGATGTTTTAGATGATGAAAGCAACGACCTAATACGGACTAGAGCACGTGGAAATTTCCGTAAGCGTAAAATTAAGCCTTTAGTCGGTGACAAAGTTAGTTTTGACTCTACGGGTGATTTAGGATATATATTAGAAATATTGCCTCGTGAGAATAGTTTAGTTCGTCCACCGATTGCCAATGTCGACCAGGCGATTGTCGTGACTTCAGCAGCGGAACCTAATTTTTCTAGTAATTTATTAGATAAAATATTGGTAAATATCGAGCATAATGATATTGAACCCGTAATTTATTTAACGAAAGCTGATTTATTATCTGATGCACAATACGAAGAATTAAAAACGACCTTAGAAGGCTATCGTGACCATGCAGAGTATCAAGTTTTTTGTGATCGTGACAGTTATAATGATCAACAAGTGTCGAGATTAAAAGCCACTTTTGCTGACAAAGTAACAGTCTTTACAGGTCAATCAGGTGCTGGTAAGTCCACTTTACTAAATCATATCGATCATGATTTAGGTTTAGCTACGGCCGAGATTTCTCAAACATTGAACCGTGGTAAACATACGACTCGCCAAGTTTCGTTGTTCGATATTGAAGGTGGCTTGGTTGCTGACACGCCGGGATTTTCTTCGATTGATTTACAAAATATTCCCGTTGAAGAATTGCCAAAACTTTTTCCTGAATTTTTGAAGTACAGTAACATGTGTCAATTTCGTGGATGTCGCCATGTGAATGAACCCAATTGTGCCGTGAAAGAAAAACTTTCAGAAGGTCAGATAATGCAAAGTCGTTATGACAATTATCTCTACTTTTTGAATGAAATTAATTCATACAAAAAAAGATATTGAGGAGTTGATTTTTGATGACAGTAAAGATTGCACCATCAATTTTATCTGCAGATATTATGAACTTGGAACGAGATGTAAGAGCTGCTGACAAAGCAGGAGCAGATGTTTTCCACATCGATATGATGGATGGGAACTTCGTGCCTAATATGTCTTTTAGCCCTAGTGTGGTTGAAGGGATGCGTCGAGTAACTGACAAGCCTTTGGATATTCATATGATGATGGAAAATCCTGATGCTTATATCAAGCCAGTAATTGATGCTGGAGCTGATACGGTATTGATTCATGCCGAAAGTACACAACACATTTATCGTTCAATCGATTTGGTAAAAAGTTATGGAGCACGTGCTGGAGTAGTTGTTAACCCCGGAACGCCACTAGAGACTGTAAAAGAGCTTTTCCCAATTATTGATCAAATTCTTGTTATGACAGTTAACCCAGGCTTTGGTGGTCAAAAGTTCATTTCTGGAATGACAAAGAAGATTCAACGTTTGGATCAATTACGTCAAACAGCTGCCGATGACAATTTTGAAATTGAAGTCGATGGTGGAATCAATGCTGACACGATTAGTCAATGTGCTCGAGCTGGAGCTGATATTTTCGTGGCTGGATCATATTTGTTCAATGGTGAAGATGGTTTAGAAAAGAGAATCGATGATATTCGTTCTTTGGCTGTGGAAGCAAAGCAATGAAACGAGTGAATATTTTATTAGGTGGTCCTGCTAGCGAATATCCTGATGAATTAAGTAAAAGTATTAAGGGTATTCCTGGTCCTTGGGTCGGAGCAGATCGAGGCAGTTTACATTTGATGGCTAATGGAATAATTCCCGAAATTGCGATTGGAGATTTTGATTCTATTAGTAAAAAAGAACAAAAACTTCTTCAAGACAATGTACCTGTCTTTGAAAAATTTCCTCCTGAAAAGGATGATACGGATTCTGAACTATGTTTATTAGCGGCTAGGGAAAAGTACAATGCCCAAGAATATTACGTTTATGGAGCCACTGGTGGCCGAATTGACCATTTTCTAGTTAATTTGTTCTTGCCATATGACTCTAGGTTCTTAGATTTTTATGATAAGTTGTATTATAAATCTGCCACGAATACGATTAGATTTTTTAAACCCGGTCGTTATACGATTTATCATGAGAATTCAATGAAGTATGTGGCCTTCGTTAATTTAGGACCAGTAACTCATTTAAATTTGTTCGATGCAAAGTACAAATTGAATGATTATAGTGTGGAACATCCCGTTAGCTGGGCTAGTAATGAATTCGTAAAAGATACGATAGACTTTAGCTTCGAAAGTGGCATTGTAGCTGTTATTCAAAGTAAAGATAAAAAATAAATTAAAGACATTTTCTGATGGAAAATGTCTTTTTTTAATGTCTATTAAATCAAGGATTTGAGGTTATTTTTGAAGTAAATATTAAATGCCAAAAAGAAATTATTTTCAAAATAACATTGACAAAGAAAAACTACTAGAGTAAATTAATCACCAATCAAACGATTAAAAATTAATTAATCTTATTAGACGTTGAAGAGAAGAGTAAACCAATTATTAGTTTGAAGAGTGACCATTGGATAGTGAAAAGATGGAGCAAACGTTGGTTGAAGATGAGCTTGGAGTCTTACCTAGGTGCAAGCCAAAGGTACGCAAGGATGCGATATCATCCCGGACATGTTAGTGTCGTTGAGGTATTTTGTGTAAGCAAAGTATAAATTAGGGTGGTATCACGGGAAATCGTCCCTACAATTCAGATTTAGGTCTGTTTTGTAGGGGCGATTTTTTTTACTGTCTCTTTGCAGCTATGCTGCTTAGAGACAGTTATGGGGAAGCGTTAGCTTCCGTATTCCTTGAACCTGCAGCTACGCTGCTTAGAAACAGTTATGGGAGAGCATTAGCTTCCGTATTCCTTAATTTGGTGGTAGCTCAGCCACCATGTTCAATATCTGAAAAATTTAATAATTAATTATTTAATCAATCGAGGAGGCATTTTTATGAAAAGTCTATGGCTCAGACCAACATGAAAGATTAGAGGATTATTAAAATAGAGGAGGAGAAGGAAATGAGAAAAGGGAAAAGTTTAATTGTTACAGTACTTTTAGCACTGTCGGTTATTTTATTGGTCGGCTGTGGAAATCAATCAAAGGCGGCCGATGATGATACCATCGTTGTTGGTTCACAAGGATCCGACCTAGAAATTTGGGAACATATTGCCAAGAGTTCTCAAGCTAAGAAATTAGGTTTGAATATCAAAACTAAAGAAATCACTGATGGGGCGCAACTAAACTCTGCCACAAGTCAAGGTCAAGTCGATGTCAATGCTTTCCAATCATGGTCTTATTACAAGGCTTATAACAAACAAAATCCAAAAGGAAAACTGGCTGCTTTAGGAACAACTTATTTGGAACCACTAGGAATTTATTCCAAGAAGTACAAGAGTATTGAGGATATTCCTGATGGAACAACAATTGCCATCGCCAACAACCCTGCTAATACATCACGAGGTTTGTTGTTATTGCAAGAAGCTGGATTGATCACTTTGAAAAAGGATTTCGGAGCTTTAGATAATACCAAAGATATTACTGCTAATCCTAAGAACCTTAAATTCAAAGAAATCGATGATACCACCGGTCCTAGAGTTTTAAATGATGTACCAGTAGTTCTCATTTCTAATACCGTTGCTTTGGAAAGTGGACTTCACGTTTTGACTGATTCTATCTACCACGAAAAAATCGATCAAAGTACCAAAGAAAACGTCAATATCCTAGCAACTGCTGATAAGAATAAAAATAATGCTAACTACAAGAAACTAGTTAAGCTCTACCACAACAAGAAGATTCAAGAATATATCAAGAAAAAATATTATGGAACAAAGATTGAAGTTAATAAACCATTAACATATTTAGAAAATAAATAAATTTTAAGGAGATAATTATTATGGCTAAAGTTGAAAGTTTTACATTGGATCACACAAAGGTAAAGGCACCTTATGTTCGTTTGATTACTGAGGAACACGGAGCAAAGGGCGATGCAATTTCAAACTATGATTTGCGTCTAGTACAACCTAACGAAAATGCTATTCCTACTGCTGGTTTACATACAATTGAACATTTGTTAGCTGGACTTTTGAGAGATAGATTAGACGGCGTGATTGACTGCTCTCCATTCGGTTGTCGTACAGGTTTCCATTTGATCACTTGGGGTGAACATTCAACTACTGAAGTTGCTGAAGCCTTGAAAGGTGCTTTGACAGATATTGCTGAAAACATCGAATGGAAAGACGTTCAAGGAACTGACAAGTACAGTTGTGGTAACTATCGTGACCATTCATTGTTCTCAGCTAAGGAATGGTCAAAGAAGATTCTTGAAGAAGGAATTTCTAACGATCCATACGAACGCCACGTAATCTAATCTAAATTAGTAAAGAAGGTTAATTATGAGTCTATTTACATCTTTAGAGAAAAAAATTGTTCTCGTCACTGGTGGTTTTCAAGGTATCGGACGTGAAGTGGTGACGACTTTTCAAAATGAAAAAGCTATCGTGATTGCAGCTGATTTGTCATATCAAAATAATAATTTAAAACGATTGAATGATTTTGAATATCAAATTCATCTCGATGTCAGTGATGAGACTAGCGTCAAAAATTTAGCAGCTCAACTAGAAACTCAAAATCTTACTCCCAACATTTTAGTTAATGTAGCTGGAATTTCGACGATGGATTATTTAATTGACAGTCAGACGAGTGATTTTGATAAGACATTAGCCGTCAATACCCGTGGGACTTACTTAGTTAGCAAGTACATTGTCAAATTAATGGTTGCAGCCAAACGTCCCGGAAAAGTAGTTTTGATTGCTTCTCAAGCTGGTAAGAATGGTTATCGTGCAATGTCAGCATACGTTGCTTCTAAGCATGCTGTCCTCGGTTTGACAAAGACTTTAGCAATTGAAGTGGCTAAAGATCAAATCAATGTCAATGCAGTTTGTCCCGGTATTATCGAAACTTCAATGAAACATCGTGAGAGAAAAGACGGTGCTAAAATCAGAGGCTTAACGGCTGACGATATCGAAAAAGAAGATAATAGCCAAGTACCACTAGGACGGACGGGAACTCCTAAAGATGTCGCCAATGTTGTATTGTTCCTAGCTAGTCCATTGTCAGATTATATGACAGGGCAAGGTATCAATGTTACTGGTGGAATGACGATGAATTAAAAAAAGCTAGTCAGTTTTAAATAACTGGCTAGCTTATTTTATATAATTATTTCAATTCATTAACGATAGCTTTGTTGAAGGCATCCAAGTCATCAGGAGTACGACTAGTAATCAAATGACGATCGATAACTACTGGTTCATCTTTAACAATACCACCTGCGTAGTAAAGATCTGTTTGAACAGTCTTGTATGAAGTTAAGGTTCTACCTTTAACTAAACCTGTTTGCATCAAAAGTTGTGGACCGTGGCAGATTGAAAAGATAGCTTTATCAGCAAGCATAAATTTCTTAGCAAGTTCAACGAATCTTTCATCAGCACGAAGATTATCAGGTGAGAAACCACCAGGAATTAGTAAAGCATCGTAATCATCAGCATTGATGTCATCGATTCCCTTATCAGCAGTAAATTCTGTTCCGTGTTTACCAACTAATTTTTCATTAGCTTTACTACCAACTAGGGTTACCTCGTTACCTGCATCAGTCAAAGCTTTTTTAGGGGATGTGTACTCGATATCCTCAACATCATTAGCCATTACAGCAATAATTTTACTCATAAATTTGTTTCCTCCTCATTAATATAGTAATAGTTTACTCGTAGGGGGTGGGGATAAGTCAAATAATTTCCATTATGAATATTTTTATTGTTTAATAGCAATTCTTGTGAGATAACATAATAGTTTATGAGTTTGAGTTATGGAGGATTAATATGACAAACTTTAATACAAAATTGGTTCATGGAGAGCCACAAAATGACAACAATACTGGGGCGGTCAATGTTCCAGTTTACAATTCATCAACTTATATTTATCCATCGGTTGATGCCAAGGTAAAATACGATTATGCACGTTCGGGTAATCCAACGAGAAATTATTTAGAGGAACAAGTAGCACAGTTGGAAAATGGCTGTCGTGGTTTTGCTTTTTCTTCAGGTTCAGCGGCAATTCATGCTGTATTAGCAATCTTTAAACCAGGAGATCATCTGATTATCGGTAAAGAAATCTATGGTGGAACTTTTAGAATTATCAATGAATTCTTTAAACGCTGGCAAATTGAATTTACTGCTGTCGATACTCAAAATTTAGATGAGATCAGACAGGCAATCAAACCTAATACGAAAGCAATTTATTTTGAAAGTTTTACTAATCCTTTGTTGCACGTAACGAGTGTCGCTGGCGTAAGTAAAGTAGCTAAAGCAAATAATCTTTTAACAATCGTTGATAATACATTCCTATCACCATATTTGCAACGCCCACTAAATTTGGGGGCTGACGTTGTGATTCATTCAGCTACGAAATATCTCA
The DNA here is from genome assembly GCF_005405305.1 of Companilactobacillus formosensis. Taxonomy (GTDB): domain Bacteria; phylum Bacillota; class Bacilli; order Lactobacillales; family Lactobacillaceae; genus Companilactobacillus; species Companilactobacillus formosensis. Next base: position 184,617 of record NZ_BJDU01000003.1, read on the forward strand.
GCGGTCACTCAGATGTGATTGCTGGGATTGCCGTAGCCAAAGATAAGGATATTGCTGATAAAATTTATTTCAATCAAAACGCCATTGGTTCAACTTTATCTCCAGAAGATTCCAATTTAGTACGTCGCGGGATTCAAACGTTATCAGTAAGAATGGATCGTCATTTGAGTAATGCTCAAAAAATTGTCGAATTTCTACAAACACGTCCAGAAATTGCTAAGATTTATTATCCTGGGATTGCCGGTAGTAAAGATTATGAAATAGCTGCCAAAGAAGCTGATGGTTTTGGTGGAATTGTTTCCTTTGAATTAGCTGACGGACTAGATTCGACGAAATTCGTTGAGGGGACTAAGTTGATTCAATTAGCTGTTAGTTTGGGTGCCGTTGAAAGTTTAATTGAACTGCCTTATAAGATGACCCACGCGGAACTTTCAACTGAAGAGCAACTAAAGGCTGGTATTACGCATCAGTTAGTTAGATTATCAGTTGGAATTGAAGATGTGCATGATTTGATTGATGATTTAGCACAAAGCTTAGACAGACTATAAAAAAATCTCGATAGAATGTTATTTACATTTTATCGAGATTTATTTTTTTAGATTTTTTCCGTCAACATTGATCTTTGAAAGATCATCAAAATTAAAATCGATTTGATCTATTTCTGGTTGAAAGTCTTGGACGTTAAAATTACTGTCTAAGATTCTTATTTGTGGTTTATTTTTAACGAAAATAAGGTCGTCGCCACTGATTTGAGATTTCGTCTTAACTGCTAAGTCGTTTTTATAATCGGTAGTTGTTGAATCAATAGTCAGATTTTTAAAGAATGTCTTTGAACCTTGACGTAGTTCTAATTTATGTAAAATAGTACAATCTTTTAAATAGACTTTGGAATTCTTCTGGAATAATAATTGAAATTCGGTGTTATCGGCGAATAGTTGACTCTTTTCTAAAGATAGACCGATAGCTTTGATTTTTTTACCAGTTAAAATTTTAGAATCTTTAAATGAGAAATAGGCATTTTGACCGTAAATTGTATCCCAGTAGTCACTTGTTTGACGGTCAATGATGACATTTTGCCCATAAACTCTAGCACCGTCGTAAGCTGAAATAGTATTTTCGTCGTTAGCAGGGTAAATGATACTTAAATTTTTAAAAATCAAAGTATTCTTATTGCCAACTGTGAAACTACAATACAATTTAACGTCTTCCTTGTTAGAAGTTTTGCCGATGAATGAAATATCGCGTCTGATCGTACAAATAAAGGGATTATTTCTGGAAAAATAAGTTCCAGGAAGCAGTTCGATGACGTCGCCATCTTTGGCGTTGACGATAGCTTGCATCAATTCTTCGTCATTATTTTTTTGAGTGCCAATAGTGATTTTCATAGAATCCCTCCCTTAGTTGATTATTATAGGATAAAATAAAAGAGACCAACAATAAATGTTAGTCTCTTTTAAATCATTAAGTGATAATTATACACGAGTAACTTTTCCTGATTTCAATGCTCTAGCTGAAACCCATACACGTTTTGGCTTACCATCAACCATGATACGAACTTTTTGCAAATTTGGCTTCCAAGAACGTTTTGATTGGTTAAGAGCGTGTGAACGTTTGTTACCGAACACTGTTTTACGGCCTGTAATAATATCTTTTGCCATGGGACCGATCTCCTTTGGCTACATGTTTTTCTTTAAAATATCACCTGACTAATTTACCATATATAAAAGGTTAAAGCAATAGAGTAATTATGGAATAATCGACTTTTATCTAGTTTAATTCTTTAATTAGATTTGTTGCTATGATAGAATTTTATTGTTTATGATAGATTTGGTCCATGAATAGGAGGATCCAGAGATGGCAGTTACAATTAAAACAAAACATGGTGAAATTGAAGTTTCAACAAATACTGTTGCTACAATTGTCGGCGGTGCTGCTTCTGATATCTACGGTATCGTAGGTATGGCAAGCAAAAACCAACTACGTGACGGGATGAATACGATTTTGAACCGTGAGGACTTTTCTAGAGGTGTAGTTATTCATCAAGAAGATGGTAAACTGGCCGTTGATGTCTACATAATCGTTGGATATGGTATTAAAATATCCGAAGTAGCGAAAAATTTAAAAGAAAAAGTAAAATATAACCTAGAAACAATGCTTGGAACGCCAGCTGGCACTGTTAACGTTTATGTTCAAGGAATTAAAGTTCTGGACGATATCGAATAGGTAAAGCTGGTTGGAGGGGAAACTTTTGAGCAAAGAACTAATTACAAAAAAAGAATTTTCAGATATGGTGCGTGTTGCATCGCACAGACTTGAAAAGAATGCTAAGTTTGTAAACTCACTTAATGTCTTTCCGGTTCCTGATGGCGATACCGGAACCAATATGAGCTTAACTATACAAAGCGGTTTTAAGGCCGTAAACGAATCAGAGAGTAATCACGTAGGGACACTTGGAAAGGCTCTTGCAAAAGGACTTTTGATGGGTGCTCGTGGAAACTCAGGTGTTATTACATCACAAATCTTCCGTGGCTTTTCAAAGAGTATTGAAGATAAGGAATCTTTGACAGCTATGGATTTAGCCAAAGCTTTTGACGACGGTGTAAAAACTGCTTATAAAGCCGTTATGAAACCTGTTGAAGGAACAATTTTGACAGTTGCTAGATTCGGTGCTGAGTCCGCTATGGAAAAAGTTAAGACAACTAATGATACAGTGGAAATTTTAAAAGCTGTTGTAGCTGGTGCCAAGGTAGGACTAGAAAAGACACCATCATTATTGCCAGTTCTAAAAGAAGTTGGCGTAGTTGATTCTGGTGGCCAAGGTTTAGTCTTTATTTATGAAGGCTTTTTAGAAGGTCTAAGTGGCGTTGCCAGTGACGAAGAAGAATATGTTCCTGACGAAAGAGATATGGCTGAAATGGTCAATGCTAACCACCACCAATCTGTACAAGGTCAATTCAATACTGATGAGATCAAGAATGGTTACTGTACTGAAATGATGGTTGAATTGGGTAAGAATCCAACTTCTGATGAAAAATTTGAAAATGATAAATTACGTAGTTATTTAGATAAAATCGGTGACTCCTTAATTGTCGTTTCCGATGATGAAGTTGTTAAAGTTCACGTTCACACTAACTATCCTTACAAAGTTTGGGCAGCTGGTAGAAAATACGGTTCACTTTCAAAAATCAAGATTGATAACATGCGTTTGCAACATGAAACAATCGTTGATGATGACGAACCAATGACACCAGAAACACAACCACAAGCAGCTATTGACTATGCGGTTATTGCTGTTTCTTCTGGTGATGGCTTGACAGAACTCTTCAAGAGTTTAGGTGTGACTCACGTGATTAGTGGTGGTCAAACAATGAATCCATCAACTAACGATATTGTCGATGCTATTAATAAATCAAATGCTAAACGTGCTTTAGTATTGCCAAATAACGGTAATATCATCATGGCTGCAAAACAAGCAGTTGACCTAGTTGATATTCCGGTTGCAATTGTTGGCTCTAAGACTATTTCTCAAGGAATGACTGCTATGCTTTCCTTTAATCCTGATGCAGAACTTTCAGAAAATGAAGCAAATATGGAAGATTCTTTGGATACAGTTAAGAGTGGTCAAATTACTCAAGCAATTCGTGATACTGAAATTGATGGTCTCAAGATTACTAAAGGTCATTACATGGGAATTGTTGATGGTAAAATCTTAGTTGATGATGAAGATATTATTTCTGGTACTGAAAAAATGCTAGATAAAATGATTGATGAAGATAGTGAAGTAATCACTATTCTGATTGGTGAAGATGGTAACCAAGATGATGCTCAAAAGATTGCTGACTACTTAGATGATAAGTATGATGACTTAGAGACAGAAATCCATCAAGGTGATCAACCAGTTTATCCTTATTTGATTTCGGTTGAATAATTTTTTAAAGGAGGCAATGATGAAACGTTTGTTTTGTCACGCCTTTTTTTAATCTCATAGGAAAGGGGAATGTAAATGGATTTAAGAAAAGTGTCGTTAGCGCAATTGCCTAGTGTTGGACCAAAACGATTAGAGGCATTGCAATCATTAGGAATCAACAACGTTTATGACTTGCTGTTTTATTTCCCTTTTCGCTATGAGGATATGCAAGCTAAGTCTTTAGATGATGCTGTTGACCAAGAAAAAATCCTGGTTAAAGGCGTAGTTGCTAGTGAACCGGTTGTATCACGCTTTGGGTACAAAAAAACACGTCTAAATGTTCGTTTGATGACGGATAATGAATCAATCATGGTAACCTTTTTTAATCAGCCATGGTTAAAAGACAAATTTGAAACGGGTAATGATGCCGCTGTTTATGGTAAGTGGAATGCTAATCGTCGTTCATTGATGGGCATGAAAGTGATTGGCGTCAATGATAATTCGGTCGACTCAGTTTATTCAGTCAATAAAAATATTCATCAGAAAACTTTAATCAATTTAATTAAAATTGCTTTTGAGAAATATCACGATCAAATTGATACGGTCGTTCCTAGCTATTTGCGTTTGAAATATAAACTATTGAATGACGAACAAATAGTTTCGGGAATACATTTTCCAAAAAATGAAGAGCAAAGTGAAGAAGCAAGAAGAAGTGCCAAATTTCGAGAATTTTTCTTGTTTCAATGTGGTTTGCAAAGCATTAAGCGAAATGATGAAAATAAAAATATCGGTATCGTTGAAAAGTATGATCAAAAGTTCTTGGATGACTTTATCAAGAGTTTGCCATTTAAGTTGACTGATGCCCAAAATCGAGTCGTACGCGAAATTTTGCAAGATATGGCTTCTGATCACCATATGAACCGTTTGTTGCAAGGGGATGTCGGTTCTGGTAAGACGATTGTCTCAGTAATTGCTATGCTGGCTTCAGTGACAGCAGGTTATCAAGCAGCCATTATGGCGCCAACTGAAATTTTAGCTCAACAGCATTTTGATAAAATCAGTAAACTGTTAACGCCTTTAAAGATAAGAACAGCTTTGTTGACTGGTTCTTTGACAAAAAAAGAGCACGATTTTATCGCTGGCGATATTTTAAACGGAAAGACTAACATTGTAGTCGGAACTCATGCTTTGATACAAGATAGCGTTGAGTTTAAAGATTTAGGCTTTATCGTGATCGATGAACAGCATCGTTTCGGTGTTAATCAGAGAAAAGCACTACGTCAAAAAGGCGATAATCCGGACGTCTTAGCAATGACCGCAACGCCAATTCCTAGGACTTTAGCAATTACGACTTATGGAGATATGGATGTTTCCAGAATCGATCAATTGCCTGCTGGCCGTAAAAAAATTGAAACTTACTGGATTCGTAGTCAAAAGATTGAACAAATGTATCAATTTGTAGCTAAGGAATTGCAGACGGGTTCACAAGTTTATGTCGTTACACCATTGATCTCCGAATCGGAAACGATGGATTTAAAAAACGCTGAATTGATTTTTGATAAGTTTACCGAACTATTTGGTAAAAAGTATAAAATAGGTTTGTTACATGGCCAAATGCCAAATGATCAAAAAGAAGCTGTCATGAATGATTTCAGTGATAAAAAAATCGATGTCTTAGTATCGACGACTGTTATTGAAGTTGGGGTCGATGTTCCGAATGCTTCAGTAATGGTAATCTATGATGCTAATCGTTTTGGATTATCACAATTGCACCAATTACGTGGACGTGTTGGCCGTGGCGATAAGCAATCATATTGTATTTTGATTGCTGACCCCAAAAATGAATCGGCAGCCGAACGAATGAAAATTTTGACCTCGACTAACGATGGTTTTGTTCTAGCTGAAGAAGATTTGAAGATGCGTGGTGCTGGTGATTTATTGGGAAATCGTCAATCCGGTTTGCCTGAATTTAAAATTGGTAACCCAATCAATGACATCAATATTTTGGAAGTGGCTCAAGAAGAAGCTAGTCGTTTGTTCGATAATGAGAAATTGTTCAATAGTCCAGAGACTAAAAATTTGAAGTCATTTATTAATGAAGAATATGATCAACTAAATAATTTTGATTAGTGAGGAAAAGATATGAAAATAGCTGTTGATGCTATGGGTGGCGACAATGCGCCTAAAGTAATTGTTGAGGGAATCGAAAAAGCTCGTGATGAGTGGAAAGATTTAGAATTCGTTCTCTATGGGAAAGAATCAGAAATTAAGAAATATTTACAAAATGATGAAAGAATCAAAATCGTACACACTGATGAAGAAATTTTAGGTACTGATGAGCCAGTTAGAGCCATTAGAACTAAGAAAAACGCTTCGATGGTCTTGGCTGTTAAATCAGTCAAGGATGGCGAAAATGATGCCTTGTTCTCATTAGGTAATACTGGAGCTTTGTTAGCCAGTGGAATTTTTATCGTCGGTCGTATCAAACAAGTAGCTCGTCCAGCTTTGATGCCAACGTTACCAGTTACTAATTCAACTAACGGAGTTAATATGCTCGATGTTGGTGCTAATGCTGAAGCCAAGGCAAGCTATTTACAACAGTGGGCCATTATGGGTTCAATCTATGCACATGATGTTAAAAAAATCGATCAGCCAAGAATCGCCTTGTTGAACAACGGAACTGAATACGACAAGGGTGATACCTTGCATAAGGAAGCCTATCAACTTCTAAAGGAAACAGAAGGTATCAATTTTATCGGTAACGTAGAATCTGGTGATATTCTAGCTGGTGTAGCCGATGTCATCGTAACAGACGGATTCACTGGAAACGCTGCTTTGAAGGCTACTGAAGGAACAGCAACGATATTGTTGAAGCAGTTAAAAGACGCCTTGCTAAATAATGGTATCTTTACTAAAATGGGTGCAGCTATTGTTAGTCCATCACTAAAGGGTATGCGTAAGATGTTTGATACTTCTCAAGCAGGTGGGGCCGTATTGTTAGGTTTGAAGTCTCCAGTGATCAAAGCTCACGGTGCAGCCGACAGTAAGACGGTCTATTATACTGTTAAACAAATTTATGATATGTTAACTAACGATACAATTAACAAAGCTAATAAATATTTCGAAAAAATGAACGCCGAAAAATAGGGAGAGTTTTTATGACAGAACAAGCTGTATTTGACAAAATCAAAGCATTGATTGCTGACAAGTTTGAAGTAGATGCATCAACAATTACTAAAGAAACATCATTTACAAAGGATTTGGATGCAGATTCTATCGACCTTGTAGAATTTGTACTCGAACTTGAAGATGAGTTCGGTTCAGAAATTCCTGATGATGACGCTGAAAAGATCACTACTGTTGGTGAAGCAGTTAGCTATATTTCTTCACACCAAGGATAGGGGTTTTATTTGAAATTTGAGTGGGAATAAGAATTCCGTCGCCCGTTCCAGCCAATCGCAGGGCTTGTGTGGAAGACGGCAGTATAACTCACATTCAAAATTTTAATATCGAAATTTAAGGCCAAGTGGTCTTATTTTTTTATCCAGCTAATTATTTAATAGAAAAGTTTAGTATAATTAATATTATCGGAAAGGGGACACGTTATGTTAGATCCAAAATTTTTAGAATTTTTAGATAAAAAGTATGGAATCAAGTTTAACAATAAAAAATTAGTTCAAAGAGCTATGACACATTCCTCATTTGATAACGAGCATAAGGGGCTTGGTATTGGGGATTACGAACGTCTAGAATTTTTGGGGGATGCGGTCTTGGAAATCAATATCTCTCGCTATCTCTTTGAAAAGTACCCAGAATTGCCAGAAGGTAAATTAACACGTTTAAGATCAGATATTGTCAGAACAGATAGTTTTGCCCGTTTTGCCAAAGAAATTCAAATCGATAAGTATTTATTGATCGGTAAAGGCGAAGAAAAACAAGGTGCTCGTCAAAGACATACTTTACTAGAGGATATTTTTGAAGCCTTTAATGGAGCTTTGTACTTGGATCAAGGCAATGAAGTTGTTAATGACTTTTTGAAAAAAGTAGTTTATCCACACATTGATTCAGGTGAGTTTTCTGAAGATACTGATTTTAAGACACATCTTCAAGAAAAATTACAACAGTCAGGTGAAGTCGAAATTGATTACAAGGTGATTGATGAAGAAGGTCCTGATCACGATAAGAAATTTAAAGTTGAACTAATTGCTAACGGTAAGATTTTGTCCAAGGGACTTGGATACAGCAAGAAACACGCTGAACAAATGGCAGCCAAAAGAGCATTAGATGAATTATAGGAGTTAAGTTATGCCATTAAAATCATTAACGATCAATGGGTTTAAATCATTTGCTGACAAGACGAAGATTGATTTCACAAGTGGAATCACCGGTATCGTTGGACCCAACGGGAGTGGAAAATCAAATATTACTGAAGCCATACGTTGGGTAATGGGTGAACAATCGGCAAAGAGTTTACGTGGAGACAAAATGGTCGATGTGATTTTTGCTGGAAGTGCGACTCGTCCCCAAATGAATCGTGCGGAAGTAATTTTGGAATTTGATAATCGCAATAAAGAATTAAAGACAACTCAAGATGAAGTTGTAATTTGTCGTCGTCTCTTTAGAAATGGCGATACAGAATTTTTGATCAATAATAAGAATTGTCGTTTACGTGACATTACTGAATTGTTCATGGATTCTGGAATGGGTAAACAATCATTTTCAATTATTTCTCAAGGTCGAGTTGAGGCAATCTTTAACAGCAAACCAGTGGAAAGACGCAGTATCATTGAAGAATCAGCCGGTGTATCTTTGTTTAAGCAAAAAAAGCAACAGGCTGAGAATAAACTATCCGATACAACTGACAATTTACATCGTGTTTCTGATATTGTTTCAGAATTGTCAAAACAAGTTGAACCACTAAAGAAACAAGCTAGTATTGCTCGTGATTACAAAGAACAAAAGACCAAGTATGATGATATTTATCAAAAAATCTTAACGATTGAAATTAGAGATTTATCGAATCAAAAACGTCAAATTGATAAAGAATTGCGTGAAGTTAAGGCTAGCTTGCAAAATATCTCGCAACAAGTAACAAAAGCTAATCAGCAAGTTGAAGATAATAATCAGGCTGTTAGAACTTTGACGAATCAACTAGATGAAAAACAAGCTAAATTAGTTGAAGTAACGAAGACTTTAGAAATTTACAATAGCAAAATTGCTGTTGCCGACGAGAGAACTGGCTTTAATTCAACGACTAAATTGACTTTAACGAATCAATTGAAATCAGTCGAAGAACAAAAAGTAAAAAATGATGCCAAGTTGGTTGAATCAAATCAAAAATTAGCTCAATGTCTAGAAAAAATTACGGACTTTGAAAATAAATTAAAAGATTTACAACAATTGAAGCAAAAAACGCCAGCTGATATTAAGGATAATATTGCGCAATTAAGAACAGATTACGTCAATCTTCTCCAAGACCAAGTGACGAATAACAATGAACAAAAATTTTCACAAAGACAATTAGAACGAGTCAATGCGGGAATCTCTGAACAGAATTCGCAACTTGAAGAAGTAACGACTAATTTGGAAAGCTATAAAGAAGATCATCAAAAAATTGATGCTGAGATCAAAAAATTAGTCGATGACAATCAAGCACTTTTGACACGTAATCAAGAATTAGAAAAATCGATTCAAGAAATTACTGAAACAGGTAAGAGTGAAAACAACAATTATTTGAAGATTTTAGAAAACCTTCAAGAAATCAAAGCACGTAAAAAAGTTCTCGAAAATATGGAACAAGAACATGCCGGCTTCTTTGAGGGTGCTAAAAATATTTTAAATAATAAAGCACGGCTTTCTGGAATCGTGGGTGCTGTTGCAGAACTCATTTCGGTACCACAAGATTATCAATTAGCTATTCAAACAGTTGTCAGCAATCAATTGCAATCGATCGTAACTGAAGATGAAGCGGCAGCTAAGCATGCCATTGCTTATTTACGTCAAAATCGTGGTGGGCGTGCTACTTTCTTGCCACTAAATATTATTCAAGCTCGTACTATCAACACTAATGATTTGAACAAAGCTAAAAGGGTCACAGGTTTTGTTGGAGTCGCTAGTGATTTAGTGACCTATGATGAAAAAGTAAAAAATATTGTTAAGAACATTTTGGGTAATTTATTAGTTGCCAAAAATATCGATGATGCTACAAGCATTTCAGCAGCGGTTAATCGCAAGTTCCGCGTAGTTACTTTGGATGGAAATATTGTTAATGCTGGTGGATCTTTAACTGGTGGACAACAACGCCGTGTCAACTCCAGTATTTTGAGTCGAAAAGATGAATTAGCAGATTTAACTAAACAACTTTCTAAACAAGAATTATTGATGGATCAAAAACAAGCACTAGTTCAAGATTTGAGAAATCAATTAGTACAATACAATGCTGAAAAGAAACGTATTGATGCAAAACTTGCTAATTTCAATCAATCTAAGAGTAAATTTGAAAATGAAATTTCTACTTCTCAAAGTGAAGAAAAACATTTTAGTGAACGTTTAGACGTTATCAAATATAATTTAAGCAAGAATCAAGAAGAGCAAACACAGATCAATCAGGATTTGGCTACGCAAAAAGCCACAGCTGAGAAGATTCAAAAAGAAATTACTGCTACGCAACAAGAAATCGATCAAAAGCAAAAATTATTGACGGATTTTGATACGCAACTCAATAAAATTAATCATCAAGAACAAGAATTGCAAACTAAATTAGCTGTCATTAAGAATAATCATGCTAATGAGTCCGATCAAAATAGCTATTTGAAGGAATCGATCTCTCAAGCAAATAAACAAATCTCTGAATTACAAGGTAAGTTAAACGATTTGGATTCCGAAAAGAGTCAATTAGATTTGAGCAACACTGAAGTTAAAAACCGTATTAAAGAAAGTCAAGCTGAAATTAATGATTTGCAGGATGTTGTAGCTAAACTTAAGGCTGAACGCGAAAAGCAACAAGCTTTGTCCACTGAGCTGAATTCTAAAGCACAACGTAATTTTGATTTACAAAAAGCCGCTGCTGATCAACAAGAATCATTGGCTATTCAAAATACGAAATTATCTAATCAAATCGACAGTCGTTTAGATACTTTGTCGCAAGATTATCAATTGACTTATGAAGCTTCACTCCAAGATTTAAAACGTGGGGACTATGATCCCGAAGCTTTGAAGAAAGAAGCTCGATTGCTCAAGATGGGGATTGAAGAGTTGGGAACAGTCAATTTATCAGCTATTGATGATTATGACAAAGTCAAAGACCGTTATGAATTTTTGACGCAACAACAAAATGATCTCTTACAAGCTAGAAGTCAGTTGCTAGATACGATGTCTGAAATGGATAAAGAAGTAACGACGAGATTCAAAAAGACATTCGATGAAGTATCAGAAGCCTTTGAAGAGATTTTTCCAGAAATGTTTGCTGGAGGTCGTGCCAAATTAGTTCTGACCGAACCAGATAACTTATTGGAATCAGGAATCGAAATTATTGCACAACCACCAGGGAAGAAATTCCAACGTTTAAGTCTATTGTCTGGTGGGGAAAAAGCTTTGACAGCGATTACTTTGCTCTTTGCGATTATCAAAGCTAAACCAGTTCCATTTTGTATCTTGGATGAGGTTGAAGCGTCACTTGATGATGCTAATGTTTATCGTTTTGCTAATTATTTAAATCAATATGATGATAATACTGAATTCATTGTTATTACTCACCGTAAAGGGACTATGATGAACGTAAATCGTTTGTATGGTGTAACCATGGAAGAATCTGGTGTTTCCAGAATATTGTCAGTTAAAGTCAAAGAATAGGAGAAAATAATGGGATTATTTGATCGAATTAAAAAAGCTTTTACCGGTAAATCTGATTCTGAAGAAAAAGAATTAGAGAAAAAATCTTCAGAACAAGCCCCTGAATCTGACCAAAATTCAAAACCAGAATCAGCTTCTCCTGAAGAGGAAAAAGAGTCTGCAACAGAAGCTCAACCAAAAGAAACTGCTGATGAATCAACAGTCAAAGGAAAAACTGAGCAACCAGTTGAAACTACTGCTGAAGAACCAGAATCAGAGCAAAAACCAAAATCAGAACCAGTAGAACCACAATCTGATCAGACTTCTGAAGAATCAACAAAAGAAGAAACTGTCGAACCTCAAGAAAAATCAGAAAGTACTTCTGAAGAACCTGTTCAAGAAGCTCATGAATCAGACAAAGATACTGGGGAAGAAACTACTGAACCAGTTGCTGAGGAAAATAAAGAGTCTGAAGAGCCTAAAGAATCCGAAGAACCAAAGGATGACGTTAAAGAATACGATGAAGGTTTAAAGAAGAGTCGTAATTCCTTTAGTTCTCGCTTGAATCATTTCCTAGCTAACTTTAGAAGTGTTGATGAAGATTTCTTTGATGATTTGGAAGAATTGTTGATTGAATCTGATGTTGGCTATGAAACAGCTATGCGTATTTCTGATGAATTGCGTGAAGAAGTTAAGTTAGAAAATGCCAAGAAAAAATCTGACGTTTCTAATGTTATCGTGCGTAAATTAGTTGATATGTACGGTGAAGAAGGTAAGGATGAAGATAACGATTTGAAGTTCAGTACTGATAAGACACCAACTATCTTCTTGTTCGTCGGTGTTAATGGTGCTGGTAAAACTACTACTATCGGAAAACTAGCTCATCGCTATCAATCAGAAGGCAAGAAAGTCTTATTAGCTGCTGGCGATACCTTTAGAGCTGGTGCTATTGAACAATTGCAAGAATGGGGCAAACGTGTAAATGTTCCTGTTCAAGCAAGTAAAGCTCATACTGACCCTGCCTCTGTGGTTTATGATGCCGTTCAACGAGCAGTTAATGAAGATTTCGATATCTTGTTAGTTGATACTGCTGGACGTTTGCAAAATAAAGAAGGCTTGATGCGTGAACTAGAAAAAATTAAACGTGTCATTACCCGTGAATTGCCAGATGCACCACAAGAAGTATTGTTAGTTCTTGATGGTTCAACGGGACAAAATGCTTTGAGTCAAGCTAAACAATTTAATGAAACAACTGATGTTTCCGGAATTGTTTTGACTAAATTGGATGGAAGTTCTCAAGGTGGGGTCGTCTTGGCAATCAGAAATGAATTGCATATTCCAGTTAAATTGGTTGGTCTTGGTGAACAAATGGATGATTTACGTGACTTTGACCCAGAGAAATTCATTTATGGTTTATTCAAGGACTTGATTGTTGGAGCTCCTGATAAATAATGGATATTGATGAAACGACCCGGATCAATCTGTTGTATAATTTTTATCATTCATTATTGACGAAAAAGCAAAGCCGCTATATGGATCTCTATTACGTAGAGGATTTTTCACTCAGTGAGATTTCTGAACAATTAGATGTTTCCAGACAAGCGGTATTAGATAATTTGCATCGTTCTGTCAATTTGTTAGAATCATTTGAGAAAGAGCTCGGTTTAGTTGAGAAAACTCAAGAAATTGATGATATTTCAAAGAATCTCAGTCAATTGGTTCAAACTAAATATGCTGGTGATAAAGAATTATTAGCATTAGTACAAAGAATTTCTAAAATAAATGAAATGTAGGAGTAGAGTATGGCTTTTGAAGGATTAAGCGAACGTTTACAAAAAGTTTTTTCTTCCTTAAAGGGAAAAGGTAAGCTTTCTGACGAAGATGTTCGTAAAGTAATGCGTGAAGTTCGAATGGCCTTATTGGAAGCCGATGTTAATTTTGATGTCGTTAAGACTTTCGTTAAGACTGTACGTGAACGTGCCTTAGGCGCAGAAGTAATGGAAAGTTTGACTCCTTCACAACAAGTTATCAAGATTGTTGATGAAGAGTTAACTAAATTGATGGGACAAGAAGCGGTTCCATTGAATAAAGCACCACACATTCCAACGATTATTATGATGGTTGGTCTTCAAGGTGCTGGTAAAACTACTACAGCTGGTAAATTAGCTAATCGTTTGAAGACAAATGATAAAGCTCGTCCATTGTTCATTGCCGGAGATGTTTATCGTCCTGCTGCTATCGAACAATTGAAGACTATCGGTCAACAACTTGACGTACCAGTTTATGACGAGGGAACTGACAATGATCCAGTAGAAATCGTTAAAAATGGTTTGGCAGTAGCGAAAGAAAATAAGAATGACTATGTAATTATTGATACGGCTGGTCGTTTGGAAATCGATGAACAATTGATGGAAGAACTTCAAAAGATCAAAGATTTGGCACACCCAAATGAAATTTTATTCGTTGCCGATTCAATGACTGGTCAAGTAGCTGCTAAAGTTGCCCATGGTTTCGATGAACAATTAGATATCACTGGTGTTGTTTTGACGAAGTTGGATGGTGACACTCGTGGTGGTGCTGCACTTTCAATTCGTTCTGTTACTGGTAAGCCAATCAAGTTCATTGGACAAGGTGAAAAACTCGACCAATTAGATGTTTTCCATCCTGACCGTATGGCTAACCGTATCCTTGGTATGGGTGACATGTTGACCTTGATTGAAAAGGCCCAAACAGATTACGATGAAAAGCAAGCTAAAGAAGTAGCCGAAAAAATTCGTGAAAATAGTTTTGATTTCAATGATTTTATTGATCAAATGGATCAAATTCAAAAAATGGGTCCTTTGGATGAGTTGATGAAGATGATTCCCGGAATGGCCAATAATCCTGCTTTGGCTAATATCAATATTGGTGAAAAAGATATCGCTCACTTGAAGGCTATCGTTTATTCTATGACACCTAAAGAACGTGAAGATCCAGATCTTTTGAACCCTTCACGTCGTCGTAGAATTGCAGCTGGTTCTGGTCAAAGCGTCCAAAATGTTAACCGTATGATCAAGCAATTCAAGCAATCCCGTGACATGATGAATAAAATGAGTAAAGGTAACATGGCCGGGATGGAACAATTGATGGGCAATGGCGTTCAAGGTCGATTAGGTAAAATGGCAATGAAGTCAATGGTTCGTCGTAATAAAAAGAAAAAGAAGAAGCGTTTAAAGAAGATTAAACGTTTTAAATCATAAAAAAAATAGATGCTGTCAAGAAAAAAACTTTACAGCATCTATTTTTTTGTGTATACTAACAAAGTTAAGTATTTAGGAGGAAACAAACATATGTCAGTTAAAATCAGAATGAAACGTATGGGTAGTAAGTTAAGACCATTTTACAGATTGGTAGTTGCAGATTCACGTTCACCACGTGATGGTCGCTTTATCGAACAAGTTGGTTACTACAACCCAATTTCACAACCAGAAGAAATCAAGTTGGATGATGACAAGATCGTTGAATGGTTAAACAAAGGTGCACAACCTTCAGATACTGTTCGTCACTTGTTGAAACAACACGGAATTATGCAAAAGTTCCACGAAAGCAAATTTACAAAATAGTAATTTTTAATGGGACCAGACAATTGTCGTGGTTCCATTTTTATTCACGGAGGAAAAATGACTGAAAAATTATATCGTGTTGGTACTATCGTAAATACTCATGGTATTAAAGGCGAATTGCGAGTAATCCCAATTACCGATTTTCCTAAAGACCGTTTTAAGTCGGGTGCAAAATTGTTCTTGAAAGATAATACTGAATTTGTCGTTGAATCATCACGTCCACACAAAAATTTTGTCTTAGTCAAATTAAAGGGCTATGACAATATTAATGACGTCGAAAAATTTGTTAAATCAGAATTATTTGCTAATGGTGAAGAAGTTAATGATTTAAACGATGGAGAATTTTTGTACAGCCAAATTATCGGTTTAAATGTAATCGATAAAGATTTGGGTGAGGTCGGCAAAATTACTGAAATCATGGAACTAGGTTCTAATGATGTTTGGGTCGTCAAGAGTCCAAAGTATAAGGAAATTTTGTTGCCTTACATTGATGATGTAATTAAAGAAGTTGACCTTGAAAATAAAGAGGTCAAAGTTGAAATACCGGATGGGTTGATAGATTAATGGATATTACAATTTTAAGTATTTTTCCAAAAATGTTTCAAGCGCTAAATGAGTCATTGATTGGAAAAGCACAGGAAAAAGAACTCGTAAATATTGATGTCGTTGATTTTCGTGACTTTACTACTAATAAGCAAAATCACGTTGACGATGCACCATATGGTGGTGGAGCCGGGATGTTATTGCAAGCTCAACCAATTTACGACGCAATGGATTATGTTGAAAAGAAAAAGCCGGGTAAAAAGAGAGTTGTTTTGTTAGACCCAGCTGGTAAAACTTTCAACACTAAGATGGCCAAGGATTTTGCTAAAGAAGATCAATTGGTATTCATCTGTGGACATTACGAAGGTTTTGATGAACGTGTCAAAGATTTGGTGACTGATGAAGTGTCGATCGGTGATTATATTTTGACGGGTGGCGAATTGCCAACGATGAGTATGATCGATGCGACGTTACGTTTCGTGCCAGGCGTGTTGGGAAACTCATTTTCAGCTGAAGAGGAATCTTTCTCCAATAACTTGTTAGAGTATCCTCAATATTCCCGTCCGGCCGATTTTCGCGGCAAAAAGGTTCCTGACGTGTTAATTAGTGGAGACCATGAAAAAATCCGTCTCTGGCGTTTAGAACAAGCTCTGAAGAAGACTTTGGAACGTCGTCCTGATTTATTGGAGCATGCTTCATTGACTGACGAAGAAAAGAAGCTTTTACGCAAAATTCGTCAAAATAACTAGTTTACAATTAAGTTCAAATAAAGTATCATATTAAGAGTGTTTGAACGCACATATTAACGATATTCCGCTGTATGTCCGAGATATATAAGAGTGTCGGTAGGGAGAAATTATTTATGAATAAATTAATTCAAGATATTACTAAAGAACAATTACGTTCTGATATTCCTGACTTCCGTAGTGGTGACACTATTCGTGTACATGCTAAGGTTGTTGAAGGTTCACGTGAACGTATTCAATTATTCGAAGGTGTCGTAATCAAGAGACATGGTTCAGGAATTAGTGCCACATACACTGTTCGTAAGGTAAGTAACGGTGTTGGTGTTGAAAGAACATTCCCATTGAACACACCTCGTGTTGATCAAATCGAAGTTATCAGACATGGTCGTGTACGTCGTAGCAAGCTTTACTACCTACGTGCTCGTACAGGTAAGGCTGCTCGTATTAAAGAACGTCGTCGTGACATCTAATTTAATGCAAACAGTGAAGTTAAACTTCTAAAAAAATAAACCATCTATAAAAGGTGGTTTATTTTTTTTGCTCTGAAAATCTAGAATCGGAGAATAATTTTTCAGATGCCAAACGGTGTCGTTGATTATTGTCATAATTGGCTACGAACAATCCAGAATACAGCGTGTTTAAAACGTAATCAATAGCGACACTTGAAGCAAAAGAAGAAATTTTTTCGGTGGAATTTTCTGAATCATTGACCGGGATGACTAGATCACTGAGTTGAGCAATTTTGGAATTTTCGTCAGCTGTGATGGCAATGATACAACAGCCATTGAGCCTTAGAATCTTTGTCATCTGATAAGTACTCTTTGTTTGGCCACTGTAGGAAATTACTAGGGCACAGTCATCTTTTTGAAAATTAGCTGCTAAGAAGTTACTTTCTTCAACCAAAGTTGGCAATTGTGCGTGAAAATTGATTTTCATTAATTTATTTTGAAAACTTAATGCTGAAATATAAGTATCGCCGTATGCAAAAATACCTAAATGTTTAGCTTTTAAAATTAAGCGAATAGCTTTTTCCAAGGTAGAATTATCTAAGAGTTCACTCGTCTGTTTGATTGATGTTTCCATGACGTTGGCGATTTTTTGAGCAATTTCTTTATTAGAGTCATCTTCAGTAAAAGGAAAGTCGGGATCAATCGTTGATATATCGTCGTAATGCTTTTGCAGTTCAGCTGACAGTTTGATCTTGAAATCTTTGAAACCCTTCAATCCAATTTTTCGACATAGTCTGACAACTGTAGAAGTTGAACTGAAAGTGTTGGTAGCCAATTTTTGAATCGATAAATTTAAAACGTCTTCCTTATTTTTTAAAATGTAATTGGCCAAATCTTTTTCGGACCCGTTGAAGTTATCTTGAGCCTTTAATTGATTAATAATTGTCATAATGTTTCACCTAATTTGTTTTTAATATAAAAATAATTGGAACATTTTTACCGTTTTGTATATATTACGTTATTACTTAATAAGTCGTGGTTCAATGGAGATGATAAAAGATTTGGAGGTATGAAAAATGAAATTAGCAATTATTGGTTCAGGTAATATCGTACATGACTTTTTGACGATTACTAAGGATCTAAAAGAAACCCAACTGACAGCCATCATTGGGACAAACAGAAGTATTGATATTTTGAAGCAATTACAAAGCAAATATCATATTGGACAAGTATTTACCGATTTTGATGAGGCTTTAAAGAAGAGCGATTTTGATACTGTCTACGTGGCAGTTCCTAATTTCTTACACTATCAATTTGCTAAAAAAGCTTTGGAAAATGGTAAGAATGTCATTTCTGAGAAACCTTTCACGGTCAAGTATGAAGAATTTGAAGATCTGAAGAAAATTGCTCTAGAAAAACATCTCGTCTTGCTAGAAGCAATTACAACTCAATATTTGCAAAACTTTCTTGATTTAAAAAAGAAGTTGCCTGAATTGGGTGATTTAAAAATTATTGAAAGTAATTATTCACAATATTCATCTCGATACGATGCCTTTAAAGCCGGAAAAATTTTACCAGCATTTGATCCTAAAAAGGGTGGCGGAGCCTTGATGGATCTTAATATTTATAATATTCATTTTATCGTTGGTTTGTTGGGTCGTCCTAAGATGATAACGTATTTGCCAAATATCGAGCGAGACATTGATACGTCGGGTATTTTGACTTTGGACTATGGCTCAATCAAAGCCGTAGCTATTGGCGCAAAAGATTCAGTCATTCCATTTAGAAGTAGCGTTGTTCAAGGTAATCACGGCTCAATTGTAGTCAATGGTCCAACTAATGAGATGAAATCATTTGATATTTATGACAATGATAAAGAATTAGTTGAAAAAATCGATCACAATGTTTATCCACATCGGATGTATCAGGAATTTGTTGAATTTGAAAAGATTATTCGAACTCACGATTTATCAGCGGTACAACAACACTTGCAACATAGTGAGGATGTCATGTGGGTCGTGAAAAAAGCCTTAGAATCAGCCAATTTAAAATTAGACTAAAAAAATCCGTTATCGTTTGATAGCGGATTTTTAGATACTCTTTTTAACCATTCGTTCAATCCCATAATTGGATAGGGTGTACAAAGAGTCGAATAAGGCTTGTCCTAAAGTAGAATTACGTTTGATTTTACTGTTATTGTTATTTGGAATATTTTTTAATAATGAATCGAGCTTTTCGATATCGCGGTCAGAATAAAAATGACTGTTTTTGAGATGATGAGTCAGAGCAACTAAAAAGGAATATTTCGGATTGATTTTTTTCAATTGCTTCAATTGTTCACTTGCGGATTTATCCAGACCATTTGGAAAGATGATTTCCGAATATCGTTCACGCAAATTAGCATAAACATCACCAAAATGTAAAATCCAGACGATAAAATCATCAGAATTAACGTATTGTAGACTTAAGTTGACTTCTGAGTAATTATTAACTTTTTCTAGAATTTTATTTTCAATCAGCCAATCCATAAAACCATAAAAGTATTCTTCAATATCACTATTTCTAACGCTTGCTAAACCACTTAAACCGGTAAAATTTGTAATTTTTTGCTTGATAATTTCATTTTCTAATTGTTGAATTGTCACATTTTTTCATCTCGAAATTTTAATTAAAGACTTGATTATAATACTCTAAATAAAACTCTTTATCACTAACACTAGTTATTTTTGTAACACTAGTGTTTCTTGGTTCTGGTAAGCTCATTAGATCTTGAGGCTTTAGAACATCCAGAGCACTAGCTTTGATGGTGAAACCATGCGTTACACAGATAATTTTGTCGTTAGGATATTTATTAGTAGTTTCAATCATGAAATCATGTACACGATTGATCACATCATCAAAAGTTTCACCATCTGGAGCGTATTTAACGTACATTGGTAAAACATCGTCCCAATAGTCATTATAAGCGTCTGGATGTCTTTTTCTCAAGTCAGCATTCTTTTGACCGTCCCACTGGCCATACGAAATTTCTAATAATCGCTTGTCAAAACTGACTGGTAACTGGGCACTTTGGTTCAAAATTTCAGTTGTTTGTTTGGTACGGTTTAAAGGACTAGAAATAATTCTATCTGCAAAGCTGATATCAAAGTGATCACGCAAAGTCTTAGCTTGTTCTTGACCATTATTATTGAGGTAAGTGATTTCTGAATTAATTGTACCTTGTTTCATTTTTAAAACATTAGCTTTCGTTTGACCGTGACGAATAAAGTAAAATTGAGTCATAACTCCTCCTAGATGATTGTCATAGTTTAATTATATTCATAATAATTAAAGATTACTAGTTGACAATTATTAAAAGAATGTTAAAGTTTATTTAAGTTAATTGGAGGTTATTTAATATGAAAAATATCAAAAATACATTAAACCTTACAGTCTCCTCCAAGTCTACACGTATATACATGTAGGCTTATTAACTAAACCTCATGTATGAAGTCAAATTCATAACTGTGGGGTTAATAAATTTAGTCAACTAGTTTCCTCACAGAGATTTTATCTGTGGGGATTTTTTTATCTAATTTTTTAAAGGAGTGGAATTCATGGTAGTTTATAATTTTTCAGCTGGTCCAGCTGTTTTGCCAACTGAGGTCGTTAAAAAAGTGAAGGAAGATTTACCATCCTTTGATAATTCGGGAATGAGCGTAATGGAAATATCTCACCGGTCGAATTTGTTTGATAAAGTCATCAATCAAGCACAACGAGATTTAAAAGAACTATTACAAGTGCCGGATAATTATCACGTACTCTTCTTCCAAGGAGGTTGTACTCTACAGTTTAGTGCAGCTCCCTTGAATCTAGCAACTGAATACAAAAAGATTGCCCTATTAGATAGTGGTCACTGGGCCGATCGGGCTAGAGATGAAGCTAGTCGTTTAGGTATAGGAGTAGACGTTTTAGATTCAACGAAGAATCTTCATTACACTCAATTGCCTGTGTTAAAAAACTTACCACAGAATACTTACGATTATTTACATATTACGACTAATAATACGATTGAAGGAACGGCCTATAATCTTTTGCCAAAGACTGGGAATACTCCGCTAGTAGCCGACTTGTCATCCAATTTCTTAGCACAAAATTACGATTTTTCTAAATTCGATTTGATGATGGTTGGAGCGCAAAAGAATGTTGGAATCGCTGGATTAACTATCGTTGTAGTCAAAGATGATTTAATTGGTAAAGCTAAAAATCTTCCCAGCATGATCGATTATGAACTGTTTGCCAAAAAGAACTCGATGTTCAACACGCCACCTGTTTTTGCCATTTATGTGGCTGGATTAGTTTTGAAATGGGTAAAAGAACAAGGTGGAGTTGAAGAAATGGATCGTCGCAATCGTAAGAAAGCTGATTTATTGTACGATTTCTTAGATGATTCTAAATTATTTACGGCACCAGTTATAAAAGAAGACCGTTCCTTAACAAATGTACCTTTTGTAACAGGTAAGCAAGAATTAGATCAAGAATTGATTCAACAAGCTAGTGAAATCGGTTTGTTGAATATTAAAGGCCATCGTTCCGTCGGTGGAATGCGGGCTAGTTTGTACAACGCAATGCCTTATAGCGGCGTTGAAAAGCTAGTCGACTTCTTAAATAAATTTGAAAAAGATTACTGGGGGAAACACTAATGTATGATGTAAAAACTTTTAATGCGATTGCCCAAAGCGGCTTAGATACTTTTAGAAATGATTTTGAAATTAACAAGACTGATAATCCAGATGCCTATTTGATTAGATCAGTTAACTTGTTGGAAGCTGATTTTCCACAAAGTTTAAAAACAATTGTCAGAGCTGGTGCTGGTGTTAACAATATTCCGTTAGATCGTGTGACAAAAAAGGGAATTGCAGTCTTTAATACTCCTGGTAGTAATGCCAATGCTGTCAAAGAATTGATCGTTGCTT
Organism: Companilactobacillus formosensis; assembly: GCF_005405305.1. Lineage (GTDB taxonomy): Bacteria > Bacillota > Bacilli > Lactobacillales > Lactobacillaceae > Companilactobacillus > Companilactobacillus formosensis. The sequence goes on from NZ_BJDU01000003.1 coordinate 206,649, forward strand.
TAATGATTGCTACGAAGAGAAATCTCTTTGCAGCACACCAATATTCAGATGAACATACAGAAGCCGATGTTTCTCAACGAACTGAAAAAGATAAGACTAAATTCAACGGAACCGAGCTATTTGGTAAAAAGGTTGCTGTAATTGGGTTAGGTCATGTTGGTTCTCTAGTTGCCAATGCTGCGTTAGGATTAGGGATGAAGGTAATTGGTTATGATCCTTATTTATCAGCTAATGCCGCCTGGAGAATCAATAATAAAGTTAAACGAGTGGATACGATCAAGAAGGCGGTAAAAAATGCAGACTTTGTTACCGTTCACGTACCCAAAAATGAAGAAACAATCGGTTTGATCAGTACCCCAGAAATCAATGAAATGAAAGACGGAGTGGTTTTGTTTAATTATTCAAGAATAGGCATCGTCAATAACAAAGCTGCTGTTAAGGCTATTCGTAACCAAAAAATCAATCATTACTGTACTGACTTTGGCGAACCGGTTATTGCTGAAAATTCGCAAATTACCATTACACCACACATCGGGGGTTCAACTTTAGAAGCCGAATCAAATGGAGCTATTCAAGGAGCAAATACCGTCATGGATTATTTGCAAAATGGTGATACGACTAATTGCGTCAATTTACCGAACATGCAAGTGGCGTTTGAAACAGCTTTTCGAATTACCGTAATTCACCAGAATGTTCCTAACATGGTGGGACAGATCAGTACGCAACTAGCCAATCGTCAAATCAATATTGAAAACATGGCCAATGCAGCTAAAGATAAAGTGGCTTATACGATTGTTGATGTTAATGATTTAAACCAAGATGATGCTGAAGATTTGATTCATCACTTGAATGCCATTTCTGAAGTTTATCGTGTTCGTTTGATCAAACACCAATAAAAAAACCACTCAACTAAATGAGTGGCTTAGAATATTTGTGAACGATATAGTCCAACGACTTTTCCTAAAATCTCAACATTGTCTAAGATGATAGGGTCCATTGTATCGTTTTCTGGTTGTAGGCGGTAATGTCCATTTTCTTGATAAAATCTCTTGCAAGTAGCTTCGATATCTTCAGTCATCGCAATAATAATTTCACCGTTGTTAGCAAAGTTTTGTTCGTGAACGATAACGTGGTCTCCATCGTAAATTCCCGCATTGATCATACTTTCGCCATGAATTTCTAGCATGAATAATTCACCAGATTCACGATTCAAATCAGGTGGAAGTGGGAAATAACCATCTGGATTTCTTTCAGCTGTAATTGGTTGGCCAGCCGCAACAGTACCTAAGATAGGAATTTGTTTTGACTTGATACCAATTGAGCTAAGTCCAATGGTCGTTAACTCGATTGCACGTGGTTTTGTAGGGTCACGTTGGATGTAGCCTTTCTTTTCAAGACGAGATAGATGACCGTGGACCGTTGATGTTGAAGATAAATCTACAGCTTCGCAGATTTCTCTGACAGTGGGCGGATATCCATGTTCATCTAAGTAATCATAAATGCATTGTAAAATTTGTGACTGTTTAGAGCCTTCAGCTTTTGACATTAGAACACCTCATTGTTAATATCTTAAATAGATTGTATCAAAATTTGAATACAAGTTCAAACAAGTGTTCGATTGTATTAGGGAGATTTGAGAAATGAACGAACAAGACGAATTACTTAAGAAAATTAATGAATTAGCACACAAAGCGAAAGCCGGCACAATTACTAAAGAAGAAGAAGATCAACAAGCGGAACTTAGAAAAGAGTACTTGAAGAATTTCCGTGCTAGTTTCAAATCACAAATTGAAATGTTACGTGTTTTTGATAAGCAAGGAAACGAAGTCACTCCTGAAAAAGTTAGAGAAATTCAACGCAAAAAGGGATTACGTGACGATTAGACTTTCATTTATTGAATTTTTTTTGTAATATTAATAAGTATATGGAAAGGGTGAAACATAAATGGGAACAACAATAGTCGTTGGTATTTTAGCTTTGTTGGTTGGCCTAGTTGGTGGTTTCTTTGCAGCTAGATGGTATATGAAGAAATATTTCCAAGACAATCCACCAATCAGTGCTGATATGATTAAGCAAATGATGGCTCAAATGGGACAAAAGCCTTCACAAAAGAAACTTAATCAATTAATGAATACTATGAAGAATTCACAAAAGAACAACAAATAGTTAAAGCAAAATAAGCGGTATGCATATTTTTATATGTGTATCGCTTATTTTTTTATGCAAAAAATTAATCAATCACTAAATTACGAACTAAATATATTTGTATAATTATAAATGGCAAAATTTAAACGATAAACACGAATAATAAATGAAAAATAATGCATAAAATACGCTTTTAGCGTTGAAAATGAATGGAAATCTTGATAAACTTTGGATACCAAAGCAAGAAAGGTGGAAATTTTTAATGTCTGATGTAGCGATAGTTATGGGCTCCATTTCTGATTTAAAAGTTGTGCAAGCAACGATAGATGTCTTGCAAGAGCTTGGTGTCAGTTATGAAGCTAAAGTGATTTCAGCGCACCGCACGCCTCAAGAAATGCTCGATTTTGCTAGAGGTGCTAAGGATACTTTCAAAGTGATCATTGCTGGAGCAGGGGGAGCTGCTCATTTACCTGGCATGATTGCTTCATCAACAATTTTACCGGTGATTGGGGTGCCGGTTCCATCGAGATATCTCAAAGGGATGGACTCATTGCTTTCAATAGTACAAATGCCAGCAGGAGTTCCAGTCGCAACTGTTTCCATTGGTGAAGCTGGAGCAAAGAATGCCGCAATTTTAGCCACTAAGATTTGTGCACTACAAAATGAAAATTATCAAGAATCATTAAAGAAATATGTTCAAGCGATGCACGACAAATCGCTAGAAAGTGGGAAAGACCTTGGATAAGACAATTTTACCGGGCTCAACAATTGGTATTATCGGTGGCGGTCAATTAGGCCAGATGATGTCCTTTTGCGCCAAAGAAATGGGTTATAAAGTAATTATTTTAGATCCGCAAGAGAATTGTTCAGCCGCACAAGTGTCTGACGACCAAATCGTAGCTGAATATTCAGATGTCGATCAATTAGTCGAATTAGCCAAGCGATGCGATGTTTTAACTTATGAATTTGAAAATGTCGATGCGGAAGCTATCAATGAAGTTAAGAAGTACACTCAAGTGCCTCAAGGTACTAAAGCTTTAAAAGTTACTCAAAATCGAATTTCTGAAAAGGACTTCATCGATGCCAGTGGCTTCTCAACTGTGCCACATGTGGTGATTGAAAATATTTTTGAATACCACCGTGGTGTAGAGAAATTAGGTGCACCAGTAATTCTGAAGACGATTCGTGGTGGCTATGACGGTAAAGGTCAAATTTTGATCACAGATCCTGAAAATGTTTGTTTTGCTGATATTGAACATTTATTGATGCAAGGGCCTTGTATGTTAGAAAAGAAAATTGACTTGGAAAAAGAAGTTTCCGTCGTTGTTTCCGCTAATAGTAAAGGTGAAAAATCAATTTTTCCAATCATCGAAAATGTCCATCGTCACAACATCTTACATTTGAGTACTTGCCCAGCTCAAATCAGTGAAAAAAGCGCTCAACACATTTATCAAGTTGCTGAAACCTTAGCTGAAAAACTCGAATTGGTTGGCACAATGTGTATTGAATTTTTTATATCCGATAAAGACGAAGTTTTTGTTAATGAAATTGCACCAAGACCTCATAATTCTGGTCATCTAACAATTGAAGCATGCAATATTTCTCAATTCGATGCTCATATCCGTGGAATTTGTAATTTGGCAATGCCAAAAATCGAACTGTTAAAACCAGCCGCTATGGTTAACCTTTTGGGACAGCATTTGGAGCCAGCTAAAAAGGAATTGGTTCAACATCCAGAATGGCATTTCCACGACTATGGCAAGGATGCTATTAAAGAAAACCGTAAGATGGGTCATATCACAATTTTGAGTGATGATCTTGAAAAAACTAAACAAGCTATTGAAAATAATTCAATTTGGGACGTGTAAAAATGACAAACGAAAAGTTACTTTACGAAGGAAAAGCTAAGAATGTGTATCAAGCTGAAAATGAAGACGAAGTTTTGATGGTTTATAAAGACCAAGCGACTGCCTTCAATGGAAAGAAAAAAGAAATCCTACCCGGAAAGGGTGTTTTGAACTGTCAAATCTCAATGTTAGTTTTTGATTACTTAATTAAGAATGGCATTAAAACACATTTGGTTAAAAATCTCTCGGACCATGAGCAACTAGTTAAAAAAACAAATGTCTTTCCCTTAGAAGTAGTTTTAAGAAATATCACTTCCGGTTCTTTAGTCAGAAAATTCCAAATTGAAGAAGGTCAAAAATTATCGACTCCAATTATCGAATTTTATTATAAGAGCGATGCATTAGATGATCCTTTTATCAATGAATCACAGATTCATGCTTTAGGGATTGCCGACAATGCAGAAATCGAAGTTATTAAAGAACAAGCTTTAAAAATTAATCAATTATTGATTCCTTTCTTTGCTAAAGCTGACTTTGATTTAGTTGATTTCAAACTTGAATTTGGTAAATACAATGGTCAAATCATTTTGGTAGATGAATTTTCACCTGATAATTGCCGTCTATGGGATAAAACTAGTCACCATTCAATGGACAAAGATGTCTTTCGTAAGCACGAAGGCGATTTAGTTGAAACATATCACGACGTCTTGCAACGACTACAAGATAAATAGGAGAGAAACCATGAAATTAGTTAAAGTTTACGTTACTTTGAAAGATTCCGTTTTAGATGCACAAGGAGAAGCTATCAAGTCCGCTATTAATACGATGGGTTATGACAAAATATCTGACGTTCACATGGGTAAATACTTTGAATTGAAATTTGCCAATGATTATCAAGAATTAGAAAACGATGTCGACAAAATTTGTGATGATCTTTTAGCAAATCCTAATATTGAAACTTACCGTTATGAAATTACGGAGGCTGAATAAATGAAATTTGCAGTGGTGAATTTCCCTGGTTCCAATTGTGATATGGATCTCTTCTATGCAATCCGTGATGGCATCAAGCAAACAGTCGAATTAGTCGATTATCGAGCTACATCCTTGAATGGATTTGATGGTGTTTTGATTCCTGGTGGTTTTTCATACGGCGACTATTTACGCAGTGGAGCCATTGCTGTGCACGCACCAATTGTTAAGGAAATTATTCGTTTTGCTAATGAAGGTAAAATCGTTTTGGGAATTTGCAATGGCTTTCAAATTTTAACCGAATTAGGTTTGTTGCCGGGAGCCTTGATTCAAAATGAGAAGAGTCGTTTTATTTGTGAGACCGTCGATCTTGAAGTTGAGAATAATCAGACCATTTTCACAAGTCACTATCAACGAAAAGAAGTGATCAAAGTTCCAGTTGCCCACGGTGAGGGACGTTATTACTGTGATGAAGCAACCTTGCAAGAATTAAAAGAGAACCATCAAATCATTTTTAAGTATAAAGAAAATATCAATGGCAGCGTGGATCAAATTGCTGGTATTGCCAACAAAGAAAAGAATGTATTGGGAATGATGCCTCATCCAGAAAGAGCAATTGAAGAAATCCTTGGTTCTGATGATGGTTTGAAATTGTTCCAATCGTTAATCAATCCAGAAGTAAAGGTGAATGACTAATGACTGAACCTACTGCAAAACAAATTAAAGATGAAAAGATTTATCAACAATGGGGATTAACTGACGAAGAGTATAACTTGATCAGTGAAAAGATTTTACATCGTCTGCCTAATTACACAGAAGCAGGACTTTATTCCGTAATGTGGAGTGAACATTGTTCCTACAAAAATTCCAAAAAAGTTCTTCGTAAAATGCCTAATCACAGTGATCGTGTTTTGGCAGGTCCAGGTGAAGATGCCGGTATTTTAGATATTGGTGATAATCAAGCTGTAGTTTTCAAAGCTGAAAGTCACAATCATCCGTCAGCAGTTGAACCTTATCAAGGTGCTGCGACCGGTGTTGGTGGAATCATTAGAGATATTTTCTCAATGGGTGCTCAACCAATTGCTTTGATGAATAGTTTGAAATTTGGACCATTAAAAGATGGCAAAACTAAGCATTTAGTAAACGAAGTTGTTGCTGGTATTGGTGGTTACGGAAATTGTATTGGTTTGCCAACTATTGGTGGGGAAATTTCTTTTGAATACTGTTACGAACACAATCCATTGGTTAATGCAATGTGTATCGGTTTGTTGAATAACACTGATTTTAAGCATGGTACTGCTAGTGGCGATAAGAATTTGATCGTTTATGTTGGTGCTAAGACTGGTCGTGACGGAATTCACGGGGCAACTTTTGCTTCAGATGAATTTACCGATACGAAGAACAAGCAACGTTCAGCTGTTCAAGTCGGTAATCCTTTTATTGAGAAGCTATTGATGGATGCTTGTGTTGAAATTATCGAACAACATTCCAATTGGATTTTAGGTATTCAAGATATGGGTGCGGCTGGATTAGTTTCTTCAACTGCTGAAATGGCTTCTAAGGCAGGATCTGGTTTGAAATTGAATCTAGATCGTGTGCCTCAACGAGAAACTGGTATGACAGCTTACGAAATGATGCTATCAGAATCTCAAGAACGAATGGTTTTGTGCGTAAAGCCGGAATTCATCGACGACGTATTGATGTTCTTTAGACATTTTGAGTTGGATGCAGTTGTTATTGGTGAAGTAACTAATGATAAGCAATATCGTATTTATCATCACGATGAATTGGTAACTGATATTCCTGTTGATAGTTTGACTGAAGATGTACCAGAATATGATCGAGTTGAAAAGCAACCACAAAGAATGGTCGATGATAAAGATTTCCATTTTGAACCAACGATTTCTTCATTGAAAGAAACTTGGTTGGATATGTTACAACGACCTAATATTGCTAGCAAAAAATATTTCTATCAAACTTATGATTCTCAAGTTAAGGCTAATACTTTGGTACGTCCGGGTAGTGATGCTGGTGTAGTTAGAATTCGAGGAACAAAAAAAGCCATCGCAGTAACGAACGATAGCAATTCAAAATATGTTTACTTAAATCCTTTTGTTGGTGGACAAATAGCTGTCATGGAAGCAGCTAGAAATATCGTCGCTAGCGGTGGTCTACCAATCGGTATTACTGACTGTTTGAATTACGGTAATCCCGAAGATCCAGAAGCTTTTTATGAACTGGATAAGAGTGTTGAAGGAATTGCCAGTGCCTGTGAGATTGTTGATACACCAGTTATTTCTGGTAATGTTTCACTTTATAACGAATATAACGAAGTAGCCATTTATCCTAGCCCAATGGTAGGGATGGTTGGTTTGATCGATGATGTTAAAAAGGTCACTACGAGTGATTTCAAGCACAGCCAGGATTTAATTTATGTGTTGGGTCAAACTAAAGATGACTTCAATGGTTCAGAAATTCAAATGGCACAGATGAAGCAACTAAAAGGTGACTTAAGACCATTAGATTTAAACCAAGAAAAATTGCATCAAGATTTGATCAGACAAGCTATCAATCAAGGGTTATTAAAGAGTTGTCATGACCTTTCAGAAGGTGGTTTGGCAGTTGCCTTATCAGAATCAGCCTTTCAAAATGATCTTGGTTTTGAAATTGAAACTAAATCAACTTCTCAACAAATGTTCTCAGAAACTCAATCACGATTTTTAGTGACGGTAGCACCAAAGGATCAAAGAGCTTTCGAAAATCTTGTACAAAGAGATTTTGAATTATTAGGTTTTGTTAGTTCCCAAAATATTTTCAAAATTACTACAGCTGATGAAACAATCCAAATTGATGGACAAACAGCTAAGAGTAGTTGGAAAGAGGCGATTGCGTGCTTAATGAAGTAAAGAGTTTGAATGAAGAATGTGGTGTATTTGGCGTCTGGGGTGCTGAAAATGCTAACTATCTAACTTATTTAGGATTACACAGTCTTCAACACCGTGGTCAAGAAGGTGCCGGAATCGTTGCCAACGACGGTAAAAGATTACGAACTTATCGTAATTTAGGATTGTTGACACAAGTTTTCTCTAAGCCAGAATTTCTCAACAGTTTAGTTGGTAATTCCGCAATCGGTCACGTTCGTTATTCAACAGCTGGTGAGAACAAAATTGAAAACGTTCAACCACTACTGTTTGATTTTACTGATAGCCAAATTGCCTTAGCACATAACGGTAACTTGACGAATGCCATCACATTGAAGAAAGAATTAGAAGCAAAAGGTCATATTTTCAAATCTAGTTCTGATTCAGAAGTTTTGGTACATCTGATCAAAGTGTCTAATGCACCAACTTTACACGAAAAAATTATTGAAGCACTCAACAAGATTCAAGGTGGATTTGCTTATCTGTTATTGACGAAAGATTCTTTGATCGTAGCTCTTGATTCACATGGATTTAGACCTTTGTCGATTGGTAAATTACCTAATGGAGGTTTTGTAGTAGCCAGTGAAACTTGTGCTTTGGATGCTGTTGGCGCAACTTTAGTACGTGACGTTAAGCCAGGGGAATTGATTACTATCTCAGATTCTGGTATGGAAATTGATCAATGGACTAAAAAGACTCAATTAGCTATTTGTTCGATGGAATTCATCTATTTTGCTCGACCAGACTCAGATATTTTAGGAATCAACGTTCATTCAGCCAGAAAACGTATGGGTGCTAATCTTGCCAAAGAAGCTCCTGCTGACGGCGATATCGTCGTGGGTGTTCCTAATTCTTCTTTATCCGCAGCAAGTGGCTATGCTGAAGAAATCGGCTTGCCATACGAAATGGGCTTGATCAAGAACCAATATATGGGCCGTGAGTTTATTCAACCAACGAAAGAATTGCGTGAAAAGAGTGTTCGCCAAAAATTGGCTGCTGTCAAAGGAGTTGTTCGTGGCAAACGGGTGATTTTAGTCGATGATTCAATCGTTCGGGGAACTACTTGTGCTTATATCGTGCAATTGTTACGTGATGCTGGTGCAGTTGAAGTCCATCTAAGAATTGCATCACCACGTTTCATGCATCCTTGTTTTTATGGTATCGACATTCAAGAAAAGAGCGAGTTGATCGCTGCTCACAAGTCGATTCCTGAAATGAACCAAATGTTTGGTTCCGATTCATTGAAATTTCTCAGTGAAGATGGCTTGATCAAAGCAATTGGCTTAAATGCAGATGCACCATATTCTGGTTTGGATATGTCATATTTTAATGGTGATTATCCAACATATCTCTACGATTACGAATCCAAAAAATAAGGAGGCATCAAGATGTCTAATCCCTATCAAGATGCGGGTGTTGATATTCAATCAGGCTATAAGATTTCTAAGTTTGTTAAACAAAACACTCACAATAAAAATATCGGCAATTTTGGCGGTGTTTACGAGATTCCAGAAGGCTTTAAGCATCCAGTATTGGTTTCTAGCGATGATGGTGTTGGGACTAAATTGTTATTGACGAATGAAGCCAAGAAGTGGGATACGATCGGTATTGATTTAGTGGCAATGTGTGTCAACGATATTTTGTCACAAGGCGCCATTCCTCAGTATTTCTTAGATTATATTTCAACTGGCAAAATTGATCACAAAGTCGAAGAAATCCTTAAAGGAGTAATTGACGGCTGTAACCAAGCAAATGCTGCTTTGATCGGTGGCGAAACGGCTGAAATGCCAGGTGTTTATAGCGAAAAAGATTATGACTTAGCGGGATTTTCAGTCGGTATCTGTGAAAAAGACGATTTGTTGCAAAAAGAAAATCTAAAAGCTGGCGATGTTTTGATTGGTATTACTTCTAGCGGTATTCATTCCAATGGCTATTCGCTCGTTCGAAAGATTTTCTTCCAAGATCACAATTTTTCAATCGATGATGTGTTGCCAGAAGCTTCTGGAAAGACCCTAGGAGAATTGTTATTAACACCAACGAAGATTTATGTTGAAGATGTTGTTCCACTATTAGAAGAACGTCTGATTAAAGGTATCAGTCATATTACTGGCGGCGGATTTTTTGAAAATATTCCGCGAATGTTGCCCGATGACTTAGCAGCGTCGATCAATGTCGATATTTGGCCAAAATTGCCTATTTTTGATATTTTGCAAAAGTATGGACAGCTAGGATTAAATGATATGTATAACATTTTCAATATGGGCATTGGGATGGTCATTGCTGTCAATCCGGCTCGAGAAATCGAAGTGTTGGAATTATTGAATGAAACTAAAACTAATGCTTATACAATTGGTGAATTAATTCCAAGAGAATCCCAAAGTCTGATTTTGAAAGGAGATAAGCTATGCGAGTAGCCGTCTTTGCCTCCGGTAGTGGTAGCAATTTTGAGGCCATTGCCAAATCGGATGAGTTAAAGAATTTAGGTTTAGAAATTGAAATCTTAGTTTGCGATCAACCAAAAGCTCACGTTTTAAAGCGAGCAAAGAAGTATCACATTCCTGTGTTCGTTAATCAATTGGCTGATTATCCTGATCGTAGTACTTATGAACAAGCAATTATCGATAAATTAAAACCATTGAAAATCGAATACATCTTATTAGCGGGCTATATGAAAGTTGTGACACCAACTTTATTAGCAGCTTATCCTAATCACATTATCAACATTCATCCATCATTGTTACCGAAGTTTTCAGGACTCGAAGCAATTGAAAGAGCCTATCAATCAGGAGATGAGGTAACTGGTGTAACGATTCATTATATTGATGAAGGGGTCGATACGGGACCAGTCATCAAGCAGTGCAAAGTTGTTCGTTTAAGAAATGATACTGAAGCCAGTTTAGAAGCAAGAATTCATCAAACTGAGCATCAGATGTATCGCCAAGTAATTCTTGATTTATTAAATAAAAATAATGAGGTGGCCAAATAATGAAGAGAGCTTTAATCAGTGTTTCAGATAAAACAGGTGTTGTTGAATTTGCTAAAGGTTTAATCGCTAATGATTTTGAAATTATTTCTACTGGTGGTACATACAAGAAACTCCAAGAAGCCGGCGTTAAAGTAACTGAAATTGATGAGGTAACTAAATTTCCAGAAATTCTTGATGGTCGTGTGAAGACATTGCATCCAGTCGTTCATGCCGGATTATTAGCTAAACGTGATAATCCTGAACATATGAAGACGCTCGAAAAGCTCAATATTAATACAATTGATTTAGTTTGTGTCAATCTTTATCCATTTAAAGAAACTATCTCAAAGGCTGATGTTACTCCAGCCCAAGCTATTGAACAGATCGATATCGGTGGTCCTTCAATGATTCGTTCTGCTTCTAAAAATTTCAAGAGCGTTTACGTAGTTATTGACAATAAGGATTATGAAACTGTTCTTGAAAGCATTAAATCAGACGAAGATGATACTATTTTACGTCGCCGTTTAGCTGCTAAAGCTTTCCGCCATACAGCTCAATACGATAGTATTATTGCTCATTATTTGACTGATCTAAATAAGGATGAATTTCCAGATGTCGAAGTTCTAGGATACGATTATCACCAAGAATTAAGATATGGTGAAAATTCTCATCAAAAGGCTGCTTTTTATCAAAGCGCTATGCCAAGTGAATATTCAATCGCTTCTGCAAAACAGCTTCATGGTAAGGAATTATCATTCAACAATATTAAGGATGCTGATGCTGCTTTAAGAATCGTAGCTGATTTTGACCAACCTTGTGTTGCTGCATTAAAGCACATGAATCCTTGTGGTGTTGGAGTTGATGATGAATCAATTTACAAAGCATGGAGAAAAGCTTATACAGCAGATACAATGTCAATTTTCGGTGGTATCGTAGCGGTCAACCGCGAAGTTACGAAAGAAATTGCTGAAGAAATGCACAAGATTTTCTTGGAAATCGTAATTGCCCCTAGTTTCACACCAGAAGCCCTAGAAATTCTAGAAGCTAAGAAGAACATTCGTCTCTTGACACTTGATTTTTCTAAGTCAAAAGCTGCTGACAAATATGACTACGTGTCTGTCATGGGTGGATTACTAGTTCAAGAACGTGATAGTACGGTTGATCAAATGGACGAATTTAAAGTCGTTACTAAGAAAGCCCCAACTGATGAAGAAATGAAGGCTTTACTGTTTGGTCAACAAATTGTTAAACATGTTAAGAGTAATGCTATCGTTATCTCAACAACTGATAAGACACTTGGAATTGGTGCCGGTCAAATGAATCGTATTGGTTCAGTTAAGATTGCGGTTGAACAAGAGGAACAAGCTGATACACACACACCTTTAGTTATGGCTTCTGATGCTTTCTTCCCAATGGATGACTGTGTTCAATATGCGGCAGAACATAATATTACAGCTATCGTTCAACCAGGTGGTTCAATCAAAGATCAAGATTCAATCGACATGGCAAATGAACATGGTATTGCAATGGTCTTCACAGGTAGAAGACACTTCAAACACTAGAGAGGTTTTTTAATGAAAATACTTGTTGTTGGTTCTGGTGCCAGAGAAGATGCTATTTGTAAGGCATTATTGAAAAACGATAATAATACTGTTTTCTGCGCACCCGGAAATGATGGAATGAAATTATCAGGTATCAAAACAATTTCGATCAATGAAGATGAGTTTGATCATTTAACTAATTTTGTTCAAACCAATGGTATCGACTATACGGTCGTTGGTCCGGAAGAACCTTTGGTAAATGGAATTGTTGATTTCTTTAAGGAACGTAAATTAAAAATTTTTGGACCTAACAAATTAGCTGCGCAAGTGGAAGGTTCCAAAACTTTCACTAAAAAAGTAATGGCTGATATTAATATTCCAACAGCTAAATATCGTGAATTTGCTGATTTAGAAAGTGCCGTGGAATATTTGACAGTTGAAGCAAGTTTTCCAACAGTTATCAAGGCTGATGGTTTAGCTGCTGGTAAAGGTGTTTATATTGTTCAGAGTTTAGACGATGCTTTGGAAGTAGTAAGTGAGTTATTAGATGGACATAAGTTCAATACTAAGCGAATAGTGATTGAAGAATACCTAGAAGGTGAAGAATTTTCATTGATGGCATTTGTTGATCACAAGCGCTTTTATCCAATGCCTTTAGCTCAAGACTATAAGAAGATCTTTGAAGATGACAAGGGTCCTAATACTGGCGGTATGGGTGCTGTTTGTCCCGTAAGTAATATCTCCGATGGCATCAAACAAGCAGCAATTGAACAAATCTTGAAGCCATTTATCCATCAATTGTATCAAGAAGGTATCAAATACACTGGTATTTTATATGCTGGATTGATTTTGACTAAAGATGGTATCAAGGTAATTGAATTCAATGCTCGCTTTGGTGATCCGGAAACGGAAGTGGTTTTGCCACGATTGAAGTCTGATTTATCGGATATTTTTGTAAAGATTTTGGATCATAAAAAAATTACTGAAATAAATTGGGAAACTAAGGGTCTTAATCTAGGTGTTTTTGCAGTCAGCCAAGGTTACCCACAAAAACCAATTTTTGGCAGTCTAGGCAAGATCGATGATTTCAAAAATTGTCCTTTGACAATCAATTATGCCGCTGTTCGCAAGCAAGATAATGAATTAATCAGTAATGGTGGACGTTTGTATTTAATGCAGACCCAAGCTGATTCATTGAGTCACGCCCAAGCCGATGTTTATCAGCATTTGCAACGTATGAATCAAGAAAATATTTTTTATCGCCGTGATATAGGTAAAAACTCCATATAAACGAAAAAGACGACAATTTCAATTTGAAATGTCGTCTTTTTTATTTATATAATTATTTGTGTTTCTTTTTTGGTGGGATATATTCAAAACTAGGATCGATTTCATTATCGATTTTATCCCAAGCTTTTTCCATGTCTTCATTAACTTGTTTAGTTTGTTTCTCATCTAATTTGGCTTTGAAGTCAAAGTCGATTTCCGGACCAACTCCAATGGTGATTCGTTGATGTTTCAAAAGTCCACCAAATGTTAATGGTCCTTGATAAACAAAGGGTACTAGTGGAGCTTTGGATAACTTGGCTATCAAAGAGGCACCACCTTTTAAGTCTTCCGAGTAACGAGTTCCAGAAGGAAACATTATCAAGACTTTGCCTTCTTTTTTCAAAGCTTTGACAGGTGTTTTGATAACTGAGGGTCCGGGATGTTCTCGATCAACTGGAAAGGCGTGAGCATGGACTAGAATGAATCTTAAAATAGGATTCTTGAAGAGTTCTTTTTTTGCCATAAAAGTTGCATCACGTGGCGAAATAACCAAAGCAAAGAAGATCGGTTCCCACCAAGTTCGATGCGGTGCTACTAGAATGTAGGGCTTATCAGGCAAGTTTTCTTTGCCAATAACGTGGTAACGCCCATTTAAGAGGAAGACTAGTCCTCTCACTAAAACACGAATTACTTTATAAAACATAAAAATATCATTCTCCCAAAAATAATTTTCACTTATTTAAAATACCATAAAGCAGGTGTAACATGTCGATTAATTCTCAAGATACGATTGCAAATAGTGGAGTTAAGATCAATCAAGATAAAGAACTCTACTCATTCAATCTTGATACTATTTTACTCTATAATTTCGCAAATCCCGCAAAAAAAGGCAAAGTTGTCGATTTATGTGCAGGAAATGGAGCGATTGGTTTGTCTTTAACTAGTAAGACGTCCGCTAAAATTTATTTAGTCGAAATTCAAAAACAACTCGCGGATTTGGCTCAACAAAGCATTATAGATAACCACTTATCCAATCAAGTGACCTTAGTTAATGATGACTTGAAAAATGTTCAACAGTATATTGTCCATGATACGGTTGATACGGTCGTTTGCAATCCGCCATATTTTAAGGTGACAGATCAAACTGCAATCAAGGACAATTCAGTTTTAGCTGTTGCGCGTCACGAGTTAAAAGCTGATTTAAAAGACATTTTGTCGGCTATTAAGATTTTGCTCAAAGAAAATTCTCATGCTTTTTTAGTCTATCGTCCACAACGACTCAGTGATTTATTAGTAACGATGAATGAAGAAAAGCTGCAGGCTAAGCGTCTAAGATTTGTCAGAACGACTTCTAAAAAAGATGCCAATTTAGTCTTAGTTGATGCTATCAAAACTGTAAAGACTGCATCCTTGAAAGTGGAACCAGACTTAGTTATTTATGACGAAAATCATCAATTGAGTGAAGAGGCCAATTTAATAATCAATGGAAAGTAAATACTATGTTTACATGTTATTGTGTAGCGACAAGACTTTTTATACAGGAACTAGTAATAATGTAGAAAAACGAGTAAAGACGCATAATGCCGGCAAAGGTGCCAAGTACACGAAAGTCAGACGTCCAGTGCAACTCATGTATACCGAAGAATTAGCTAATAAATCTGCAGCTTTGAAACGAGAAATTGCGATTAAAAAGCTGACACGTCAACAAAAAGAACAACTTTTAAAAAGTCACGGAATAAATTGGCACGACTACTTGATTAAATAGTGGTCTTCATTTATAATATTAAACCGTATTGAATACACACACTTAACGATTCAGTTGATGGTGCGCGAGTCGCGTTTCAATTGAATAAGACTTAAGTGGAGGTAAAAACCAGGAGGAACTTTTTATGTCAGTTATTTCTATGAAACAACTTCTTGAAGCCGGTGTACATTTCGGTCACCAAACAAGAAGATGGAACCCTAAGATGAAGCCATTTATCTTTACACAAAGAAATGGTATTTACATCATTGATTTACAAAAAACAGTACGCATGATCGACGATGCATACAACTATATGAAGGCTGTTGCCGGTGATGATGGAATTTTCCTATTCGTTGGTACAAAGAAACAAGCCCAAGACGCTGTTGCTGAAGAAGCTACACGTGCCGGTCAATACTACGTTAACCACCGTTGGTTAGGTGGAACTTTGACTAACTGGAACACAATCCAAAAACGTATCAAGAGATTAAAGGACATCAAGGCAATGGCTGAAGATGGTACTTTTGATCGTCTACCTAAGAAAGAAGTTGCTTTACTACAAAAGCAACAAGCTAAGCTAGAAAGATTCCTTGGTGGTATCGAAGATATGCCAAGAATCCCAGATGTTATGTTCATTGTTGATCCTCACAAGGAAAACATTGCTGTTAACGAAGCTAAGAAACTTAACATTCCTATCGTAGCTATGGTTGATACAAACACAGATCCAGATCCTATCGATGTTATCATTCCTTCAAATGATGATGCTATCCGTGCCGTTAGATTAATCACATCTAAGATGGCTGATGCTATCGTTGAAGGTAAACAAGGTGAAGAAGCTGTTACAGATGCAGACTTTGCTAAGGATGACAACAACGACGAAAATTCTGATGCTGCTGATGCAAAATCTATCGAAGATTTAGCACAAGCTAAGAACACAAGCGAAGATAACAAATAATTAAAATAATAAACGTAAAATAGAGTCATCTGAGTAAGATGGCTTTATTTATACGACTGGAGGATTACTAATGGCTAAAATTACTGCTGCTCAAGTTAAAGAATTACGTGATAAGACAAGCGTTGGTATGATGGATGCTAAGAAGGCATTGGTTGCTGCTGACGGTAATATGCAAGAAGCTATCGACAAACTTCGTGAAAAGGGTATTGCTAAGGCTGCCAAGAAGAGTGGTAACGTTGCTGCTGAAGGTTTGACACATATCGAAATTTCAGGTAACAAAGCTGCTATCATCGAAGTTAACTCAGAAACTGACTTTGTTTCATCAAATGATAAGTTTATCAATTTAGTAAATAGTATTGGTAAGGCAATCGTTGAAAATGAACCAAAGACAATGGACGAAGCTTTGCAACTTAAGATGGGTGACCAAACAATCAACGAAGCTATCACTGGCTTAACAGCTGTTATCGGTGAAAAGATTTCATTGAGACGTTTCGAAGTTCTTGACAAGACTGACTCACAAGTATTCGGTTCATACCTACACAATGGTGGTTTGATCGGTGCTATTGTTACTCTTGAAGGTGCTGATGAAGATACTGCTAAGGACGTTGCTATGCACGTTGCAGCTATCAACCCTGAATTCATGGACCGTGATCAAGTTCCTGCTGATCGTCTAGAACATGAAAAAGCTATCTTCACTGAAGAAACAAAGGCTGAAGGTAAACCTGAAAAAATCATTCCTAGAATCGTTGAAGGTCGTCTAAACAAGTTCTTGTCAGAAATTAGTTTGGCTGATCAAGAATTCGTTAAGGATTCAGACATGACAGTTCAACAATTTGTTGAATCAAAGAATGGTAAGTTAGTTTCATTCGTTCGTTACGAAGTTGGCGAAGGTATCGAAAAGAAACAAGAAGACTTTGCTGAAGAAGTAAAGAACCAAATGAAGTAATTTTTTAACAATTTCGAGAAAGGTCGCTTAATTCAATTTGAATTAAACGACCTTTTCTTTGTATAAAGGGTTGTATCCTTGCAATTTTTATTTAAAAATAGTGTTTAGATAAATTTAGTGTTTCTAATATGTTAAAATGTTTAATAGCAAAATTAAAGGAGAGTACTTATGCCTAATATCAAGTATAAAAGAATTATTTTAAAAGTTTCTGGTGAAGCTTTAGCTGGAGAAAAAGGATTTGGCATTAATCCCCCAGTTATCAAAAAAATCGCTGAACAAATCAAAAGTGTTCACGATTTAGGTGTTGAAGTTGCCATTGTTTGTGGTGGTGGAAACATCTGGCGTGGCGAAACTGGTGCTGAAATGGGTATGGATCGTGCTCAAGCAGATTACATGGGTATGATGGCTACAGTTATGAACGGTCTAGCATTACAAGATGGTTTGGAAAATATCGGTGTCCCAACTCGTGTGCAAACTTCAATTGAAATGCGCCAAGTTGCAGAACCATATATCAGAAGAAGAGCCGTTAGACATCTAGAAAAGGGCCGTGTAGTTATTTTTGCCGGTGGAACTGGTAATCCATACTTCTCAACTGATACTACTTCAGTATTACGTGCTGCTGAAATCGAAGCCGATGTTATTTTGATGGCCAAGAATGATGTTGATGGAGTTTATTCAGCTGATCCTAAGAAGGATCCAAATGCTAAGAAGTATTCAGAATTGTCACAACTTGATATTATTAATAAGAATCTCGGTGTTATGGATACAACAGCTTCTTCATTGTCAATGGATAACGATATTCCATTGATTGTCTTCAACTTGAATAAACCTGAAAATATCAAGAAGGTTGTTCAAGGTGAAAATATTGGAACAATTATAAAGGGTGGTAATGATGACAAATAAAGCTATTACAAAAGCAAAAGAGAATATGTCTAAGTCAGTTGACGTTTTAAGCCGTGAACTAGCTAATATTCGTGCCGGTAAGGCTAATGCTTCAATTTTGAGTAACGTTAGAGTTATGTATTACGGTACAGAAGTACCATTGAATCAAGTTGCTTCTATCAACATTCCTGAAGCACGTGTTTTAATGATCACGCCTTATGATAAATCATCACTAGATGACATTGAACATGCTATTAACTCATCAGATTTGGGCTTAAACCCTGCTAATGACGGTAGTGTCATTCGTTTGGTTATCCCACAACTTACTGGTGAACGTAGACAAGAAATTGCTAAGCAAGTAGGTAAAGAAGCCGAAAGCGGACGTATTGCTGTTAGAAACGTTCGTCGTGAAGCTATGGATGATTTGAAGAAACAAGAAAAGGATAATGACATTACAGAAGATGAATTGCATGTTTTGGAAAAAGATGTTCAAAAAGTTACTGATGATGCCATTGCCCAAATGGATAAACTAGCTGCAGATAAGGAAAAGGAAATTACTGAAGGCTAATTTATATGACAGAAGATATTAGGAAGAGATTAGATCCAGAGGCTTCGATTCCAAAGCATGTAGCAATTATTATGGACGGTAATGGTCGTTGGGCTAAGAGGTTGGGTCAACCAAGAATTGCTGGACATAAAGAAGGTATGAATAATGTCAAAACGATTGCGACTGCTGCCAGTCACTTAGGTGTTAAAGTCTTGAGCCTTTATGCCTTTTCAACTGAAAATTGGAGTCGTCCTAGCAAAGAGGTCAACTTTTTGATGCGCTTACCGGTTGACTTCTTTGGAACATTTATGCCCGATTTAATCAAAGAAAATATTAAAGTATTGGTAACCGGATTTACGGACCATTTGCCTGATAGAACGAGAAAAGTAGTTATGAAAGCAGTTGAGGATACGAAGGATAATACCGGTATGATCCTCAACTTTGCTTTTAATTATGGTGGTCGTGCCGAAATTGTCCATGCAGCAAAAGGGTTGGCAATCAAGGCTCAGGATGGTTCAATAGATCCAGAAGATATTGACGATGAATTGTTTTCTAGTCAATTATTAACTAGTCAATTGGGTGAGTTAGCTGACCCAGACTTGTTGATCAGAACTAGTGGCGAAGAGCGAATTTCTAATTTCATGTTATGGCAATTAGCCTATTCGGAAATGGTCTTTGATAAAACTCTTTGGCCTGATTATTCGGTTGATAATTTGATTGAGGATATTCAAGAATTCGATAGAAGAGATCGTCGTTTTGGTTCGGTCTAGTTAGTTTGGGGGAAAATTATGAAACAACGTGTAATTACTGCCGTTATTGCATTAGCAATTTTTATTCCCATATTGCTTGCAGGTGGAATTTGGCTAGAAGTTGCAGCAGCAGCGCTAGCAGCAGTCGGTGTATTTGAAGTTTATATCATGCGTAAGAGAATCATCGTTTCGGTTGACTTTTTAGTGACGATTTTAGGAACGTTGGCTCTGGTAGTACCAAATGGGTTTTATAGTGGCTGGTTACCAAAGAGTTTCTCACGTCTTGATTTGTTTTATGTCTTCGCAATTATCTTGTTAGTCATTACAGTTTTGACTAAGAATAAGTTTAATTTTGAAGATGCTGGTGTTTCAGTGGTTTCAATGCTTTATATCGGAACAGGATTCCATTATTTAGCAGCTGTTAGAAATTCACAGCCAGGACTAGGTTTGTTGATGTATGCTTTGATCGTTGTTTGGTCAACTGATATTTTTGCTTATACATTTGGTAGAAAAATCGGTAAGCATAAATTATGGCCTGCTATCAGTCCTAATAAGACATGGGAAGGAACAATTGCTGGAATTATTATGGCTTTAGTTCTTTCTGGTGTTTATATGATTTTTGTCCCACAAGAATATTCCATCACTTCAATGTTGATGATTGCTTTTGTCTTGTCAATTATGGGACAAATGGGCGATTTGATTGAATCCGCCTATAAGAGATTTTACAAAGTTAAAGATTCAGGAAATATTTTACCAGGACATGGTGGAATCTTGGATCGTTTCGATAGTATGTTGATCGTACTACCATTGCTACACATTTTTGGTTTAGTTTAAATTAGCTCGTGGAGGTTAAAATGACCGCGATAATTACATTTATAATCGTTTTTGGAATTTTAGTAATTGTTCATGAATTTGGACACTATTACGCTGCAAAGAAATCAGGAATCTTAGTTCGTGAGTTTTCTGTTGGTATGGGGCCGAAAATCGTCGCTTACCGCAAAAATCATACGACCTATACTTTGAGACTGCTGCCTTTGGGTGGTTATGTCCGCATGGCTGGTGCACAAGAAGATGATTCTGAAATTCAACCAGGAACGATGGCATCGTTAGTAATTAATGATGACGATAAAGTAACAAAAATTATAACTTCAAGTAAGGTTTATGATGCAAACGCGGTTCCAGTTCAAATCTCTAAAGCTGATCTTGTTGATGATTTAGTAATCGAAGGATACGAGAATGGTGATGAAACTGTCACTAAGAAGTATTCGGTTGATCATGATGCAACGATTGTTGAAGAGGATGGTACGGAAGTGCAAATTGCTCCTCGTGACGTTCAATTGCAATCAGTTTCTGTTTGGAAACGAATGATCACAAACTTTGCTGGTCCATTTAACAATTTTGTTTTAGCAATCGTGGCTGCAATTATTGCTGCCTTTATGATGGGATCAGTTGGGACTGGCTCTAATCAATTAGGTAGTATTCAAAAAGATTCAGTAGCTCAAAAAGCTGGTCTAAAGGCCAACGATAAAATTTTAAGTATTAACGGGAAGAAAACTGCTTCTTGGACAGATTTATCAGAGAATATTCAAAATAATCCTGGTAAAAAATTAACGATGAAAGTTCAATCAGGTAAAAAGGTTGAAACAATCAAAGTAACGCCTAAAACAGTTAAATCTTCAGGTCAAAGTTATGGTTTGATCGGTATTATGCAAAAGACCGACTCTTCTGCCATGGCTAAGATCAAATATGGTTTCATTTATAGCTGGAGCACTTCTTTAACAATTTTCCACGCTTTAGGAAAGATGGTTTCAGGTGGGTTTAGCATTAATCAATTATCTGGTCCGGTAGGAATTTATTCAATGACTTCTAAAGTCGCCTCAACCGGTTTGATCAACATTATTTTCTTTACATCAATGCTGTCAATGAATTTAGGAATCGTCAATTTGATTCCAATTCCAGCTTTGGATGGTGGGAAAATTTTGTTAAATATTGTTGAAGCAATTAGAAGAAAACCAATTCCAGAACAATATGAAAATGTGATTACCTTAATTGGGGTCGGAATCTTAGTTCTATTAATGATTGCCGTAACCTGGAATGATATCCAGCGCTTCTTTATAAAATAGGGGGATAAAAGAACTTGAAACAGTCAAAATTATATATTCCAACATTAAAGCAAACTCCTTCAGATGCTGAAGCAATCAGTCATCAGTTGATGTTGCGTGCCGGTTATATCAGACAAGTCTCTGCCGGTGTTTATGCTTACTTGCCATTAGCTTGGTCAGTAATTCAAAAAATCGAGGGACTTATCAGAAAACAAATGAAGGACATCGATGCTGCTGAAATGCGTATGCCAGCTATTTTGCCAGCCGATCTTTGGAAAGAAAGTGGTCGTTACGCAACTTATGGTGACAATCTTTTCAAATTCAAAGACCGTCATGATCGTGATTTCATTCTTGGACCTACGCACGAAGAAACTTTCACAAGCATCGTCAAAGAAGGTTTGAATAGTTACAAGAAGTTGCCAATTGCTATGTATCAAATTCAAATGAAGTATCGTGATGAAGACCGTCCTCGTAATGGTTTGTTGCGTGGCCGTGAATTTATCATGCAAGATGCTTATTCATTTACTTCTAACAAAGAACAACTCGATGTTCTTTTCAATCAAATGGAACAAGCTTACCGCAATATCTTTGACGCATGCGGCTTGAACTACCGTGTTATTATCGGTGATGCTGGTGCCATGGGTGGTACTGATTCTAAAGAATTTTCTGCCATTGCTGATATCGGTGAAGATACTATTGCCTATTCAGATGATTCCGATTACTCAGCTAACCTAGAAATGGCTGCAAGTAAGATGGAAGAAAATCCAGTTGAAGATAAGAAAGAAATGGAAGAAGTTGACACACCAAACGTTCATACAATCGATGCTTTGGCTCAACTTCTTAAAGTCGACGCTTCAAGAATCATGAAAGCAGTAGCTTACATTGCTGATGAAAAACCAGTTATGGTTATGATTCGTGGTGACTATGACGTCAATGATGTTAAATTGAAGAATTATTTGGGTGCTGATTTCTTACGTGAAGCAACTAATGAAGAAGTAGCTGACGTATTCGGCAGTGTTCCTGGATTTATCGGACCTAAAGGTATCAAAGAAGATGTTAAAGTCTTATATGATAGCTCATTAGTTGGTTTGACAAATTTTGTCGTTGGACCTAACAAAGAGGATCGTCACTTTATTAATGCTAACTTTGAAGACATCACTGATGAAATGCCAGAATTTAGAGATTTCCGTGTGATCAAAGAGGGCGAAACTTCACCAGATGGTCACGGTAAGATTCAATTTACTCGTGGTATTGAAATTGGTCACATCTTTAAACTTGGTACTAAATTCTCTAAAGCATTAGGTGCTAACTTCTTAGATGAAAATGGTAAATCAAATCCTATCATCATGGGTAGTTACGGTATCGGTGTTTCAAGATTATTGACAGCTATCGTTGAACAACACAGCGATGAAAATGGTATTGTTTGGCCTGTAAGTTTGGCACCATACCAAGTTCACGTTGTTCCTATCAAGTACAACAATGACGTTCAAGGCAAATTAAGTGACGAAATTGTTGAATTGTTGGAAAATGAAGGCTATGATGTCTTACTTGATGATCGTAAAGAACGTCCTGGTGTTAAGTTTGCTGACTCTGATTTGATTGGTACACCAATCAGAATTACAGTTGGTAAAAAGGCAGCCGACGAGATTGTTGAACTAAAGCTTAGAAGCACTGGTGAAACAATCGAAGTAAGTAAGGATGAATTAGTAAATTCAGTAAAAATATTGCTTAAGAATCAGAAATAGATTTTTTTAGTTAAGTTTGATTAGTGTAATATTCCGTCCTTCATAGCAAAGAAAATTTGGCTGGAACAATGTGGGCACGACTTGGAGCCTTTGCTAAGCCCAAATACGGGCAAAGTCTTCAAGCTCGACCTTTCACTAGGCAATAAATTGCCAAGAGAAATTTCACATTTGAGCCAATTTTCTTTGCTATTCCGGACTGGATAGTGGTTCTATTTTTAGCTTCTTAATTATTTGAAACAAAAGATGAACGACGGCATAGTTCAGTAACTTAACTTAAGAAAAATCATAAAATGAGGCTTAGGCCTTTTTTTATTTTTTGAAGGGTAGAATATGGCAGATACAAAACAACTTTTTGAAATACTAGTTAAGCAAATTAAATTGGATCAATTGTTAGAATCTAATGATTCATTTGCCGATGGTAAATTGAACAAATTGGAAGTTCATAAAAATAGTAAACGTTGGACCTTTTATTTTGAGTTCAAAGATGTTTTGCCATTTAAAGAATTTCTGACCTTTGTTAAAGCATTGAAGGCTAGTTTTGAAGGTATTGCACAGGTAAATTTTGAAATCAAGACTACCCAAGCACAATTGAGACAAAAAGATATAACTGATTATTGGAACTACGTGCTGAACGATTGCAGCGTTGAGTCACCAATGGTTTTGGACAAAATTGGTCAAACACCGCCACATATGGAAAATGGTCAAGTCTTTTTAGATGTATCAAACAGTTTCATGGCTGATATTGTGGATGGCAAATTGGTCAACGGCTTGCAGTCCGAATATAGTAGTTTAGGTTTTCCTGACTTTCGAATCAGAGCTAATATCGATGAATCGAAGAACCAGGAAAAAGAAGCTGCGATGAAAGCTATGAATGTGGAAAAGAACAAGCAATTCCAAGCTAAGGCTAAAGAAGTCAGTGAGAAAAAGGCTGCTAAACCGGCCAATGTTTCTAAAGTTGGACGTAAGATTCCTGATGATCAAGAAATTACACAAATGGTTGATATCGTTGAAGAAGAAAGAAACAAAGTCGTCGAAGGCTATGTTTTTGATATTGATGTTAGAAAATTAAAATCAGGACGTTCATTGTTAATTTTGAAAGTTACTGACTACACATCATCGTTTAGTATCAAGAAATTCTCAAATGGCGAAGATGACGAAAACTTCTTTAATTCCTTAGATAAGGGTGCTTGGATCAGAGTTCGTGGTAGCGTTCAAGAGGATAATTTCTCACGTGAACTAGTTATCATGGCTAATGATATTAATGTTATCAAACACCAACCAAGACAAGATACTGCTGAAGATGACAACAAACGAATTGAATTGCATGCTCACACTAATATGAGTCAAATGGATGCCATTCCTAGTGCAACTGATTTGATCAAACGTGCTAGTGACTGGGGGCAAACAGGAATCGCTATAACGGACCATCATGCTCTACAAGCGTTCCCTGAAGCTTTTAATGCTGGTAAAAAATTTGGTGTCAAAATAGCCTATGGTGTTGAAATTGATTTAGTTGATGAAGGTAACCCCATTGCTTATAATCTCCGTGATCAAAAATTAGCAGGTTCTGAATACGTGATTTTTGATACCGAAACAACCGGTTTGTCAGCAGTATATGATTCCATCATCGAAATTGGTGCTACTAAGATGAAAGATGGTGAAGTAATTGATCGTTTTGATAAATTTATCAATCCCGGTCATCCATTGTCTGAAGTAACAACCAATTTGACTAGTATCACAACTGAAATGGTTGAAAATGAACCTGATGAGTCTGTAGTTGTCGGTGAATTTATGGACTTTATCGGTGATGATATTTTAGTTGGTCACAATGTAACCTTTGATATGGGCTTTATGAATGCCGCTTTGACAAGAATGGGTCGAGATCGCTTGTCGATGCCAGTTATTGATACTTTGGAAATGTCACGAACATTGCATTCAGAGTATCGTAACCATAAATTGGATTCATTGGCTAAACGTTACAATATTGTTTTGGAACACCACCATAGAGCGGATTCCGATGCTGAAACAACCGGTTATTTGATGTACAAGTTATTTGAAGAATTGGAAGACAAATTCGGAACTAATAATGTTGAACAGCTAAATGACCATATCGGTGGCGATGAAGCGTATAAGCAAGCTCGTCCAAGTCATGCAATCTTGTTGGCCAAGACTCAAGCTGGTTTAAAGAACATGTTTAAGATTGTTTCTTATTCAATGACGCAATATTATTATCGAACAGCTCGTGTACCTAGAAGATTATTGAACAAATATCGTGAAGGTATTATCGTAGGTTCTGCTTGTGAAAATGGTGAAGTTTTTACTAGCATGATGCAAAAAGGTTATGACGATACTAGAGAAATCGCTCAGTATTACGATTATTTGGAAGTCATGCCGAAGACTTTGTATCAACATTTGATTGATATTAAAATTATCAAAGATGAATCAGCGCTAGAAGAGATTTTGAAGAATATTGTTAAGTTGGGTAAAGAGCTCAATAAACCTGTTGTTGCAACGGGAGATGTTCATTATTTAGATCCACATGATAAAGTTTATCGAGATATTGTTATCAAAGCTGTTAAGAGTAATGCTCTAGCTCGTCGACCAGAGTTGCCTGATGTACAATTTAGAACTACTAATGAGATGTTTGATGAATTTAGTTATATGGATCCACAAGTTCAACAAGAGATTATCGTTGATAATCCTAAGAAAATCATGGATTCAATTGACGAAATATCACCGGTCAAAGATAAACTTTATACGCCAAAGATGGATGGTGCTGAAGATGAAATTCGTAATTTAACCTTGAACAAAGCCCACGAATTGTATGGCGATCCTTTACCAGAAATTGTTCAAGAACGGATGGACAAGGAATTGAAGAGTATCATCGGTAATGGTTTCTCAGTTATTTATTTGATTTCGCAACGATTGGTTTACAAATCGAATAAAGATGGATATTTGGTAGGTTCCCGTGGTTCTGTTGGATCAAGTTTCGTTGCTACGATGACGGGTATTACGGAAGTTAATCCTTTGCCACCACATTATCGTTGTCCCAAATGTAAATATTCCGAATTCTTCACTAAAGGTGAAGTTGGTTCTGGATATGATTTGCCAGATAAAAAATGTCCTAAATGTGGAACTGATCTTAAAAAAGATGGTCAAGATATTCCTTTTGAAACTTTCTTAGGATTTAAGGGTGACAAGGTTCCGGATATTGATTTGAACTTCTCTGGTGATTATCAACCTGTAGCTCACAATTATACGAAAGTACTATTTGGTGAAGATCACGTATTTAGAGCCGGAACTATTGGTACGATTGCTGATCGAACTGCGTTTGGTTACGTTAAAAATTATGAAGAACTAACTGGTCAAAATCTTCGCAATGCAGAAGAAGAACGTTTGGCAATGGGATCAACTGGTGTCAAAAGAACGACTGGTCAACATCCAGCTGGTATCATTGTTGTGCCGGATTACATGGATATTTTTGATTTTACGCCGATCCAGTATCCCGCTGACGACCAAAATGCTGCTTGGAAGACGACTCACTTTGATTTCCATTCAATTCACGATAATATTTTGAAATTGGATATCCTGGGACATGATGATCCGACGATGATTCGTATGCTCCAAGATTTGTCAGGAATTGATCCTAAGACTTTACCAGTTAAAGATCCTGGGGTCATGGAATTGTTCAGTGGAACTAAATCTTTAGGTGTTACTCCTGAACAAATCTTCTCGAAGACTGGAACGCTAGGGGTACCAGAATTCGGTACTCGTTTTGTTCGTGGAATGCTTGAGAAGACTCATCCAACGACCTTTGCAGAATTGCTACAAATTTCTGGGTTGTCACACGGGACTGATGTTTGGTTAGGTAATGCTGAAGAGTTGATTGACAAAGGTATTGTTACTTTGAAGGAAGTTATTGGTTGTCGTGATAATATCATGATGGATTTGATTCACTATGGTATGGATTCACAAATGGCTTTCCAAATTATGGAACATGTTCGTAAAGGACGTGGAATTCCTGATGATTGGAAACAAGCTATGAAAGATGCGGATGTGCCAGATTGGTATATCGATTCTTGTTTGAAGATCAAGTACATGTTCCCTAGAGCCCATGCTACGGCTTACATTATTATGGCTTTACGAATTGCCTACTTTAAGGTACACTATCCACTTTATTACTACAGTGCCTACTTTACAGTTCGTGCTGATGACTTTGACTTAGTCGCAATGACAACGGGAAAAGATGCTGTCAAAGCTTCAATGAAAGCCATCAATGATAAAGGAATGGATGCTTCTACTAAAGAGAAGAATCTATTGACCGTTTTGGAATTAGCTAATGAATGTTTGGAACGTGGTTTTAAGATTAAAATGGTCGATATTGAAAAGTCAGATGCTTTTGAATTTAAGATCATTGATGATAAGACACTTCTGGCACCATTTAATGCAATTCCGGGACTAGGTGACAACGTTGCTAAGCAAATCATTGCTGCACGTGAAGAACAGCCTTTCTTATCTAAACAAGATTTAGGTACTCGTGGTAAAGTTTCAAAGACTGTTATCGAATATATGACAGAAAATCATGTTTTAGATGGCATGCCTGATGAAAATCAGTTATCATTATTTTAGGTATGGTTGTTATAAGTTGATTTAATAACAAATATATGTTAAATTAACTACTAGTTAATTATTGATTAATGAGTGAGCAGAAATGCTCACTCTTTTTATTGCCGATTACTTTGGAGGAATGTCCTTGGATACAAAAGTTGAAGAATTAAAAGCCATTTTACAACCCATTTTGGAACAACACGATTTCTTTTTAGTTGATTTAGAACTCGTGCACGAACATGGGGATTGGTATTTGAGAGTTTATGCAGATAAAAAAGGTGGAATCAGTATTGATGATTGTGCCGTTATTAGTGAGGAATATGGAGAAAAGCTAGATGAACTAGATCCAATTGAACCAGCTTATTATCTAGAAGTTTCATCTCCTGGTGCAGAACGTCCATTAAAGAACGATGAAAGTCTAACTAATTACGTTGACGACTACGTTCATGTTTCTTTATATCAAAAAGTAAATGGTGAAAAAGCTTTTGAAGGAACACTTACAGAAGTAACAGATACAGAGATAACTTTGATCGTAAAAGTTAAGAATTTAAAGAAGCAAGTAGAAATTAGCCGCAAAAATATCGCTAAGATTCGTCTTGCAATCGAATTCTAAGGAGAAAATCATGAGTAAAGAAATGGTTGAAGCCCTCGATGCGCTTGAACGCGAAAAGGGTATCAAAAAAGAATACGTTATTGAATCATTAGAAGCTGCTTTAGTTGCGGCTTATAAGAGAAATTACAACCAAGCCCAAAACGTTGATGTTGAATTTGACGCTAAAAAGGGTAATATACATGTTTATGCGGTTAAAGAAGTTGTCGAAGACGTTGTTGATGATCGTCTTGAAGTAAGTCTTGAAGATGCTCAACAAAAGAGTAAAGGTTATGAAATTGGCGATCATATCAAAGAAGAAGTAACGCCTAAGGACTTTGGTAGAATTGCAGCACAAACTGCCAAGCAAGTGATCATGCAACGTGTTCGTGAGGCTGAGCGTGACATCATTTATAATGAATATAGCCAGTATGAACATGAGATCATCCAAGGAACCGTTGAACGTAGCGATAGTAGATATGTTTATATTACTTATGGACGTATCGAAACAGTTATGCCTAAGGCGGATCAAATGCCTGGCGAAACATACAATTCTCGTGATAGAATTCGTGTTTACGTAACTAAGGTCGAAAATGCTACTAAAGGACCTCAAGTGTTTGTTTCCAGAACTGATCCAGGTTTGGTCAAAAGATTATTTGAACAAGAAGTTCCTGAAATTTATGATGGAACTGTTGAAATTGTCTCAATTGCTCGTGAAGCTGGAGATAGAACTAAGATTGCTGTTAAGTCAGATAATCCAGATGTTGATCCTGTTGGTACTTGCGTAGGACCAAAAGGCTCACGTGTACAAGCAGTTGTTGATGAATTGAATGGTGAAAATATTGATGTTGTGCCATATGTTGATGATCCAGTTGATTTCATCGCTAACGCTTTGAATCCAGCTGAAGTTATTGCGGTTCAATTTGATGAAACTGATAAGAAACAATGTATCGTAATCGTTCCTGATTACCACTTGTCATTAGCAATTGGTAAGAAGGGTCAAAATGCTCGTTTAGCTGCTAAGTTAACTGGATATAAGATTGATATTAAACCAGAATCACAAGTTGAATTCGTTGATGATAACGACGAAGATGTTGATTTAGACGACATTGAGAGTGGTAAAATTGACATAGAAAAGACTCGTCAAAATGCTGCTAATGCAGATGATGCAAAGAATCCTGCTGTACAAGATGATGATGATAATGACTCAGATTCAGATGATGTAGATAGCGATTCTGATTCAGAAAAATAAAAAGGGGTGATGGATTTGGCAACTCGTAAGATACCTATGCGTAAAGATGTTTTGACAAACAAGATGTATCCAAAAAGAGAAATGGTAAGAATTGTCAAAGATAAAGAAGGCAATATTTCAATTGATCCTACTGGAAAGAAACCTGGCCGTGGGGCTTATGTAGGTCTAGATCCAGAAGCCGTTAAAAATGCTAAATCAGCAAAAATTCTGGAAAAAGTATTTTCACATGCGGTTCCAGAAAATTTTTATGATGAACTATTTGATTTCGTTGATCACCAAAAGGCCCGTATGGATCTTTTTGGAGATTTAGGTAAAAAACATTAATGAAGAATTTTTTAAATTTCTTAGGTATTGCAGTTAGAGCTCGAAAATTTATTAGTGGAACTGAACTGACTATTAATGGAATGCGCAGTGGTGAGGTAAAACTCGTTATCATGGCGCAAGATTGTAGTGCTCGAACAAAAAAAGATTTGCACAATAAGGCAAGTTATTATAATGTACCTGTGATAGATACGATAAGTAGTGAAGATTTAAAAACGGCTATTGGAAAAGACAGAAAAGTTATGGGAATAACAGATTTTGGATTTGCTAAAAGGTTAAAAGAACTTATGGACAATTAAGGAGAGTGATAGGATGGTCAAAAAAAGAATTTATACTATTGCAAAAGAAAATAGTGTTGAGAATCAAGTAGTACTAGATGCCGCTGCAAAATTGGGCATTAATGTGAAAAACCATATGTCATCAGTAGATGAAAGTGTAGAAAAGAAAATAGTTGGTAGCTTAAAGGGTGGTAAAAAACCAGTTAAGTCTCAATCAAAGAATCAAGCCAATGCACAACCTAAGACTGATGAAAAGCACGAAGGTAGTAATCACAATTCAGGTGATCACAAAACTAAGATCAAGATTACTGCTGTAAGAAGAGATACTAATAAGGGTAAGGGTCATTTTGACCATCGTAACAATAATCACAACTCCAACAGTAATCGTCCAAACAGCAATAATAATAACTATCATCGTCCAAACAATGGTAACAATTCTCACAATTCAAACAATGTTAATAATGGCAATAGAAACGATAATCGCAATTCACAAAATCGTGATAACCGTAATCGTAACAATGAAACACGTAACAACCGCAATGGCGAGAATCGTAACAATAATCGCAATCGCAACAATAACAACCGACGTGATCGTTCAAGTGTGCAAGGACAAGCTCCACGTCCAAGACAAAGTGCCGGTAACAAGTATCTAGAACAATTTAAGACCAACATCGCTGATGCTAGTCATATTCCTAGTCATCCAACTAGAAACCACAACAATCGTTCTAATAACAACCGCACTAACAATAGTGATAATGCTCATAGAAACAATCACCGTCCTAACAATAATAACGAGAACAATAATCGTTATAACAAGAACAACAACCATAATGTAAATAACCGTAACAACAATAATAATCGCAACAACCAAAATCAAAATAGAAGACCTAATAACAATAACGTAGCTGCTAAGGCTAAGGAAACTCCTAAGTCAACTGTAGCAAACGTTAATATTCCAAAGCCAGAATACAAGAAGCCAAAGCCAACTAACAATAACCGTGACTTTGGTCATAAACAAAATCTTGCTAATCCATTTGGTAGTCGTAAGAAGAAGAAGGAACGTAAACGTCAACAACGTCAACGTACTGAACCTAAGAAGCCAATGCCACAAAGAAAGGAACGTCCATTACCAGAAACACTTGTTTATACAGTGGGTATGAACGCTCAAGATATTGGTAAGTTGATTCACAGAGAACCAGCTGAAATTGTTAAGAAACTCTTTATGCTTGGTATTATGATCAACCAAAACAAGTCATTGGATAAGGATACCATTGAATTGTTGGCTGAAGATTACGGTATTAAATCACAAGAAAAGGTTGAAGAAGATGTTGCCGATATCGACAAGTACTTTGATGCTGAAGTTAATACAACAGAAAACCTTGTTACACGCCCACCAGTAGTTACAATCATGGGTCACGTTGATCATGGTAAGACAACCTTGCTTGATCACTTAAGACATACACATGTTACTGCCGGTGAAGCTGGTGGTATCACTCAACATATCGGTGCTTACCAAGTTCGTCTAAAAGACAGATTGATTACCTTCTTGGATACTCCAGGACACGCTGCCTTTACTAATATGCGTGCTCGTGGTGCTGATATTACTGATATCGTTATCTTAGTTGTTGCTGCTGATGATGGTGTCATGCCACAGACAGTTGAAGCTATCAACCATGCCAAGGCTGCAAATGATCCAATTATCGTAGCTATCAATAAGATCGATAAGCCAGGTGCAAATCCACAACACGTAATCGAAGAATTAATGCAATATGACTTAGTTCCTGAAGATTATGGTGGGGATACTATCTTTGTTAATATTTCTGCTAAGATGGGTACAAATATTGACGAATTGCTAGAAATGGTTCTTCTAGAATCTGATGTTCTAGAATTAAAGGCTAACCCTAAGCAAAAAGCTATCGGTACTGTTATCGAAGCTAAGTTGGATAAGGGTCGTGGACCAGTTGCTACATTGCTAGTTCAACAAGGTACATTACACGTTGGTGATCCAATTGTTGTTGGTAATACCTTTGGTCGTGTCAGAACTATGACTAACTATAATGGTAAAGAAATCAAGAATGCTAAACCATCAGAACCAGTTGAGATCACAGGTCTTAATGAAGTTCCCGAATCAGCTGACAAGTTTGTTGTCTTCGATGATGAGAAGACAGCTCGTGCTGCTGGTGAAGAACGTGCTAGTCGTGCTCTTCAAAAGGAACGTCAAAATACTAACCCTGTAACACTTGATAACTTGTTCGAAACAATGAAAGAAGGAGAACTTAAACAAGTCGACGTTATTATCAAAGCCGATGTTCAAGGTTCTGCTGAAGCCATTGCCGGAAGTTTGAAGAAGATCGAAGTTGAAGGCGTTCGTGTCAATATTATTCACTCTGCCGTTGGTGCCATTACTGAAAGTGATGTTAACTTAGCTGCTGCAAGTAACGCTATCATCATTGGATTTAATGTTCGTCCAA
The DNA here is from genome assembly GCF_005405305.1 of Companilactobacillus formosensis. Taxonomy (GTDB): domain Bacteria; phylum Bacillota; class Bacilli; order Lactobacillales; family Lactobacillaceae; genus Companilactobacillus; species Companilactobacillus formosensis. Next base: position 239,492 of record NZ_BJDU01000003.1, read on the forward strand.
CTGCTCAAGCTAAGGTTCAAGCTAAGGATGAAAATGTTGATATTCGTCTACACAGAGTTATCTACAAGGCTATCGATGAAGTTGAAGCTGCTATGAAGGGTATGTTGGAACCAGTTTACGAAGAAAAAGTTATCGGTAACTTGACTGTTCGTGAAACTTACAACGTATCTAAGATTGGTACTATCGCTGGTTGTTATGTCAATAGTGGTAAGATCCAACGTGATAGTGGCGTAAGACTTATCAGAGATGGTATCGTTATTACTGAAGGTAAACTAGCTTCTCTAAAACGTTTCAAAGATGACGTTAAGGAAGTTGGCTCAGGATTCGAATGTGGTATCACAATCGAAAACTATAACGATATTAAGATCGGTGACGAAATCGAAGTTTACGTTATGGAACAAGTTCCAGTTAAATAGTTAATAATCTAAATAAAGCCAGAATGTTTTTTGAAACATTTTGACTTTATTTTTTTGACAAATTATTAAGAGAAAAGAAATCTCGTAGTAATGTGATATAATCAAGCAGTGATGATTAAAAGATGACAAGTAAACTAGAGATAGTTTGAAAAATAATGGAGGTACAAGCATGGTAAAACATCGTATTGGTCGTGTTGAACAAGAAATTCAAAAAGAAGTCAACGACATTCTTCTTAAACGTGTACGTGATCCTAGAGTTCAAGGCGTTACAGTTACAGGTGTCGAAATGACCGGTGATTTACAGCAAGCAACGATTTATTACAGCATTCTTTCTGAAAAAGCTAGTGATGTTGAAAAAACTCAAGCAGGACTAGATAAGGCTAAAGGTTTGATTCGTCGTGAATTAGGTCAAAAATTGACCCTTTATAAAGTTCCAGAACTTGAATTCAAGCAAGATCAATCCGTTCGTTACGGAGAAAAGATTGATAAATTGATTGCTAAGTTGCATCAAGACGAAGCTAATCGTTAAAACTAACAGGTAAGAATATTTTTCTTGCCTGTTTTTTTGTGGAAAACTTTCTATTGTTAATAAAGACTAGTAAAATTGTTAATGATATTACGAAAAAATGGAGATTGATTATGGACGGAGTAATTCCATTAAATAAAGAAATCGGACAAACAAGTTCAGATTACGTATATAAATTAAGAAAAATTTTGCATACAAGAAAGATTGGTCATACAGGGACTTTAGATCCTTTAGTTGATGGTGTTTTACCTATCTGTGTCGGTCAAGCAACTAAATTGGTCAATACTTTGACAGGTTCTCCTAAGGAATATGTTGGTGAAATTACTTTGGGACGTTCTACAACGACTGAAGATCGTGAAGGCGAAACAGTTGAAGAAAAGAAATTATTAAAGCCATTTACTAATGAAGAATTGAAGACGATTTTTGAACAAATGACTGGTGATTTAAAGCAAATTCCACCAATGTTTTCAGCCGTTCGTGTGAATGGTAAGAAACTTTACGAATATGCTCGAGCTGGTATCGAAGTGGAACGACCAGTTCGCCAAATTCACATTTATAGTTTTTCAATGACTTCAGAACCTAGTTTTGATGAAACGACTGGCTATCAAACGATCAAATTTCACGTTAAGTGTTCTAAGGGAACTTATGTTAGAACTTTGGCAGTAGAATTTGGCAAATTATTAGGTTATCCTGCCTTTATGTCACAATTGACTCGTGTAAAGAGTGCGGGTTTTCCAATTGAAGAAACTTTTACTTTAGGCCAGATTGAGGAAATGATGGAAAAAAATGATTATCGTTTCTTGAAATCTATCGATGAAGTTTTAAAAGATGTGCCTAGTTTAGAACTGAATGATGAACAGTGGGATGTTCGTGTCAGTCATGGGGGATTCTTAGAAGAAAGTGATGTCGACTCAGACAAAACTAAACAATTACGAGTGCAAAGAAGCGGCATTACCAAAGCACTTTACAAGTATGATAAAGTTAGAAATATGTGGATTCCAGATTTGATGTTATTGAACAACAAGTAAAAGAGGGTAATTATGCAGATTATTAATGTTAAACATCCGCTAAAAAAGGAACAATTGCCAACTGAAGCAACAGTTTTGATTATGGGCTTTTTTGACGGGGTACATTTAGGACATCAAAAAGTTATTAAGACGGGTGTGAAATTAGCCAAAGAGCATAATTTGAAGTCTATTCTCTTAACTTTTGACCGTTCTCCTAGAACTGTTTACCAACATGAAACTAATTTTAAGTATCTTTCAACTAGAAGTCGCAAAGCCCAATTGGTCGAAACATTAGGAGTGGACTATCTTTATTTCGTGAAATTCACACCTGAATTTGCGCATCTAAAACCACAGGAATTTGTGGATCAATATATGATCGACCTCAAAGCTAAATATGTTGTTGCAGGGTTTGACTATACCTATGGCAAAAAAGATGTTGCCAATATGGCTAATTTGCCTAATTATTCTAAGGGTAATTTTGAGACCGTCATGGTGCCGGAACAATTGATTAATGATCAAAAAATTGGTTCAAGCGCTATTAAAGAATTCATTACGAGTGACAGGATTAGTGAAGCTAATGAATTCTTAGGCTACAATTATCAAAATCAAGGCAAAGTCATTCATGGCTTACAAAGAGGTCGGACACTCGGTTATCCCACAGCCAATATAGCTGTTGATGGTGATCAAGTGATTCCTTCAATTGGTGTTTATGCTACTAAAATAAAAGTAGATGGGGTTTGGTATAATTCAATGACCTCAGTGGGGTATAACGTTACTTTCAAAGAAAACACTGGTATTACGATTGAATCTAATATTTTTGATTTTGATCGAGATATTTATGGCGAGCCAGTAGTGATCGAGTGGGTCAAATATTTACGTGGCGAAGTGAAGTTCGACGGTGCAGACGGTTTGATCAAGCAGTTAGAATTAGATAAGAATAATTCCTTAAAAGTATTGTAAAAAGAGAACTTGAGATGCAAAAGGCTCTTTCTTAAGTTAGGTTATCGGTAGATGTCGTCCTTCGTTCTGCTTTGTGGACGCTGGAACGTACTGGACACAACTGAGTATCCATAAAGCCGTCATTACCGGACTAGATAGTGCTTCTTATCTTTTATTTCCTATAATTTAAGGTCAAAAATAGCATTTATTCAGACTACGATAATCTAAATAGATGCTTTTAGTTTGTTGATAATAATAAGAGCTTTTATGAAATAATTTTGAAAAATGAGCGTGCATACTTGACACTATAAGGATAGATTGTTATATTTTACATTGTTAGCACTCAGGTATGAATAGTGCTAAAAAGGAGGACGGTATAATGCTATCACAACGTCAAGATGCAATCTTGAGAGAAGTCGTGCGCATATTTACAGATACCGGCCAGCCGGTTGGGTCGAAGACATTGATGAATGAATTACCATTTCATGTAAGTTCTGCGACGATCAGAAACGAGATGGCTTTGCTTGAAGAGGTTGGGTATCTCGAGAAGACTCATCTTTCTTCAGGTCGAATTCCTTCAGCAATGGGATATCGCTATTATCTTGATCATCTGGTACAACCAACTAGTGTGCCACAAGATATTGCCCAAAGAATTGACGAAGATTTTGGTAAAACTTATCATCAGATCGGTGATATTATCGAACAATCCGCCAAGATCTTATCTCATTTGACCAGCTACACCGCAATTACATTGGGACCAGAAAGTAGTTCGATCCGTTTGACTGGATTTAGAATTGTCCCTTTGAACGCACATCAGCTTATGGCAATCATTGTCACAAGTGATAATAATGTAGAAAATAATATTTATACTGTCGATGATGATTTTGATACTTCATTAATTGAAAAAATCGTCAACATCGTAAATGATAAATTGGTAGGACAACCCCTTAATAAGGTTCTCCAAATGCTTCATAGCGATGTCCCAGCAATTCTTTCCGAATATATGTATTCAACAGATGGTTTGTTGGATATGATGGATTCACTCTTTAAGAAAGCTGAATCAGAGAAGTATTATGTCGACGGTCAATTGAATCTTTTGAATTATGCTAATAGCGACGATATGTCGGAAGTTCAATCATTGTTCTCGATAATTAATCAGAGTAATGATTTGAGAAAATTATTAGATCCATCGATTTTAGATGATGGAATCAAGGTTCGCTTAGGAAGTGAATTAGGTAGTGATGCGTTGAAGAATTACAGTATCATTACTGCTAATTATGATGTTGGGCATCATGGTAAAGGTGTCATTGCCTTACTTGGTCCAACGACGATGCACTACTCGCAATTGATTGGTTTGTTAGGCGAATTTAGAGTTGAGTTAGCGAAAAGATTGATTGATTATTATTCAAGGTATGATGATTCTTGAAATTTAGGAGGAAGTAATGGCAGATAAACAAAAAGATCAAAATTTGAAGAATGCTAAAGAAGAAACTTCAAAGACTGATAAAAAAGCTGAAGAAAAAACAGCTAAAAAGAAAGTTGATCCCAAAGATGCAAAGATTAAGGATCTAACAGCCAAGAATGCGGATTTGGAAGATAAATTCTTAAGAAGCCAAGCTGAAATTCAAAATATGAATAATCGTCATAAAAAAGAAGTTGCTGGCATGCTTAAATATGACGGACAAAAGCTTGCTACTGAAATTCTTCCAGTTTTGGATAACTTGGAACGTGCTTTGAATGTTGAAGCCACTGATGACTCAAGTAAGCAATTGAAAAAGGGTATTGAGATGGTTCAACAACACATGGTTAAAGCTTTGGAAGACAATCATGTGAAAGCTATTGATAATGCAGGTGAGAAGTTTGATCCTGCAGTTGCTCAAGCTGTTCAAACTGTCCCCGCAGATGATGACCACAAGAAAGATACTGTTGTTCAAGTCCTACAAAAAGGATACAAGCTTGAAGATCGTGTCTTGCGTCCAGCTATGGTTGTCGTTGCACAATAATAAGTAAATAAAAAATTAAAAAGAGGTTTAGGTTTATGTCTAAAGTTATTGGTATTGATTTAGGTACTACAAACTCTGCTGTAGCCGTTTTGGAAGGCGGTTCTCCAAAGATTATTACAAACCCAGAAGGTGCAAGAACAACTCCTTCAGTTGTTGCATTTAAAGATGGTGAAATTCAAGTTGGTGAAGTTGCCAAAAGACAAGCTATCACAAATCCTGATACAGTTTCATCAATCAAGCGTCACATGGGTGAAGCAGGTTACAAAGTTACTGTAGCCGGCAAATCATACACACCACAAGAAATTTCAGCTTTTATCTTGCAACACATCAAGAAGTTCTCAGAAGACTACTTGGGTGAAAAAGTTACAGATGCTGTTATCACAGTTCCTGCATACTTCAATGATTCACAAAGACAAGCTACTAAAGATGCTGGTAAGATTGCTGGATTAAATGTTCAACGTATCGTTAACGAACCAACAGCTTCAGCACTTGCTTATGGTCTAGATAATGACAAGGGTGACGAAAAGATTCTTGTTTATGACCTTGGTGGTGGTACATTTGATGTTTCTGTACTTCAATTAGGTGACGGTGTCTTCGAAGTACTTTCAACAAATGGTGATACACACCTTGGTGGTGATGACTTTGACCAAAAGATCATCGACTGGTTAGTTGAACAATTCAAGGCTGAAAATGGCGTTGATTTGAGTCAAGACAAGATGGCTCTTCAAAGATTAAAGGATGCTGCCGAAAAAGCTAAGAAAGACTTATCAGGTGTTGCTCAAACATCAATCAGTCTTCCATTTATTTCATCAGGTGCTAATGGCCCACTTCACTTGGAAGAAACATTGACACGTGCTAAGTTCGATGAATTGACTTCAGACTTAGTTGAAAGAACAAAGATCCCTGTTGACAATGCTTTGAAGGATGCTAACTTAACTACTTCAGACATCGACAAGGTTATCCTAAATGGTGGTTCAACTCGTATCCCTGCTGTTCAAGATGCTGTTGCTAAATGGACTGGCAAGGCTCCAGACCACTCAATCAACCCTGACGAAGCTGTTGCTTTAGGTGCTGCTATCCAAGGTGGTGTTATCTCTGGTGATGTTAAAGACGTTGTTCTACTAGATGTTACTCCACTATCACTTGGTATTGAAACTATGGGTGGTGTCTTCACTAAGTTGATCGATAGAAATACAACTATCCCAACAAGCAAGTCACAAGTATTCTCAACTGCTGCTGATAACCAAAGTGCTGTTGATATTCACGTTCTTCAAGGTGAACGTCCAATGGCTGCTGACAACAAGACTTTAGGTCGTTTCCAATTGACAGATATTCCTGCAGCACCTCGTGGTGTACCTCAAATCCAAGTTACATTCGATATTGATAAGAACGGTATCGTTAATGTATCTGCTAAGGATATGGGAACAAACAAGGAACAAAAGATTACTATCAAGAGTTCATCAGGTTTGAGCGATGAAGAAATCGACCAAATGATGAAAGAAGCTAAGGAACACGAAGAAGAAGATAACAAACGTAAGGAAGAAGTCGATGTTAAGAATGACGTTGAACAAACATTGTTCGCAACTGACAAGACTCTAAAAGACGTTAAGGGTAAAGTTTCTGACGATGAAATCAAGAAGGCCCAAGATGCTCGTGATGCTTTGAAAAAGGCTCAAGACTCAGGTGATCTTGAAGACATGAAGAAGAAACGTGACGATTTGAACAAGATCGTTCAAGACTTGTCTGTAAAACTTTATCAACAAGCTCAACAAGCACAACAACAAGCCGGTGGCGATAATGGTGCTACTGGTACAGGTTCAACTGATGGTAAGAAGTCAGGCGACGACAATACAGTTGATGGCGACTTTTCCGAAGTAGATCCTGATAAAGATAAGAAATAATAATTGTGATAAAGAGCAGTGGTTTAATTACTAAAACCAATTATGGTATAGTAAGAACAATAACTGCTCTTTTGAGCGTTAAAAAGGAATAGGACGTAAAAGTCCTGTCGCATAAAGGTGATTTAATGGCAGATAAAAATCCATATGACGTACTAGGCGTTGATAAAAACGCTTCTGATGACGATATAAGAAAAGCATTTCGTAAACTTTCTAAAAAGTATCACCCTGATTTGAACAAGGCTCCTGATGCTGAAGAGAAGTTTAAGGAAGTTAATTCCGCTTATGAAATTCTAAAAGATCCTCAAAAACGTGCGCAATATGATCAATATGGTTCTGCCGGCATGAATGGTGGCCAAGGAGGATTTGGTGGCTTCGGCGCTGGTGGTGCTGGAGATCAATTCGGTGGTTTTGAAGATATCTTCAGTCAATTCTTCGGTGGCGGCGGTGCTGCTCGTCAAAATCCTAATGCCCCAAGACAAGGTTCCGATCTTCAATATCGCATGGACTTAACTTTTGAAGAAGGTGTCTTTGGTAAAAAGACTAATATTTCTTACAATCGTGAGGAAGAATGTTCTACTTGTGGTGGTTCTGGTGCAAAGCCGGGAACACATCCAGAGACTTGTTCAAAATGTCATGGTTCAGGCTATGTTGAAGTTGATCGTCAAACTCCACTTGGTCGTATGCGTACACGTGTTGTTTGTGATGTCTGCAATGGTACTGGTAAGGAAATCAAAGAAAAGTGTAACGTTTGCCAAGGCTCAGGTAAGGTAAATGAAAAGCATGAATTGAAGGTTACTGTACCAGCTGGTGTTGAAGATGGACAACAAATGCGCTTAGAAGGCCAAGGTGAAGCCGGAACTAACGGTGGACCTTACGGTGATCTATACATTGTCTTCCACGTTGCTCCAAGTAAGGAATTCAGACGTGATGGTTCAACTATCTATGCTTCAGTTAATATCAGTTTCCCACAAGCTACTTTGGGAGATGAAATCAAAGTCAATACAGTTCACGGTCCAGTTAACTTGAATATTCCTAGTGGAACTCAAACTGGTACAACGTTTAGATTGCGTGGCAAAGGTGCTCCAGTTCTTAACAGCAAGAGTATCGGTGATGAAAAGGTAACAGTTAATATTGTTACTCCACGTAAGTTGTCAGCTGAACAACGTAGTGCTTTGAAGAAATTCGCTGAAGCTGGTGGAGACAAAGTTAAAGAAAAAGATAGTAACTTTTTCAATAAAGTCAGAGATGCTTTTAAAGGTGAATAATTTAAAAGAAGGGGTTTTGACCTCTTCTTTTTTGTTGTCTAGAACATCGGTGTACAATAGTGTAAAATAGAAAGAATGATAAATTTCTGATAGAAGGGAATAATTTATGGATTTAGATCTCGATAAATTAAAAGAAAGACAAAAAAGAATTCGTAATTTTTCTATCGTAGCGCATATCGATCATGGTAAATCAACGATTGCCGATCGAATTTTGGAAAGAACTAAGACAGTTTCAAAACGTGAAATGAAAGCTCAGATCCTTGATGATATGGATTTGGAGCGTGAACGTGGAATTACTATCAAGTTGAATGCGGTCGAACTAGAATACGAAGCAAAAGATGGACAGACTTACATCTTCCATTTAATCGATACACCAGGACACGTGGATTTCTCATATGAGGTTTCACGTTCGCTTGCTGCCTGTGAGGGTGCTTTGTTGGTGGTTGATGCTGCTCAAGGTGTCGAAGCACAGACGTTAGCTAATGCTTATTTAGCGATTGATAATGACCTAGAAATAGTACCTGTTATCAATAAAATCGATTTACCTTCTGCTGAACCAGACAAGGTTAAAGAAGAAATTGAAGAGATGATTGGTATCGATGCTGAATCTTCAGTTTTAATGAGTGCCAAGACTGGTATTGGTGTTGATGAACTGCTTGAAAGAATCGTTTCAGATGTTCCTGCACCAACAGGAGATTTGGATAAACCACTTAAAGCTTTGATCTTTGATTCTGTTTATGACAGTTATCGTGGCGTTGTCCTTGATGTACGTGTCCGTGAAGGCGTTGTTAAGGTCGGAGACACGATTGAATTGATGAGCAATAAGAAGACCTTTGAAGTTACAGAAGTCGGTGTGATGTCTCCTAAGGCTGTTAAACGTGATTACTTGATGGCAGGGGATGTTGGGTACATTACTGCCAGTATTAAAACAGTTAAGGATACTCAGGTTGGTGATACCGTTACTCTAGCTGACAATCCAACTGATGCACCTTTGACTGGTTACCGTAAGAGTACGCCAATGGTATACGCGGGACTTTATCCTGTTGATAATGCCAAATATGAAGATCTGCACGAAGCCTTGGATAAGTTGCAATTAAATGATGCTGCTTTGGAATACGAACCAGAAACTTCGCAGGCTTTAGGGTTTGGTTTCCGTGTTGGATTCTTAGGTTTGTTGCATATGGATGTTGTTCAAGAGCGTTTGGAACGTGATTTTGACCTTGATTTGATCACGACGTCGCCATCAGTTGACTACCATGTTACGAAAACTGACGGCGAAGAGATTATAGTTGATAATCCGGCTGAATTGCCAGATGCTACTGATATTAAGGAAATCCGTGAACCATTTGTTCGAGCTGAAATAATGGTTCCAGAAGATTTTGTTGGTCCTGTTATGGAACTTTGCCAAAGAAAACGTGGTGAGTTCATTACAATGGACTACTTAGATAAGTATCGTGTTAATGTAGTTTATAGATTACCATTGCTTGAAATTATTTTTGATTTCTTCGATGATTTGAAATCTAATACTAAAGGTTACGCATCGCTAGACTATAGTGTTGATGAATATGAACCTAGTGAACTAGTTAAAATGGATATCTTATTGAATGGCGAACCAGTCGATGCTTTGAGTTTTATCGTTCACAAAGACTTTGCTCAAAAACGTGGTCGTGATATCGTAGCTCGCTTGAAGGAAGTAATTCCTAGACAAATGTTTGAAATTCCAATTCAAGCTGCTATCGGTAACAAGATTGTCGCTCGTGCAAATGTTAAAGCTTATCGTAAGGATGTTACTGCTAAACTTTATGGTGGTGATAGAACTCGTCGTGATAAGTTGTTGAACAAGCAAAAAGCCGGTAAGAAGCGTATGAAGGAAGTCGGAAAAGTTTCCGTACCACAAGAAGCCTTCATGTCGGTCTTGGATCTTAACCGAGGCAAAGATGACAATAAAAACTAAGAAAACACTTATAATGTAACTATACGTTGCATTATAAGTGTTTTTTATTTGGAGGAGATTTGTATGGAAAAATTCGATACGATTATTATCGGAGCAGGACCTGCAGGCTTAGCTGCTGCTTATAATTTGAAAGGCAATGGTCAAAACGTTGCCGTGATTGAAAATAACCTCTGGGGTGGAACTTGTCCTAACCGTGGTTGTGATCCTAAAAAAGTCTTATTGAGCGGTGTCGAAGCAAGAGATAGAATGGCCCAACTTCAGGGTAAAGGTTTTGATGATGTGCCTTTCGTTAACTGGGAACAATTGGAGACTTTTAAAGAAAAATTTACAGCACCAGTTTCTACTGGGAGTCGTAAAGGAATTGTTGATGCGGGTATCACAGCAATTGATGGACAGCCAAAATTTACTTCTGAGAATGCTTTAACTGTCAATGGAACTGAGTATCAAGCTGATAAGTTTATTATCGCTACCGGTCAACGTCCTAGTTATTTAGATATCACTGGAAAAGAACATTTATTATCTAGTACTGATTTCTTATCACTCAAGAAGATGCCAGACGATATCACAATTATTGGTGCAGGATACATTGCCTTTGAATTAGCTACAATTGCTAATGCTACTGGAGCCAAGGTTCATATTGTCCACCACAATGACCATCCATTAAAAGCATTTGATCAAAAATATGCTATGGAATTAGTTAAACAACTCGAAAATAAAGGCGTTGATTTTAACTTTAATGTCGACATACAATCCATCACTGCTCAAGATGGTAAATATGTTTTAAAAGCCGATAATTTTGAATTGAGCACGGATTTAGTAATTGGCGCTACTGGTAGAATTGCTAACGTTGATTTCTTAGATTTAGAAAAAGCTAACGTCCAATACAATCGTCATGGTGTAGTTGTTAATGACTACTTGCAATCAACTAATGAGAATGTTTATGCGATTGGGGATGTTGTCTCCACTAAACAACCTAAATTAACTCCAGTTGGTGGTTTTGAAGCCAGTTATGTCAGTGATGTTTTATTAGGAAAGACTGATAAAAAGCTAGAGTTGCCTTTGATTCCAACGGTTGTGTATGGCAGTCCTAAACTTGCCAAAGTTGGTGCTCAAACTGGCGATAAAGTAGTTGAACAAGATGTAACTAGTTGGTTTACGTACAGTCACACTAATGAACCAGTTGCTAAAGTAAAGATTGTTTTGAATGACAAAAAGCAAATTATTGGTGCCACTTTGTTGAGTAATGAAGCTGATGGTTTGATCAATTTGTTGACACTGGCTATCAAACAAAAGATGAGTCACGAAGATGTTGTTAAAGAAATTTTTGCTTATCCAACTGCAGCTAGTGATTTGGAATATTTGATTTAAAGAAATATTTTGGCTCTTTGTCAAATCGTATTGATGAATGATTTTGAGCTCATTGAGCATCCTCACCGAGGATGCTCTTTTTCTATGCACAAATCAGTCTTATTCTCTTAATAAAGTGTTCAGGATTTCTAAAGCCATAGGAATTTCTTTTTAGTTTTTTTATCTTTCCAATGGTGCCCTCTAGAAGGCCATTGGAGTATGGCAATAAGCAACTATTTTTTACATAATTTATATTTTTTCGTAACGTTGTAATGGATGTATCCATTGCGGTCCCATTTCTTTTATATCCAGAAATAATTTCCTGAAGTAGGTCTATGTCGTGATATCTTATTGATCTTTGAATACTCTGATAAGTATCATAGGTTTCCTTGAAAATTGGTATTTCATCAGTAGCTATATCGATAACATTTTGAATAGTCGTAAATTCATTTATACCGACAATAAATTTTATATGAGTATCGTCTACATCTTCCTCTGGAAGATGATATATACGCCAATCAGATTTCATTGCTTTGTAAATACGAGATTTTTTGTCAGGCAATTTTTTTAAAGAATTGATACGTACTTGATCTAGAGCTCTACTACAAAGTTGGACTATATGAAATCTATCTACGACAATGCGAGCGTTTGGAAATATGCGATGAACGACTATTTGATAATTAGCATTTAAGTCAATTGATACGGTTTTTACGGCTTGTCGTTCCGATAAGCTGTAATTGTTTATAAAGTGTTCGGTTATTGTTTTAGACAGTCTGTCATGTATCAATTCAACCAACCTATGTGTATCCGCATCGATAGCAATAAATGTAAAAATATTTTTTACAGACCGAAACTCATCAAAACAAAGATTCTCTGGCAAATGCACACATCTATTAGGAATTTTGGTATTACTATATAGAATCCTGCTTACAGTATTGGTTGAAATACCAATGATTTTAGCTATTGATGACAGCGTAAATGATTCTTTAGCCATAGAAAAAATTCTATTCTTGATCTGTTTGGTCATAGTATGATTTTTAATCAGTAGATCACTGTGAGCACCGCAGGTGCTTCCACAGTTCCTACACAAAAATCGTTGTTTTTAGTACTAGGTGGTACTCGATACCATTAAAGCTAGCCAATCTTGCATTGGTAGTTCTTTTACCATTTTTAACTAGTGTATTCATTCCACATTGAGGACATCTATGTAAGGAATAAGATAATTCAGCATTCACTATTTTAATGTGTTTTATAACGCCACGTTTTTTTATCTTGGCATCCTTTACTGAAACATTTTTTATATTATTGTCTTTTATGTCTAGTGCATATAGTATAGAATTGTCTTGGGACATCATTGTTCACTCCTGTTTGATTTGGTTTGGTCGCTTAAATCTTAACACGAGAACAGTGATGTTCTTTTTTTATTTCAAAGAGTATAAAAAAAACTGGTATTGATTGTTCATCAATACCAGAAAGTTTAGAACCAATATTTTTTAATTGTATACCACAAGATTAGTCATAATCTTGTGATTTTTTGTTTTGTAAAAACTTTTTGAGAAATATTATTTTATTAAGGAATATTTTGTTCATTAAAGAGAATATACTGTAAAATGTTTAATAGTATACAGTTATGATCAAGGCAACTAAATGTAAAAAATAAAGAAAATATGTATTGTTTTGGGGGATTTATAATGAATTTTTGTCCAAATTGTGGTAATAAAGTCAATATCACAGATAAATTTTGTTCTAATTGTGGGTATAAGTTACAAAAAAAGAATGAAGCAATAAATAGTGAGGATGTATCATCTCCAGATGATACATTTGTAATAAATGAAAATGTTGGTGATTTGAAAACTACTAATGCTACTTTGGTTAAGAATAAAAAGGATGAAGTAGATGAAATTTTCTATAATCCATTAAAGGAAAATTTCAATGAAGTAGTTCAAAATCTTTATAAAGAAATCTGTTCCCTTTTTGGAATAAAATTTAATCAGTCAAAGATTTATATGGAGGATTTTGTAAAGGCTGTTGATTCTTTGAAAGGAAAAATGAAGGACAAAGATATAACTAAAATAAAGGGTTATATTAAAATAAATCGTGAAAAGAATCACTTCATTACTTTGAATGAAATAGAATCTGTTGAGTTACTTACAAAGTATATTGAAAATCAGTATAGAAAAACAGACGAAGAAATATTTATAAATAAAAAACTCAATAAACAGTTGAAAACTCAATTAACAGTGTTATCTAATGTTTTAATAAGTATTTTTGATTTACCAGCTAATAACGATTCTTTGTCTGATAAATACGAAATGATAATTTCAAAATTAAATGGAAAAATCAGAGAATCTGAATTGAATGATTTGGAAGATAAGATTATTCCACTATGTACTAATAATCATCCGGCGACAGTTTTTGAAATTGAAATGATTAAAAAAATGGTTAATCAATTTGATAAATCGTATAACAAGAATCACACTGAAAAGAAACAAGCCGGTAGTCAGTTAAAAGAAAAGCTGAATTATTTGTCTGGTCAATCTAGTTCAGCCATTGCTGATGCGGAAAATTTAAGTAAACTTCAAGAATATATGCATGTGGAACGTGGAACATTAGAATCAGATTTATTATCCGTTTTAAAATCTTTTAATAATATTCATGGAAAATTAGTATTTTTAGTGGGTAATGTTGGTGATGGTAAATCGTACTCAATAGGATATCTAAAAAAAGAATATCCAAATTTGTTTGAAAAGAATAATGTGCATATTTACTATGATGCTACTGAAAGTTTTGATCCACATAAAACAGCCATGGAAACCTTATTGGAGGAATTAAGCAGATTTTCTGATAATAATTTGGAAAAAAATACAGAAAATTGGATTATTGCAATCAATATGGGTGTATTGATGAATTTTGTGAGAAGGGCTAAAGAAGTTGGGAAGTTTGATAAAATTATTAATTACCTTGATGAAACTGGGATAGTTAGGAAGACCTCTGATATATCTAACGTTAATAGTCCATATTTTAGCTTAATTTCATTTAGAAATTATCCACTGTTTGATGTTGATGAAACTGGAATAAGTAGTTCATTCTACGATGAACTTTTTGATAGAGTAGTAAAGAAAACTGATAGTAACCCATTTTATAAAGCGTATCTTGAAGATAAAAATAGTAATCTATTAGAATTGGTACATCATAATTATGAATTGTTTTCAAATAAGAGTGTACGTGACACTTTAAAATACTTACTTATCAAAATTCAAGTGGAATCTAAAGTAATTATTTCAACTAGGGCTTTGTTGGAATTAATTCACGATATTTTAGTACCAAATGAAATTAAAGGAGAAAAGATATCCTTTAGACAGTCGTTACCATATCTGTTATTTGGAGGATCTAATGACTCAGTAATAATTAAGAAGATCAGTGCATTTGACCCAGTAAATCTACAAAATGCACTAATTGAAGATTTAAAAAATACTGTTTATAATTCTCGCAAGAATCTTCAAGAGTTGGCAGAAAACATTTTAGGAGTAGAAAGCGCCGATAAGTTTGAATGGTTATGGAGATATACAGATCAAGAAAGTTTAAGCTTTGAAGAAAAGGTTACGCTATTAGTTCGAATTAAATTTTTGATTGATCGGGATAATGACTTGTTCAGAGATACTCATTATTATAACTATTTAAAAATATTACATTCTTTGAAAATTGAAGATAATAATTCAGTTGAGGTAAGAAACCTTTATAAAAAAATTCAAAATTTAATTTACTCGTGGTGTGGTAGTCTTCGAGAGGGGTATGTATTCACCTTTATAAATGATGAAAAAGAATTTGGTGTGGCAATTCCATTTTATTTGAAATTTGATAGTGTTATTGAAAAGAATTTTAATGTGATATTTAAGCTTGAAAATTTGGATAGGGAAAAGAAATTCGAATTAGCAATTGATTATGATTTGTTCATTTTAATAGATAAGGTTAATAATGGATATCTATTAAAAAATAGTGATAAGCATCAATTCGTTAATGTGGCAACTTTTGTTGAGAATATTATAAAGAGCAATAAATCGAGCAAAGAAACTTTGATAGGAAACATAAAAACTAATAAATTTTATCGTCTTACTAATGATGGTATGGGAATTAATTTGAGGGAGCTTGATTAATGAATGAATTAGTAAAAAAGTTATGTGACACATTGAACTTTAGTAAAAAAATAAAGTATGAACATGAATTTTCGGGACAGTTATTGCCCTTTTTTACGCGTAATCCAGAAAGAATGAAATTTACGAATGGTTTTAGTCCAGTTATTGGTGTTATTTCAAGAATTATTAATGGTGAGGACTTAGAATTACAAATTAAAGAGTTTGATATTAGTAATACTTCTCTAGAAACTTCCGTCGATGAAAGTACTGTAAATAGAATGTTTTCTCCAAATATGTACAGAGATATGCGTAGTTCCAAACTGTTACAGTATCTTCCACTTTCTTCAGGAAAAGATAGAAAGGGTGAAATAAGAGTAGGGGAGTTTCTAGTTAATTTGTTGAATCTAAAAGAGAATACAGATTTTATAGATATGTTTAAAAGCGATGAAGCTAGTAACTTATATGAGAAGATAATTTTTGAATCCTTAGAAAAAAATAAGGACTCAAAAATTACCAAAAATCATAATTTCAGATATTATGACAATCGCCAATATTTTAGTAAATACTTTAATAATGATATAAAGCATTTTAAAAATGACGAAGAGTATTTTTATGCACATATCGGCGAATTACTTGAATTCTATTATTTAACATATGTAATTCAAACCACTATGAGAATCAGTAATGGAAATATTGGTAAAGATGATAAAGTTTTACCTGTTTTTTTCAATTTAGGGAATGAATCTGTTTCTCAATCTCGAAAGGCTATTCAGCAAGGGTACAATATGGTTTATCAACATGGTCAAGGATTGTTAATGGATACGGATATATTGAACTATTTAAACGTTTTAATTCCAGATGATTCATATTTTTATTGGAAAAACGAGATACTTTCTGATGATTTTACATATAAAGAAGAGTTGCTTTCTAATCTGAAAGAATTTGTTATAGCATTTAGTGAACAGTTAAACAGTGAATTATTATCAGGGGTTGACTTGCATTTTGATAACTTGGATGAGGGAATAAAATCCTTAAGATTACTTTTGGAGACGCGGAACGATAAGTCACCGGATTCTCGATTTGCAAAGTCATTATCTGATATTGCCCAACAAAATTATTCTAGGAACCATGGACGTTTAGGAAAAGCCTTTTCTCTTAGTAACGAGACCGTATTAATGCTTACATCAGCAATAGTTGGGCGGGAGAAAATGCTTTTGAATACGGTATTCCGAGAATTTGAAAATCGTGGGATATTCTTCGATCGAATGACTAAAGATAAAGTAATTAATTTATACGAGCAGGCAAATATATTAGAGAAATTAAGTGATAGTGGGGATGCACAATATGTTAGAGGAATATTATGATTTTTTGTGTGAGAGATTAATTTCGTGGGCAAAATTTTCAGATCTGACTGCTGGAGACCGTTTTGCTCTGAGTTTTGAAAATAAAGATCAAGTTAAAAGTTTTGTAAATGAATTATCAAAAACAAAAGGTGTTAGCGAATTTAAAATTCCTAATGATCGTGGTTCTGCATTTTTAGGGCTTTCTTATCAACTAAATCATAATGACGGGATGAAACTAGTAATTGTTTCTACAAATGATGTTACACCGGCCTATTTAGTAAGTTTGCGTAATCAAATAGGACAACAAAGTGGTGTATGGGAAAATACAGCAATTCTTTTTGTGTCAGATAAAATATTGGATAGTATCAACAGTGGCGCAAAAGATATTAGTAGACAAGGTGGACCGTTCAACCTAGATGAATTAAGAAAAAATTTGAATAATGAAATTTTGAATAGCCCTAAGTTGAACTCAAGAGATAAAGATTCTCTTCAATATATGATCCAGGGTATCTTTGATGATGACCAAACCTATACATTGATGGATTTTGCTGATGTATATTCCGTTATTGAAAAAGGGAAACTTGATCCAATTGATTTTAACCAAATGGGATATTTTTATGATGATGATTTAAGTACATATCCAAACATCAAAAAAAGATTAGCTGAAAATCATATGGATTTTGAAAATATTAGTAGATTACACGGATATGGTGATGTAAAAGATAGGATTGCAAAAGTTGTTGCTGGAGATAGTTTAATTAATGAATTATCAAAAGATGATTGGCAAAGTGTTAATTATCGAAAGATTCAATCTGGTAAGGATAAATTAAAAAAACAAAGCAATATAAAGCTTGAATATCTGGCTGATGATTTAAAACAAAAGAATTCAGAATTGATAATTTGGGATAAACCCGAAAATACGAATACTAAAGCGGGTTCCAGAAAGAGAAATATAATTGTTTTTAATCCAGATCAATTAGAAGAACTTTCAATTAAAATTCCATTTGACCAATCTATAAAGAGTGAATGGATAACTAGTAAAAAATTGATGAATGTTGATGGATTAACTGTCGGTGTTGCTGGGTATAGTATTGTCTTACAATTTACTAAATTAGGTAAGAAATTTCCTAAATCGGTACAGTTGATCTATAAACACCAAAATAAAGCTTCATTGCGTTTTTCGTTTAATATAGTTATTTTGCCATTTTCTAGTGATTTGATTGAATCAATTTGTCCCTTTTATAAGTTATCTGTACAAAATAATCGTACGTTTAGCATAAATTTGCCAAGTGATATAGATAGTTTTTGTATTGGTAATGGTCTAAATAGTCGAAATATTGGCATTCATTCTGTTAAAGATCTTAATGGTCAAGTAATAGATCCCGACGAATCTTTAAAAATAGATACCACCGAATTAGGCTTTAATGACGATTCAAAGGATCCATTCGAAATGATAATTTCTGGTGTACCGACTAACTTTGCTTTGATGGATGACGAGTCTAAGATACAACCCAAAAGTGCTGTTTCGTTGGAGAACTTTAGAAGACAACATAAAATTGATGGACATTTTGAGAACGAAAAAGTTATCTTTGGTGAAACGATATCCAGCGTTTATAGGAATCAAAAATCGTTTTTAAGTTATGAAGAAAAAGCAATAAGAGATGATCTGTTAAGTGGAGTACGTACAGAGCTTGAAATTTCTCCAATTTTAATTAGTAAATATAAAAAACTTTTTGAAATATTGCGAAGTCGTAATACAATTATGAGTCTGGTTTATTGGGACTCAGAGATTAAAGATGCTGTTGAAGCAATCATTGGTGAAGTACAAAGCGAGATAGATTCATCCACAGAAAAAATTGAATTATCTGAGAGTACAAAAAACATCTCTCATATTGGTGAATATATCGTAGACGGCAATATAACATTTGCACCATTTAATCCAATATTATTAAGCTATCAGTTAAAAGTTGAACAAAAAATTGGTACAGAGAAACTTTCTGAAAAAGTCGAACAAAAATTAAATCCATATCACTTAGCACCATTCTTGAAAAGATCAGATGTGAATTATAAAGCTTTTTATAATTCTGATGCACCGCGTTGGTTAGTCTACTCTGAATCTCAATTATCTAGATTTGGAAGTACCTCCCAAGCAATAGTTACAGAAAGACTAAAGGACTTTAAAAATCATTTTAATTATTTATTTGAAATGAATTCAAGTGATAGTTACAACATTAAATTTGTAAATGTTACAGATGATAAGTCCGTTTTAAAGAGTATTATAGATTATTTGACTTTTGAGATTGAAAATTCTATTAAGAAAAGGAAAAATATTAATGATATTAATCCTGTAAATGCTTATATAGTTGGGAAAAACAAGAATATTGTTGGTTCAAGTTTTAATAGTTTTTATAAAATTATGAACAATGAAGAATTTGGTGATTTCTTTTCAGAGCCCTTAAAAGTAAAAGGTGTTACTAATGATGAAATTGTCGAAATTATTGAAGTTATAAAGAAAAAGTTAAATATTATATTTGGAAGTAAAGACAATATAACTTATCATATTACTTTCTATCAATTCTCAAATGGTTTGACCCTAAATCCATACAATTCTAAGGAATTGGATATGAATTACTCTATAGAAGGATTAATTGGTGGAGATGAATACACAGATACGCAAGATAGTATTCGAGATGGTTTTGGGACAAAAGGGCTTAAAACTGATTCTCCTTTATTAAGTTTTGCAAAATCGTGGAATGAGTTATTAGTTGCTACCAATGGACGTCATGATGTCATGACGCATGGTCAAACATTGACTAATAGTGTCGAAGAACTGGATAGTAAATCTTTCCAATCCCAATTTGATAAAAGCAAGTGGGTAACGTTATTGAATCCAGAAGTAAGACTGGATTATTTTAACAAAATGAGTAGTAGCATTTATGTCATTCATTATACTGACTATACTAATTCAGCTAATTATGAATCAATCACATTAACGAAACAAGTTAAACAATATGAGAACATTCTTTCAGAAAATTTACCTAAAACAATTGATAAACGTGAAGATACACGTTATTTATCAAATATTATTAAATCATTCAATGTTATTAATGGTGAATGGTTATTGCGACTAGTTAGTCATCGGAATCAAAAGAATACTGTCAAAGAAAAGTTGAGTATTCTTGCCACTTATAAAGAGATGTTGGGTATACTTCATGATCCTAACATTATTTGGATTCCTTTATCACTGGAGGAAATTTTAAGAGTTTCTGGATCTTTTGTGGGCGAAAGTAGGGATTCTATTTTTAGTGCCAAAAGCTTAGGTGCAAAAGGAAGAATCTCTGACGATTTATTATTTATTGGCTTATGGAAACAAGATGATAAATATAAAGTTACATTTTTGCCAACGGAAGTTAAAGTTGGCTTGAACAATGGTACGACCATGAAGAAGGCAGATATTCAAGTTGAGAAAACGTATGATGTTTTTGATAAAGAATTGAATCATGAAGATGATTTCAAATCTCAATTTTATTTAGATTTCTTCATGAAGCTATTTTTTGCAAATTCAGCCAAGTTGTTTAGTAATAATGATATGACTCGATCTGAATACGATAAAATTCAAGAATGTAAGAATAGTATTATTCAAGGTAATTTAGAAATTGATAATTCGTTGACTGATTTTTATCAAAATAAATTTGTCTTTTCGTTAAAAGCAGATAATAATAATCGTTCAATTCAGATTAATGACAAGTATACTTTAGTTGAAGTACCTGAATTAGATGCATTTGTATATTCTGGTGTGGACACTAATGAGGTTGTTAAGTTGGTTCAAGAAGATAAATTTGGTTTTGATAATAAAAGATTATTGAATAAGATTAACTTAAATGTTTCTCAGGTAAGTAGCTTTGAAAAAGATAATATGGACAATTTAGAAAGTAATGATAAATTAGAAAATTCGGCTATTTTTAAGGTAGATAATGAAGATAAAAAAGTGGATGATTCTGAAAAGATTAGCGAAGATACACTTAGAAACGATGAGCCTTTAAAAGTACCAGATGATGCTAAAAGTTATATCGATAATTTACAAGCTGAAGTAGTAAAAAAGTCAGAGAGTGAAACTATTTCTGATCGTAGGATTTTGCTAGGAACGGTAGATGGATCAAGTAATAAAGATTATTGGGAATATGATGATAATCAGCTAGCCAATAGGCATATGTTGATTACTGGTAAATCTGGACAGGGAAAAACCTACTTTATCCAGACACTATTGTTGGAATTTTCCAAAAATAAAATTGATCCTTTAGTGATTGATTATACGGATAGTTATTTACCTGGACAATTGGACCCTGTTTTGGAAAGAAATGCCGTTATTAAACAACATATTGTCATGAAAGAAAAATTGCCTATAAATCCCTTTAAAAAATCAGAATTGATAATAGGTGACTATCGTCAGCTTGAAGATACGAAAAATGTGGTTTCTCGAGTGGCTGAAGTATTGGATTTCGTATTTGGACTAGGAGTGCAACAAAAGAGCCGTTTGATCACTGTAATGAATGAAGGGATGAATACAACTCCTAACTACACATTTAGTTCATTGAAAAATCAATTGCTTAATAGTGATGATTCGGTTTTACAAGGGTTATATGGGAGAATACAACCGCTTCTTGATAATGATCCATTTTCATATGATGATGATTTTTCATGGAAGGAATACTTTGGTAATACGGGTCGGATAAATATTATTCAATTGAGTAGATATACGCATACAGTGCAAAATGCAATGATTGAATTCATACTTTGGGATTTGTTTAATTATTCACAAATTAATTCCA
This sequence comes from Companilactobacillus formosensis, assembly GCF_005405305.1. Classification (GTDB taxonomy): domain Bacteria; phylum Bacillota; class Bacilli; order Lactobacillales; family Lactobacillaceae; genus Companilactobacillus; species Companilactobacillus formosensis. Next base: position 261,155 of record NZ_BJDU01000003.1, read on the forward strand.
ATCTTAAATTGATTTATCCGGTATTTTTAGATGAGGTCCAGAATTTGAATTTTGCACAGGAAGCGCCAACTGTAAAAATTTTACGTGAGGGTCGTAAGTTTGGATGGTCTGGTATTTTTGCAACTCAATCATTGAGCAGTATAAAAGGTGAAGTTGATGCAATTTATAATACGGCAGAGCAAGTACACTTTTTACCACCGGAAAATCAAACAAAAGCAATTTCTAAAATGTTAAGTTCAGATCGACGTATACAAAATGAATATGAAGCTAAATTAACTAATTTAAAAAAGGGACAGTGTATTGTTAATGGACCAGTCAAGGATTTGACCGGTAATTTAGTGAAGAATATAGATGTTGTAAATATCGATAGCCTATCCGATAGATTATAAATAAAAAAAAGATAAAAATCTTTTCTCAAATAAGATTTTTATCTTTTTTATTTTTAGTTTTCATAACCATTCAAATGCTTAGACTTAAAGTTCCAAGCGTCAGTAATAACTTTTTGAACGTCATCATATTTAGGTTGCCATTTCAAAATAGTTCTAGCTTTAGTTGAATCAGCAATCAAAGTACTTGGGTCTCCGGCACGACGTGGTCCGATTTTAGCCGGAATTTCTTTACCGGTAGCGATTCGAGCAGCTTCGAGGATTTCTTTATTTGAGAAACCAGTTGAAGAGCCAAGGTTAAAGACGTCACTGTCGTTACCAGCACGTAAGTATTCCATTGCTAATCGGTGAGCTTCAGCTAAATCTTCTACGTGGACGTAATCACGAACATTAGTACCATCCTTAGTATCGTAGTCGTCACCAAAAATTGTCAATTCATCACGTTGACCAGCAGCGACTTGTAAGACAACAGGAATCAAGTGAGTTTCTGGATTGTGATCTTCACCAATTGTACCGTCAGGCTTTGCGCCACCGACATTGAAATATCTAAGTGCAACGAATTTAATTCCGTAGGCAACGTCACACCAGTGCATGATTTTTTCCATGGCTAGTTTACTTTCACCATATGGGTTAGTTGGGACGGTTGGATCAGTTTCCTTGATTGGGATTTGTTTAGGTTCGCCATAAGTTGCTGCAGTAGAGGAGAAGACGATGTGCTTTACTCCAAAGTTGTGCATGACTTGTAATAGAGAAATCATGCCGGCAGTATTGTTATCGAAATATTTGAGTGGATCTTTCATAGATTCTGGTACGATTGAAAAGGCTGCAAAGTGAATGACGTCAGTGATATCTTCATTTTGGAATAATTTGATCAAAAATTCTTTATCACGGACATCGCCTTGATAAAATTTGGCCTTAGGATTAATAGCTTGTCTATGACCTGTTGCTAAATTGTCTGCTACAATGACGTCGTAATTCATTTCACATAAATGATCGACTGTATGTGAACCAATATAACCAGCGCCACCTAAAACAAGAATGCTCATATAATTACCTCCAGATTCATTTATAAGTACATTATAACTTACTTAGAAAAGTTTAAAGTTAGTAAAAATTAAAAACTACACTTTTCTTTGTAGATGTTTTAAGATTGAGTATATATCGTAAATTCATGGAACAAGGAATGGAAAAAATGAAAAAGTTCTTTTCGATTTTTGGAACAATTCTATTATTATTGGTTGCTGTTGCTTTAATTTTTAATCAACCAATCAAAGAATATGCAGTCAAAAGAATCGCCGAGCATAATTTGACGACTTTGACTGCGAAAAAGGCTGCTAGTAACGCCAAGAAAAAAGGCGAGTTTGATTTTAACAAAGTAAAGCCAATCTCAGCGACTCAAGTTGCCAAAGCTTCTGTCAATAATGATGCAGCCGTAATTGGAAAGATGGCGGTTCCTTCAGTTAACTTACGTCTACCAATCGTTGTTGGTTTAAGTGACGATGCACTATCAACTGGTGGTGGTACGATGAAAGAAAATGAGAAGATGGGCAAGTCCAATTATGCCTTAGCTGGTCATTACATGACTAATAAGGGAGCATTGTTTTCACCACTGGAAAATGCCAAGATTGGTGATTTAGCTTATATAACCGATATGAAACGAGTTTATACTTACAAAATTTACTATAAGAAAATCGTTCCACCAACAGCCGTCTACTTATTGGATGACGTTGAGAATCAAAGTATTTTAACTTTAATAACTTGTGCCGATGGTGGTACTAACCGTTGGGCTTTGCAAGGATCACTTGTGAAGAGCCAACCAGCCAATAAAAATACTTTAGCGGTATTTTCTTAAATACTCCTTAAAAAGTTTTGGAATTAGTTTCAAAACTTTTTTTTTGCGTTCGATAATTGCTATAATTGAATAATTGTTAGTAGGTGATGGATTGACATTAATTAATTGGGAAAAGCGAAAGAATCCCACAAAACAAGAGATAAATGAATTTGCACAAAGTAAAAATGTAACACCAGTAGTAGCTGAATTATTACTGGAAAGAGATATCGTTGAAGATAGTGATATCGAAGCTTTTTTGCACAGTGACGTAACTGAACTACAAGATCCTTTTGGACTTCATGATATGGATAAGGCTTTGGAATTGATTGATGAAGCTGTTGAGTCAGAAAAAAAGATTGCCATTTATGGTGATTATGACGCTGACGGTGTTACTAGTACTTCAATCATGAAATTGACTTTACAAAAATTAGGTAATAAGCCAATTTTTTATGTTCCTGATCGTTTTAAAGACGGTTACGGGCCTAATTTGGAACGCTATAAAGAATTAGCTGATCAAGGAATTGATTTGTTGATTACAGTCGATAATGGTGTCAGCGGGAAAGATGAAATCAAGTATCTTAAAGATCGCGGTGTTAAAGTAATTGTTACTGATCACCACGATTTGCCAAAAGAATTGCCAGATGCTGATGCAATTGTTCATCCTAGTATTCCTGGTGCTGAATACGTTTGTCCATATTTGTCTGGAGCCGGAGTGGCATTTAAGATTGCTGATGCTTTGTTAGGTGATGAAGCTTTACAATTGATCGACTTGGCTGCTATTGGAACTGTCGCTGATGCGGTGGCTTTGAAGGGTGAAAATCGAGTTATTGTTACTGAAGGTCTCAAGCAAATGAAAAATAACAATCACGTTGGTTTGAGTGCTTTATTAGATAAATGTAAAGTTAAGTTGTCCAATGTAACTGAAGAAGATATCGGTTTTCGAATTGCACCTAGGATCAATGCGCTCGGTCGTCTAGAAAATGCTTCTTCAGGAGTCGAATTACTAACAACTGGTGATGAATCTTTTGCTAAAGAAATCGTTGATGAGACGGAAGATATCAATGCTAGAAGACAAGATTTGGTTGCTAGTGCTTTTGCTGATGCTCAGGTTCAAATTCAAGCACAAAAAGAAAGCGGTGTGATTGTCTTAAAAGGTAATGGTTGGCACCAAGGAATTTTGGGAATTGTCGCTAGCAGAACGATGGACCAAGAGAATAAACCTGTTTTAGCTACGCAGTTTGATGATAATAGTGGTGTTATGAAGGGTTCTGGTCGTTCTCCAGAGGGTTTCAATTTGTTTACAGCTCTGGACAAGCATCGCGATTTATTTACGGCTTTTGGTGGTCATGCCCAAGCTTGTGGTTTTTCAATTGAAGAAGACAAGTTAGATGAATTGACTAAATTATTGCAAGATGAACCTTCACAACAAGGTTTTGATTCTAAGGCGCCAGTTGTTAAAAACTATGATTTGCAATTAAATATTTCTGATTTGAGCATGGATTTAATCAAACAAATAAAGCAATTAGCACCTTTTGGAATGGGTAATCCAAAGCCCGTTATCAAATTAGGTAATGTTTCATTATCACAGATGCGTTCGATTGGTAAAGATGCTAGTCATTTGAAAACGCAAATTACTGATGAAAAGTATAGAATCGATGCAATAGGATTTGGGATGTTTGAAAAAGCTGCCAGTTTAACGACTAATTTATGTGACGTTTATGGAGAATTAGGGATTAATGAGTGGCGTGGTAAAAAGAACCTGCAATTAATGATCGATGATTTCCAAGTTTCACCACAAGCACAAGTACTCACTGACTTAAAAAACGTTTATTTGGATTATCGAAATAAAGGCTTATCAACAAAAATTTTGGAACACTTCGATGCAATAGTCTTCTTTAATGAAGCATATTTAGAGGCAGCCAAACGTTTCAATGTGAAAACTGATTTAATTATGTATAATGAAAACTGTGATGGTAAGAATATTTTAGTTTATGATCGGCCTCACAATTTAGAATTATTCCAAAATTTTATCAAAAATAATAAAACTCAACATACAGCATTATTTTTCCATACTGATTTGACAAGTAGATACTTAAAACCCGATATGATAAAGATGAAAACGCTTTTGAAATATCTTTACTCCCATCAAAATATTACGATGGAAGGGATGGATTTGGTTGCCAAATACTTGAATATGCAAAAAAATGACGTAGATTTTTATTTAAAAGTGTTTTTTGAGTTAAATTTTGTTAAAATAGTAAATGGTTTTGTTGAAAAAGCAAATGCTTCACAACAACGTGAATTAATCGAATCTCCGACTTACTTGAAGAGATTGCAGCGTAATGACGTTGAAAAAATATTAATTGAATCTAGTTTTGACGATTTGTTATCATGGATGAGTGATTACGATTGCCACTGTTAGATTGAATGGGGAATTTAAAAAAATGGATATTGATTTTAAGAAATACGTAGCTAATGTTCAAGATTTTCCAGAACCTGGTGTACTATTTCGAGATATTTCACCATTAATGGCTGATGGCAAGGCATATGCTGCCGCAACCGATAAGATTGTGGAATATGCAAAGAGCCGTGGAGCCGAAATGATTGCTGGACCAGAAGCCCGTGGATTTATTGTGGGTTGTCCAGTAGCTTACAAGATGGGTATCGGTTTTGCACCTGCTCGTAAAAAAGGTAAGTTACCTAGAGAAACAGTTTCTGTTTCTTACGATTTGGAATACGGTCAAGCATCACTTTATATGCAAAAAGATGCTATCAAACCAGGTCAAAAAGTCTTAGTAGTAGATGATTTAATGGCAACTGGTGGTACTTTAGCCGCTACGATCAAGTTGATTGAAAAATTAGGTGGTATTGTTGTTGGAACAGCCTTCTTAATTGAATTAACTGATTTGCACGGACGTGATAAAATTAAAGGGTATGATATGTATACTCTTATGCAATACTAATATAAAAAGGCTTAGGCCTTTCTTATGGTGAGTTGGCAGAGTGGTAATGCATCGGACTCGAAATCCGACGAACCCGTCTTATAGCGGGCGCGCAGGTTCAAATCCTGTACTCACCTTAAAATAGAAAAGGAATGCTGAATTAGCAGCATTCCTTTTTTGCAGCCTTGAAATTATCTTGATAAGTTTTATCGGCTGTTCGTCAAATCAAGTTGATGGCAGTTCACATAAGCAGTTAGACCATAATTGGTCTAGCTGTTTTTTTATTGGGCTGAAGAGCTTGCTCTAAGCC
>NZ_BJDU01000004.1 GCF_005405305.1 Companilactobacillus formosensis
AATCGTGGTTATAAAGGATATTATATATGTCCTTTTTTAATTGGTATAAAAAAATCGCGCCAGTAGAATTAATCTACCAACACGATAAAGTGTAGACCCGTTTTTAAAAAATCAGTAGAAGTATGGATGATTTATTATACGATATCTATAAATTTTCACAGAAAAATAAGCGAACGATTACATTACAAAATAAAATTTACTTAATTGCTGATTTATTGTATGTTTTTCCAATAGCTCCAATATTACAAAATCACTATCACTATTCATTTACAATTACCTTTTCCGTATATTGCGTTTTGATTCTTATGACATATTTGTCATTGAAACCATTGATAAAAAATGATGTTAGATTAACTCAAAAGCAAGCAAAAGACTTAAAATCAATTATTTGGAAGAATAGTGAGAGTAAAAGTATTTCAGATGACCTTACAATTCTAGCAACGTTAATTAGAATGATTGATAGCAAAATTATTGAGAATGTTTCGACATTAAAAAAAAGTTTAAAATATTTTGCCGCATTTTCAAGTGCATTTGTAATCCCATTACTTTTAAAGATTTTCGATAAGATGCAATTATCAGATTTGCTCTTGATTTTTATAATGGTTGTTATATTTTCCTTTATTATGATTCTTATTATCGTGAGAGATCTAGATACTTGGGAATTAATTTTAACAAAAAAATCTTTTAAGTATATAAATGCAAAGAAAGAATTGCATTTCTTGGAAATTTATTTAAAAAACCTTAATGAACCTAATTCAAAATAAAGAATGGCTTTAATAAACAAAAAAGTTTACACTGAACTAGTGTACTTTTATAAGAAAAGGGAGTTTATTATGTCACGTAATTTGAAGAAAATTGCTATCATGATTGCGACTGTCTTTTTGATTGTTGGATCATTACCATTCATGAGTTTAACTGCTCAAGCTGCTACAGCTGGTAATGATAAGATTACTATTGGAACAATCAAGAATACTGCCGCAATGCCTGCTGTCATGGCTAAGGATGCTACTGATTTTAGTCGTAACAATATCAATGTTGATGTGAAGTCATTTGATTCTAACAAGGAGTTAAACGATGCCATCGCTAATGGTGATGTTAATGTTGCTGCAACTGATTTAGTTAGTTATGCATCCCTTGCTAAGAAGAATTCTACTTGGAAGATTGTTGGTACTTTGCCTGGTTACTACGGTTTAGTTGCCAACAAGAAGTACAAGAAGATTAAGAATCTTAAGGGTAAGACGATTGCTATCGACAAGAAGTCTGGTTCAAAACAATATCTCAAGAGTATTTTGAAGAAGAACAAAGTTAAGTACTCAAGTGTTAAGGTTAAGCAAATCGATGCTGACAGTACTCGTGTTGATTCTTTGAAGTCCGGCGATATTGATGCTGCCGTTTTGGAAGATCCTTCTATCAGCAATGCCAAAGGTAATGGTGCTAAAATTTTGAACCGTCAAAAGACTGGTAAAGACAATGGTCAAATTTTGATTGCTAATAAGGACTTTACTAAGAAGAATGCTTCTTCAACACAAATTTTAGTTAGTGTCCTTAATAGTGAAATCAAAAAAATTGATAAAATGGGTGGTTACGGTTCTGCTCAAGCTGCTTTAAGAGACTTCGGTATTAGTGATAAAGGTGCTAAGTATATTACTGATATGAGTATTACTTTCAAGAAGATTCATAAAGTTAAGAAATCTGACTTCAAGAAAGCTTTCAAGTATGCTAAGTCACAAAAGCTCTTTAAAGGTAAGATCAGTTATAATAGATACATTTTGAAAGTTAAAGGTGTTAAGTAATACCAAAAGATATCGATTAAGTTCGGTATCTTTTTTTATTTGCATAGACTACTAAAATAAGAAAAGGATATTTGGTATCATACTTAAGTGTATATTAATATTTAGGGGCAATATTTATATGAAAAAAATAAAAAAATTACGTAATTATCGATTGTTGTCAATTGTGTTTTTCTATTTACTTATTTCGGTAATTATGTATCAGCTGTATAAACGTGATTTTATTTGGAATGGGGACGATATTTATTATCATTTTCAAAGGATTTTAGGATTATCAGATAATTTTAACAATGGTTTATTGGCATCTAATATATCTATCTCTAATTTTGGTGTCATCGGAAATGGAGTCAATATTTTTTATCCTTGGTTAACTCTGATACCTTTTAGAATATTCTTTCAATTTACTAGAAACTGGATTAGTGCCTATTATTTTGGCATTTTATTTTATTTTTTTGTTTCATTTTTAATCAGTCATTATTCAATGAAAAGGTTTTCAAGTAGTACTAAAAATGCTGTAATATTTTCTATCATTTATAATTTTAGTATCTATAGGCTAATCGATATATTTACTCGTGGTGCAGTGGCAGAGTACATTGCTACAATATTCTTGCCATTATGTTTCTTAGGTTTCTATGAAGTTTTTTTTGGTGATGAAAAGCAATGGAAAACATTAGCCACTGGTATGATTTTAATAATTTATACGCATGTTTTAACGACTTTTATGTCTATTATTTTTTTACACTAGTGTCAATATTATTTATTCCGAAGCTTAAATTAAACAAAAATAGAATTATGAATTTTGGAAAAGCAGCTATTGCTACGATTGGTTCTACTTTAATATTTACGGTTCCATTTATGACTGAAGAATTATTTCAAAAATATGGGGTACCAGATAAACAAAAGTTAGTAGGTTTAAATTTTAAACAATTAATATACGAAAGTATCATTAACAATAGTCGTAGATCAGTTGAAGGCAATATTTATAACGTTGGTCTTACGATTATTTTGGCTTTAATAATTGGTATTTTAGTTTTTAGAAGATTTAGTTTTTTGTATAAATCGCTATATTGCATATTTGTAGCTAGTTTCTTATTTACGACAAATTTGTTTCCATGGCATTTATTACAAAATACGCCTATTGAAGTTATTCAATTTCCATATAGATTTTTAATGTTTGCAACACTCTTTGGAGCGATTATTTTGACTCAGAGTATTGGAATACTTTTTAAAAATCAACTTAATACGAGTTTTCCGATTATTTTGTTAATTTTAATAATATTTAATAGTGTTATGTGGGAAAGTTCCATAATTAATGGTAGTAGAGGCGTTTTGTTGTCTTCACCCAAACTAGATATTACTCAAAAAATGGTCAATGAAAACAAAGTTCCGTCGACCAATTTGCCACAATACATTCCTGATGTGGGGCAATCTAATTTGGAATTGGCACTAGCTCACCAAATTTTTATTAATAATAAATTATCAGTTCAAGTTCCAACTATTAAGAATCACAGCGATGAATTTTATGTTGGTAACATCAAAAAGAATGACAAAATTGATTTACCATTCGTTAAATATAAATATACTAAAGCACAAATTAATGGTCAGAAGGTTCCAATTACGACGAGTAAACGTGGATTCGTAGAACTCATTGCTCCTAAAGATATTAAAAGTGCCACTATTAATCTGAGTTATAGCAATTATAATTTGTTCATGTGTGCTGAAATTTTGAGTATCTTAACTTGGATTTATTTATTTGGTTCTAAGTATGTTATTCGTTGGTTTAAAAAATTAAAGTCACAGACAAACAATGTTTTTATATCTTTTTGAGGGAATATTTGAATAGAAACATTTTTTTATTTGTTATGTTTTTAAGAAATTGACGGAATTTTTATCATGGTGTGTTCTAATTAGCTACAGAGAAATTATGTTTGTGATGGTAAACAATATGAAATTCATGCAATCTCCAAGATATTGGCGCGATCGTTTGAATTTTAAATGGCAGGATTATTTTTAAAACAGTGTATATAAATAAAGAGACTAGATTAGTTGAATCTAGTTTTTTAGTATCTTCATTTTTAAAGATTGATGAATTATAATTTAAAGAAGATATTTTATAGGTGGTATTTTATTATCAGAAATTTAGTGAACAGCTTATATTTGAAACTTAAACGTAACAAGTGGTCACTGATAATTCTCGTGGCCATTTTCATTTTTGTATTGATTTTGAATTTGAAGACTTTATATATCGCTGATGATTACGTCTATCACTTTTTCTATCAGACGTCATCGCCAACCGAAATTGCTCATCAACAAAAAATTTCTACGTTGTTGATACCAGCTTCGATGTGGAATCATTATTTTCTTTGGAATGGTCGTTTCGTGGCGCACTCAATCGTGCAATTTTTCATGCAATTTGATACGAAGATTCCATTTGATATTTGTAACAGCTTGATTTTTGTAGCTTTAATTATGATGATGGATAAGTTTGCTAGTAAATTGTCTAATAAGAAAGCTCAAGCTTTTGTTTTGCCATTGATTTTTGCCTTTGCTTGGTTTTATTTACCATTCTTTGGACAATCTGTTCTTTGGGTCTCGGGAGCGGGCAACTACTTGTGGATGAGTATTATTTATCTTGGTTTTATCATGTACAATCTAAAAATTCGAGAGCCCAATTTACAGTCATTCATTGGTGCAGCGATTATTGGTTTCTTAGCTGGAGCTAGTAACGAGAATTCAGGTCCAGCCGCAATTTTAATTGTCTTGTTATTCATGATTAAACGCTTTGTGGAGACTCGAAAAATCAGTTTAGTGACGTTAACTAGTGTCTTTTTCGGTGGAATAGGTTTCTTGATCATGGTCTTATCCCCAGGTTCTCAAAAACGTGGCATGATGAGTCGGACTTGGCCAGTTATCCACAAGAATCTTCAAAACATTTATAATTTAACTTTTGATAATTTGAAGTGGCTCTATTTATTGGTGGTTATTTCGACAATTGCCGGAATAGTGTTGAAGAGATTATCTATAAATAGTTGTTGGTCGATAGTCTTTTTCATGATTGGACATTTTGCGGCCATTTATGCGATGTCACTGTCTCCAGAAGCTCCCCAGAGAACCTTCTTTGGTGGAATCATCTTCTTAGGAATTGCTTTATTTATTCCTGTTTATGCATTATTCAGCGAGGTTAAATTAGTTTTACCAATTTTATCGGTTCTGGCTTTAGTACTGTTTGTCAGAAGTTATGTGCCAGCTTACCAAGATATCAATCAGAGTTATCAAGTAAATAAAATGCAGTACCAAAAGATATTAACTGCTAAAAAAGCGGGTAAGGATAGTGCTCATGTGCCAATTTTGCCGGTAGCGAAGAGTACTTATAATGCGACTTATCAGACGTTTACTTTGGATGAACCTTCAGATCAATTGATGAATCTCTGGGTAGCTAAGTACTTTGATATCGGTAAGGTCTATGGTTATCATCTCAAGTAAAAAAAGTCTATCTAACTAGATAGGCTTTTCTTCATTTTTAGGCTTTAATTTGAGTAATAATGGTTTGATTTTACTTCTGAACGGATAAGCAATCATGATTAATATCATTATAATTAACGAAATAGCAGAGAAATGACGAGCGGATTTTTGAATCTTGGTTTCGTAGTAATCGACAACGACTTTTCCTTTGCCATTGATGGTAATTTTAGCTAGATTATTGTGTTGTTTGTCCATGGTTAATTTAGAAACTTGTCCAGTAGAATCTTTTGACTGGAAACCATAATAACCGATAATTGGTAGATTTACTTCGGCATTTCTGGCATTTTTGAAATTAAAGGTTAATTTAGTGCCAGTTTGTTTGAAATCAGCGATTTTAGCTTTTCCAGACGTGACCTTAGGTTGATGTTTAGTATGTTCTAAAGTGGCAGTATTAGTCCCTACAGGCAAATATTCTTGACCACCACCAATACTGTAGGGAGACATCTTATTATATTCTGAGTAAGGAATTAGGGCGGCTGAGTAGCTCTGAATAAGACGGTAGCCAGCAGAAATCGATAGTAATAGGACGAAGGTAATCAATAGTCCTTTGATAGTGTTAATTTTGAAGATATTTAATGGATCACTAGCAACGAAAATTGCCAAGAGAAGCGTTGTTATCATATCAAAACGCCAAGTGTATTGAATCATTTTGAAAGGTGTTTTATTTAATAAAATCCAAGGAAAGACTGAAGTTGAACAGATGAAAGTCGCTACACCGATAATTGAAAAGTGTCTGATAGCTTTGTTTTGAATTTTGTGAGCTGAGATGATAATAATCACTGAAGCTATTAACAAGATTAATCCGATATTGGGCTTGTCGATGATGTTACTTAAACTCCAGTTGAAACTATCTTGCAAGCTGCTTGAACCTTTGACCAAAATACTTTTAGTTTTCGTCAATTGGAAAGTCGTGTGTTTGAGTTGTTCCAACATTGGCAAGAAATAGCCCACACTCAACAATCCCGAACAAATTGCTGCCCAGAGTAATGACAACAGGCGTTTAGGATGCAGTTTTAATTCAGGGATTTGGCAAAGAGCAACGATGACGATTAAAATAGCGACTAAGACTGGCGAGAGGGCATGGGAATAAATGATCCCCGTCATCCCAAAAGTTAAGAAAAGCCAGTTTCGTTTGCGCTCGCCGTAGAAAATTTCATAGATTCCTAGCATTGCGATTGGTAAGAACAAGAATGCTCCGACTTCACCGAGATCGTGACGGAACAATAAATCATGAAGTCGATAACTAGAAAGCGTATAGACGAAACTGAAAACTAAACTGTTCCAGTATTTTTTTTGAACTTTGTAGAAACACAAGAAAGATACACCGAAGGTTAAAAAATTTAAAATAACATAATAACGGGCGATTGCTTGAGCGGTGGAATATCCTAGTAGTTTCATCAAAGCAACTGGATAGAGTAAAAAATCCGAATAGAAAATATTTGAAATATATCCGAATCCGTCCATGAATGACATGTTGATGACTGGGAAGTAATCGTGTCTAAGAATCGACTGATATAATCCTTCAATTCGCATCATGTGGAATCTATTATCGCTCGGTCCTAAAAACGACCAGATTGAATTATGATAAAATTCAGTTTGATAGATAGAAAGAAAACTAGCAATGGCAAAAATGCCTAAAGTAATGATAGTAATAATGGTTATTTTGAAGTATTTATTCTTTAAGATAGACTGCATGTTTAAACCTTTCTGATTGTTATTAGGTTAATTATACTAAGGATTGTTATTTTGATGATATAAGAAATCACAAATAAAAATACAAATTGTCAATTTTTTATTGAAGGGGGAAAGAAAGTGAAAGGAAAAAGAATCGTTTACATAGATGTTATTCGTGTACTGGCAATGTTTCTAGTTGTTTTGGCTCACGCTTGTGCATCTAGGCTAGAGCATAACGTTGGTTCAGTCGATTGGAACGTTGCTCATTCATTAGTAATTATCACAGAAGTAGCGGTACCCTTGTTCTTTATGATTAGTGGTTCGACAATTCTGAACAGTCCCAAGACTCGAAGTATTCGTTATTTGTTCAAGCATCGTTTACCGAAGATCCTAGTACCGTTTATAATTTGGTCGATTATCACGGCTTACTTTGCTCGGCAAATTGATGGAACTTATACTTATCACAGTTTTATACAATCAGTTTTATCGATGTATCATCAACCGGTAATTATTGCTTATTGGTTTATTTATCCGTTGATATCAATGTATTTACTTTCTCCATTATTGAAAGCTATGGTGAACAACTTGAGCAGTAATGGACTGAATTATTTATTGATTTTATGGTTTATTTTTATGATGGTCATGCCGCCAATTATTCAGGCTCTGCCAGCTGATATAAGGTTTTATTTTAAAGCTTATAGTATGAGTAAAATTGTCTTTTCCAGTTATCTAGGTTACTTTTTATTAGGCTATAAGCTCTCTCAAGAAAAGCATCGCAAAACTAATTGGCTTGTGGGAATTTTACTAATTTTGATTTTATTCACGATAAATATTGAAATTGGTTTGATTGATAATCGAAGTCTGTGGAAGATTTTGAATATTTTCTCTATCGGTTCAGTACCATTCATTGCTGGTCTGATATTTGTCGTCTTGCGTTCATTTGAAAATAAGTATCATCACTGGTTTAGTAAATTGATTGAGATCTTGGCACCATTGACGTATGGCGTGTATTTGATTCATGGATTAGTGATCAATCTAGTTGAACAGTGGTTTGGAACTAAGGTCTACTTCACTAATTTCTTGTTGGCATCGCTGATTTCTTTAATTGTAATCTTTATTTTGAGTAAGATTCCTCTAATTAGGAAAATATTATTGTAAAACGCTTATATCCGGAATAGGCGTTTTTTTGTTGTTTCGTGAATTATAAGGTTGTCTTATACTTGTAACTATGTTGAAGAAAATAAAGGGATTTTTTAGAGGGAAGTTTTTTGCACCAATCATGTTTTTAGTATCATTTTTGTATTTTGGATTATTTCGAATTCTGATGATTCCTTCCGGGGATGATTATTTCTGGGGTGGGGAACAAGGAGCTTACTTGATTCGTCACATGTTTTACGGACCACAGGCTATTTATGGAGGAAGTAGCAACGGTCGTTATTTTGGGAATACTTTGGAAATTTTTACAATGCACAGTTTGCCACTAGCAGCTTTTAGTTACGGATTATTTTGGACATTGTTGTTGTGGACGATGTGGAGATTAGCTGGCAAGAGTATTACAGCTCTGTTGTTATCGTTAGCTTTCGTCTTTACCTTGCAGGGTGCTTTTATCAATAACGTCTTAGCTTGGAACGCCGGTTTCGTTAATTACGTGCCACCAATGGCATTAGTATTGAGCTATTTAGTTATCGTCGACTATGGACAAAAGAAAATTTTGCCGTGGTTGTTTGCTTTGTTGACCTTAGTTTTAGGTTATTCAGCAGGATTATTCACTGAAGCTCTGACGTTAGGACAAATTTGTTTGGCTGTGTTGGTGATTTTGTACTTTAACAAGCAAACCAAGTTGTATCACATCACTTATTTATTAGGGACAATCGTCTCAGCAATCGTTATGTTCTCTCATCCCGGCTATCACGGAAAGAGTACTTATCGAGGGACTACTTTTGACCCGAAAGTTATTTGGAGTTGGTTCTCCAATGTAACGCATTTTTGGTTGATTACTTTTAATATTGTCTTGTTAGCTGCAATTTTGTTGGCGATTTTGACCTTAGTTTTGAAATCGGATTTCTCAAGAATTAAGAAAATAAGTATGTCGATTATTTCGACAGCATTCTTGTTTTACTATGCAATTGCTAATGCGGTTCTAAGTACGATTCCGAAAAATGATATGTACGGCTATAATTCAATCAGTTTGCCAATTTCGGTAACTGATACTCTAGTTAGTTTGTTGCTAGTAATTTTTATCGGCTACAGTATCTTCACTTTTTACAAGACTGATGCCAAAATGTGGCTGTATTTCTTGATGACTGGAGTTATTGCCGGACAATTGTTGTTCGTGTCAGCGCCAGTTAATTGCCGTGGTTACTTCTTGACATATGTCTTCATGTATTTGATTGCGATTCGCTTTGTGGTTGATGCTTTCTCAAAAGTCAAATTTATCAATTGGGTGATGATTATTGCTGTAATTGTGATGGGGGTAAGCTACCAATCGATGTTATATCAGAATCGTCAAGTCAACTTAGAACGAGTATCTGATCCGCAGTTTTACAATGGCAAGAAAGCTCTGACAAAGCACGTTCCTTATCGCCAGTTCGTTTGGTCGAATGATTTGTTAAATCAACAGAATCCAACTTATTGGAAGAATTATTTAAAGAGGTAGTTTCAACAATATATTTCGCCAAATTTCTATTTCACGATTTCTAAGGTTGTCTTATACTAGTAATTATGTGGAATAAAATAAAATTGGTTTTTAAGGAAAGATTATTTGCACCATTAGTTTTTTTGGTATCATTTATCTATTTTGTCGCCTTTCGCTATTTTATGATTCCTGCCGGGGATGATTATTTTTGGGGAGGAGCACAGGGGAAGTATTTGATTCTTCACGGTTTTTACGGACCACAAGCTACTTATGGAGGAAGCAGTAATGGTCGATTTTTGGGTAATACTATGGAGATTTTGTCTATGCACAGTATCACGATTGCCACAATAAGTTATGGGGTATTCTTTACACTCTTGTTGTGGGCAATGTGGCGCTTAGCTGGAAAAAGTATTTCGTCATTATTATTGTCACTAGCGTTCATCTTTACTTTGCAAGGAGCATACATCAATAATGTTCTTGCTTGGAACGCTGGTTTCGTCAATTACGTGCCACCGATTGCTTTGATTTTGACGTATTTAGTAATTGTTGAGTACGGTCAGAAAAAAGATTTACATTGGATTTTTGCAGTACTGACGTTATTTATTGGTTCGATTGCCGGACTGTTTACGGAAACTTTGAATTTGGGACAAGTTTGTTTAGCTGTTCTAATAATTTTATACTTCCGCAAGAAAACGAAGCTTTATCACGTAACTTATTTTATTGGGACTTTGATTTCTGCAGCGATAATGTTCTTGCATCCTAGTTACCATGAAAAGAGTACTTATCGTTTGACGACCTTTGATCCCGCCGAAATTTGGCGTTTGTATAAAATAATGACTCACTATTGGTTGATCAGTTTCAATATTGTGCTGTTAGTGGCTATTTTATTGGCAATTATCACTTTGACATTGAAGTCTGATTTCTCAAAACTTCAAAAGGCGATAACAGCTGGAATTTCAGCATTATTCTTGCTATATTACGCTGCCATCACGGTCTATTTCAGAAAGTATCCTAAGGATGACATGTTCAGTTTCAATTCAGCAATTTTTCCAAATAAAGTTGCCGTAATAGATTCAGTCATGAGTTTGTTGTTGATGGTCTTCATCGGTTATTGTATTTTTCTATTTTATAAAACTGATGCTAAGATGTGGCTGTATTTCTTGATGACGGGGATTGTTTCTGGACAATTGTTGTTCGTTGCATCACCAGTCAACAGTCGTGGCTACTTTGCCGCCTACGTCTTCATGTATTTGATTGCAACAAGATTCGTGATTGATGCCTTTAGCAAGATTAAATTTGTTAATTGGGTGTTGCTAGTAGCCGTGTTATTCATGGGTATAAGTTTCCAATCGATAATCTATACGAATTACCAGGTCAATCTAGAACGTGTCTCTGATCCACAATTTTATAATGGCAAAGCTAGTTTGACTAAGCACGTGCCTTACCGCCAATTTGTGGGAACTAATGACTTGTTGAATCAACAAAATACGACTTATTGGAAGCACTACGTTAAAGAGGGCAATTATCATTTGCCAATCAAACAAATAATCGATGTACTTAAATAACAAAGGGTATTATTGGAATCGTGTTATATTATCACATTTCCAGTAATACCTTTTTTGGTTAGAATACAGAATCCAGTCAATCACAGAGCTTTTACGGACGACGGTATATTTCACAATAACCATCCCAACAAATCATCCATTTAATGTATAATAAAAGCAGTATTAACTTAAAAGGTGGTAATTTGCAATGCTTGAAAACGTACATGGTATTGTTAAGGTCAACCAAGACGCACGTTACGTGGTTTTCTTGTTTGATACTTATGAAGTGAACCGTAAAATGCTCCAAGACAAATATGTCAAAGGTGAATCAGCTTGGTACACAGATGCTAAAGGTACCGGCGATGATGGCAAAGTATTCTATCGTATCGCTGAGGATGGCGAATGGATCGAAGCCGAATACGTTACTTACGTTGATACCGACGAATAATGTTACAAAAGAATTAAATTTGCACGAAAAAGTTTAAAATTTGCCTGATTTCTTAAGGTTTTATTGAAGACAACCTGTTTAAATAGTAGTCTACTGTTAGTATATTTTTAGAGTGGAGGGAGACACTATGAATAAAAAATGGGTTGCCTCTACTGCTTTGGCTAGTGTTCTAGCGGCAGTTGGCGTATCATCGAATGCTTCTCCAGTGAAAGCAGCACTTTCTAATGATGATGGGAATCAGGATGACTTAGACCACAAGTCAACGACTGATAAAAAAGACCCTACTGTAGCCAGTGTTTTGGATCAGCAAGGGGCTCCAATCAATGAAGACGCAGCAGACGCCATTGAAGCCAATGAAAATTCTGGTTTTAATAGTGTTTTGCCAGCCAGTGCAGTAGCTGCTGTTACTCAAGCCTCAACCAGTGCTGGAGTAACCAAGGCTCAACAACAGGCCTTTTTAGATAAAATTGGTCCCGTTGCTCAAGCAGTAGGATCTCAATACAATGTCTATGCATCAGTTATGATGGCACAAGCGATTGTTGAGAGTGCTTGGGGAACGTCGACTTTGTCTAGTCAATATAACAATTACTTTGGTATTAAAGGTGATTACAACGGCTCATACGTCAGTTTTCCAACTTCAGAATGGAGTGCTGACAAGGGCTATTACACGATTTATGCCAATTTTAGAAAATACCCTAGTGCAACGGAATCTTTTGCTGATAATGGTGCTTTATTGAGGTATGGTATCAGTGGAGCAAGTGATTTCTACAAGGGTACTTGGAAGGAAAATACTTCCTCTTACAAAGATGCGACGGCTTGGCTGCAAGGACGTTATGCAACGAGTCCAATTTATGCATCAACTTTGAATAATATAATCGAGACTTATAATTTGACACAATACGATAACGAAGCTAGTACCGGTGGTACTAATGATAATTCAGTTAGTGGTACCAAGACTACGATCGACGATACCGCTACTGTAACAAATCAAAAATCTGCAACAATTTATATCAATGCTAATCCCAATCAGATTGCGGCTAACCGTGCTTTAGGCTATGATACGAAATGGCACGTTTCTGCTAAGGTCGTTGCGGCTGATGGAACTGTTTACTATCAAGTGGCTTCCAATGAATACGTCAATGCTAATGATGTACAATTGGATTCTGAGAAATCTAACCCACAAGTGAAGATTTCGGATACTGCCATCGTGGTAAATAATAGTGGAGCGACTGTTTATAGTGCTGCTAATAAAAAGGCTGCCACGGATCGAGTTTTGCCATATCAATCTAGTTGGATCACAACTGCTTATGTAGTTGACGATGACGGCAATACTTTCTATTTTGTGGGAACTAATGCCTATATTTTGGCAACTGATGCAACTTTGAAGTCACAACAACCAAATGAAGACTACAAAGACGACCAGATAACATCTTATCCTGATATCGTCCATGTAACGGCTACACCAAGTGCTAGAGCTTATGATGATAAACACAATGCTTTGGCAGTTAGCTTAGCTAATGGGACTGATTGGAAGATTGACCAAAAGTCAGTCCATTCAGATGGTTCAGTCTGGTATCGAGTAGCCACTGATCAATGGGTCAGCGCTGATGATGTAGAAGTTAAAGGTTCCAATTACGTAACTTCAGTTTCTGGTATGGTAAAAATCAACTATATTCCAGGATATGGCGTCAACGTCTACAACAGTCCCGCATCGAACAACAAGTTTACGGGAACACGTTTAGCTGACGGTACGACTTGGCGAGTTACATCCAAACAAATCGTTGATGGACAAACTTGGTACAAAGTCAATGCCGGTTGGGTAAATGGTAAATATTGTATTTATAATGCTGATTAAAAATAATTTTACATTGTAAAAAGTTTGTAAATTCTACAAATTAGCACACTAGTTTTTTTAGCTTTTGTTATATTGATTTTGTTCCTATTACTAGGTTCAAAAAAATATAATTGAGGTGTTTAGAATGGTACATTTACTTGCTTTTAACAACAAAGAAATTACTAAAGAGAACATTTTGAAATATGAATTTGAACTTTTAAAAGGTCCCACAGATTTTGAAATTGATTTTGACTGTGATGCTTTATTAGATGTGTCTGATGATAAGCGTTTCAGTGGCAATTCTTTAATTGTACATGAAAAACATGGTGCGTTTTTAGTGGAAGAAACAAAGAAAGAATTAGTTAATAAATTTTATAAGAATAATATAGTTGGCTTCGCTTTGTCTAAAGTGTTGGCCAACTTTTTTTCTTTGAAACATTATGTACCATTTGTGTTTTTGTATGTTGTTTATATGCCAATATCTGGTGGTACTCGCAAAAATACTGATTGGATTGGTTTACATTTGATGAACAGTTGTCGCCAAAACAAAAAAGAAGCTTATTTTATTACTACCCAGGGTTTCATTATCAAAGTTACTTTCCCTAAAGGTGATTTAGATAGGCGTGTTCATGATGCTTGTGTATTATGTGAGAAATGTGTAGCAATTTTTTTGCCGCCAATTATTGCTGGTGGAGTTGATGTGCAGGGTTGCTCTTTTACGGGATTAGTAGTTAAGTTTGGAAATTGTCACTGTCCTCTACACGATAAGATCAAATATGACAATGACCCCAAAATTATTGGATTAATGTTCATTAATTTTATTATTGATCATTTAGGAATTGAGTCAGTTAATCCTGAAGAAGAGAAAAAGCACTATCGAAGATTTTTATCACGATTAAAAAAACATTACTAAAATGAATTGAAAAAACGTCTAAATAGGCGTTTTTATTTTGCACTAAATTTTCAAACGTTGATATACCAACATTTCAATTTTATTTTGGCAACTAATAATCTTTATCCAGATTCGTTATATTAATTCCACACAAGGCCTTGTGAGTAAAAATAGGAGAACTCACAAATGAATGAATTGGAATTAGGATTTGAAGATGCATTACAGAATCAACGTTTGATCCACGGTGCTTTGAAAAGAGCCCACATTTATACGACTAGGGTCGACTATGAAGATTATTTTCAAGAAGCCATGATCAATTATGCTCAGACCTATCAAAAATATGTGCAGGATAACGGCGATATGACGAAGTTTCATAAATTTGTTTTCCAGAAATTAACTTGGCGCTTGATTGATATGTTACGTCAGGAGAAACGATATTTTGATTTCCATAGTCTAGAAGAGTTTGATTTTCAAAGGGTTCCTGAAGATTTGACCGCTAATAAATTAGATTTCATAGACTTTTCTAAATTGACAGAGATTGACCATGATATATTGCAAAAACATTTCATTGAAGGAGTGCCGTTAGTAACATTGGCGAAACGTTATAACCATACTACGAGAGCCTTAAGATACCGACGCGACAGTCTTTTGAAAAAATTACGACATATGAGCGTATATTGAATTTTACTATCTGATTACAGGTTTATTACTTTTATCAAATTTGTGAAAAAAGTTGTTATAATTTATAACGTTAAGGAAATTAACGGTGGGAAGGAATATTTATTATGGTATCAAAGAAGAAATTTATGACTACTCTTGCGACTTCAGTTGCACTAGCAAGTATCAGTTTTACAACAGTTGGACAGGTAGTTCCACAATTAGGGGCGCAAGTTCAAACAGCGCAAGCTGCAACTTCAGCAATCAATGACTTTATTACAAATAACAACATTACTCCAGTTTCAATTACTAACGAAGAAGGTACATTCAGTTACTGGACACCTTATGAAAATGGTGTTGGTAAGCCGGAAGGTGTTGTTATTCATGAAACAGCTACTCCTGGAGCAACTGCTAGAAATGAAGCAACATATTTCAACCGTGAATGGCCAAATATGTACAGTTATGTTCATGCTTTCGTTGACGCTAACGAAATTTTAAACATTAAGAATACTGATTATGCCGTTTGGGGTGCTGGTCCAACAGCTAATGCCAAATTCGTTCAAGTTGAATTGTGTGAAGTAAATACTACTTATTCATTCGCTAAGTCAGTTGCTAACCAAGCTTATTACACAGCTTACAAGTTAGTTCAATATAACTTGCCATTTACACCAGGTGTTACAGTTATGTCACACAACGATGTATCTAAGAAGTGGGGCGAAACAACTCACACTGATCCTGTTGGCTACTTTGCTAAATGGGGTTACAGCATGGATCAATTCTATGATCTAGTTGGCAAGTATTACAACCAATTGAAGGGTAGTACTAACAGTGGTAGTTCTAACAATAACAACAGCAATGTCAACAATGGTGGAACTGCTTCATCAAACGTTATTACTGTAAATAATTCTCAAGGTTCATATGTTCCATTGGTAGCTTTCCAAAGTGACGGTAGTACTAAGAAAATCACTAACCGTGCTCTAGCTAACAATACTCCATGGTACACAGACCAAACTAAGACTTATCAAGGCTTGACTTATCGTCGTGTTGCTACTAACGAATGGGTCGACCAAGGTTACGTTACAAAATAATTTTATAAAAAACTATTCGAAAAGGCGCGCTGAAATGCGGGTCTTTTTTTGATATCATACTTAATAATAGAAGGTGTTTGATGTTGTATAATTGTCGTATGAGAAAGGCTTAATCGATATGGGAAAAAAATTTTATATTGTTTTGAGTATGATGTTTCTTTTTTGCGTAATTTTAACTGGGTGCCAAAAAAAGGAAACTAGTAAAATCGTTTCGTCCAATAAAACTTGGTATTTGTTCCAAGACCAAGGTGAAAATGACACAGTTTCAATCAAGTTCTTAAAAAATCAGCGAGCTGAAATCAAAGATATCACGAATATTGATGGCAAAGTTGGAATCAATCGGTTCAATACGCATTTCAACAATCCACAATACGTTTTAGGACGTGATGGCAAGACAATGACTTTTAAGACTGCTAAACAGGATCTAGTTATAAAACTGGTGAAGACTTATCATGAAAATGTCTACGGTAAGCATATGAAGGGTTACTATGTCCAAGTGGGCAATGAGAATTATAAATTTGCTTATATTACCAAGCGAGATAAAGCCAATATCAGTAAATCTACCAAACATAAATCCCAGTCGATTTCTTACAAGCAAATGGCTAACCACATTATCGATGTCAATCAAAACACTAAGCCTTTGAGTACGGACAACAATTTGATAGGTAATTTCTATTTTTCAACTATTATCGATTATCGCCGAACTGACGGTAATTTGACTATTAACCAAAATGGAACTTATCAGATGACTTTGACCCAGCATTCAGCTCAGAAATTATCCGATACGACTGACAGTAAGGTCGTTATGATGACGACGGTTGAATCCGGTAATGTTCAAAGTCTCTACGGCAAGATGTATTTAACACCCAAAAATCTCGTGACGATCGACTATTACTATCACGGCCAAAATCAAAGTCGTTTGTTGCCAAAAGAAGTTAATCTGAAGGTTAACTCTAAAGCAACTGGCAATCAGATTGATCGAGCGAAGATTCGGATTGAAAATGACAATAATCAATTGTATTTGTATTCGAGTGACTTCACTGTCAGAACGCGTGACAATCAGGCCAATACTAAGGCTAATTTGTTAACGAAATCTGATGCAACACAAACTAGTTTGGAAGATTCCATTACGCAAACAAAAGATTATTATGATCAATATGTGGCCAATCCGATTTCGTCAAACGCTGATTTAATGCAGTTGGCAGCGGCTATCTCGGATAATAATGACAAAAAATCGGTAATCTCGGGGTCAATTTTGGCGACCAATATGGTACCAATTTACAACCAAGCGATTATCAGGGGATTAGCATCAGTGGTAGTAAGCAGCCCTTTATGCAATATATGTTTTTAGTTTCACCTTCAGCTTATTCAGAAAATGGACCAGCTGTGACAACTACTAAGGGTAAATTTTTGATTTATGGTTCATTAGATAATAAATTATTCTTGTTAAAACAACCAGACAAGGATTCAACAACTGTTACTTGGACGATGGTTAAAGATTTTTCACTTACCGTGCCTAAATTGAAATTCAGCTTAAATTAAGCTGCGGAGGGAAAATGATTTTTTTAATACTACTTGCTGTAACCATTGTGGAAGCGATGATTATTTACAAAATAAGGTATGTCTACAGTCGCCAGCCGATTTGGGGGATTGGCATCGTGATTGCTGTTATATTTGTATTCTATTTAATTTCTAATATTTCGTTGAACAAATTTTTAGGCGCTTATACATTCGGACTTGCATCTTTAAATTTGTTCTTTTTATTTATTATGCTGGTTTACATGTGGTTAATGCATCGAGATCAGAAAAAGGTTAATATGAAACAAGAAGCCGACTTTTTATTAGTCATGGGTAATAAGTGCATGACTGAGCGGATTCCACCGATTTTGGCAAGTCGTTTAAATAAAACGATTGAGATTTTTAAGGAATCGAGGAATAAACCGCAAATAATTGTCAGCGGGGGCAAAAATCCCTATAGTCTCTCGAATAAGACTGAAGCTGAGATGATGAAAGAATATTTGTTGGATGCTGGTATTCCAGAGGATTACATTATTCCAGAAGAGAAAGCTATGAATACGATTCAAAATCTAGAATTTTCTTCTATTGAGATTCATCGCTTTTGGTCTAAAGAGACTCATCCAAAAGTTACCATAGTTACAAGCGACTACCATCTTCCTCGAACAAAATTGCAGGCTAAGAGATTGGAATTCAAGGTTCAGTATGCATCCGCTAAGACGATGAGCATGTTGAAGTGGCCAGCGATGTTTCGTGAATTTACAGCCTTGTTGTGGTATGACCGATATGTAATTGCAATAGTTGTGGGAATAGATGTGCTGTATTCGTTGAGTTTGTATATTTGAGGTGTGTTATATGAGTTTGTACGATAAGTTTGTTGAAAATAAACGTTTGCGACGATTTATATTGTTAGTTGCTGTTATTGGTTTATTTTATTTATTCAAAAGTATGATGAGTATGTTTTTGTTAACTTTCATCTTTACTTTTTTATCAGTTCAATTAGTTCGGACGATTCAAAAAAAAGCTCCAAAAATAAAACCGGTTTGGATAATTGCGCCAACTTATTTGATTATTATTGCTTTGTTGGTGTTTGTGATTGCTAATTATGTGCCACAGTTAGTTAGTCAGACGGTCAAGATGTTTACTTCGTTGCAGTCATTTTATGAGAGTGAAGATGTTCGTTCGAATCCTTATTTGAATATTATTTATAACTATTTGCAACAGATAAATTTGGATAATCAAATCAAAGTGGCTGTTACCTCCGTCGTCAATTACATTAGTAGCGTTGGAGCAGTCGGTTTTAACATCGTAATATCGTTCTTACTCAGTTTCTTCTATACGAGTCAAGTTGAACAAATGAATGCTTTTGGTCGTCAATTCTTAGACAGTAAATACGGTTGGGTCTTCGCAGATCTAAAATATTATGGTCAAAAATTCGTCAATACTTTTGGAGTTGTCCTAGAAGCTCAATTGATGATTGCGGTCGTAAATACTGCTTTAACAACGATTACCTTATTATTCATGAAGATGCCAGGAATTATTGCTTTGGCCGCCATGGTCTTTATCTTGTCGTTGATTCCAGTGGCCGGAGTGATTATTTCGTTGGTTCCACTAAGTTTTGTAGCTTATTCAGTTGGTGGTATCCGTTACGTTATTTACATCGTCATTATGATTATCGTCATCCATTTGATAGAAACGTACTTCTTGAATCCGCAATTTATGTCCAGCATGACGCATTTGCCAATTTTCTTTACTTTTATCGTCTTGATTGTTTCCGAGGAATTACTTGGTACTTGGGGATTGATCGTTGGTATTCCAATTTTCGTCTTCTTCCTCGATATTTTGGGGGTTCACTCAATCGGTGGTCCCAAAAAGCGCAGAATAAAGTTAAAGAAAACGTTATAATTAAGATTAAGCTAGTTTTGTCATATATAATGGAGATAAATGTAGTCAACTGACGTAGATGGGAGATTAAATTATGTCATTTTTCGATAGAAAAAAGAAAGAAAACGATGATAATTATTCTGATCTAAACAATCCTTCATATCAAAATCCCCAACCGGATCAAAATAATTTTGATCAAGCACAAAATCAATATAATGATGCTCAAATGAACAATGGTACGCAATTTGGCGGCAACGATTTTAACCAACCAAGTCAAGCAGCACAATCTGGTAGTAATGATTATTTCTTTGGTCAAAATCAACCACAAATGCAGCAACAACAAATGGACCCCAACCAAAATCCACAACCGGGGATGGATAGCGGTGAAGAGTGGCAATATACTGAACAAAATTTGCAAAATACTTTGGATCAAAGTGCTGATTTGAAGTCACAATTACGTAGTCAACTATTAGCTGACCGTAGTTATTGCAACCATATTTTGAGAAATGTTGGCAGTGATCAAGTAGATGAAAGAAAGCAAGCTACTGATAGAATTGATCAAATCAACGCTTCATTGAAAGAATGGTTCGGAACGGATGAAATGGCTAATGAGATTTACTTAGACGTCAATAGTGACTATTACATTTTCACTGATGATTTAGCTGCTAATCCAGATAGCGACACGACAAATATGTGGCAACAATTGACAATGACTATGGCCGAGAAGGGTCTAATCGCTAATGCAATCTCAGTCACTTATAATGACCAAATTGATGAAGCTTGGATGAATTATCAAAATGCTGGTTTCGTAGATGGCAATGCCTATCTATTGAATATGTACAATGATTTGCAAGGACGTAATATGAATACTCCTGTTACGCCTGCTGAAATTCCTTTCGATGCTGATTATCGCGTTCAACACGTCAGTGATAAAGTTGATAAAATTTTGGATGCTGATGATAAATTAGTTATGGAAGTTTCTCGAAATGCCAATCATCAATTACAGATTATTCGCCATTACAAAGATGGGACTCAATTGTTGAGTCGTGATATTTTCGATGTCAACGGAGTAATCTCAGCTACCCAATTTTACGACCACAGAAATGCCAATAAAGTCGTTCGTGAGAACTTTTATCGTCAAGATGGAACATTGGTCTTGATTAAGAGTTATACGGCTGAGGAACCTTATATTCAACTATTCAGTGAAGGCAATGTCTTGATCAGTACTTTTGATAATGATGAAGATTTGATTTTTTGGTGGTTGAAGAATCAAGCTTTGAAACAGAACGCTTCAACGATTTTTGTTTCAATTAATTCTGAATATTATAAGAAATTGTTGGAACTCAGAGATTACGGATTTGAAGTGGTTCCAATCGTTATGAAACAAAGTGAAAATGCTCAAGAAGTGTCAGATTTGATTGAAGGTAAAGACAAGATTAACGCTGTCTTGGCTGGATCTGATCAAGTTAATACTTATTTGAACAAGAATTCGAAGAATAAATTGGATATTACTACTTTAAAAGAATTAGATACACCTATTTATAAAGAATAAAATTATCATTATCGATTAGATAACATCTATTCAGAATTCCTACTATCGTCTGAATAGGTGTTTTTTAATATTAAGATTAGGATCTAGTCCGGAATAGCAGAGAAAATTGGCTCAAATGTGAAATTTCTCTTGGCAATTTATTGCCTAGTGAAAGGTCGAGCTTGAAGACTTTGCCCGAACTTGGGCTTAGCAAAGGCTTCAAGTCGTGCCCACATTGTTCCAGCCAAATTTTCTCTGCTATGGAGGACGGAATATAACCATTTATTTTGCAATTTAGTCAAACTTAATAAAGAAACTTTTTTTTATTGCCAAATTCGTGTAAAATGTACTTTGTTAAAGAAATGAAAAGAGGATCATATAAATGGCAAAATTAGTTTTCATTCGTCACGGACAAAGTGAATGGAATTTATCAAACCAATTTACTGGTTGGGTTGATGTTGACCTTAGTGAAGAAGGTGTAAAGCAAGCTCAAAATGCTGGTAAACTTCTTAAGGAATCTGGCATCCAATTTGACCAAGCTTACACATCAGTATTGACACGTGCTATCAAGACATTGCACTATGCTCTTGAAGGCTGTGACCAACTATGGATTCCTGAAACAAAGACATGGAGACTTAACGAACGTCACTATGGCGCACTTCAAGGTCTTAACAAGAAAGAAACAGCTGAAAAATACGGTGATGAACAAGTTCACATCTGGAGACGTTCATACGATACATTACCTCCACTATTGAAGTCTACTGATGAAGGTTCAGCAGCTAACGATCGTCGTTACGCAAACCTTGACCCAAGAATTATTCCTGGTGGCGAAAACCTTAAAGTTACTTTGGAACGTGTAATTCCATTCTGGGAAGATGAAATCGCTCCTAAGCTATTAGACGGCAAGAACGTAATCATTGCTGCCCATGGTAACTCACTACGTGCTTTGACTAAGTACATCGAAAACATCTCTGATGCTGACATCATGGACGTTGAAATGACTACTGGTGAACCAGTTGTTTATGACTTGGATGACAAGTTGAACGTTGTTAACAAGACAAAGCTTAACTAATTTTTGAATTAGTTTGAAATTAAGACTGCACAGTGTGTGCGGTCTTTTTTTATATAAAAATAGAGACTATGAGAAGTTATTTTTAGAATTTTCGTATTTTATTGATAAGCATCGTAATTGAATTATAAGTATTGATGTGTATAATAATTTGTGAAGAGAAAGTTTCTTATGACTATGAAATCCAAAGAAATGGTAAGACTTTTAAAACGGGGCTTAGATAATATCAATTGTAGGAGGTTACGAAATGCCAGCAAAGAAAAATATTTTAGTTTATCCAGTAATTTTGCATCCAGAAGATCAAGGCTATAGTGTAGAAATACCTGATATTGATAACGGCACTTGGACGCAAGGTGATAATATGAAAGATGCTCTGTTAATGGCTCAAGATGCAATTGGTATTATGCTTGATGATAAAATGGAATACCCTGAACCTACTGACTTGGAAGACATTGAAATTAAGGCTAATGATATTAAGACAGTCGTTTATATTGATATGGAAGAGTACCATCGCAATAATCCTAAGACAGTTCGTAAAAATGTAACTGTACCAGAGTATTTAGTAGTTTTAGGTAAAAAGAAGAACATCAACTTTTCTGCTGTTTTGACCGAGGCTTTGAAAAATAAATTGGAAATGTAAAAACACATCTTTTATGGATGTGTTTTTTGTTGTAAATAAGATTATTCAACGTAATTTAAAATTATAGTGAATATTGAACTTTTGATATCAATTGATTGCAAAAGTGAATTATATTCGTTAAAATAATTTTGAAATAGCGATGGTAAAATCTATGTCTTCTACAACTAGAAATACAATAGTTTTGTTCCTGATAGAAGTTAAGATGGCAATTTCTAATCGTGAAATAGAATGGGTACCGAGGACTTTTGATGGTATTACTCGGTTAGGAATTGATTTACAAGATGCTTTAGAAATAATTCAAGCACTGACACCTAATAATTATTATCGTGGACCTAGTCCGGATTTTAATGGTGATGGTACACGAGTCTGGGAATTTATTTATGAATTAGATGGGATGCCGATTTATATAAAAATAAAATTTCAAGGTAATGAATGCAAGATATTATCTTTCCATAGAAGCATTAAACCGTACTATTTACCTTATTTTAACGATTAAAGGGGTGAAGTCATGACAACTCACATTGAGAAACGTAAACAAACTTTTAAAGTACGCGATGAAAACATTATGGTGGAAGCCGATGCTTTGATTGACGACGATACTAATGAGATTTTGTTTGATTTGG
Source organism: Companilactobacillus formosensis (assembly GCF_005405305.1). Lineage (GTDB taxonomy): Bacteria > Bacillota > Bacilli > Lactobacillales > Lactobacillaceae > Companilactobacillus > Companilactobacillus formosensis. The sequence goes on from NZ_BJDU01000004.1 coordinate 23,347, forward strand.
ATTTAGATAATCAAGCTATTGACTTAGCTTTTAATATATATCGTCAAAAGAAAAATCTTATTTCACCTGCTGAGATGGTTGCTTTTAGAAAGAAATATCAATTATCTCAACGTTCTTTAGCTAAGCTACTGGATGTAGGATCAGCCACGATTGCTAGATATGAAAAAGGTGTTTTGCCTTCTGAAAGCATTAATAATTTATTACGAAAAATAAAAGACGATAGTAGTTTTTTTGTGAGTTTATTTCATCAAAACAAATCCAAATTAAGTGCTAAAGATCAAAAAAGGATTGGATCGGCTATCTCCAAGATAGATAAAAAAATCAAAAGTGATTCTTTACTGAATGCTTATTTATTCAGAAATCAAAATGATCAACCGAGGAAATAAGAAAGTGTGGTCAATCAATAGCCGTCTGACCATGAAGTTTTTGAAAAAATCTTTTACTTCCAAATTATTAGCATATTCTTGGATGACTTCGACTTCACCACGTTGCCAACGTTGTCTTTGCATATAAAGCTCTGATAGATCTTTGATAGGTTCGATATAAAAGAAAGCATTGGCGCAGAGTCCAACTTTTCGTTTCATCCGTTGTCTAATTTGGAAAGTCATATCAGTATCTTCACCAATTGTATTGATATCATATAGGAAACTTTTCATCACAGCTTCCTTGCGAAAAGCTGAAAAAGCCCCGGACATCGTGAATAATTGATTTTTATGAGACTCCATCACCCGGCCAGAAAGAAAGGCTTGGGCGTATTCGAAGTATTCGTTATAACGCAATAACGAACCATTTTTCTTTAACATTAAACGGCTGGGTAAAATACTGCCAGTCAAAGCAGAGACTTCATAATCATTTTCAAAACGTAAAACCATGTTCATTAAGGCATTCTTTTCAAGCACACCATCACTATCGATGTTGATAATATAAGTTCCGATAGCTCCATATAACGCCGCATTTAGAGCTTGAGCTTTACCCGGAGCGGTGTGGATCAAACGTAAATTCATATCAGAAAAGGTATTTTGAGCATGGGCAAAAACTTGGAAACTGTTATCAGTACTGTTGTTATCAGCCAAAATAACTTGAATCAATTTAGTTGGATAAGTTGAATCGTGGATTGATTGGATACAGGCAAATAAAGTATCCTCAGAGTTGTGAACGGGGACTAAAACGGAGATCATTGGCATTTTTGCAGGCATAACCATCTTTTTAGGATGGCGATTGCTGATCATAATGCGCACACTGGAAATGATGGAAGGAATGATTTCAACTAGGATTGGAATCAAGGCCCAAGTCAACCAGAATCCCATTTTAAACAAGGTTAGGTCTAACCAATAACTCATTTTTATCCCTCCTTGCTAAAACGTTTTTTAATTCCTGTAACGAGTTTCTGAAAATTTTGATAGAGACTGTGAGAAATTTGCGAATAAGTAAAGACGTTGTAGTATAAAGCAATGACTAAGATGTAGAAAACCATTCTTCCAATAATGGAGTGTCCGATAAAGAAGGCACCACCACCGGCAAAGTGTACGATGACAATAATTAATGCTAATCGAAGCACGTTTGCTAAATAAATCCAAAGAATACCAAAGATTCCGAAGAAGGTTTTTTCATAACGATTAAAGATGGGGAAAAAAACGACAATACTGATATAAGCCATCGTTTCGATAATCCCAGAACATTCATAGTCAATCGTCATCGTCAGCGGTTGAGTAGGATTATTGATGCTGATCAGACCGTAACGATTCATAACTTCACTCATATTCGTAAGATTTCCGAACCATTTGACACCATTGATAACTGAATGAGTGAAAAACCAAACCCAATAGGGATCACTGAAGCCAATTAGAATAAAAAAGAGCCCGCCAGTTCCGATAAGAAAGAAGAATGCTGGAACGTGAGCTCTTTTTAAAACGGATAGTAAGTATATCCAAACAACGATGCCAATTACTAAATAAATACTCATACTGTTCTCCGTTTCTTAAAACTGAATCCCGAGTATTTCAAAACAGCAGCTATAGCGATGACGAAACCGGTACTTGCTAGAACTACAGGTCCAGTACTACCACCAGTTACATGGAGTTTTCCTGACCAAAGATTGGTATTTTCTAAGCTGATATTTTGTCCTGAAGTGTTGGAGATTCCTTTGAGGTCTTTGAAGGGGATTTTAGCTTCAAAAACATAGCCGGTACCTTTTACAGTTTTACCATCGCCCATTTTTTGATTGATATATTGGTTAGCAACATAAACACAATTGTTAACGGTTTCGTATGATCCGGTAGAACTATCGTAAATTCCCAAAGCAACAGCTTTTTTGTCACCAACATCTAATTTAACGGTTTGATTGCCATTAAAATCAATACTAAATGTTTTTCCACCAACATTTAGAGTATATCCAGATGGTTGGAAGTTAGTATAACCACCAGATAGAACAGGATGCATCATGATGTATAGATAAATATTATCATTATCAGCCAACATAGAAGCATACTTGATATTATCGTTATCCCAAGGGAATTTCATTGGTTGTTTAGTCTTGTCGGCCCAGTCGTCAAAGTTTCCATCGATAGTAATCCCCAAATCACCACTTTCATTATTATTGGGTGTTAAATTATCGGATGCAGCTTGGGCAACTGTTCCAAAACTAGCAAAAAAACATAAGGCACTCATTAAAATAATGATGAATCTTTTCATAACTGGTCCTCCTTTTTATAGAATATAAATATATTAATTCTCACCTTCATTATAGTTCCTTTTTATATAAAGATGTACTTATTTTGGAATAAGTTCAATCTTGTGTACAATAGATACCGAGAGGGGGTATATTTTATGGCAATGAAACCCCAAAAAATCGTTAAAATATTACGACAACATGGTTTTGTTAAGAAGTCGCAGAACGGATCACACTTGAAGATGTATAATCCGGAAACGAATGTGACTTTGCCAGTTCCAATTCATCATGATAAAGAATTAGAACATGGAATTGAAAGTAAAATATTAAAACAAGCAGGTATCAAAGTTACCGATATCTAAAAAGGATTATGTAATAAGCATTTTGCTGATGACAGATTGTTTATTACATAGTTCTTTTTTAGTATAATATATTGATTTAAAATTTAGGAGTTAAAAATGAAGAAACTTAATCTTTTATTTGCCTACGAGTTAGCAATTTTGGGAGTATTGTACTTTGCTTTAGTGACCTTCCAAATTATGCCCAAAGATATTAATGGTTGGCTGATTTTGATAGGAATGATAACTTTGTACGCAATCGACTGGGCTTATTTTCGTTTTGTGAAATCTAACATGTAGTTAGCAGCTTCCTCAAGTGTCTTAAAATTTTGTTGCTTTCTAACTTCCTCTAGTTTGGCTTGAGCTTTGGGACTCAATTTAGAAACGTCAAATTCTTCTTTACTCAAAAAATATACCTTCTTTTTATAATCTAATTGTCTATTATCCACAATCTACTATGGAAAATAAAGCAAAAGGCATAAACAAAATCATTGTTTCCGCTTCCAGATTACGACATAATGTATAAAAGAGGGTGAAATAAATGGCACCAATTTATAAGTTTAAAGAAACAGAAATGAATGGTTTTACAATTGATTTTAATGATTATCAAGGTAAGGTTTTATTGATAGTTAATACTGCTAGTAAATGTGGTCTAGCACCTCAACTAAAGGGTATTGAAGAACTTTATCAAAAGTATCATGATCAAGGTTTTGAAGTTTTGGGCTTGCCAAGTAATCAATTTCATCAAGAACTAGATGATGACAAGGCTACGAGCGATTATTGTCAGATGCATTATGGTGTAACTTTTCCGATGACTAAGAAAATTATGGTCAATGGTAGTGATGAGGATCCATTGTTTACTTATTTGAAAAATGAATCTGGACATGGTCGCATCAAATGGAACTTTACGAAGTTTTTGATTGATAAAAATGGTCAGTTGATTGAGAGATATGCACCAGTAACCAAGCCAGAAAAAATGGAAGAAACAATCGTTTCAGCTTTGCAGTAAATCGATTGTTTTAGAAATTATTCCATGTTATACTTTGCTTGCCCATAAAGGTAGGCACATATAAAACACCAAAACCCGAAACGATCGCACTCGTTTCGGGTTTTTTAGTGGGCTAAGATTGCCTTTTTCTTTTACTTGCGGTGTTTGTTTCGTAGCCATTCAGCAAACCAAGCGGTTATCAAGCCGACCGCAAGGGGCCCTAGAAAGGTAGTCCACATGACCAACACCTCCAATCTGTGCCAGATTGGTAAGGCAACGGCAAAAGTATAGCATGATACAATATTTTCTAGCTATCTAATTATGCAAAAAAAGTTTCTCACAATTAAGTGGGAAACTTTTTTATTCGGCAACACCGTCGAGATGGAATAAGGATGCCGTGTTGTTAAAAATATGTTTGGCAGTGTCAGCTTTATTCATCGTATATAAGTGAACACCGGAGACGTCGTTTGTTACTAAGTCAACAATCTGGTCAACTGCATAAGCGATACCAGCTTCTTTTAAAGAAACAGGGTTATCTTTGTATTTATCTAAAATATTGATGAATTTCTTCGGTAATCTGGCAGCACAATTTTCAATGACGTGGAGGGCCTGCTTACGATTAACGATGGGCATGATTCCTGCCAAGATAGGAATGTTGATATCAGCAATGGCACACTCTTCTTGGAAACGGTAGAATTGCTCATTGTCATAAAATAATTGGGTGATTAATTGGTCACAGCCGGAATCAACTTTGTCTTTGAGATGTCTAATATCATCAACTCTATTTTTTGAATCGGGATGAACTTCGGGATAGCAAGCTCCAGAAATAGTGAAAGCTGGTTTTTCTTGTTTGATAAATTGAGTTAAATCACTGGCATATTTGAAATCTTTTTCAGGAACGTAACCATCGACGATATCGCCACGCAAAGCTAAAACTTGATGGATGCCCATTTTTTCCAGACGATTCAGAATCGATCTAACTTCAGCTTTAGTGACATAGGCGGCAGGCATGTGGACCATTGTGTGGCAATGTAAATTATCTTTGACATATTTGGCGAGATTGATAGTCGTTTCTTCATAATTTAATTTGTGATTGCTAGCAGTAACACTGATAAAACTAGGATTCAATCCCTTCAATTGATCCAAAGTGTCGGTCAGATTGTCCACACCAACTTGAGAATTAGGAGGAAAGACTTCAAATGATAAGGTGGGATTAGTTTCTGTCATGTATCAACAACTCCTCTCTAATTTCCTTAGCAGCAGTCGTGAGGTTTTCGACACTAGCTTTAGCTTCTTTGATACCACGAGTTTTTAGTCCACAGTCGGGATTGATCCAGACTTTTTCTTGAGGGACCTTTTGTAAAATCTTGTGAATGGTAGTCTTGATTTCTTCAACTGAAGGAATACGTGGTGAATGGATATCGTAAACTCCAGGTCCGACTTGAAGTTGGAAGTTTTCTTTTTGAAGTGCGTCGAGGATTTCCAGATTGGAACGAGAAGCTTCAAATGAAATAACGTCAGCGTCCATGTTTTGAATTGCAGGAATTATATCAGTAAATTCGGAATAGCACATGTGAGTGTGAATTTGTGTCGTTGGTTGAACTTTGCTGTGAACTAGTCGGAAAGCAGGAATGGCCCAGTCGAGATATTCAGAATACCAGTCAGTTTTACGAAGTGGTAATTTTTCTCTTAGAGCGGCTTCGTCAATTTGAATAATCTTGATACCATTTTTCTCAAGATCTAGTACTTCATCTTGGATGGCCAAAGCAATTTGGATGGTTGATTCTTTAACGGAGATATCTTCACGAGGGAAAGACCAGTTTAAAATTGTAACAGGTCCAGTCAACATGCCTTTAACAATCTTGTCAGTCTGGCTTTGAGCAAATTTAGACCATTTAACGGTGATAGGTTTATTTCTAGCCACGTCACCCCAGATAATTGGTGGTTTAACGCCACGAGTTCCATATGATTGTACCCAACCGTTTTTGCTGAACAAGTAGCCATCGAGGTTTTGTCCGAAGTATTCCACCATGTCGTTACGTTCAAATTCACCATGAACTAGGACGTCGATACCGATTTCTTCTTGCCAGTCTAACCATTCTTTGATGTGATTAGCGATGAATTCATCATATTCCGCTTGAGAAATCTCCTGATGTCTGAATTGAGCACGAATCTTTTTGACAGCTTTAGTTTGGGGAAAAGATCCAATTGTCGTTGTTGGTAATAATGGCAGTTGGAATTCCTGCTTCTGAATGGCAGCTCGCTCTTTAAGATTGGGATGTCTGACAAATGAATCGGCAGTCAAGCTATCAACACGTTTTCTAACTGATTCGTTAGGTTGAACACGTTGTTGGTCAAATAATTGTTGGTTGTTGGTAATTAATTCTGTATTGCCATTGAGGATTGCTTGCAAGTCGGCTAACTCAGATAATTTTTCTTTAGCAAAAGCGAAATGTTGCTTAACTTCTGGATCAAAAGTTTCATTTTCAATTGTGAAAGGTACGTGGAGTAATGAACAAGATGTTGAGATAACTAGGTTTTTAACAGGTAAACTCTTGATTAAGTCGATAGTCTTTTGATAGTGATTACGCCAGATATTTTTACCATTAACTACGCCGGCAAAAAGAATTTTGTCATCAGGGAAACCACTTTGAACTAGTTGAGCAGTTTTTCTTCCTTCATGGAAGTCTAAACCGATACCCTCGATATCTAAGTTGATCAAATCCTGATAGACATCGCGCACGTCACCGAAGTAAGTTTGAACTAGGACTTTGAGGTTAGCTTTATTTTGCAAGAGCTTTTGGTAAATATTCTCGAATAAAATTTTCTTATCGCCCGTGACATCTTTGACTAATTCTGGTTCGTCCAGTTGAATCCATTCGGCACCTTGGTTAGATAATTTTTCAAAGACTTTTTGATAAGCGTTAACTAGTTGATCGATAAAATCTGTAGGTGTTACGTCATGAAATTCACTCAAACTCAAAAGTGTGAAGGGACCAACAATAACAGGACGTGTTTGAATGCCATTATCTTTAGCTTCTTGATATTCATTGAAGATTTTATCGTCATTTAGTTTGATTTCGGTCGTTTTGGTAAATTGTGGTACTAAATAGTGGTAGTTAGTGTTGTACCATTTCTTCATTGGTAATGCCTTCAAGTCGCCTTTTTCTCCTTGGTAGCCACGGGCTAAGGCAAAGTAGCGGTCGAGATTTGACAAATCCAATTTTTTAGCAGCGTCTGGGATGATATTAAATAGGTAGGCGGTGTCTAAAGTTGTGTCAAAAAATGAAAAGTCGTTACTAGGAATTTCGTCGATACCAGCTTGTTTAATCAGTTGCCAGTGCTTGAGACGTAAATCTTTGGCAAAGTTTAATAGCTCTGTTTCAGAAATTTCGTTGCGCCAGTATTTTTCAGTGTTGAATTTTAATTCACGGTTTTCACCAATACGTGGAAAACCAATAATTGATGTTGTCATAAATAAGTCCCCTTTGTGGTAGTAAGTTATTGACTACTAATCTACTATCGAAAAGAGATATTGAATAACTGATAATAATAATGATAGGTTATAGTTTAAAACTATAAGATGGACTATAATAAAGAAAAAATTGGAGTAAGCCAATGAGAATTCAACAACTGGAATATCTAGAAACAATTGTCAAAACAGGCTCTTTTAATGAAGCGGCCAAACAGCTTTATTTGACCCAGCCTAGTCTTTCCAATGCTATTAAGGAATTGGAATCAGAAATGGGAATTCAAATTTTATTGCGTAGTAAATTAGGGGTGACTTTGACCGATGAGGGGCGAGAATTTATGATCTATGCCCGACAAGTTTTGGATCAAGTGCAACTATTAAAAAGCCGTTATGAAAAGAGTCCTGTTCGTAAGCAAGCTTTTTCGGTGTCAGCGCAGCATTACGCCTTCGTTGTCCATGCCTTTGTGGAGCTGATCAAAACTGTTTCAGCGGATGAGTATCAATTTACTTTGCGCGAAACTGAAACGGAAAATATTTTAACTGACTTATCGAGTTTTAAAAGTGAAATTGGAATCTTATATTTAAATAACTTCAATAAACGTGTGTTAGAAAAGCTATTCAAAGAATATGACCTAGAATTCACACCATTATTCAAAGCTTCACCACACGTTTTCGTTGGTCGTCAGAATCCTTTGACGGAAAAGAAACGAGTAACTTTAGCTGATTTAGCGGATTATCCTTATTTGTCTTACGAACAGGGCGATAATAATTCGTTTTATTTTTCAGAAGAAATCTTGAGTACTTTGGACCGTAAGAAAAATATCAAAGTCAGTGATCGGGCTACGATTTTTAATTTGATGGTCGGATTGAACGGTTATACGATTAGTTCCGGAATCATCAGTAATAAATTAAATGATGACAAAATTGTGGCAATTCCCTTAGATGTTGATGATTCAATGACGTTAGGTTGGTTGAAGCATAGTCAATTAGAACTTAGTCCGATTGCTAAGAATTATTTAGAGATGTTGAAAGAACATATTAAAGGTTATGGTTTTGATATTATAAATGAAAAAACAGATCACACAAATTGATGCGTGGTCTGTTTTAGTGTAGCGACTTAATAAAGAAACCATCCATAGCGCCGCTATGCAAACTTTCTTCGATTGGTCCAGCTAGTTTGGTAAAGCCGGCTTTGTGATAGACGTGTATGGCTGCCTTTAAATTATGATGAGTTTCTAGATATAATTTATCGTAACCAGCTTTTTTAGCAGCTTGTTCGACTAAAGAAATTAATTGATAACTCAGGTGGTGACCTTGAGCAGCTTTAGATAGGTAGAGTTTTTGCAATTCAGCAATATTTTTCTCGAGATCAAACTCAGCAAATCCAGCACCACCAACGACTTCTTGAAAATCATTGACGACAACGAAATACCCACGCCGAGCTTTTTCATAAAATTGACTAAGAGTATCGAGATTTTTGTCAAAGTAGGCCGTGCCGGGAATGTCTAGATGGGCGACTTTTAGATCAGTTTGTAAAATATGCTTAATAGCTTGATTGTCATTGGCTTGAATTGGACGAATATTCATAATAAGCACCTTCTTTAAGGTAATTAATTTTATATGATAGCACAAAAAAATTCACCTGCAAGATTATGCAAGTGAACTTCTTTTATTCATTGGGAATTGATTCAGCAACGTTCCAAGTCAAGGTTCCAGTGTATTGACCAGCTGGGGAAACATTGAGTTGCTTTAATAGTAGCCCAGTGTTTTTTGTCCATTCATCAGCGATGTTTTCAGTAACATTAGTATCATGAGAAGTGTCTTCTTGATCGATAACGGTTGGCTCATCACTTAATGTAGTGAAATTATCATCGTTATACTGCCGATATACCAAAGCTAAATTGTTATTTAATGTTTCACCGTTTGAATATAGACCATTGGTTGTAACGGTCAATTGCCAAGGAGATCTTAGACTAGTGACACTTAAATCAAAGTCGTTTTTTCTGGATAAGTATTCGGTCGTGTCACCATAATTAACATTCTGAAATTGCAGTGATTTGGAAACTTCAAGACTAAGCATTTTATTAGGTTTAGTTGTTACATTATACGTAACGGTATTGGAAATTAATCCGTTGGTTTGATCAATGGCCTTAACGGTAACCTTTTGCGTGGAATTGAGGGTAAAGATATTCCAGAAGTCATCATCGTTCATTAAAGATTTGAGATCAAGCGTTTGTTTAAAGCTGTTTCCAGAGGCCGTTGCACCAACGTTATAGGTTTTGTTTCCAACAGTGATTTGATAAATGATATTAGTAGTAGCGTCATCATCACCAAAGCTATGATTATCACTATAATTAAGTGTATTCTCTAAATTTAATGTGGCGTTATCGGATTTATAGAGTAAGTCAATATCGGAATTATCATTTGATAAATTAAGTGTATATTGCTTAGGAGCTAAGATAGTAAATTCAGGGCTATTAGTGGAAGAAATTTGATTAGAACCAGTGAATGTAGCGACTGCTTTGGCGACATTTATATCACTAGTTGTATCATTGTTGGCTGTAGCTGAAATAGTGATGTTGGCAGTTGTTCCAGCAGAACCAGTTTTATTACCTAGCGTCTTAGCTAAAGTGTGTTGTAGGGTTTGGTCGGTTAGTTCACTTTGACTAATAGCTTCCTTAGTGCCGTCACTGTACGTAATGTAGGCAACATTGCCAGCACTATCGGGAGTCAAAGTTACGTGATCAGGAATTTTAATTTTTGCGGCAATATCTTCCCAATTGACATTACCTTCAAGATAGTTTAATTGATAATTAAGAGCCAATTTATCACCGTTAGCGACAGTTTTGTCAGTGGAATCAGTATTGATAGTTTTGTTCAAAGTTGTATCAGTTATTGAAGCATCTGCGTCAGCGTAAAGTAAATCGGGAATTGAATCAAGAGCCACTAACTTACTAGCGACCGAATCGGATGGTCCGTTCGCAGCAGTGAATCCCCAACGAACTTTGCCATCAGTCGTATTTAACTTAGTCGTGTCGACTTTGATGGTATCAGTAGTAGGTTTGTAATCACCTTTAGTCACGGTATTATCAGAATAATCCAAATTTTTATCGTTGAAATAATAAGTTAATGTGGCTTCATCGCTACCTTCAGCAGCAGGGGTCCATTTGATCGTTACGTGGTGCCAGTAAATAGGATTGTTTTGTTCATCGTAAGCATCAATTAAATAATTGGCTTGAGGACTAATATGGACTAATCCAAAACCTGTTTTGAAAGGTAGAAAATTGCTGTAACTGGAAATATCACCTGATTGATAACTGTCAGCTAATCCAGGATAAGTTAAAGCAATATGTCCGTATGTACCGCCAGAACCGTAACGGGCAGTGTCTGGGAAACCAAGAGCTGTCAAATTAGAAGTTGAACTACCAAATTGCGTATCAAAACCATTTAGCGTGAAATAACGATAAGTAGATGGAAAACTTACACCATTATTATTTAGTGGTTTATTACTAGAATTATAGAAATTATTTTTATCAGTATCGAATTCCAAGGCGACACTGTTTTGAATGGCGGTATTTTTAATGTAAGATTGTTTAGCATCAGTACCGCTAATAATGTCAACTCTAGAAGCGTCATAACCATAAACACCAATACCTTCTAGGCCCGCACCTAAAGCAGCAATTCCGTTAGAATCATTTTGGAGAACGAAGGTAATTCCTTCACTATTAACATCAGAAGATCCGTCGCCGCTACCAAAATAAAGCCAAGCAGAAATGGTTTGTTCCTTATTGATGTCGAAAGATTTATCAGTCGACCACATTGAGCCATAAGTATTTTTACCACTTGCTAGGGCGATAACATTTCCGTTGGTGGAGTTATTACCAGAATGGTCAACGATTTGAGCGGAGTTAGTATCATAAATATCCTTTGAATCGTAGACATTAGGTTTGGCATTCGACATATAATTACCAATGCCGATACCGTTGGGAGCGTTTTTTAAAACTGCTAAATCAGTATCGTCAGTCAAAGCTGCCTTGACATTTGTTGCTGGTATGATTGTAAAAAAGACCGTGGCAATGATTAAACTTTTGAAAATTTGATTCAGTTTCATAATAAAAGCTCCTCCCTCAAATATTTGCTATATAAGTAATATTATATCGGGTTATATATCAAAATATTTTCAAAAAATATATGTATTTCTATCGATATTTGGTAATTAGGAAATAACTATAAGAAATTAAGGAATTATTGAGTTATAAATTGATAGTTTTCTATTTTCAGAAATAAAAATCCAATCATACCAATCCAATAAAAATACTTAAAAGTTGTATCATAAAGGTAAGAATACGTTTGGAGGAAGAACTTATGGAATTCACGAAAATTGATTTAGATACTTGGACTCGTAAAGAAGTGTTCAACCACTTTATTGAACAAAAAACTACTTATAATATGACTAGCAATGTTTCTATTACTAAAGCAGCTAAATTTGCTAAAGATAATAACTATGACTTTTATCCACTATTTATTTATTCAATTGTCAGAGTAATTAATTCAAACTATCTTTATCGTATGGATTTCAATGAACAAGGCGAACTAGGTTATTACGATAGTAGCGTGCCATTTTATTCAATTTTTGATAGCCGGACAGAATTGTCTTCTCATATCGATACACCGGATGCTTATACATTTGCGGAATTTGATCGTGACTATTTAAGCGATGTTAAGAAATATCGTGGTACTGGTAAACTATTTCCTAAGCAACCTGTTCCAAAAAATGTAGTCAATATTTCAATGATTCCTTGGGTTAATTACACTGGATTTAATCTTAACAACAATAATAATGATAATTATTTACTACCAACTGTAACGGCGGGAAGATTCGAGAGAACTGGTAGCGAGATTAAATTACCAGTTACTTTCCAGATTCATCATGCCGTTTGTGATGGCTATCATGTTTCACAATTCTTTATCAAATTACAAGATATTTTGAATAATGTTGATGAATTGTAATTGATGTTTGTCTGATCAGGGCGAGAAGCCTATAATTGAAAAGCAGAGAAGCTTTTTCAGTAAATGAAAGTTACTAAAGAGTAAGACATTGCACATTGTGTAGGTCTTATTTTTTATTTTTTGAAATTATTATAGGAAAGAAGTAGGGGTATGAGTAGGAATCGCAAAATCTTAGTTACTTTTGCATTAGTTTTATCCAATATGATGGCGGGACTAGATGCAACGATTATTAATACCGCTTTGCCAGCCATTATTAGTGATTTGCATGGGATTCAATATATGGGGTGGATCGTTGCTATTTTTCTATTAGGGATGGCCGTTTCAACACCGTTATGGAGTAAGTTTGGCGAAAAGAAGGGTAATAAAGTTGCCTATATTACTGCAACGATTGTTTTCATGATTGGGGCTTTGTTTCAAGGATTAGCTCCCAATATTATTTGGTTCATTACTGCTAGATGTGTCATGGGAATTGGTGCTGGCGGAATGAACACGATTCCCTTCATTATTTATTCGCAAATATTTAAGAATATCAAACGCCGTTCACAAGTTATCGGAATTGCTTCAGCCGGATTCAGTGGTACCTCAATTGTCGGACCTTTGATTGGTGGTTGGATCGTAGATACATTCAGTTGGCACTGGGTCTTTTATATTAATTTGCCTTTGGCTTTGTTATCAATCACAATCGTATCTATCTTCTTCAAGATCAAAGAACAATTGAATCAAGCTAAAGTCGATTACCGTGGTGCTATTTTGATGGTACTCGGTTTAACATCATTTTTGATAGGAATTCAATTGTTAGGAGTCTCTTCCATTTATGCTGTGTTAGCATTCATCGTTATTGGAGCGTTATTGATTTATTGGATGTCACGAGTTGAGAATAAAGTCGAGGATCCAATTGTTCCTAATCGTTTGTTTAAAAATGAAAAGTTAGTAATTGATTTGATTTTGTTTGCCTTATTGTGGGGATCATTTGTGGCCTTCAATATTTATATTCCAATGTGGGCACAAGGAATTATGGGTCTTAGTGCTTTGATTGGAGGAATGACACAGATTCCCGGAGCAATTGCTAATTTTGTCGGTTCAGAATTAGAACCATTGATTCAAAGAAAGATGAGTCGTTACGCAATTATTGCCATCGGAACAGCTTCATTTTTCATTTCTTTTGCTGGATTGTACTGGGCTAGTCAAACCGCCAGTTATACATTCTTATTGATCATGGGTGTATTCGAAGGCTTCGGTGTCGGAATTTGTTTCAATGCTTTGTTGATTGCCGTACAATTTGATGTTGAAAGCCGAGATGTTCCAATTTCGACATCATTTGCTTACTTAGTTAGAATTTTGAGTCAAACTTTCATGTCATCGATTTATGGAGTTATCTTGAATCTTGCCTTAATCAAAGGTGTCAGAGAGAGTAGCGGTCACATAACGATGGCTATGATGAATAAATTGAGTAACGCTGCGGTTGCTAAAGAATTGCCTAAAGCGTATATTCCTGAAATGAAGAATATTTTCTTTCATGGAATTCATAATATTATGCTGACAGCACTTATTTTGATTATTTTAGTTATTATCATTTTGGGTTACTTATTTAGAAGAGAAGCTGTCAAGAAACATCAAGTTAAAGTAAATTAAAAGCAATTTCACTGTTGGGTGAGATTGCTTTTTTTATAGGTTCGGTATCATAAATTACAGAAATAATCCTTTATTCAATAATAATATTGATCGTTAATTTGTTTATCGTTATAGTAAATATATGTAACTTTTTATAAATTAAATATCTAAGGGGAAAGTAATTATCATGAGTACATTAGTCGATATACCAATACCATCAAGATTTAGAATTGGGGAATTATTTCAAAATAATAATTTTGTAGTGCCACTTTATCAAAGAAATTATGCTTGGCAAAATAGTGAAATCGTTGATTTTTGGGAAGATCTATTAGATTTGGTTGAGGATAAACGAAATAGTCACTTCTTTGGTCAAATTGTAACTTATAAAAATGAATCTGGTAGTCAAGAAATAATCGATGGACAACAGCGTTTGACGACTAGCACGATTTTTATGGCAGCTATCCGTGATATTGCTGAAAAAATGTACAATGATAATTTCAAGGGTTCTCAAGATGAATCAAGTTTAGAACTTGGTGATACTTTACGCGATATCAAACGTGAAGTAAACAAAACTATTCGTGGTACGAACGGTGAGGAATCATCCTTAATGGTTCAACAAAATTCTAAGGATCAAGAACAAAATGTCCAAACATTTTTCTTTGCTTTGACACATTCTGATATCAAAGTTCGTGACGAAAAGACTAATTCCGAACCTAAGAAAAACATGCAACACGCTTATAAGGACATTACTCAATGGATCAATTCTTATTTGAAGCAGTACAAACAATTGAATGAAAGAATTGCCAAGTTGCAATTGATTTTTGAGTCATTTTTCAGTAATTTTTATATCGTTATGATTTCTGCACCTAGTAGAAAAGATGCTTTCACTATTTTTGAGACTTTGAATAGTCGTGGTAAAGATTTAATGGCATCTGATATTATCAAGAATCATCTGATGTCATTGATGGGTGAAGATATTCAAGAAGGTAACGAAAAATGGAATAAATTGACTGAAAAACTAGGTAATAACAGCAATCGTATCACTCGTTTTATTAGAACTTACTGGGCTTCGAAAAAACGTATCGTACCTGAATCAAAGCTTTATCGTGAAGTTAGCGCAGAGGTTAATAGTCTCAACGAAGCACAAATTTTCTTGAATGATTTAGATAAGTTAGTTGATTTATACACCGTTTTGGAATCACCAACTAGTCCTAAGGCTCACTACGATTTCTTTGAAAATAAGCAAGTGATTCAGGGCATCGATATTCTAAATCGTTTGAACGTTAAATTGTATTATCCAATTGTTATGGCGATGTATTACAACAATTACAGTCAAGATGGAATGTTGAAAGTAATTACGAAGATAACTTCAGTATTCATTCGTCATCGTACAATTATTAATGATGGTACAAATAAATTGGAAACTGGTTTCTCAGATATTGCTCGTAAGATTTGGAATTTGGAATTAAAGAATATTGAAGATATTAATTTAGAACTCAACAAAAAGCTTTTGCCATCATCAGAAGCTACTAAGGCTAGTTTCACAGTACTGAAAAAGTCTGGGGGTCAACGTGGTGCAAAAAAGTGGACGTTGGTCTACCTCTTATCAGAACTATATGGAACCGAATATGGGGATTTCGAAGACGGTTATTATAGTAGTGTCTTCAATGATGATGACTATCGTCTGGTTCAAATCAGTTTAGATCCAGAACTCGGTGACCATCGCGAATTCATTGGTAATTGGGTCTTGATTGAAAAGAGTTTGAGTAAAAATGAATTCAAAAATGAAGCTGAGTTGGCTGAAAAGTTAACTAAGTCAAAACTTTTAGGAAATAAAAAACTTGCTCAAGTATTGAATTCAGGCAAGTGGACAAAAGAAAATATTGTTAAACGCCAAAATGACTTTGCTGATGATGCAACAGTAATTTGGTAATTCATAAGTCTGTAGAGAAATCTACAGGCTTTTTTTAAAATAGAGTTTTAATTCCCATGAAAATCAGTAAAACAGCAATAAAATATTGAACCAAATAAGCTCGCTTACTTTTGGCTAATTTATTGACTAACAACGGTGCAATGAAAGCTCCAATAATGGCACCAATTATTAAAGGAATACCGGCCTGCCAGTAGATACTTCCATTAGTCATATGCATGATAGAACCTAAGAAACTCATTCCCACTAAAACGTATGAAGAAGTGGCAGTAGCGTTGAAAGTATCTAAGCCTAAAATCAATAGGCCAGCTAGAATTGGTCCACCACCACTTAAGCCAGCGATTCCAACCATTAAGCCGCTGAGAACGCCGTACATTGCCGCTGCAAATTTACCATGAGCTTTTTTGTTAGTGGAAGTACTTCTTTGTTTAACGATTATTTGAATTCCTAGTACAGTCAAAATAATAGCAATCAACCAAGTATAAATTATTTGTGGAATAAACGGTGCGACTAGGGCTCCGACGATGACAGCAGGGAGAGCTGATATCAACATTTGGTTTCCATAATGAAAATTAACCCGACCTTGTTTGATATAAATAATAGTCCCAATTACTAGCGATGGTAGAGCAGTAACGATTGATGTAGCGGCCGCAGAAGCAGGAGCTAAATTAAAAAAAGCTGTTAAGACGCCTAAATAAAAGGCAGCTCCACCACCACCTAGTGCTATAACGATGGTTCCAATGACGATACCCAAAATAATTAAGAGAATAAAAGACATATAGTAGAATCCTCCTTTTGAATAATGTATTACTTGTTTACAAATGTATTTGTAGTTAAACTTATATTTAAGTAATCAATATGTAAAAGAATATTACAACTAGTAATATATAATTACAACATGTAATTTTCAAGTGGGAGGGTCAATTTTTGACATCAAGAACTCTGTCTAAAGAAAAAATAATCGCTACAGCAATTGATTTGATCAATGATCAAGAAAATTTAACTTTTACCAATCTGAGTAAAAGATTAGGAACTAGATCACAGGCAATTTATAACTATTATCCTGACGTATTAGCCGTAAAAGTTGCAGTTGCTATAGCGTTTTATCAAGATTTAGCTACAAGACTACAAGTGGATTTACTAGGATTATCTGGTAAACAAGCCGTAAAGGCCTTTTGCAATGTTAGTGTGCAATATGCTTTGAGCAAATATCCAGTTACTCAACAAATTTTGAGTATTCCCTCAGGGAAAATTAATAACGAAGAATTGGATAAAAATTCTTTGATGGTTCACGGAATTATGTTGAAATTGTTGAATCCGATTGAGTCAGATGAAAAGAAGCAATTAGTCTTGGCCAGAATGTTACGCAACTTAATTGATGGAGAAATTATTCACGTTGGCAATGGTCGTTTCAATAATAAATTGATTTCTCATCGGGACAGTTTTGATCAAATGCTGAATATTGTGTTAGAAAATTATTAAAAAAAACCACCCCAGCGGGTGGTTTTTTACTATTTATAGATATTTTTGAGTCCATTTAAATCAGCTTCGGATAACTGATAAACACCCTGATCAACTGGATACATGACTGAATTAGTATAAGAACTATGAGCTAAACCTAGAGCATGACCTAATTCATGCATAGCAACTGACTTTTTGACCGACAAAGTTGGATAGGTCATATTTAGCCCCGCTTGACTAGTATTAATAGCATAGTCATTTAATTGTAAGGCAGAAGGGCCACCATTTCCTAATTCAACTGAACTAGACATGACGTTTTCAATCTTCTTGTGGTAAATGAAGAAAGTCACGCTATTTTGGTCTGAATCTGCTTTACCAGGAATCAGGTTGACGATACCAGTTTTGTTGTATTGTTCAACAGCGTATTCAAATACTTGTCGTGCTGACTGAGGAACGTTGTCCTTGAAATGATAGTAGTAAGTCTTAGAAGTTGTCATTCCTTGAAGTGGTTCTTCAGTAGGAGTGGTAGCTTTGCCAACTTGTTTTTCAGTAGTGGTTTCCCTTTGACCAGATAATTTTTTCTTGATGTTAGCTTTGATTAAATAAACGTATGGTTGAATTTGATTGTTCGCTGATTGAAGCTCACTTTTGACTTGTGGAACAATCTGGGGCTTGATTTGAACGACAGCAAATATGCCAGCTAAAACAACCAACCAAGCGATCCATGAATTTTTCCTCATTGTTTCTCCTTAAAAATTGGTTCTGTGTCTTCTTATAATAGTTTTTTAGCTATCAAAAGTCCACTATTAGCTTACTTATTGTCCTGTAAAGAACTACGTTTAGGACTAGTCCAAGTACCCGAACCAAATCCTAGAATCGTTTTAACGGCGGGAATGAAAGTCATTACAACAGTAATTGGATTAATTATCCAGTAAAATAACATGTATAAAGGAGCAAAGAAGGCATATTTGAGTTTGGCACCACGATGGTCAAGTAACAGAGCTGTGAATAATTGGAAACAACCGGCAATCAACTCAAAAGTAACAAAGATAAATGAAATTACAAAAGCGTGGAAGACTCGTTCGAAATCTCCATGAAGTAAAAGCCAAAGTATCGTTATGATGAATATAACGGATGTAATAATGAAGAAGAATGACCAAATGATTGAAAGTGTCGAATCAATAAACATCGACATTTGATAACGACGTTTGATTGGATGAAAGAGGAATTTCTTTAAATTAGTCAACCAAACCTCGGTACCACCCTGAGCCCAACGTTTACGTTGCTTATATAGTTGAGAAATTGATTCTGGTACATTCATGTGAAAGACGATATTGGGCGCAAATCTCGGTACCGCTCCAATCGTTTGATGATCCCAAGCAATACTGATATCTTCAGTCGCTCGGTCTTGTCGAAAGCCGCCAACGTCGATCAAGAAATCTTTCTTATACAAAGTATTTGCACCACTGTAGGCGTACATCGAATCATTGATAGAAGTTTGACTACGCTTAATAGTTCCAACGATACTGGAAAATTCGACTGTTTGTGATTTACCAAGCATTGTACTGCGATTTTGTACATCCATATTGGCAGTGACGGCGGAAGTGTTCATATCACGATTGTGGATAAAGAAATTCATGTATTTCATCAAGGCATCGGGTTCGGGAATCGTATCAGCATCGTTACTTAAAATGTATTCGCCTTTAGCAAAGTGCATACCAATATTGAAGGCGTGAGCTTTACCTTTATTTTTTACAATATTGATTACTCGCAACCTAGGGTAAGTCAGTTGCAAACGTTCAAGGATTTCTTGAGTTTTGTCGGTTGAGCCATCGTTAGTAACTAAGACTTCGAAATTTTGGTAATTTAAATTATTAAATAGGTAAGTAATGGTTTCTTCTATGACCACTTCTTCGTTGTGAGCTGGTATCATAATAGTGATCATCGGTTGTTTATCAGGTGGGATTTCTTCCCAGTTATCGTCATATTTGTTCTTCTTTAGAAAACGATAGCATAACGCACCACTGAACCAGAAAAATGAACCAATGATAGGATATAAGCAAAGAATCAACAGACAAATATTGATGACTGTACCCAATGTAGTAGAACCAGCAATATGGTCAATAAATATATTTTTCATAAAATCCCCTTAGTCGACGTCATCGAGATTCTTTTTGGCATAAAGTTTTTGGATTTGATGAGTCTCTAAATTTTGTTCTGGTTTGACGGTGTAATTTTTGACATGTTCACGAAATTCTTTGGGACCAAAACGTTTATCGATAAAATCATCAATGGTTTTCTTGCGTTCCTTTTGATTGATAGGATTAAAGGTCGGCCATTGTTCAACGATTCGATCACGTTTGCGGTTTTGAATGATAGTCATACTGATGGCAAAGATTAAGGTCATGACCCAGGCAAAAATCAAAATAACGCCAATAAACTTGATTTCGTAAATTCCTTCGTGATAAGACCATAAATGTGGTACGCGTGAGTCAAAGCTGGCCCAAAAGGCTAACACCGTTATAACGATTGGAATGATGACTGCTAACCAGCCAATGGTGGCAATCAATACTTGACGAATCTTTAATAGCCAGTGACCTGATTCAAAAAATTTATCCGTATAAAGTTGCTGTTTATCTTCTTTCATTTTCTTCTTCCTGTTTAGATTTGATAGGATTTACAGGATGACCAAAGAGATAGCCTTGACGAGTAGGGATATTTAATTGTTCGGCCAAAGCTTCATCTTTTTCGTTTTCAATTCCCATCAAAACCAGATTAATATTATGTTCTTTGGAAATACGATTCCAAGATTGTAAATTGAGATCAAGCCAAATACTAGGATCGTCTTTGCGAAAACGCCGCATTGAACATTTGATATTGTCGACAAAAGGTAGCATCCACTCGATTGCTTTCAGATTAGCCATTTCTGAACCAACGTTGTCGATACTGAATTGCATATTGTAATTTCTAGCCTCACGAATACGTTTTTCGAAAAGATGTTTC
This sequence comes from Companilactobacillus formosensis, assembly GCF_005405305.1. Lineage (GTDB taxonomy): Bacteria > Bacillota > Bacilli > Lactobacillales > Lactobacillaceae > Companilactobacillus > Companilactobacillus formosensis. The sequence continues at coordinate 43,828 of NZ_BJDU01000004.1, forward strand.
TTGTGAAACTTTTTGATGTTTCCCGGGGAAAACTCAATTGACAATTTCATCGGTTCGATTTTTGAAATGGCCCAGCGAACGAAGTATTGAAAATCACGGCTGATGATTTGATTGTATTCTAAATTGATCGAAAGAACGTAAGGCTCAGTTGGCAAAGCTTTGAAAGTATCTTCTAATAAGAAAACCACACGTTGTAACGGTAAAGAATCTAATTTTTTTGGTAAAGTCCAAGAGTCATTTGGTTGCTGTTGTCGCAATAGACACTCATAACCGACTGTTTTGTCATGATAGTCGACTTGACGTTGGATAAAGTAGCGTAAATGGAAATTCTTATTTTCTAGATAATTATTATTGGTTTTTCGAGACCGCCAATAAAAAATGGCTATCGTTATACCGAAGACAATAATAGTCGCGATAACTAGCCACAGTAAGGTTAATTCAAATTGAAAAAAACTCATCATATACACCTGCATGTAATTTTATAAATCTAATTATAAACCATGATGATAATAAAAGTCGTATTCATTTATTGTGAAAAAATGATTGGTATTTTAATTGGAATAAATGTTTAATGGCAATTATTCAATCAGCATTGTCGTAAAAAGTATTTAAATATAAATTTATTCGAATAAATATTGACGAGCAACATGTTTGAACATATAATGTAAGCGTAAACAAAGCAGTTATTTCAAAAAAGGGATGAACGTTATGGACAAGCAAGCACTGATTTCTATCACAGCACCAGCCAGTGGGAAACTTCTAATGCTGTCAGAAGTACCTGATCCAGTCTTTTCACAAGGATTAATGGGACAAGGATTTGCGATTGAACCTAATTCTTCAGATATTGTCGCACCAGTATCAGGAACAGTAACTTTGGTTTCCGACACTAAACATGCTTTTGGTATCAAGACCAATGATGGAGTAGATGTCTTAGTACATTTAGGTATCGATACCGTGGAATTGAAAGGCGCACCTTTTGAAGTTTCAATCAAACAAGGTGATACAGTAACTAGTGGTCAACCAGTCGTAAAGATGAATCTGAAAATGATTCAAGATGCCGGTAAAAGTACCACAGTGATTTTGGCAGTAACTAATAGTAATGATATTTTAAATGATTTGATGATTACAGAAACACCAGAAGTAAAAGGTGGTCAAATTGTTGCTGTAATGAATGTTAAAGAAACCGAGAATCAAACTGCCACTAAATCAGGCAACAAATATGATCAATTAGCCACAGAAATCATTAAAAACGTTGGTGGAGTGGAGAATATTGATAGTTTGATCCATTGTATTACTCGATTACGCTTCTATTTGAAAGATGACACTAAGGCTAACACGTCAGTTATCGAAAATCTCGATGGTGTTATCACGGTTGCCAAAGCTGGTGGACAATATCAAGTTGTCATTGGGCAAGCAGTCACAGACGTTTATGATGCTGTCATTAAGCAGATTGGACCAGGTTTTACCAACGATGCTGCTACCGCTGAGGCTGTGGCGCAGACGACTAAGGATGCTAAAAAGGTACACGGGGTTTGGCCAAATGTAAAACAAGGTGTAAATAATTTTATTGGTGTTTTGACTGCCTCAATGATTCCAATTATTGGTATCTTAGCAGGTTCAGGTATTTTGAAGGGGATTTTAGCAGCTCTGACAGGTTTTAAAATTTTATCAACAACTAGTGGTACTTACGTAATTTTAAATGCGGTTGGAGACGCAACATTTTACTTCTTGCCAGTCGTTTTAGGATTTACAGCAGCTAAAAAGTTGGGTTCCGACCCAATTGTGTTAGGAATTGTTGGTGGAATTTTGATTTATCCACAAATTGTTACTTTAGCAAGCAAAGCTAGTACTGCCAGCACTAATTTCTTAGGTATACCAACGACCTTAGTATCATATGTTTCCTCGGTCTTTCCAATTATTGTAGCTGCTTGGTTAGGTAAATATGTCGAAAAATTTTTAAAGAAAATAATTCCAACCTATTTAAGAAGTGTCTTTGTACCAATTTTGGAAGCTTTGATTTTGAGCTTGATAATCTTTATCGGCGTGGGACCAATCGTTACTATTATCAGTAAAGGTTTGTCTGCAGGTTTAGTTTCAATTTATAACTTTAGTCCAGCATTATCCGGTTTGATTCTTGGTGGACTTTATCAAACAATGGTCATCTTCGGACTTCACTGGGGTCTGATTCCAATTGTTATCAACGATATCGCTACTAATGGCCACAGTTACATCAATTCAATTCTTTCCATAACGATGGTTGCTCAAGGTGGTGCCGTTCTAGCAGTTTTCTTGAAGACTAAGAACAAGAAATTGAAGGAAATGTCTTTAGCAGCAGCTGTTTCAGCCTTTTGTGGCGTTACAGAGCCAGCACTTTACGGTGTTAACTTGAAATATAAGAGAGTTTTCGTTGTTGCCAGTATCGCCAGTGCCATTGGTGGTGCTTTGACCGGATTCTTGAGAGTTGATAATTATGCTTTATCAGGTGCTTTGATTGGATTCCCAGCCTTTATCACACCAGGAGTTGGTATCGGCAGTAATTTCTATGGTTATTTGATTTCACACTACGCAACATTGCTAATTTCCATTGTACTTGTCTATCTATTTGGCTATACTGATAAAATGTTGGCAAAAAGAAATGACCCAATGAACGTAGAAAACGTCGAAGTGGCATAGTAAGGGAGATTATAAGATATGGAAGCAAAGAAATACAATCTTGAAGTCTCCAATCATGATTTTATCGTTAAGAGTTATTGGCTTGATCAAGTAGAAGATTTCAACCAAACAGTCGATTATCCAATCGTAGTAATTTGTCCGGGTGGAGGATTTACCTTTCATTCGGCACGTGAAGAAGAACCAGTAGCGTTACGTTTCAATTTTTTTGGGATGCACGCTGTAGTCTTAGAGTACAAACTGATTGACCAAGAAACAGTCTATCCAACAGCGTTACAAGAACTAGCTAAGACGATTGATTGGATCAACAAGCAACCAGCTTCACGACATATTGATAAAAAGCGCATCATCTTAGCTGGATTTTCCGCAGGCGGTAATTTAGTAGCAACTTATAACGGAATTGGAACTGATCCAAAGCTCCGTCAAAAATATCAAATTGATCATTTGACTGGCGAACATGCTGGAATAATTTTAGGTTATCCTGCAATTGATTTGACTATCAAAGGTAGCTTTCCAGATGATGATAAGATTTTGCATGAGATAAGTACTGATCCAACCTTTTGGAAAGCTCAAGACTTGTTGAATAAAAATTCTAAACCAGCCTTTGTTTGGCAAACGAGAACTGATGAACTAGTTAACGTTATTAACTCTTTGACTTATGTTGAAAGAATGACTCAACTAGGATTAGAAGCTGAGTATCACATGTTTGGCTCCGGTATTCATGGATTAGTTTTTGGTACATATGTCACACAAAAACCGGGTAAGGATAAGTATTTAAATGCTTGGACCTCTAAATGGATTGAATTAGCTCTAAATTGGCTTCAAATGATGAAGTTACTCAGATGAAAAAATCCCAATTCTCAAATTGATGAGAGTTGGGATTTTTGCTTAGTAACAAACAAATAAATGAGGTATCTTCTTATAGCCACGATAGCCCGTCTTTTCAACTAAGGTTCAGTGGCTCTTCTTTGGTACGACTATATAATAGAATGTGGGATGGGTCCCAGGTCAAGACCCTTTTCTAAATTTGTCCGATATGTTCGTCGATTGTAGCAGCAACTTGGTCGTGGACGGTTACGCCTTGGTCTTCAAGTTCTTTGATCTTGTCAGCAAATTGTGGCAAATATTTCTTGTTAGCGACGAGCATTTCATCCAGCAAGTCTTTAGCAGCTTGGCCACTAGGAATCAATGGATTCATAATAAAGGCTTGTAGAGCTAGACCATAATCACCAGTTACGGCTGCTTCATCGATAACTAGTTCCATGTTTTTCATCAATTGGATCCAGCCACGTTCGGCAGGTTGGAAATGACCGAATGTCAGTGGTAAAGCACCAGAAGCGGTGATAATCGAAGAAACTTCAACCGTATGATCAGATGGCAAGTCTGGTAAGGCGCCGCGGTTCAAAGTGGAAACGACCATGTGAGTTTTCTTGTCACCATAAATTGAGGCGATAGCTTCACAGGCAGCGTCTGAATAATGAGCTCCACCACGTTCAGCTAATTGCTTTGGCTTGTGGTCGAGATTTGGGTCTTGATAGAGAGTGAATAATTCGTGTTCGATACGCATGACTTCTTGAGCACGAGTCTTATTTTGGTTGAATTCTTCGAGACTGTGATTGAGCATTTCTGTTTGACGATAGTAATAGCGATGGTAACCACATGGAATCATCTTCATTTGATTGAGTTGTTCACGGAAAAATTTTACATCGAAGATATTCTTAGGTAGACCAGTTTCCGAACCGTCATACATTTTGTTGATAATATCCATCGTTACTTCTTTACCGGAGTTGTCCCAGACTCTGTGCCAATGGAAGTGATCAATTCCGGCAAATTTGTAAGTTAAGTCTTTTAATTCCTTACCAATTGTAGCTGGCTCATTCATCATAGCCATTACGGGAACGTTACAAAGACCGATGACTTTGTCCCACTTGCCATATTGTTGGATGGCTTCAGTGATCATTCCACTAGGGTTGGTGAAGTTGATCAACCAAGCGTTAGGACAAAGTTCTTTCATATCTTTAACGATATCTAAAATTACTGGAACAGTTCGAAAGGCTTTGAAGATTCCACCGGCACCGTTAGTCTCTTGACCTAATAGACCGTAGCTACCAGGAATTCTTTCGTCTTTGACACGGGCTTCTAGTAGTCCCACTCTAAATTGGGTCGAAACAAAATCAGCATCTTTCAAAGCTTCCCGACGGTTCAAAGTTAGATGAACCTCCCAATCAAGTCCAGCAGCTTTGACCATTCTTTTAGCCATGTTACCCACGATATTGAGTTTCTTTTCGCCTTCAGGAATATCAACTAACCAAATTTCTTTGATAGGTAATTGATCTTGACGTTTGATATAACCCTCGATTAATTCGGGAGTGTAGCTAGAACCTCCACCGATAGTGACCATTTTGAGTGCGTTACGTGACATGTTTTCTTCCTCCAATTGTTATGAATTTTTCTACAATTAGAGCATACATTGTGGGATTAATCCCATAGCAAGCACTTTTTTCTAGTCAGCATCGATTAATTTAGGAGTTTGTTTTTCGAAGGACAATTGTTGGTCGTTTAATTCATTGTAAAGATAAATAAAAGCGTTGTGTGCCTGGTTTCTAAAGCACAAATCGATTGTGGGCATGTTCATTAATTTGGCAATTTCACTATTGTCACTACCAACGACTAAACAATCTTCAGGAACACGAATATTGTGCTTTCGTAACGTCGTTATGAATTCAGCAGCTACAAAATCAGCGAAGAAAACCATTGCTTCGGGACGCTTTTTGGCGTGCAACCACTTGTTAGCGGCATCGATACCAGCACCGTGTTGTCCATGATAAAAAATTTGATAGTCTTGATTGCTATCAGGATGCTTTAATTTGAAGTCGTCGATAGCTTTGACTCGAGCTCGCGTATTGGCGTTACGTAAGCTGGATAAAACATGTCCCACGTTTTTATATCCTAGATCATCTAAATGTTTTAAAACAGCGGTATAGATAGGATAGTGGTCGATGTAATTGGAATAAATATGATCATGTTCGACTCGTTGCCATGTTGAAATTGGTCCGAAGTCAGCGTATGAACTAATCGTGTCCCAAGAATTGATTCTCGTCAAAATGAAGACTGCATCTAAAGCTCTAGTTGTTAAAAGACTTAAAGTTTTCAATTCGTTTTTAGCATTTTGGGTGAAGTAGACGTTAACGTTATAACCATACTTAGCTGCAATTTTGGTAAAAGAATTGATAAAATCTCCGACTAGGGGGAAGTAATCACTGACTAAAAATCCAATCGTCTTTGTGTGTTTCTGTCGTAAGTTTTTGGCAACTTGATTAGGGATGTAATTTAATTCGTGCATGGCGTTCAAAATAATTTTTCTTTTTTCTTCGCTGACGTAGCCATTGCCACTGACAACGCGAGAGATAGTCGATTTTGAAATACCAGTTTTTTTAGCTAGATCATAAATAGTTGTCATTTAATAACTCCTTTCTAATATTTTTGTTATTACATAAATAATAATGGACTTTTTGAGTAAATCATACATTGAAAACGTTTACTCTGTCAGAGCGGTTGTTTTATTATTTCTCATTGTTATACTGATGTCGTTAACCATAAGGAAGGTGAATATTTATCGTTAATTGACAGCAGTAATATTTCGGTTATTCGAGAGAATAGCGTAGCAATGAATTCAAATGAAATCAAAGCGAAGGGAAATATTACTCATGAAGTCCAAAAGGATTCTCGGATCCGTCTTTTTAACCATTGCTTCAATTATTTGGGGAGCAATGTTCGTAGTTGTAAAAATTATTGTCGATGAGGTGCATCCAATTCAACTAGTTTGGTTGGAGTACTTAATCGCCTTAGTATTCTTGATTGGTTATTCAGTCATGAAAAGAGAGAAATGGCATATCAATTGGCCTGATTTAAAATTAATTTTTTGGATTGGGATAATCGGAAATACGATTTCTCTAGTTGCCCAGGAAATGGGTACCGGGTTGTCTAATGCCCAAACCGGTTCAGTTATCACATCAACTATTCCAGCATTTATGATCATCTTCGGTTGGTTGATACTGAAAGAAAAATTAGACAAAGTTAAGATTTTCTCCGTTATCATCGCTATCCTAGGGGTAGTCATGATTGTCGGATTAAAGATGTCCGGAACAAATGTTATCTTAGGAGTTTTGCTCCTAGTTCTCGACTCAATCGCTTGGGCCTTGATGTCTGTCTTGGTCAAGAAAGTAAAGACGTACAGTTCTTTACAAATTACTATTATGTCAACTGTAGTAGCGGTAGTTGCTCTGACACCATTTATTTTGAGTGACCTACAATCACTTACAAGTATTAACTTTGTTGATCCAAAAGTAATCTTAAGTCTACTTTACATCGGTGCGGTTTCAACAGCTGTGGCTTATGTTATGTGGAATCGTGGATTACAAATCGTTAGTGCCGGTTCATCTGGTTTGTTCTACTTGATTCAACCAATCGTTGGTTCATTCTTAGGTTGGTTATTGCTCGGTGAACAAATTTCAGTCGGTTTCGTTATCGGTTCAGCAATGATTTTAGCTAGTGTCTGGATATCGGTTAAGTTCGATGGTTCTTCTGATGAGGAAGCACGACTTGCCAGTGCCGGGAACAGCATTTAATAATTGAATATAAAATATTAGGCAAATCCATTTGGGTTTGTCTTTTTTAGTGCGTAATTTATTTTTAGAAGCATCAAGAAAGGACAAACTCATGCCACCACTAACAAAGCTAATTTTAATTTTATTGCAAATATCTTACGTTGGGCCGATTACAGTGTTGAACTTTTTGGCAACCGGAATCGATCCAATGATAGTACTTAATAACAAGGGGAAAACTTTTCCAAAGCAAATTTCTGAGCAATCGTGGAATGAATATGCCAAAAAAGCTCAAGAACAGTGGAATTTAGCTCAAGAGTTGGGAATAACTATCATTAATTACCAAGATATAGATTATCCACAACGCTTATTAAATTTGAGTAATTTTCCTCCTATAATTTACGCCAAAGGTAATCAAAATCTTTTGAATCAACCGAAACTGACGGCTGTAATTGGTACTAGAGAACCGGAATCAACTACTGTCAAACGAGGTCAGAGACTGACCAAATATTTAGTATCAAGAGATCATGTTATCGTAGCTGGTTTGGCATTGGGATGTGACACGGTTGCTCACAAAACTTGTATACAAAATCATGGTCAAACGATTGCTGTTTTGGCACATGGCTTAGCTCAAAAAATTTATCCGCCAGAAAATAGTGAGTTAGCTCAGAAAATCATCGAAAGTGGCGGATTATTATTAACAACTTATCCACCAATGACTAAAGTTGCTCCATTTCGCTTAGCTGAAAGAGACCAGTGGCAGAGTGGGTTGAGTGATAAAGTTATCGTCTTAGAGACCAATGAAAATAGCGGTACGAATATCACTATTGAACACGCACTAAAACAAAAGCGGGAAGTAATAATACTTAAAAATCAAATAAATAATTAAACTTACAAAATGTCTTATAACTGTAATATTGAAAATGAACTATTGCCAAAATAAAATGCTATAATCTGATTCTAGTAAAGGTTTCCTTGAGGATATTTAGAGAAATTCCCACTGAGATTCGTGAGAGAAATCCAGTGAAAAAAGGAAAATAGCATTATGAATAATAAGTTAGTTGGTTCAACTCTACTTAGTGTAGCAGCCTGTATTTGGGGTGGAACTTTCGTCGCGGTCAAAGTCATCGTTAGTCAAGTTCATCCGTTGCAATTAGTTTGGTTACGCTATGCCGTGGCAATAGTCTTTTTGATTGGTTTTTCAATCATCAAAAAAGAAAAGTGGAATTTTCATGTAAAGGACTTGAAGTGGTTCATTCCTATCGGACTGACTGGCTATGCAGTTTCTCTAGTGGCACAAGAGACTGGAACTTGGTTTTCCAGCGCTCAAACAGGTGCAGTCGTGACTTCTTCAACACCAACATTCATGGTGATTTTTGCTTGGTTACTATTAAAAGAAAAGTTAACTAAAGTCAAGATCATGTCACTGATTATGGCGACGCTAGGTGTAATTATGATTGTTGGCATCCATTTGAGTGGTAAACACATTTTAACTGGAGTATTTTTCTTAATCTTATCGGCTTTGACTTGGTCGTTGATGTCGGTCATGATCCAAAAGCTCCCTAATTATTCGGCACTTCAAATTACTATTATTTCAGCAACAATAGCTTTGTTGTGTCTGACACCGTTCGTTATTAACGATGTAGCCGACTTCACTTCAATCAATTTCTTCAATCCCAAAGTTGTGCTCTGCTTGTTTTACGTGGGAGCAATCTCAACTGCAGCAGCTTTTGTAATGTGGAATAAAGGTCTAACGATGGTCAGTACCAGTGTTTCGGGCTTGTTTTATTTGTTGCAGCCAATTGTTGGAACTTTGTTAGGTTGGTTATTGCTAGGTGAGGGTATTACGATTGGTTTTGTTATTGGATCGGTTTTGATTTTAGGTAGTGTTTTTGTGTCGATTAGATTTGCGGAATGATTGATGAGTTATTCATGTTATACTTTCATTAAGATTGGATGAGTGAAGGGATGCTAATGACTGCAGGAATATTAATGAATAAGATTTTTACAGTAAATTCATTAAAGAAATTAATAGACGATAAAAACATCAAAGTGTATAAAGAAGCTGTCAAGGCAACATCAGTTGATTCTGACAATAAAACTAATTCAGAAATTTTACAAGAATTGTATAAATACATGTCTAGAAACCATCGAAATGAATTCTTTTTTAAAAATACGATAATAAATAAAATCCTTTTGGGAAGACATAGTCTAAATACATCTACAGCCATTAGAGAATTACCAATTGATAACAATATTTTGGATTTGGTAGTTATAAATGGTGTTGGTCAAGTTTATGAAATTAAAACCGGCCTGGATAATCTGACTCGTCTTAATGAACAGCTTGATTCTTATTATCGAGTTTTCTCATATTGTAATGTAGTAACCGAACAAAGCCATGTGGATCAATTGAAAATAAAGTTGAAAGATACTCCAACAGGCTTAATTGTTTTAAACAAACGTGGATCGTTGCATGTTGAAAGGAAAGCTGTTGAATATAAAGATAATTTAAACAAGAAATCGATGTTTGATGTGTTAAGGAAGTACGAGTTTGAAGAAATTATTCAACAAAATTTTGGGAAATTACCTAACGTTCCACAGTCAAAATATTACGACGAATGTTTTAATATTTTTAATGAGTTAGAAACGACTCACGCGCAAAAATGTGTCTTGAATCAGTTAAAGAAGCGGACAAACATAAATAAAGATAATTTGAGATACTTTAAGATGGTTCCAAATGAAATAAAATCATTGGTATATTTTTCAAAGTATAACGAAAAAGATTTTGTACAATTGGAAAATTTCTTGAATAGTAAATATTAAATTCTAGGGAGATTGTTATGTATTTGCCAATATTAAGAGGAAAGCAAAACGAGCTATTAGCTCTAAAAGAATTACTTAATGAAAAAGTTTTAAGTGAAAATATTTTACCTATCATTGAACCTACTAGTCCTTCATCGACATTTAAAAATTTATTGATGCAATTTAGTGAGCAAAATAGAAAAATAGCCGTAATACAAAATTCAGAACAGGTCCCATATGAATCATTTGATACTAAGGAAGTTACTAGTCTAAAGAAAAAAAGTAATTTTATTTCGGCTCTGATTGTACAAAATAATGCGCAATGTGACTTTTCAAAATTTTTAAATGCTAATAGAATGATAATTGTTGATGAAAAGTCTGAATTTAATGATTCTAACAAGATCGAAAAAGACACTTATGTAGTTGTTGAACCAAATAACAGAACAGCTTTGAGACTGTTCAAAAACTCGGCCGATTATTTAGTGGAATATCATGATCAGTTTAATAAGCAAGAACGAAATGTTGATTATTTAGATAAAGAAGATGAAATTTTTTCCGTAGAGCATAAATTTTATGAAGAGGATGGATACTTTGGCTTTAGCGATTATTCTATAATTGGTAGCGACTTTAGATTATCTGGGTTTGCAGCAAAAGCTGTGGCAATTCATTTAGTTTATTTTGATAAAGATTTTAATTTACGGATACATCATTTTGTTTCGGATTCTAATGAAAATATCAATGATCCTGCCAAAAAGGCACATGAAGCATTAGAAAAATTGGTTGAATTCGTTAACTCTAATGAGTTTGTTTTTAAAGACAATAGAAACAATTCATCAGGGTTGAAAGAATTTAAAAGATTATTTAATGAAGATAAGTATTCCGGTTTAGGTTATATTAAGAAATTGTCGATTAAACATCATTTTGAAATTTTGGGGAGATATTTGGATAAATGGGCAAATGTTGCGAAAAGTGTTTCTTAGACCAAGATATAAAAGACAGAATTAGATCTATAAATGAAATAGGTGAATGTGATTTTTGTAAATCTAAGGATGTATTCGTATTTGATAATGAGAAAGCTAAGTCTATTGCTGATTATGACAAGAATATAGTTGCTGATTTTAATGAATTATTGACTCTTTACGTAGTGTTATCTCCTGAACTGGAGCAGTATTCGGATTATAGTCAAAAATTGGCTGATCAGTTGGCAGATAATACTAATATTTTTAATATCGAGAAGCCCCAAATCTCTCGGTTGTTAAAAGATATGTTAAAAAAACAATATTCTGTGGATAAAGCATTGTTTGATTTACCAGTAATTCCCAAATATTTGCTGGATGATGAGACACAAAAACAAAGCGGTATTTTCAAAGGAAAAAGTTGGGCTGATTTTGAAGAAGATATTAAATATAACAGTAGATTTCACTCTGAATTGCCTAATGAAAAGATATTCAAATTATTTTTCAATGAAGTCATTACTACTCTTGAAACTGGAAAAAGATTTTTTCGAGCTAGAATTAGTGATTCTGGAGAACCTATTTTGCCAAGAAATATGTGGTCAGCACCTAAAGGAAAGGCTTCTGCTGGCAGATTGAATGCTTCTGGAATAGGATATCTTTATTTGGCAGAAAAAGAGACTGTAGCAATTGCAGAAATAAAGGCTTCTTTAAATGATGTATGTACAATCGCCACCTTTGAAATGACTGAACCGGCCTATGTTGTTGATTTATCCAAAATTACTAATTTAAGTATATTTTCATTAGATAATAAAGAAATATATTTAATGAATTTTGAAATACTTAATAAGATAGATGAAGTCATGAGAAAATTAAGTCGAAAAGATAGATTAGAGTTGGAATACATACCAACAGAATTTATTAGTGATTTTATTAAATATATGGGTACCAAAGATCAACATATAGATGGGATCCGTTATAAAAGTACAGTTGATGATGAAACAGTGGATATTGTTTTATTCGATGGGAAGAAAGTAAAGCAATTGGATAAAGAAATAAGGACTTACAATATCCAACAAATTACGTATCCTACATTAAAAAGTATGTAAAACAAAAAGACGATCTCAATTATGAGACCGCCTTTTTAATATCATTCAGCGTTATGAATTTCTCCTAAGATATCCCAATCAGAGAAATCATAGTTCATATAATCCTTATTATGAATTGGTAAATGTTGTTCTAACGTATCAAACTGTTGAATCTCAACTCTACCAGTAGCGCCACCGAATCCTAATACGTGACCACCAAAGTCATGTGCATCGGATAAGAAATGATGATGGAAGCCGCCAACTGCTGCACCGTCAAAAATTTGAGGGGAGTAGTAACTCAAGAGTGTTCCTTTAACTGATTCACGTAGGAAAATACTCTGATCCTCGGCTGTTTTACCCAAAGTAGCGTAAGGTTTGTGAGATTTCTTAACGGCACGAGTTTTGATATTAGTGAAAGTACCGTGAACCTTAATAGAATAAAAGGTGTTTGCACTCGTCATGGCACCGATTTTTTTGTCTAATTCGGTTTGTGATAATTCTTCAATATCAGTCAAACGTTTGTATTCGGCGAAGTGGCTGTTAGCAAATGGCAAAGTGAAATCATCATTGACAACATTGACATTGCCGTTGTGATCAACTTGATAAGGAACACCGTCCAAAATAATCAACTCGCCATCAAGTCCTTCTCCAGTACCGATACCAGTGTCACCGTGTTCGAGTAGTTCTTTCATCGTAATCGTACCATCTAATAAGCCGGGAACTAATAAGGCTAATGTACCGTGTTGATAAAGTGTATGTGATTTTGACATAATAGTACCTCGCATTTTTAATTCAAGACGTCGTCAACCAACTTGGAAGCTAGTTTGATGTTGTCAGAGTAGTCTACAGGGATGTGTAAAACAACTGGACCCTTAGTAGCGAAAGCTTTGGCTAACATTGGTTCGAGATCTTCAGTTCTTTCGACTCGCATACCAGTAGCACCGAAACTTTCAGCGTATTTGACGAAATCAACTGATCCTAATTTGACACCAGAGTCATGACCGTATTTGGCAATTTCTTGGAAACGGACCATATCGTAATATCCGTCGTCCCAAACTAGTTGTACGATGTTGAGATGTAAACGGACGGCTGTTTCAAGTTCTTGTCCTGAAAAGAGGAATCCGCCATCTCCAGCAACGGAAACGATAGGTTGTTCAGGGCGCTCCAAGGCTGCAGCAATTGCCCAAGGAAGGGCGACTCCTAATGTTTGCATACCATTACTGAATAGTAGGTGTCTTGGCTTGTAGCTTCTGAAATGACGTGCCATCCAAATGTACAAACTACCAACATCAACTGTTACGGTTGTGTCATCGTTAACTTGGTTTTGCAGAGCATGAATAATAGCAAGTGGGTGAATACCATTTTTATCAGAGTGATTTTCAGGGATGGCATCTTTCTTAGTAAATTTCTCTTGTTGATTAGCTAAATGTTGATGCATTTTTTCACCTAAATCAATATCATCAGGCAATTGTTCACTGATTTCGTCCAAAGTCTTAGCAATATCAGCTTGGACAATTAGGTCTGGTTGGTAATCATTAGTAATTTCTGGAGCAATACTATCCAGGTTGATGATTTCGCCAGTGCGGCCAACATTCCAATTACGAGCTTCATATTCAATAGGATCGTAACCGACAGCAATGATCAAGTCACTTTCCTTCAAAATAGTGTCACCGATTTGATTTCTGAATAAACCGACACGCCCGTAGTAGTTCTTTTCAAGGTCACGAGAGATAACCCCAGCACCCTGGAAAGTTTCCACAACGGGAATTGAGAACTTGTGTAAGAATTTGTGAATCTTATGAGTTACTTCATTAGTGGAAGAACGCATACCGGCTAAAATTACTGGTAATTTAGCGTTTTTGATTTTTTCAATAATTTCATTAACAGTATCTTGGTCAGCCCCACCTTGTTCAACAGGGGAAAGACTCTTAATAGTATTGCGAGTAACTTCATCATTTAAAACATCTTGAGGGATAGACATGAAAGTAGCTCCGGCTTTAGGTGCAGCAGCCGTTTGGTAAGCGTTTGCAAAAGACTCCGAAAGATTGTTAGCATCTTGGACTTCGACACTATCCTTAGTAGCTGCAGACAAAAGCTCTTTACTTGAGATGCTTTGGTGCGTTAATCTAGCAATATCGTTTCGTGGAACTTGACCACCTAAGGCAACAACAGGATCCCCTTCAGCGGTTGCCGTGATCAATCCTGTAGCTAAGTTAGAAACACCAGGTCCAGAAGTAGTAGCGACAACGCCAGGTTTACCAGTCAAACGTCCGATACCCGCAGCCATGAAAGCCGCATTTTGTTCGTGACGTGTGATGATTAGTTTAGGAGTTTGGGGATTATCGTTGTGTTCGAGATTCTCGAATAGTTGGTCAATCTTGGCCCCAGGCAATCCAAAAATATATTTAACGTTTTGGTTGATCATACTTTGGATCAAAGCTTGAGCACCATTAGGTTGTTTTGTCATTGTATCTAGCCTCTTTTTCTAATTTCTATTATTATATAGATAAAAATTAAAACATTCGTGTTGATTTGTCAACACAGAAAACTTTTCAGTGGAGTGAAAGCAAATGAAAAACATTGGATATTTAGCACAAGATATTTCTATCTTACACAGACAATATTACAAGGATACGAGGGAAAAATTCAACCAAATCAACTTAAATCCGACCGCCGCTTGTATTTTGTTAGCTGTTAGTGATTATGAAAATATTAGTCAAAATCAAGTTGCCAGATCTTTAGTTATCGACAAAGGTTTAGCCACCAGAGAAATCAATAAGATGGAAAAACTCAACTATTTAACTAAGTCGAATGGAGCAGGTAAGACGAAGATTTTGAATTTGACCGAAACTGGCAACAAAGTCGTTGATACTGTCCAACATATTCGTAGTCAATGGTGGGAAGACCGCTTCGCCAAATCCGGAATCACTCCCGACAGTCCACTAGTTTCTTCCATTGAAGCCGTAGTTTCTACTATTATTGACCCAATAGAATAATATGTCGTCGTCCGTTCGGCCCTGAAAAATGCTGGGACGCTGCTGACGCAACTTGAAACAGGGCATGTTGTTTCCAAGCTTGGTCTTTAAGTAAGCGATAAATCGCTAACGTAAATTTGGCGGCTGGGCATTTTTCGAGGCTCTCACTCCCGACTAGATAGTAACTTTTAGATTTTTTTAAAAATTTATAAAACTAAAAAAAGAGCGTTTGACAACGCGTGATTGTAAAAATCATGTGTCTTCAAACGCTCTTTTCCATTGCGGTAACTTTGTCGACCCGAATCATCTTAGTGATATTTTTGGGTAAAATCTGTTTGATATTGTTCCGCAAGTTTAAAACCACCATTGAGTGATCGTAGTCGTTGATATTTAAGATCTGAATTTGATCACCTAATTGGATATCGATGTTACTGAGAATCTGGAAGAGATAATTATCTTCCGCAAAGTTGATAATTTTCCAATACTTATCAGAAGTAACTTGTTTAGATAATAAGGAAGAATCAGAAAATTCCGGAATAGGACAGTTAATAGGAATAATATTCCCATGTGGGCAAGTTTTTGGATAGTCTAGATAAATATTTAAGCGGTCAATCACTAATGGATCAGGGTTCTCACACAATTGACTGGCTTTCTCATAAACTTGGCCTAAAGGAATGTTTAATTTGTCTAACAACCAGATTTCTAAGAGGCTGTGTTGTTGAATTAAAGGAATAACGGTGTTCAAACCCTTTTTCGTCAACTTAGTTCCATAGTATTTAGTATATTTAACTAAACCTAACTTTGATAAATGCTGCGTACGATCGGAAATAGAAGCCTTGCTGACATTGGCTTTGACAGCGAGATCGATATTGTTAACATTTTGAAAGCTTCCACCTAATTCGAATATTAATCGTAAAAAATTTAAATCATTCACAATTCGTTCACCACTTTTTTTAATTTGGGATGTTACAAATAATTCGGAAAAAAATAACGATATAACTTTATTTAAATATTTGGTTGTCAGCTAATAATAAATTGGTAAAAACCCTTGAGTACATACCAATCAGCAATTCAGAAGTAATCCAACTATGTGCTTGATACTTCTGATAGTTGATGTTTGTTTGATCTTGGATTTGAGTTGGATATTTCATATTAACCCCCTATAAATAATTCCTATAACAAATAGTTAGCTTGACCTAATAATATTATTACAAATTTCGAAGAAAAGTCCTAACTATACTATATGTATATAGATTTTTTATTAAAACAATATAAAATTACTATAAATCCTATCCCGAACGACTTTAATATAACATAATTGTTTTGAACAAAATAGTTAAGTAGGGGGTAAAATTTTCTTGATATACCTCATAATAATTCGTTAATCCCTTGTTACTGTTGGAGGTAACCGTTTTCTGAAATATTTTGAAAATATTACATTTTAGATATTTTTTATTAGGTAACCTTAAAAAATAGTTTACAACGAATTAAATTGGGGTAGAATGGGTTTTGGAAAGACGAGCAGGACTGCTTGTTTTTAGAAAAATGTATTGGAGGACAAACCAATGTCGAATCAAAACAACACTTTTGAACGTGTTTTGGTTGGTGTCGATGATTCACCCGATGCCCAATTAGCATTTAGATATGCGATGCACCGTTGCATCAAGGACGGCTCAACGTTGATCATTACTTCTATTTTGGAAGATAGTGATATGAATGTTTACCAAGCACTCACGAAAGACTACGTTCATGGTGAGCGTAAAGAGTTAGAAGAGCACATGCAGGAATATCGCAAGGTTGCTTTGGATGCTGGAGTTAAGAATGTTGAACTCATGGTAGCCGAAGGAGATCCTGGTGAAACAATCGTTAAGGATGTCATTCCTTCGTGTGATGCAGATCTTTTAGTTATAGGGTCACTTTCCAAAAAGGGAATCAGAAAGTACTTTGGTTCACAAGCTGCATATATGGCGAAATATTCACCAATTTCTGTGATGATCATTCGCTAGTACATTTATAAAGAAATCATAATAAGGGGAGATTAATCATGGCTGAAAAGCATAAATTAATCGAATACGCAAACGGTCCATCTCTACAAGAGATTAACGGAACCGTCGATGTACCAAGAGACAAGGGCTTTTTCAAAACTTTGTTCGCATACTCAGGTCCAGGAGCACTAGTTGCTGTTGGATACATGGATCCAGGTAACTGGTCAACATCAATTACCGGTGGTCAAAATTTCCAATACCTATTAATGTCAGTTATTCTAATGTCTAGTTTAATTGCCATGTTACTGCAATATATGGCTGCTAAACTAGGAATTGTGAGTAAGATGGATCTAGCGCAAGCCATTCGTGCTAGAACTAGTAGATCACTGGGAATCGTTTTATGGATTCTAACCGAGTTAGCCATCATGGCGACTGATATTGCCGAAGTTATCGGTGGTGCTATCGCTTTGTACTTACTATTTAATATTCCACTAGTAATTGCCGTATTTATCACTGTTGGTGATGTTTTGGTATTGCTATTATTGACAAAGATTGGTTTCAGAAAAATCGAAGCTATCGTTGTATGTTTAATTCTTGTTATTCTATTTGTTTTCGTTTATCAAGTTGCTCTATCAAATCCTGATTGGGGTGGCGTTTTCTCAGGTCTAATTCCAACAGGTAAAACATTTGCTACTAGTCCTAAGATTGGTGGTCAAACACCTCTAAGTGGTGCCTTAGGTATCATCGGTGCCACAGTTATGCCTCACAATTTGTACCTACACTCAGCTATTTCACAAACTAGAAAAGTTAACCACGCTGATGAAAAATCAGTTGCACAAAACGTTCGTTTCTCAGCTTGGGATTCAAATATCCAATTAACAGCTGCCTTCTTCGTTAACGCTTTACTACTTATCATGGGTGTTGCCGTATTCAAGAGTGGCGCTGTTGAAGATCCATCATTCTTCGGTTTGTATCAAGCTCTATCAGATACATCAACTTTGAGTAATGGTGTTTTGATTGCCGTTGCTAAGTCAGGTGTACTTTCAACATTGTTCGCCGTTGCTTTGCTTGCTTCAGGTCAAAATTCAACTATTACTGGTACTTTAACTGGACAAGTTATCATGGAAGGTTTCGTTCACATGAGAATGCCTCTATGGTTACGTCGTTTGGTTACACGTTTGATCTCAGTTATCCCAGTTCTTATCTGTGTTATGTTAACAAGTGGTAAGAGTGCGATTGATGAGCACGAAGCCTTGAATACCTTGATGAATAACTCACAAGTCTTCTTGGCCTTCGCACTTCCATTCTCAATGTTGCCACTACTATTAATGACAGATAGTGCTACAGAAATGGGTAACAAATTTAAGAACTCAACTTGGATCAAAGGATTCGGTTGGTTATCAGTTATTGCTTTGACAGTTCTAAACTTAATTGGTTTACCAGACCAAATCAAAGCCTTTTACGGTGATCACATTACTTCTGGTCAATCATTACAAGCTACGATCATTGCTTACGTATTAATCGCTGCTGTTCTAGCACTATTGATTTGGACAATTGTCGATATGCACAAAGGTAACGAAAGACTTAAGAACGTCTTGGCAAAAGAAGATGTTACATCAACTTATGAACATCTAGCCAAATTATCAGCCACAGCCGGTTCTGAAGAAGAATTCGATAAAGAAGCTACTGCTGAAAGAAATTCAGAACAAAGATAAAAATTTGTAAACAAAAAGACGACTTTGAATGAAGTCGCCTTTTTTGTTATATCAAAATCCCGTCACAGTGGTCGATTTCATGCTGAATAATCTGAGCTACGAAATCACTGAATTCCTGTGTATGAGTTTGGAAATTACTATCCAAGTATTTAACTTTTATCCTATTATAACGGCTAGTCTTGCGTTGACCGATTAATGAAAGACAACCTTCTTCAGTCTCGTACTTGCCAGATTTGCTAATAATAGTTGGATTGATCATCGGAACATTCATCATGCCCATGGAAAAGACGATGATACGCTTGTTGACGCCAATCATGTTAGCTGCCATGCCAACACAATTTTCGGAGTTAGCTTTTAGGGTATCTAGTAAGTCAGTCACGACATTTTGGTCAGCTTTGGTTGCTAGTTCAGCTTTTTGAGCTAGAAAAGTCGTATCGTGGTTAATTGGTTTTATCATTTGTGTGCCTCTGTCTCGTTTGATTGTTTTTAGTATAAAGGTTGAAAGTATGAAAACAGACTTCAACCATCAATATTATTGAAGTAACGTGTAAATTTCTATACTATACTAGTACTAGTTACTGAGTTATCCAACACATACAACATAGATATGGAGTGATTAACCAATGGAAAATACTAAAAAGAGATTAGTTGATAAGAGCGTTGAGGCCTTTATCATGGGGATAGAAATTTATAATAAACCAACTATTAAGTATAGAATAGAAGGATTCAGCTTTTTTATTTGTAATGCCTGGGAATTGATGTTAAAAGCAGAATTATTAAATAGAGGTAAAAGCATCTATTTTAAAGATATGCCTGAAAGAACATTAAGCCTAGGTGAAGTTATTAAAAAAATATATTCGGATAAGAACACCCGTATTAGATTAAATCTGGAAAAAATAATTGAATTAAGAAATACGAGTACACACTTTATAACCGAAGATTATGAAGTGAAATATGCACCATTATTTCAAGCTTGCACTATTAATTTTGTAAATGAAATTCAAAGATTTCACGACGTTGATATAACTAAATACATACCACAAAACTTTCTTACAATCTCAGCAAGATATGAACCATTATCCAATGAAGAAATAAAGCTTAAATATCCTGCGGAAATTGCCGAAAGATTAATTAAACAAGCCAATGAAATAGACGTTTTGAGTAAGGAGTATGACTCTGATAAATTTTCTATAAATATTAAACAACAATTATTTATAACTAAGAAAAAATCAGATGCCGATTTCACAGTTAAGGTTGACAAAACTTCCGATAATAAAGTTGCTTTCATCAAAGAACTAAAAGATCCATCCGATACTCATAAATATTCATACAATAGTGTAATTACTGCCGTTAACGAGCGTCTAAATAAACAAAATTTAAAACTAAACTACACCCCTGGATTTAACCAGTATGTACTTAGCCTAATCATAGATTTTTATGATATTAAAAGAATGCCCCAATATTCATATGAACATATCATTGGCAAACAGCATAATTTTACATACTCTCAACAATTTATAGATTTTATTATGGATGAAATAAAAAAAGATCCTAAGAATTTTGTTGAAAGTTTAAAAAAGCCAAATAAAAAAAGATAACCTCAGGCACATAGGAATTCTCAGTACATTTACGTACCTACCCCATTATGGGACCCAGCGTTATTCCTTCACAAGTTATCTTAAGTACATAAAATATAACAATATTTTCGTTATTTGTAAATAACGCACGCATTGCACTTTTTGTCAAGAAAATATGATAGATTGTATGTCATGGACCTCAGACGATAAGGTTCATTTTTGTACCCTCAATCTTTAGTATAATGGAAATAACTAGGATTGCACAGGAGGGGCAGGATGAATTTACTATTTGCGATTGATGACAACGTGACACAACAATTAATGACAACTTTGTATTCAATCAAACAAAATTCTACTATCGATAAATATTCGATTTACGTGATTCAAGATAAGAAATTGCAGGAAACTGACAGGATTAAGCAATTTTGTCAAAAGCTAGGGATGCACTATCATCCAATTATTATCAAAGACGACCAATTCGACCAGGCACCGACGACTGACCGTTATCCGAAGACAATTTATTATCGTTTGTTGGCGTACAAGTATTTGCCTAAAAATATCAAAAGAATTCTCTATTTGGATGTTGATATTTTAGTGATCAATGATTTGAAACCACTGTATAACCTGGATTTGAAAGATTACTGGTATGCGGCCGCCAGCCACGTCTCTTTAGATGTGACTGATAATTTGAATAAATTAAGACTAGGAAATTATGAAACGGAAAGTTACTACAATTCAGGTGTCATGTTGATGGACTTGGAAGCTATCCGAAAGAATGTCAAAGCTCAGGATATTTTTGATTACATTAATAAAATGGGACGGACGTTACTTTTGCCCGATCAAGATATCCTCAATGGTTTATACGGCCAAAATATTATGATGATACCAGACGAGATTTACAATTATGACGCTCGAATGAATCCACTGTATTTTGCTAAGAGTAACGGTAAATGGGATATCGACTGGGTGATTGATCATACGGTGATTTTGCATTTCTGTGGTCGGGATAAGCCTTGGAAGCTAGATTACAAAGAAAGATATTCTGGATTATATAAGCATTATCAACACAAAGCTGAATCGATTTAGGTTCGGTTTTTTTTACACTATGTCAATATCATTGCGATATCACTTTGATATTGGAATGATATAATAAAGTTATGGCAGATAAAATGATAGCATTACGATTAGATAAAGATTTGTACGAACGGATCACGGAAGATGCTAACCGTGAAAATCGCAGTGTGAATAACTATATTGTCACCAAACTTAGTGAAGCAGTACCAACTAACAACCTTGAGCAGCGCCAAATAGTAGGATCAGTCGTTGGGGGCGACAAGATCAATATGGCAAACGACTTGATTGAGGTCAAAGGTATTTACTATCGCTATGATTTGTTGGCAAATGATTCCGTTAATAGCAAAAAGAGTTATCAAGTTATCAAAGCAAATGGCAATATTTTAACAATTCAAGAACTAAAATCAGAAAAGTAGGCGAAAATATATGTTTGGGTTAAAAGTAGTCCGTCAAAATCATGTTGGTTTGGTGGAAACATTAGGGAAATACAGTCGAGAAGTTAGGGCAGGGTTAAATTTTTACATTCCTATCTTTCAAAAAGTCAGAATCGTCGATTTGGCAATGATTCCGTTGGCTTTGCAAGGTTATTCAGTTATTACCAAAGATAACGCTGAAGTGCAGACTAACGTAACTTTGAATTATCACGTGACTGATGCGAGAAAGTTCGAATACGAGAATAGCAATTCAGTTGAGTCAATGATTCAATTAGTCCGTGGTCACTTGCGTGATATTATCGGTAAAATCGACTTGAACGAAGCACTAGGTTCCACTTCGAAGATCAACGCTGACCTGGCCAATGCAATCGGGGATTTGACCAATACCTATGGAATCAAAGTCGACCGTGTCAATATCGATGAGTTGAAGCCTTCCGCATCCATCACTGAATCAATGGAGAAACAAATCAGAGCTGACCGTGAAAAGACCGCCGCAATCGCCAAAGCAAATGGTGAAGCTAGAAGTATTGAAATCGAAACTAAAGCTAAAAATGACGCCACGGTTTCGACCGCCAAAGCTGAAGCTGCTGCCACAATTGCTAGAGCTGATGCCAAAGCCTATGAAATCAAGAAATTGAATGACATGTTGGCTTCAGTTGATAATAAGTACTTTACGGCACAACAAATCCAAGCCTTTTCCGAATTGGCTAAGTCACCAACTAACACTGTTGTGATGAGTAAAGATGAAATTGGGAAGTATTCTGATATTCCTGTGACAGCACAAGTTATGAATCAGATGGCTAATGATAAGTAATAATTATTGCAAAAGAATTTGGTAGAAATTAATATATAACCGTAGGATCAAGTCTAGGTAGCTCACGAGCCCTAGGCTATTTTTTTAAGCTAAAGGTGGGTTATCGAAATGTCAGATAATAATATAAGGGTAAGAAAATTGGGAGAATTGAACTTTTTTCCTATTCCCGGATCAATAAAGTTACAAGCTGATTCTTACAGTGTTTATCAAAATGAAGAAGGGATGATTATCTATGTTCCGAAGAAAAACAATCCCTTTAAAAATTCAAAGGTAATTGAAAAATATCAGGGCTCCAATCAGAAAGAAGAAATTGGTAATTCCTTAATCGGAAAGGAACTTTAAAATAAAAAAATGGACATGAGTTTATTTCAGCTCGTGTCCATTTTTTTAGCTTTTGTTTGTCAGTAAGATCAATAATTGGTAAATCTTTAATAGCGTCCAGTAACTGTTGGTCAGCATTTTCCGTGATTAATATCTCCATACGAATAATAGATACTTATAATATAACCTCAAAACAAATCCTTGACTATATGTCATTAACGACATATACTATTAACTGTCGATAACGACATATGAGAAACAAGGAGAATTATAAACATGACAAAAACATTTAAAACTTTAGAAGATTTTTTAGGAACACATTTCATTTACACTTACGATAACGGTTGGGAATACGAATGGTACGCCAAAAACGACCACACTGTTGACTACCGTATCCATGGTGGTATGGTTGGTGGCCGTTGGGTAACTGATCAAGAAGCTGACATTGTAATGCTTACAGAAGGTATCTACAAGATTTCTTGGACAGAACCTACTGGTACAGACGTTGCTTTAGACTTCATGCCTAACGAAAAGAAACTTCACGGAACAATCTTCTTCCCTAAATGGGTTCAAGAACATCCCGAAATTACCGTTACTTACCAAAATGAACACATCGACTTAATGGAAGAATCACGTGAAAAGTACGAAACATATCCTAAAATGGTCGTTCCCGAATTTGCTAACATCACATACATGGGCGATGCTGGACAAGATAACGAAGATGTTATCAGCGAAGCACCCTACAAGGGTTTGCCAGATGATATTAGAAATGGCAAATACTTTGATGAAA
Organism: Companilactobacillus formosensis; assembly: GCF_005405305.1. Lineage (GTDB taxonomy): Bacteria > Bacillota > Bacilli > Lactobacillales > Lactobacillaceae > Companilactobacillus > Companilactobacillus formosensis. Next base: position 67,630 of record NZ_BJDU01000004.1, read on the forward strand.
ACTACCGTCGTATCAATAAATAGCGTGTTAAAATGATATACAAAGCTGTATATCATTTTTTTGTGGAGAAAATTATGCCGAAGAAACGAATTTTACCATACGTATTATTAGGATTGATCAACAATAAGAAGAGATTGTCAGGATATCAAATCAGCCAAGAGTTCAAACACGAAGTTGGTGATTTTTGGCATGCCTCACACAGTCAGATTTATCCAGAACTCGCTCGAATGAAAGAAGACAACTGGGTCAATGACGAAGAAGAAGGCAAAGCTACTTATTATACATTGACGACAACAGGTCACGAAGTATTGCGTAATTGGATGCAAGAACCACTCGATGGCAACGAAGAAATGTTTTCCTTAAAGCTATATTTTATAAATGATTCGACTGATCCGTTGTTAAAAAAATTGCTGGAACAAGAATTGAAACTCAAACAAGATAAGTATGAGTACCTGCAAGGCCGTTTGAGTAAAGTTTTCACTGACGAGAAAAAAATTAAAGCAAATTTTGGTCATTATTTGATTTTAACGCGCGCTATCGAACGTGAAAAAAATCATATCGAATGGTTGAAAAATAGACTGTAAGTCAAATAAGACTTCTAAATCAGAAGTCTATTTTTTATTTGCAAAAAAGAACATATGTTCGTATAATAAAAATATAAACAAAAAGAGGTGTGGACAATGGATTATCGCAAGGAACCCCATGGAGTTTACTTTCTGATTGATAACAAATCTTTTTACGCTAGTGTTGAGGCAACTTTACGTGGTTTGAATCCGCTCAAGGAGTTGTTGGTGGTGATGAGTGAGGCTGACAATGCGGGTAGCGGCTTGATTCTGGCGACGTCTCCAATGGCAAAGAAGATTTTTCATCTGAAAGCTAACGTTTCCCGTCAACGCGATTTGCCCCAGGATCCACGTTTAATCGTTGTTCCACCTCGAATGAATCTCTACATCAAACGCAATCTTCAAATTAACAATATTTTTCGTGAATTTGCGGCAGAAAAGGATGTTTGGCCTTATTCGATTGATGAGTCGATCATTGATATGACGCATTCTTGGAAGTTGTTCGGTGATTCTCCTAAGCAGGTGGCTCGTTTGATTCAAATCAAGGTTAGAAAGGAACTAGGATTGTACACTACAGTTGGAATCGGTGATAATCCTTTGCAAGCTAAAATTGCTCTAGATATTTATGCCAAGCACAATCCTGAGTTAATCGCTGAAATTCATTATCAAACCGTTCCGGAGAAAATCTGGACGATCAATGAGTTAACTGATGTCTGGAGTATCGCTAAACGGACTAAAAAGCGTCTTAATCGTTTAGGAATCCATAACATGTATGAATTAGCCCACACTAATCCTTTTTACTTAAAACAGGAATTAGGCCTGATTGGCGAGCAGTTGTTTGCGATTAGTTGGGGAATTGATCGAACAAATTTGTCTGATGAACTCAAACCTAAGAATCACAGTATCGGCAATTCTCAAGTTTTACCTAGAGATTACTTTAACCAAGTGGAGATAGAGACGGTTATCAAGGAAATGGGCCAACAAGTTGCTTCTCGATTGCGTCATCACCACAAGCAAGCTGGATGTATTTCTTTGACCGTGACTTATTCATATTCTGGAGATGACAGTGAACGTGGCGGCTTCAGTGTGGCTCGAAATATTGATGTGACTGATAAGGATTGGGAAATCAACCAGACTCTGATTTACATGTTCGAGAATTATTGGCAGGGACAGCCGGTCAGGAATCTGGCAGTTTATTCGTCCAAACTAGTCTCCAAAGTAGCGCAACAATTAGACTTCTTCACGCCGATAAAAACTCAATGTGCCAATGAAGATAGGTTAGCTGTCATCGACCAAATCAGAGCTCGTTATGGTTTCAAATCCATCGTTTACGCCAACAGCTTACTAAAAGGTGGTACAGCCATCAATCGCTCCAGCCTAGTTGGCGGACACAATGGCGGCAATGCATATGAATGACGATTTAAGATTAATCTTAGAACGAATCGAGCAGTATTTTACTCGGCGCTATCAAACAAGATATTGGCTGCAAGTGGTCAATGATCAATATGACAAAACGTATAATTTCTTCATCAACATCCAGCCAAAGGGTCAAAGAGTCCGTTCTATTCCGCTTCATACAGTAGAACAATATAATTTATCATATTTAGAAAAAATTATTAATGAAATCCAGAAAAATATCCATTTATCCTTTGTGTATGATGGTTTCACCGGTCAGAAATGGCCCACAACACAAGAATTAATTCAGAAAAGGAAACATTACGATGAATAGTAAATACCAAGCAGACCCCGAAATGGTTCAAACTTTTTTCGATAATTACTACCACGACCGTGGCAAAATCAAGTGGCAAGGTTTTTATTTATCAGATCATACTGCTGCCTTAAAAAAGCAAGCCAAGAAATCTTCCCACCAAAATAATTTACGACCACAACAAGAACTCACAGAAATAACCAAGTTCTTAATGCAGTCGTACACCTACAATCAAATTGTTAAAGTACAGTTAAATGTCTTCGACCTAAATAATCACGTAAAAGATGATTTAACTGGAGAAATACAAGGCTATGATGAAGACATGTTCTATCTAGATAATGGCAAGAAGTTCCACCTAAGTGAAGTAAGAAACGTCGCTATGGTAGCTTAGTGTTTTTGTTCTTTATGTTTTTATCTTTTATGTTTTAGGCTTTTATCTTTTAAAGGTTTAAACGAATTTAAATAGAAAGAGATATCTAGTCGGGAGCAAAAGCCCTGTGATGGCTCAGCCGGCAAATTCTACTTAGCGATTTATCGCTTACGTAGAAGACCAATCTTGAAGACTTTGCCCGGTTCTGGGCTTAGCAAAGGCTCCAAGTTGTGTCGACATTCTCCAGCCAATCACAGGGCTTTTGCGGACGACGGCATCCTTAGAAAAAAACTGCCAATTTTTGCCCAAAGAAAAAACCACTAAAAAATAGTGGCTTAAAAATCGTTTTCATCCTCAATAATATGCTCTTTAGTCTGCTTAAAAATAGTAATAATATGCTGATCACTCAAGCGATAATGGATGTTACGTCCACGTCTCGCGTTAGAAACAAGATTGAGCTGTTTTAAAATACTCAATTGATGTGAGATGGAAGATTGGCTCATATCAAGGGTATCCGCAATCTCACCAACGCTTAATGGTGTTTCAGCCAAGGCAAGAATTATTTTTACTCTCGTCATGTCACCGAAGGCTTTGAAGACGTTGACCATTGCTTCGAGATCGTCGTCGTTAGGGATATTTTGTTTTAAATTATGGAGCGCATTTTGGTGCTCTACTTCAAAATTTTGTTCTGGCATAAGTTGTCCTCTTGATTTGAATAGGTTGAAATTCATTAGAACCTATTATATTATAATTTATATATGAATGATTGCTCATATATTCAAATGAACATGTAAACCTTTTCAAGGAGGATAAATCGATGAAATCATACGATGTCCAAGCTGATTACAAAGCAAAAAATAAAGCCAAACGAATCAAAAATGAGTTTAGCAAAGAAACTAAGTTTACCATTATTCGTTTGTTAATATCTTTTATCTTACTACTATTAGGCTCAAGTTCGCTGGTAACGAGTCCGATTAATGTTATTTTGTTGGTCGCTGCGTACTTAGTCATCGGTAGTCGGATTGTTTATAAAGCCATTCGCAATATTTTCCACGGTGAAATTTTTGACGAGAACTTCCTAATGAGTATCGCCACGATTGGTGCCATCATTTTGGGAGAGTATCCTGAAGCGATTGCCGTCATGTTGTTTTACGAATTAGGGAATGTTTTCGAAGATCTTGCTGTCAATCGTTCCAAGAAGTCAATTTCCGCACTATTAGAAGTTAAACCTAATTTTGCGATGTTAAAAATCGATAATAAAATGAAAAAAGTCGACCCTAATACGGTTCAAATCGGACAAATTATCGTCGTTCGTCCTGGGGAAAAAATCCCTTTGGATGGAACAGTAGTTTTGGGTAGCTCATCAGTTGATACGTCAGCTTTGACTGGGGAATCGATGCCCCAAAATATTCAAGTTGGCGACACTGCCTTGAGTGGATCAATCAACCAGAACGGAACGCTACAAATCAAAGTTACCAAGGTTTACAGTGACTCGACCGTTGCTAAGATTTTGGATTTAGTACAAAACGCCAGCAGCAAAAAGGCCGGTGCCGAAAAATTCATTACTAAATTTGCCAAAGTTTACACACCAATCGTCGTAGCTTTGGCCGTCATGTTGGCTGTGATCCCACCACTAGTTATGCAAGGAGCTTGGAACACTTGGATTTATCGTTCGTTGATTTTCCTAGTAATTTCTTGTCCATGTGCCTTGGTAATCTCGGTTCCATTGAGTTTCTTCGGTGGAATCGGTGCCGCATCTAAGCAGGGAATCTTGGTCAAAGGTAGCAATTATCTAGAAGCCTTGAACAAAGTCGATACCGTCGCTTTTGACAAAACTGGAACTCTAACTCGTGGAAAATTTGCCGTAGTCAAAGTTACTCCAGTCGCTGATATTACCAAAGATCAACTGTTACAAATGGCCGCTAGTGTCGAGAAGAATTCAACTCATCCGATTGCTAGTTCGATTCAAAGCGCTTATACAGGTAAAGTTTTACCAATCGAAAATGCCACCGAATCTGCTGGTCATGGTTTGACTGCCGAAGTGGATGATCAAAGAGTTATCGTTGGTAATGCCAAATCAATGCGTGAATCTGGGGTCAATTTTGTTGAATCGACTGATGTTGGAACAATCGTCTATGTGGCAGTTGGCAAGAAGTTCTGGGGTCACATCGTGATTGCGGACGAACTCAAGACTGATGCTCAAAAAGCCATTCACTTGTTACATAACCGTGGAATCAAGCAAACGGTCATGTTGACAGGGGATAATGAAAAAGTCGGTCATTCGATTGCTAAAAAGCTCAAAATGAGTGGAGTTTATACTAATTTATTACCAGAAAATAAAGTTTCAATCGTTAATAAATTGTTGAAGAAGTCCCACCAGACAAATCATAAAGTAGCTTTCGTTGGTGACGGAATCAATGATACGCCAGTCCTAGCAACAGCTGACATCGGATTTGCCATGGGTGGATTAGGATCAGATGCGGCCGTTGAAGCTGCAGATATCGTCATTATGGGCGATGAACCATCCAAAGTCGCTAGAGCAATGAAAATTGCCAAACGTACCCGTCAAATTGTCATCCAAAATATTTCCTTTGCGTTAATAATTAAAGTTCTTTTCTTATTAATGGGGGCTTTGGGTATGGTCGATATGTGGCAAGCAGTTTTCGCCGATGTTGGTGTTACTTTGATTGCTGTATTAAACGCCATTCGTTTACAATTAATAAATTTTGATAAGTAAAACAAAAACTGATTCCAATTGCGGAGTCAGTTTTTTTGGTATAAATATGTGCATGAGGTGGTAGCAACCTAATAATGTTAATCAAGTATACTAATAACCTCAATTTTATTTTGTTTTAAATCAATTTTACAGCGCATATGTTTATTATATCTAGAATCAAAAGCCGTTACTTCAACATGATGTGTGTCTTTATATTTAAAATCACTTAGTCTTGCGGGAATATTTTGCTGCTTGAATAGTAGAACAACTAAACGTTCATAGTTAGCCGGACTAACGGGTATACCATTCTTTTTAATATATTTTTTAAATCCTTTTGTATTTTTCTTTTTTGTAACTCTAGCAATTTCTCTTTCATATCTTCTGTGGACAGCTTCTTTAGAAATATCTTCACCTTTAGCGTAAGGTGAACCATAAATTGATCCATGTCCAGTTCTATTCTTGGGCATCAGAAAACCTCATTTATAATTTGTTGATACCATTGTATCATTGTTATATCAACGTTTTATAAAAGGATAATTCTATTAAAAAACAAATATATAAATTAGGGAATTCATCCAAAATTAAATATACTAACTGTATAGTCATGCACTTTTGGGTAGCTCCCAAGTTGGCTTAATCAGAATGTTGAGTAGAGCAATGCCCCTCGTTTATTCCAGAAGGTGGAGGTGTCTGCTATGTCAATCGGAAAAGTTTGGAGTGTGTGTGGTGCAAACCGCTTTTGTAGTGTATATCTTTGCAATTGCTTTCGAGCATTTTGCAAATGGTATCACGACAATCAAAAAAGCTAACCGAAAAGGTTAGCTAATCTCCGAATCTATTCCATCTGATGTTGAAGTCATGGGATCACGACTCCCATGGCTTCTTTTCGTTTACAAAGGTATTATATACAAAAATTTTCTACTTATCAATCAATCTAAATATTATTAACAGAAAGCTGTTCACTACGTGATTTAACAAAGTCAGTAAAACTCTTAATCGCCGGCTGATTCTCAACTTGTTTCAAAGTTGCCATGTAGAGGATACGTTGCCAATTAGGGTAAGAAATAGGAATAATCTTGACTGGCAAAGTTTGCAAAATCGACATATTAGGAACGATGGCGATACCAAAATTATTCGCTACTAATCCAGCAATTGCCTGATCTTCTTCGACTGAATAAGCGCTGATAGGTTGGCCACCGCAGTCATTAAATAACTTTTTGATAATTGGATACAGACCACTATTTTTTGCGAAAGTAACTTGCGGGTAATTCAAAGTTTCTGCCAAATCAATACTGGAATGATTGGCTAAGGGATGATTGACTGAGGTGATGCAAACCATTGTCTGTTCGGCGACTGGAAAGAAATCCAAATCAGGATAATTGTCCATTTTGGAGCAAAAAGCTACATCGTATTTTTTATCGCGCAAACCATTCAAGATATCCGGAGATAAACCGGTGTCGGTGTTGAATTGGAAATCGATAGTTTGGTCGCTACTACTATGCAAAAAATTCTGCGCCATATCGGGAACCCACTTGATACTGAGCGTGCGTAATGAAGCTAGGCGGATAATCGTTTTCTTTTTGTTGAAACTCTTAGCAGTAGCGATGCTTTTGTCCAGTGAATTCAATGTCGATTCAACACTATTGGCAAAAACACGACCAGCTGGAGTCAAAGTTACATTACGTCCTTGATGACTAAAGAGTTCTAGATTGAGTTCTTTTTCCAATGAATGGATGGCTTTGGTCAAACTCGGTTGGGTAATGTGCAAGGTTTTAGCAGTTTGGGTGTAATTTTGCGTTCTTGATAAGGCTACGAAATATCTTAAGTGATCTAAGTTCATCTAACCCCTTCTCTCTATAGCCAATATACCAAAACCGATAACTTTTAGCTATGAATCATCGAGTATAAAAGCTATTGGACGCCTCCAAATGAAACGATTACATTGAAGTTATAGAGCAATGAGGGGGAATTTCTATGACGAAAGAACATCCAATTACTATTAGTTCTTGGACTTTGGGTGATAAATGTAGCTTCGAGGATCGTTGTAAAGCTGCCAGTCAAGCCGGTTATGATGGAATCGGTTTGCGAGCTGAAACTTATGTCGATGCTTTAAATGAAGGCTTATCTGATCAAGATATTTTGGACATGTTAACTAAATATCATCTCAGATGCACCGAAGTCGAATATATCGTCCAATGGTGTGAAGAGCCACGTTCGTATGAACAAAAATATAAAGAACAAATGTGTTTCCATATGTGCAAATTATTCGGTGTTAAGCACATCAACACTGGTTTGATGGAAGATTATTCAGTCGATTACACAGCTAAAAAATTACAAGCCTTGGCTAGTCGTGCTGGTGATTTGATTATCGCTTTGGAACCAATGCCATACAGCGGTTTAACTAATTTCGACAAAACTTGGAAGATTATTCAAAAAGCCGACTGCAACAACGTTTATATGCTATTGGATATGTGGCACTGGGTCAGAAGCAATCAATCTTATAATTTGTTGACGAAGGAACAAGCTAAGAAAGTTATTTCGATTCAATTAGACGATGCCTACGCTAGACCTTATGCCAAATCGATTTTACGTGATGAATCGATGCATGACCGTTTGGCTCCGGGAACTGGCGAATTGGATACTGTCGGCTTTGTCAAAATGATTAAAGATGCTGGTGTCGATCCCAAAGTTATCGGTGTGGAAGTGATCTCTGATAACTACATAGCTAAAGGAATCGATTTTGTGGCTGATTATACTTACAAGAATACTGTGAAGGTTTTGCAAGCAGCTTGGCCAGAAATTTTGCAAGAGAATAAGTAATTTGGGGGCAGAAAAATGAGTGATAGTTGGTTAGGTTTAAACGATAAAGTTGTTGTTATTACTGGTGCCGTTGGTGGCATGGGTACGAAATTTTGTGAGGAATTTGCCAAACAAGGTTCAAAAATTGTTTTAGTCGATTTGCTCAAAGATAAGATTGAGAAGTATGCCAAAGAGTTAACTGACAAGTATCATGTCGAAACTTTGCCAGTAACTTGCGACACAACTAATGAAGAACAAGTCGATGCAGCCGTAAAAGCTGTAGTTGATAAATTTGGCCGTGTTGATGTGTTAGTTAATACAGCTGCTATTTTGAGATTTTCACCACTTGAGGATTTGCGTTTGGATGAATGGAAGACCGCTCTAAACGTCAATATCACTGGTTACTTCTTGATGTCACAACGTTTTGGAAAAGTCATGATCAAACAAAAGCATGGTACTTTAGTTCACATTTCAACCGTCGCATCACATTCGCCAGAAACTTACAGTGGGGCTTACAGTACAACTAAAGCTGCTGTTGATATGATGTCCAAACAAATGGCTGCTGAATGGGGTCAATTCGGTGTTCGTAGCAACTGCGTTCTCCCATGTTTAGTCAAAACTCCTTTGTCAGCCAATTTCTACAGTGATCCTAAAGTCGAAGATGGTCGTAAGAAGTTAGTTGCCAGTCGTCGTATCGGAACCCTAGATGATATTGCTAACACTGTTTTATTCATGAGCAGTGACCGTTCTGATTACACTAATGGTGGTGAAGTAACTGTCGATGGTGGTATCGGAATTATGATGTCGGATCAGATTCCAAAACCAGGTGGTCGTCGTCAATACGCTATCGATCATCATCAACCTGCTAGGAAATAGAGGGATATCATTATGGAAAGACACATTTCAGGAACTACCGGTTTATTCACTTTGTTAGGTTCACCAGTCGGTCATTCAGGTTCTCCAGCTATGTTTAATTACAGTTTTAAGAAACAAGGCTTGGATTATGCCTATTTGGCTTTTGACGTGAAAAAAGCAGACATGCCTAGAGCTATCGATGCATTGAAGTTATTTAAAGTCCGTGGCAGTAACGTTACCATGCCTTGCAAGACTGTTGCTGCCAGTTTAGTCAATGAGTTATCACCAGCTGCCAAAATTATCGGAGCTATCAACGTTATCGTGAATGATAATGGTAAATTGACTGGCCACATTACCGACGGAATCGGGTTTGTACGTAATTTGAAAGAGCATGGTGTCGACATTGCTAATAAGAAATTAGTTGTTCTCGGTTCTGGTGGAGCAGCCACAGCCATTGAAGTTCAATCAGCCTTAGACGGAGCTGCAGAAATTACTATCTTCAATAAAAAAGATGAATTTTACCAACGTGCCGAGCAGACTAAACAAAAGATTCAGCAAGCTAAACCTGAGGTTAAAGTTCAAGTTTGTGATTTGGACGACCAAAATAAATTGAAAGCAGAAATTGCTCGAGCTGATATTTTAGTCAATGCTACAATTGTGGGAATGAAACCTTTGGACGGCAAATCCTTAGTCGATAAGTCATTCTTGCGTCCCGATTTAGTCGTAGCGGATACAGTTTATAATCCTTTGAAGACTAAATTGATTCTAGATGCTGAAAGTATCGGTTGCACCACAGCACCAGGTAAAGGGATGTTGTTGTGGCAAGGAGCTGCTGCTTATAAATTATTCACAGGTAAAGACATGCCAACCGCAGAGTATCAAGCTTATGAAAAGAAATTAGCTCAAAAGTAATAAAAAAACTGATTCCAATATTATGGAGTCAGTTTTTTAGTATAAATATATAAATTAGGAAATCTATCAGAAATTAAATATACTAACTGTATAGTCATGCACTCTTGGGTAGCTCCCAAGTTGGCTTAGTCAGAATGTTGAGTAGAGCGACGCCCCTCGTTTAATCCGGAAGATGGAGGTGTCTGCTATGTCAATCGGAAAAGTTTGGAGTGTGTGTGGTGCAAACCGCTTTTGTAGTGTATATCTTTGCAATTGCTTTTGAGCATTTTGCAAATGGTATCGCGATAATCAAAAAAGCTAACCGAGAAGGTTAGCTATCACAAAAATCTATTCCATCTGATGTTGAAGTCATGGGATCACGACTCTCATGGCTTCTTTTCGTTTACAAGGGTATTATATCCAAAAGGATTAATTTTATCAATCAAATAAAGATCCGAAGCTAAAATTATTCAGCTTCGGATTTTTTGTTGTCATTATTTTTAGGAAGGCAGACGATTGTTCCGTCGTAGCCTTGATACATATCATATTCTGTTGCCATTGGGTGGATGGTACTAGGAATGGTTATTACTTGCTCGCCATTGATTGCTTTAACTTTGACTGACATGATTACACTACCTTTCGCACCAAGTTAGTATCATAAAAATAACACGTTTTTGGAATGAAAGAAAGTTTTAGATAGTGTTTTCCAAATTTACTTCCCAGGCAAAATATTAATAATATAAAGCAACAAGATAAAGACAAAGAACAGGATATACATAATAGGAGTAACTTCCTTACGGCGACCAGCGGCCCACATTGTTAGAGGGTAGAACAAGATACCAAAGGCGAAACCGTAAGAGATATTATAAGTCAAAGGCATACCAACAATTGTTAGAAAGGCCGGCATGGCAATTTCAAACTTAGTCCAATCAATTTGTTTCATTGATTGAGCCATCAAAATACCAACGATGATCAAAACTGGTGCAGTAACGTTAGTAGTTACGATTGATAAGAGTGGTGAGAAGAACATTGAGATAGCGAACATTACACTGACGACTAAAGCTGTTAGACCAGTACGACCACCAACAGCGATACCGGCAGAAGATTCAACGAAGGCAGCAGTTGGAGTAGTACCCATGACAGCACCACCAAGCATTGAAATAGAGTCAGCCATCAAAGCTTTACCGATACGAGGCATTTTGTTGTCTTTCATGAAACCAGCTTGTTCGGCCAAACCAATCAAAGTACCGGCAGTATCGAAGAAAGCTACCAACAAGAAGACTAAGACGACCGCCCAAAGTTGTGGGTTAGCGAGATCTGGCATGTGAGCCACACCGACACCAAAAGTTGGTTTCATACTAGGAATAGTTGAGATGATTTGTTTTGGAAGTGGAATTAATTTCGTAATTAAACCGACGATAGTTGTCAAAACCATACCGATGAAAATTGAACCAGGAACTTTTTTGGCCATCAACAGACCAGTTGCGACTAGTCCAAAGATAGTTAACCAAGTTGTAGGAACGGTCAAAGAACCCATTTCTACCAAAGTAGACTTACTTGCTGTGACTAAGCCACCACCTTGTAGACCAACGAAAGCGATGAACAAACCGATACCAGCAGCCATAGCTAATTTTAAGTCATGTGGAATAGAATCGATGACTAATTCACGTAATTTTAATACAGAGATCAATAGGAATAAAATACTCGACATGAATACTCCGGCCATAGCTGTCTGCCAAGGAATACCCATAGCGAGAACTACTGAATAAGTAAAGAAGGCATTGTCACCCAAACCTGGAGCGATAGCGATTGGATAGTTAGCAAGTAGAGCCATCAAAACGGAACCTAAAATTGCGGAAAGAGCAGTAGCAGTGAAGACGGCGCCTTTGTCCATACCCGCTGTTCCTAAAACTTGTGGGTTGACGAATAAAATATAAGCCATTGAAACGAACGTTGTTAATCCAGCTAACACTTCACGACGAACAGTTGTATTAGCCTCTTTAAGGTGAAATAGTTTTTCCATGAAACTGAGACTTGGATCTGATTCCATGATATTAACCCCCTAAGGTTTTATTGTTTACTTCATAAGTATTACAGATATTATGAGAAATTACAACTAAAAGACGATTAATAATAAAATTATATCAAATATTGTTCGGATTTATATTTATTCAAGCCAATAAAAAAGTATCTCACAAACAAAATTGTAAAATACCTCTCTAAAAGACAAACTATCTAAAAACTTCCTCAGCTGGTGTGTCACCACTAGCAAAAGTATATTCTTTCTTGATTGTAGCTGGGTTTTCAATAATCAAAGCTAGAGCTTTAGCAACGTCAGCACGTGGGATCGAACCAGATTCATTTGGACCTAATAATTGAATCTTGCCCGTACCATCATCATTAGTTAAAGCACCAGGATGAATGATCGTGTAATCTAGGCTCGTGCCACGCAAATGGTCGTCAGCGTAGTGTTTAGCAGTCATGTAAGGTCTGATGCCGGTAGCGTCCCATTTGTCACGGTCGTCACTGAACAAAGAGCTAACCATAATATAACGTTTGATATCGTTAGCTTCAGCGACCATCATTGTCTTGATAGCACCGTCGAGGTCGATTTCCATAGTTAAAGCATCGCTTGCACCACCAGCACCGGCAGAGAAGACGATGACATCGGCACCACTTTCTTCAATAGATGCACTGATTTCGTCTAAAGATGCGGTCAAATCAATGTATTGTGTTTCAATGTTGTTTTCATTGTAGGCCTTGATCTGTTCTTGACTACGCAATCCAGCAACAAAATCGATGTTTCTTGATTGTAATTCTCCAATTAATAGGTGTCCGACTTTTCCGTGAGCACCAATGATAAGAACTTTCATAAAATTCGAAACCTCCTTAGTTAACCATACTGTAGCAACAATTTTTTGATAATGCTAGTCTTTTGTATCTTATATGTGTCTATACTAAAATTAATAAAAAGGGGAGGGTATATATGAAGATATTAGGAATATTAGCCTCGCATCAGGAACATGGACTCAATGCTGAAATGCTGTCTGAAGTCTTGGATAATGTTGACCCTGGTGTCGAAACTGAAACTATCTATTTAGAAAATTACGAAATAACTCCACATAAATATCATGAAAAAAATCCAGTTTTGGATGAATTATCGCAAAAATTGATGGATAGTGACGTCTGGGTCTTTGCAGCACCAACTTATTTTCGCGAATTATCTGGTGTTTTGAAGAATTTCTTCGATTGTATGCGACCAAAACTAGTTTATTTCAAAGAAAATGGCGACATGATCCCCGGACAATTCAAGAATAAGCATTATTTGAGTATCAGTTCTTGTTACGTCTCGACCCTGGAGAACTTTTTAACCGGTGTCACTGACGAAAGTTTCAAGACGATTGACCGAGTGATGTCAGCTGCTGGCGTGATCAAGGTCGGAGAGATAGTTTTGCCAAATACTTTTGGGATGAAAGAAATCCCTAACAATAAGAAAGAACTGTGTCACAAGTATGCCAAAAAGATATCTGTCAAAAAGAGAAAGGATGATTCAACTGTGAAAAGATATATTCAATTATTCTTCATGATTGCGGTAATGGCGCTGATTACGATGGGGATTCAACTACCACTAAGGAATTGGATTGGCGGTAATTTCTGGTTGAACTATGTCAGTTTTACAGTGATCTTCTTTGTCTTGTTAGCTTGTATCTTGCATTTTGTAACTTTTGTAAAGCATCGTCGGCGTTAAATTAAGCATTAAAAAAAGGCAGTCAAACGGCTACCTTAATTTTTTTACTTTACTAATTCATTTAGTTGACCGAGAACCTTATCATAGCTAGGTTCATCAGTTTGAACAGGTACGATTTCGGAATAGATGATTTCACCATTCTTATCAACGACCCAAACGGAACGAGCTAAAATGTTAATGTCTCTGATCCAAATCTTTGATTTCTTACCGAAGTCATGGTCGATATCGGATAACATGACCATATTCTTAACGCCTTCAGCAGCACACCAGTGAGATTGTTCTTCCGGAGTGTTAGTTGAAATAGTCACAAAATTGATTTCTGAATGTCCGTCAATTTCTTCATTGAAATGCTTAGTTTGCACGCTGCAGACACTAGTATTGATATTTGGAACAACACTGATAAGTAGAGGCTTGTCTAAGAAACTGCTCAACTTGACCTCATTGTTATCTTTATTTAGAACAGTAAAATCAGGGAACTTTTCACCTACAGTCAAAGGATCACCATAAGTAGTAATTGTTTTTCCCTTAAAATCTAAATCCATACAAATCACACCTTTCTATTCGAACTAAATTTATTATAAATGACCGTGAATCAAAAACCTAGAAATTAGACTGAAAAGACAAGGAATATAGCCATGAACTTAATAGGAAATAAAATAATTATTCGAGATTTTCAAAAAAAAGATTTTCCTGAATTCTTTGAATTGGTACAGGACAAAACTAATCACGATTTAGCTGGTTTAGAATATACGGCTGATGAGAGTTTTGCTCACAATTTATTGGAAATGTATCAAAGAAGGGACGGCGCTTTCGTCATTGCTCAAAAAGAGACTGATCAGATGGTCGGCATAATTGAGATGAATAAACGTGGCGAAAGTGGCGATTTGTTATTAACACGAGAAGTAGGATTCGTAATTAATAGGAAGTTTCGCAACCAAGGCTTCGCCAAAGAGTCAGTTCAACTGTTGATTGAGTATGGATTCAACGAGTTGAACTTGACCGAGATTTGGGCATCAAGTGAAAAAGATAACCAGGCACCACAAAAATTATTGGAATTATTAGGGTTTAAATACATTTATGAAGTCAATCAAACGCTTCCATACGCAATGCAGTCGAATCTGGTCAAATACTATCTTTTAAAGAAATGATTCACTTCTTGTAAGAAATTCTTAACAATTTCGGACTAGTTATGAGGTAGACAGATGGTACTATACAAAGCGTAAGGAGAAAACAGACAGACTTTTGATGAAGAGGTTTTTTATATGAAAAAAAGAATGAGAACTAGAAAAAGTCTCAATATCAAAAAGCGAGTAGTCGGTTTCTTCGCAATTGCCGTTATATTGTTGGGTGTGATTGGAGGATTTGGCCTTACACATGTAATTGCCGAATCCAACAGCACGACAGGAGGTGGCGCTGACAGGTCAGCACCGGTAGCGGTTGTCGCCAGTAAGTCAGATGACACTTCTGATCTCGGTGGTGGCGGCGGTAGTAATGGTTCTGTATTATTGAATGATGATAATACAGGTACTAGTACTGGAACTAGTGCTGAATCGAAGATAAAGGATACAGGCTATACACCTTCGGTTAGTATTAATAACATGTCTTCATACCCACAAACGGGAGATGCACATGATACTGGATTAATCATTACTGGTTTTTCCATATTGATTGGTCTATTCGCTTTTTACGGTTACAAGCTCCGCAAAAGCTTGGTCGTTCTACATGTTTCAAAGGTTTCAAAGTGATTCAAAATAGATAAATAACTTTTACAAATTATGAAGTGTACGAGATGTAAAATTTGTTATTATCTAATTGTAATCAAGAAAGAGAAAAACAAAAAATAATTTTTCTATATCAGGGAGGATATATCATGAAATTATCAAGAAACGTTTTAGTAGGATCATTAGCAGCAGTAGGTATGGTATTAGGAGCAGTTGCACCAGCAGTTACAGCACAAGCTGCAACAACAACAGGTTCAATTGACAAAGATGGTAATGTAACACATGTTGATAAGACAGAAATTGGTAACTTATCAAATCCAGATAATGGACAATTAGCAATTGCTTATGAATCAGAAACAGGCAAAGGTGATGGAGAAGCAACAGCTACATCAAATGCAGCAGTTAAGGTTGTAAGTGGTGTCTTAGTATTGAATGAAGTTCCAGATTTCAACTTTGGTAATGCAGTATCAGGACAAACAAAGAATTTGGTAGACAATACAAAAGATGGAAATGCTGTTGGAACAGATGGTAACAGTGAAGGTAACTTGTCAGTTCTTGAATCACGTGATTTGACTAAAGCCGGTGGTTTCCAACTACAAGCTCAATTGGGTAACTTTGTTGATGCATCTACTGGCAAAGATCAAACTTTGACAACAAGTCCATTTACATTGAATCTAGCTGCACAAAGTATTACTGACGGTCAAAATCCTATTACTGGTTTAAATACAAGCGCTGTTGGATTAACTTCAGGTGGAGCTGCAAATACTGTTATGAGTGTTACACCAGATAGCACATCATACAAAGATGGTGAATATCTAGCAACATATAAATCATCAGGAGAATCAGCTGACGGTAAATCAGGAGCTAACTTGGTAATCCCTAGTGACATTCCTGCTGCATCTCAAGGAAAAGTAAGTTCATTGAATGCTCCTATTACATGGACTCTAACAGCACTACCTAAGACAACAACACAAGGTTAATAAAGCAAAATTTCAGATTAAACAAATAGTAATTCTAAAAACCACTACTAGTGTAGTGGTTTTTATTTTATAATGTAACCGTATGACAATTAGTCTTTTTGGAGGGATAGAGTAATGACTAGAAAAAAAAATAAGGTAATTGTTTTCTTCTTTTTTATATTTGCAATAACGTTGGGTATTCTTTCTAGTGGAACAACTGTAAATGCAACCTCTGGTGAATATGCATTAAAACCAGTTGGTAGTGATGATACAGCAGTTAATGTTGAAACCGGTAGTTATGTGATTGAAGGTGATCCGGGCCAAACTGTTAATTTGCAATTGATGGTTTTAAATAAGGCAAGTAATACAAGAAAATTTATGTATATGGTTAATACCGCATATACAAACGATTCGGGACAATTAAGATATGATAAGTCTAAAGTTACTGATCCTTCTTTAAAAATTCAAACAAAATCTACCGCATCTCCTCAAAAGCAAGTATTTTCAGTTCCGGGAAAGACTACGGCTACTTTAAAGTTCACAATAACAATTCCTAAAAAGGCATTTAAAGGCTACTTAATGGGTGGAGTAACCGTATATCCCTATAAGGAAAAAGCAAAAGGAACAGTTTCTTCCAATGGTACGCTAATTAAGAATAAATTTAGTTATTCAATTCCTATTCAAATTCATCAAAAAAATACTGAGAATGAAGAAGCAAAATATTCAATTACGGCAGTAAGACCGGGTACTGTTGCAGGGGCAGATGGAAAACAACCAGGCGTAAAGGCAAATGTTCATAATTCTACTAATTCTTATGCTGGATCTTTATCTTCAAAAGCTGTTGTGACAAAGAAAGGCGATAAAAGCTTTAAAATTACATCAAATGCAGATAATCAGTCGTTAGCTCCAACATCTAATTACAACTATGGAATTTCTTGGGGTAAGAAACGTTTGCAAGCGGGTGATTACCATTTGAAATTAACTTATAAGACTGCTGGTGGTATTAAAAGTTGGGTTCTAAATAAAGACTTTACTATTACTAATAATGATGCAGCTAAGTATAATAAATTGGCAGGTATTAAGCCAAATTATCTATGGTTATATATTCTATTAGGTATTCTTGCCTTAGCTATTATTTTGGGATTAGGTATCTATCTAGGTAGAAGAAACAATAATAAGAACAATAACAATAGTAATGGTGGTAATACAACAAGAAGACGTCGTCGCTAATAAATAATTAAATTAAGCTGTTCCAAGACTTGGAACAGCTTTTTTAGTATCATAGATATTAGAAGTAATAATCAGAGGATAATTATGAATAAGAAAATTCTATATCTACTATCGTTATTGTTTTTTACATTTTTTGTTTTTTTAGTGTCTCCCCAGGATGCTAAAGCTGACATAAGTGGTGTGACTGTTACCCCACTTGTTGGAGATTCAGATGTCAGTGATCGATTTCAAATAATTGGTAAACCTAATTCGACTAGAACATTAACAATATCAATCTCTAATTTTGGTATTCGAAAATTGCGTTTAAAAGTAGAACCAACTAATGCTACTACTTCAATGGATGGTAAAATAGTTTATACTGATAAAGTTAAAGCGGGTCAATATGGCCTTAAATATGCCTTTGCCGATATGACTAAAGCACAAACAATTTCAATTAAGGCTGGAAAAACAAAAGATGTTTCATTTAAAGTGAAACTACCATCTGGAAAAATAGATAATCTTATTTTAGGTGGATTTAATATTTATGATGTAAGTAATGCAGTTGGAGGTAACGCCGATGTTCCAGTTTGGATTACCGATTCTAATAAGCCAGTTGGTGGTATTGTTACATTACACAACTTATCTCTAGATGTAATCAACAAAAAGCCTCACATAATAGTAAATCTCCAAAACAAAGAACCAGGAATGATGAAAAATGTTATCGTCCACGTAACAGTCAAACGCAAGAGTTGGCTTGATAGATTCAACCTAGGTCCCAAAACTATGTCAGCGGATCTCACGTATCCTAAAGTAGCCCCAAATTCTCGGATTCCAGTTGACTTTGACCAAAATACGACCCCAATTCAAGCCGGGAAGTATGTCGTCAAAGGTGCAGCTCGAAGTGGGAAGGCTACTTGGACGTTCCACAAAACTTATACCATCACCCAAGATCAGGCTAATGACATTAATAAACGTTGTAAGGGTCTGATCTATAATAAGACAACGACTTACATCTTAATCGTCTGCGTCTTAGTATCGTTGATTTTCCTAATTTTCTGGGCAATATGGCATTCAGGTAGGAGTTAAAAGTATGAAGAAACGAATAATTGTCTTTTTTTCCACATTATTACTATTAATTGCAACATTTTTACCTTTCGCGACAACAGTTAAAGCTGCGCCTGATAAGTCCTATGCGATTCAGGCAATTTTACCAGACAATCAAATCAACAAGGATGAATCTTTCTTTGATCTCAAAGTTGAGCCTAATAAAGACCAAACTTTGAAAGTTTTGATTGCCAACACTGGTAGTAAATCAATCACGGTCACGGCTGAAGTCAATAATGCTTATACGGCGGACTCTGGTGTGATTGGCTACGATAAATACAACGCCCAATTGTACAAATCAAAACTGCCATCCTTAACATCTCTAGTCGAGGGCAAACGTAAACAAACTGTCCACTTGGCTACTGGTGAGAATAAGACGGTCGAGTTCAAA
This sequence comes from Companilactobacillus formosensis, assembly GCF_005405305.1. Taxonomy (GTDB): domain Bacteria; phylum Bacillota; class Bacilli; order Lactobacillales; family Lactobacillaceae; genus Companilactobacillus; species Companilactobacillus formosensis. The sequence goes on from NZ_BJDU01000004.1 coordinate 86,664, forward strand.
GTAAAGTCACCTGATTCTGAATATGCGGGAATTATTTTGGGTGGTGTTACGACTACAGCTTCAGTTAGTCCAACGAAATCTAAAAATATCAATATCAAGAATCAAGTTCGCTACGTCAAAGGGGTAGTTTTGCGCTCCAAAGATGATGGTGTCATGCCTGATATGCATTTGACTTCCGCGGCACCAAAAGCTGTAGCCGGTTCAACAGGAATTGCCTACACCTTGGACAATACAGCGCCGATAAACATCAATAAAGTGTCTCTGAAGGCAGAAATCACTAATGGTAGTAAGAAGACTAACTACAGTGCAGATAACCTTCAAATCGCTCCTAATTCGCAATTCAACTACTTCATTCCAGTGAAGAAGTTAGATGCCGGAACTTACAAAGCACACATTACTTTGAAGAACGATTCTGGTTTTGAAAAGTCATTTAATTACAATATCACTGTCAAACAACGTCAAGTTGATAACGTCAATGATGCGGCTTCACCAAAGCAGGAATCCAACAATAAACAGTGGATTGGAATCATTATCGGAATTATCGTTTTGATTGCCGTCGTAGTTTGGATGTACCTCTACTATTCACAACGTAATAAGGGTAACGGTCCAACTAAGGGTCGTGGCAAACTCAATATGAGAAGTACCAAGAAACCTGACAAGTCAAAAGATTCAAGATCAGGTAGTACTCGTTCAGAACGTCATAAGAAATAAAGATAAAATCGCCTTACTAATTTTGATTGGTAAGACGATTTTTTTGCTCTCATAATTCAATAATCAAAAATAATTTTATTATTTATTAACGTTCAACACTTTAATTATGAACTATTATAAGAATAGAGATAATTGAAGGAGTGACGTATCACGTTCAATAATAAAAATAAATTGGCTGTTCTATCAGCTGTATTATTGACATTTATTGTTCTCATGCCGTTTACTACTCAAGTAGTTTTTGCGGACGCCGACAGTGATGCTATTAGCAATGCGCCAGTTGGTTTGGATATTTCAAAGTACTTTGATGTTGGCAATTTTGAGAAGACATCTACTGAAGATGACAATTATCCATATCAAACTAACTCGGCTACTATTTACAACAATTCTAGTGATTCATCTGATAAGCACAACGGTCGTGTTTTGGATATGGCTAAGAGTGGTGATGAAAAGAGTGTCGGAGCTGCCTGGTCAAAAATAGGCAGTGGCAGTGATAATTATATTGATATAAATAAAAAACAAACTGTTTCGGTTTGGCTTTATTTTGGTTCTGGAGAAGATACGGATCCTTTGAGCAATGGTGAAGGGATGTCGTTAGTTTTGCAAAATGATTCTCGTGGAACTTCTGCCATGGGAGCTGGAATGCAATCTCTAGGTTCGATGGGAGCCGATACAGCTAAATTGAAAGCTATTGGTACTAATCTTTTGGGTAATTGGAATTGGAGTAAAGACTCTAGTTCTGGTGCCACGACCAATACCCCGGAACAGGCCGCCCAGACTGCGGTTGGTAACAGTATTGCTTTGAATTTCAAAACAGAAGATAACAATTTGATGGGGAGTAAACTTCAACAGCCTATTCAAATTGGCGAAACTCCAATAGATTATGATAATGTCCTACATACTGGTGGGAAGAAATATTTGTATTACACATTGAATAGTTTTGATACGCCAAAGGGTACGGATACGCCACCTGCTACTTTTCCAGCCTATAATGATTTATTAAGTGTTGATTTTGGCAATTACATTCCTTCATTGAAGTTAGGTAATACGGGTAGTTCTTATGGCTTGATCAATTTGACTTATCCTGGCAATTCAGTTTCGTACAAGTCATTGGATTTAAATAATATTCGTAATGATGATCAACTAAAAGCTAGTCTTTCGACGATTGGAAATGGTAGCTTGTGGGCTTATATCACAGGTGTTTCCAATAAAGGTAAGGCTTTGTCGACCTATCAAGCAGCACCAACTCAAACTCACTTGATTGACGGTGACGATGAAAATGGTAATCCAATTTATTGGCATCATTTGACCTTTACTTGGAATCCAGCTGAAAATGGGAATCCGGCTACAATTAGTTATGATTACAATGACAAATATCCTGACGGAACTACTAATACCGGTCAGAGTGATTATTATGACGAAGTTAAAGAAACTATCCCAGTCGATCCTAGCGAACTCGGTAATCCAACTGACGGACACGTTTATTGGGGCTTGACCGGTGCCAATAATGAGAAAGCTAATTACAGCAAACTAGCCGTTTTCGAATCAATCCCCGCACTAGCCACTGCCACAGCGACTGCTTCATTGACTGATAACGATTTGAACAAAACTATCACTGACGATTCAACCGACAATACCGTCAATAATGGCGATAATTTGAGCTTTGACTACAATTTGAAGTGGGATAATACCTCACGTGAAAACTGGCAAAATATCGTCTCTGATTTGAATTTGCCAACTGATGTTACCTATCGTTCAGCTACAATCACTTATAAAGATGCCAATGGTAATAGTAGTAGTCCAATTACAATTTCCGATTCTAAAGGGATGACTAATAGCACTTTAGGTTACACTTTGACAAAAGACCTCGGAACAATCGACACTAATAATGGTTATACGAGTGCTGACATAGTTTTAAACGGTACCGCTACTAATTCAACTGGCCAAGAAATCACCGTTTCACCAGCGCCGGCCACATTCAAGGGCGACAATGCGATTGAAACAACAAGTACACCGCAATTCAAAATTGAAGGCAACAAAGTCCCTGATAAAATTTTGAAATTGACTGTTTCAAAGGATTTGAATTTCCAAGACATCAATTATCAAGCAACGAAAAAATACATCACAAGAAAAAATGATTTTGACTTGACCGTAACTAGTCTCAGATCTCCTTGGAAATTAGATGTGTCCACGAACGGACTATCACTAAACGGCAAGTCTTTCCACGGTAGTTTAGTTTACAAAAAGAACCAAGCAACTACCGAACCATTGACCAGTTCAGATGAATTGATAGCCCAAGACTTGAATTCATATCAAGACAAAACCGTTAGTGATTTATCAGCTACCTGGACGAAAAATACTGGCTTGTTACTAGAACCAGATCAAGATCAAGTATCACCAGCAGGCAAATATCAAGGAACTCTAAATTGGACTTTAGTCAATTCAATTACAAATTAGACAAAATAATAGCTCTATAAGAATGTAGTTTATAACATTCTTATAGAGCTATTTTGATTTTTTTATCGTAATTTTTTCTTATAAATAAGAAGTAGAAGGACTATCTAGTCGGCAGCGTAAATACTACAATGCCTTTTTCTTCTTTTCTTCCTCTTGTTTAATCTTGATTTTCTTAACGTAAACTTGGTTCAACTGAATCAACAACCAAATATAATCAGGGCGCGTTGAAGAAATATCCCAAGGAATAACTTTCAAATTCTCAGGATACTTTTTCCGTTCAATATCCAAAGGCAACACATCTAATGAAGTGATCAATACATCGACGTCATCGAAAACGTTGCTAGGAACGATCTCAACGAAGTCCAAAGTCCGGATATTTCTCAAAACAACTTCAGCAGTTTGATTACCAGGATCAATCAAGACTTTGACTTTGATAATATCTTCAGCACGAATAGTTGAGATATAACTAGGCAAAACTTGATACAAATCTTTAGAAATCAATTCTGCAGCGTTGTAGATTCCTGGAAATTCATTCTGATCGACGTTAGAGAAGAAGGTGTAGACATCTTTATATAAGTCTGTATAACTTCTCTCATTATTTTCGTTAGGGTACATCGTGTCCAGATGCATCAAGGAATAAGGCGCCATAATGTAATAAAAGACAATATCACGTGTTACATAAGTCATAATATGTTTCAAAGTCTTCTGATTGTGGTAGACCGACATGTCATCGTGGTAATGTTCCTTCAAGAAATCTATAAAGTGATAAACGAGCGCATAGAACTTCGGATTGATTCTAGCGTTGGCATTGATTGGTTGCTCAAATGAAGTATCACTAGGTTGGAACGCTGTTCTTCTGAAGAGATTGATCAATTTATTTTCGTTATCTAAGGCCACTACCGGCACGATAGGATAATCTTCCTGTGTCAAAATATCTTCGCCTAGACTTTGGGTGCCAAAAACATCGCTATAATATGGTAATTCATCAATATAGTGACGTTTGATCAAACGAATTCTAGAAATTGCTAGAAAATATTTCAATTGGAAATGAACGATTGGATTATCAAAAGTAATATCAGTTCGACCGATAATTTGATCGATAGAATTTTCTTGAATCAAACTAAATGGCCATTCTTGCCCATGATATGTGTACCAATAAACATAATATGCCATCCAACGAATGTTTTTCTCATTACCCTTGATCTCAAGTGTCGAGTTGGAAATTTTGAGACCAAAATTTTTTAGAAAAGCTCTAAATTTGGACATTCGACGATTTAAAGTGGACTTGCTCGTAAAGTGTTCATCACTGAAACTTTCAAATGACGGATTAGCATTAGTCAAGCCATAATTGAAAGCTTGGAAAACGACTGAGTTTTTTACCAAAAATAGTCGGTAAGTATCAATGGAAACTTTTCTGAAGTCGATTGACTCGATTTTTGTATCGCTAGGGTCAATGTCGGGAGCGACGTCAGCTAAATCTTCCAGTAATGCTTGAAAAATATTATATGTTTTTTGGTAGGTGAATTGTAGTCGATTACTAATGTTGCTTAGGTTTACTTCACGAGGAGGTAAAGATTTTATAACAGTTAGCATTTTGTATTTTTCTACGTCTTGCTTAACTAAGAAAATTTGCTCCAACATTTGTCTTCCCCCGGTAACGTTTAATTAAAATATTTTAATAATAAATGAAACACTACTTGCTACTATCTTAACATTTATTTATAATGTTTTGTAATCAGATAGAGGTGCAATCTTTATTATTAGTATTTTGGAGTATGGATAGGGTACTTTGAAAAGATATGAAAGGAAAGTTTGCCGAAATCAATTATCCCTACTTGGTAATTTGATTGGGCTACCGCTTAATAGGTGGTGGACTGTCGATTTTAGAGAGTGGAGGACGGCGCTTGGGTTCTGAGCAAAAAGCACAGGGACATGCTGTTCGCAACTCGTTTCCGCAATATTGCCGGCAAACGAAGACACACTCTAATTCGTTGAGCTATTGATTAATGGGATAATTATAATCCTTATTGTCGGTAGTTCCTCTGATAATAAGGATTTTTTTTATATCCAAAAAGGGGAATGAAAGATGGAAAATAATGATGTGAATAGGTCGTTGAAGACCCGTCATTTGTCGATGATCGCACTTGGTGGGTCAATTGGAACCGGTTTGTTTGTGGCAAGTGGTTCCTCAATTTCAACAGCTGGTCCTGGAGGTGCCTTGATAGCTTATGTGGCTATTGGTATTATGGTTTACTTCTTGATGACTAGTTTGGGAGAAATGGCAACTTACATGCCAGTTTCCGGCTCATTTGCGACATATGCTACAAAATTTATCGATCCTGCTTTTGGTTTTGCTTTAGGTTGGAATTATTGGTTCAACTGGGCGATTACTTTGGCGGTCGATTTATCCACAATCTCTATAGTTGTAAAATATTGGTTCCCAAGTTGGACCTCGTGGAAGATTAGTTTGACTTTCATGATTGTGCTCTTGGTAATCAACTTTATCTCAGTAAGTTCTTTTGGTGAAACTGAATACTGGTTATCATCAATCAAAGTTACTGCCGTTATCATTTTCTTGATTGTTGGTGTCTTAAGTATATTAGGAATTTTAGGAAATGAAAACTTTGTTGGATTGACAAATTATACATATAAGAAAGCACCTTTCGTTGGAGGCGTTCCGGCGATTCTAAGTGTGTTCGTTGTTGCCGGGTTCTCCTTCCAAGGTACTGAGTTGATCGGTATCACGGCTGGGGAATCAGCAACTCCTGAAAAGAGTATCCCTAAGGCTATCAAACAAGTCTTTTGGAGAATTTTATTGTTTTACATTTTGTCTATCGCCATTATCGGTGCTTTGATTCCTTACACTAGTCCAAATCTTTTAGGATCAGACGCTGGCGATATTGCTATCAGTCCCTTTACGATTGTTTTCAAGAAAGTTGGGATTCCATTAGCTGCCGGAGTTATGAACGCTGTTATTTTGACTTCAGTAATTTCTGCTGCTAACTCAGGACTATACGCTGCCAGTCGGATGCTTTGGTCAATGAGTAAAAATAACATGGCACCAAAGGTTTTTGAAAAAACTAACGGTCGTGGTGTACCAGTCTTCTCACTTCTACTAACTGCTTTAGTTGGTGGGGCGGCCTTATTCACTAGTTTGTACGGAGATTCATTCTATGAACTATTAGTTGCAGCCAGTGGTTTGACCGGATTCATCGCCTGGATCGGGATTGCCTTTTCTCATTATCGTTTCAGAAAAGCATACTTATTCAAGGGTTACAGTCTAGATGACTTGAAGTACAAAGCTAAGTGGTTCCCATTTGGACCAATTTTAGCCATCATCTTAGGTATCATTATTATTATTGGACAAGATGTGCGTTCAATGGTTGACTTCAATATTGGTCGTCTCTTGATCAGTTACAGTGGTTTGATTATTTTGTTCATATGTTGGGCTTACTACAAGATCAAACATAAGACGAAGTTCTTGAAGCTAGAAGATATCGATGTTGAAGCTACTAAAAATGGTGGTCATTACTAGTTGATATTTAGAACATTTTAAATTATGATTAACAATGAATATAAAGCTAAGAGAGTGCCTACTCACAAACCTTTCAGAGAGACGATGGTCGGTGAAAATCGTCAAGGTTTTATTCCAGCATTCTGGCAACGGGTAATGCCGTTCGGGTTGATCCGATAAAATCTGAAAGTGCAGGGTATTGTATACTCTGAAACTGGGTGGTACCGCGAATGGTCGATTCGTCCCTTTATTGGGATGTTTCGACCTTTTTTTATATTAGAGAGCGGAACAAGGACGGTTAGCTCTTGAGTAGCTCGTTTCCGCTACACTGCAGGAAACAGTTACATAGGCTAATCGTGCAAGTTCACAAATAATGGAGGATGAATTTATGTTAGACATTAAGCTAATCAGAAAAGACCCTGAATGGATCAAAAACAAATTAGCTTCACGTGGCGTTACTAGTGAAGAAATCGACGAATTGCTTTCATACGATGAAAAGCGTCGTGAATTGTTAGTTAAGACAGAAACTTTGAAGGAAGAAAGAAATAAGGTTTCTCAAGGAATTGCTAACAAGAAACGCAACAAGGAAGATGCTAGTGAAGAAATCGCTGCTATGAAAAAAGTTGGTGGCGATATCAAGAAGATCGATGCTGACCTTGAAGAAACACAAAACAAGATGAATTACATCTTAGTTCGTCTACCTAACATTCCTGACGATTCTGTTCCCGTTGGTCCTGACGAAAGTACTAACGTTGAAATCAGAAAAGTCGGTGCTGTTCCTAAGGAAAACTTCAAACCAAGACACCACTGGGATATTGGTGAAGAACTAGGAATTTTGGACTTTGAACAAGCTACTAAAGTTTCTGGCTCACGTTTTGTTTATTACATTGGTATGGGTGCTAGACTTGAACGTGCTGTTTACAACTTCATGTTGGATCAACACCAAAAAGAAGGCTATACAGAAGTAATCCCTCCATACTTGGTTAACAACAATGCCATGTTTGGTACTAGTCAATTCCCTAAATTTACAGAAGATGTCTATACGGTTATGGTTGATGAAAACCCATTGACTTTGATCCCTACAGCTGAAGTTCCTTTGACAAACTACTTTGCTGACAAGATTTTGGATGAAAAAGACTTGCCTAAATACGTTACAGCTTTGACACCTTGTTTCCGTTCTGAAGCTGGTTCTGCCGGTCGTGATACTCGTGGATTGATTCGTATGCACCAATTTAACAAGGTCGAAATGGTTAAGGTTACAAAGCCTGAAGAATCATACAACGAACTAGAAAAATTGACTGCTAATGCTGAAAATATCCTCAAACAACTAGGACTTCCATATCACGTAATCGTTCTTTCAAGTGGGGACGCTAGTTTCAGTTCTGCTAAGACTTATGATCTTGAAGTTTGGATGCCTGCTCAAGACAAGTATCGTGAAGTTTCAAGTTGTTCAAACTGTCTTGACTTCCAAGCTCGTCGTGCTCACATCAGATATCGTGACGAAAATGGTAAGACAAAACTAGCTCACACATTGAATGGTTCAGGACTTGCTGCTGGTCGTACAGTTGCTGCTATTTTGGAAAACTACCAAAATGAAGACGGTTCTGTAACAATTCCAGACGTTTTAGTGCCATATATGGGTGGAGTTACAAAAATTACTAAAGAAAATGCCAAATAGTTATTGACCTGAGGCTTATAAATTGATAAGATTTAATAGTTCTGTTAAAGAGCTATTGAATTATTCCGGATTAGCTCAGTTGGTAGAGCATCTGACTGTTAATCAGGGTGTCGTCAGTTCGAGTCTGACATCCGGAGTTATAAATACTTAGGAAATACCTAGGTGTCTCAATATATTACATCTAGTTCATTGGAATTAGGTGTATTTTTTTTTAAGCCGTGTTAGCTCAGTTGGTAGAGCATCGGTATCGTAAACCGGCGGTCACAGGTTCGACTCCTGCACACGGCATTGATAATTTTATGAAATACCTCCCATGAAAGGATGTTGAAGAAAATCAACGTCCTTTTTTATTTATCGGAAATTTTGTAATATAATCAACTTACTTAGTGTTATTAAGATTAAAGGGAGTGAATGATTAGTGGAAGATTATGGCTTTTCTATACGTTATTTTGGTAATGGATTAACTAATAATAGTATACCCGTACGTGAATTGGCACCATCATTATTAGCACTTTCCGAAGCACTATCAGATATTCAGAAATTAAAAAATCCTTTAGAGAAACCTATTTCTTTAGACATAAAAGCTACTGAAAAAGGTTCCTTTATTGTTGATATGGTTTTGACCACAGATGTTTTCAATAGAACAGTAGATTTTTTAACTGGTAATAGTTCTACCGCAATTCTTAATTTATCCTCATATGTAGCTATTTTTATGGAAATCATGCGTTTTATTAGAGAAAAGAAGGATAAAAGGTTAAAGAAACAAGAGACCATCGGAGAAAATAAAACTCGTGTAACTTTTGAAGATGGGACCTCAGTGGAGATATCTAATGACTCTTTAAATGCGTACAAGAATATTGAAATAAGAAAAAGTACCAAAGAAGTTATTGAACCAATTAGCAAAAGTGGAATAGATGGAATTGATTTTTACCATGATAAACAAGATAAAATAACTATAAGTAAATCTGATTATGAATTTTTTGATGTCCCTAATCCTGAAAGAGAAGATTTAGACGTTACAACAAATGTAACGTATCTTCAAATAATTAATGTTGCCTTTGAACATGGAAAATGGAAATTTTCTAACGGTGATACTCAATTTTTCGCTGATATTGATGATTCTGAATTTATAAAGTCAGTGCAAAAGAATTTCCAACAGTTTGGATCCACTGACTTATTGAAAGTTGAACTCCAAACGCAGCAATACATTAGCAAAGAAGGAAATTTAAAAAGTAAGTACACTGTGAAAAAAGTCCTAGAACATAAAAAAGGTGCTCAACAAATAAATTTGAAATTTACAGATGATGAAGATGAATAATTTTTTGATAAGTCCATTGGTACAAATATTAAAACGTCCCTATAGAATGAAATCTTGCATTCTATAGGGACGTTTTATTTTGATTATTTTTAAACAAAGGGTCATCTTTCAAAAATGACACAATTGTCATAATGCTGAGTTGGAACAGTCTCCAACTAGAACTAGGGATAGATTTCAGCATCTATCTAGCAATGTAGTGCACTACCTACTACATTAACAATACAGTAGCAAGCAAAACTTATTATTGCAATTGAATCATTTAGATTTATTTAATTTGTTTCAAAGCATCAGAAACAGCTTCTTTAATAGCTTTACTTGAAGCAGAAGCACCAGAAATTGTATCAACGTCGACTGTATTCTTTTCGACGATTTCTTTTGGCAATTCTTTAACAGCTTTGAGACCGTAATCGTCAGATTCACTTTGCTTCAAAACTTCGATATCTTGAATATCATCTTTGCTATTGGCAGTGACACGTACGACGATTTCATTTCCCATACCGGCAGTAGATTTTCCGATGTATTGGTTGTCGTTAGTTTCGTAGTGTTCTTCGCCAACATCTGATCCTAAGCCTTCTTCGTGAACGCTAGCTGAGGTATTGGCGTCAACTTTGACGGATTCAACGTCTTTTTCTTTAGCAGCATTTTCACCGGCAATCTTACCAAAAATTAAGTTTTCAGCCAAATTGCTACCACCGTTGTATTGACGTCCCATCAAACTTCCTAGTTCACCACAAGCATATAGATGAGGGATGATTTCATCGTTTACGTCAACAACTTCGGCGTTGGAATTGTGAACAGGACCACCTTGAGTATTCAACAATCCTTGAACCATGGCTAAGCAATAGTAAGGACCATCGTCAAAGGCTGTCAAAGTATCAGCATCACGATCAAAGGCATAGTCACGTTTGATTTCTGCAAAGTGATTGAAGTCTTTGATAGTGCTTGCCAACTTGTCTGCGTCAACGTTCATTACTTCAGCTAAACTGTTCAAATCATCAGCTTTAACGACTGACTCCATAAATTCTGGATAAGGAGCATTTTTATCGTTCTTTAATTCGTCATACTTCTTTTGGTCAAAGACAACATATGGATGACGTTGAGCCAAAGGAACTCTCCAATTGCCGTGGTCTTGGATGTGTCCGTGACGGTGAATTTCATTTTCATCGAAGTAACGAGTTCCATCATCGCCGACAACAATCAAACTGCCTTGGTGGAATGCAGGCCAATCAAATGGCAAGAATTGTGAACGTTGACCTTTAGCTGGTTTAGGAGTTAATCCATGGAAAATACCATAAGATTCATAGTTGTTCATGTTGTAAAGCTTAGCGCCGACTTCACTAGCCATTGTGACACCGATACCTTTGTTATAAAGAGAACCGATTGGATTTAGACTAGTTTCGCCGAGATAATTTTCGACCATTTCAGGATTGTTTTCAAAACCACCAGTAGCCATGACGACACCGTTGTTAGCTTTGACATTCAAAAGTTTGCCGTTGCGTTCGATTTGAACCCCGACGATAGCTTTCGTTGCTGGATCTTGAATCAAGTGTTTTGCAGGTGTTTGATACAAGACGTCAATCTTGTCAGCACGGTCTAAAACTTGTTGACGGAGATTCTTCCAAAGAGCAGAATCAGCGACACCTTCGTGAACAGCAACTAATTCGTGAGTAGCTTGACCACGGAATTCTGGATATTCATGAGCCATAAAGTGCAAAGCTTTAGAAACAGGTGATTCTGGGTGCTTGCCCATGATGAAAGGTTTAACACCAAGATAATTTTCTAGGTAATTAGGAATGTCATAGAGTCCTTTGACAAAAGTTTCCATCAAATCTTTGTCATATGACAATGGGAAAGCTAAATCTTCATAATATTTACGTAAATCATCTAAATTGTCACCTGATGAAATAACTTGACCAGCGTAGCGAGTATTGCCACCCTCATGACCCTCTGGAGCTGAGTCAGTAATCAAAACTTTGGCGTTGTTGTCAGCCGCAAATCTAGCAGCACTGGCACCAGCACCACCGAATCCTAAAACAATTACGTCATAAGTTGCGTTCCAATTTAATTTTGAATCCTCAAACATTTCATTCACTCCAATTCCTCTAAATGTTAGGATTAATATAACTCTATTTATGGATATTGTGAATAACTTACCTTTGTCGTAAACGACACAAAAGACTATGATAGAGGGTGTTCACTATCGTAAATTATTTTTTTATGAATTGAGGAAGGTTCAATGGGGCTAATTAACAAGAGCTATTATGCATTGGGAACGGTGATCAATCTGTCAGTGGCAGAACCTAGTAGTACGGCTGATTTAGAAGCTGGCTATAAGTTGATTCAAAACTTTGAAGATAAGTTGACCGTCAATCGCGAACAATCAGAAGTCATGTCGATCAATCATTTTGCTGGTATCAAGCCGATTCAAGTGCCAGAAGATACGTATAATTTAATTAAAAGGGCTGTCTTAGTTAGTCGTAAGCACTTAGGCTTTAACGTGGCAATCGGGCCATTAGTTAAATTGTGGAAGATTGGTTTTAAGGGTGCTAACAAGCCTTGTGACAAAGATATCAAGGAGCGCTTACGAATTATCGACCCAGAAAAAATAATCCTCGACGACGCCGATATGAGCGTATTTTTGCAGGAAAAAGGTATGGAGATTGATCTCGGTGGTATTGCTAAAGGCTATATCGCTGATGAAATCAAAAAACTTTGGCAAAAGCGTGGCGTTCAGACAGGAATTATTGATTTGGGTGGCAATGTTTTATTAGTCGGCGACAGTTTGCATGAGGATAAGTTATGGAATATCGGCATTCAAAATCCAGTTAAACCAAGAGATGTTTCCTTAGGCGTTGTACATATTCCTGAGAAATCAATTGGTACGTCAGGCATTTATGAGCGCAAGTTGGTAATTGATGGTCATGAATATCACCACATGTTTGATTCAAAGACCGGTTACCCAATCAAGAATAACCTTGCTAGTGTGACAATTATTAGCGACAAGTCAATCGATGGTGAAATTTGGTCGACAATTGGTTTTTATCAAGGCATCGACCGTGGAATGGCTTTGATTGAAGCACAAGAAGGAATTGAAGCTGTTTTCATTACGAAAGACTTAGAAACCTTTGTAACGAGTGGTCTAAAAGATAATTTTAAAAAAATATAACTATATTATATGAAAACAATCACATAATTATATTGCTTTACCTAGTGAAACATTTTACAATTAACATGACAATAAAATAGAAGTGGGATGATTAAGGATATGAATAAATTTATCGCTATTGTGGGATCAAATTCCCAAAAATCAACCAACCGTGAATTATTGAAATATATGAAGAGACATTTCCAAGATTTGGCTGAGATTGAATTAGTTGAAATCAAGGATTTGCCAATCTTTAAGAAGAGTGCAGACAAGTACGTGCCACAACTGGCTAAAGACATCGCTAAGAAAATTGAGGACGCTGACGGTGTCATTATTGCTACTCCTGAATACGATCACTCTGTAACGGCTGTTTTGTCGAGTGCCTTAGCTTGGCTTTCATATGGAATCCATCCATTTGTCGACAAACCTGTTATGATTACCGGTGCTTCTTATGGATCTCTTGGGTCATCACGTGCCCAAGCTCAACTACGCCAAATCCTCGATTCACCAGAAATCAAAGCTAGAATTATGCCTAGCTCAGAATTTCTTTTGGGACATTCACTACAAGCCTTTGATGATGATGGCAACTTGAAGGATAAGGATATCGTTAAAGAATTGGATGGCCTATTCCAAGACTTTCTTCAATTCGTTAATATTTCAAAACAATTGAATAATGCAAAAGATGCTACAAAGCAAAAAGCTGCCACATTTTCATGGGACAAAGACTAGGAGGGATAGTATGAAATTAGTTGGAATTGCTGGATCAATTGCTGATCAATCATATAATCGTACATTATTAAACTTTATCGCTAAACATTTTACAGGACTAATCGACGTTGATGTCTTGGATATCAATGAAGTACCAATGTTCAACCAAGATGACGACCAAACAAACAGCCCCGTTATTCAAAATCTTTGCAAGAAAATTTCAGCTGCCGATGGGGTTATCATTGCTACTCCGGAGCACAATCACACTGTTCCTGCAGCCTTGAAGAACGTTATCGAATGGCTATCTTATGAAGTACATCCTTTCGATGGCAAACCCGTAATGATTGTCGGAGCTTCATACCATACTCAAGGGTCATCACGTGCCCAACTACACTTGAGACAAATCCTTGAAGCACCTGGTGTTAATGCAGTTGTCTTGCCTGGTAATGAATTCTTATTAGGCGACGTTAAGACTGCTTTTGACGAAAATGGCGATTTGAAGGATCAAAGAACAGTTGATTTCTTACAAACTACTTTGCAAAACTTTATCAAATTTGCCAAAGTTATCAACTTGATCAGTCAATCAAACGGCTACCAAGACGAAGACCTTTCCGCTAAGAAGGGAACCGATACAACTATTCAAGGTATCGATATGAATGATGACGACTGGTTGGACAAAGCTGCTAAGAAAGTCAACGCTGTTGAAGGTGGTACTTATGTCAAATTAGACAGTGGTTTGTTGACAGTTGATCAATTGAACTATTTCTTAAAGACTATGCCAGTTGAATTGACTTACGTTGATGAAAATAATCAATTTATTTATTACAACAAAGTTGGCAAAGCTGAAGACATGTTGGCTAAACGTGTTCCTGCTCAAGTTGGGGATGCTTTAGACAAGGTTCACCCTAATATCGAGCGCGTTATGAAACACGTTAAGCAAGTTATCTATGACTTGAGAAGTGGCAAGACTGATTTAGTTTCAATGCCAGTACCTGGTGGTGATTCAGATCATCACGTAATGCACTATTACAAAGCAATGCATGACGAAAATGACAATTACAAGGGTGTTAATGAATGGGCTGTTGATATCAAGCCAATCGTTGACCAATACTTGCAACAAACTGGTCAAAAACTAGTTCCAGATCCAGATGCTAAATTGGACGCTACGTCCGGTGCTTCTAAAACTGAAGATAAACCAGCAGTTGATGCAAACTCCGGCGCTTCAGAATCAGCTGAAGAACCCGCGGTTAAACCAGAAGTAAAAGTAGATGCTACATCAAGTGCTTCGAAGAACTAAATTTTTATAAGTTGATTAATAAATATCCCGTTAGAAGGTAATTTACTTACAATCTAACGGGACTTTTTGTATCGCTGCATGAAATAATTGCGATAAAACTAAATATATATGGAATCTAGTCGGCAGCTTATCACAAAATAGGCCAAATGTGTTTAACCATATATAACCAATACGTTTGTCTGCACAACGTTTAGATGAAATCTAATAGAATAAATCAAGAATTATTATTCGAATAAAAAAATGCAAAAAAAAACAGCTCGTCTTGGGGGGACGGGCTTGTTTTTTCTGCATTACCAGTAGTGTCAGGGACAAAGTTATGAATGCTTGTGAGGGTTCCATATTTGTCAAATAGAGAGGGATTTGTAATTAATTAATGAAAGCATTCAAAGTAAATTATTGTAATGGGAAACGCATTTGAGGGTGAGAACAAGTTGATTGAGGGGGGCAACTTGTTCTGAATGCGAATGAGTTTTTTTGGCTACGATATGAGGATGTATCGCAACCTTCTTTGGTTAAAAAAGAAGAATTGCATTTCATATCTTTGCCCCTTTCACAGTTAATAATATAGCATATATGTTTAAACATGTATATTCACTTTTAGAAAAAATAATTTTTTGATTTTGAATAAATAAATATGTAAATAACGTGTTATTATATTTAGTTCATTGTGGAATTTTTCACGATGTATAGACCATTTTTTTGATATAATGAATTACCCATAAAAATTATTGTGTGATCTATTAGAAAAAAGAGCAAAAAAAAACAGCTCATCTGGGGGGACGGGCTTGTTTTTTTGTTACACCTAATGTGTAACGGCATTACCAGTAGTGTCAGAGATAAAGGTATGAATGCTTATGAGGTTTCCATATTTGTCAAATAGAGAGGGATTTGTAATTAATTAATGAAAGCATTCAAAGTAAATTATTGTAATGGGATAACGCATTTGAGGGGGAGGATAAAGTTGATTGAGGGGGGCAACTTTATCCTGAATGCGAGTAAGCTATTCGGTTACGATATGAGGATGTATCGCAACCTTTAGAGTTAAAAAAGGAAGGAATTGCATTGATCATATCTCTATCTCTTTCACAGTTATAATATAGCACATGTGTTTAAACAATTAAATTCATTTTAGAAAAAAATAATTATTTGTTTTTAGTTTCACAAATACTTTAATTTATGTGATTATAATGTTAAGTTTATTTTTTCGTTTTGAGAGGAATTAAACGACACTTTAGCATTTTATGGGGTGTAAGTGAGGTGGTTTATACTTTTAATTAGATTTATTTATATTCTGTATATATTTTTTAATATAGTATGTAAACGCTTTAATTATGTTAAAATATTAACTATAATGATATTAAATCGTAAAAGGTGGTAGTTATTATGAAGGTAAGTATCGTAGGTTGTACACATGCAGGAACTTTTTCAGCAATGAATATTTTGAAAGAACACCCAGATTGGGAAGTTTCTGTTTTTGAAAGAAATGATAATCTTTCTTTCCTATCATGTGGGATCGCACTTTGGGTAAGTGACCGTGTTTCAGATCCTAATAAGATGTTTTATGCTAGTCCCGAAGCTTTGACAGAACTTGGTGCACATATGCACATGCAACACGATGTTACAAATATTGACTTCGATAATAAGAAACTAGCCGTTAAAAATCTAGTTAGTGGGGAAACTTTTGAGCAAGATTATGACAAGTTGGTCATTACTACTGGTTCAGCTCCAGTTATCCCTCCAATTCCAGGTATTGATTCAAGCCGTGTAATGCTTTGCAAGAATTGGACTAACGCTAATGAATTGAAAGAAAATGCTAAAGATATCAAGAGTGCCATCGTTATTGGTGCCGGTTACATCGGTGCTGAATTAGCTGAAGGTTATGCTACTCTTGGTAAAGAAACTACTTTGATTGATGCTTTGCCACACGTTTTAGGTAAGAACCTTGACCCTAACATGTCAGCTGTTGCCGAAAAAGATTACCTTGATAATGGTGTAAAACTCGGTATGGGAGAAAAAGTTCAATCATTTGAAGAAACAGATCATAGTGTAATTGTAAAAACTGATAAAAATACTTATGAAGCTGATATCGCTGTTATGTGTGTCGGTTTCCGTCCTAATACAAAGATGTTCGCTGACGAATTCGAAACTTTGCCAAATGGTGCTTTAATTGTGGATAAATACATGCACACAAGTAAAGAAGACGTCTTCTCAGCTGGTGATGCTGCATCCGTTCACTATAATCCAACTGGTGACAACCAATACATTCCTTTGGCAACTAATTCAGTTCGTCAAGGTATCTTAGTTGGTAAGAATATCGAAAAAGACACAGCACCTTACATGGGAACACAGGCTAGTTCAGCGGTTGAACTATTTGGCAGAACTTACGCTGCTAGTGGTTTGACTAAGGAACACGCTGAAGTTCTAGGTAAGAAAGTTGATAGCGTATCTCTAGAAGACAATTATCGTCCAGAATTTATGTTGACAACTACTCCTGTTTTGATGAACCTCGTATGGGATCCAGAAACAAGAGAAATCCTCGGTGGCGCTTTGACAAGTATGTATGATGTATCACAATCTGCTAACCTCTTGTCATTAGCTATCCAAAAGAAAGTTACGATTGATGAGTTGTCCATGGTCGACTTCTTGTTCCAACCTAACTTTGACAAGCCAGTTAACTACGTCAGTGCCTTAGCTGGAGCTGCTGTGGAAAAAGCTGATAAATAATTAATTTATAAATACCCGAATATCACAAATTAAATGTGGTATTCGGGTATTTTTGTGGCTAAAAAATCTATTTCTTCCTATACTGTGAGTAAAGTGGAGGGAATATTATGGCTGAAGACAGTGATCTCATCATGCGTCAAATCAAGTCGTTTGCGGAAGGCTTTGGTTATATGGTCGGTAAAAAAGACGGCGAGAAGACAGAAGTGATTTTTGAACAGCAACAAGGTCAAGGTGACAAGATCCATCGTGATATAACTGAACTGTTGATGCACCAAAAATACGAGCAAGCAATTCAGTACGTTTACGCCCAGAAGTTCACTCTAGAAGAAGGACAATATTTCGTCTTGGGGCAATGGCTGCTGAGAAAATTAAGTGACATACCAGAAGTCGATCAAGCTATGATGGAAGAATTTCGCAATAATATAGATAAGCACCGACCACCTCTTAGTTAATTCACAAATAATTCAAATTTTAGTACAAACTTTTTCATAATATCTCGGTACTATGTATACATAGTCAAATATGGCTATACAAAAAACGAGGTGAATTTTATGAAAAAACATCCTTTGCTCGTGCTTACTGGTGTTTCCGTCTTAGCAACTGTTTGTACTAAGATGATCAGAAATTACAATGGTAAGAAATTTTTAAACTAGAATCATACTAATCAAAAATACAAAAATACAAGAATTAAAAACTATTCACACACATTCAAAACAAAACTTAAATTACGTTAAATCAAGAGGTAGACATTATGAAAAATAATATGATGACAGGCTTGCGCAAGCAAGCCTTTTTTGTTTGGCATCTTTTTTGCAATTATTCAGTTTATCCCATATTATTTGGATAGTTAGTAAGGAGATATAAATATGCTTAAACGTCATGTCCGGTATTATCTTGGAGCGTTTTTTCTTAATCTTGTTATTATTTCAGCTATTTTTGCGTATTTTAAATTAGTACCTTTTGGTAGCAATAATTTTTTGAGTAGTGATTTGGGAACACAATATCTGACCTTCTTGACTGAATTACGGCGCCAGTTAGCTTCTGGTAACCTGCACTTTTATTTGTTTAGTCAGTCTTTGGGAGATAATTTCTTCCCAGTTATGAGTTACTACTTGCTGTCACCTTTTAATTTGTTACTGGTTTTCTTTAGTCCAATGGGAATTCCTGCAGCAGCGAATATTATCATCATGTTGAAGATTTCTTCAATGGGTGTGGCGATGGCTTATTTCTTGAAGGAATACTCTAAAGAAATTAAGTTTACCAACTATATTTTCACTTTAGCTTATAGTTTTTGTGGATTCGTAGCGTCATACTTTTATGATTTAATGTGGCTGGATGCCTTGATAATGTTACCTTTGGTAGCAATAGGCGTTATGCGAGTCATTAAAGAGCAAAAATATGTCCTATATTATTGTTCAATTCTTTTAGCAATTATTTTCAATTATTACCTAGGATACATGCTCTGTATTTTTTCATTGTGCTTCTTTATTTATACAGGATTTGAGACGAATCTCTTCCATCAAAATAATAAGTGGAAGATTATTAGTAACTATTTGATCACTTCAATTTTGGCTGGCTTGAGTTCGGCGGTGGTCTTATTGCCAACTCTAGTTGGGATGATGAAGACGGGCAAAACTTCCTTTAATGTTATGAATTATTTGCCATCAGCTAGATTTGGCCTGGAAGCCTTGACGGAATTAGGAATTGGTGGGAATACTTTTGAGCAACGATTGGAACATGGTCCGTCAGTTTTTATGACCTCAACAATTCTGATTTTGTTGTTAGCATACTTCTTCAGTTCTCGGGTTAATAATAAGGATAAACAAAATTCTACTTTTTTATTAGGCACTTTATTAATCAGTATGTTTGTGACGACATTCAATACAGTTTGGCACATGTTTCAAAATCCAGCAGGCTTCCCATTTAGAAATAGCTTTATTTTCTCGTTCGTATGTATTTTTATTGCTTATAAAGCTTTTGAAGCTGGTGCTTTCAAAGATAAATCAACAATCATCAAATCTACTTGTGTAGCAGGAATTTTGCTTTGCATTGGTTATTCGACGGAGTGGTTGTTGCCCAAGATTATTGAGAAACTTGGCTTTGCGATTCCTGATAATAATTACAATGGCTATTTCTTTTGGTTAAGTATTATTTGCATCATTATTTCCGGTGTAATCTTGTTAGTTCTTAATAGTAATAAAAAATTCTTCGGTTTGTTGATGCTGATGATGATGTTTGAAATTGTGGCAAATTTTAATTCAGTTATTAGTACTGCAGGACTAGGCAATCAACTAGTTTATCGAGAAGAATTTAAGAAAGAAAATAATATCCTCGCTGATGTGAAGGCAAGAAGTCATTTGGGACATCGAATAATTGTTTCTAAATCAGGTCTGAATAAGGCTTTTCCAGAAAAGTACAACAATTATAATGATCCGATTTTATTCAATATCAATGGGTTAAGCTTATACAGCTCTACTTTGAATCAAAAAACTTTGGAAATAATGAATAATTTGGGTTACTACAGTATTAATGTCCGTCGTATCAGTTATTTCGGTGGGACAAATTTAACCAATGCCTTGTTGGGCGTTTATTATCGAGTTCGTCAGTGGGATAATCATTATTACGTTGAAGAGAATTACAATGCGCCGTCATTAGGCTTCATGGTTGATAAGGATGTTTATGGATATAAAATGAAGAATGGTCATGCTTTGGACAATCAAGATCGTTTGTGGCAAGCTTTGAACGGCAATAGTACTGAATATTTAAAAAATGCTACGCTCAATAGCATGAAACAAACGACAACTGACGATAAGACACTTTATACGTATCAAATGACTACCCGCGCTAGTGGACCGTTATACTTTTATAAAGCACCATTGAATTACGACAAAACTAAGATTTACGTTGATGGCAAGCGTGTCAAAACTAGTAATATGAATGTTTACAAGGCAGCTACTTTGCGTTTAGGACATTTTAAGAAGAATCAAAAAGTCCAAGTGAAAATTTTGACGAAAAAGACTTTTGATTTGAATCCTGAATATTTCCAGTCATTGGATCAACCGAAATTCTTAAAGTCCTTGTACAAATTCCAAGATAATTCTTTGAAAATTAGCTCTGACTTAAATCACGATACGGTTCGTGGAACTATCAATGTCAAAAAGGCAGGACCAATGTTGTTCAGCATTCCTTACGATGACGGTTGGAGTGCCACAGTTGACGGTCAGAAGGTCAAAATTCATCAAGTAGTCGATAACTTAATGGCAATTAATTTAACCAAAGGACAACATAAAGTGGAATTGAACTATCAAGTGCCAGGGCTTAAAATTGGTTGGATAGTTTCAGTTGTATCGATTATTCTGTTTGTTGGCTTTGAATTGTTAAATTATAGAACTAAAAAATATAATTAAATGACCTATAAAACAAAATATTAGAAAAATAGCTAGAATTATTTGCATTATTCTGGAGATGTTATAATATTTTGGTATGAAGCGTTTACATTAATGAATGAGGTGAAATAATGTCAAGTGAATATGTTATGGCAATCGATGAAGGAACTACTAGTACCCGAGCAATTATTTTTGATAAAGCTGGGACGAAAATTGCTGATGCCCAACGTGAATTTACGCAACATTTTCCACAACCTGGTTGGGTCGAGCACGATGCTAATGAAATTTGGAATGCCGTTCAATCGACAATCGCCAATGTCTTTATTGAATCCGGCATCAAACCTAGACAAATCAAGGGAATTGGAATTACCAATCAACGTGAAACTACTATTATTTGGGATAAGAAGACGGGTTTGCCAATTTATAACGCTATTGTTTGGCAAAGTCGACAAACTTCAGATATCGCCGCTAAATTGGAAAAAGATGGCTATGGTGATATGATTCATGAAAAAACTGGCTTATTGATTGATCCCTATTTCTCAGCTACGAAGATTCGTTGGATTCTAGATCATGTTGACGGAGCCCAAGAACGCGCTGAAAAAGGTGAGCTGCTCTTCGGAACAATCGACACGTGGATTCTTTGGAAATTGTCTGGTGGAGCCGCTCATGTAACGGACTACTCGAATGCTAGTCGGACGATGCTATTCAATATTCATGACCTCAAGTGGGATGACGATATTCTGAAAGTGTTAAATATTCCTAAGGAAATGTTGCCAGAGGTTCATCCTAATTCCGAAGTCTACGCTAAAACAAAAGATTATCATTTCTATGGGTCAGAGGTTCCAATTGCTGGTATGATTGGTGATCAACAGTCAGCATTGTTTGGACAAATGGCTTTTGAACCAGGAATGGTCAAAAATACATACGGAACTGGTGCTTTTATCGTGATGAATACCGGTGAAAAGCCCCAATTATCTGACAACAACTTGTTAACGACAATTGGCTATGGTATTAATGGTAAAGTTTACTATGCTCTAGAAGGTAGTATCTTCGTAGCCGGTTCAGCCATTCAATGGTTACGTGATGCAATGCATTTGGTTGATTCAGCTCCGGAATCGGAAGAAGCTGCTTTGAGTTCGCATGATGACGATGAAGTTTATGTTGTACCAGCTTTTACCGGATTGGGTGCACCTTATTGGGATGCTGATGCTCGTGGTGCAGTCTTCGGTTTGACTAGAGGAACGACAAAGAACGATTTCATCAAAGCAACGTTGCAATCGTTGGCTTATCAAAGTCGTGATGTAATTGAAACAATGAAACGTGATACCGGCATCGATATTCCAACTCTTAAAGTTGACGGTGGTGCGGCAAATAATCGTTATTTGATGCAATTCCAAGCTGATATTTTACAGACACCCGTTCAACGTGCCAAAGATTTGGAAACAACCGCTCTAGGTGCCGCATTTTTAGCTGGACTAGCAGTAGGGTATTGGGATAGTCTAGAAGATATTAAGAAACAGTACGCAACAGGTGCTACTTTCGAACCAGAAATGGATGTTAAACGTGCTGATTATCTATATGAAGGTTGGAAAGAAGCAGTTAGTGCAACAAGAAAGTTTAAATATAAGGCAACAAAGTAAAAATTTAGTTAATGTAGTATTCCGTCCTCCATAGCAAAGAAAATTTGGCTGGAACGTAGTGGGCACGACTTGGAGCCTTTGCTAAGCCCAAGTACGGGCAAAGTCTTCAAGCTCGACCTTTCACTACTGAGCCAATTTTCTTTGCTATTCCGGACTAAAAAGTGATTCAATTTTTTATTTCTTGAGATAAAGAGTAAAAAATATGATTTAGTCGATAGTGACGAAAAATTAATGCTAACCTTAGTTTATTTAAGAATCATAAAGGCGGAGACGCCTTTTTTCGTGTTTAGGAGTTAACAATGGAAAAAGAATACATTTTAGCAATTGATGAAGGGACAACGACGGCTCGGGCTATTATTTTTGACCACAGTGGTAAAAAGGTAGCTGTTGCCAGACATCCAATTCAACAAATTTTACCGAACCCCGGTTGGGTCGAACATGATCCCAATCTGATTTGGAATGCCGTACAAACGACTATCGCTACTGCTTTGATTGATTCAGGTATTAAACCTGATCAAATCAAAGCAATTGGGATTGCTAGCCAAAGAGAAACAACAGTTGTTTGGGACAAGGAGACTGGTTTGCCAATTTATAACGCTATTGTTTGGCAAAGTCGACAAACTGCTCACTTGGCTAATGACATGATCAAGGCTGGTTTCAAAGATGAAATCCATAAAAAGACTGGTTTGATTATCAGTCCTTATTTTTCAGCTACTAAAATCCGTTGGATTCTCAATCACGTTGAAGGTGCTCAAGAACGCGCTGAAAAAGGTGAATTGCTCTTTGGAACTATCAATACGTGGTTATTGTGGAAGTTGACTGACGGAGCCAGCTTTATGACCGATTATGCCAATGCTAGTCGGACGATGCTGTTCAATATCAACACTTTGCAATGGGATGAAGATTTATTAAAGCTCTTTAATATTCCTAAGGCTATGTTGCCAGAGGTTAAATCGAATTCAGAAGTATTTGGAATAACGAAGAATTATCAATTTTATGGTTCGGAGATTCCAATTTCAGGGATGACTGGTTCGCAACAAGCGTCACTCTTTGGACAGATGGCTTTTGAAAAAGGTATGGTCAAAAATACTTACGGAACTGGTGCTTTTGCTGTTATGAATACTGGAGATAAACCGGCTTTGTCTGACAATAATTTGTTGACGACGATAGCTTACGGTATCAACGGTGAAATCAAGTATGCCCTAGAAGGTAGTGTATTCGTTGCTGGCGCGGCGTTACAGTGGTTGCGTGATGATATGCGTTTGATCAACAATACTCCACAAACTTCAGATTATGCCAAAAGTTCAACTGATCATGATGAAGTCTATGTTGTTCCAGCTTTTGCCGGTTTGGGTGCACCTTATTGGGATAACCAAGCACACGGTACGATGTTTGGGATTACTCGAGGTACAACTGATAAAGATTTAGTCAAAGCCACGTTGCAGGCAATTGCTTATCAGACAAAAGATATCATTGAAACGATGAGTTCTGATGCTAAGATGCCAATTGAAGTCTTAAAAGTCGATGGAGCAGCATCTGCCAATGATTATTTAATGCAATTTCAAGCTGACATTTTAGGAATTTCTCTCCAACGTTCATCAGAATTGGAAACTACTTCACTAGGAGTAGCTTTTATGGCTGGTTTAGGAATTGGTTTCTGGAAAGATATCGATGATATTAAGAAGAACTATCAAACAGGGAAAATGTATCAACCAAAAATGAAAGAATCTCTTAGAAATGATCTTTATGATGGTTGGAAAGAGGCTGTTAAAGCAACAATGGCCTTCAAACATAATGCTAAATAATAAGAACCTATATTAAAAGGCTCTTATTTTTTTTTATTGATATATAAGGATTTGAGAACTGTTTATTAAAAAATGCTTTGACACTTTTGATTTGTAAGTTTAATATAAATATATTATTTGTGTAATGTGAGGAGAATTTTTTAATGGACGAAAAGAAAGACCGAGGATTCTTCGGTCAACCGATAGGTTTACGTACATTATTCCTAACTGAATTTTGGGAAAGATTCAGTTACTATGGTATGCGTGCCATTTTGCTATTCTACATGTACTATGCTGTAACAAAGGGCGGACTTGGTATGGACCGTACCACTGCAGCATCTGTCATGTCTATCTACGGTTCACTAGTTTATATGTCTAGTGTGCTTGGTGGATTTATCAGTGATAGACTTTTGGGACCTAGAAGAACTGTCTTCTGGGGTGGTGTCTTGATCATGTTTGGTCATATCGTATTGTCACTCCCAATGGGCGAAACTGGTTTGTTTGTATCAATTGGACTTATTGTTATTGGTACTGGTTTATTGAAGCCAAACGTATCTGAAATGGTTGGTGGATTGTATACTGAGGGAGATCCAAGACGTGATTCTGGTTTCAGTATTTACGTTATGGGTATCAACTTGGGTTCACTTATTGCTCCACAAGCCGTTACAACGATGTGGAATCACTTTAATTTCCACGCTGGTTTCTCATTAGCTGCTATTGGTATGTTCTTAGGATTAGTAGTTTACTGGTGGGATGGTCGTAAGTACCTTCCTAAAGAAAGTTTACAAGCTCCCGATCCAATTACTGATGCTGAACGTAGTAAATTCTACAAGCGTGTCATCATTGGTGTAATTGCATTTGTTATTATTGTTGTAGCTATGATGGCTATGAATGCTTTCACAGTTGATAACTTCATCACTATCTTGAGTATCTTGGGTATCGCTTTGCCTGTTGGTTACTTCGTAATGATGCTAACAAGTAAAAAGGTTACAAAGATCGAAAGATCACGTGTATTTGCCTATATCCCATTGTTCATCGCTGCTGCAATTTTCTGGGCAATTGAAGAACAAGGTTCTGTTGTTTTGGCACTTTTCGCTGCTGAACAAACTCAATTAAACTTTGCTGGTTTGCATTTGTCAGCTCCACAATTCCAAATGCTTAACCCATTCTTCATCATTATCTATACACCATTCTTTGCATGGTTATGGATTAAACTAGCTAAGCGTCAACCATCATCACCATCTAAGTTCTGGATGGGATTAGTTGCTACAGCTATTTCATACTTTGTTTTGATCATTCCTTTGATTGGCTTGACTCCTGGTGATAAAGTTAGTCCACTATGGCTAGTGCTAAGTTGGGGTATTATTGAAATTGGTGAAATGTTGATTTCTCCAGTTGGTTTGTCAGCCACAACTAAACTTGCTCCTAAGGCCTTCAGAGGTCAAATGATGAGTATGTGGTTCCTAGCTGATTCTGCTGGACAAGCTGCCAATGCTCAATTAGTTAAATTATTCGAACCAGGAAACCCACAAAACGAAATGATGTTCTTTGGTGTAACTGGTATCGTTACATTAGTTGCCGCAATTATCTTGATTATGTTTGTACCTAAGATCAAGAAATTGATGGCCGGTGTTAACTAAAAATTTGTATATTAAACTAAGTCATAACTTCGGTTATGGCTTTTTTATTTTCTGATAAAAAATATTTAAAATTTCTTATGAAATCGTTTACAATATTAATATAAACATTTGTGGAGGAGCGAGTGTTCATGAGGAAGAAAATCGAGCTGTTGATTCTTAGTTTCATTGCAGCACTAGCGATAGTCTTGGGAATTGCTCAAACTACCAAAGCTGCACAGATTAATAATGATCAAAAAGTTGTTACCTTAAGAGTAAATAAGGTAGCAATTTTTTTATTTTTGATATAAAAATACTTCTATTTAGGACTATAATAATCTGAATGAAAAGGTTAACAATTATAGAAGGGGTGATTTTATGAAGAAATTAGTTAAAACTTTAATTTATAGTTTAGCTGTTTTTATTGGGATTTTCGGCATGGGGCAGTTGAATGTTTTGGCTGACGATTCTGATCAAAGTTCTACTGGAACCACAACAGGTGAACAGAGTAAATCTCTTAATGTTGATGAACAAAAATGGGGAGATAATGCTTCTTGGTCGATTAAAGATAATGTACTTTATTTAAATGGTACTGAAATATCTGATGATGAAAAGGGAAGTCTCACGGTTCCGTGGGCTCAATATTATGAACAAATTAATAAGGTCGTAATTAACTCTAATAATAATAGTAAATTACTACTTCCAAGTGATTCTAGTTATTTATTTGCAAATATGACAAATGTAACTGAAATTGATGGGCTTAATAAGTTGGATGTGTCTGAAGTTGATAGTTTTGAAGGGATGTTTTCGAAAGATGAATCTCTTATTAATGTGAATTTAAGTAGTTTTGAACCTAATCAGGAAAAAGAGCTAAATCTTTCAAAAATGTTTTCTGATGATTATTGTTTACATGAGGTGGATATAAGTAATTTTTCGAATTCAAATGACAATATAGAGAATATATTTGATAAAACTAATCGATTATATCAAATCAAGATTTCTGGTTTGGATTTATCCAAGGGTTCAGGTCTTGATGCGGATTCTTGGATAAACCCAAATGATGAAAAAGAAAATCAATCAGAATATCCACAGGGTGGAACAGATATTAGTACTTGGAATTTGAAAATAAGAGAGAAAAATCTGAAAAAATCAAATTTGACTTTCGGAGTATATTCTAATAAGGATGTTGTGCCAAATGGTAATCACTTAGAGTACGATGATGCACTCTCAGGAGATTACAGTTCTATGCTTGCTCCTGATTTTTCTGGAAAGAAGCTTTTTATAGAAGCAGTAGTAGTTGAAGAGGATGCTTTTTCATATGTAGGTCAAATATTAACTTTTCAAGCTCCAACCGTTTCTGGATATACTGCAAATCCTAATACAGTCAAAGTAAAATTAGAAACATTTAATGGTGATCCTAATGAGGATGGTCCATATGAACTAGACGTGTCGGAAAGTGAAAAATCTTTGGCGGTTATTCAAAATGGGAATAGAATGGAAAATAATTACACAATTTACTACACTAAAAATCCATCAACACCAACAGTAACTTCCAAATTCACACACAAACTTCAAACCTTAACCACATACCCAGATCAAGATTCTGCCGACATTTACGATGAAGATGGCAACTTAAGTAAGACTGTTGCTCTTTCACCAGACTCAAATTGGCAAACTGACGAGTACATGACTATCAAAGGCGAGAAGTACTACCGTGTGGCAACTAATGAATTCGTCAAAGCTTCTGATATTTACTTATACAAGGATAAAGATTCAGTAGTCAGAACTCATGGTGGTACTGATTACATTTCGCTAGATAATTCTCACGGCGATACAGTAACTAATCGTGCTTTGGCTGTCAAAACTGATTGGAAGATTGATAAAGTAATTAAAATTAATAATGAAGATTATTATCGTGTAGCGACAAATGAGTTCGTCAAAGCCGATAATGTCGACGTTATCAGATAGTTAAAAGGATGAATCTGAAAATGATTCATCTTTTTTTGCAAAAAACTCTTGAAATGGTCTGTTATTTTCGGTAATATAATTAAGTCGGATAAAGACATGTGGTAAACACATGGAGGGGTAGCGAAGTCTGGCTAAACGCGGCGGACTGTAAATCCGCTCCTTCGGGTTCGGTGGTTCGAATCCACTCCCCTCCATTCATTGGGTTATAGCCAAGCGGTAAGGCAACGGGTTTTGATCCCGTCATGCGCTGGTTCGAATCCAGCTAACCCAATTTATTTACCAGTTAGTCGTCAACAAGAATAAACTTGTTTGACGGCTTTTTTTATTCCACAAAGAAAAAACACCGACGATTGTCGATGCCTAAGTGACTACACGATGGATAATTGCTTTTGACGGTTATATTGAATGTTTTAAATAATTTTATTGATCACTAGGTTTAAACCACAGATAAGCGCCATAAATGGCATTGATCAACATAATTATTTGTAGAACGAACATCGAAGTGGAAGCAGGGCTAACTACTTGCAATTGGTTGAACCAGATGATGACGTTAATGACATCTAGAGTGATCCAAGCAATCCACTGGGAACGATAACCATAAGTCATTAGAACTTGTCCAACAATTCCTAATGGCAAAAGAGTAGCATCTAAGTAAACTTGGACGCCATTCAAATGTTTACTGAAGAATAAAACGATGAAATAAATAATAAAGGTCGCCAAGAACCAGAAGATTCCTTCACGCCAGGTTAATTTACGAGAAGCAACTTCTTCTTGGTCAGCTTGGTTGATCTCACGATGCCAAACTGAAAGACCTACGAATTGCATAATTAAATAAAATGACTGCGAAGCGATATCGCCAATTAAGCGGTTGTTGATGGCAATGATTAACCAAACCACACAACCTAAGACGCCCCAACTGTAATTAGTCAAACGACCTTGATCAACTAGGATTAGATTCAAAACAACGGAAGTACCAGTGATGACACCGATCCAACCTGAGAAACCAAAATCTTTTCCCAAAATAAATGAAGCCCAGGTTGCTAAAAGCATAATGGTCATCATAATCTTAGTTGTTTTCTTGAGGGTTCTTAATTCATGCACATTTCGTTGCAAGTTGAATACTTGTCCAAGCGCATTTGGCAAATCTCTTAAAGCGGCAGAAAAACGTTCAGTGAAACTACTATTTGAATTATTGGAATAATTATCCATGTGATAAAAAATCTCCTTATTTGTTTTTAGACAGCCGTATCGGAAGCAACGCTGTTAAATCGTGTAGTCACTTGCGTTTTAGAATATACTGATTAGTTTTTTATGTCAATTGATATAGACCTATTATTGTATTTGTTATAATTGTTTTTAGACCAATTCTTAATTTTTTACAAAAATACTGTATAATTAACAGAAGTAATGCTTAAAGGGAGTGCCAAATAAATGAAGGTACCAGTATATATACAAATTCACAATGAAATTAGAAAAGAAATCGAATCTGGCAAGTGGGCTGTTGGGGAACGTATCCCGTCAGAAAGACAGCTTTCACAAGACTTTGATGTTAGTCGGATGACACTTCGTCAAGCAATCCAAACTTTAGTCGATGAGGGAATTTTGCAACGACAAGTTGGATCAGGAACTTATGTTGCCAGCAGCAAGGTTCAAGAAAAGATGTCAGGAACGACTAGTTTTACCGAAATCACCGAAAGCCAAGGTAAGAAGCCTTCAAGTAAGACGGTTTCTTATCATGTGGCCGATCCATCAATCAGTGAATTAGAAAAATTAAAATTAAAAGATGGCGATCAAATTTTACGAATGGAAAGAATTCGTTATGCTGATCAACAACCAATTTGTTTTGAAGTTGCGACTATACCGATAAACATCGTCAATAGTTTGAATAAAAAAGACATAACGTCTTCACTTTATAAAGCACTTGAGGACAAAGCTGGGTTAAAATTAGGTAATGCTACGCAAACTGTTTCTGCTATTTTAGCTTCAGAAAAAATCGCTAATTTCTTGAACGTTAAGCGTGGTTCAGCAATCTTACGTGTTCGCCAAGTGACAACTTTGGATGATGGTAGACCATTTGAATACGTTCGTTCACAATACGCTGGAGATCGTTTTGAATTTTATCTAGAAAGATAGATAATCAATTTCTTTAGAATTAGATTTAAGGTAAGATATAACCTACACATGTTTTAAATTTTTAAACTGGGAGTCACTTATGCAAAGCTTTATAAAAAAGTATAGTATCTTCTTGATGCTGTACATTATCTTTCAACCAGTATTAGATGCTGTTACTGGTACGATGATGCGTTTTAACATCAATATTACCTTCGGGGTATTGATTAGAATGGTCGTCATGGCGATAACAGTATTCTACATATTATTGTTCTTGATTTTGAATCGAGATAATAAACACGGGTTTCGAATAATTGGTTACTTCGTATTATTAGCGGTAGTTTCAGCTATTAGTTTGGTAATCAATTACAAAACTAAAACACTATTTATTCCATCTTTGGAAATTACGACTTTAGCAAAAAGTTTGTATTATCCAATTATGTTGCTCGGGTATTTTTATGCTTTTGAGGAATTAGCTGAAGATCGAATCATCAACCGTTTCTTCCCCAAGGTTATCTTTATTGCGGTCAACATTATCAGTATCATCATGATTGTGGCTCACTTTACTAATACTAGTTTCAGTTCATACTCGTACTACAAATTAGGAGAGAGCGGTTGGTTCTTCGCAGCCAATGAATTGAGTGCGATTGTTTCAATTTCTTTCCCAATTATGGTTTGGTACGCACTTAAGAAAATTAATACTTGGTCAAAAATTTACTATTGGCTAACGATTGTTATTGCAATTTACTCAGCACTATTAATTGGAACAAAAGGTTCTTTATTAGCTATCGTGTTTGGTATTTGTATGGCTATCTTGGCTTCAGTAATTCAATTCTTCCAAGACAGCAGTCGTCGCAAGTACATGGCAGGAATCATCGTTATGCTAGCTGTAACGCTAGGTGGAATTTTTGCTGCTTATCCAGCAATGGCCGTTTCTAGAACAGCTGAATTGCACAGTGACATGATTAAGTACAAGAAGAAACAAGCTAAGACAAAAAAAGGTATCACTAAAGATCAAAAGAAGTATGTCGAAACTAATAAGACTGTTTCATACTTATTCAGTGGTCGGACAGTTTACTTTGAAAACGCCGCTCACAACTTCTCCAAAGCAACACCAGCACAAAAGGCCTTTGGAATGGGTTATGCGACAAATTTCAAGAAAGCCAAGCAAGCTAAGTTGGTTGAAATGGATTATGTCGATATCTTCTTCCAATTTGGTTTTATTGGAATCATCGTTTACTTAGCACCACTAGCTTATTGCTTGATTTACCTAATTGGAGTTTTCCTTAGAAAATTCAAGTACATGTGGTCATTTAAGTGGGCAATGCTGGTTTCCAGTGTCGCTTTAGGATTTGGAATGGCTTTGATGACAGGACACGTTATCGAAGCACCTTCAGTAAGTATATATTTCGTAACTATTTTGAGTTACGCAATGTTGAATGCACGAATCTTTTTAAGATCTGGTGAAGATCCTTATACAATTGATGTAGAAGAATAATAAAAAAATCCTGTTAGAAATTAGATTTTCTAACGGGATTTTTTTGTGAGCGTAAGTATGCTTTTGCTACCGACTAGATTTCAATATCTAATTGCAATTCCGATAGCATCTTCTATTTATTTTCTGAAGTAATTTATATAAAAATAAAAGTCACAATCCAGTGCTGAACGGATGACGACAATTTAAAACTAATTAAAAAGAAAAATTTTGTTATTTCTTGTTTTTCTTCTCTTTATTAATCATATTCATATACTTAGGAATTGCCATCATACGACCAATTCTAGTTGGTTCAGTTATTAAACGATAGAACCACTCGAGATTAAGCTTTTGGAAAACCTTAGGAGCGCGTTTCTTAGTTTCTGAGAAGACGTCGAAACTGCCACCGACACCGATCCAAATTGCGTCTGCTTGATCACGATACTTGTTGATGAAGAATTCTTGTTTTGGCGATCCTAAAGCTACTAAAACAACATTAGGCTTCTTAGCAGCAATTTCTTCAACAATTGGCGTGTCATCTTTGAAATATCCATCATGATAACCGACTAAGTTAACTTGAGGATATTGTTTTTTGATTTTTTTAGCGCTAGCTTCAATGACTTCTGGCTTAGCACCCAGCATGTAAAGTTTTAATTGTTTGCGATTAACAGCTGAAATTAAGTATTCTAAAGTATCAAAACCGGTGATTCTTTCATGGAGAGGAGTGCCTAGACTCTTAGCTCCTTTAATGATTCCGATACCATCAGGGATGACATAATCAGCATTATTGATGATTTTTGAAAAATTGCTATCTTTTCTGGCCGATAGAACAATTTCAGGATTAGGTGTTACGATGAATCTGTTAGCTTTAAGGTCTAAATCGTCATCCAAATATTTGTGGAATTGTTTAGCGGTAAAGTTGTCAAATTCTGTACCTAAAATATTTACTCTATTTTTGTGCATGGCGTTCTCCTTTAATGTATTATTATACACGAGAAAGATTAATTTGAGAGGTGTCAAAATGCGCGTTTTACATATTAATGCCGGTAATGAAGACGGTGGAGCAAGAACTTATATTATCAGTCTAATGAAAGGTCAAAAAAATATAGGAGTTGAGAGTACTCTGCTGACTTTTCAAAGGGGCCCTGTTTCAAAGATGGCTAAGGAAAATGGATTAAGTGTGTCAGTGATTGAACAAAAACAGCGTTTTGATTTATCTATTTTGAAACCATTGATTAAATATATAAATAATAATAATTTTGATATTGTTCATACTCATGGACCACGTGCCAATTATATCTTTTCTTTAATTCGAAATAAAGTTAATGCTAAATGGGTTATCACGGTCCATTCTGACCCTCGTATCGACTTTTCCGGTCTTAGAGGTTCAGTTATGCTCAAATTAAATCTGCATGCTCTGAAGAAGGCTGATTTGCTTTTTTACGTCAATCCTGATTTAAAAGAATACTTTGAATCATTGAAAATTCCAGATGATAAAACTTTTGAAGTATTTAATGCTATTGACTTCACAGGCATCAACCCATCTTTTAATCGACAATCTACTTTTAGTTTATTAGAGGTAGCAAGATTGGTTGATGTTAAGAATCATAGGTTATTATTGAACGCATTAAGTAAAGTGGACTTTAATTTCAGATTGACTTTAGTGGGTGATGGTCCATTGATGGATGAATTACGAGAATTAGTAAAGAATCTAGGGATTAATGATAAAGTCGATTTTGTTGGTTTTAGAGAAAATACTGGTGATTATTATCAAGAATGCGATGTTTCAATATTGACTTCTAAGTCGGAAAGTATGCCAGCAGTGTATTTGGAATCGGCAGCATACGGTAAACCAGTTATCGCGACAAATGTTGGTGCTACAAGTAAAATTATCGATAATGAAAATGGATGGTTGGTAGAGTCTGATAATGAACAAGAATTAATCAGTGCTTTAAATGATGCTCATTCATTATGGAAAGATAATAACCTTGATCGTAAAGGATTAACTTTGTACCAAGATGCGCGTGACAATTATTCAATTGAAAAATTAGCTCAAAAAGTAAATGACGGCTATCAAGCGACTTTGGATGCCAATTAATGTAAAATAAATTTTGATAATCAAATTATTAAGGGAGATATGATGACTCAATTTCAAAATGAAGATTTAACTTTGCATACTGATTATTATGAACTCAATATGATGTATACATACTGGAAGAAGGGGCTGCATAATCGTCGGGCTGTTTTTGAAGTTTATTTCCGTAAATTGCCTTTCGACAATGGCTTTGCTGTTTTTGCAGGTCTAGAACATGTGGTTAATTATCTTAAGAACTTAAGTTTTTCAGATTCAGATATCGATTACTTGCGTGAATATGGGGAATATGATGAAGAATTCTTACGCTGGTTAAAAGATATGCAATTCAGTTGTACAGTACGTTCAGCTTTGGAAGGGGACTTGGTTTTCAATGAAGAGCCAATTTTCCAAGTTGAAGGACCACTAGCACAATGTCAATTGATTGAAACTGGCGTTTTGAATATGGTTAATTTCCAAACACTTATTGCTACTAAAGCCGCCCGTATCAAGACTGTCTGTGGCGATGATCCTGTTATGGAATTCGGTTCTCGTCGTGCACAAGAAGTCGATGCTGCTATTTGGGGAACACGTGCCGCATACATTGCTGGTTTTGACGCTACAAGTAACGTTTTGGCTGGTAAATTATTTGGTATTCCAATTTCTGGAACACATGCCCATGCTTTGGTACAAACTTATCGTAATGAATACGATGCTTTCAAAGCTTACGCTACAACTCACAAGAATTGTGTCTTCTTAGTTGATACTTACGATACTTTGAAGAGTGGGGTTCCTAGTGCTATCAAAGTTGCCCGTGAGATGGGTGACAAGATCAACTTCTTAGGTGTTCGAATCGATTCCGGTGATATGGCATATATTTCTAAGCGTGTCAGAAAACAACTTGATGAAGCTGGATTCCCTAATGCTAAGATTTATGCCTCAAATGATTTGGACGAAAAGACTGTTTTGAACTTGAAGATGCAAGATGCCAAAATTGACGTCTGGGGTATCGGTACTAAAGTGATCACAGCCTTTGATCAACCAGCTTTAGGTGCTGTCTATAAGTTAGTAAGTATCGA
Organism: Companilactobacillus formosensis; assembly: GCF_005405305.1. Classification (GTDB taxonomy): domain Bacteria; phylum Bacillota; class Bacilli; order Lactobacillales; family Lactobacillaceae; genus Companilactobacillus; species Companilactobacillus formosensis. The sequence continues at coordinate 121,340 of NZ_BJDU01000004.1, forward strand.
AGATGCCAAAGGTAATATGATGGATACTTTGAAACTTTCTAGTAACGCTGCTAAGATTTCTACACCAGGTAAGAAACAAGTTTGGCGTATTACTAACAACGAGAAGAACGACAAATCAGAAGGAGATTACGTAACTTTCTGGAATGAAGATCCTCGTGAACACAACTCGCTTTACATGTTCCACCCACAATACACATATATCAACAAGACAGTTGAAGATTTCCAAGCTAAGCCATTGCTCCATGATATCTTCGTTAATGGAAAGTTAGTTTATGACTTGCCAACTGTTAAGGAGATTAAAGACTACTGTGCAGCCAACTTAGATTCACTTTGGGATGAGTACAAACGTATCTTGAACCCACAAGTTTATCCAGTCGACTTATCTTCAAAACTATACAGTCATAAGATGAAGTATATCGAGAAGATTAGAAATGATGTAAACAATATTAGATTAGGTGACTAAAAATGAGACCATTGCAAAAAGAAATTATTGAATTTGAACATGCTAAACCAGAAATCGATCCTGAAGCTGAAATTAGACGCTCAGTTGATTTTTTGAAGACTTACTTAAAACAACATAGTTTTTTGAAAACTTTAGTGTTGGGTATTTCTGGTGGACAAGATTCCACGCTAGCCGGTAAATTATCAGAAATCGCTATGACAGAACTTCGTCAAGAAACAGGCGATGACGATTATCAATTCATTGCTGTTCGTTTGCCTTATGGAGAACAAGCTGATGAGTCAGATGCCATGCAAGCTATCGAATGGATGCAAGCTGATAAAGTTGTCCGTGTAAATATCAAAGACAGTGTTGATGCAATGGTAAAAGCCGTTGAAGATAACGGTCTAACTATTTCTGACTTTAATAAAGGCAATATCAAAGCTAGAACGAGAATGATTGCTCAATATGCGATTGCTGGAGATAATAAAGGTGTCGTTGTCGGAACTGATCATGCAGCTGAAAATATCACTGGCTTTTATACGAAATATGGTGATGGTGCTGCTGATGTAACGCCGTTATTCCGTCTTGATAAGCGCCAAGGTAAAGCAATGTTAGAGAAACTGAATGCTCCTAAGAATCTTTATGAAAAAATTCCAACTGCTGATTTGGAGGAAGACCGTCCAAGTCTACCTGACGAAAAAGCTCTGGGAGTTTCTTATAAAGATATTGACGATTATCTTGAAGGTAAAGATATCGATCCAAAACATGCTGAAATTATTGAAAATTGGTATAAGAAGACAGCTCACAAGCGTCGTTTACCTTATACAGTTTTTGATGTGTAATTAATTAGTCTAGCCAATTTTTGAAATTGGTTGGGCTTTTTTTTCAAATTGGTAATGTTAATGAATACGCTTAACTCGTTGATAGACAATGGTAAACTTATGTCTCAATCAGTTCTATCTAATGAAAATCATATGTTAGAATTAAAGGGTAATCTTTAAGAAGAGGTGTTTAACAGTGAAAAGTGATTTAATCTCCCTTATGAAACCATCAGTTGTGGCAATTAAACAACAAGATATTTTTAAGTTTAATGCCAAAGCTAAGAGTATACCTGGAGCTGTTAATATGACCGTTGGTGAACCTAATTTTCCAACTCCAGATCATATTAAGAAAGCTGCTATTGCGGCAATCGATGAGAACAAAACTCACTATACAGTTCCTGAAGGAGACCATGAGCTTTTACATGCAGTAGCTACTTATCTACATGACAAGTACGATTTGAATTATGATCCAGAGAGCCAAATTTTGGCTACCGCTGGTGTTACAGAAGGTGTTTTCTCAGTTTTTAATGCAATTTTGCAAACTGGGGATGAGGTTTTGATTCCATCACCTTCATTTACAATCTATGGCCCAGACGCTAATTTTAACGGAGCTTCTCCAGTTTATTTAGATACTTCAAAGACTGGTTTCAAGATGACTCCAGAAATGTTAATTGAGGTTTTGAGAACTAATCCTAGAATTAAAATTTTATTATTGAACTACCCAAGCAATCCAACTGGTGTTAGCTATACTAAAGACGAGTTGGAAGCTTTAGCGGAAGTTTTAAAAAAGCATGATATTTTTGTCGTTAGTGACGAAATTTATAGTGAATTGACTTATAATTTTAAGCATGTATCGTTTGGAACAATTTTGCCAGAACAAACAATTTTGTTGAATGGTTTATCTAAATCTCATGCGATGACTGGTTGGCGTTTTGGTGTCGTCTGTGGACCCGCCGAAGTGATTGCCCAAATCAATAAGATTCATGAGTTGGCTACAACTTCAATTACGTCTATCACACAATATGCTGCCTTAGAAGCTTATAAGAATGGTTATGACGATCCAATCTCAATGCGCAAAGAATATCAAGCTCGTCGTGATGTTTTGCATAAGGGGCTTAAAGAATTAGGTTTTGAGTGTCCTGATCCTGATGGTGCTTTCTACCTGTTCATTAAAATCCCAGAAGGTCTTGAGCAAGATGATGTTAAATTTGCCAACGAATTATTGGAAGAAGAACATTTGGCAATCCTACCAGGTAGTTTCTTTGGTATCGGTGGCGAAGGTCATTTACGTCTGAGTTACGCTGCAAGTATGGATAGTATCAATGCTTGCTTAGATAAACTTGGTGACTTTGTGGAGAAACACAGTAAATTAATTCATCAAGTATAAGGGGTATCATGCTAAATAAATTTCAAAATATTATTAGCAAATTAGTAATTGTCTGTTTAGTGATTTTTACGTCGGTCGTTTTGATTCAAGCAGGCAAATTTTATACATTAAATTATTTAAAAATAGAACCAGTATTAGCGATACTGGTTTTTCTTTGTGCAATTATTTTTGTCGGTGGAGTTGGTTATTTACTTTACCGAATTCGCGATGATGACAAAAATCTCAATCGATTGATTTTAATTAGTTTGTTGCTAGTCTTTGCTATCGTTGCCCTAATTTGGTTAAAGCTGGTTCCACAGACACAAGTTAGTGATTTTAAGGCTTTTTGGAGAACAGCTCCAAAGGCTTTGAATGGTGAAAAAATATTTAGTTATGATAATGATTATTTCGCTAAATGGGCCTATCAAACAGGCTTTTTAGTCTACGTTATGACGGTGGTCAAAATCTTTGGACATCACGTGATAGCAATTCAATTGTTAAACGTTGTGTATCAAGTTTTGATTTTATTGATGGTCTATTTATTAGCTATCAAAATCACAAAAAAGGTTAAATTAGCTCGCTTGTCAATCTTTATTTTGATGATTGATTTGGACTGGTTTGCCTTAAATAGTCAGGCAGATAATCAATATCTTGGGATGCTGCTATTCTTAGTGACATTTTATTTGATTCTAAAGGATCGTTATTGGTCTTATGCACTGGCTGGTTTGACTCTCGGTGTTGGTAGTATTATTCGGCCAATTGGTCCAGTCGTTATAGCGGGTATCGTTGTTTATGCATTGATTTATTTGTTGATTGATAATAATCAACTCAACTGGTCAAAAATTGTCAAAGTAGTAATAACTTTGTTAATTTATCAAGTGATTTTTTCTGGAGCCAGTTTAGCAATTAAAAGCTCCGGACTCAATTCTTATGGATTAACTAATCGAGATTCTGAATGGAAATTTGTGGTCGGCTTGGATGCTAATTCTAATGGCGCCTATGATCAACAAATGGTCGATCGTTTTAATCTCAAGGATAGTCGAGCCAAGATGAGTGCTAAAGAACATCAAGTTATTCGTGAAAATATCGATAATCTAAATTCTACTCATGGTTGGCTTAAATTGCTTTGGAATAAAAATTCCAAATTGTGGGCAGAGCGTGCAATCACCATTGACTTTACAGGTATTGAAACTAGGCATTCATTGAAGACAAGCAACTTTATTAAATTATTAGGCTATCTAGGCTCACTAGTCTTGATAATCTTGTCATGGTTTGGTTCAATCAAATTGTTGAAAAACACTCATAAAGAGATATTTATATTATTGTTACCACTAATGGCGTACGCCGTTGTACAATTATTAATTGAAGTACAAGGTAGGTATCGACTAGAGTTTCTACCTGTTATCGCAATCTTAGGCGGAATTGGCCTATATTGGATTTACGATTGGTTTAAATTAAAATGGGGGAAAATGAATGTCTGATTTATTCAAATTAAGTATTGTAGTCCCTTGCTACAACGAAGAAGAAGTTTTGCCAGAAACGACGAAAGAATTGTCAGCAATCGTTAATGGTTTGATCGAGTCACGTAAGATTTCTGCTAACAGTAAAATTGTGTACGTTGATGATGGTAGTAAAGACAAGACTTGGAGTATGATCGATAATTTTTCTAAAGAATCCAAGCTAGTCTCTGGTGTAAAATTGAGCCGTAATTTTGGTCATCAAGGGGCTTTATTAGCTGGCGTAACACGAGCTTCCAAAGATTCAGATGCCGTTATAACGATAGATGCTGATTTACAAGATGACGTTAATGCTATTCCTAAGATGGTCGACGAGTATCTCAATGGTGCGGAAGTAGTTTATGGAGTTAGAAATAATCGTGATACTGATACTGCTTTTAAACGTAATACCGCCGAGATGTTCTATAAATTCATGGGCTTCTTGGGAGTCCACTTAGTTCCTGATTCTGCTGATTATCGTTTGATGAGCCAAAGGGCTTGCCAAGTTTTGTTGAGTTATCGTGAAAGAAATTTGTTTTTACGTGGAATCGTGCCTTTAGTTGGTTTCAAGTCAGCTAAAGTTTATTATGCTCGTAAGGAAAGATTTGCTGGTGAATCCAAATATCCATTACGCAAGATGATTAAATTTGCGATGGATGGAATCACTTCATTTTCAATTGTTCCCATAAAGATGATCATGGGCTTAGGATTTTTTATTGTTTTGATCAGTTTAGTTTTATTAATTTATAGTTTTATTCAAAAAATAAATGGTAACGTTGTTGATGGCTGGTCATCACTAATGATATCTATTTGGGCACTTGGTGGTGTACAATTGATTAGTATTAGTGTGATCGGTGAATACGTTGGAAAAATCTTCAGTGAAGTTAAGCAACGTCCAAGATTTACTATTGAAAAAGATATTTACACTGAAAAAACACAAAAAGAAAACAAGAGGTAATTACTATGAATGCCGCACAAAAGAAAGCTATGCAATATGGCAATTTAATCAACAGTACTGTTCAATCAATTCAAGATGAACAAGATAAACTTAATCCAGAATTTGAAAAATTACGTGATGCTTTAGATCGTAGTAAAGTTAATAAGCTGGATGATGTAGAGTATACAAAGATTCAAAAAGATTTCGCTACTGGTACGAAGAATTATCAAGCAACTTTAGCTAAATTGGAAAAGGGTAAAGCTCCAGCCAGATTGATGGGAACACATATTAATTTGGTTTCGGCTTTCAAGAATTATGTTGCTGGTTGTGCTGATATGACTGAAAGTATCGGTGACAATAAGACAATCGACCGTCACAAATTTGATGAAGCAGAAAAGAAGCAAGATGAATATATGGATAAATTTTCTAAATTGATTCAAAGGTTGACTAACTTAGCTTAAGATGAACGATTTAGAATTAACTGCACTAGTAAAAAAGGTTTCCCAAGAATATTTCGGGAAGCCTTTTATTCATCAAGCGTATTTTAATAGTCGATTAAAAACTACTGGTGGTCGCTTTCACTTACGAGATAAAAATATTGATATTAATCCCAAAATATATCAAGACTTTGGTCAAGAAGAATTAATTGGTGTCATAAAGCATGAATTGTGTCACTATCATTTGTATAATGACGGTTTACCAGCACAACATAAGGATCGAACTTTTAAGATTCTCTTGCAACAAGTTGGCGGTAGTCGTTTTTCACCAATTAAAAGTTCCGTTCATAGAAAGAATTATCATGTTTATGAATGTAATGATTGTCATCATATTTATCATCGTGTAAAAAAGATAAACACTCGAAAATATGTCTGCGGAAAATGCCATGGAAAACTAAAATATATCAAAGATATTACTATTTCATCTTGATAATTTTTTTATTTATGTGTATAGTAGAACCTGCATGCGGGTATGGCGGAATTGGCAGACGCGCAAGACTAAGGATCTTGTGGAGAATTATCTCCGTGGAAGTTCGAATCTTCTTACCCGCATCACTAGAGTAGTTGGACATTAATTTGTTCGACTGCTTTTTTTTTGCAATAGTTGATAATACAAGAAATCGAGCACAAATATTTTTGTGCATATGCAAATTTTCATAAAAATATATATTAATATTAGATTATTTATTAACGATAACTATATATATTTTTTTATCCGGTGGTATAGTATTATTGATAAATGTCATAACGATAGATGGGAGTGTGTTGCCATTGTTTCTTGGATCAATTATTTACAATAAAAGACGAGAAATGAATTTAACTCAAATTGAGTTAGCTGATGATATTTGTACTCAAAATACAATTAGCAAAATCGAGAAACATAATATTGCGCCCACGGTCAATATCCTTATTAAGATTTGCTTGAAATTAGATTTAACATTAAACGATGTTTTTAGTGATTTTTCAAGTAAATCTTCTGCCAAAGAGGATAGCGCCTTGGATGCATTAGAGAAAGATACATTGTTGAAGGATACTTCAGATGTAGAAGAAAAGTTGTCATCACTTGAGGGAAAATTGAGCGATAATGACATGAAGCAATACGAATTGATCACTGGTGTGTTGGATTATTGGAAGGGAAACTTTGATTCTTCATTGTTTACTCTTGATAAAGTTTTACAGTATACTAAATCGGCTAATGATGATATTTATACTTTGTTAGCTTATTTGTTCAAAGGACTAGATTATTTAGGCCAAGAACATGATGACCGCGCACAATACTATTTCCAAATGATTTCTAATGCTTGTGAGGAAGATGTCGAATTCAAAAATGCCAATGAATTAGAAATTCTCTTTATTTGCAAGACATTAGCGGGTTCTTTTGCAAAAATGAAATCCTATCAAACATCATTTGACTTCAGTCAACGTGGTTTAAAATTTGCAAATGAAAAACATGTTTCATATTTCTTGGATGAATTAAATTACTTTGCTGCTTTGTCGATTAAAAATGATAAAAGCAAAAAAGCTGATTACGAAACTTTCAATAACTTGGCTTATTACTTAGCGAAGGTTAATAAAAATACTGATTTGTTAAGGAAGATAGATCATAAATAAATTTAAAAATCATCAGATTATTTAGTCTGATGATTTTTTTTATAAATAAATGTGTAAGCTCAATTATTGTAATATTTGTTTAAACATATTACAGTTTAGTTAGTCTAAGGAGACTAAGGAAGTATAAAAAATGAAAAAACTCGCTGTAATGTTTTTAACAATTTTACTTGGCTTAGGTTTTTCATTTTCACCGACTAGTGTCAAGGCTGAATCCGTTGATAGCGGAAATTTTGTAGATGTGGATTCATCTTCAGCGGATCTATATAATTCCAATGGAGATAATCTTGGGAGAAAAGTTCCAAAGAATAGTACATGGTATCTTGGGAAAACAATTAGTATTAAAAATACGGACTATTACCAAATAGCTACTAATGAGTATTTAAGTTCCAAAGATAGCTATACTTACAGTAATAGACCGGAGGTTATCAAGGTTTCGTCAACTGATGGAGATGTACCTTTGTATGATCACAATTTTGTTCAATTATCGGATGTAGCATTAGCACCAGGTACTTCTTGGTATTCGGATAGAGTGATTTTCACACCTGACGGAATGCCATTTGTACGAGTAGCAACAGACGAATATGTGGGTATGTGGTATGTCATGCAACAAGAATTTTCAGCAAAACTATAAATAACCAAAAAAAGATTATCTTGATTAAGATAGTCTTTTTTTATTTTCATGACATATAGGTCTACAGAAGTCAATATTATCAACGTTTATAACGTTTTCTTATTTTTATGATATACGATATATTGAAAATTTGATAAAAAAAATAAGGATTTTTGAACGATATTTCTTGTAATAGTTGTCCAAACCTTGTACTATAAAGTTGCTTATAATTATGCCAATGTTATATAGCTGACTGTGTGAAATATTAATTTTTTTATTGTATTACATAAAACCAATTTTGTGTGCGCTTTTTTTCTGCCAAAAAATAAGTGCACAGAGGGTTAAATTATTTGAATTATAGTGAGGTCAAGGAAAATGAAAAAATCTTTATTATTTTTAGTGTGTGCACTTTTAGGTGTTGGGGGTTCTTTAGCAACAACTACTGATGTTAATGCCGAATCAGTAAGTAAGGGAAGTTTTGCTCAAGTAAGTAGCGAAGAAGCACCTGTTTATGATCAAAATGGAAATGCTACTAATGTTGCTCTTCAAAAGGACAGTACTTGGCAAGTTGCTAAGACTCAAGATATTAATGGAACTAGTTATTTCCAAGTTGCACCTAACCAATTTTTAAGCTCAAAGGATAGTTTTGCATACAAAAACCGTCGAATGGTTATCAAAGTTCAATCACTCGACGGCAAAGATAAAGCTGTTAATGTTTACGATCATAATTTGGTACAAAAAAGCGACGTATCTTTAGCATCTGGAACCAAATGGGCTACAGATACTGTTATCAATACGTCTAACGGTATGCCTTTCTTACGTGTTGCTCCTGATCAGTACGTTGCCATGTACGATGTAGTTGAACAAACTTTCAAGGCTACTATTTAATTTTATTTTTATAACTGTGTGTGAATTATTAACTTGGATGTTCGTGGTATGCCGACCATGGACATCCTTTTTTGTATACATATCAATTTCGTGTACATTGCCAAATGTACTTGAATTGTCTTAACGATATATATGAGGTCTTTCCTTATTACAAGTAATATAGTACTATCACTTACTCGTAATTTTGATTCAATTTTTGTAAGAGGTTTTTTCCAAAAGTGGAATAAAACTTTATTAAGATAATATTATCAATTCATTTAATGAATTTTTCCCGACAAATGAACAAGATAATGTAAATATCATGGCTTTTTTTGTAAATTTTCACTTTTTACGAATAGTATACAGCTAAAAGCTCAAAATGCTTGAGATAGTAGGGTTCTTTAAATTATAAAAAAATAAGCAAAATTATTATTCTGGCAAATTAGTTCGAATTATTTATTATGAGCGCTGAAGAAAGAAGCGTGATTGATGTGTTATTGAATAAGAAATGTGTATATTTAGGAGTTACGTTATTTTCAGCGTTGATTTTGGGAGGAGTCACGACATCGCAAACGGCTAAAGCTGCTACTACAGGCGATACGACAACTAGTTCAACTACAGCGACTAGTTCGTCAAGTCCAAGTGTCACTAGTCCGGTAACGACACCAACTAGTTCGACAACTGGTAGCACTTCAACAACTAGCCCGGCTACTTCTACAAGTACTATGACAAGCAGTAGTTCAACTACAGGCACAGCTACTACTCCAACGACATCAACATCGACAACAAGTCCGGCTACAACAGCACCATCTACAACGACTAGTGGTACTTCAACGACAAGTCCAACTCCAACGACGACTGGCAGCAGTACAGCACCAACAACATCAGCAAGTACTACAAGTTCTACAAGTACCACAGCTCCAACGACATCCACTACTACGACTAGCACAATAACTATTCCAAGTACTGGTTCAAGTACTGGTTTAAGTACTAGTTCAGCTAGTGGTTCAACTGTAACTGGAACTACAACACCAATAAGTACCACGACAACCACAGGGACGGGCACAACAGGTACTTCGACAACACCGACAACACCGACAACATCAACAACTGGTACTAATCCATATGCAATATCTAGCAATGTTACTGATAGTACGGTGGTAAACTTTGCCGATCCATTATTAGGTGCAGCAGTTAAGTCAGCTTTGAATATTCCTACTAATGATCCAATTACAGTTGGCGATATTAAGGGCTATGTCAACCCAACACTTGGAATTATGATGACTAGCTACGAAATGGATCATCCAGCCGATGGTTCAGGACCAACACCGGGAGCTTCAATGACTGACCAACAAGATACACCGGTTGAAAGCCTTGATGGAATGCAATATTTGCAATTATTACCAACTAAAACAAGTGTTATTTTTCAAGCTAAATTAGCTTCAGATGCTAATGCTAATACTGACTTGAGACCATTGGACGGCATTAATTTTAGCGAGCTAACACTTGATGGTAATTTTAGTGACCCAGATGCTAAAGAGATTGATGTCAGCCAAGTTGCTGGACTTGATCTTGCCAATGCAACGTTATTTGAATTGAGCGGTGGTTCAACTACATCGCCAACTGATGGTTTAAATAATCAAGAATTGGCACAAGTTGCTCCAACGATTGTTAAATTTGCTAATAATGGTCAAAGTTATCACACAATCGAATTAGGTTATTCAAGTATTTCAGACTTTACACCATTGCAAGGCGTCGAATCTGGTCAAAGTGTATCTGTCATTGCAGTATCGAATACAATTAATGATTCAACACCAATTTATGCAGTAACGGGACAACCAATTACATTTACTGCACCTAAGGTTTTAGACTTGGATGGAAAAGATATAGCAAATAGTTATCATTATTCTAGTTCAGTACCAACAACTGATTTGAAAGATGACAACCTCACTAATAACGGAAACGACAGTTATACTTTGACTGATGCCGATCCAAACGCAAAGGAATTGGATTATGGTCAAATTGGTTTTGCTGATTATACGCCTGATTCTTTAACTTATGAGACTAAAGGAACGACACTTTTTGAAACTGTAACAATGGAAGACCAGCCACTAATTTGGCAAGCACATCCTACTGTTACAATTGATTACATGGATCCCGCTGGACAACCAATTTTAAACGCCGATGGTACTCCAATGACCAAAACTATTGAGGGTAATTTAATCGGTGATCCATATGATTTGACTAGCGATAGCCAAGTAACTGGATATACTTTGACTAGTCCAGCAAGCTTGTTGAAGGGAAATTATACTCAGAATCCTCAAACAATCGATTTGAGCTATCAAGCTGCCAGTTCACAACCTTATGCATCTGGCAATTCACAAACTGATCAAGGTTCATCAACTACTCCTTCAACATCAACACAACCAACTACATCAACTACAACATCACCTGATCGAGTTTCTATTCAAGTCAAAGATTTATCAGCCGATTCTCCAACAGATGATCAATTAATTGATATGGGGGTTCGTGCAACTACTCATATTAACGGACAATTATTCTACTTAGTTGGATATGGTCAATGGGTCTTAGCTAGTGACTACAATAATGTTGCTTCACCAACTAGTGGCGTGATCAGAACCTTTGATAGTTCAACTGATTTGGTAAATTCTTATGGTCAGCCAGTTTCAGAAAAGTTAATGCCTAATACAGAATGGAAATATAGCAAGATTGTAACTATCAATGGTGCTCAATATTATCAAGTAGCTACCGATGAATTCTTACCCGTTCAAAATGGGGTTAAGTTCTTTTCAACTAAAGGAACGGTAAAGACCCAAACTAGAGCAACACTTTATGACTCTCAAGGTAAGAGTTTAGGCCAAACATTATCAAGCGGATCAAATTGGTATACAGACGGATATGCCACGATCAATGGTGAAAAGATGTATCGTGTTGCTACTGATGAATGGATTCCAGCTAGTGACGTTATTTAAATAAGAAAAGAAGAACTCGTGGTCAGTACTAGAAAATAGTATTGATCATGGGTTCTTTTTTTTTACAAATGGTATACATCTTTTGCTGGGAGATTCAGATGGCTGTAGGCCTTTTAAAAATAACTATTAATTATTTAATTTTTTGTAGCAACTTTATATTGGTATATATAAAAATAACGTTCTAACATCGGTTTTGAGGATTAAGAAAAGAGTGATTGATATGTTAACTAATAAGAAATGCATGAAACTAGGAACGACTATTATTTCAGCGTTAGTATTAACGTCTTTATCAGGACAAACTGTGGAAGCTGCAACAACGAATACTTCTGCTAGTTCAACGGCTACGCCAACAACTGCTACGACGGAGACAGTATCGCCAACAATAACGACCAGTGTGACAACCGCACCAACGACTTCAACGACAGGTTCAACAACTTCAAGTTCAACAGTCCCAAGCTCAACAACTTCAAATACGGCAAGTGGGACTTCGACAACATCCAGTTCAACCACTGCACCAGAAACAACGTCTACTACTACATCAGCACCAGCAACAACGCCAACGACTTCAACAACGAATACTTCAACAGCAAATACTACTGGTACAACTGCACCAACTGATACAACTACAAGTGGTACAAGCACGCCAACAACCTCGACAACGGGTTCAACAACTGGAAATTCTTCAGCAGCTACTACCGGGACAGGTACGACAAGCCAAACTACTTCTGGTAGTACTGCAGGAGCAACTTTACCAGCTTCAAGTTTGCCAGTAAGTGTTCCAACGGCATTACCCGGCGGTCAAACTAATATTACAGCTGATACTGGAGGCTATAAGTTACCAGCTAATTTGACCGATAGTACTGTAGTTGATTTTTCAGATGCTACTTTGGCTGGGATGGTCAGACAGGCTCTAGGATTGAAGGCTACTGATCCAATCACAGTCGGAGATATCAAGAATTATCAACCGTTGACAGTTACTTTGACATTGGATGAATCACAATATTTGGCTCAAAATCCTGCTACAGCCAATTTGACACAATCTGAATATACGCCAATTGAAAGTTTGGATGGGATGCAATACTTACAACTATTACCACACGATACGATTAGTTTTACTGGTAGATTAGGTTCAGATGCCAATGCTAATCCAAGTTTGGAACCTATGTATGGTATCAAACTCAATCAACTAGAATTGATTGGTAATTATAGTGACAATTCCAAGAAGGAAATTAATGTCAGTCAAATCGCTAAATTGGAAACACCAATTGGCAGTGCTTATTTTGCCGGAGACGATGGTTTCAATGGTATTACTAATGATGAATTGAAGACTTTGGCACCTTGGGTCATTCAATTTTCTAATGATTCAACTGGCGGTAGTTTAGTTATGAATGGCAATACTATCAGTGACTTTTCACCACTAGGCGGTATCAATAGAAATACTAGTTTTAGCATCAATACAACTGGCGGTGTTTATGATCCAACTACCGTTTATGGTGTCGTCGGTCAACCAATGCAATTTACTTCAACTCCGGTCAAAGGACTTGATGGTGAAGATGTTTCTTCAAATTACGGTTTCACTATGAATACTGCTAGTCCAGCTTACGGTGACTTGACTGCCAAAGGAAACGACACTTATGTAATTCAAAATCCTACTGGTTCATATGATGAATTAGTTTACGGTGATTCTGGATTTGATCCTAAATATAATCCTACTTACAATCTTGGCGGGGTACTAGTCAAACAATATGGTACTACTCAGTGGATCAACAATATGATCCATGCTCAACCAGTCGTATGGCAAACTGGTCCTAGTGTTGAAATCAAATATACTAATAGTGATGGCACACCAATTTTGAATGCTAATGGTCAACCATTAACTAAAACTGTTACTGGAACAACGATTGGTGACAGCTTTGATTTGAGTGGTGATACTGCAATTGATGGCTATACTTTGGAAACTCCAACACCAGCATTGCAAGGTAAATATACACAAGATCCACAAACAATAACTTTGACATACAAAGCTATTCCTAAGTCAACTTATACTGGAACAACTAGTTCTGGTTCAACAACGACTCCATCAACACCAACTACTCCACCAACTTCTGATGATGAGGTACAATCAAGAATTCCAGTAACTGTTGATTCTTTGTCTGGTCCTCAAACTGGAGAAAATGAACTCTTAGCTAGCTTAGGAGTTAAAGCAACAACAACTATTAACGGTCAGAAATTTTACCAAGTAGGTTACGGACAATGGGTTGAAGCCAGTTCGTTTACTGATACTGAGTTTTCTAAACCCGGAACGGTCAGAACCTATAACAGTATCGTTGATTTGGTTGATGGCTCTGGTAAAGAAATTGGTAGAGTTGTATCTCCAAGTTCAGGTTGGAAATACAGTAAGATAGTGACAATTGACGGCAATGATTACTATCAAGTAGCTACAAATGAATTCGTACCTGTAAAGAGTGGTATTCCTTATACTGCAGTACCAACAACTACTTCAGTTGCTCTCACGACTTCAACACCAATTTATAATTCTAAAGGTGAAAGTATTGGAACGACTTTGTCAGCAAATACTAGTTGGAGAACCGATAGCTATGCCACAATCAACGGTGAAAAGATGTATCGTGTCGCCACTGATGAATGGATTCCAGCTAGTTCATTAACAACTTATCAACCAATTACTTCTACTTATACAGCTAAGGGAGAAATTCCACTTTATGATCATACAGGTAAATTGATTGGTAAAACTCTAGCTTCTGGAACATCTTGGAAGACTGATCAACTTGCTACTATCAATGGTCGAGAATATTATCGTGTTGCTACAAATGAATATGTTTTAGCTTAAAGAAATAGCCCCTACATTAATTTGTAGAGGCTTTTTTGTTATTTCTTTTGTTGTTTTTGTTGAATTAATTTAACTTTTTCTAAAATACCCTTGTTGAAAGCTTTCATATACTCATCGCGATTGGCAAAATGTTTATTTTGGAGTTGATCTTGAACATCGACCCAATCGTAATAATTGATAGGAATTTTATTTCTATTATTGTTTTTGACGTACAACTCGGCAAAATTAGGATCATCTTGAATCAAAGTTGTTAGCCAAATATAGTGAGTATCTTGGTATTGTAAATAGTACTGGTTCTTACTATCAATAGTATTTTGATATTCTGAATATTCAATTTGCATATCAAAAGTTTTACCGTAGTTTCTGGCAATTAAATCCATTCGTGCGCCCAATACTAAAGCAATCAAGGCAAAGACTGGGAAAATGTATTTTTCATAAGCATCAGTCAGTAAATCAATATTGATTACTATTATAGTAGAAAAGAGTGCATAGGTTGCAAACATACATCTGGAACCAAAGGGTGAAACGACCAAAAATGGTGCGATAACAACGAAACCGGATAATAGTAGAAAAAGGTTGGCAATTCTTAATTTGATATTTCTTATTTTGTAAGAGTATAAGATAACGATGATACTGAATAATAATAGTAGAACTCCGACAGTAATCAGAGTTTTAGGTGTAAATTGTGTTTTTAAGTAATTAAACATCGTGTCGGATTTGGCTGAACCAGAAACTGAACGATAAGAATCTTTTCCAAATAAAATTTTTAAATAGGCACCATTGATAAACATGAAAAAGGCACCAATAATATTTCCTAAAAGAATCCAATTGAGAATTTTTTTGAATTCAGTTCCGAAATGTTTTCTTAAGAAAATCCAAACTAGCACACTATTAAAACAGTTTAAAAGCGTTACGTGTTCGGCAAAAAATTGAGCAAAAATTGAAGCTAGAAAAATCAAAATGACTATAGTTCGATAATAATGAATTTCTTTGTCGTAATTTTTTAAGACTAAGTAAAGCATGAATAATGGAAAGACAACTGATGGAACGTAGTTAGCGAATCCTGCATGCCAACCTAGAATTTGTTTAAAAATAACTTTTGGAGTTATTAAGATGGCAATTGTCATTAAAGATGAAGAAACTAATCCTAAAGATTTAGGAGTTTTTATTTGATCTCTGATTTTTTGAACCAAAAAGACGATCAAAGTCATGAAAGTTCCATAAGCAATAAATGACAGTGGTTTGATTTTAGTAATGGAAATAACTAGTAAATCTCCTAAATAACGTCCATCGTATTTCAGGAAGATGCCTTGAGGAAAATAGTTGCTACCGAAGTAAGTACCCCAATGCAAGTCATCGCCAAGTAGTGGCATCCACAGACCAATCAGGCCGAAGATAATGAAAATGATGAAATAAAAACTTAGTTTAGCTGTTCTTGTCATATTGTGTCCTCTCGAAGTATCTTTTACTAGGATATATTCATTTCGGTTTTCTAGCAACAAAAAATCTATACTTGCTACTAGATATGTCATATTGATAAAATATTTACGTAGATAATTGTGCATGTTAAGATTGATTTTGCAAACGATTACAGAAAAGGTGAAAATTTCATGAAAAAAACAAGAGTTATCAACTCTAATATTTCACGTGTCATCGCTCAAATGGGCCATTTTGACACGCTGGGAATTGGTGATGCCGGAATGCCAGTTCCAGCAGATACTGAAAAAATTGATTTAGCAGTTGAAGCAGGCCTGCCTAGTTTCATGCAAGTGCTCGAAAATGTCTTGAGTGAATTAGAAGTGCAAAAAGTCTATTTGGCTGAAGAAATCAAAGTTCAAAATCCAGAACAACTGGCTGCTGTGAAAAAAGTTATCGGTGATACACCAATTGAGTTTATTCCTCATGAAGAAATGAAGAAGGACTTGAGTAATACTAAAGCGTTCATTCGAACAGGAGAGGAAACACCATATTCAAATATCTTACTTGAAAGTGGCGTTGTTTTTTAGAGAGGTTTTAAAATATGAAGAAAATTGTTGTATTAGGTTCAATTAATATCGATACTATTTTAAATATTGCTCGTTTACCTTTACCTGGTGAAACAATGGCAATGCACGGTCGTTCCATTGCTGGTGGCGGAAAAGGTGCTAATCAAGCAATTGCGGCTGTTCGTGCCGGAGCAGAAACGTCATTTATTTCAAAAATTGGAAAAGATCATGCGGCTGACTTTATGATCGATACTTTTAAGTCAGATGGCTTAAATATTCAAAATGTTACTGAAGACGATGTAGCAGGTACTGGTAAAGCTTATATTTTATTAGATGACAATGGTCAGAATAGTATTTTAATTTATGGTGGAGCTAACCAGACAATTACGGTCGAAGATATTAGAAATGCTTCTGAAACAATCAAATCAGCTGACTGCTTGATCACTGAATTTGAAACACCCCTAGAAGCATCAACTGAAGCTTTTAAGATTGCTAAAGAAAATAATGTTTTAACTATTTTAAATCCTGCTCCAGCTAAGCAAAATATTCCAGAAGAGTTGTTGAAGCTTACTGATATCATCGTTCCTAACGAAACAGAAGCTCAAGCAATTACAGGAATTGAGGTTGTTGATGAGCCTTCAATGGTTCAAGCTGCAAAAAAAATGCACGCAATGGGTGTAAAGAATGTTATAATAACCGTCGGTGCTAATGGATCATTTTATTCACAATCTGAAAAGAGTGGTTTCGTTAATGCCTATAAAGTTAACACTGTTGATACAACAGCTGCCGGTGATACATTTATCGGATATCTAGCTTCTAAGTTGGATTCAGATTTAAGTAATATCGAGGAAGCGATGAAATTTGCTAGTAAAGCATCTTCTATTACAGTTCAAACTCAAGGTGCTCAGAATTCAATTCCTTATGTCAAAGATGTTGAAATTTAAGTATTTGTAAACGAAACTTTACTCTAAGTTCATTGTAATAATTGGTCAAACATGTTAATATAATAGTTGTATTTTTGAATGGTGAATGGTTCGAATGGTTTGAATGTTTCGTATTTTAGACTTTCTTCCATGATGTACCACGAAATAATGCACAAAAAATATTTTAGTTATCAGGAGGAATAGTCTGATGGAACACGGAACAGTTAAATGGTTTAACGCAGAAAAAGGCTATGGTTTTATTACACGCGAAGATGGTAGTGACGTATTTGTTCACTTCTCAGCAATCCAAGGTGACGGTTACAAGACACTTGAAGAAGGTCAATCTGTAACATTCGATATCGAAGATTCAGATCGTGGCCCACAAGCTTCAAACGTTGTTAAGGACTAATTAATAAACTTTGAGCAAAAAGTCAACTCGTAAGAGTTGGCTTTTTTTAATGCCTTTTTTTACTCTCACGATAATTTACATAAACTTTACAGTAACTAAACATTAAGAGTTTATGCTTAAGACTCAACATTGTGGGGGTCAATATGCAAAAAGCTTGGCAAAGAAATTTTAAAATTTTATGGTTTGGTAGCTTTATTACTGATATGGGCAATGCGATGACATTGCCTTTTGTTGTCTTATTCATTGATACATTAGGTGATTTTACCCAAACACAGCTGAATTTTTTAGGAGCAGCAGCTTTTTCTCTGACTTATTTAATGAAGGCATTCGTTTCGCCACTTTGGGGTCGTCTAGCTGATTTAAAGGGTCGGAAATTGATGTGTTTGAGAGCTTCCGGGGTGATGACGATAACAATTTTTATGGTAGGACTGTCGCCTAATGTTTGGTTTTTATTATTCTTTCGAGCGTTACAAGGAGCTTTTTCGGGATATATCAACAATGCGAATGCTTTAATGTCGGTTTCTGCACCAAAGGGTATTCAAGGTCGAGTAATGAGTAAATTGGTGACTGGTAGTATCACAGGGACCTTGATAGGACCTTTGATTGGTAGTTTTTTGGCAACAGCGGTTGGTTATCGAGGGGCTTTTTTTCTAACGAGTTTTTTAATGGGATTGGTTTTTGTAACAACATTATTCGGTGTTAAAGAAAATTTTGTGCCCATCACGAAAGAAAAATTGCAGCCAGCTTTACCATTAATGAAGAAAATTGGTTGGTCATTCTTTTTAGCCTTATTTTATTCGCTCTTAGCCATTCAAGCTACGACCAATGCAATTACACCAATGATAAGTTTATTAGTCCGAGAGCTTGATTCTCATGGTTCTAATTTAGTTCTTATCACTGGTATCGTCTCAGCTGCTCCTGGATTAGCAACAATTCTTATGGCAGGACTAGTTGGTCGATTAATTGACAGACTGGGAGCGTTAAAAAGTATGATTTTATTTTTACTCTTGGCAATATTCAGTTTGATAATGACCAGTTTGGTACAAAATGTTTGGGAATTGATCATTTTTCGATTTATTTTGGGGATTTCTGATGCAGCCTTGATTCCAGCAATTCAAGTTTTAACTGTACGAAATGTACCAAAACAAATCTTTGGACGAGTTTTCAGTTATAATCAATCCGCACAGTCGTTTGGGAATGTTCTTGGTCCAATGCTTGCGGCTGTGATTGCTACAGGTCTAGGTTATAAAAGCATTTTCTTATTCTGCGCTATTTTAGAAGTTGTAGCCTTGATACTATGGGTTTTGTATACAAAACGGCAAGGCTTAAAACTTGATAGTCTAAGACATTTTTAAAATTCTTTTTCAAATCATAAAAAGTTCAAAGTTATCGGCTATAATTAGAGTTAATAAACTTAAAAGGGATAGATCAATTGCCACAAAAGAGAAGATATACAGCGCACAAGAGTTATCGGCGCAAACGAAGCAAAAAAAATAATAATACAACTTTTATTTTGTTAGCCATCGTCGCTGTTTTTGTAATCAGCTTTTTTGGATACAGAAGATATGTCCAGTATCAAAACGAAACAAAGGTTGAAATGGTCCAGCAAGAGCACAATTCTTTCGTTAAAAAGGTGGCTCCATATGCAGTCGAATTAGGTGAAGAATATGGTGTTTTGCCTAGTATAACGATTGCTCAAGCAATATTAGAGAGTGATTGGGGTACTAGTACATTAGCTAGTCAGTATAATAATTATTTTGGTATTAAGGGTGAAAATCCTGATAATACTAAGGTTTTACAGACGAAGGAATATACTAATGGTCAATGGACAACCATCAACGGGCGTTTTCGGGTTTATTCGGATTTTCGTGAGTCAATGAAGGATCATACAAAATTGTTAGTAAATGGTACCTCGTGGAATCCGCAACAATATAGGCAAGTTCTTCAATCGAAGAATTATATCGATGCGGCAGTTGCGTTACAAACTGATGGATATGCGACTGATCCTGGTTACACAAGTAAAATTATTCGGATTATACAGAAATATAATCTAAAAAAATACGATCAAGGTATCAAGTGAAAATCAAAGTATGATAGACTCTAATTATTCTATTAAATAGGGGAGAACGTAATGAAGGAACTAGAAGAAAGAATCAGAAAAGATGGTCGAGTTTTAGGCAAAGATGTGCTTAAAGTTGATAGTTTTTTAAACCATCAAGTTGACCCAATGTTAATGGAAAAAATGGGCGAAGAATTTTACAACCATTTTAAGGATGCTGGTATCAATAAGATTTTGACAGTGGAATCTTCAGGTATCGCACCCGCAGTTATGACTGGATTGAAATTTGAGGTGCCAGTTGTTTTTGCTAGAAAGCACAAATCAGTTACTTTAACTGATGACTTGTATACATCAGAAGTTTATTCATTTACGAAAAAGACTTCTAATCACATCAGTATCGACAAACGTTATTTATCAAAAGATGATACTGTTTTGATTATTGATGACTTTTTGGCTAACGGACAAGCTGTCAATGGATTGGATACCATTATTGAGGATGCTGGTGCTACTTTAGCTGGAATCGGTATTGTAATTGAAAAATCTTTCCAAAAGGGAAGAC
Source organism: Companilactobacillus formosensis (assembly GCF_005405305.1). Lineage (GTDB taxonomy): Bacteria > Bacillota > Bacilli > Lactobacillales > Lactobacillaceae > Companilactobacillus > Companilactobacillus formosensis. The sequence continues at coordinate 141,763 of NZ_BJDU01000004.1, forward strand.
AATTGATTGATAAATCTGGAATTCCGATTTATTCATTAGCACGTATCAAGGCTTTTGAAAATGGCCAAGTAGTCTTCCAAGACGAAGAGGATTAGTAATAGGAAGGTGGAATTATGACTTTTATTGCGCCCGGTAAGACTTTAGGAATAATCGGCGGCGGCAGTGAAACTTATATATTTGAATTGGAAGCTAAAAGAATGGGCTTTAGAACCATGCTTTTAACAGCTGAGGAAAAAGATATTGCGACACAAGCTGCGGACAGTTTTTTGGTTGGAACTTTAGAGAACCTTGAAAATCTAAGTGAATTGGGCCGTAGAAGTGACCTTCTATTGTACATGGATGAAAATTTCGATAGTACGCTTTTGAAAAAATTGTCAGAAGACTTCAATGTGGTTCAAGGAGCTGATTTGTTAGGCATTGCCCAAGATCGGTATATCGAGAGAACCTTTTTGAACGACTTGAATATTAACGTTCCACCGTTCTTTTCAATCGTTACGGTCAATGATATAAAAAAAGCCGTCGAAGAGATTGGTTTTCCATGTGCACTAAAACCGATTCAAAAGAATCAAACTATCTTAAAACGCCATATTTTGTACAACGCTGAAGATGTCGAGCAAGTGCAAAAATTACTCCAAGATGGAACTTATATTTTGGAAGCTTGGATCGATACTAAAGCTGAGTATTCTATTATGGTCAGCAAGAGTAAAGATAAAAAAATCCATACTTTTCCGATGATTCGAGAAATATATGATGGTACGCATTTGATGAGTTCTTTCATTTATAAGAAGAATAATCCCGATGTGGAAGCAGAAATGCAGCGAGTTGCTTTGATGGTAGCGGAAAATGTTGATTATGTGGGAGTCTTTGGCATAGGTTTCATCCTATCTCAATCCGGGGTTTTGTACGTCAAACGAATTTTCCCAGGAATCAATTATTCAGCTAATGTTTATCAAGAAGCAACAGGCATTTCTCAATTTGAATTACATATCAGAGCGATTTGTGATTGGCCCATTCCTGAAATTTTTCCAATGGTCAATGCAGCTACCTTGAAGATTATTGAAGGTAACTTGCCACAGAGTTTGGATCTACTTCAGGAGAAAGCACAATGGAAATTTAACTATTACACAGGTTTTAAAGCTAAGAATCAAGCCGATAGGGATGTCGGTTATATTTCAATTTTTTCTGACGATGTCGAAGAATTAAAGAATGATATCTTAACAACTAATATTTGGAGAGTAGAATAATTCATGATTGATAGATATGTAACTGAACAAATGAAACCAATTTGGACGGATCAAAATAGATTTCAAGCTTGGCTCGAAGTAGAAATTGCAGCCGTAGAAGGTTGGAGCAAGCTTGGAGAAATCCCTGCAGAAGATGCAAAATTGATTGCTCAAAATGCTAAGTTTGATGTTTCAGAAATTGCTGAAATCGAAAAACAAACTAAGCACGACGTAGTTGCTTTTACTAGAGATGTTTCACGTTACTTAGGACCAGAAAGAAAATGGGTCCACTTCGGCTTAACTTCAACTGATGTTGTTGATACAGCCTATGGTTACTTGATGAAACAAGCTAATGATATTATTCGTGAAGATTTGAATGAATTTCTCGAAGTAGTTAAACAAAAAGCTTTGAAGTACAAAGATACACCAATGATTGGTAGAACTCATGGTGTTCACGCTGAACCTACTACTTTTGGTTTGGTATTAGCTAACTGGTACTCAGAAATTAAGCGTGATATCGAAAGATTCGACCATGCTGCTAAGGGTGTTGAAGCTGGTAAGATCAGTGGTGCAGTTGGTAGTTACGCTAATGTACCAACTAGTGTTGAAAAATTTGTTTGTGATAAATTGGGTATTCGTGCTCAAGAAATTTCAACTCAAGTTCTTCCAAGAGATCTTCACGCTGAATACATCCAAACAATGGCCTTGATTGCCACATCAATTGAACGTTTTGCTCTAGAAGTTCGTCACTTGCAAAGAACTGAAGTTAGGGAAGCTGAAGAATTCTTTGCTGCTGGACAAAAGGGTTCAAGTGCTATGCCGCACAAACGTAATCCAATTGGTTCAGAAAATGTTACAGGGTTGGCTCGAGTAATTAGAGGACATGCCTTTACAGCTCTAGAAGATGTGCCATTGTGGCATGAACGTGATATTTCACATTCTTCAGCTGAACGTGTCATTATTCCTGATACAACTGAATTGCTAGATTACATTCTGAGAAGATTTACTAAGATCACAAAAGATTTAACAGTCTTCCCAGATAAGATGCTTGAAGATATGAACATCACACACGGTTTGATTTACTCACAACGTGTCTTGTTGAAGTTAGTTGAAGCTGGCTATTCTCGTGAACAAGCTTATGACATTGTTCAACCAATGACTGCTAAAGCTTGGGATGAAAAGAAGGACTTCAGAACGATGCTTGAAAATGATACACGTGTAACTGACAAATTGTCTGATGCTGATCTTGATGATGCTTTTGATTATCACTGGCATTTGAGAAATGTTGATGAAATCTTTAAGCGTGTTGGATTGGAATAGGAATTTGAGTTAAGGTTCCGTCCTCCATAGCAAAGAAAATTTGGCTGGAACGTAGTGGGCACGACTTGGAGCCTTTGCTATTCCGGACTAAATAGTGGTTTCTATCTTTATATAAATTACTTTAGAAAATTAATAGAGGATGTTATTGGAATTGTAGTATATTGCTGCATTTCTAGTAATGTCTTCTTTTTTGTCGGAAAAGGAAATAGAGTTGTTATTAAAAAGTATGTGTCTAATTCAATTTAAATAGAAATTTAAATCTAGTCGGGAGCAAAAGCCCTGTGATGGCTCAGCCGGCAAATTATTCTTAGCGATTTATCGCTTAGAATAAGACCAATCTTGAAGCCTTTGCCCGCACTTGGTCTTAGCAAAGGCTTCAAGTTGCGTCGCCAGCGTTCCAGCCAATCACAGGGCTTTTGCGGACGACGGCATCCTACACCAAAAACTAAATAATAAATTTTTCCACACAAAATAAAAACCAAACAAATTCAGAAATACCTAGTAAGAAATCGCTTCAAAAACTAAAACATACGTTCTAAATTGAACCATAGATTTTCGCTCTATTGATAAAAATTTGCTACAATATAAACAGCTATTTTTAAGTACAACTAATTTTTTTACACAAAGATTTGAGGGAGTTATAAATTGGACAATACAATGCTAAAAGGTCTTAACCCAGAACAACAAAAAGCAGTTAAGGCAACAGAAGGACCACTTTTGATCATGGCAGGTGCTGGTTCAGGTAAGACACGTGTTTTGACTCATCGTGTGGCCTATTTGATTGAAGAAAAAAATGTCATGCCTTGGCACGTCTTGGCGATTACTTTTACTAATAAAGCCGCTAAGGAAATGAAGGAAAGAATTGGCAAACTACTTGATGAATCAGCAAGCGATGTTTGGGTTTCAACTTTCCACTCTCTTTGTGTAAGAATTTTAAGAAGAGATATCGACAAAATGGGTAAGCCCAAAACATTTACGATTGCTGACCCTAGTGAACAAAGAACTTTGATGAAACAAATTTTGGTAAAGATGAATCTTGACCCTAAGCGTTATGATCCTAGAGCTCTTTTGGGAACTATCAGCAATGCTAAGAATGAATTGCAGACTCCAGCTGAATATGCCAAAGTTGCTGCTACTCCTTATGAACAAACGGTTGCGACAGTTTACGATGCTTATGCCAAGGAAATGGATCGCAATAACTCACTTGATTTTGATGATTTGATTATGCAAACGAGTGAACTATTTGACCAAAATCCCGATGTATTAGAGAAATATCAAGAGAAATTCCAATACATCCACGTTGATGAATATCAGGATACTAATGAAGCTCAATACAAATTAGTAAAACAATTAGGTGCAAAATATCGTAATGTTTGTGTAGTTGGTGATGCTGACCAGAGTATTTACGGTTGGCGTGGTGCTAACATCCAAAACATCATGAACTTTGAAAAAGATTACCCTGAAGCTACAACAATTAAATTGGAACAAAACTATCGTTCAACTAAGGTGATTTTGAAAGCTGCCAATGAAGTTATCAATAATAATTCCAATCGTAAGCCTAAGGAATTGTGGACTGATAACTCTGAAGGTGACAAGATTAAGTTTTATCGTGGTCAAAGCGATACTGACGAAGCTTTGTACGTAATTGACCAGATTAAAGATTTATTGTTGCAAGGCTATAATTACGGTGATTTCGCTGTTTTGTACAGAACTAATGCTCAATCACGTAATTTTGAAGATAAGCTTATGAAGGCTAATATTCCTTACAAGATTATTGGTGGACATAAGTTCTACGATCGTAAAGAAATCAAAGATATCCTAGCTTACTTGCGTTTGATTGCTAACCACGATGATTCGATGAGTTTTCAACGTGTTATCAACAGTCCTAAACGTGGGATTGGACCAGGTACTATCGAAAAATTACAAACTTTTGCTGACGAACACAATTGGTCATTATTAGAAGCAGCTGAAAACATTGAATTATCACCATTAGCGGCTAAACCACGTAAGACTATCGGTGAATTTGCTAAAGTAATTGATGATTTAACTAAGTTATCTGAAGACCAATCAATGACAGTTTTGATGGATCATTTATTAGAAGATTCTGGTTATGTTGAAGAATTGAAGAAACAAAATAATCTTGAATCTCAAGCTCGAGTAGAAAATATCGAGGAACTTTTGACTGTTACGACTCAATTTGACCAAAGTTATGAACCAGATGTTGATGTTGATGAAACTCGTTTAACAACTTTCTTGACTGAATTGTCATTAGTTAGTGATCAAGATGAAGTTGAAGAAGACCAACAAGAGGTAACTTTGATGACTTTGCATGCTGCTAAGGGATTGGAATTTCCAGTAGTCTTCTTAGTCGGTATGGAAGAAGGAATTTTCCCATTAGGACGTTCATTATTGAAAGAAGACGATCTAGAAGAAGAACGTCGTTTAGCTTATGTGGGAATTACTCGTGCTGAAAAACGCTTATACATCACTAACGCTATTAGTAGAATGCTGTATGGTCGCATGCAAAGCAATCCAACTTCAAGATTCGTCAATGAAATTCAAGAAGATGCTATTGAACCTGTCAATCCAGTTGCGGGCAATCTTGCTGGAGCTAAGAAAGAGAAATATCCATTCAGCAAAAACCGTCGTCGGATGGCCACAACTCCAACTTATCAATCACCAACTTTGAAATCTAAGGGAGCTTCAGGTGCTGAAAAACTCACTTGGAACGTTGGCGATAAAGTTGAACATAAGAAGTGGGGTCAAGGAACAGTTGTCAAAGTTAACGGTTCTGGCAACAATGCTGAATTAGATGTGGCATTCAAGAGCGAAGGCGTTAAACGTCTATTAGCAGAATATGCTCCAATTAAAAAAGTTACTGACTAAGAGGTGAAAGCATGGCTGATTTAACTAAAGAACAAGCTAGTCAAGAATTAGACAAAATCCGTCCCCAACTAAATAGTTGGCGTGATGCTTATTACACTAAAGATGCGCCGGTCGTAGAAGATAATGTCTACGATAAGTTATACAATCGTTTATTAGAAATAGAACAAATGTATCCGGAATTAGTAACTCCAGATTCACCTTCGCAACAAGTTGGTGATGTGACTTTACCTGATTTCAATAAAGTAACCCACGATATTCCAATGCTTTCAATGGGGGATGTCTTTTCTGAGGAAGAATTGGCAGAATTTAATGACCGAATTGAAAAAAACGTTGGACATGAGGTTGATTATAATGTTGAATTAAAAATTGATGGTTTATCACTGTCATTAATTTATGAAAATGGTATCTTAGTTCAAGGTTCAACTCGTGGTAATGGAACAATCGGTGAAAATGTGACTGAAAATGTCAAAACTATCGAAGATATCCCGCAAAAGCTCAGTCGACCACTTTCAATTGAAGTTCGTGGCGAATGTTTTATGTCGAAAAAAGAATTTTTACGTTTAAATCAAGAACGTGAGAATGAAGGTCAACAAGTTTTTGCCAATCCTAGAAATGCGGCTGCCGGTAGTTTGCGCCAATTGGATCCTAAAATCACTGCTTCAAGAAAACTCGATACGTTCATGTATACGATCGTAACTTTTGATGGAATGAACGTTACAACACAACATCAAGCTTTGGAAACATTGAAAGAACTAGGATTTAATGTTAATCCAACTGCTCAAGTAACGACTGGTTTAAAAGGTGTGCAAGACTTTATCGAACATTACGGCGAAGTACGTGATGACTTGGATTACGGTATTGATGGGGTTGTTTTAAAAGTCGACGATTTAGCTTTGCAACAACAGCTTGGAAATACCGTCAAAGTACCACGCTGGGAGATTGCTTATAAATTCCCACCAGAACAATCAGAAACAATCGTTCGTGATATTACTTGGACGATTGGTCGGACGGGAGTTTTGACACCTACAGCAGTAATGGATCCGGTACAATTAGCAGGAACGACTGTTTCTAGAGCAACCTTGCATAATGAAGATATGATTCGCCAAAAGGATGTTCGAATCGGAGATACTGTACTTTTGCACAAAGCCGGTGATATCATACCTGAGGTTTCACAAGTAGTTTTGAAGAAACGTCCAGCTGATTCGACTCCAGCAGTCATTCCAACTAATTGTCCTTATTGTGGTTCAGAATTGATTCACTTAGAAGATGAGGTGGCATTACGTTGTATTAATCCTAAATGTCCAGCTCAAGTCAAAGAACAGTTGACGCACTTTGCTTCTCGAAATGCGATGAATATTGACGGTCTAGGACCTAAAATTATCGAGCAACTCTACACGAAAGAGTTAGTCAAAGATGTTGCTGATATTTACAAGTTGACTGCCGATGATTTAGCTACATTGGATGGTTTCAAAGAGAAATCAATTAACAACTTGTTGACGGCGATTGATAATTCCAAGAGTAATTCTGTCGAACGATTGATCTTTGGTCTCGGAATCAGACACGTTGGTGCCAAAGCTGGTCGAATTTTGGCTGAGAATTTCGGTAGTTTGGACAACTTAATGTCAGCTTCTAAAGAAGAAATTTTAGAAGTAAATACGATGGGTGAAATTATTGCTGACAGTATTGTGACTTATTTTGCCAATGATGATGTTAAAAAGTTGATAAATGAACTAAAATCGGTAAGTATTAACATGAATTTTATCGGTAGTTCAAATTCTAATGAAACAAATAGCCATTTTACTGATAAAATAATTGTTATAACCGGAACTTTACAAAATTATAAACGTTCACAATTGTCTGAAAAGCTTGAAAATTTGGGTGCTAAAGTCACGAGTTCAGTTACTAAGAAAACTGATATTTTGATTGCTGGTGAAAAGGCCGGTAGTAAATTGACTAAGGCTCAACAATTGGGAACGCAAATTATTGATGAAACAACATTATCTGAATATTTGGATGATGGAGAGTAGGAGAACAGATTTGAAAAAATTCTTAAAAACTACAGCGTTACTACTGATGTGTTCAATCTTTTTAGCTGCCTGTGGAAATCTACAAGATTCCACCCTTTCATCAGGTGGCGGTGATTCTTCAAAGAGTACAGTTCAGACAACATCTTCGTCTGATTCAAGTAGTTACGATGTTTTATTAAGTAATGGAAAGTACAAAACTAGTCCAATTTCAGGTTTGACTGCAGCTGATAATAGTAATCAGTTCAACAGTAGAAGCTTTGAAAGTGGTTTGATGAAATTGTCTAAAAAACAATTTTCAACTAATTCATATGTTTTCCAAGAAGGCCAAGTGCTTTCTGCCAGCACCGTTAATAAGTGGTTAGCTCGTAAAAGTAAGAAGAATCCAACTGGATTGAATCCAGCTTCTAATGGTTCAACTGCTCCTACTAAGCGAACACCAATGTATTTACAACAATTGCTTGAAGAAGATTATCTTCAAAAACAAGATGGTAAATATAAATTGGCTGGTATTTCAATCGGAGTTGCGATGAACAAGATCGATTATTACCAAAAGAAGCAATATGGTGCTACTTACAAGACCACTATTACAGAAGCTGAACAAAAAGAACAAGGTCAACGAATTGCTAAAGAAATCGTTCAACGCTTGCGTAAAGAAGATAAAGTGGGTAATATTCCTATTGTTGTGGGATTATATTCAGTGGCCCCTGAGGATACTTTAGTTGGAGGAAATTATTTCCAATATTCCTTCAGTAAGAGTGGCGAATTAGGTAACTGGAGTGATTTAGACTATAAGAGTCAAATGTTGCCAGTTGTTAATGGTGATACAGCAATTAGCAGTAGTGATTCCGATGCCTTTTCTAACTTTAAGACACACATCCAAGATTACTTCCCTAATCTTTCTGGTGTTACAGCTCAGGCTCATTACGATGGTACTGACCTCAAATCATTGGATGTTACGATTAATACCCAATTTGACGGTTTAGCTCAAATCACTAGCTTTACTCAATTCGTTCAACAGAGTGCAACTAAATACTTACCATCTGGTGCTGATTTGGATATTAATATTCAAACCGTTGACGAGCAACAAGCCGTTGTAACTAGAACTAATGGTAAATTCTATTCACATGTTTATGATGCAGATTAAAAAAGGAGAAACTTATGATTTCAAAAGATGAAATTTTACACGTTGCCACATTGGCTAATTTGAAATTCCAACCTGACGAAGTTGATAGTTTTGTCGATCAATTAGATAAGATCGTCAACATGGAAAGCAAACTATCAAGCGTTGATACAACTGGAATTGAACCTACATACAATATGGGTGACACAAGTACAGTCTTCCGTGAAGATAAGGGAATTCATACTCAAACTAGAGAACAAATGCTTGAAAATGTTCCTGAAACTGATAATAACCTTATCAAGGTACCAACAATTGTTGACAAGGAGGACGACGAATAGTGGATTACATGAAGGAAACAATCAATTCATTGCACCAAAAACTTGCTGACAAAGAGTTGACTGCTCAAGATTTAACACAACAAACTTTAGATAATATCAATGCTAAAGAAGACAAACTAAACGCCTTTATCACTGTTAACGATAAGGCTGTTGATGATGCTAAGAAAATTGACGAAAAGGGTATCAACGGACGTTTAAGTGGTATTCCAATCGCAATCAAGGATAATATCGTTACAAATGGCATCAAAACTACTGCTGCAAGTAAAATCTTGTACAACTTTATGCCAGTTTACAGCGCTACAGTTCTAGAAAAACTAGAAAATGCTGGTGCAATTGATATTGGTAAAACTAACCTTGATGAATTTGCTATGGGTTCATCTACTGAAACATCACATTTTGGAACAACTAAGAATCCTTGGGACTACAGTCGTGTTCCTGGTGGTTCTTCAGGTGGTTCTGCTGCTGCTGTTGCAAGTGGTGATGTAGTAGCTGCTTTAGGTACAGATACTGGTGGTTCAATCAGACAACCTGCTGCCTTTAACGGAATTTTTGGTATCAAACCAACATACGGTCGTGTTTCTCGTTGGGGCGTTATTGCCTTTGCTTCAAGTCTTGACCAAGTTGGTGTAATGTCAAAACGTGTCGAAGATTCAGCTGAAGTTCTTTCTGTAATTGCTGGTCATGATGATCATGATTCAACTAGTTCAGAAAAAGAAGTTCCTGACTATCGTGCTAACTTGAACAAGGATATGACAGGCGTTAAAATTGCCGTTCCTAAAGAGTTCTATCACGAAGGAACACACAAAGATATTTTGGACAATGTGAATAAAGCCCTCGAAGCTTACAAGAAGATGGGTGCTACTGTTGAAGAAGTTAGCTTGCCATCATTGAAGCATGCCGTTGAAGTTTATTACATTCTAGCTTCCAGTGAAGCTTCATCTAACCTTCAAAGATATGATGGTGTTAGATATGGTTACCGTGCTAAGGATGTTAAGAACATCAAAGACTTGTTTGTAAACTCAAGATCTGAAGGATTCGGTGATGAAGTAAAACGTCGTATCATGCTTGGTACATTTGCATTGTCTGCCGGTGCTTACGATGCTTACTTCAAGAAAGCCGCTCAAGTAAGAACTATCTTCATCAATGAAATGTCAAATGTCTTAAAAGACTATGATTTAATTATGGGACCTTCAACAACTACACCTGCTTTCAAGATTGGTGAAAAAGTTGACGATCCATTGGCAATGTACATGAACGATATTTTGACTATTCCAGCTAACCTAGCCGGATTGCCAGCTGCTTCAGTACCTGCAGGTTTAGCCGACGGTATGCCAGTTGGTCTACAAATTATCGGTAAGCCATTTGCTGAACAAGACGTCTTCAATGCAGCTTATGCATTACAAGAAGAAAATAAATTCTATGAACAAATACCAACTGCACTTAAGGGGGAAGACTAATGAATTTTGAAACAACTATCGGACTAGAAGTTCACGTTGAATTAAAGACTAAGTCCAAGATGTACAGTCCTTCACCAGTTGCTTATGGTGCTGAATCTAACGTTAATACCAATGTGATTGACTTTGGTTTTCCAGGAACATTACCAACTGTAAATAAAAACGGTTATCGTCTAGGTGTCATGGTAGCTTTGGCATTGAACGCCGAAATTGAGCACCATACACACTTTGACCGTAAGAACTACTTCTATCCAGATAATCCAAAAGCTTATCAAATTACTCAACAAGACAAGCCATTGGGTCATGATGGGTATGTTGAAATTGAAGTTGATGGACAAAAGAAAAAAATCGGTGTTGAAGAACTTCACGTCGAAGAAGATGCCGGTAAGAATACCCACGGTAACAACGGCTATTCATACGTTGATTTGAACCGTCAAGGTACTCCTTTGATTGAAATTGTTTCAAAACCTGATATGCATTCTCCTGAAGAAGCTTATCAATATCTAGAAAACCTTCGTAAGATCATCCAATTTACTGGTGCATCTGATGTTAAGATGGAAGAAGGTTCAATGCGTGTTGATACTAACATCTCAATTCGCCCAGTCGGCTCAGATACTTATGGTACAAAAGTCGAATTGAAGAACTTGAACTCATTCAACCACGTTAAGTTAGGTCTAGCTTATGAAGAAAAACGTCAAGCTAACATCTTGAAACAAGGTGGACACATCGGTCAAGAAACTAGACGTTTTGATGAAAAGACTGGCGAAACATTCTTAATGCGTGTTAAGTCTGGTGCTGATGATTATCGTTATTTCCCAGAACCTGACTTGCCAGATTACGAAATTTCACCAGAATGGGTTGCTGAAATCAAAGCTGAATTGCCAGAATCAGCTGCCAAAAGACGTGCTCGTTATATTAATGAATTAGGAATTCCTGAATATGATGCCGGCGTTTTGACAGATACTAAGGAAATGTCTGACTTTTTTGATGAAGCCGTTTCTTACAAAGCTAATCCAAAATTAGTTTCTAACTGGTTGATGGGTGAAGTTAATGGTTACTTGAATGAAAAGAAGGTTGGTTTGTTAGATACTAAGTTGACACCAGAACACTTAGCTAAGATGATCAATTTGATTTCTGATGGAACTATTTCTTCTAAGATTGCTAAGAAAGTCTTCAAGGAAACAATCAGTAATGGAACAGAACCAGAAGAATGGGTTAAATCTAAAGGTCTTGTTCAAGAATCTGATCCTGCTGTCTTGAAACCAATGATTTTGGAAATCTTGGACAACAATCAACAATCAATCGATGACTTTAAGAACGGTAAAGATCGTGCTGTCGGTTACTTGGTTGGTCAAATCATGAAACAAACACACGGACAAGCTAACCCTAAAGTCGTTAACAAGATTTTGATGGCAGAGTTAAATAGTCGTTAGTGAGGGAAAGATATGCGTGCTAGACTGATTTATAATCCAACTTCAGGTCATGAGACCATGAACAGTAATGTTGGAGACATTTTGAATATTATTGAAAAAGCTGGTTATGAGGCTAGTGCCTATCGAACGACACCGAAAAAAAACTCAGCTCAAAATGAAGCCAGACGAGTAGCTAAAGAGGGTTTTGAGTTAATAGTTGCTGCTGGTGGGGATGGTACGATCAATGAAGTTGTTAACGGAATTGCCGATTTAGACAAACGTCCAGAATTAGCAATTATTCCGGCCGGAACAACTAATGATTACGCCCGAGCTTTGAAAATTCCCCGTGATGATGTAGTTGAAGCAGCTAAAATTATTCTTAAAGGACAAAAATTACCAGTCGACATTGGTCAAGCTGGTGAAAAGTACTTTATCAATATTGCCGGTGGTGGGTCGATGACCGAATTGACTTATGAGGTTCCTTCAGCTTATAAATCAATTTTGGGATACTTGGCTTATCTAGTTAAAGGTGCCGAATTACTACCACGAGTTAGTCCAGTTGATATGCACATTGAATACGATGATGGCGTATTTGATGGAAAAGCGACGATGTTTTTAATTGGATTGACTAATTCAATCGGTGGGATGGAACAAATCGCCCCAGACTCAGTAATTGGCGATGGAACATTCTCATTAATCATTGTTAAGGAAACTAATTTGCGTGATCTAGTTCATTTGATTGCCTTAGTTCTTAATGGTGGTCGCCATGTTTACAATCCAAAGGTTATTTATACTAAGACGAAGAAAATCTCGGTTCATGCCAACGATGGCAATCGTCTGATGGTTAACCTTGATGGTGAATATGGTGGGGATGCGCCAATGGTGTTCACTAATTTGCATAATCATTTGAATATTTATGCGGATGTGGATTCTATTCCGCTCAAAGCAATTGATACATCAACTCTTAGTGAAAAAGATGCTGGTGAAAAGATCATCGAAGAAGAAAAAAATCTTGATGATGATGAAAAAGAAGATAAATAAAAAAAGAATTTAGAAGTGGATCATATTGATTCTTTCTTAGTTAGGTTAGTATTTAAATTGTTGTCACTACCGACTAGATAATGTTTCGTTTCTTTTATATCAAATAATTAGGAAATAAAGAATAGAACAACTATCTAGTCCGGAATACTTCAACTAACCAAGATTAAGAAAAAATCTCATTTTTGGACACTTCTTTTTTCTATGTATAGGTGAAAAATGGAAAAACCAAATTTAAAAAAGAATCAAGAAATAAAACTGAATATCGAGGACTTGTCATACGAAGGGAAAGGTGTTGCCAAGGTTGACGATTTTACACTCTTTGTTGATAATGCTTTGCCAAATGAAACTGTTAAGGCTGTTATTACTCGTGTGAATAAGAACTTCGGTTTTGCAAGAACTTTGGAAGTCTTAAAGGAATCTCCAGATCGTGTTCACGATATCGACGCCGTTTATGCTCAAACTGGGATTGCTCCTTTGAGTCATTTGAAATATGACAAGCAGCTTGAATTCAAACGTAACCAAGTCGTAACTGATTTTGACAAGATTGGTTTGAAGGACGTTGTCGTTAACAAAACTGTTGGAATGGAATCACCATTCAACTATCGTAACAAGGCTCAAGTGCCTGTACGTCAAATTAATGGTAAATTGACAACTGGTTTTTATCGTCGTCGCTCACATGATTTAGTACCAATGGAAAACTTCTTGATCCAAGATCCTAAAATTGATGCTGAAATCTTACGTGTGCGTGATATTTTGCGTAAATACAACGTTCGCGGCTACGATGAAAAGAACCAAAAGGGACAAATCAGAACTATCATGGTACGTCGTGCTTACTTTACTGGTGAAATGATGGTTGTCTTGGTTTCGCGTACGCCGGACATTTCTCATTACAAAGACATCACGAAAGAAATTTTGGACAATCCTGAAGTTAAGTCATTGTTCCTAAACATTAATTCAAAGAACACTAACGTGATTTTTGGTCAAAAGATGACTTTGCTCGGCGGTAAGAAGTACATTGATGACAAGATTCTAGGACATACTTATCGAATCTCACCACGTTCTTTCTACCAAGTTAACCCTGTTCAAACCCAAAACTTGTATCAAATGGCTATCGATAAGGCTGAATTAACTGGTAAAGAAAATGTTGTCGATGCTTATTCTGGTATCGGTACAATCGGTTTGTCGCTTGCAGACAAGGCTAAACACGTTACTGGTATTGAAGTTATCGAAGATGCTGTTAAAGATGCTGACCAAAATGCTAAACTCAACAACATCACAAACGCTGACTTCGTAGTTGGTAAGACTGAAGATGTGTTGGATGAGTGGGCTAAGAATGACATCTCAGTTGATGTTTTGATGGTCGATCCTCCACGTAAAGGGTTGGCTAGTTCTTTGATTGATTCATTGAAGAATATCAAACCAGAAAAAATCGTTTATATCAGTTGTAACCCAGCTACTTTGGCTCGTGATTTGTCATTGTTAAGCGATACTTATGAGATTGGCGATGTGACACCAGTTGATATGTTCCCAATGACGAACCATATTGAAAGTGTTACTCAACTTAAATTGAAATAGTTATAAAAAATTCCTTCAAAGATTTATTTTTTTGAAGGAATTTTTTGTATGCTTTTACTTTAGTGAATTAAAAAACAAGAAATTGCAACAAGAATTAGATAAAATAAAGACAAAAGACAGTATGTAGAAATAGGGTAGACATCGATGAAAATAATTTTTGCGGTTGGGGCAATTTTAATAGCAATATGGCAAATCTTTGTTTCCAAACAGTATTTTGACAGTATAAAAAAACAATCAAGTCCAGTTATTTTGTCCTTGATTGCTTTGATATTTAGTTTGATTTTTGCAACTGTATTGTTGATTTGGGGTGTCAAAACTTTGATTGGTTTCTAATCAGGGTTTGGGCACTTTTTTATTTGGTGCTTGATTGATGCCGTTACCCACGATGTATTGATGGAAGATATTGATGAATTGTTCGCTATCGATCATATCGGAGTGTTGAGCTTTTGAACCGGTTAAGGTAATTAAGGTATAACGCTTGATATGACCTTCGTAGATGTATTTACCAGCATCGACACTACCTAGTGGAACGATGCCGTCATCGGTATACAACTGGGTTCCGGCGATTGAATAATAAGTCAAATCAGTTGGGATTTTGTCACGATTCTTGATTAATTCGTGGAGCATTTGAGTCCGGTTAGCAGTATTCTTTTCTTCAAAGTTATAAGGGGTTCCGACTGTCAGCATATGGTTGACACTAATTGAGGAATCATCGAAATAATCTTCAAAGAAGTAGGTCCAAATTAGACCACCATTAGAATGTCCAAAGGCGTTAAAGGTATTGAAACGATATCTTTGCTTCAGTTTGTTAAAAGCAATATTGAACCAAGCAGCTTGTTTCTTGATATTGGAATAGCCATCATTATTATTTTCAAAACCGACGACGATGAATGGTTGATTATCATTTGCCCGAATTTTACCAGTATAAGTAATCTTGCCATTTGTGTGAACCGTCATCTTCAATAGAGAATGATGTTCACCATATTGATTGTTGATTGTCTTGACTAAGTCATCGAAACGATTGGCTGTGGCACTAGAACCGGGAATCATAATAATTGGTGACATTGGTGAATTGTATCGTCCAGCCAAAGTAGTGACATTTTTTCTCGTCCAAATATAAGAGGGAACACCTAATATAATAAAAATTAAGATTAAAAAGATAAGATATTTAACATTTTTATTTCTTTTGAATTCACGGCGCATTACTTAACACCTTCTTCAAGACCGAGATTATCCAATATTTTGACCTTAGCGGCCATTTTGACGAAGGGGATATAGATCCATGTTGAAATAACTACAGCTAGAATAGAGAACATTAAAGCCCTCCAGCTGCCGTTTGTGCCAATGAAGGCAATTAGTGGTCCCGGAGTTCCAATGGGCACAGGATAGACGCTAGGTGGCATTAAATGTAAAGCTATGGCAACAGCTGCCATCAACATGTTAGCAATTGGTGCCAAGATGAATGGAATCAAGAAGATGATATTGAATAGGACAGGAATCCCTGCCATAACGCCACTGCCAATATTAAAGATACTAGGAATCATAGCCCAACGAGCAACTGTTTGAAAATCTTTATCTTTAGAAACAATCAAGATAGCGATGATCAAGCCCAGAATTGAACCCGTTCCACCAAAGGTGGCAAAAGCATGATAAAGAGTTGAACTTGTAAAAGGATTAGGAGCGTTCCAAGCAGTGTGTTTTTCTAAGGCATAATTCAAATTGACAGTTGAAAGGACATCCATTTTTTCAACACCAAGAGCCGAATAAGTTCCAGACCAACCGAAGAAAGACATAATCAAAGTGTAAATTGAAAAGATCAATGTTTTGAACAGTTGAGCCCAATCATTGTTAGAAGTATATTCAGAAGCAAGTGAATTGATAAAGTTGCCAGGGGCTTCTGAATAATAAGTAATATTGATGAAAGTACTGAACAGCATTGCAATCAATAATGAAAAAATGATTGGTTTCAAAGAAATAAAAGTTCTTTCCAAGACATTGTTATTTGGTTGAGTGTCAGGAATTCGTTTACTACATTTCTTGAATAACCACCCGATGAAAATACCCCAGAGGATTGCGAAGAGTAGCCCTTTCATTCCTAAGATTTGGGGATGAAAAGAGATCGGCTGGATTTTAGAGTATGAGTAATCGACAATCAGAAAAGAACTGACGCCAGTAATGCCCGCTAGTTGATCGTCACGATTGAAATATTTGGCGCTGTATTTAGCTGCTCCAAAGACTGCAATCACAGACACCCAACCGAGTGACATGTTGTATAAACCGGATGCGATATTTTCCAATTGTCGGTAGATAAAATCGTTGCCAATCGTAGGGAAGACATCAGTTAAAAAACCTTCTCTTCCCAAGACGATGGTTTGAATTATTTTAATGAAACTACCGAATAAGGCAAACGGAAAAATCAATAATAAAGTCCGTTGAATTATTCGATACAATAGTAATTTTTGAATCTTTAAAGTTAAATGTATTAGCTTTTCTTCGAATTTATTATTAAATTGAACTTGCATGAAAATGCCTCATTTTTTTCATATATGTTTCCAAGAAAAGTATAACCTCAAACAAAAAAAGCTGCCATTATAAAGAGCATTTAAATAATTGGAATATTAAATAATAATTTTAATATCTTTTTAATGAAAATATATAATTTAAATTATTTAAATATAGAAAAAATAAAAAAATAAGATTACTATTGACATGAATAAAAGGCTTTCATATTGGAGGGATGAAAATGAGAGAAAAAGTTTTTCATAGATCTTTTTATATGTGGTTGATGGTTTTGCTGTCAGTTACTTTATTTTTTACTTTAGGTTCTACAAGAACTGTATATGCTGATATTAATAGCGCAGATGAACCTGAAGCTGGGTCAGAATCTAATGATGATAGTGGACAAATTCCAGCTAAGTTATATTTAAATATATCTTATAAGGGCAAGGTTATACAAAATGAACGAATAGAATGTGAACTAAGATCATATCAAAAAGATAATCTTGCTGATGGTCAAGAAGTGTCAATGGATAAGTTGTATTCAAATGGATCTTATGAGCCTGTCGATGGACATTATAAACTTTCAGATGGATCTGAAGTTTTTCCTACAAATTCATATTATTTAAAATGGAATAGTGAAAAGAAGCAATTATATTTAACTGATAAAGATAATGAAATTTTTTCGTTTAGTAAAACGGGAAACTCTGAATCCATAATGCCCGTTCAATTTTCCAAAATATCTATGGGCTTTTACTATTATGCCAGTAATAATGATGATTTAATTGGAACAGCGACGGCAACTGGAACGTTGGAAAATAATAAATTTACGATTGATGTTCCAGAGAAGCCAGAAAAATTTTCAAATTTAAATTATGATGCATATAGTGGGGATTATAACCTGTATAAGGGCAGTCCAATTAATTTAGACGGGAGTAATCTTAGTCTTTCGACGAGTGATGATAAGAATAATCCACATAATTATATTTTTTATCGGAATATCCATCTTTCAATACCTAATGTAGGTTTTTACCGGACAATTTATTTGAATGATATTGTTTATTCATCTAGAAAATATACGGTGCCATCAAATGCTACGACTTTTACTGGATACAATGAAAGTTCAAATGAAATTCCTAAAGATGCTGAACTCTATGATACATATGCGGGATACTATATTAAGGACTTCACATTGGGCGGTGTTATTTCCGAAAAGGATGTTGCTGCTCGTCTTTCTTTAAAAGATAATAAGATTTATGATTATGGGAATATTGACAGTGATACGTTTCTGACAAAGATATATAGTCAAAATCATCTCTTTGGAATGTATTCTAATGGTTACGTCACATTAGATTATTATTACCAAAGGAAAGATAATCCTAAAACCAGTTCACAAGATGTGCTATTACATACAAACTTAGGTGATAAAATAGTTCGTGTTGAAGGAGATATTCCATCTAAAGATATTAAAGTTGATGTTCCAGTTGTTGATGGTTATAAAAAGGGTTCTGTCACAGCATCTATTGATGAATCTGGAAAGATAACTTTGAAAGATCCTGATGGAAATGTCAATGATGAAAAAAGTTTATATGATTATGTAAAGGGAACTGATGATTCTGGTTCATCATCAACTCCAACTAAACCAGAACCAAGTATTCCATCTCATTCAAGTTCTTCAGTGCATAAAGTTGAACCAACTATTACTAAGAAGAATCAACTAGTATCAACTGCAATTTGTAAAGGCTATGTATCACTGTATAAGATTAGTGGTACCAATATTTCTAAGGTAACTGATCAAGCATTAAGTGCTTTTTCTGATTGGCAAAGTGATGAAATGGTTACGATAAATGGAGAAAAATACTATCGAGTAGCTACAAACAAGTGGGTTAAAGACCAAAATGTATATGTTTACCAACCCTTAGATACGGTTGTAAAAACAAAACAGAATTTGGTTTATATGAAAAATGATGAATTTAATAATATAACTAATCGAGCTTTAGCTGCTAATAGTAGTTGGAAGGTTGATCGTATTGCTTATTTAGAACGTGATAGTACTCCTTATTATCGTGTTTCGACTAATGAATTTGTTAGAAAAGATGATATAAATATTGGTAACTAAAAAATACGCTAGCATTGTCGATTTGACAATACTGGCGTATTTTTGGATTAAGCTCGCTTCTTGTTGAAATAGTGAATGTAATAAACCGGTAAACCTAACAAGGTAATTCCAATTCCCATGAAAGCTAATCCTGGTTGTCTAAGCAAGGTAGAGATAATGATGTAAGCTCCACCAGCTAAGGCAATCAATGGCGGGATTGGATAGAAGTTAATTTTATAAGGACGTTCCAATTCTGGTTCGTTGCGACGTAAAATGAATACCCCGACGAACATCATCATAGAGAAAATCCACATGACAAAAACTAACATATCGGTCAAATAATCAAAACTACCCATGAAAATCATCGCAATAGCAATGATAGTCTGAATCAAACCTGCATTTGCCGGTACACGAGAGTTTTTAGTCAATTTACCAAAGAACTTTGGAAAGATAATTTCATCGTCAGCTCCCAAAACGTAACTAACACGAGGACCGGTCATAGTGTAGCCATTAACAGAACCGAAAACGGAAATTAAAATTCCAATCGTAACGATTTTTCCACCAATATCACCGAAAATTCTAATAGCAGCTTCAGAAGCGGCATTTTGATTTCCAGGGATGAGGTGGAAAGGCAAGAATTTGATAAAAACAAAACTAATTGAAACGTAGATCAAAGTAATTAAGAATAGACCAACGATAATTGATCTGGATAAGTCTTTTTCTGGTCGCTTCATTTCACCGGCCAAATTACCAACGTTCATCCAACCGTCAAAGGCAAACATCGTTGCTAACAGTCCACCACCTAATGATGACCAGAAGTTAGCATGTGTTCCTGAATTGATTGGAAAGAGTGACACGGCATGCGTTGATGGTGTAAATAGACCAACAATGATGATTAAAGCAATCGGAACTAATTTGGCAATTAAAGAAATTGATTGAATGCTCCCACCGACTTTGGCACCGAGTAAATTAACTAAATATAAGAAAACTGCCAAGGTAATAGCGATTGGAATTTGCCAATTACTAGGAAGGTTCAAAAGATTCATAACTTGTGTAGCAAAGATGATTGATAATGCAGAAATCCCTGCAGGATAGTAAATAACTGATTGAGCCCAAGCTAAAAGAAATGCTGGAACTTTACCATAGATATATTCAATATATTTATAAATACCACCAGCAACGGGTAAAGCAGAGGCAAGTTCCGCAACCGTCAAACCAGCGTTGATCGTAATGAAACCAGCTAATAGCCAGACTAAAATCGTCAAACTTGAAGAGCCAGTAGCCGTTGTAACGCTAGAAATTTTGAAGAAAACTCCACCACCGATAACCAAACCCATAACGGTAGATAATGCTGGAAAGAAACCTAGATCCCTCTTGAGGCTAAATTTATCTGTTTCGTCGTTCATAAGTGAAAAATGTACTCCCCTCAAATGGTTAAAGTAAAATTATATACCATATTGTTAATACTACGAAACTTTTTTTATGGTAATTACGCTTACATATAAGTAAAATTGAATCTAGAGGTGATTTTATGATTAGTTTAGGAATAATAGGAACAAATTGGATCACAGAACAATTTATTAAGGCAGTGGATGAAACGAAGACTTTCGAGTTAACGCATGTATACTCAAGAACAATTGAAAAGGCTCAGAGTTTCATTGCTGATTTAAAAAAACAAAATATCGATATGAGTACTGACCTGAATGACTTTTTTAAGAAGGATTTTGATACAGTTTACATTGCATCTCCAAATGCTTTGCACTTCAGTCAGGCGAAGTTGGCTATCGAAAATAATAAGAACGTGATTGTGGAAAAGCCAAGTACTTCCAACATTCAAGAGTTCAGTGTCCTAGAAAAACTTGCTCAAGAAAAAGGCGTATTTATATTTGAAGCTGCTAGACACATTCACGAACCAATCTTTAAGAAGATTGAGGAGATCGTCAATAAACATCGTGATGAGCTCAGTGGGGCTACATTTTCATATATGAAGTATTCGAGCCGTTATGACGCCTATTTGGCAGGCAAGAATCCCAATATCTTTACAACTAAATTCTCCGGTGGTGCCTTGTATGATTTAGGCGTTTACACAATTTATGATGCAGTTGTCTTATTTGGCCAACCAGAAAAGGTCGAATATAGCGCTGAATTTCTCAGTTCCGGTATCGATGGCAGTGGGAGTTTGACTTTGAAATATCCAAATTTTGACGTCAATATCATTATCGGCAAGACGAAGAATTCTTATATGTCATCCGAAATTTATTTTGGACGCGATACTTTAGTTTTGGATAACGGTGGAGATATCCATCATCTTGATTGGGCTGATGACAATAAGAACGTTACTGACATACCAACTGTTAAGAGTCAAAACCCAATGGATTCTGAAGCCAGAGAATTTGCCAGAATTATGTTGGAAAAAGATACGGCTACTTATGATAAACTGTTAGGATACGCTAGAATAGTAAACAGAGTTCTAGAACAAGCAAGAACGAGCGCAGGGCTTGTTTTTGAAGCAGATGAGGAAAACTAAATTGGAAATACCAAAATTATATCAAGCTTATTTTAAGCAAAATCATTTTGAAACTTTGACTAAGATTCAAGATGCAGTTTACATGCCTTTTAAAGAAGGTAAGGATTTAGTCGCCATGGCACCAACCGGATCTGGTAAAACATTAGGGTTTGTTATGCCAATGATTGAGACACTTGTGCCTAAAGATGGATTACAAGTGTTGATTTTGGAGCCTTCACAAGAACTAGCTATGCAAGTTAGAGATGTAATCCAACCACTGGCTAAACTAGTTGATTGCAAGGTTCAAGCATTGACTGGTGGGGCTAATCTAACTCGTCAATTGAAGAAATTGAAAGAAAAACCAGAAATCATCGTCGCTACTTTGGGTCGTTTGAATGAATTAACTGAAGCCAGAAAGGTTAAACTTGGTAATTTAAATACGGTCATCGTCGATGAAGCTGACGAAATGTTGAATGAAAGCAAATTGGAGAGCGTTAGAAAGACTATTTCACAAATGCCAGCTGACGTACAAATGACTTTCTTCTCAGCCACTGGTAACGATATTTTCCAAGACATGCACAAGTGGTTTGGACAAGATTTCTTAGTCATCGATCAAAGAAACGACACTAGTTATACGGCTGGTATCAAACATTATTTCGTTGATGCTAATAGTGAATTCATCAAGAATGCGATGTTACGTGAACTGGCTCATGACAAGAAGTTTTTAGGAATTGTTTTCTTCAACAATTCTCGATCATTGCACAAAGCTATCAGTGATATGAATCATGACAAAACTAATTTTGTGACGCTAGATAGTAAGATGTCTTCACAACAAAGAAAGACAGCCATTCAATTGTTCTCTAACAAACGAGTGAACTTGTTATTGACAACCGATGTGGCCGCTCGTGGAATGGATATCGCTGACGTTAATACGATCGTCAATTACATGGTTCCTCGTGATAACAGTGAGTACGTTCACCGTGCTGGTCGTACTGGAAGAATGGGTAAGAGCGGTAATGTGATTACTTTTGGTAACAGTCACGATATGAGAAATCTCCAAGACATTGTTGATGTAACGCTTAAAAAAGTCTACATTGACCATGATGGTAAGCTTACTAAGAAACCAACTTTCGATAAAAAGAAACGTTATAACGACAAAAATAAATCAAAAGCTGTTTCAAAGCCTAAGAAACGCTTACGTGATCAAAAGAATAAAGGTAAGCGTAAGTTCCATAAAAAGGAAGAATCAAACTAAGTTAGAATCTACACACTTTTTGCGTTAAAATAAAAAGTGTGTTTATGGTCCCTTGGCCCAGTTGGATAGAGCAACTGCCTCCTAAGCAGTAGGTCCCCGGTTCGATCCCGGGAGGGATCATTATCAAGTGATAAGTGAACAAAAATAGAGTCATAAATGTTGGAAAAACATTGTGGCTCTATTTTTATAAGGAGGAAACCATGCAAAACCTAAAATGTAGCGATACTTTATCAATTAGTAATCATCGTGTTTTTTCATCTGATTTAAACGAACACAATACTGTTTTTGGTGGCAAGACTTTGATGACGATTGACGATAACTCATCGATTGCAGCGTCACGGATTGCTAGAATCGAGACCGTTACAGCATCAATTGATCAAGTTAATTTTATTTTGCCATTCGGTTTGCAAGATTCGATGTGTACTGAATCCTACGTATCTGGTGTGGGCAGTCGTTCAATTGAAGTCTTTACTAAAATAATCGGCGAACACTTGAAAACAGGAAAGAGATTTCTCGGTTTGACTTGTTTTTCGACTTTTGTAGTAACGGATAAGAATATTGTTTTGCCAAGCATTGTACCTGATAGCGATGAAGCAGAGTATGTCTGCAGTGGATATCATAAACGTCAATCAGAGCGGTTGGAAAAATTGATGGAACAAGAGAAATTTAACCAAAATATTAGTCTGCAATTTCCTTGGCAATAAAGTGTCACAGGTATCATTGAAAGCCCTTTCATAATAATGATATAAATTATATATACAAAAACGAGGGGGTTAAGAGATGAAAAGTTTTATTGCTTTTATGGAGAAACACTTTTTACCAGTTGCTTCAAAAGTCGGTAATCAACGTCATTTAGTTGCGATTCGTGATGCATTCGCGTATACAATGCCGTTAATGATCGTTGGTGCCTTTGCCGTACTTATCAACAATTTACCTATTCCCGGGTTCCAAGAGTTTATGAATGGGGTCTTCAGCCAAAAGATGGGGGATTCATACGTTTGGACCCTATTAGGTGGAAACATTTGGAACGGTTCGTTCGCTATTCTATCTATCTTTATTTCGTTCTTGGTTGCTCACAACTTGGCTAAATCTTACGGTGTTGATGGAATTTCCGCTGGTATCGTATCATTAGGTTCTTTCTTTGCTGTTGGTGGTGCACAAGGAATGGATTCAGCCGGATTGTTCATAGCTTTGTTGGTTGGATTGCTTTCTACGGAATTATTTAGACGTTTATCTGATGTAGATAAATTTACAATTAAAATGCCTGACGGCGTTCCACCAGCAGTTGCTAAGTCATTCGCTGCCTTACTTCCAGCTATCATCACAATCACTGTTTTTGCTTTTATTACAATGCTTCTAAATGCTATGGGTATCGAAAACGTTGTTACAGCTTTCTACAAGGCTGTTCAAGAACCATTTATGGGTATGGCAAATTCATATCCAACAGCACTATTGATTTCCTTTATTACACCATTCTTATGGTTCTTTGGTCTTCACGGTGCTAACATGATCGAACCTTTCATGCAAACTATCAATGCTCCAGCTATTCAAGCTAATGTTGCTGCATTGAAGGCGGGTAAGGAAATCCCTTATATCGTTAATAAACCATTTATGGATTCATTTGTTAATATCGGTGGTACTGGTGTAACAATCGGTTTGATTATCGCTATTTTTATCGTTGGTAGAAGAAATAAACCTTATATGTCAGTTGCATCTTTGGCAACAGCTCCAGGTTTATTCAATATTAACGAACCATTGGCATTCGGACTTCCATTAGTATTGAATCCAATTCTATTCGTACCATATATTCTCGCACCAATGGTTTGTGTAAGTATTGCTTATTTTGCTACGGCTAGTGGCTTTATGCCAGCTGCAACAAGTATGCCGCCTTGGGTAACGCCACCAATTATTGGAGGAATCATCGCTACCGCAAGTTGGCAAGGAGGGGTTATTGCAGCACTTAATATTGCGGTCGCCGCCCTCATTTATGCACCATTTGTTTATATGAGTACAGCTATGGAAATTAACAAAGCAAACAAGTTGCTTGATGATTAATTAGTGTTCTATAGAAGGATGACATTGTTCATCCTTTTTCTTTTTCCTAAATTGATACAGGTAGTGACAATAATGTCATATTTATCACGGATGAGTTAAAATGCTCTTGATAAGCTAATTTCATGTAATGTAGAATTAAATAAAACGTTTACAAAGTGGGTAAGGGAATGCTCTTTTTAGATCATACGCCAGAATTGACGGAAACAGACATGATAATTTATCGCATAATAGTCAAAAACATGAACACAGTTGTTTACATGCGGATTCGTGATTTGGCTAAAATAACATATTGTAGTACAGCTAGTATTCAGCGCTTTTGTCAAAAATTTGATTGTGCTGGTTGGTCAGAATTTAAGACACGTTTGAAATTGTACGTCGCCAACAAAAATTTGAATCAAGAATATCCGACTGACTTGGACAGTGGGGAAATTGTTCGTTCAATCATGGAAACCGATACGCCAGATGGACGTAAAAAAATTGATGAAGTTGCAAAAATGCTTTTAACGCGCAAGCATGTACTTTGGATTGGTCAGGGAACTTCTAAGATATTAGCTGAGTTTGGGGCGGTCAACTATTCTAGTTTCGTTAATTTATCGCTTTTGATTCAAAATCCCATCGACAATCCAATCGTTGATTTCGATGAAACTGCCGCTGACGAGTTGTGTTTAATCGTCTGTTCAGTTTCTGGAGAAAATCATATCATCATTAAATACATCGACAATTTTATTAAACATAAGGTTCCAGTCGTGGCTATCACTAATAATGTTACGTCGACCATTGCCAAGATGAGTCAATATACGCTGACTTATTTTGCAACCCAACAAATGATTGAAAGTGATAATGTTACCACCCAAACACCAGCAATGTTTTTGATTGAAAAATTGATTCGTCGAGCTTCATCATTAAAACAAGTTGAAAAGGACGCTAAACTTTAAAACGCAAAAAAAGACCAGAAGTCATATGATTTCCGGTCTTTTTGATATCAGAGATTAGATTAAATCATTAGCGCTGACCCATTCGTTAGTAGCTACACGGTACATTGTTTGACCGTTGATAGTAGCTGATTTATCAGTTCTCCAAGCTGTATTCTTAGCTAAAGCGCGATTAGTAACTTTTTGGCCATTAGCTTGGTATAATCTAGCGTCATTCTTTGTAAAGACGTTTTGATCAAGTGGTGTAACTTCTAGTCCATCAGCTAACTTAGTCCATTCGTTAGTAGCTACACGTAAGTAATTTACACCATCAAGGTTCATTAACTTGTCAGCGTACCATGATGAGTCTCCGCCTAAAGCACGGTTCTTTAGTTCATTACCATTTTCATCGAATAAAGTTGCGATTGTGTTAGGTAGTGCGTAGAAAGTAGTTTGGTGGTTAGAAATTGATTTGATATGAGTTGGTTTTGTTGCTGGTTTTTCTGTTTTACTTGAGGATGAGTTGTGATTAGTTTTGGTTTTTACTTCATTGTTCAATGTAACAGGATCTGTTTGGGTTTGATTATCTAATGTTCCTAAACCAACTTGATATTTACTGTCTACTTTTACAGGATTTCCTTTTTCATCAACAACTTGTGCTGCAGCCACTTTAGTAGCATCTTTATTAAATGTTACATTCAAGAAAGAGCTTCCAGTGGTTCTGATTGCAATTGAATGATTTTTTAATAAGGGAACATTCAAAATCATTCTGTCGGCACCGTAGTGAATTACAGTAGTACTCTTAGAAATTTCATTACTTAAATTGTTTTTTGCGGTCAAAAGATCAGTATAAGTAGAATCTTCAGTTAGACCATCTAGATTTTTTGTGAGAGTATCATAGAAATTATCCAAAGCAGCTTTATCGTCGTCATTAAATGTGGCAAAACGATCTTTGAGATTTTGTATGGTATTATTTAAATCTTCCGTGGTTAAACTCGAAGCTAAGTTTAATTTTCCATTAGCATCTAAGTAATCTGAATCAATTGAAAGTTCACCGTTCTCATCCAGACTTAATGGAATTGTATCAGTCGTTTTACCTTCCTTGTTTGAAAATGATAAGTATTCTGCATCGTCATCACTTATTGTTAATTTAGCAGTCTTAGGATCGGCAAAAAGTATTTTTCTTGAAGCCAAAGTATCGGCTTTTCCATTTATTGTAACGTCTTTTGGGGTTGCGTAAGTGTATGGAATTTTAGCATCTTCAGCAATATATTTATTTGTTTGATCAATTAATGACCCTAATCCGTCAATAGTTGAATCTTTTTCTGCTTTAGCAGATATGTCTTTATAAGCATCGGATAGTGTAGTTTTTTGAGCTGCAACTAGTGAATTTGAAGAACTCTTTTCCTTAAGTTTTTCTAGATTTTCTTCTAGGTTACTTTTTAGAGTGCTAATGATCTCTTCATCAGTTGGTTGGTCAGTTTCTTCTTGTGAATCTTGGCTTTGATTTCCTTCAGTAGTACCTTCTGATCCAATCACTTCTTCAGCCAAAACCGTAGTAGCGTTACTTACTGGTGCAGCGAGTGTTAGTGCAATAATCCCTAAAACAATTGGTCCATAATGTTTCTTCATATCTAATCCCTCCATGTAGTTGTTTACAAGAAAAATATATCAAATCAAGACGACATCTATTGTCGTTTTGCTACATTGAGGAAAATTTATTAAAAAAAACAGGCTTATTATGCCTGTTTAATGTAAATTAGTAGCTAAAATCATATCGCGTAACGCTTCAAAATCTTTACTGGCAAAAGATTCTTTTAGCGCTTCGTCGACGATTTTAGCCGTTTCTTTAAAATGATTGATCCCCGATTGGGTAATTTGTAAGCAGACTTCTTTATGGTTGTCATTGCTGTGATAACGGATGATAGGCTTACAAGGTTTATTTTCCAGTCTAACGGCCATTCTAGAAACAGCAGCTGAACTGAGATGTAAGGAGTCTTTAATTTCCAACAAGCTAGCTTTAGAATCGTATTGGTCGTAAAGATAGTGTAAAAAGCTAAATTCTGCAGGTGATAAATCATATTTAATCAAGATTTTTTCCAGCTTAGTTTGAATGTCATTTTCGAAATGCTTCATGCTCAACCAAGTGCAAACGTTTGATGGTTGATTGATAATAATCACCTCCAATAAAAAATATTAACGAATTAGTATTATGCAATAATTTTATTACTCGTGCAAGCAAAGATTATTCGCCATGATTTAGCAATTTGCTATACTAATCGTATAAAAAGTAGACGAGGGGATAAAGATGAATTTTTATTCGTATCAATATTTGGTTGATCACAATAACGAGCCAAATTTCCTATTTATTATAGGAATTATTATCTTAGCCGTAGCGATTTTTGTAACTGCTTTTTTGTACTTTAGAAACCGCTCTGATAATAAATATCGTGATTTATTAATTATTTTTGCATTTGGTATTTTCTTATTCATTGGTATCAACTACAACAATTATGAGCAACAGCTAGATATTAGCAACAAGACTAGTCAGACGTTAGATTTGATGACATCAGTCGCCAAAGAAAAGAAAGTCTCTAAAAAGAAACTTTATTCAAATAATTCTAGTTTGACTGAAGGTATGCTGATCAAAGCAGGTAAAAATATTTATCGAGTCAGTTTTGACAATAATTTGAGTAGTTATACATTAACGAAAGCCAGCATCATCAGCTCGCAAAAAATAAATCTGATTAAGAAATAGGTGAAACAATGGTCTTACAATATGGTGATTTAACTCTTAAATTTATTATTGGATTTCTATTCATGGTTTTGCAGATTAATTTATTTGGTCGTGGCAACATTGCACCAACTAGTGCGATTGACCAACTTCAAAACTATGTTTTAGGTGGAATCGTTGGTGGGATGATTTACAATTCCAGTATTACGATTTTGCAATTTACATTGGTTTTATTGATTTGGACTTTGGTAGTTTTCGTGGCCAAATTCTTAACTAACCACAATAATTTATTCAGAAAGGTCATTCAAGGTGATCCCAAGGTTATTGTGAAGAACGGTAAGATTGACGTTAATTTAGCTTTGAAAAATGGTTTATCAGCTAATGATTTGTCATTTAAATTGCGTCAGGCTGGAATCATGGATATTAGAAACGTGAAACGAGCCGTTTTTGAGCGTAATGGTCAATTGACGATAATTATGAAAAATGAAGATAACCTCAAATATCCAGTGATTTTGGATGGTCAGATTGATCATGATGAACTAGAAGCTATCGGTAAAGATAACGACTGGATCGAAAATGAATTGCAAAAACGTGGTCTGGAAGCTTCAGATATTTACATGGCTAATTATATTGATGGTCAATTAGTAGTCTATAAATATTAAGTTAAGTACTCCGAAACGATTTTTATTAAGCGTATAACTGTATTAGAATAGAAATGTAATAAATTTTGGTGGTGATAACATGGCAAGTGGTTCTAAGGCATTCTCTGTTTTCATGCTGATTTTTTATGCGATATTATTGTACTTTGTTTTCGCTGATAAAAATATGATTGCGATGTATATGATGGCAATCGGCATGTTTGTAGAGGCTTTAGTAAATTGTATTTGCACGTTTCGATCAAAGACTAAATAGGGTGGCGATTATAAATGTCAGATTCAAAAGTTTACAATGATTACTTTTTCGATGAACCAATTTTTGACTTGCACGACGGTGGTTATATTCCACTAGAGAAGGCTGATGTAAAAGATCAACCATTGAATATTCCTGCAGTCATCAAGCCGGATAAAGTAGATGGAAATGACGTCTACTACACAATTACAGCTCAAGAAGGGGAGACACAGATCCTTCCTGGCAAGAAAACTAAGACTTGGGGCTATAACGCTTCATTGCTTGGTCAAACAATTGTTTTTAAGCAAGGTGTACACTATCACATTCACCTCGTTAATAAATTATCAGAAGTTACTACTTTCCATTGGCACGGTTTAAATGTTACTGGACCAGTTGTTGATGGTGGACCACACGCTCCAGTTTATCCAGATGGCAGTCGTGATATTGACTTTACTTTGGATCAACCAGCTCAAACTGATTGGCTCCATCCACATCCATGTCCAAATACAGCTCGTCAAGTTTGGAATGGATTAGCTGCTGCAGTAGTTGTAACAGATGATGAAGAAGCTAAACTTCCATTCCCAAGAAATTATGGTGTCGACGATATACCAGTTATTTTGCAAGATAGAAGTTATCACGACAATCAATTAGATTACAAAGCTGATTACGATGTCGATGGTACTTTAGGTAAGTATGCCTTAGTTAATGGTACGATCAATGGTGTCTTCAATGTTACGACCCAAAGAGTTCGTTTAAGAATGTTGAATGGTTCTGACCGTCGTGAATGGAGATTGCACTTTGACGATAATCATGAATTTACGCAAATCGCTTCTGATGGTGGGACTTTGCCTGAACCAGTTAAGTTCACTAAATTGATGTTGACTTGTGCTGAACGTGCTGAAGTTATCGTTGATTTTGGTGACAAGAAGCCCGGCGATGTCGTTACTTTGATGACAGATGATATGCCAATTATGAAATTTAAGATTGGTGAATTTGCCAAAGATGATACGAAATTGCCAGAACACTTAACAACTATCGATGCACCAAAGGTAACTCCAGGACTTCCTGTAACGAGAACTGTTATGTCAGGAATGGACGACCAAGTACGTTTGGATGGCAAACTCTTTGATATGCAAAGAATTGACCGCAAGCAAAAAGTTGGCGACACTGTCCTTTGGGATGTTGTTAATACTAATGATATGGACGGCGGTATGATTCACCCATTCCATATGCATGGTTGCCAATTCTTAGTTCTCAGCCGTAATGGCAAAGAACCTTATCCTAACGAACACGGTTGGAAGGATACTGTTGGTGTCAATGCTGGTGAAACAGTTAGAATTGCTGTTCAATTCACTAAATTTGGTGTTTACATGTATCACTGCCACATCCTAGAACACGAAGATACTGGTATGATGGCTCAGATTGAAGCATATGATCCAAATCATGAACATAAATATCACTTAATTAGTATGGATGAAATGAATCATCCAAAAAATAAGTAAAATTGACAATCTTTTTGACTAGTTCTAAACTCGACTAGTAAAGTTTGTCAATAAAAAGAGGCAATACTAACATCTGTTGGTATTGCCTCTTTTAAGAAGAAGGATAGCTAAGTGGGTAAATTTAAAGTTCGTTTAGGATATTTGATATTTGCGATTGTTTTGGATGCTTTTTCGAATGCAGTAATGATTGATAGCAATATGGGCAGTGCTGTTTGGATGTCGTCAGCGGTCAATATTTCAGCATTTTTGCATTCACCATATGGAACGACTTTGTTTGTCTATGCCATTATTGTCACGATAGCTAATCAAATCCTATTGAGAAAATTTGACGGTCATATTTTTATTTCTAATTTATTATTCTCATTTCCATTCAGTTATTTAGTGGGGATTTTTTCCAATGTTCTAAATCCGTTGAATTTAAATCAATTTCCATTTGTGATTAGGTTACTAATCAATATTTTGGGATTGATTGGCGTCTCAATCGGAACTTCAATTTATCAAAGATGTAATTTGATTCAACACCCTAATGATGAACTAGCTTACTTATTACGTTTCAAATATTTACACGGATCAGCCGGTTGGGGTCAGTTGTTAAGTTATACGCCACCGGTTGTGATTATGATTATTTGTTTTATTTTGACAGGCAATATTTTGTCAGTTGGAATTGGGACTATTCTGGCAATGTTTTTCCAAGGTGTCATCATTGGTATTTCTGACAAAATTGTTGTGCCTTCATTAAAGCATCACTATTCATTTTAGAAAAATTGTACAATTGTCTTGCGATAGAAGCCCACATGGTTTACTATGACTAGTAGGGACTACCAGATTTAAAAACAACTGATTCCTTCCCGACGGTGAGATTAATTTCTCACTATTTTTTTTGGGCTTAAGGAAGAATTCAATAAAATATTTAAATAAAAAACTCGTTAAAATGCATGTTTAAAATTACATTTTGACGAGTTTTTTGATTGTTTATGATTCTATTTTTTCTCATCGAAGTCCATCGTTTGACCTTCAACCGTTAGACGATTACGACCAGAATTTTTGGATTCATACAAGTATTTATCGACTCGATTGAATAAGTCGTTGAAACTTGAGTCAGTATTTTTTAGTTGTGAGATACCAAAAGAGATACTGACGTTTAATTTTTGTCCTTTTAAGAAAAGTGGTGTATTGACTAAAGAATCACGCAGATCTTTAACAATAGGGATGCATTCTTCAGGAGTTTTGCCACGGAAGACGATAATAAATTCTTCGCCACCGAATCGGAATAATTGACCTTTAGTGTCCGTCAAAAACATCTCACGTTCCATCGTATGAGCAACATGCTTAAGTACTTCATCGCCTGTAGAATGACCATATTGATCATTGAATTGTTTGAAGTGGTCGATGTCAAACATTGTTACTGTTAAAGGAACCTCTTCACTATGGTAAGTTTGATAAATCTCTTGAGCAGTTCTGTCTAAATTGGCACGGTTTCTAACACCTGTCAGTTCGTCATAATTGACTTGTACTTGTAAGTCGTTGTAGGTTAGCATTGTTTCCTGAACCTTTCTGGCACAAAATCGGATAATCGACATGTAGATCAAGAAGACAACTAACATATTGGCAATCTCATAAACTGAGAAACTGTGGTCGACCCATAGCAAGATCCACCATGATAAACCAAAAAGTATTTGTAAGATCAAGTATTTCCATTCTGAATTTTGAAGTTTTTCTGTTTGTAGATAAATAAAAACGACTATAGCTACTAGGAAAATATATGATGCGATAAAAAATGGTAAATCTTTATTTTCCAGACGTTCAATATTCATTGAATTGTAATAAACAAAGGGCATTAGAATATTTATCCACAGAGTGATTTGGTTTCTAATCAAATACATGCAATATAATAAGATTGTCAGTTGGGCATTGGCATATAACCAACCATTGTTGATTGAACCATTGTTCAAAATGTGGAAAATTTGTTGCAACATTATCATACTAATTGCTAAGACGAATCCCTCAATTAAATGAGCAACCAATCTTTGATAAAGTGGAGAAGAACCACTGATTCTTCGTTCGAGTGAGTAAGCCACGATTGTGATTATTGTAATTAATCCAATCGTAACAAGCGTGATAATTGCTGAATTGATATTCAGATAATTATTCATAATGCGTTCTAAGATAATGTTTGACACGATTACCCCTCAATTTTAATTTTTTAAGCATGACTATTTTGATATTTAGCATGTTTTTTTTATCACATACTTTACATTATACGAGATAAATCATGAGATGTATAAGGTAAATTTAAATTATTATTTTATCGAAAAAATAATTAGTAAAAAAGATATTTAAACATTTATTGATAAAAATGAGTTATTATAATATAAATAGATAATTACAAAATTATGTTTTAAATTCAAATTTTTGAATGAATATTTTTTATAAAATGAGGGATTAGCAATGAAAGTAGTAGTTATAGGTTGTACTCATGCAGGGACCGCTGCTGTGGAACAAATTCTAGCAGAACATCCTGGTACAGAAGTTACAGTTTATGAAAGAGACGATAATATTTCATTTCTATCTTGTGGGATTGCACTTTATTTAGGGCATAAAGTAAAACATCTTGAAGACATGTTTTATGCAGACCCTCAAGATTTGGAAAAACTCGGTGCTAAGGTTTATATGAAGCATGATGTTTTGAAAGTAGATTCTAAGAACAAAACCATCATGTGTGAAGATATGAAGACTCACCAAATTATTAACGATACTTACGATAAATTGATTATGACTACTGGA
The DNA here is from genome assembly GCF_005405305.1 of Companilactobacillus formosensis. Taxonomy (GTDB): domain Bacteria; phylum Bacillota; class Bacilli; order Lactobacillales; family Lactobacillaceae; genus Companilactobacillus; species Companilactobacillus formosensis. Next base: position 175,388 of record NZ_BJDU01000004.1, read on the forward strand.
TCAACTGTCGCAGTGCCACCAATCATGGGGATTTCTGATACAAGGATTTTGATGTGCAAAAGTTATGCACAGGCAGAAGCAATTTATGAAACTGCCAAAGAATATAAGCATATTACGATTGTTGGTGGTGGTTATATTGGTGTAGAACTGGCTGAAAGCTATGCTAATACTGATCATGAAGTTTCTTTGATTCAATCACGTGACCAAGTTTTAAATAATTATTTGGACAAAGATATGTCACAAAATGTTATCAATTTATTAAAAGAGCACGGGGTTAATATTTATCTGAATGAACGAGTAACTGGATTTACTAGAGATGATGACGATAATGTTTTAATCGAAACCACTAAAGATGATCATAAAGCAGACCTTGTCATCGTCTGTACGGGATTTGTCGCTAATACGGAATTATTGCGGGGGCAGGTCGAGATGGATCGCCATGGGGCTATTATTATCAACGAATATACGCAAACATCTAATCCTGATATTTATGCGGCAGGTGATGCTTGTACAGTAATTTTCAATCCAACTGGCAAACATGCGTATATGCCATTGGCTACTAATGCTATTCGTCAAGGAGCTTTAGCGGGAACTAATGTCTTTGGCAATATCAAAAAATATATGGGTACGCAAGCTACATCTGCTATGGAATTGTTCGGCTATACGATTGCTTCAACAGGTCTAACTTTACGTCATGCTTTGCACAGTGATATCAATGCTGACACGGTAACTTATCACGATTATTATCGTCCTAAGTACATGCCAACGACCGATATGTTGACGGTTAAATTGGTTTACAACAAGGACAATCATTTGATTTTAGGCGCACAATTTTTTAGCAAACATGAAGTAGCTCAATCAGCTAACACGTTGTCGGTTTGCATCCAAAACAAAAATACGATTGATGATTTGGCTTACATGGATATGTTATTCCAACCAAATTATGATAATCCGTTTAACTATTTAAATTTAGTTGCCCAAAAAGCAGTGGCTAAGGAAAGAGAAGCCAAAGCAAAATAAAAGAGGAATTTCTTTTATTTCATATAATTTAAGGTCAAAAATAGCATCTATTCAGATTGCAATAATCTAAATAGATGCTTTTAGTTTGGTTATATAAAAATGCAGAGAAGTTCCATTTTCAATGTATTAGTTGTATGTAAGTTTATTTTTTGAATTAACCAACTTTTAGTAAGAACTAAATTTGAATGAGGAAATTCCTTTTTGTTTTCATTTAAAATTTATCGTCATCAGGTTCTAATTTAAGTAAACGAGGTTTGCCATAATAATATCCTTGACGCAAATCAATGTCTAAAGAATCAGCTAATTGATCGTCATGGTCATCTTCAATACCTTCTAGAATAAAGCGCAAGTTGTGCTCTCTACTAAAATCGCGCCAAAAGATGACCTTTTTTTCAATATCAGGGTCTCGTAATTTTTCGCCAAAGTTTTGAATGGCAAATTTAATTTCAGAGGCTAAGGGAACTAATTCTTTTATATTCTCTAGTTGATTGACACCAGTTCCGCAATCATCTAGAGAAAAGTCCATACCATAATCAATGAAATCTTTTATTAAGGGAATTAATTGTGAATTAGGCCAGTCTTGATCAGGGGTATCTTCAGTCAATTCAACGACTAAACGCAAAGGCCGCAAAATTCTTTGTGCTTCTATAATAGCCGTACGAACTTCTGAATCCATCAATTGATTACGATTGATATTAACCGAGACAGAACCAATTTTGAGTGATAATAATTTAGTTGTTGCAATTAAGACTGAGGCCATCGTATGTGAGGGGATATCCGAAAAGTTATGGGGTGGTCTCCATCCTTGCTCAGTCTTTTTCTTCATCAATAACTCATAACCTATTAAAGAGTTATTAAATTTGTCAAGCTGAGGCTGAATAAAAAATCTGTACATAACAAACTCCTTTTGACATCGTCTAATTCCCAAAGTCATGTTAAATCTATGGTAATGGTACTACAAGTCCAGTTTCATGTCATGATGCAAGATACCGGCTTCTTTGTATTGTTCACCAACAACTTTAAAACCTAATTTAGTATAAAACATTTGGGCGTGATCCTGTGCACCTAGAATAACATATTGATAATTGTGTTTTTTAGCAAAATCGAAAATATATTTTAATAATTCTGAACCGATATGCTTTTGGCGATATGCTTTTAAAACTGCTACACGTTGAACATGAATTCCGTTGTCTTCAGTTACAAAGAATCTAGCGGTTGCCATTGGAGTTTGATCATCATATAGGACAAAATGGGTACAGTGGTCTTCTAGTTTATCGATTTCGATATTTTCAGGAACATTTTGTTCTTTCACGAAGACCGTTGTTCTTATTTTTAAACTATCGTGATAAATCTCAGATTTTATATCATTTGTAGATTTTATTTGATGCATCTTATTCAGCTCCCTAAATAAAAAAGTCAACACAAGATAATTATATTACAAATACTGCTCGATTTTTGTTCTATTTTTGATATAAAAAAATACAATTTTTAAAAAAGAGGCTAAATTTATGCTTGATATAATTTACGTATATATTGTGTTATGCTTAAAAGAATGGAATGAGTATACAAATGTACAGTAGAGGAGGAACCGACGAATGAAAGTTATTGTTGTCGGATGTACACATGCTGGAACAGCTGCAGTTGAACAAATATTAACGAAGCATCCGGAGACTGAGGTAACGGTCTATGAACGTGATGATAACATTGCTTTTCTATCTTGTGGAATTGCTTTGTATTTGGGGAGAATCGTTAACCGTCTTGAAGACATGTTTTATGCGGATCCTACCACACTTGAAGGCTATGGTGCCGAAGTTCATATGAAGCACAATGTCTTGAAAATCGATTCAAAAAACAAAAAAATTGTTGTTCAAGATCTACAAACTCAAGAAATTTTTGAAGATACTTATGATAAGTTGATTATGACAACTGGTTCCGAAGTTGGTGTACCTCCAATCAAAGGTATGGATAATCAAAGAGTTCTATTGTGTAAGAGTTATGCACAAGCTAAAAAAATTTATGAATCAGCTTTAAATTATCCAAGCATTGCCATTGTTGGTGCTGGATACGTTGGGGTTGAACTAGCTGAAAGCTATGCCAACACAGTTCACGAAGTGTCTTTGATTCAATCCCGTGATCAAATTTTAAATAATTACGTGGATGATGGTTTGTCAAAAGAAATCATTGATAAATTAAAGGAACATGACGTGAAAGTTCATCTTGGCGAAAGAGTGGCTGAGATTGAAGATGGCGAACAGTTAACCATTAAGACTAAAGCTGGTCACGAGTATAAAGCCGATTTAGTAATTGTTTGCACTGGGTTCTTTGCCAATACTGACTTGTTGCGTGGACAAGTTCAAATGGATGGCTACGGAGCAATTATTATTAATGATTACATGCAAACATCAAATCCTGATATTTATGCGGGTGGAGATTCTTGTGTGGTTAAATTTAATCCAACTGGCGAATATCGTTACATTCCACTAGCATCTAGTGCCGTTCGTCAAGGAACTCTAGCAGGAATTAATATTTTCGGCAATATTCGTAAGTATATGGGCACACAAGCTACAACTGCGATGGAAATCTTTGGTTATACTTTAGCTGAAACGGGACTAACTTATAAGAAAGCCATTGCTAATGGTATCAATGCTGATTATGTAGTCTATAAAGATTACTATCGTCCAAATTACATGCCAACGACTGATATGTTGACGATCTACTTAGTTTACGATAAAGATACGCGTAAAGTTTTAGGCGCACAGTTATTCAGCAAACATGAAGTAGCTCAATCCGCTAATGCCGTTTCAATTTGTATTCAAAATGATAATACGATTGATGATTTAGCTTATGTCGATATGTTATTCCAACCAAATTATGATAATCCATTTAATTATTTGAATTTGGTTGCACAAATGGCAATTGATAAAGAAGATAAAATTGATAAAAAGTAATTTTTAAAGAAGAATCTTACTAATTGCGATTAGGGTTCTCTCTTAACGTTGGTTAGTGAAAATATTTCGTCCTCCATAGCGAAGAAAATTTGGCTGGAACGATGTGGGCACGACTTGGAGCCTTTGCTAAGCCCAAGTGCGGGCAAAGTCTTCAAGCTCGACCTTTCACTAGGCAATAAATTGCCAAGAGAAATTTCACATCTGAGCCAATTTTCTTCGCTATTCCGGACTAGATAGTGATTCTATTTTTAATAACAACAAACTAAAAGCGTCTATTTAGATTATTGCAATCTGAATAGACGCTATTTTTGACCTTAATTTTTAAGAAAGAACCCGATTAGTTTGTAGTTTTTTTTTGTTAGATGAATTAGCGAATATTTTGTTTTTTAAAGTTTCATTTTCATATAAAAAAATTAAAATATAAATTTACTTTTTTGAATAGCTTTTTCCTTTGTCAAAATGTATATTAAAAAAGGCGTTTCGAATGCTAGAATTTTTGTAGTTAATAGAATACTTTGAGGGTGATCATATGGGTTTAGGTGAAATCATTCGGATTTGCTTGAGCACTAATGCCTTAGTTACCGGAATCGTGACGGTCGGGCTAATAACCATCATCACCTATATTGCACTTACTTTTGAAAAGGATATTGAGTTATCTTCAGATTGGGCAAAAAAAATGGTTTCTGGATTATCAGAAGTCATTTTGCTTTTTACAGCTAGCTTTGTCATTATTAAAGTTTTTGAAAGTCTGACAGTAGGTAGTCAGATTGAATTAGGTAGCTTGTTCATTAATGCAGAATTGACATTGTTTTTTTATTTTATGTTTATTTTTAATAATCGATTAATAGTCATTTTAAACATTGCATTGCCTTTGTTGTATCATTTAGTTTCTGATTCGCAACAACATCAACAAATAGTATGGCCTATATTCATTAGCGCCTATGTTTTGTTAGCTATTGTCACTGAATATTTATACAGTCATAAGGATGAATTATATATTTTTGATTATAAGTATATATTTGGACAAATTTTATTTGGAGCTTGTTGGTGGTGTTTGTTATGGCTCGATCTTCGTTGGCCATTGATTAATATTATTAGCATGTTGATATTATTCGAGGTCTATATGTTTATAGCCCGGACTATTGAGATAAAGATGCAAAATTACTTTTATGCTTTTAATCGATTGAAAAAGAAGGTCAATTATGATGCCTTAACGGGGGTTAGAAATCGGGGTAATTTAAATAAGTTTTCAAAAGTAGTTTATGATGAGCATCGTAAAGATTTATGGAAACCTCTGACGGTCATTATCTTTGATATTGATGGTTTCAAGAGTTTCAACGATCGTTATGGACACGATATAGGGGATCAGGTGCTTCGGTACGTGTCACATTTAGTCGAGAGAGAGCTTCATCTAGACAATGATGGGGGTAAGTTATTTCGTTATGGTGGAGAAGAATTTCTCATTATCATTGAGGGAGTAAATGGTGATGAGAGCATTAAGTTAGTTAAATCCATCAATAAGACTTTGAAAAATGTGCCACTGTTTACGCAGGATATGAGTTTGAGCATTACTTTATCTTTTGGCGTAACAACTTTAAAATCAACGGATAAGTCCTTCAGTGATGTTTTCAAACGAGCCGATCGCTATTTGTATCAATCTAAGAATAGTGGACGGAATTCTTTTACTGTTGAAGGGCAAACACAGTCAAATGAAGGCAAACAAAAAAACCAGTAGGTGGGGTACCTGACTGGTTTTTTAGGTTGATCGATAGGAGCAAGAAATTAATTTACGTCATTGAATGATGGGGTATTCAATGAATCGGGGAGATTATTATGATCCGTTGTATTTTTGGGCAAATTTAAGAAATGAGTTTTTTTCTCCTATCGCGTTGTAATTGGGAGTTACAACTTATCAACTTGATATCTAGAATAAGCATCTATGCATAGACAATTTATTCTATATGGGAGGCAAAAAATAAACTTTGAAAAGCTTATTCTAGACTTGGCAAAGTATATATTTTAGCCCCTCCTTCCTCTATGTTAGCGCTTTCTCTCATTGGTACAAAGTCATTATAGCAAGTTTCTTTTTATTTCACAATTCAAAAGCTCATGACATGTAGATGGTTAAATTACAAAAAATACTTAAATAACGGGCAATCTAGAGGTTTTGAACTCATTAGAAACTTTTTTTAATTATTGTTGAATATTTCACAAAGTTTTAGAGTATAAAAAAAGACGAAGATTTAAATCTTCGTCTTAATAAAGGTTTATTACTTGATTGATGGTGTACCGAACCACTTGATACGTTCGATAGTTGTATCAGTAATAGCTTTTGTACCAGGTGCAAGCAACTTACGTGGGTCATAACCCTTAGCGTCAACATCTTGGTCATGTCCGGCTTCGATGTATTCACGTGTAGCTTTAGCAAAGGCCAATTGTAATTCAGTATTAACGTTAACCTTTGAAATACCCATTGAGATAGCCTTAACGATTTGTTCCTTAGGGATACCTGAACCACCATGCAATACAAGTGGTGTTGAGATTTCAGCAGCTAATTCTTGTAGACGGTCAAAGCTTAGACCTTTCCAGTTGTCAGGGTAAACACCATGGATGTTACCAATACCAACAGCTAGGTAGTCAACACCAGTAGCAGCAAGTGTCTTAGCTTCTTCAACGTCAGCTAGTTCACCAAGACCAGTAATACCATCTTCAGTACCACCGATTGAACCAACTTCAGCTTCAACAGACATACCCTTAGCGTGAGCTAATTTAACGATTTCCTTTGTCTTTTCAAGGTTTTCGTCGAATGGTAAGTCATGACCATCGAACATAACTGAGTTGTAACCAACTTCGATACATTCTTTGGCAGCTTCGTAGTTACCATGATCCAAGTGCATTACAACTGGAACTGTAATACCCATTGATTTGATTGTGTCTTGTACAAGGTGTAGACATAATTCGTAACCACCCATGTACTTAGCAGCACCCATTGATGTTTGAACCAAGATAGGTGTTTGTGTTTCTTGGGCAGCAGCTAAAATACCACGTGTCCATTCCAAGTCGTTGATGTTAAAAGCACCAACAGCATATTTGCCTTTACGGGCATTGTTGAAAATTTCGTTACCGTTTGTTAAAACCATCGATAATCCTCCAAAAATTCCATTCATTATTTGAATACATTAATAATTCTAACTCAAAAGCCGAAAAATTCCTACAATTTTTAACAAACTATTTCAGTAAACGCTTACCTAAAATGAAAATAACAGTAAAATGCTATTAAGTAGAGAATAATCAAAAAAATTAAAATATACCACCAGTATTTTTTCCCCTTTGATTTAATGAGAGTGTTGTAAATTGCAATAACAACAAAAAATGCAACTAGGGTGGTAAGAATGCTTAAAATTATTAAAACTGGTAAATTTATCATGTTGGGATAACCGACCTTTTTTCAGAAAATAAGAGAAAACCTAACTACCTATATTAATACAGATATCTTTGATATACTGGAACTAATTTATTGAGGTGATAATTTTGAAGAAAATTAAAGTTATGACTGTTTTTGGTACAAGACCAGAAGCAATTAAAATGGCACCACTAGTTTTGAAATTAAAGCAAAATAGTGATCGTTTTGAAACTGTAACCGTAGTTACGGCACAACACCGTGAAATGCTCGACTCAGTCTTGGAAATTTTTAAGATTAAGCCAGACTATGATTTGAACATTATGAAAGAACGTCAAACTCTAAGTGGAATCACAGGGTTAGTTTTGAAGGAATTGGATAGTATCATCGAAAAAGAAACTCCTGATATTATTCTAGTTCATGGTGATACAACGACGACCTTCAGTGCAGCTCTTTCAGCATTTTACCACCAAACAGCTATTGGACACGTAGAAGCAGGATTGAGAACTTGGAATAAGTACTCACCATGGCCAGAAGAAATGAATCGTCAAATGACTGATGATTTGACTGATCTTTATTTTGCTCCAACAAATGAGAGTAAAGCTAACTTGTTGAAGGAAAATCATCATGGTGAAAATATCTTTGTAACTGGTAATACAGCTATTGATGCTTTGAGAAGCACTGTTCATAAAGATTATCACCACGATATTTTGGATGTCATCGATCCTAATAAGAAGATGATTTTGATTACCATGCACCGTCGTGAAAATCAAGGCGAACCAATGAAGCAAGTCTTCAAAGCAATGAAGAAAGTTGTTGCTAAACATGATGATATTGAATTAGTTTATCCAGTGCACTTGAATCCAGTCGTTCAACAAACCGCCAAAGATATTTTAGGTGGCGTTGATCGAATTCACTTGATTGAACCACTCGATGTCGTTGATTTCCACAACTTAGCATCCAGAAGTTACTTTATCATGACTGATTCCGGTGGTGTTCAAGAAGAAGCACCTTCATTAGGAAAACCTGTTTTAGTATTGCGTGATACGACAGAACGTCCTGAAGGTGTCGAAGCTGGTACATTGAAGTTGGTCGGAACTGATGCCGATGTTGTCGAAAAGGAAATGACTAACTTAATTACTAATAAAGATGAGTATGATCGTATGGCTAATGCTAAAAATCCTTACGGTGATGGTAAAGCATCTGAAAGAATCCTTGATTCAATTAGTTATTACTTCAAACAAACTAATCAAAAACCGGATGAATTTAAATAATATTTTTATAACAAAAAGGAATCTCATTAGAGTGTAATGTATTTTACATTCTCAATGAGATTTTTTTTGTGTAAATTTTGAACTTTTTTAGCAAAGTGTTAGAAAGATGACATTCTTTTTTTTGATTATTTGCTAAATTAAATTGTGAAGAAGATAACAAAAATCAAAGATTTATTTCTGAATGAAAAGAGGGAACGGATCAGTGAAAACAAAAGAGGATGGTGAAAAAAAGTATAAAATAGAATTTTATGGTGGAAGAATAATGGGGATAATCCCTATTGCAATCTACATTGTCGTCAGTGCGGGATTGGCAGTGTTCTTTCAAGTTTATTCAATGAAAGGTTTAGTCTTTGCTTCAATTATAGGTTTATTATTTGCTTTTTTCTTTGTGAAAAATAAATCTAAATATTGGAAATCAGTTATTGGTGGCTTAGCTCAATTTGGTAATTCAAAGTTAATATTTACTTTTATTATGATTGGGATTTTTACTAAGTTATTAACTGTTGGCAATATTGGAAGTGGTTTTGTTTGGCTGAGTACAAAATTAAGTATTACTGGTAGTGCTTTTGTTGTCTTCACATTTATAGCTTCAACGATTATTTCTATGGGAACAGGTGCTCCGATTGCTGCAGTGTTTGCGGTCGTACCGATTTTCTATCCGCCGGGGATTATGCTAGGCGCGAAGGCTTCGGTTTTAGTGGGCGCAATTTTGAGCGGAGTATTTTTTGGCGATGCAATGTCACCAAGTTCACAGGTCATTAATACAACGATCGATACACAGCATGATGCAGCTACGCAACAGTCAGCAAAATTGCAAACCGTTATGAAGGAAAGAACCCCATATTTGTTGGCAATAGCCGTTATCAGTGCAATCATGTTTTATTTATTTGGGGCTGATGGGGCGCAAGTCAGTGCTCAGCAATTAGCTCAAGTAGCGGCAGATTCCGATGGTACTGGATTGATTATGTTAATTCCGATTGCTGTTTTATTGGTAATTAGTTTCATTAAGCAAGATCTTTTCTTGGGATTGTCGTATGCGACAGTGTTGGGACTGATTTTAGGAGTAGTTTTTGGCAATTTCACTTTAAGAGAAATTTTTATGATTACGCCTAAATTGGAATTAACGGGGATTTTAATGGATGGCATGTACAGTATGACCGATATTATTATTTCTTCCATACTACTATTTGGAATGATTGCCATCGCGGTAGATTCTGGTTGTTTGGATTTATTGTGTGATTGGATTTTGAGTAAAAAAGCTATTCAAACTAAAGCAGGAGCAGAAATGGTTTTGGTTCTAAGTATTGCTTTGATTAATATTTTGTTATCAGGGTGCGTTTTGCCAGCAATTCTTTTGTTTGGCGGAGTAGCTGATAAAATTGGCCAAAGTGTCAATATTTCTGCTAATAAGCGTTCATACTTGCTTACTGGAATGGCGACAACCTTTACAGCTATCGTACCAATTAACAGTGCTTTTGTAATGGGTTCGATGACGCTGATCAATCAGATTGAAGTAAGCGGTGTCAAAAATATATCGATAAACCCATTTGAGATTTTTGCATCTAGTTATTATTGCTTATTATTGACTGTCGTTTGTTTCGTTTGGGTCTTACAAGATAAAAAAAGTTCTAGAAAAGCTAACTTTGAGGAGGTGGGCGTATGACCGAACAATATGATGCTGTGATTGTTGGCGGTGGTCCTGGTGGATTAACAGCCGCAATTTATGCAGGTCGCGCTGAATTAAAAACTTTATTAATTGAAAAGGGTGGTTATGGTGGCCGAATCACTGAAACTGCCGAAGTAAAAAATTATCCAGGAGTTCAATTAGATTCAGGACAACATTTAATGGAATCTTTCAAACAACATGCGCAAGCCAATCAATCAGTTAGCTTAAAGCGGACGACTGTTACAGGTGTTCAACGAATTGAAGATGGATTCATTGTTTCAACGAAGCGTCGGGGGGACTTTCAGGCTAAAACAGTAATTTTGGATTTGGGAACTGTCCCTAGAGAACTCAATATTCCCGGAGAAAAAGAATTTGCTGGACAAGGAGTTTCTTATTGCGCCACATGTGATGCTGAATTTTTCAAGAATCAAGAAATTTATGTTGTTGGTGCTGGTGATCAAGCAATTGAGGAATCAGAATATTTAGCCAAATTTGCTAAAAAAGTTAATATCGTTGTTTTACATGATCCTGGCGTTTTGGATTGTAATGAGGTAGCAGCTAAAAGTATAAAAAATAATCCTAAGGTCAATTTCATTTGGGATTCAACTTTATCAGCAATTGAGGGCAGTGACAAAGTCGAAAAAGTAAAAATCAAAAATGTCAATACAGGTGAAATTACTGAACATTCGACAAGTGGCGTCTTTTTCTTTATTGGGATGACACCACAGACAGGCATTGTTTCTGATTTAGTAAAACGTGATCAACGTGGTTATATTTGCGTCAATGACAAGCAAGAAACTAATGTCCCAGGATTATATGCAATTGGTGATTGTACTGATAATTTCTTGAAACAAGTGATCACGGCTTGTGGCGATGGGGCTAAAGCTTTGGTAGCGGCACAAAGATATATTGCTGAAGAAAAGCAGATCAAAAATATTTTAGACGATGCTGATGAGAAAGTAGCGTTTGTCTTTTATGATCCTTATCAAACAAATGACATAGATTTAGCAAGCGAGTTCGAAAAGGATTTAGCAGATTACAAAGTTTACAAGCAAGATGTTTCGAGACAGTCGTTATTATTTAAAAAATTAAAACTCACCCAAACTGTCAGTGCAGCTTTGTTTGAGAATGGTACGTGTCAAAAAATTGTTAATGATATTTCAGAATTGAATTTAATTAAAAATTAGGAGTGATAAAAATGGGTCAACCAACAGTATTTCCACATGGAACAACAATTTATAAACCAGACAAATGTTATAACGGATACACAATCGTTCCTTTGATCAATGATGGCGTTTTGTTATTTGATATGAATGGGAATGAAGTCAGACGTTGGAATATGCAAGCAATGCCTCCTAAGCTATTAAAGGGTGGCTACGTTATGGGAACATCAGGTTTTAGACATCCCGATTATGGTATGCAAGATGGCGTTAATTTAATTGAAATTGATTATGATGGCAATATCGTTTGGCAATTCGATAAATTGGAAAAAATTGACGATCCCGGACGTGATCATCGTTGGATGGCTAGAACACATCATGATTTCCAAAGAGAGGGCAATCCTGTCGGCTATTACGTTCCAGGTCAAGAAGCTAAACCATTGGAAGGCAATACATTGATTTTGGGACATCAAACAATTCACAATCCGGAAATTTCTGATAAAAAATTATTAGACGATGTTATGTATGAAGTCGATTGGGAAGGCAATATCGTTTGGAAATGGTCTTTGAGTGAGCACTTTGATGAATTAGGCTTTGATGAAGCAGCCAAGAATGTCTTATTCCGTGATCCTAACATGCGTTCTTCCGATGGCGGTGTTGGTGATTACATGCACGTCAATTGCATGAGTTACCTTGGATCAAACAAATGGTACGATGCTGGGGATGAAAGATTTAAACCAACTAATATTATTTTTGATAGTCGTGAAGCTAATATTTTGGCTATTCTCGATAAAGATACGGGTCATCTAGTTTGGAAGATTGGTCCTGATTTCAACGCTACTCCGGAATTGAGAAAACTCGGTTGGATCGTCGGTCAACATCATTTCCACATGATTCCTAAAGGTCTACCTGGTGAAGGCAATTTGATGGTCTTCGATAATGGTGGCTGGGCTGGATACGGTACGCCAAATCCATCTTCAAAAATTGGTAGTAAAAATGCTACTCGTGACTACAGCCGTGTAATCGAATTTGATCCAACAACGCTCAAAGTAGTTTGGGAAGTAACACCAAAAGATTTTGGCAATGCAATTCCAGTTGATGCAAGCAAGTTTTATAGTCCATACGTTTCATCAGCACAACGTTTGCCAAATGGTAATACTTTGATTGATGAAGGTTCCGATGGTCGCTTGATTGAAGTAACTCCAGAAAAGGAAATTGTTTGGGAATGGATTTCACCATATTATTCACACAATGATCCAGGTCAACCTACGAATAATATGATTTATCGTGCTTATCGTTATCCTTATGATTACGTTCCACAAGAACCAAAGCCAAAAGAAGTTGCGATTGAACCAGTTGACAATACGACATATCGTCTTCCAGGAGCAGGTAAATTCGGTGCTAAGACGGTCGTTGATGTTGAAGGAACTTTGCCATATTACAAAGATGTCGCTTTGTGCGTTGCAACTGATGATGAAGAAGATGTTGTTAACAAAGAAAAAGTCTTTGATGTGGATAAAGATTTCTTCAAGCCTTTGACTAAAGATAATTTTGACGCTGAAGTTAAAGATGTCACGGATAAACCAGTGCTAGTTCTCTTTGGTGCTGAAAGATGCGTTCATTGCAAGGCATTGCATCCAGTCCTAGAAGAAGCATTGAAAGAAGATTTCAAGGATGAATTTAAGATTGGTTATGTTGACGTCGATGCCAATACTAAATTATCTGAAAGTTATAAGATTACTGGAATCCCAGTTGTCATCATCTTTAAAAATGGAAAAGAAATTCAGAGATTCCACGGTGAAAGAGATTACGACGATGTTTGCGATTTCTTAGATGATGCTCTAAAGTAAAATAAAGTTGTAATTGGAGGTAAGCGATGGAAAAATCAACTTTTATTGAAAACGTTTTGCATCATCCCTTGGTAAAAGATAACTATCGGATTGAGAGCTATAAACGCAATACGATCATCAAAACGCCTGGGACTCCAATTACCCACGTCGGTATTGTAATAGAAGGTTACTTAAAAGCTATAAGTTATTCTAAATATGGCAAAGAGATGTGTGATAGCCTATTCGTTCCCAACAGTATTATTTTGGAATATCTCTATTTATCAGGAGATATGTATTACACTTATACTTTGTCATCGATCAATAATTGTAAAATTTGTTGGTTGCCAATTGATATCTTTTCAAAAATTGTTTTTGACGATAAGGAATTTTCCAAAGTCTATATTCAGCAATTGGCGCAAAGAGGTTTAGAAAATCAACGGTTAATAGCTTGCTTAGGTTACAAAACAGTACGAGAAAGGATTACTTATTGGATTTTGAGTGATAGTGTCTTGTCGACAAAAGAAAATGATGATTTAAAAGTTGAATTCCCTGTGTCACAAGAAGCTTTTGCCGAAATACTCCATGTCACTCGTTCATCTTTGAATCAAGAACTGCACAAGATGAGTTCAGAAGGATTCTTTAAAATTAATCATAATGTTCTCTCACACATTGATAAAAATAAATTGATGGAAGAAATATAAAAACTCCACTAGAAATTTATTTACCAAATTGGTAAATGATTCTAGTGGAGCTTTTCTGCTTTTTAAATTTCGTTTCGACTTTTTCGTTTCTCTTTAAGATTCTTCAGGCGTTCAATCAAATGACGATTTTGATAATTGAAAATCAGCTTTGAAGAGAAGTAGTTGAATAAACCTACGATCAATTGATCAATTGCCTTGACAATCAAATTATTCCAAGGGAAGATCCAAACTGCGACGATCATAAAAACATCGTCAAAAATCAATGAGAAGATTCTTGAGACTAAGAAATAAAAGCCTTCTTTGATTAATTTTTTAGGATTTTCAATTTCAGATTTAAATACATACAATTTAGTTACGAAAAATGAAAAGAAGTTGGAGACAAACCAAGCAATAGTATTAGCTATCCATAATGTAATGTGGAAATAGTTGTGTGATAGATCAAAGATACCGATATTGATCAGTGATGCTAAAAATCCAAAGAAGCAATACACCCAAAAATTACGATATTTTTTAATTAATTCCATGACTAAAGATCCATTTCTTGAGCCTTTTTATAGATTGATTCCGCAAAATGATCCAGATTATCGATGTCATCTTGTTCGGGATCTAATTCAACTTTGACCGACTGAGCGCCTCTAGTGGCTCCAACTTGTTCGAAGATTTTGCCAAATTCATCAACAGCACGACAGAAGTCCTCATAAAAAGTATCACCAGAACCACAGACGCCATAAACTTTACCTGATAAATCAAGATCTTGCATGTCATCGTAGAAGTCTAAAGCTTCATCAGGGACGATACCTTGATCATAGGTGTAACTAGCTACCACACAAATATCACTATCTTCGAAGTCAGCTGCATCGGTTTGAGAAACTTCGCTCATATCGACCTCGCAACCTAATTCTTCAAATTTTTCCGTTAAAACATATGCGATATCTTCATCATTACCAGTGATACTGGCAAATACGATTTTTACTTTTGTCATAATTAATTGTCGCCTCATTTATTTATATCTTGGGATATTATAGCAAATATTGAATTTAACAGCTATCCAATTAAAAAAACTACGACAATGTTATAATGAAAATAACATTTTTGAAGGGACATGTTAAAACGTGATTACATTAAAATCTGCAAGAGAAATCGAAGGAATGCAAAAGTCTGGAGAATTGCTTGCTAACACACACATTGGTTTGCGCGATATTATCAAACCAGGAATTTCCTCAATGGAAATTGAAAATTTTGCAAATGACTATATCGAATCTCACGGTGGTCGTCCATCTGAAAAGGGATTTGAAGGTTATAAATATGCCACTTGCGTCTGTGTCAACGATGAAGTTGCTCATGGAATTCCACGTAAGAATTTGATTCTAAAGAGTGGGGATGTCTTAAAAGTCGATATGACCGTCAATTTAAATGGTTACGAAAGTGATTCTTGTTGGACTTATGCTGTTGGGGATATTTCAGCAGAAGACCAAAAATTGATGGATGTAACTCACAAGGCTTTATATTTAGGAATTGACCAAGCAGTAGTTGGCAATCGTTTAGGTGATATTGGTTATGCTATTCAACACTATGTTGAAGATGAAAACCACATGGGAGACGTTCGAGATTTGATTGGACATGGAATCCAACCTACAATGCACGAAGCTCCTAATGTTCCTCACTACGGAGAACCAGGTCAAGGTTTAAGGTTGCGTGAAGGTATGACGATTACAATCGAACCAATGGTTAATTTAGGTACTTGGGAAATCAAAGATAAATTTGTCAAAGCCGACGGTTGGGAATACTTTGTTTCTGCTGATGGTACCGATTCTGCTCAATATGAACACACTATTGCTATTACTAAAGATGGTCCTAAGATTTTGACATCACAAGATCCAGAATACGATGCTAAATATTTACTATAATGTTGGTGAAATAATGGATGATAATAAACAGCAGGTGCCATTATTTAAGCAATCGGTAAAAAAAAGAGAGAAATTTATCGGTTTCATTAAATATGTTACCCAAGCAATGAGCGACTCGAATGTACCCATGGCTTCAAAGGCAATCACATATTATATCCTGTTGTCGTTATTTCCAGCAGTTATTATTGTTGGAAATTTGATTCCACTATTACGATTAGATAAACCAACCGTGATCAGCTACATTGAATTCATTTTGCCAGACGATCTTCATCACTATTTATTGCCGACAATCGTAAAGGTTTTGTCTAATTCTAATAGAGGTATCTTGTCAGTTGGTATTGTTGTGGCTCTTTGGGCTATTTCCCGAGGCTTGAATATTGTACAAATGACCATGAATGAAGCTTACGGTTTGGATGTAAACAGTCTGTTTGTTGAAAAAACTTTCCTCAACTACATCATTCGTCGTGGATTAGCTTTCTTTACGACTTTGATGTTATTACTCGTTGGGGTAGCAGCAATTGTAACGTTTACATTTGGACAAGTTTTTTTGAATTGGCTAATTCCGTTGCTACACGTGAATTCACGCTGGTTAGATGAATTTGCGCGTTGGAAATGGCCGTTCGCTATTGTTATAATGATTTTGATCGTTTTTGCTTTATTTTATTTTTTACCTAATATTCGTCTAAAATTTTATTACATAATAACTGGAACCATCATCACTAGTATTGGTCTTTTAGGCTTATCGCAATTGTTCTCATATTATTTGAAATACTTTGGGTCAGCCTGGGACAACTACGGTGCAATTGGTGCCATTATTGTGTTTTTGTTGTGGGTGAATATGTCAGTGACGATCTTTTTATTTGGAAATGCAATTAACGTTGCTTTCGCTGAATCACTCGGCGGTCCATATTTAAGGAAAAGTACTGGTCGATTAACTAGTTATTTGCAGTCGCATGAAAAGGAGAATAATTAATGAAAGTCAGAAAAGCAATTATCCCAGCCGCAGGTTTAGGAACAAGATTCCTACCAGCAACTAAGGCTTTGGCTAAGGAAATGTTACCAATCGTTGATAAGCCAACTATTCAATTTATCGTTGAAGAAGCTAAAGCTTCAGGTATCGAGGATATTTTAATTATTACTGGTAAAAACAAGCGTTCTATTGAAGATCACTTTGATTCTGTACCAGAATTGGAACAAAACCTTGAATCTAAGAATAAGACAGAACTATTAAAGGTAGTTCAAGATACAACTAACCTTGGTGTTAACTTGTATTACAGTCGTCAAGCTCATCCAAATGGTTTAGGTGATGCGGTTGCCCAAGCTAGATCATTTATCGCCGACGAACCTTTCGTAGTTATGTTAGGTGACGATTTGATGAAAGATAAGGTTCCTTTGACAAAACAATTGATTGAAGACTATGAAAAGACTCATGCTTCAACGATTGCCGTTATGAGAGTTCCAGAAAAAGATGTTTCAAAATACGGTGTCATTGATCCTGAAGGCGAAAACGAACCAGGCTTATTCAATGTTAAGAAATTCGTTGAAAAGCCAAAGGTTGAAGATGCCCCAAGTAATTTAGCTATTATTGGTCGCTATTTGTTAACTCCAGAAATCTTTGATTTACTAGCAACTCAAAAACCAGGTGCTGGTAACGAAATTCAATTAACAGATGCTATTGACCGTATGAACAAGACTCAACGTGTCTTCGCTCATGAATTTAAGGGTGAAAGATTCGATGTCGGTAACAAGTTTGGCTACGTTAAGACTAATATTGAATATGGACTCACTCATCCCGAAGTTGAAGGTGAATTGAAGCCATACATCCTTGACCTTGCTAAGAAACTTCAAGCCGAAACAAAACCTACAACTAAGAAATCTTCAAAATAATTAACCGAGTAACAAACAGTCATTAGCAACTCTGAAACCAAAGAGTTGTTGATGGCTGTTTTTATTGTTGAAGAAAACTGGCATTTCATAGTATTCCTTTTTATTGAGGAGCACTAAGAATTCCCAGTTCTTAAGACCGTGCAAGTTAGTCGCTGTCTTCAAAATTACCTCGTCATCAATAATTTCAATATCGACGACAGGTAAATTTTTATCGGAAGTTTCGACAAAGATTCGATTATTTTTTTTGAAATCATTTAACAATAAGATTAAATCAATAGTAAGCATAAGAAATTTCCACCACTTTTATTTGTTTTTCTGGCTTAATTAAATTATTATTAAGGCTTAAGGATATTTTACCAAGTTTGAAGGGACATGAAATATGGATCCAATAGTAATTATAGACGCAAAGAGAACTGCCATCGGTAAATTCAGAGGTCAATTCGCTGATATGACTGCAGTTCAATTAGGAACACAATTAGTTTCTAAATTGTTAAAAAAGAACCATCTCGACCCCAAATTAGTTGATCAATTCATTTTTGGAAATGTTTATCAGACTGGTATGGGACAAAATACAGCCAGACAAATTGAATTAAATGCTGGCGGACGTGTCGATGCTACAGCCATGACAATCAATCAAGTTTGTGGTTCAGGTATGAAAGCTATTTATGAAGGTGTTTCTGCTATCACAATGGGTAACGCTGATATTGTCGTTAGTGGTGGAGTCGAAAGCATGTCGAACGCTCCATTTTACGCACCAAGAACTGGCAAGATGGAAGTTTCGCCTAAATTGTCAGATGCTTTGTTCAACGATGGTTTGAATGATGCTTTCAATCACTTGCCAATGGGTTTGACAGCTGAAAATGTTGCTAAAAAATTCCACGTTACTAGAGAACAACAAGATGAGTTTGCTTACCAATCACATCAAAGAGCTTTTAAAGCTCAAGCTAAATTAGCTAAAGAAATTATTCCAATCGAAGTCAATGGCGAGGAAATCACCACCGACCAATCAATTCGTCCAACTACGACTTTAGAACAAATGGGCAACTTGCGAACCGTTTTTGACAAGAAGGGAACTGTTACAGCAGGTAATTCTTCACCAATCAACGATGGAGCAGCAGCTTTGATTTTGATGAGAGCTAGTCGTGCTAAAGAATTAGGCTTAGATTATGTGGCTCAAATCACAGGTTATACAGAAGTTGGTATCGACCCTAACTATATGGGCTATGCGCCTTATTATGCAATCAAAAAGTATTTCAAACGTTATCAAACAGACCTAGCTGATTACGACTTATTTGAAGTTAATGAAGCTTTTGCAGCTCAAGCAGTTGCTGTTGGTCGTGATTTAGAGATTCCAACTGATAAATTAAATATTTACGGAGGGGCAATTGCCTTAGGTCATCCACTTGGTGCAACCGGAACGAGAATGATTGCTACTTTGATCAATTCATTACAACAAGAGAATAAGACGACTGGTTTAGCATCACTTTGCATTGGTGGCGGCATGGGCATGGCTATGGGTGTCAAACTAAATGAAAATCTATGAGTTAACTCTTGAACAAAGAATCAAATACTTGCTAGAAAATGAGTATATTAATCAACGGCAAGCTGATTCGTTATTGAAACGTCAGACTATTTCAAAAGATTTAGCTGATAGTTTGAGTGAAAACCAAATCGGTAGTTTTAGTTTGCCTTATGGTTTTGCTACTGATTTTAAAGTTAATGGCAAAGATTATTTGGTGCCAATGACGATCGAAGAACCGTCAGTTATCGCTGCGGCCTCAAATGGTGCCAAAAGAATCAAGAACAGTGGTGGTTTCAAAGCTTTCCCATCTAAGCGCATCATTTATGGACAGATTGTTTTGGAAAAAATCACTGATGCTGATTTTGAACAATTGGAACAAAATAATTCGAAAATTTTTAGTTTTGCTCAAAATGCTCATCCTAGTTTACTTAAACGTGGTGGCGGCGTTGTGTCATTGAAATTCAATCGCTATGATGAATTTACAGAGGTTGAGTTAGGAATTGATACCGTCGATGCAATGGGCGCTAATATGGTCAACACGATCCTAGAAAAGACGGCTCATAAAATTGTTGAGTTAACTAATGATGATGTTTTGTGCAGTATTTTATCTAACAGTGGTCAAGATCAAGTTATCATTGTTGAAGCTAAAGTTGATTTTGCCCAATTAGGGACGAAAAACATGACTGGTGAGCAAGTTGCTAATAGAATCGTTCAGTTGTCCCGCTTCGCTCAAAAGTCGGTTAAACGAGCAATTACGCACAATAAAGGCATCATGAATGGAATCGATGCAGTTTTGTTGGCAACTGGAAATGATTTTCGAGCTCAAGAAGCAGCTGCTCACAGTTTTGCCTTTGAATCAGGGCAATATCAACCATTCAGCGAGTGGCATATAGAAGATGATCAATTGGTTGGAACTTTGAAGATGCCAGTTGAACTAGGTAGTGTCGGTGGTGCTATCAGAGCATTGCCAATGGCTCAATTGAGTTTAGCAATTATGAAAATCAAAAACAGTCAAGAATTGCAGTCAGTCGTTGGTGCAGTAGGTTTAGCTAATAATTTATCAGCTATTAGGGCTTTAGTTACGACAGGTATTCAGGCTGGCCACATGGGCTTACAAAGTAAATCTTTGGCAGTTTCTGCAGGAGCGGTTGGTTTAGAAATTCATGCAGTTGCTGAAAAATTGAATCAAACTAAAGATTATACAATCAAGAATGCTGAAAATATTTTGAAAGAGTTGAGAGAAAAATAATGAATATAGGTATTGATAAAATAGGTTTTTATGTCCCAAAAGATTATATTGATATTGTTGAATTAGCTAAGAGAAGAGACGTTGATCCTAATAAATTTACAATTGGAATTGGCCAAGACAAACAAGCTGTTCCATTACCTCATCAAGATGCTGTAACAATGGCTGCTAGTTCAGCTGACAGTATTTTGACAGATGACGATAAGAAAAATTTAGGGATGATGATTGTCGGAACTGAAAGTAGTGTCGATGAGTCTAAATCAACTGCTGCCTTTTTGATGGACTTGTTGGATCTACCAGAAGACATTCGTGCTTATGAAATCAAACAAGCTTGTTACGGAGCTACAGCCGGATTGCAAGCTGCTTATGACTTCGTCAGTTTAAATCCTGATAAAAAGGTTCTAGTCATCGCAACTGATATTGCTCGCTATGGTATCAAGACGCCCGGAGAAGTTACTCAAGGTGCGGGTTCAGTTGCTATGTTGATCAGTCAAAATCCCCGAGTTTTGAAGTTAAATCACCAATCAGTTTACATGACGAAAAATGTCGGCGATTTCTGGCGTCCAACGTTCTCAAAGACAGCTTTTGCTAGAGGAAAATTCTCTAATGAAGTTTACGTTAATTTCTTCCAAACTCTATGGAGTAAGTTCCAAGATAAATACTCGGTAACAGCCGATGACTTCTCAACGATGCTTTTCCACATCCCTTATACAAAGATGGGAACTAAAGCTCTACGTACGCTTGAAGGAAAAGTTTCTGATGAAAAATACGCTGAATTGACGGAACATTATCAAAATAGTGTCAAATTCAGTCGTGACGTGGGTAATCTCTATACAGGTTCACTTTATTTAGGTTTATTGTCATACCTAGTTAACGGTGCCAAAGCTAATGAAGACGTCTTGATGTTTAGTTATGGCTCAGGTGCTGTTGGTGAATTGTTCAGTGCCAAAATTCAACCAGAGTTTGAACAAGTTATCGACAAGCAAGCTTTGATTGATATGCTAAATAATCGTCAAAAAATCAGTATCGATGAATATGAAAAAATTTACCAAATTGAATATAAAAACGACACAATTGTTGATCCATCAACTATTAACGACAAGTTCTATTTGAGTGAAATCAAAGAAAATGAACGTATTTATAAAAAGCTAAAATAAAATGTTGTAAACGCTTTCTTAAGATGTTATATTAAAGACGTGGTAAAGATGAAGTGTCAAGAACTGTAGCCCTAAAAAGATTTTGATTCAGAAAATGTTATCGTTTTCCAGGAGATGGTAGGATTAGTCTAGAACAAATAAAAGTTAAGGTAGTACAGTTCAACGGCATTTTAGGAACTAGCGAAAAAAGTTAACATAAGATCGACCTAATTAGTAGTAGTCGCGCAAGCTCAATACATAGTTCGCTAGGATCCTATAGTTGAACTAACATAAGTAGTACATATTCATATATAGTAAGATATGTTTCAGGTAGTAAGATTCATTTAAAGTTTAGATTCATTTAACGTTGATGAAACTGCAGTAAATTTCATCTTACCACTTATATCTAACTAGGGACTTCCAACACACGGAGGTCCTTTTTTAGTGCAGAGGGTGGCGCAAGCTTGAGAATTTCCGAGCATTTTCGTAACTTTTTAAATTACCCATGGTTTCTGGTTCATATGGGTAATTTGAAAAGTGTAGAAAAGCGGAAGAAATTAGCTTGCAGAACCCGTTTAGGAGTACAATGAAACGTTACAAAAATAGGGCAAATTATATAATCCTTAACGTCTACAGCATCAAAGTTGTAAACGGTTACTGAAGGTGCTATATTATAGATGTGGTAAAGATGAAGTGTCAGGAACTGTAGCCCTGAGTGATTTTGATTAAGAAAGTTTTATCTCTGAAGTTTGGTAAGATTAGTACAAAGCAAATGAAAGTTAGAGTCAGTACAGTTCAACGACATTTTTGGGACTAGTGCCAAAAGTTAACATAAGATCGACCTAAAAAGTAGTCGCGCAAACTCAATACATGTTGCATTAGGATCCATTAGTTGAACAATATACATGTGTTAATAAAGTAAGATATGTTGCAAGTAGTAAGATTTAGAATTTAGATTCAATGTTTAAGTTTTAAAGTTGATGAAACTACAGTAAATTTCATCTTGCCACTTATATCTAACTGAGAACTCCCAGAGTGTGGGGGTTCTTTTTTTATTGCTTAAATATACGAATCAGCAACCTCAAGCAATAATCATTGGTTCAAAGATAAAATTCGCCTTAGAATATGGTAAATATCAAAAGGGGTGAGTAGCGATGAAAAAACTATTACGATTGGTTTTGATTATCGTTGATCTTTGCATAATGATTACTGCACCATTAGTTGTGGCAATAATTGCCTTTGTTATAGGGATGTTGTTCTTGTTTCATTACATTTTTGACTTTGAAGAAAAAGCTGAGCATACAAAAAAAGATTGAACCCCTCACAGATTCAATCTTTTTTATTTGTCTATTTAAATTTAGCCAATTACTTGAACAGTAACGTTTTGACGACCAAATTGTAATGCTTGTGAATTAGGCATGGCGATGTCTAATTGGTTAGGATTGCTGTAAGCAAATAGTCCTGTATCATTAACAACGCGGTCATAAGTATTACCATTACCGTCAGTAATTCTCAAATGTGTACCCTTAGGGAATTTTGAAAGGTTAGCAGCAACGCCGCTGTAACCCATACTTGAACCTAAAACAGCAGGATCATAAGCTGTAGCTGACATTGTTAAAGTTTGTTTAACGTTGTCATTTGAAAGGTATTCACCATTGATCCAACGATTTTTACCAACATCATACCAAGTAGTACCGTTAGCATCAGTTTTGCTTTCGTAAACGTGAACTGTAGAGCCACCGTTTACTGAGCCAACATAGTTACCATTTGGTGCATCATAGAGGTTTACGCCACCATTATTTTTAACGTACATATCTTTGTCTAGAGAAACTGCTGGAGCTTCAGTAGATAGGTCAGTAGCTGCAACCCATGTGTTTGTGGCTACTTGGTAATATGTTACGCCATTAACATTAGTAATTTTGTTTGTAATCCAAGCTGACTTATTAGCTAGACTACGACTTGTTGTGGACATTGTATCATTTGACAATGAGTAAAGTTGCGCCCCATTGTTATTTGTAATATAGATAACACTACTAGTATCGATTGATGCAACTGCAGCATTAACAGTTTGTGTTTGTGTACTGATTCCCATTAGTGCAAGTGTTGTAACTGTTAGTATGGATGCTGCAATTTTTTTGATCTTCATTATAAAATGATTCCCCCGAATTATAAAAACTTGTATTTGTTTTTATTAATTTTTCTCAACGGAAATAATCATATAACGTCTAGACCAAGAAATGTTGAATATAACCCAACTGTAAATTAGTTATAACTGAACTGTAAAAGGGACGTAATGGTATTGAAACACAAAATGGTCAAAAAACACTAATTATTTTTTGAGATATTTTTTAATTCCTTCAAGCATGTCATCAATATTGTTGACCATCATACCATTCATTTTGATCAAACCTATTGTGTAATTGTTGATATAAGCAAAAGGATTTTCACCGATAGTCTTAACAGCCTCAAGCTTTTCAGGGTTTTCAAAACCGTGTTGACGTAGGTCAGTGTAAACACCGATAACAGGTATTTCTTTACCGAAGGCCAGACCAATTTCTGAGGCTACGCCATCGTCCATTGTGTCACCATCTAGGATAGCTACTACTAAGTCAGAAGAAAGAAGTTCTTTGTTGTCTTCTTGAGCAATTTTGATTGAATCAGCGTAATTCATTTTGTCGTTGATGTCGCCATTTTCTTGGGGAAGGTAGACTTCGATATTGCTGTCCATTTTTCTGATCTTTTCAACTACAAATTCATTAAACATACGGTCAGCTAAAGCAAACAATCCGTTGGCAAAATAGATTTTCATTATTATAAAATCCTTCTTTCTTTTATTTGTTCTGTAATAGTTTAGCATGGATAAATAGATAAAAGATATTTAGTTTGGTGAAAATATTCCGTCGTCCACAAAAATCCTGTGATTGGTCTTTCACGTAAGCGATAAATCGGTTCTTATTATAGTTTGGTTATATAAAAATGCAGAGAAGTTCCATTTTCAATGTATTAGTTGTATGTAAGTTTATTTTTTGAATTAAACAAAGTAAATAATGAAACTAGGATCTAGTCTGGAGCACAAGCCCTGTGATGGCTCAGCCGCCACATTATTCTTAGCAACTTGTTGCTTAGAATAAGACCAATCTTGAAGACTTTGCCCGGTTTTGGGCTTAGCAAAGGCTCCAAGTTGCGTCGGCAGCGTTCCAGCCAATCACAGGGCTTGTGTGGAAGACGGCAATTAACACTAACCAACTTTTAGTAAGAACCAATAAATCGCAAAGTGAAATTTGCCGGCTGAGCCATCACAGAATTTTTGCTCCCGACTAAACTGTTTTTATTTGAATGTTGAATACATTATTTTAATAGTGAAACATACGCAATATACCATTTTTTGTAAAATGAAATATTCCAATATTTAATAGAAAGTTTTACTAAAATAGAAATTTTAAATAACCAATTTGTATATACAATTTACCTGTGAGATTCAAAAGCACAAGAATCCGATTTGTTCTAGTTTCCACCAGGGGGACGGGGTCGGATTTGAGGGCTGTGGTTTTGGATCCTACTACCTCACTTCTCAACAATATATGAAAAAAGGTCGCAGAAATTTTTCTGCGGCCTTTTTGATTAGTTATTATTCTACTACTTGAACCCAACCTTCAGGTGCTTCAACAGTACCGAATTGAATTCCAGTTAATGTGTCATACAATTTCTTGGTTACGGGACCAACTTCAGTTTCACTGTAGAAGACATGAAGGTTGCCGTTGTGTTCCAAACCACCAATAGGTGAAATAACAGCAGCAGTACCACAAGCACCGGCTTCAGCAAATTTGTCTAGTTGATCAATGTATACGTCTCCTTCTTCGGCTTCTAGTCCCAAACGGTTCTTAGCCAACCAAAGTAGTGAGTATTTAGTGATACTTGGAAGGATAGAAGGTGATTTAGGTGTTACAAAGACGTTATCTTTAGTAATACCAAAGAAGTTAGCTGATCCAACTTCTTCAATTTTCTTATGTTCGATAGGATCCAAGTAAACACAATCGGCAAAACCATTATCATGAGCTTTTTCACCAGGGTAAAGACTGGCAGCGTAGTTACCACCGACTTTACTTTGACCAGTACCTTTATGAGCAGCACGGTCGTATTGTGATGTAGTGAAGTTAACTGGTGTAAGTCCACCCTTGAAGTAATTACCAACTGGCATTGCGAAGATGGTAAAGATGTATTCTGGGGCAGCGTGGACACCAATTTGTTCACCAGTACCGATAATCAAAGGACGAATATAAAGTGTGGCACCATTGCCATAAGGTGGAACGAAGTCAGCATTAGCTTTTACAACTGATTTTACTGCTTCTACGAATTTGTCTTCTGGGAAAACAGGCATCAAGAGTCGTTCACATGAGTCCTTTAAACGTTTAGCATTGCGGTCAGGTCTGAACAATTGAATTTTGCCATCTGGGGTACGATACGCTTTCATACCTTCAAAAGCTGCTTGACCGTAGTGCAAGACTGGGGAAGCCTCACTAATGTGAAGTGTACTATCTTCTGTTAGTCCAGCATCTTGCCATGCGCCGTCTTTCCAATGTGCAGTAAAACGGTAAGGTAAGTCCATATAATTGAAACCTAGATTGTTCCAATCAATTTTTGTTGCATCTGCTTTTGCCATATTTTATATCTCCTTTGTTAAATTTTATCTAATAAATTAATAACATTATTAAATTTATTAGATTCATAATAGTTAACATGCCAAAGAGTGTCAATGGTAAATTGGAATTTTTTTAATAATCCGTTTAATTAAGCAAAAAAATGAAAACTAGGTACAATAAGGATGATATAGATTAGGAGTGATTTAATTTGAACAAAAAGAAAATAACTATCGCTACGATTATAGCTTCCTTGTTGTTGATTGTTGGAGTCTTTAGCTTCGGTAATTCGACTCAAGCTGCTACTAAAAAGGAGTACGTTCAAGAATCGATTCCAACCATCTTTTTCCACGGCTATGCCAGCAGTTATCATGCGGAAGAACAAATGACCGGGGCTATTAAAAAAGCCGGTGTAACGAAGACTATCGTGCGTGTCAATGTCAGTCCTAATGGTTATGCCAAGATGATTGGTTCAATTCCGAAAAAAGCTAAAAATCCTGTTGTAGAAGTGAATTTTGACAACAGTCGCAATGGCGATTACCACACTCAAGGTCAGTGGGCCAAAAATGTTATCAAAGTCGTTCAAGAAGATTACAAATGTAAGAAAGTCAATCTAGTTGGGCATTCGATGGGGAACATGGCAATCAATTACTATATTTTGGACAATCCCGGTTTGAAAGGCTTACCTAAGATAAATAAAGTCGTCGATATTGCTGGTCATTTTGATGGCATAATCGATGAAGATGATGAACCTAATGAAACAACGCTTGATAAAAATGGCAAACCGGATCGAATGAATTCTTTTTATAAAGAACTAATGGAATTGAGAAAGACATATCCTACAAACATTAAAGTATTAAATATCTATGGTGACAAGGATGATGGGACTCATTCTGACGGAGCGGTAACCAATGCTTCTTCTAAGTCTTTAAAGTATTTAGTTTCCGGACGTGCTAAGTCTTATCAAGAAAAGAAAATCGTCGGAAAAATGGCAGCACATAGTAAGTTACATGAGAATAAACAAGTTGATAAAATATTGATTAATTTTCTATTTAAAAAATAATAAAAAAAGAACTATTAACTATTAAACTCTATAGGGAGAATATATTTAATAGTTCTTTTTTAAGCAAATGGATACCATCCGGCAAGTGCAAAACCGATTAAAGCGGTAACGATACAAAAGACAATGACTGCCCAAATCAGTGACTTACTGATAGTTTTTTGTGCTTTTCGAGCAAAAGCAATTTCCACTAGTGCAATAAATATTAAGGCCACGATGATTTTTACAATCAGTAACATTGGTTCAACTGACCAAGCTCTGATTGCCAATTTGATACCAGTAACGATGATAACAATATAACCTACACGCGTGATCATTTCGTAGATTTTCGTGTGTGAATTAGTAAATAATGCTAAAAGAATCATGATTGCCATGACTAACCAAGTGATTAAATGTGTCCATAACCAAACCATATTTTGCCTCCTTGATACACTTTCAATCTTAGCATTTCGAT
The DNA here is from genome assembly GCF_005405305.1 of Companilactobacillus formosensis. Lineage (GTDB taxonomy): Bacteria > Bacillota > Bacilli > Lactobacillales > Lactobacillaceae > Companilactobacillus > Companilactobacillus formosensis. The sequence goes on from NZ_BJDU01000004.1 coordinate 203,235, forward strand.
GAAAAAAAGTAGCAATTCCAAACTGCAGTTTTGGATTGCTACTTTTTTTTATTTCAGTAAGTTTTCTTTTCTCTTGCGATAGTCATCATCAGAAACGTTACCTTTAGCATACTCTTGATCAAGAATTTCCAAGGCACTAGTTTTTGAATGATTACGATTATTATTGAGTAAGTACAAGACAACTAAAGCAACTAATAGGATGATAATTCCATAGAACCAAAAACCACTCCCCATGAAACCACCACCGAAACCACGACAATTAGCCAATCCCATCATAGTTATCACTTCCTTAAAATATTTCTACTTTAATTGTAAGGAAGAAGTATCTTAGGAGCAATCAAACTGCTTAGTTGGTACTTTGGCGAAAGACTAGTTTGGTAGCCAAAACGACTTTTTTAGCAACGTGTCGAGGGTTAGTCAAGATATCTTGAAGAGCATCGACAGCTGTTTCGCCCATTTGGACTGTAGCCACGGCAACTGAACTAAGTTCGGGATTGACTAAACTGGCTATGGAAGTGTCGTTGAAACTGAAAATTTGAACTTGATCAGGCACAGAAATTTGTTCTTCTTGCAAAGCTTTCAGAGCACCACTAGCCATCGGATCGTTAGAAATGAAGAAAGCTTTTGGCAAATTAGGCAGCGTTTTAATAGCGTGTTTCATTTGCTGATAACCAGATTCCTTTGTGAAATCACCTTTGAAGCAAAATTCGGGTTTAAAAATACTGTGCTTGTTCATAACCTGTCGAAAACTATTAAAGCGAAAATCAGGGATGATTCGTTTGTCGTCAGTAGAAGTTTCTTCACCATAGATCAAACCGATATCAGAGATGTCTTGGCCAACGAAGTAGTTGATAACTTGTTCGATACCATAATTGAAATCAGGCAAAACTGTATCAAAACCCTTGGCGAATTGGTCATCGTCAATGAAAACTAAATTGGAGCTGATACGTTTCATGGTCATTACTTGATTTGAACTAAATTTTCCAATCGCAATGATTCCATCGATATCATTTGGTATTTGTTCCAAGTCATTGTGAAAGATTCTGAGAATTTCAAAGCCATATTTGGGAGCCTGTTGTTCAATGCCTTCACGAATCGTCATGTAGTACAAATCATCTTGTTCTTTAGATTCGGAGTACCACTGAACTAAAGCAATGTGTTTTTGAAAGTGAGAATTCTTATGATTAGCTTTTTGATAGTTTAAATCAGTCGCAATTTTTAGAATATTAGCTCGTGTTTGGTCGGTGACTGATAAAGTCAAATCGTTATTTAAAACTCGTGAAACGGTAGCTGCAGAAACGTGAGCTTTTTTGGCGATATCTCGTAAGGTAGCCATTATGAAAGACTTCCTATGAATTTATCAAAAGCTTCTTGACCTTGAGTGTTCCATTTGAAAACTCCGGCATCTTCAAGTACACGACCAAAGACTAAACCAGTTTCTTTATCAACGATTTCTGACACGTTATCTTCATTGAAATTGTATTTTTTCTGAAGTTGATCAGCCCAAGTTTTGTGATAATCTGCCATTTGGTTAGGTTGCTTGAGTAAGTAACGTTCGACTTCTTTTAATTCGTCTTTCAAACGAGCTGGTAAAATAGCCCGCCCCATGACTTCAATTAAACCGATATTTTCTTTCTTGATGTGTTGAACATCTTGATGGGGATGAAAAATGCCATCAGGGAATTCTTTTGAAGTTTGATTGTCACGCAAAACGATATCTAGGACATAATTTTCGCCGTCTTTATAAGCAATCGGTGTGACTGTGTGGTGACGAACTCCATCGGTGAAGGCTCTAACATCAACTGATTTATCAGAATAATTTTTCCAGTTTTCGTGAATCAAAGTGGCAGCGGCAACTAATTGTTCTGGATCAGCACTAGTTAAACGGATTGTTGAAAGGGGCCACTTGACGATACCGGCTTTAACACCACTTATTGGAAGTGAAATATCACGATCGATTTTAGCTTTCATCATTGGGAATTGGTGACGACCACCTTGATAATGGTCATGGCTGAGCATTGAACCACCAACGATTGGTAAATCAGCGTTACTACCGACAAAGTATTGTGGGAAGATACGAATGATTTCCAACAAGTTATTGAAGGTATGTTGGTTGATGATCATTGGCTGGTGAATTTTGTTTAAGAAGATAGCATGTTCACTGAAATAAGCATAAGGCGAATATTGGAAGCCCCAAGTTTGTCCACCGAGAGTGAAGCGGATGATACGATGGTTACTTCTGGCTGGATATCCCAGTCGTCCTAAATAACCTTCGTTTTCCATGCATAATTGACATTTAGGATAACCAGTTTGCTTTTGTTTACCGGCTAGAGCGATAGCTTTGGGGTCTTTTTCTGGCTTGGATAGATTGATAGTAATTTCGAGATTTCCATAATCAGTCTTAACTTGATAAGAGATGTTTTTAGCAATCGCTTTGACTTTGATGTAGTCATTGTCTTGACTCAATTTGTAGAAATAATTAGTAGCTGTTTCAGGACTTTTTTGATAAAGATTCCAAAACTTAGCATTAACTTTAGAAGGCAATGGCGTCACAAAATCCATCAACTGGTCATTGAGAATTTCCTTATCAGTTTGATTATCTTCGATTTTGCCATTTTTGATAGCTGTTTTAATTAAGGCATTCTTTACGTCATCGTCAGTTTGATGATTATCGTCACCAACTAATGCGCAGATACGATTGTATAAATAAGTTTTGTCGAGTTCTTGATAGTCATTGTCAGAATTAACGATCAAGTCGACAAATTGGTCAACACAGGACATTATTTTTCCACCTCAGAGATTTTAATTTCACTTGGTCCGTCAGCAATTTCAGCAATGTAAAAGTCCGCTTTGTAGCCGATTTTTTCTTGATAAATTTGACCGACGTTTTTCTTGAATGATTCAACTTGGTCTTTTTGAACGAAGGCAATTGCGCAACCACCGAATCCAGCACCGACCATACGAGCACCGAGAACGCCATCTTGTTGCCAAGCAGCTTCAACTAGAGTATCGAGTTCGATACCAGTTACTTCGTAATCATAGTGGAGTGAAATGTGGGAAGCATTGACGAGTTTACCAAATTCAGATAGATTGTTTTCCTTCAGATATTTGATAGCTTTGAGAGTTCTTTGATTTTCAAATACTGCATGACGAGCGCGACGAATCAAAGTATCATCGTTGATCAAGTAAGAATTGCGGTCGAAGTCATCGATTGATAATTCGCCTAGAGATTTGATATTTAGTTTAGTTTGAAGAAGGGCTAAGGCTTGTTCACATTGACTGCGACGTTCGTTGTATTTGGAGTCAGCTAGAGCACGTTGCTTGTTAGTGTTCATAATCACGATCACGTGGTCGCCGAGTTCAACTGGAGCATAGTGGTATTCCATCGTATTAGTGTCGAGTAAGATGGCTTGATCTTTTTTACCCATACCGACGGCAAATTCGTCCATAATTCCTGAGTTTACGCCGATGTATTTATTTTCATTTTGTTGGCCCATTTTAACGAGGTCGATTTGGTCGATTCCCAGTTTGAAGACATCGTTTAAAATATTGCCCATCAATAATTCGATTGAAGCAGAAGATGACAATCCGGCACCATCTGGCAAGTTACCATGAACGTAAATATTGAAACCGTGGTCAATTTTGTAGCCAGCTTGTTGAATTAAATAAATCATCCCTTTGAGATAATTTGACCAGTTGTCTTCCTTTTTGTAAGTTAGATCCTTTAATGTGACTGAAATAATCCCAGTATCTGGCAAGTTAGCAGAATACATTTGAATTGTTTCATCGTCTCGGTTGCCAAAAGCAGCGTACGTTCCCAAACTGATAGCACAAGGGAAGACGTTACCACCGTTATAGTCGGTATGTTCACCGATTAGATTGATTCTACCAGGTGAAAAAAAGAGTTTTTCAGCAGTTTCGTTAAAAATATCTTGATAGCCTTGTAAAATTTCTTTCGTATTCATAATCATTCTCCATTTTTACTAAATATTTACTTAACAAAATGATAGCGCTTTCTGACAACTAAAACAAGTAGTATAGATTTAATTATTCCTATAAAATGTTATTATTATATGCATGAGTGCCCATACTGGAAAAAAGAGGAAGAAACCAATGAAAACGGCAGTGGTAACTGATACAGCGTCTTATTTGACACCGGAACAAATTAAAAAATATAACATTACTGTTTTACCAATTACAGTTATTTTGGGGAACAAACAGTACAAAGAAACTGAAGAATTAACTGATCAAGAATTCTTTGATTATTTGCGTAACGAAAAAGAATTGCCAACAACTTCTCAAGTATCAATGGGACAAATTCAAGAAGCCTATGACCGTCTAGTTGATGAGGGCTACGACACGATCATTTCAATTCATTTGTCATTAGGAATTACTTCCTTTATGGACAATTTGAGAATGTTCGTTAAGAGTTATGACAAGGCTAAGGTTTATCCATTTGATTCAATGGCAGCTAGTGGTGCAGAAGCCGATTTAGTCATGATGGCAGGATTATTGGCACAACAAGGTGTCGAACCAGATGAAATAGTTAAAAAATTGGAGGATTTGAGGGCTTCTACGCATATCTTGTTTGCAGTCGATGACTTGAAACATTTGAGTAGAACTGGGCGTTTGAGCAACCATTCTGCCATCATCGGTAGCTTATTGAATGTGAAACCCTTGTTGACCTTTAAAGATGGTAAAATTTATGCGATTGCTAAAGAAAGAACTATGCATCGTGCTTATAGAATGATTGCTTCAGAAATTAAGAAATATACAGAGGAATACCCTGATAGAAATTTACACATCACGATTGTTGATTCTAATAACCGTGAAATGCTGGATAAATGGTCAAATGACTTCCAAGCAGATTTTCCTAAGGCTAGAATTTCCAAGAGTCATTTGGGACCAGCTATCAGCGTTCATACTGGTGAAAAGACTATGGGTGTTGTCTGGGATAAGGACTTTTTAAATGAAAACTAGAGTTGTATTGTACGTCAATGATGTTGATATGAGTGTTGATTTTTGGACGATGGAATTTGGTGGCGAAGTTTCTGATCGTCAAACGCTTAATGGTGGTTATCAAAATGTCATCGTTAAAGTTTCAGCAGAAATGGAATTGTCGATTTTTCCCAAAGACTATATTCACATTTATGCCCCAGAGATTCCTGAGACTGTGCCATCGTTGATGTTTTTCTCAGAAGATTTTTATCACATGCATGAAGAAATTTTGAGTGCCAGTCAGATCAGTGAAGTTAATGGTGTTTTGACTTTTAATTTCCAAGACCCTGAAGGCAACATGTTCGTCATGGCAAAAGCATAGGTGATTCCATTGTGGATTCGCCTTTTTTTGTACAATTTGTCCAGCCAATAATCAAAGCTTTTGTTTGCACAAGTTTTCATCTGACCATACAATTTAATCAAGCGTCAGAAAGGAAGCTACTATGAATACTTTACGTGAACGATTGATGGATCAATTGACTAATTACGTTCAAGCGTTGCCGGCTAATGCTAGATTACTTTCTGAAAGACAATTAGCGGATAAATACCAGGTTTCACGCAATACTGTTCGTTTAGCCTTGCTGGATCTGGAATCAACGGGACTAGTTCGTCGAATTCAAGGACAAGGGACTTTCGTCAATCGAATCAATCTTCAAAGTGACCTCGGCAGCAGCTATAAATTTGGGCAACAAATGCGCTTGTTAGGGAAAACTCCTAGTACAAAAATTCTTAGTTTTGAAGAAAAAGATGTTAATGCTTATTTTGCTAAAAATCTCAATTTAGAAATTGGTGAGAAGATGTTTAAAGTTAGACGATTGCGCTTAGCTGATAATGAACCAATGATGCTAGAAAGAAGTTTCTTGCCAGTAAAATTATTTCCGACTTTGACCAAAAAAATATTAGAAAATAATTCAATGTATGATGTCTTTGAACAAGAATTTAACGAAAAAATCGATTATGCCGATGAGTATTTCTCAGCTGATGTTATCAGTAATTGTGACTGTGAATTCATGAAGTTAAAACCAGGAACTCCGTGTTTACATTTAGAAAGAAAAACCTATGACGAACAAAAACAAATTATCGAATTTACTTTGAGCATTGCTCGCAGTGATGAGTTTGCTTATCATGTTAGACATAATTTGGAAAATTAAAAAAGATGCTGAAAATTAGATCAGCATCTTTTTTTGCGCTTATTTGATATATGAAGGGTTAAGCTGTAGCAACTGGAGTTGCCTCAAGTGTTGGTTTAGTCAAAGCAACGATGTCATCACCTGAAGTGACATCAGATTTATTCAAGCGGTCAACGTCTGAATAAGTGGCACTGTTAGTTACAACGACCATAACGGTTGTATCATAACCAGCAGCTTGAATCTTTTGTAGATCGAAAGTTCCTAATAGATCACCTTTGTTGACGTGTTGTCCTTGTGTGACGTTAGAAGTGAAGTATTGTCCTTTGAGATCAACGGTATCGATTCCTAAGTGAATCAAGATTTCAGCACCGTCATCGGTTTGAATTCCGTAGGCATGTTTAGTTTCGTAAGCCACCGTCAAAGTTCCGTCAGCTACGGCATAAACGTTACCATCGTTTGGTTTGATAGCAGCACCTTTACCCATGATTTCAGTTGAGAAAACTTGATCGTCAACTTCGGATAAATTGATCAATTCACCACTGACCGGAGCAGCAATCATTTCGTCAGCAACTTCAATATTTTTACCTTCAGAAACAGGTGAAGCGGTAGTTACTTTGTCGAATTTCTTACCATAGGCGTATGTCAAAGTGAAACCTAAGGCGATACTAATAATGATACTAATAAAAAATGGTAGATAAGATTTAGGTGGTAGGGAGATGAAACCGATAATTCCGGCAGCACCTAAGGCACTAGATAGAACGTGGAAAATACCGATGATAATTGAGGAAATACCTGAAGCAATCATGGCACAGAAGAATGGGTAGCGAAGTTTCAAATTCACACCGAAAATTGCAGGTTCAGTAATTCCTAGTAAAGCTGAGACACCAGCTGAAGAAGCGAGACCTTTTTGCTTTTCATTTTTAGAAATAAAGAAAACAGCTAGACAGGCAGCACCTTGAGCAGCATTAGCCATTGAAGCAATTGGGAAGATGAAATCTCCACCAGTTTTGGCAATATTAGTTAATAATTGGGTTTCAATAGCAGGGAAACTTTGATGTAAACCAGTAACTACGATAGGTGAATAGAATGTACCAAAAATGGCTGTTCCGATAAAACCAGTTGTGTTGTACATCCAAACGATACCGTTAGTCAAAGCATCAGATAATGTTCTCATAACTGGTCCAACACCGATGAAAGTCAACAAACCAGTGATAATAACGGCAATTAATGGAGTAAAGATAAAGTCGGGTGTAGCAGGCATGTGTTTGTGGAGCCATTTTTCAATCGTGGCAAGAATCCAAGAAACAGCTAGAACTGGTAAGACTTGTCCTTGATATCCAGCCTGAGCAACATTCATACCAAAGATGTTCCAGTAAGTCATCTTACCGGTAGCCATCACGTTAGCGACATCATAACCACTAACTAAACTAGGCATAACCATGGCCATACCAATAGCGGCACCGAGATAAGGATTACCACCAAAACGTTTTGTAGCAGAGAAACCAATTAAGATTGGCATGAAAGTAAATGGTGCTGAAGCCAATAAATTGATCAGTTCAGAAACACCTTTTAAACCGGGATACATTTGAACGACTGATTGAGCTCCGAAGAGGTCTTGAGAAGTCAAAACATTGTTCAAAGCCATCAATAGACCACCAGCGACTAAAGCTGGAATCAATGGTACGAAAATATCAGAAAGAAGTTTTACTAAAGCCATGATAGGATTAGTTTTTTTGCCATCAGTGGCGAGATTTTTCAAGTCATCAGGTGTGACTTCTTTTAAGCCAGTTTTTTTGATGAAGAAAGCATAAACTTTATCGACATCCCCAGGTCCGATGATGATTTGATACTGACCATTGATGCTGAAAGTACCTTTGACGTCATCATCGTTATCCAAACCTTTTTGATCGATTTTTTTAACATCTTTAACTACTAATCTCAATCGAGTAGCACAGTGGGCGGCAGCAATTAAGTTATCTTTGCCAACGTATTTGATTACTCGATCAGCAACTTGTTCATGATTCATGATGCGTTCCTCCTAAAAATTCATGTAAGCGCTTTTCGTAATTTAATAATACATGGTTTTGAAAAAATGTCAAACGTTTAACAAAAAATATTTTGCTTGGTAATTAAATGTTCAAGATATCTACTTAAAATAACGATCATCGTAAATGTTAAACGATTGACAATTTGCGGTAAAAGCGGTTACAATGATAATCAATCAAGGAAAGTCGAGTTAGTACAATGATTACAGAATGGACGACAAAATTAAGATACTTACCATATAAGGATTGGCCAGCAGAACAAATCGCTGACATCAAAAAAAACATCGCTAATTCTCATTGGCGCTTAGGTTATCATCTTCAACCTAGTACTGGACTAATGAACGATCCCAATGGTTTTTCTTATTTCAATAATCAATGGCATTTGTTTTATCAGTCATTTCCCTTTGGTCCCGTGCATGGTTTGAAAAATTGGACCCATTTAACTTCTAAAGATCTGGTCAATTGGCAAGATCATGGACCAATATTGTTGCCTGGGGATGCTCAAGACAGTCACGGTGCCTATTCTGGTTCCGGAATCGTCGTCGATGACAAATTATTTTTAATGTATACCGGGAATGTTAGGGATAAAGAATGGGTCAGACATCCCAAACAAAACGGCGCCTGGTTGGACAAAGATAATCATTTACAAAAAATTACCACGCCATTGATCGACCAAGTTAAAGCAGGTTTTACTGACCACTTTCGTGATCCCCAAATTATTGAACATGACGGTCAGTATTATTGCTTGATTGGTGCTAGAAAAAAAGATGATACCGGACACGTTTTAGTTTATCAAGCACCCAGAGTCACTGGTCCTTGGTTATACAAGACGGAATTGAAGTTTACTGATGAACCAATGGGTTACATGATTGAATGTCCTAATTTAGTCTTTATCGATGACAAACCAGTTTTGATTTTTTGTCCGCAAGGAATTTCTCAAACTGTTTTGAAACATCAAAATATTTATCCCAATACCTATGTGGTCGGAGAAAGTTTTGACTGGGATAAATTTGAATTCATCAATTCTTCAACTATCAAAAATTTGGACGAAGGTTTCGATATTTATGCTACTCAAGCATTCAATGCTCCTGATGGCCGGGTTTTATCGATTAGTTGGGTTGGATTGCCAGATACGACTTATCCAAGTGATGTCGAAGGCTGGGCACATTGTTATAGCTTAGTTAAGGAACTAAAACTTGTGGGGGGACGACTTTATCAACAACCAGTAGTGGAAAACAATCAATTAGTCGAAGCAACTATCGACTCAAAAGAAATTTCACCTCAGACAAAGATTTCAGCCGCAGTCAGTGGTTTAGAGGGAACCATTAAAATTACGACTGAAGAGGATGAAGAAATAAAAATAATTATCGATGCTCCTAATGGTAAAATATTAGTTGATCGCACCAAGGCAGGAATTCCTTTTGCGACTGACTTTGGCACAACGAGAAATGCGAAAGTAACGCAAGAAATCAAACAATTAGACTTGTATTTGGATAATACTGTTTTTGAATTGTACGTCAATAATGGCGAATTAGTTTTCACCGGTAGAATTTTCCCACAAGGGAAGAAATTCTTCGTGGAATCTGACTTACCAGTCACAAAGCAGCGGTTAAAGAAGATTTATTGAGAGGATAAGTTATGGCGACACTAGATGATATTGCAAAACTAGCTGGGGTATCAGCAACGACAGTTTCACGAGTAATCAATAATTATGGTTCTTTATCAGAGAAGACCAAGACAAAGGTTTTCTCGGCAATGAAAGAACTCAACTATCAACCCAACAGTTTAGCTCGCTCACTCAAAGGTAAGAAAACGCAATTGATTGGTGTAATCTTACCTGGTGTCAGCAATCCTTTCTTTGGACAGATGGTGCAAGAAATCGAAGATCAACTGTTCAAAAAAGGTTTCAAAATGATTCTTTGTAACGCTGGAAATGACGCTCAAAAAGAAAGAGATTACTTACGAATGTTGATGGCAAATCGAGTTGACGGAATAATCGCTGGTTCGCACAATTTGGGAATTGAGGAATACCAAAAAGTCGGGCTGCCAATTATTTCCTTTGACCGCTACTTGTCAGATAATGTTCCTATTGTTAGTTCCGATAATTATCAAGGCGGACAACTAGCTGCTCAATCATTGATCAGTAGTGGCAGTAAGAACCCTCAAATCATTACCGGCTCTAATCGTCCTAATAGTCCAACAAATTCTCGTTTGACAGGGTTTAAAGACGTCTTAGAAAAGCATGGTTTATCTTATAATTTGATTGAGTTGCCATTCAGTTCATCGCCAAATATCAAAAGTCTCAAAATTAAAGAATTATTGACCAATAAAAAAATCGACGGTATTTTTTGTACCGACGACTTAACAGCTTTGTTAGTTAAACAACAAGCTCAAGCTTTGAATTTACAAATTCCAACGGATATTCGTTTAGTTGGCTATGATGGAACTAATTTCATCCAAAACTACCATCCTGAATTGACAACCATCATGCAGCCAATTACTGACATCGTAACGATGATGATCGACTTGTTGTTGAAGCGGATTGATGATCCAGATTGTCAGTTGGAGAAAAATTATGTTTTGCCAGTGAAGTTGATCATGGGTAAAACCACTTTATAAAATAAAGTATTTTACATTTCTTAGTTATCTATAAGTGAATGTAGGGTACTTTATTTTTTTTGAAAATGCTTATAAAACTTATATGATACAATGAGAAACGAATTTGGAGGTACTTATGGAAAATATCTTAGTTGTTGAAGATGATGCGGAATTTAACCGTATTATGTGTACGTATTTACTACGTAATGGATATAGTGTACAAGGATATCAAGATCCGATGGAAGCTTTTGATAAGTTTTATACTAATAAGTATTCTTTGATAATTTCCGATATAATGATGCCCAAAATTAATGGGTTTGATTTTGTTAAAGATATTCGTGAGAAGGACAGTGAAATTCCAATTTTGTTCATAACAGCATTGGACGACTTTGGTTCAAAACAAAGAGGTTTTCACGAAGGCATCGACGATTATATGGTCAAACCGATAGATATGGATGAAATGGTCCTAAGAGTAGGTGCCTTATTAAGAAGAAGCCGAATTGAGAATAAAAATCGCTTAAATGTCGGAAATTTAATCTTAGTTCGTGATGAAATGGCTGTTTACAACGATGGCAAGGAAATCGATATCTCGCCAAGAGAATTTACAGTTCTTTTTAAATTATTGTCACATCCTAAAAAAATTTTTACACGTAGCGATCTGATGGGGGAATTTACAGGGATGATGGATGATAATAGTTTGAGAACAGTTGATGTTTACATTACAAAATTACGAAAATTATTTTCTGGAATTGATAGTTTTAAGATAGTTACAGTTCATGGATTTGGATACAAGGCGGTGATCGAATGAGCTTAGGAAGTACGAAAATATCGTTTAGTAGATCAAAGGATAGTCGTGTTACCGCTCCGATGATTTCATGGCCACTCATTTTGAGTGTTTTGGGTTTTATGTCTATCTTGATTGCCGTACAAGCTGTAATTGTTGATGCCTTTGAAAATAACATTGGTCTAATGGTAATTGGATTGATGAGTTATTTGGTTTTTGTCTGTTTAATTTTGACGGGAATCATTTGGTTAGTTTGGCGCCAAGTAATTGGAATTAGACTGCGAGAAATTGCAAGATCGGCTCAAAAAGTTGCGGCGGGGGATTTTAGTGTTCAAATACCAGTCGATCCCAAAAAGAACAAATTGAATGAAATTGATGTCTTAGTTAAGGATTTTAATATGATGGTGGATGATTTGAATAGCAACGAAATGCTTAAAAGCGACTTCATTTCAAACGCATCCCACGAGATAAAAACTCCTTTGTCAGTCATTCAAAGTTATACTAAAGCATTAAAGGATAATGTATATTCTGAGAATGAAAAAGGGAACTATATAGACACTATAATAAAGGCGACAGAAAGATTGAATAAAATCGTAACTGATATTTTGCGACTCAGCAAATTGGAGAATCAGCAGTCATCTTTGGGAAAAAAGAAATATCAATTGAGCGAACAGTTGCGTAAATGTTCATTGGAGTTCATGAATAAGTGGCAAGCTAAAAATATTGATTTTGATATTGATGTTGAAGATGTAGTAGTTGATTATGATGATTCCTTAATGGAAATAGTTTGGAATAACTTGTTATCAAATGCTATTAAATACACCAATCAAGATGGGAAAATAAGAATTACTTCTGAAGTAGTCGATGGAAAGGTATCAATCAGCGTATACAATTCAGGGGATGGAATGGATAGTGTTACTCGCCGACGTGTATTTGAAAAGTTTTATCAAGGAGATACCTCGCATGCCTCTGAAGGAAACGGCCTAGGGTTGGCACTCGTAAAAAGAATTATGGACTTAGTAAATGGAAAGATATATGTTGACAGTGCACCTGGTAAAGGAGCTACTTTTACTGTAGTGCTTGATGCTGAAAATTAAATAAATAATGATTATGAAAATAGACTTAACAATCAAATAGTGGTTGCTAAGTCTATTTTTTTTAAATTTAACATTTCATTAACAAAAAATTGCAAGTTCATAAATATGAGTAAGTTAAAGTTACTTTGTTAGTTCAAGTAATGAGGAGAAATAAAGAATGAAATGGAATATTGTAACTGATTCAAGTTGTGATTTGTTTTCAAAAGATTATCAAAAAGGTGATATAAAATTTTCAAGCGTACCGTTTAATATCCAAATAGGAGCAGAATCTTTTCGAGATGATGAACTCTTAAATAAGAAAAAATTTTTGAATTTAATCAATGAAGGAGATATTGGCAAGACTTCATGTCCAGCACCTGAGGATTGGCTAGAACAATTTAGACAGCCTGGCAATATCATTGCACTAACTATATCATCCAGTCTTTCCGGTAGTTTGAATAGTGCATCGGTAGCCAGACAAATGGTTCTAGAAGAAAATCCTGATAAAAAAATTGAAATTATTGATTCTAAATCTGCCGGTCCTGAATTAGCACTTTGTGTGGAACAGATGGAAACTTGGATTCAACGAGGTATGTCATTTGATGAAGTAGTTTTTGCGGCTAAAAAATTTCTTAAAGAAACTCACATATTGTTTATGTTGAGATCTTTCAATCATTTAATAGCGAATGGAAGATTGAGTAGGATCAAAGCTCTGTTAGCTCAAACCTTTAACGTTTTAGGAATCGGCTATGGAAATGAAAAAGGTGAAATAGTTGTTAAAGATAAGACTAGGGGTTCGAAAAAGGCCATTAAGATTTTGATTCAGTTGATGAAAGCAGATGGTTTTGCAGGAGGGAAAGTATGCATCAGCCATTGTGAAAATCCTAAATTTGTAAAGACATTAAAGCAGAACATTTTAGACTCTTGGCATAATGCGGAGATTCTTGTGTTACCAACGAGAGGTCTGTGTAGTTACTATGCTGAACAAGGAGGATTAATTGTCAGTTATAACTAATAAAAATAGACGGGAGATTAAATTCATGGATGATTTTTTGAATAAGTATATATTTATTTATACTGATAAATATTTTGGCAGAGCAAAAGAAAACAAATATGGATTGCCGAAATATACCAATTCTGAGGAGAGACTTAATACTATTTCTCATATCATTGGGATTTTTATTGGCATTGGAGCCGTGATAACTAGTCTTGTAGCACCGTATTCTAATCTGGGAAAACTCAGTGGCGTTATCTTTGGTATATCGTTGATCCTTTTATATGGTATTTCAGCGACTTATCATGGTACTCCAATGACTTTCGTGAATTGGAAAAAAAGATTTAGAGTATTGGACCATTGTTCCATATTTATTCTTATTGCTGGGACTGGTACACCATTGATTTTGAGACAAATTGCTAAAACAGCAGATGAGTCTGAATGGATATTTTATTCTCTAATTTGGATTTTAGCCGTAGTAGGTGTTTTGTTACTATCTATTAATATAAAGAGATTTAAGAGTATTACGACAGTTATGTATGTTGTCATGGGAGTTGTATTGGCCAGTCGTTCCAGCAGTTTTCTCCACATTATGGGGCCAACAGGTGTTGCTTTTTTGTTAAGTGGTGGATTGGTATACTTAGTAGGTTTGTTATTTTATGGACTAGGAACTAGAAAAGAAGGAATGCATGCAATTTTTCATATTTTGTGTATGGTAGGTAGTATCTTGCATTGTATTTGTATCTTTGGATTCGTATTGGTTTAGAGTTTGGTAAAAAAATACGTTAAATTGAGATTTTACTCAACTTAACGTATTTTTTAGTTTTATCTTCTGATTAATTTAACAACTGTTTCAACGTGAGGAGTTTGTGGGAACATATCAACTGGTTGCAAGTAAACAACTCGATATGAATCGGACAAACGAACTAGATCCTTTGCCAAAGTTGAAGGGTTACATGATACGTAAACTAATTTGTTAACGGGGTTGCGTGTCAAAGTTGTTAATAACTTGTTATCAAGTCCAGTTCTTGGTGGATCGACGACAATAGCGTTAACTTCTTTGCCTTCTTTTAAAAGCTTTGGATAAATTTCATCGGCTGAACCAACGTAATAGTCAGTGTTGTCGACTTCATTTAACTTGGCATTTTCTTTAGCATCTTCAATTGCTTCAGGAATAATTTCGATACCGTAGACGTGTTTTACCTTGTTAGCCATTGTGATACCGATTGTACCGACACCACAGTAAGCATCTAACAGAACGTCACGTTGGTTAGGTTCTAAGGCTTCATTGACTAAGTCATAAAGTCGGTCAGTTTGAAGTGAATTTAGTTGCAAGAAAGCTCTAGGTGAGAAGTTGAATAAGTAACCATTGATATCTTCTTGCAAATATTTGTCACCCCACAAGAGTTTAGTTTCATCGCCCCAAACACCGGCTTTGTCTTCTTTGTTGATGTTTTGAGAAATGGAACTAACTTCAGGAATTTCTTCTTGAATACGTTCGATCAATTGGTGTTCCTTGATGAACTTAGGCGAGCGAGTGATGAAAGTAATTTGCAATTGGTTAAATTCAACCGATTCACGGATAACGATCATGCTTAAGATACCAGATTTATTTTCTGGATTGAAAACAGGGATTTCTAAGTCTTTGACCATTTGAACGATTTTTCTCATCGCTGACATCGTTAAGTCCATTTGAGTTGGCATTTCTTCTAGATCAACTAATTCTTGAGTACCAGTTTTGTACAAGCCACAACGAATTTCGCCATCGATTTCTTGGATAGGGAATTGGGCTTTGTTACGGTATTTTTCTTGTTGGACTGAGGCCACAGTAGGTTTGATCATGTATTTTTGATAAGCGTAAGGCTTATACTTGTCGAGTGATTCGCGCAAAATGTTAGCCTTGAAGTGAAGTTGTTCTTTGTATTTGATGTGGGCAAATTCTAGTCCACCAACTTCATCAGCCAATTTTGGAGTATCAGGATTTCTAAAGCGAGATGCTTGTCTGATTTTGTGAATACGACCATTTAAGAAACGTTCGTGAACATCAGTAACTTCACAGACAATAACATCTTCAGGCACTGCTTTAGGAACGAAGACGATAACGTGTTTGAAAAAACCAATCCCTTCACCATTGATTCCGATACGTTTGATAGTTAATGGAAATCTATCGCCGACTTTTAATTCTTGCGTAATATTATTTGTATGCATTATTTTTCCTTTGAATGATTTTGAGATAAACTACTAATGAGTATAACATGGCGAGGTAAAAAACAGTGGCAAAAGTAACGAAGATTCAAGCACAGAAACGAAAAGGACGCTACAATGTCTTTCTTGATGGACAGTATGCGTTTCCAGTGGCAGAGACGACTTTGATTGAATTTCGGCTAATGAATGGAGTCGAATTAACTGACGGTCAAATCAAAGAAATCAAAGATCGTGAGAATATCAATAAAGCTTATGGCGATGCGGTCAATTATTTGAGCTATCAATTACGAACTGAAAAAGAAATCAAAGATTACCTCTACAAAAAAGAATATCATCGTGATGCCGTCGACGATGTCATTGCTAGACTAGAAAAGTTGCATTATTTAGATGACGGAAATTATGCTAAAAGTTTTATCAATACACAATTACGGACAACGGCTAATGGTCCTAAAATTATCGAGCAAAAACTTCATCAAAAAGGCGTGCCAGACAATGTAATTCAGGATAAATTGTTTGAAATCGATGAAGACACCTTGATTGAGAATGCGACTGAATTTGCTAAGAAACAAGCGCGTAAACAAAAGCGGGCTTCATTTTCACAAATGCTGACAAAGATTAAGCAAGGCCTCTATCAAAAAGGCTACAATAACGAAATTATCGAAGAAGCACTTAAGGATTTGGAATTGGAGCCAGATGAAGACGACGAGTTAGAAAAATTACGTAAGTTAGTTCAAAAGGTCGAACACAGATATGATAAGCCAGAAAAATTGATCAAGTATTTGATGACCAAAGGTTTTCACTTTGATGAGATAAAGAAAGTTTTGTCTGAAGATTCTAAGGATTAGGGTTGGTTAAGGATGTCGTCGTCCGCAAAAATCCTGTGGCTGGCTGGAACATGGCTGACACGATTTTGAGCTTTTGCATGGCCCCAAAGACGCAAAATCTCAAAACTCGGTCTTTACCTAAGCGATAAATCGCTAAGGAAAATTTAGCCATTGAGCCACCACAGGATTTTCGCTCCCGACTAATGTCCAATTTCTATTTAAATAGAATTAGACATAGGCCTCTTTTATAACAGCATCATTTTTATATTATGATAAAAAAAGAAAATATTACTGGAAACATAGCAATATACTGTAGTTCTAATAATACCTTCTATTAATTTTTGAAGTAATTTATATAAAGATAGAAAAATCTATCTAGTCGGGAGAGAGGCCCTGAAAAATGCTCAGCCGTGAAATTCTACTTAGCAACTTGTTGCTTAGTAGAAGCTCAATCTTGAAGACTTTGCCCGGTTTTGGTTTTAGCAAAGGCTCCAAGTTGTGGCCACAGCGTTCCAGCGTTTTCCAGGGCCGAACGGACGACGGCATCTTAAAAATAATAACGATATCTTTCAATCGTTTCACAGCTCTGTTATAATTTTTTTGGATAAGAATTAGATTTGAGAAAGCTGGTAAGTTATGCAGATTCCTAGAGAAGGGGATTACGTAGCAATCCAGAGTTATAAGCATGATGGTCATTTACATCGTACTTGGCGTGAAACAATGGTGCTAAAGACAAGTGAAAACGAAATTATTGGTTGTAATGAGAATACTCTTGTCACAGAAGCAGATGGACGTCGTTGGGTAACAAGAGAACCCGCACTGGTCTATTTTCATAAGAAGTATTGGTTCAATATTATCGCTATGATAAGAGATAGTGGAGTATCTTATTACTGTAATCTAGCTACACCGTTTGCCCTAGACAAAGAGGCCATCAAATATATTGATTACGATTTAGATGTTAAAGTTTTCCCGGATGGAGAGAAAAGATTACTTGATGTGGATGAATATGCCGCACATAGTAAGATGTGGAATTATCCACCTGAAATAGATACAATTTTACATTATAATGTCGACGTTTTAATTGATTGGATCGATAAAGGCAAAGGACCATTTTCACAGGCTTATGTTGATCTTTGGATGCAAAGATATAAGGAACTGTCACACCATTAGGATTGCTATATCCTGATTAGGCTGCCGTAATGGTAGTCTTTTTTTGTATAAGGAGAAAATCATGGAATTAAGAGTTTTGAATTACTTTTTAATGGTTGCCCGTGAGGAAAATATTACTAGAGCAGCTAATTTATTACACATCAGTCAACCAACTTTATCACGACAAATTGCTAACTTAGAAGAAGAATTGGGCACTAAATTGTTCACTCGCCACAGCCACCAAATCACTTTGACTGAAGATGGTTTGTTACTGCGAAGACGTGCTCAAGAAATGCGCCAGCTCAGCGAAAAAATTAAAAGTGAGTTGTCGTCTGATCAAACAGAATTGAGCGGTGAAATTTCGATTGGTAGTGGGGAGTTACAAGGAATGAACGAATTGGGCGATATTATCGTCGCTTTTCACAAGAAATATCCTTTGGTAACTTTCAATATTCAAAGCGGCAATGCCGAAGATATTACTTTAGGCATTGAACAAGGCTTGTTAGATATGGCAATTTTTATTGAACCAGTCGATACGGGTAAATATGATTTTGTTCGTTTAATTCAAAAGGAAAATTGGGGCATTTTAGTTAGGAATGATTCGCCACTTGCCAAGTACGACCATATCGAACCAAAAGATTTAAAGAATCAAGAATTGATAATGTCGCGAAGTCAGGCTATGCAAAGTGAAATCAATCATTGGTTAGGAGAATACAAGAAAACTACTAGTTATTTATCAACTTATAATCTGCTCTATAATTCAGCAATCTTAGTTAAACGTGGTTTGGGGATTGCACTTTGTTTGAATCTTGAAGCAAAGTATGATGATGTGACCTTTGTGCCATTAAAACCAGAATTGGCGTACAGTTCAGTTTTAGCCTGGAAGTCAGAAGAAGTTACATCTAGAACCGTTACTACATTCATTGATTTCACTAAGAAATACCTTAAAAACATTTCTAATAATTAAAAATAAGCATTATACATATCAAAGAATAGGCGTCATAATATGGTTGTTCCGTTAAAGGGGCAACCATTTTTTGTTGAGAGAGCAAATATGAATAAAAAAGAAGTTAGCCAAAAATATCAAATTCCAGTTAGTATCCTCGATGAATATGAATCTTGGGGTTTATGTAATGTTGTGAAATTCGTTATGGGTGAGTGGCAATATGATGATCAAGATATTGAACGCCTAAGTACAATCATGGCTTTGCACGATATGGGTTTTAAAAATGATGAGATTGAAAAATACATGCGTTTGTTGTTAGAAACAAAGAACTCTTCTGATGAGATAATTCAACTTTTAACTAAGAAACGTCAAAATAAACTCGACCAGATTCATTTTCAAGAGAAGCAACTAGAACGAATTGATTATTTACGATATAAAATTAAAAAATCACAGGAGAAATAATATGAATTTAATGCAAAAAGATTTGAAAATGCCAAAAATTGCCTTAGGAACTTGGGCTTGGGGTGAAAGTAAGTCAGCTAATAAAGTTTTTGGCAATAGTTTAACTGCCAATGACTTAGAACCAATTTTTAACAAAGGAATGGAATTAGGCTTGAATCTTTGGGACACTGCCGCTGTATACAACGATGGTGATTCTGAAGCAATTTTAGGAAAATTCGTTAAGGAAATTGATCGGGACCAAGTAATTCTATCAACGAAATTTACTCCACAAATTGCTGATGGCAGTGATAAGGCTGTTGAGAATATGTTTGATGGCAGTGCTAATCGTTTAAATACTAATTTTGTTGACATTTATTGGATTCATAACGATGCTGATGTCGATAAGTGGACTAAAGAAATTATTCCCTTAGCTAAAGAAGGTAAGATTAAATATATTGGTGTTTCTAATCACAACTTAGAAGAAATCAAACGTGCTGACGAAATTTTACATGAAGCCGGATTTAAGATTTCAGCCATACAGAATCATTTCAGTATTTTGGACAGAACCTCAGAAACATCAGGAATCATTGATTATTGTAAGGAAAATGACATTAATTTCTTCTCATACATGGTTTTGGAACAAGGTGCATTGTCAGGAAAATATGATACGAAGCATCCATTCCCAGAAGGCAGTGAACGTGCTCAAGTTTATAACGACAAATTAGATAAATTGGAAGATTTAATCAATGGTATGAGAGAAATTGCTCAAAAGCATAATGTTGATGTAGCACAAATTCCTACCGCTTGGGCAGTTGCTAAAAATACTATTCCAATTATTGGAGCAACTAAGGTTAAACATATTGAAGATGCTGCAGAAGCTAGTGAAGTGGAATTGACTGCTAAAGAAGTTGCTAAATTAGACGAATTGGGTAATAAGACAGCCGTTAATACAACACGTGTATGGGAACAAAATATGTAGTAAAGGAAGTAAATATTTTGAAGTATACAAAGTTAGGTAATACAGGATTGGATGTTTCAAGAATTTGTTTGGGAACGATGGGGTTCGGTCGACCTGATTCAGGAATGTTTCCTTGGGCAATTGATGCCGATGAAAGTGAAAAAGTCGTTCAAAAGGCTTTAGATTTAGGGATTAATTTCTTTGATACAGCCAATATTTATTCATACGGCGACAGTGAAGAATTCTTAGGCAAAGCTTTGAAGAAAAATGCTAATCGTGATGAAGTAGTCGTTGCTACAAAGGTTTTCTTTTCTCATTCTGACAAACCTAATCAAGTGGGACTATCGAGAAAAAATATTTTGAGCAATATTGACAAAAGTTTGCAACGATTAGACATGGATTACGTCGATCTGTATATCATTCATCGTTGGGATTACAATACGCCGATTGAAGAAACCATGGAAGCACTTCATGATGTTGTCAAAGCTGGTAAAGCTAGATATATCGGTGCTTCAGCAATGTATTCTTGGCAATTTGAAAAAGCCCAAGCTGTCGCTCGTGAACACAATTGGACGGAGTTTGTTTCGATGCAAAATCATTTAAATCTCTTGTATCGTGAAGAAGAACGCGAAATGATGCCACTTTGTGAAGATGAAAATATTGCTGTGACACCTTATAGTCCTTTAGCTTCAGGTCATTTAACACGCCCAACTTGGAATGCGGATACTAAACGTTCACAAACTGACGCAGCTGCTAGAAGTAAGTACGATGCTTCGGAACAAAATGATTTAGAGATTATCAAGCGGGTCAAAGAAGTTGCTGATAGAGAAAATGCTACTATGGCTCAAGTTGCCTTAGCTTGGTTGCTACAAAAGAAACAAGTTGTTGCTCCAATCATCGGTGCTACTAATACTAAACATTTAGCTAGTTCAGTAGCTGCCATTGATCTGAAATTGTCACAAGATGACATTGATTATATGGAAGCACCTTATTTACCACATAAGCTAGTTGGTGCTTTTACTAAAGATGAAAATGATTTAACACGTTAGGAGAAATTTATGACTAAAATTATTATTTTGGGAGCTCACGGACAAACAGCTCGAATCGTTACTGATGAATTATTAAAAAATTCTGATATTGAATTGAAGTTATTTTTGAGAAATAGTACTCGTCTTAATCAATACCAAGACAATCCACGAGTAGAACTAATTGAAGGCGATGTTTTAAATACAGAACAATTAATGCAGGCAATGCAAGATGTCGATTTAGTTTATTCAAATGTTGGCGGAGTTGATTTAGCTGAGCAAACTAAGAGCATTATTAAAGCTATGGATCAAGCCGACAAAAAACGTCTGATTTTTATTAGTTCGTTGGGAGCTTATCATGAAGTTCCTGGTAAATTTGGTGAATGGAATGAAACTGCCATTGCTAGCTTTTTGCCTGGATTTAGAGAATCAGCCAAATTGATTGAAGATTCTGATTTGGATTACACCATGATTCGTCCTGCTTGGATGGATAATAAGGATGAAATTGATTACGAGACAACACAAAAAAATGAACCATTCAAAGGAACGGAAGTTTCTCGTAAAAGTATCGCAGATTTTGTGATTAAATTGATCAATAATCCTCAAACTCATATTGGAGAAAGCGTTGGGTTAAATAAGCCTAATACTGATGGAGATAAACCCGCATGGATATAAAAATTGATGCTTTTGCTCATGTATTGCCAGTTGATTTATTAAATAATATAAGAAGTGATTTTCCAGATGTTATTGAGAAAAATCCATTCTTGAAAATTCCGGCATTGACTGATTTAAACATTCGTCGTAAAGATTTCCCTAAAGATGTCAAACAAGTCATTTCAAATGTAAATTTGAATCCTGAGGATTATTTTGATGGTAAAAAAGCTGCTCAATTGTGTTGGGATGCTAATGAAGAATTATTGAAATTAGTAAACGAAAACGAAGATGTTTTTGTTGGAGCAGTGGCTATGGTACCGATGAATAATATTTCTAAAGCAATTGAAATAATTGAGCAACAAGTAGTACCTAATGATAAATTTGTTGGAATTCAATTGTTTACGCAAGCATTGGACAAATCAATTGCCAATGTGAAATATGAGCCAATCTTTATTGAAATGAGTAAAGTTGACTTGCCAATATTTTTACATCCGGTCTTTGATAATAGTAAAAAAGATAACAATATTACTTTTAGTTGGGAATACGAGTTGACTCAAGCAATGATGCAAATCGTTCAGGCTGGTTATTTTGAAAAATATCCTAATTTAAAAATTATTGTTCATCATGCTGGAGCTATGGTTCCCTTCTTTGCAGGTAGAATCAAATATACGATGACTGATCAAGAGTATCGTGATTTCAAGAAATTTTATGTTGATACAGCTATCTTGGGTAATCCTAAAGCCTTAGAGTTAGCAATTGACTTTTTCGGTAGTGAACATATGGTATTTGGAACGGATGCGCCTTTTGCAGTGATGCCTAACGGAGCGACTGAACAAATTGTTGACGCTATTAATGATATGAGAATTTCAACAACCACTCGGGATGATATTTTTTCCAATAATTTTCTTAAAATAATTAGATAGTGAGGAAGATAATGACTAAAACACTTTACTTAATGCGCCACGGACAGACTTTATTCAATCAATTGCATAAGATTCAAGGAGCTTGTGATTCGCCTTTGACACAACAAGGAATTGATGATGCCAAAAAAGTTGGACAAATGTTTAAAGATAAGGGGATTGTTTTTGATCATGCATATTCCTCAACTCAAGAACGTGCCAGTGATACTTTGGAATTGATTACTAAGCAACCATATCAACGTTTAAAGGGCCTTAAAGAATGGAATTTTGGTGTTTTTGAGGGCGAAAGTGAGAGATTGAATCCGAAGCCAAATCCAAAAATTGGTTCATATGGTGATTTCTTTGTTCAATATGGTGGTGAATCGGTTGATGACGTTCAACAACGTGTAAATCAAACTTTGACTGAAATTATGGAACAATCTGATGCCAAAAATGTTTTGGCCGTTAGTCATGGTGGTGCAATTCATTCGTTCGTCTTGAAGTGGGCTAGAGATCATACAATTCATATTTCAAATTGTTCAGCCATGAAATTTTCTTATGACAATGGTGTTTTCAAATATGAAGAAACGATAGAAGCCGATTAAAAATGACCAAAATACTTTATTTAATGCGTCATGGTTAAACACTTTTTAATGTTTTACATAAGAACCAAGGAGTCTGTGATTCACCACTAACACAACAAGGTATTGCTGATGCTAAGAGGGTTCATGAATACTTGCAACAAAATAATATTAAATTTGATCATGCTTATACTTCTACTCAAGAACGAGCAATTGATACTTTGGAATTAGTGACTGACCAACCTTACCAACGCTTAAAGGGATTAAAGGAATGGAATTTTGGTTTGCTGGAAGGTGAGAATCAACGTTTAAACCCTCCTTTTGACAGTAAAATTGGCTCTGTTGGCAATGGTTATGTTCAATATGGTGGAGATTCAGCTGATGCAGTTCAGAGTCGAATGGTAAAGACACTAACAAGTATTATGATTAAAAAGGATCATAATCGTGTTTTGGTAGTAGGTCATGGGGCTTCAACTTATTTATTTTTGAAAAATTGGATACCGTTAGATGAGTTGTTAAATCATATTGAAATGCGCAATTGTGCAATTTTGAAGTTTTCGTTTGATGATGAGACGAAGAAATTTACTTATTTAGAAACAATCAATGTAAACTAAAGATTATAAAAATTTACTGGTGTGGCTTATGAATCTAATTGAAAAAATAAAAAAAGTAACTAATGAATCTAAGGAATCAAAAAAAGCTATAGGTAATTTTATTCTGGATAATCAAAATAATTTAAATGATTATACAGTAGAACAAATCTCACTTTTAACATATACATCTAAGGCAACGGTTGTAAGATTCGCGCATTCCTTGGGATATACAGGATGGCGTGAATTTTTGCGTAACTTTAATATCGATTTATCTTATTGGAATAAAGTTTCAGATGGAGTTGATGCAAACTATCCATTTAAAGCAAATGATTCTGTTGAAAAAATTGCTATTCAAATGAAAGAACTACACATACAAAGCATCGAAGATACTGTTGGGTTGATTAATTATGGTGATTTAAAAAACGTTGCAAAATTGATGTATGACTCGAAACGTATTATTATTTTTGCTGCTAGTCCCAATGATTATTTAGCAAAAACTTTTCAAAGAAAAATGTTATCAATTGGCAGGCACGTTGAAATAGCCATTAATGGAGAAATGGGATTAATGGCGGGATCGTTGACTGCAAATGATTGTTCACTAATAATTTCTTATTCTGGGAGTAAAATTAGTCCGGCTGTACAGCATATTAATTTGTTAAAATTTTCTAAAACACCTGTGGTGGCAATAACGAGTAAGGAAAAAAGCTATTTAACTGAAAGGTCAAATTACGTCTTAAAAATTTCGTCAAGAGAAAGAATGTATAAAAAAATAGAAAATTTTGCGACTGAAGTATCGATTATCTATGTGTTAAATTTATTATTTTCTTTGTATTTTCAAATTGATTACGATGCCAATAGACAGTATAGATTGACAAGTTCGAGTTTATTGGAACATGGTCGTGAAAATGAAAATATAGAGCAATGAGGGACTGTAAAATCAAGAAGGATTTTGCGGTTTTTTTTTGCTTATTTTTTTGTTTCAAATTGTTTCATAATATTTATATTTTCTTGTGTTAAAAATGAAACCTTGTTTCGTAGTTGCATATATTGTAGAAAGCGCTTACTTACGATGGTATTGTAAAAACGTTAAGAGATTAGGACAAAGTAAGGAGTAAATAAATATGACCAAGAAATATAATAAGTTGGCCAAAGATATCGTAAAAGATATTGGAGGTAAAGAAAATGTTTCTAATGTTTACCACTGCCAAACACGATTAAGATTTCATTTAAAAGATGATACTAAAGCAGATCGAGAATCCTTAAAACAATTAAATGGAGTGGTCCAAATAGTTGAAAAGGGTGGTGTATTTCAAGTCGTTATTGGTACTAATGTTGCAGATGTTTTTGAAGAAATTGCAAAATTTGTCGATGATAGTGCAATTGAAGATACTTCTAGCGACAAATCAATAGAAAAAGAAAATATTGGTAATCGAATTATTGATTTTGTATCTGGAACGTTTCAACCATTGATTCCAGCTTTATCAGGTGCTGGTATGGTAAAAGCAGTTTTAGCATTGTTGGTAGTTTTTAATCTAATAACTGTGAAATCGCAAACTTATATTGTTTTAAATATGTTTGCAGATACAGTATTTGCATTTTTACCTATTCTTCTGGCAGCATCAGAAGCGAGAAAATTAAAATGTAATTCTATCCTAGCTATGGGAATAGCTGCAATGATGTTGAATCCGACTTGGACACAGCTAGTTACAGCAGGCAAACCTGTTCATTTGTTCGATATTATCCCACTAGGATTAACAAATTATACTTATTCTGTAATTCCAATTATTTTAATTATTTTTGTACAATCATACGTTGAAAAATATTTACATAGAATTATTCCTGAATCAGTTGAATTAGTTTTTGTACCAATGTTAGTTTTCTTAATTATGGGAATTTTAGCATTTTCAGTTTTAGGACCAATTGGAAGTTATTTAGGAAATTATTTAGCAGCATTCTTTACCTTCTTGAGTACCAATGCTAGTTGGGCTCCTTCAGTAATTGTAGGAGGCTTTTTACCAATTATGGTTATGTTTGGTTTACATAATGCCGTTGCACCTCTAGGCATCATGCAAATGGCTTCAAAAGGATTTGATAGTATTTTTGGACCTGGATGTGTTTGTTCTAATATGGCACAAGCAACAGCTGGAGCAATAGTTGCTTGGAGAACTAAAGATCCTAAGATTAAACAAATTGCAACCTCCGGTTCTATTACGGCTTATATGGGAATAACTGAACCAATTTTATATGGTGTTAGTCTTCCTAAGAAATATCCTTTAGTTGCTACTATGATTGGCGGAGGATTTGGAGGCTTGTATGCGGGATTAACACATACACATAGATTTGCTACTGGATCGTCTGGATTACCAGCTATTTTACTTTATATTGGTAATAATACGGTTTCATTTTTAATTAATATTGTAATCGCTATTATTATTTCTGTTGTAATAACCGGAATTTTGACTTATATCTTAAGCCTTAAATTTGAAAAAGGTGTTGATTCAAAAGAAATTACTACTGGTGCAATAACAATCAAATCACCAGTTAAAGGTGAGGTTCTACCTTTAAGTGAAGCAAAAGATGATGTATTTTCTTCTGGTGCATTAGGTAAAGGAGTAGTTATTCACCCATCTGAAGGTAAAATATATGCTCCAGTATCTGGAACTGTTTCAACTTTATTTCCAACAAAACATGCTATTGGAATTATTAGTGATAGCGGAGTAGAGGTTTTGATTCATATTGGCATTGATACCGTAGATCTTAATGGTAAATTCTACGAGAGTTTTGTTAAACAAGGAGATCATGTTACTACTGGAGATCTTCTGATTAAATGTGATTTAGATGGAATTAAAAACGCTGGATACTTTACTGACACAATGGTAATTATTACAAATACTGATAAATACTCTGATATCAAAGTAGACGAATCAAAATCTATTGATTTAACAAATAATGTTCTTGAAATAACTGTTTAATGATTGGAGAAAAAATGTATTACAAAAAATTAAAAGATTTTCCTAAAGATTTCTTATGGGGAGCATCTACTTCAGCATATCAAGTTGAAGGTGCATATAATGAAGATGGAAAAGGACTTTCAGTTCAGGACTTACATAAACCAGAAAATGGAATAACTGATTTTAAAGTGGCTAGTGATCATTATCATCACTTTAAGGAAGATGTGGATTTAATGGCCGAATTAGGATTAAAGGCATATCGCTTTTCAATTTCATGGAGTCGAGTTATTCCTGATGGATCAGGGACAGCTAATGAAAAAGGTCTTCAATTTTATAGCGATTTGATTGATGAATTATTAAAAAATAATATTGAACCGATTATTACTTTATTTCATTTTGATTTGCCATTGAATCTTTACAAAAATGGTGGATGGTATAACAGATCAACTATTGATGCTTTTGTTAATTATTCTAAATTGTTATTTGAAAGATTTGGGGATAGAGTAAAATATTGGCTTACTATTAACGAACAAAACGTAATGATAAATCATCCTAATGCTGTTTATCCGGATGGAGCAAAATTGCCGTCAAAGAAGAATCTTTATCAACAAAATCATAATATGTTTGTGGCAGCTGCCAAGGTAACAAATTTATGTCACTCCATAATTAAGGACGGGAAAATAGGTCCTGCTCCAAACATTACAGCAATATATCCTAATAGTTCAAAGCCTGAGGATGTCATTGCCGCAGACAATTGGGAAAATATCAGATGCTGGTTGTATTTAGATATGGCAGTATATGGAAGGTACAATCCTTTGGTTTGGAGTTATTTAATTGAAAAAGGATATCAACCTAATATTTATCCTGGAGATATGGAAATCATCAAAAGTGCTAAAACTGACTTTTTAGGAATTAATTATTATGCCACAGCTACCGTAAGTGCAGCAAAAAATGACGGAACTGATTGTCAACCTAGAAATGGTGACCAGCAGGTTATGCTTGGAGAGGAAGGCGTTTATCGTGCAGCACGTAATACTAATTTACAATTAACAAAATTTAATTGGATTATTGACCCTGTAGGTATGAGAACCACCTTGAGAAGAATTGCATTAAGATATGATTTGCCAATTATTATTACCGAAAATGGTTTGGGATCAGAGGATAAGTTAACAGCTGATGGTCACATCCATGATGATTATCGAATTGATTATTTTGAAAAACATTTTGAACAAGCAAAATTAGCATTAACAGATGGGGTTAAGCTGATTGGTTACTGTCCATGGTCATTTGAGGATCTGGTATCAACTCATCAAGGGTATAAGAAAAGATACGGCTTTGTATATATTGATCGTACAGAAAATGATTTAAAAGATTTGAAGAGAATCAAAAAAGATAGTTTTTCATGGTATCACAAAGTTATAACTAGTAATGGGGTTGAAATTTAAAACTAAAAAATCCGTACCAACTAAAAATAGTTGATACGGATTTTTTTGAGGTTTTATTTTGTGGTTTTTTCATCATTAAAAGTAATACCGGATAGGAAATCTTTAATTCTAGTTGTGGGATGGTTAAAGAACTTATCAGGAGTGTCATCGAAGAGGATATCGCCATCTTCAACGAAGACAATCTTGTCCGCAACTGAACGAGCAAATTCCATATTGTGAGTCACAATAATCATTGATTGTCCCATTTTACTTAATTCTTCTAGAATCAAAAGAACTTGTGTTTCTAGCTCTGGATCCAAAGCACTCGTTGGTTCATCCAACAAGACGTATTCAGGATTCATCGCTAAAGCACGACAGATAGAAATACGTTGTTGTTGACCACCAGATAATTGACTAGGGAAACGATCAGCGTACTCACCTAAACCAACTTGTTCTAGTAATTTACGAGCTTTTTCTTCAGTTTCTTGCTTAGGCTGTTTCAAAACAGTAATTGGTGCAGTAGTAATATTTTGCAACACTGTTAAATTAGGAAATAGGTTCCAGTTTTGGAAAACCATACTAGTTTTCTTACGAACATCAAAACTGAGTTTTTTAGAAACAGGTTGAGAATAGTCTAGTTTGATATCACCAAAATCTAAAATGCCACTTTCTGGACGGACGAGTAAATCAAGTGAACGAAGCAGAGTTGATTTACCTGAACCAGAAGGTCCCAAAATAACTGTAGTTTTACCAGATGGAAAGTCAACGCTCAAGTCCTTTAAAACTTCTTTGCCATCATATTTTTTAACGATATTTTTAACAGAAATCATTAAGCTTCACTCCCTTTAACATATTTTGAAGTTCTGCGTTCGAGATAATGTTGTAAGAAAGTAAGCAAAGTACAAATTACAGCATAAAGAGCAGCAGCCAATGTGTACATTAATAATGGTTGATAGTTTTTAGCAGTAATTTGTTGACTGACTTGGAACATTTCCAAAATCGTGATTGAACTGGCCAAAGACGTATCCTTTACCAAACTAATAAATGAATTAGAAAGTGGTGGTAAAGCAATTCTGACGGCTTGAGGCAAAACGATTTTCATCAAAGTTTGCTTAGTTGTGAAGTTCAGTGTAAAAGCAGCATCCCATTGATCTTGAGGAACTGATAACAAGGCTGAACGAATCGTTTCTGAAGCATACGCACCAGTGTTCATTGAGAAACCAATTACCGCCGCAATGAAGGGTGATAATTGAATTCCGGCACTAGGTAAACCGAAGAAAATAATGAACAATTGAACTAGTAATGGAGTTGAACGAAAGACCCAGACGTAGAAGTTGGCAATAGCTCTTAGAACTAACCAAGGGTATTTGATCAACTTGTTTTCACTAGGTTGAATGAACTTAATCAAAGCTGTTAAAACGGCTAAGATCAGTCCGAAGAAAAATGAAACTAGAGCTAGCGGAATGGTGTACTGCAACATCGCAGTGAGCATTTCCGGTAATGACGTAATGATTATGTGCCACATGAAATAAAAATCCTCCTGGGTTTAATGGTTATTTTTTAGTGATGTCTTCACCGAAGTACTTAATAGAAAGCTTCTTCAAAGTTCCATCTTTTTGAAGTTCTTTAGTAGCTTTAGTTACATCTTTACTTAATTTAGTTGACTTCTTGTTGAAGATTGGAGCAATTTTTGAAGATTTAAGTTTGCTTTCTGGAACGGTGATGTACTTAAGGTCAGTGTTCTTGTGATCTTTCTTCCATGTTAAGAAGGCTTCCTTAGAATTGAAGGCACCCTTTACACGTCCTTGATCAATCATTGACATTGAAGTTTGGAAATCACTTGAAGGAACTATATCAGCACCGAATTTCTTAGCGTTATTGTAGTTATCTGTACCAGTACCGGCAGCAATCTTTTGACCTTTGATGTCGTCAACGGAATTGATTCCTGATCCGTCTTTAGTGATAACAACAGATTTTGAGTAAACGTAAGGTGTTGAGAAGAGATATTGTTTCTTACGTGAAGCATTTTCAGCCACATTGTTGATAACAACATCGAAAGTATTAGAATTCAAACCAGCAATCAATGAATCCCATTTTGTTGGAACGAACTTAGCTTTGAGACCGAGCTTTTTGGCAACAGCTTTACCGTAATCAACTTCAAATCCTTTAAGCTTACCATTTTCACGGTATGAATAAGGAGCATAAGTTCCTTCCAAACCGATTGTTAGTGTACCTTTAGTCTTAGTATCACTAGCATCCTTGTTACTTGAGCAACCTGTCAAAACCAAGATTAAGGCGACAAGTGTAGTTAATATTAAAGCAATGCGCTTTTTCATTTTAAAAAATCCCCCTATATATAGAAAATCATCATTTACTATTCTCGCATAAAATAAAGCCTGTTAAAAAGATTATGACTCTAAAACTTAAATAAATCAGTTGAAAGGTATCTTTCACCATTATCTGGGGCAACTGTGACAACTGTTTTGCCTTTGCCGAGTTTCTTAGCAATTTCAATAGCGCCAAAAATGTTAGCACCGGCAGAGATACCTGGTAAAAATCCTTCCTTGTGACTTACTTCTTGAGCCATCTTGATAGCTTGATCACTAGTTACTTCAACGATATCTGAATATGAATTTTTATCCAAAGTGTCAGGAATGAATCCGGCACTGATACCTTGAATCTTGTGAGCACCAGTTTTTCCTTCTTTTAATAGAGGGGATTCAGCGGCTTCTAGAGCGTAAACTTTCACATCAGGGTATGCCTTAGTCAAAGCATGGCTAACACCTGAGAGGGTACCACCAGTACCAACACCAGCAACAAAGCCATCAACTGGAGTATCACCAAAAGCTTCGACGATTTCTTTTCCGGTAGTAGCTTCATGGATAGCTGGATTAGCAGGATTTTGGAATTGCATTGGCATGAAGTAACCATTTTCGTTAGCTAAATCAGTAGCTTTCTTGATGGCACCGCCCATACCTTCTGAACCAGGTGTTAAGATCAATTCAGTACCATAGCCTTGCATCAATTTACGACGTTCGATACTCATAGTTTCTGGCATAGTAATGATCAAATGATAACCTTTAGCAGCAGCAACGAGTGACAAGCCGATTCCAGTATTACCCGAAGTAGGTTCAACTAAGGTGTCACCAGGTTTGATCTTGCCGGCTTTTTCAGCAGCTTCAATCATTGACAAAGCAATTCTATCTTTGATTGAGCTACCAGGATTGAAGAATTCTAACTTAACATAAACATCAGCAGCGTCTTCCGGTACGACTTTGTTGAGCTTTACGATTGGTGTGTTTCCAATAAGTTCAGTAATATTTTGTGCAATTTTTGTCATAATAAATTTCTCCTTAGCAAGTAGTTAATTTATGTTCTTTGACTGTTTGTAGCCAATTGTTATAAAAGTTCTGTTGAGTTTGTCTCCAAGAAAATACTGGTTGGTGATCTAATGGTGAATAATAACCAGTAGCAGGCAGCGGATGTTTGATCTTGGGACTTTTTTGTTCACGTTTTAATTCATCATCTAGACCATCTTTTTGATATTCTAAATGTGAAAAAATAAATGTTTGATGCTTTTTAATTGATTCAACCAAAGTCAATAAGCCATTTTCACTGACGGCATCAATCATTAAATCAGGATTTTCCATCAGTTGTTGGTGATCCATCTCAGCGTTGCGAGCATGTGGTGCTGGGAAATTATCACCAATGTTATTGAGCAGTGGGGTGTCAATTAAGATTTGATTTTGGAAAACTCCAAAGGTTTTATGCGGTAAAACTTTTTTATCAATATCGTATAGTCTATTCAAGGCGGCCATGGCGCCCCAACAGACATAGAGTTGGGGAATATTTAATTGATCGAGCAAATCGATTAGATCATTGATTTCATCAAAGTACGAAACTTGAGGAAAATCCAATTTCTCAACTGGACTACCAGTAATGATAAAACCGTCTAGATTTTTGATCTCATCTAAATCTAATGGTTGCATATTGTCAGTGATTCTTGGATCAAGCTGACGATCAACGTAACGTGTCGCCGAGTAATAAAATTTTGTTTCAACTTTATCACCTAGAGCTATTTGAAAATTACGCATGGTTTCAAGTTTGTTCTGCATTAAATTAAGAATTCCAATTTTGATAGGTTCCACAAGTAACTCCTTCCTAAGTAGAAAAACAAAAAAGCGAAGCCGACTAATGTCAACTTCGCTTGATAGTTTTTAGTTTGCACTACTTGATTATCAATTGAGTGGTATTAGACATGCTGAAAAAGTATAGTAATGTTCGTTCATTACTACACAACAACATGATTCAACTTGTTTTTGATTAAAATTCAACATGTCTAATTCCTCCTGCAATTAAGATGACTCAAATTTACAATTAAAAAATTGATAAGTCAAGGATTATTTCTTTTTCTCTGAGTAAATTGAAAGTGATTCGAATTCAAGATAGGATGCTAAAGTGAGTGATACGACTAGGATTAAGACTAGCCAACCAAGTGTCCGACCAAGGATCAAAGTTAATGGTAAAAATGTTGCCACCAAATAAATACTGATGACTGATAAACAAAAATCAACGGCTAAATTAGCACCAATAACTAATTTACTTCTTTCCAAAATGAAGAAGAAAAGCAATTCTTTTAAAATTTTGCGAGTTGAACTGCGATACATGATCAAAACGGGACGCTGAGCGATAACTTTGACCGCAAACATACCAAAGGCACCAACGATTCCACCGACGACGATTCTCCAAGTCAAAGCATGTAAAACTAATGAATTATAAGAAACGCCAATAATCGACAAACAAAGAATGTAAGGGATTATAAAGAAGAATAAGTAGATTACCGCAATTTTTTTATTAGACATTTTAGAAAACTCCCTATATACTGATAGTCCTATTTTATCATTAAAAAGGATTATTGTTGAATACAATAACACCTGTTATAATTGTTTTGTTTATATTTAAGTTTACATATGAAAGAGAGTGCGAATTAAATGAGTGGTGACTCTTCTGGAGCGTCGCTTTCTGGGCAGCTGATTTTAATAATTGTTTTGACGTTATTAAATGCTTTTTTTGCAGCAGGCGAGATGGCGATTGTATCCGTGAATAAAACGTCCGTTGAGGGAAAAGTAAAAGATGGCAGTAAAAAGGCCAAGAAAATTTTACATATGATCAATGAACCGAATAAATTTTTGTCGACAATTCAAGTGGCAATCACTTTAGCTGGGTTCTTATCATCAGCTAGTGCAGCAACGACTTTGAGTGCCAGAATGGAAGTCTTGATTGGAGATTTTCCTGGAAGTAAAGAGATTTCTGTTATCGTTATAACGGTAATTTTGTCCTTTATTACTTTAGTTTTAGGAGAATTGTATCCTAAACGTATAGCGCTACAACGACCATATCAAGTAGCCAGTTTTACCCAACCAATGATTAGCTTTTTCGGTTTGATTTTGAAACCTTTTGTTTGGCTATTGGAAGCAACAATTAATCTACTGCTTAAAATTACACCAATTGATTTTGATCAAGCAGATGAACCTATTACAAGAAATGAAATGATTGCAACTTTAAGAAAATCTCGTAATAGTGGAACGATTAATTCTGATGAATATCAAATGTTACAAGGAATCATTCGTTTTGGGGATAAGACAGCTCGAGAAATCATGGTACCAAGAACGGATACTTTTATGATTGATATCAATGATCCCGTCAGTGAAAATATCGATGCGATTTTGAATCAACCTTATTCTCGAATTCCAGTTTACGGTGGAGATAAGGATAATATCATTGGGATTATTCATATCAAAGACTTATTGAAAAAGTCTCGTGAAGTTGGCTTTGAAAAAATCAATTTGAAATCAATCATGACAGAGCCTTTGTTCGTTCCTGAAGCTACTAATATTGATACCTTGTTGTTGAAGATGCGTAGTACGCAGACACAAATTTCAATGGTTGTTGATGAATATGGTGGTATCGTTGGTTTAGCAACAATTGAGGATATTTTGGAAGAAATCGTTGGGGAAATCGATGATGAATACGATCCTGTAACTAAGAATTTCCAAAGATTGGGTGCCAATAAGTTTTCTGTCGTTGGTTTAATGACGGTGGAAGACTTTGATGAACTTTTTGAAGAAGAAATTCAAGTTGACGATGTCGATACGATTGCTGGATATCTAATCATGCAAATCGGTGAGATTCCTGATGCAAAACATCCTAAGTCATATACTTTGGATGACGGTGTAACTATTACATCTGGAGAATTGAATGGTTCACGAATTGAAAATGTTATCGTGACGGTTCCAGATGATAAAATAAAGAATGTAACTACTAATATGTATAAAGAGAAATACTAGTGTATTTCTTTTTTTTCGAGGAAAATTATGTTGTAAATAAATTACTGATTTATCCAATTTATGAATTTATATATAGGAAGGAAATGCGTAGAAATTTGTTTTTACGCTCTTAAAAAATGGATCAAAAACAATTAGAACAAGAAGTAAATAAACGTAGAACTTTCGCTATCATCTCTCACCCGGATGCTGGTAAGACTACTATTACTGAACAAATGTTGTACTTTGGTGGAGTTATTCGTTCTGCCGGTACTGTTAAAGCTAAAAAATCTGGACAATTTGCTACTAGTGACTGGATGGAAATCGAAAAGAAACGTGGGATTTCTGTTACAAGTTCTGTTATGCAATTCCACTATCGTGACAAGGATATCAATATCTTGGATACTCCAGGACACGAAGATTTCTCTGAAGATACTTATCGTACTTTGATGGCGGTCGATGCGGCAGTCATGGTTATCGATTCTGCAAAAGGTATCGAACCTCAAACTAAGAAACTATTCAAAGTTGTTAAAAAACGTGGAATTCCTATCTTCACTTTCATGAATAAGTTGGATCGTGATGGACGTGATCCACTAGATTTGATTGCTGAACTTGAAGAATTGCTAAATATCGAAGGCTGTGCAATGAATTGGCCAATTGGTATGGGTAAGGAATTAAAAGGCTTGATCGATATTCGCAACAATCGCTTGGAACTTTATCGAAAAGATGGCGATGATCGTTTCTTACCAATGAATGATGAGGGACAATTAGTCGAACACAATCCAATCGAAGAAGAGGGCGTTTACGAACAAGCTCAAGGTGAAGTTGACTTAATTAAGGAAGCCGGAAATCAATTTGATCTTGAAAAGATTCAAGCCGGTAATCAAACTCCAGTCTTCTTTGGTTCTGCTTTGACAAACTTTGGTGTCGAAACTTTCTTGAATACATTCTTGGATTTGGCTCCAGCTCCTGCTGAACACAAAGAACAAAACAGTGAAGAAGTCGTTAAACCTGATGATCCTGAATTTTCTGGTTTTGTCTTCAAGATTCAAGCTAATATGAACCCTAATCACCGTGATAGAATTGCTTTCGTCAGAATTTGTTCTGGTGAGTTCGTTAGAGGTATGGATGTTAAATTACAAAGAACTGGGAAAGTCATGCGTTTGAACAATGCGACTGAATTCATGTCTGACCAAAGAGAAACAGTTAAGACGGCTGTTGCTGGTGATATTGTAGGACTTTACGATACAGGTAATTTCCAAATTGGCGATACGATCTATACAGGTAAGAAGTCAGTTCAATTCGAAGACTTACCACAATTTACTCCAGAAATGTTCATGGAAGTTCAAGCTAAGAACGTTATGAAACAAAAATCATTCCATAAAGGTATGCAACAACTAGTCCAAGAAGGTGCCGTTCAATTGTATAAGAAATATACGACTAACGACTATATCTTAGGTGCTGTTGGTCAACTACAATTTGAAGTCTTCCAATTCAGAATGAAGAATGAATATAATTGTGATGTAGTTATGAAACCAATTGGTTCAAGAATTGCTCGTTGGATCGATCCAGAACAATTAGATCCGGCTATGTCTTCAACTAGAAATATGCTCGTTAAGGATTTGGATGATAAACCATTATTCTTATTTGAAAATAAATTTGCGGAAAACTGGTTTGCTAACAAATATCCAGATGTTAAGTTAAGTTCAAAATTATAGGAAATCGCTGAATGGCGGTTTTTTTTATTGTAAAATTTTAATGGTAGTACAAAAATTCACAATAAAGGAGGTTGAGAAAAAGCGCTGCATAAAGCTTGAGACTGTAGTGTTTTGAGATTTATTATCTCAAAATTTAAAATAATATAATTCTAACTACCGATTATTTTATCAACGATTATTCGTAATATTTTTGTAATTATTCGGGGATTTTTAATGATATTTCACAGGCGTTCCTTAATTTAATATAGAAAATCTTTAGATTCTTAAGAAATTCTTAAAGTCAAGTGACAAAAAATTACAATTTATTTTCGAATGTTTAATTCTTGTTACAAATCTCGAGTTTTATTGAAAGTGCTTTTTTTAAATAGTAGTCTATAACTAGATTATTTATTAAGGGGTAACCAATCTATGTCTAAGAAAAATCTACTTACAAGTGCTTTAGTACTTGGTACATTAGCTGCAACCGCTACACCTTCAGTAGTGTCAGCTGCAACGACTGAGGATGCTAGCCAAGCCGCATCACAAGCAGGTACTGAACAAGTTAATAACAAATCAGAAGATAATAAAACTAATATCATTGCCGGATCAAACGAAAAGAAAGCTGATACAACTGTTGCTAACTCTGCAACTGTTCAAGCAGCTAGTGAATCCGCAACAAACGCTTCAAGAACTACTGCAATTATTCAAGCTGCTTCAGGAATCACACAAGCACAACAACAAGCTTTCTTAAATACTGCTGTGCCAATGGCTCAAAAGGCAGCTTCACAATATGGAGTTTATACTTCAGTTATGTTAGCTCAAGCTATTCTTGAAAGTGCATGGGGTACTTCAACTTTAGCCACACAAGGTCACAACCTTTTTGGTATTAAGGGTGATTACAATGGTGCTTATGTAACAATGCCAACATCAGAATGGAGTGCTTCTCAAGGTTGGTATACAATCAATGCTAACTTCAGAAAGTACCCAAGTTACTATGAATCATTTGCTGACAATGGTAACAAGCTTCGTAACGGTGTTTCATGGAATTCAAGTTACTACAGTGGTACTTGGAAAGAAAACACTAGTTCATATAAAGATGCTACTGCTTGGCTACAAGGTAGATATGCAACGGCTCCAAATTATGCTTCATCATTGAACAACTTGATTCAAACTTACAATTTGACTCAATATGATGGTAATGCTGAAACAAACGGTGGTTCACAAACTAACAGCAATACTATTAGTGTAAATAATACTAATGGTAGTTATGTTCCATTGGTAGCTTTCAATAGCGATGGTTCAGCTAAGAAGATCACTAACCGTGCTTTGGCAAACAACACACCTTGGTATACTGACCAAACTAAGTCATACAATGGTCACACATACTACCGTGTTGCTACTAACGAATGGGTCGAAGATTCATACTTAGCTTAATTTTAATTTGATTTTTATTTAGGACATTCCTTCAATTAGGGATGTCTTTTTTTGATATCAAATTATTAATATATTTTATAATAAATTATGGATATTAATTGACAAGGCTTACATGTATAATAAATATAAATAATATTGGGATTATTTTAAATAAAAACGTGATTCTTAAATAGGAGAAGGGGGAATTGCGTATGCAAAATAAATTGTTAAAAATTATCAATATATTTATTGCTACTATATTTTGTTTGAGTCTACTGCCAATAAAAACGTCTAAAGCGGCTGCCACACCGCCACCTACCACATCTGAGGTATATCAAACTACGCCTCCAGGAATTGCAATGAAAGATTTCATATCAAAGGCTGATACTTATAAAGATGGAACGGTTAATAGTGCCAAATTCTTTGAAGCCGGTAATACTACTTATGATAATTCGACCGATATTTATCAATTATTGAGCAGTGATGGCGGTCAGGAGCAGACTAGTTCTTTTTGGGGTAAATTAGCTGGTGATGACGGAAGTAGTTCTAGTGTTAACAATTACTTTGATTTAAGTAAACCTCAAATTATTTCAGCTTGGCTATATATGGGTGACAAAAATGCTTACTCAGGTTCCAGTGACGATACGGCTGATAATCTCCCAGATGGTCTGGCCTTTGTTTTACAAGATGATACTAGAGGGACTCAAGCAATTGCAACTTCAGTTAACGAAGGTAAGACAGCTTTTGGTGAAGGCCTAGGCGTCTGGGGTGTCGCCAGTTCTAGTGATAATACGTTAAGCAAATTTATTGATCCAAGTCTTGGTGCAATTCAAAATAGCTGGGCTTTAGAATTTGATACTTTGCAAAATTCCAGTCCGGCAGCTTCTGGCAGTAACTATGATGATTATTTTGATGGTTTGACTTATAGCGGGGTAAAAATTGCCAAAGGTCAACATATGGCTTGGGATTATCCAGCTAATAGTGGAATAAATCAAAATAATACTAGTGCGAATATGGGTGTTAATCCTAATGATAGTGGCAATACTTACTATGGTAAAAATAATAACTGGGGAAATATTTTTACAGGATATAAGAATCATTACTATTACGGTTTAAATCATCGAGATGTAATTCATAGTATGTACTTAACCGGTTATACTAGTGCTTCAGCAACGAATGTGTATAACTCATGGCATCATTTCAAACTCAATTACACGCCACCTGCAGCTGGATCGACTTTAGCTAAAATGTCGTATATTTTTAACGATAAAACTTACGATGGTACCTTAAAAAATTACCTTGATTATGATAAAAAGACTAATGTGACAGTTGATATTGGTAAATTTATGCGGGATGGAAATACTAAAGTTCGCTGGGGATTCACTGCTTCTACTGGGTCCCAAAACTCTTCACCATCAACGTTTGCAGTCATTATGCAACAAATGCCTAATGTCGCTAATATCGAAACTACAACAAAGCTTTATGATTTATCGCAATATGATACTGCTGGTAATTTAGGACGTGAAATTAAAGATTTGGATAAACGTCCAGTGTCTGTTACAGCGGCTACTAAAGATCCAGATTATAACGTAGCCAATGGAGACAAATTACGTTTAGACTACAATTTGAAATACACTTCAGGTTTTGAAGGAACGGGAAGTGATATCACAACTAATGTTAATTTGCCATCAAATATTGATTTTAGTCCGGATGAAGATAACAATATCGGGCAAATAATTTATTCAGGCTTTTCTGATGAATCAAAAAATAGAACCGTTCCAATTTCGGCAACTAGTCTGACGAACGATAATAAGGTAGCATTAAGTTTAGATGCTTTAGACAGCGAGAACGAAAACATTAAAATTGAATTCTTTGGTACTGCTGATGCGCAAACGACACCAACGACTGTCAAAGGTCAGCATGCATCGTATCAAAGTTTACATTTTATGGATGATATTATGAGTCCGTCGTTTATAATCAATGACCGCCTACAATTAACGACGAATGATAGTTTAGATTTAGGAACGATTCAAATGGGTAATGAATCAAATAACCAAGTTAATTTGAATTTAACAATGAACTATCTCAATAATTCTAACTTTGATACAAAAGGCGTTACATTATTTACGAAAGTAGACGATAAAACTGCCACTAAGACAACTATCTCGACAACGGATGGAAAAACTTCTTATGATATTGCTGATGATATAGCCAATACTACACAATTTAGTGCCGACTATTTAGGTACGGGTACTCATACGATTACAGTTTATGTAGTTGATAGTATGAATCGGGTCAGCCAATCAATTACTTATCAAGTTAAAGTTGAAGGCAAGCAATTGAAATTAGATGTTGATCCAAATTATTCATTCAAAGACATTAATAAAGTGGCACCGGATGGTTATGTTGAGAGAAAAGGACATTGGAAAGTTTCGGTAATTAGCTCTGATACTCCGTGGACGTTAACAGCCAATGGGACTGAATTAACCTTAAAGGATGATTCCTCTCAAGTTATTGGGCCAATGTTTTATCGCGATAAGAATGACAATGATTTTTCAATGTTGAATCAAGATATTTTGATTGCCCAAGATACATCATCTGATTCCAAAACGACTGATGTCAGTGGAAGCTGGGATAATGATGATGGTATTTTATTGCATGATGATCAAGATAATGTAGCTGGTGAATATCAAGGTCAAATTCACTGGAGTTTGATTGATAGCGTTTAATTAGAAGTCGGGATGACTAATATCTCGGCTTTTTCTTGTCCTAAGGCTGGGATTCGTTTATTATAAATAAATGTATTTTTAAATTGAGAGAGTAATTTATATGAATGAAAAGTTAACTTGGAGAAATTTATTTTTTATCGGTTCAATGTTATTTGGATTGTTCTTTGGAGCCGGAAATTTAATTTTCCCTGTATTTTTAGGACAACAAGCAGGTAGTAATGTCTTTGGCGCTATTATCGGATTGTTGATAACCGGAGTGGGATTGCCACTTTTGGGAGTTGCCAGTATGGGAATGACCGGTAGCAATAGCGTTTTTGATTTGGCAGAAAAAGTCAATCGACCATTCGCTTATATTTTTACGATTTTGTTGTACTTGACGATGGGACCACTTTTTGCAATTCCTCGTTTAGCGACAATTTCTTTTCAATTAGGTCTTGCACCTTTTATTGGTAAAAATCATCAAAGTCTCGTCTTATTGATCTTCTCAGCTTTATTCTTTGGAGTAACTTTTTGGTTAGCACGAAAACCTAGCAAGTTGATGACTTATGTTGGAAAATGGTTGACGCCGATATTCTTAATTTTATTAGGAATTTTAGTAGTAACGGCTTTTATTAAACCAATGGGAAGTTTAAATGTTGCTCCTCAAGGTCAATATGTTGATCATGCTGTCTTGAGTGGTTTTACTGAAGGCTATAATACGATGGATGCTTTGGCCTCATTGGCATTTGGAGTAGTAGTGATAGATACGATCAAGTCGCTAGGTGTAAAACATCCTCAACAAATTGCTAAAGACACAATTAAATCCGGATTGATCAGCGTTGTTTTGATGGGAATCATTTATGCCTTTTTAGCTTTGATAGGGACTATGAGCGTTAATAAATTTCCTTTGGCAGCTAATGGTGGAGTAACGTTGGCTCAGGTGTTCAATTATTACTTTGGCTCTTTTGGTAGTTTGCTATTAGCTTTGATTGCTATCATTGCTTGTTTGAAAACTTCTATTGGTTTAACTTCAGCCTTTGGTGAAACAGCCACGGAAATGTTTCCTAAATTCAATTATCAAGCCGTTTTAGCTTTTGCAATTGGTTTGTCATTTTTGGTTGCCAATATTGGATTAACGAAACTGATCAATTATTCAACGCCAGTTTTGATGTTTTTATATCCATTGGCGATTGTTTTGATTATTATTTCAGTGTTAAATCCAATTATTGGTGAATCAAAATGGTTGTTTGGCATCACGACTTTGTTCACGTTGATACCGGCTTTTTTTGCTGGAATTGCAGCTTTACCTAAGGCAATGCAAAATGGTTTGGTTCAACGGATTTTAGTCTGGAATGATTATTTGCCATTGTCACAATTGAGTTTAGGTTGGGTAGTACCTGCTTTATGTGGTTTGGTTCTTGGTTTTGTAATCAGTCGTTTTAAAAGTGAAAAATAATATTTAGACTATCATGGTACTGCTGGATGTCGTCGTCCGTTCTGCTTTGTTGTGGAGGTAAGAAAACAAATGAAAAGGCAATAATTCATTTTTAGTTGTACTCGATTCAGGAAAATACTAAACTAATGATGATATTTATAATTTGTTTTATAGGGGAGATAAAACGTTTATGCAGAAGAAAATTATCACGACATTTTTAATTAGTGCCAGTATCTTAGGGGCAATGGCAATTACTACGCCAGTCAGAGCTGACAGTATTAAGGGAATCGTTACAACTAAAAATATGGCACGTTTGTATAACAATGATGGTAAATTGATTAGTAACCGTGCTTTAGCAGCTAATACACCATGGGTCACAGATCAAAGAATTGATTTGAGTAGTGTCGGCTCGGTTTATCGTGTTGCAACTAATGAATTTGTTAAAGCAAGTGATGTTGAGTTACAACATGGTCAGGCTAGTACTGGTACTGTCAAAGTCGGAAATAATGGGGCTTTAGTTTATAACTATGATGATGGAAAATACAATCCAGCTGATAATAAATTGGCTGTAGCTAGTATGTGGAAATACAATCGAGTTGACAATGTCAATGGTAAAACGTGGTATCAAATTGCTACTGACATGTGGATTAACAGTAATGATGCAACAAAATACAATGGTATCGAAGTTGAAAATACTGGGACAGCCACAATAGCTTATGCTTCAGACGTTGGACTTGATTTATGGCAAGGATTTGGAAATGACAAAGTTGCGACAGGCAGAAAGTTGGCTAATGGTACTAGTTGGAAGTTTTTTGACAAGGTAGTCGATTTTAACGGAGATGCTTGGTATGAAATTGGTAGTGATCAATGGATATCAGGAGCTTTCACAAAAATCAGCAATGATAAATTTACTCAAGCATCAGCTCAAGTTTGGGATCCTAATTATGCTGCGGTGGAAGCAAATAAAAAGACGGCTATTTATTCTGATAGTAATTTTAATTCAGCAACAAATAATAGTATCGATGCCGGTCAAATTGAACAAGTAGTTTCAACTGTATTAACTGGCAATACGATTTGGTATGAAAAAAGCGATGGTGGTTGGTTACCTTCAACAGCAGTTAGTGAAATTTCCGTTAAGAGAAGTCCAGTTAGTTTAAATGGTAAAACTAGAACTGAAGTGATTGATGAAGTTATCAATGTTGCCAAGCAACAACTAGGTAAACCTTACGTTTGGAATGGCAAGGGTCCAAATAATTTTGATTGTTCAGGATTGATGCAATATGTCTTTCGTCAAGTAACTGGCCAAAATATTGGTGGTTGGACAGTTCCTCAAGAATCTGCTGGAACGAAAGTTTCTCTCAATCAATTAGAGCGTGGCGATTTGATCTTTTGGGGTAATGCTGGAGCTACTTATCACGTTGGTTTGTATCTTGGTAACAATCAGTATCTCAATGCTTTGAAGCCCGGTACTAATGTGAAAATAGACTCAATTACGAATAGTTTCAAACCATCATTTGGAGTAAGAATCTTTTATTAGTCAAAAAAATAGTCCTGTTGAATATTTCAACAGGGCTATTTTTGATAAATCCTATTTTTCTACAGATACATCGCTAGCTTTGACGAATTCATCTTTGCCAACTTTGTAGTACTTTTGACCTTTGATTGAGGTCTTCTCTTTAGGTGTGCAAGTTTTACCTTTAGTTAAACAACGAGATAATTTCTTACCTTTTTCGTTATAGAGTTGAGCTTTGGCTACTTTTACTTTGATTTTTGAACTAGAACTGCATTTTGTAGCAGCTTGAACAACGGCTACATTAGAAACAGCCGGAATGATGGTGGTTACTGAAGCACCAGCAGATAGTAATGAAGCAAACAAAAGACTTTTTTGAATTAATTTCATGATTTTTATCTCCTTGAATTAACTTTCAGTAATAAAATGATAACGATTATTTTGTTATCAAAAACATTTTAACTCATAAATGATTCTGCAGTGATTTTGAGACGTTGTCGAAATGTCTATGATACTAAAGTGCTATTGTTCATTTGCGAAATGTTGCCTTTGAAGTCTTTATAATAGGTGCTGTCATAGAAGGCGCTTTGATCGCCAATTTTACAAACATTTCCTTGAGTTAAGCATTTCCCAATCTTTTCACCTTTTTTATTG
This sequence comes from Companilactobacillus formosensis, assembly GCF_005405305.1. Lineage (GTDB taxonomy): Bacteria > Bacillota > Bacilli > Lactobacillales > Lactobacillaceae > Companilactobacillus > Companilactobacillus formosensis. The sequence continues at coordinate 247,250 of NZ_BJDU01000004.1, forward strand.
TAAAGTTGAGCTTTAGGGACATTTACTTCCAAACGAAAATCGTTAGCTTCGATAGTTGAAACCATGTCTTCATCAGTTTGATTATCGTTAGTTAGAATCTTGACATCTTCGCCTTTGACGAATTTATCTTTACCAATTTTGAAGAAATAATCGTTGGCAGTAGTACCTTTAACGACTGTAGCAGCTTGAGCACTACCATTACCACTTGTAACAACAGGAATAGTTGTAGCACCCATTCCGATTGCAAATAATGAAGCGAACAAAAGACTCTTTTGAACTAATTTCATGATTTTTATCTCCTTTGAACCACATACGATATAAATTGATTTTCTGAAAAAGATAGCTAGGTTTTTATTAATATCCTGTTATCAAAAAATATAATAGCTTATTAACTTTCAAAAGGGTTATTTGATGTGTAGCCATTGTGTATATAAAAAAAGACCTTGCAAAATAAATTATGATTGCAAGGTCTTCTTTTTCAGAAAAATTAGGGGTCTACACTTTATCGTGTTGGTAGATTAATTCTACTGGCGCGATTTTTTTATACCAATTAAAAAAGGACATATATAATATCCTTTATAACCACGATT